>JAJCYT010000001.1 GCA_029262795.1 Candidatus Fraserbacteria bacterium
TCAAGCAGCCACTTTGGCTGACAAAGGTCCAGAAACGTTGGGGACAGTAACCGATATGGCAGGTGAGTTTGCGCAAAAAGCCCCTGAAACTATTGAAAAATTGGGGCAAACTTCAAGCTTGTTTGGGGAAGCCAGCTTATCCACCTTGGAAAGCCTGACAGAATTAAGCACCTCCACCTTTCCCACCTTGGTTGATGAGTCGTTTGAAATCGTAACCACTTTTTCCGACAAGCTGGATGAATTGTTTGAAGACAATTTGTTTGAGGACCTGACAGATCTGGTTGATAACACAACAGATATGTTTGAAACCTTTACCGAAGGATTTGACGAAAAGGTTTTAAATCTTTCTGACTTTTTAGAGTCCGATGGCTTTGGCGGCATCAACACGCAGATTACGGGCTTTGGAGAAAACTTGCTTGGTCAACTGGATATAGAATCATTGGCGACTTTACTTTCAGACATCAAAGAAGGTTTGCCGGAAGTTACCGAATTAAGAGAAGCCCTTCAAGAAGGTGTGGGTACAGCCGTTGCTGCCATCCCTGATGTAATTGAAGGGATACAAGAGATCGATGCCACTATCCAAAGGCTTAGAGTCACTGTCGCAAATCTAGCCACCGACCCCGAAAAAGTTACCAGCATTCTGGACAGCCTGTTGAGCTTGGCCGTCGAGACCTCTGCACTTGCCTCTCCAACAGGGTTGTTGGCTCAACAAGAGAGATTTTTGATTCAATTGGAAGCCACTGAGATTTTTCTTGATCAGTTGCCTGCCATCATCGAAGGTTTGCCAACGGTTTTGGCCCAGATCGACAATTTTGATTCCGCTGGGGCGACCAGCCTGATCCAAGGAATTCCGGCACAGCTTGATGGTATTCCAGATAAAGTTCAAGGAATTGTAGATGGTTTTGTAAAAAATGTGTCTGCGGATATTACTGTATTGCTGAACCTGGTTCCGGCCCCGCAGCTCGATACCTTTAAGGCCGTCCTGGCATTGTCTGCTACGGCTCAACCCACGCACATAGCAGCGGAAAAAACCCATAGTGAAGAAATTTTGACCCTACTCAACGATGTCAATGCTTTTTCTATGGATGAATCCATGATGGCCGTTGCGACGAACCTTCAGACATCCAATCAGCAGCTTAGGGCACAACTGACTGCACTGGAACAGGAATTGCACACGTTGAAAACTCAAACGCTTTCAGAGCGTGATGAGTTAGATGCACTCCGTTCACAAAATCGCATTTTGTTGGAGAGCTTGACGATTATCAAAGAAAAACTGATTTCAGACCAACAGGGTGGAGTACAACGATGATTTTTTCTGTACTCCAAGGTTGTTTGACTCCTTCAAGAACGAATGTCCTTGAAACGCTTGACAATGTACCTATCCTGAACAATGGGTCAAGAGGGGATCATGGGAGTTAATATATCTCGGGCGTTTAAGATGCTCTGTATAGTGAGTGTTTTGCTGGCTTCGGTGTTGATATTCATTATCAATGCCGAAGCTCAACTGAGCATTGATGGTGTTGATATTTCAGGGCTGATTAAAAATCAAACCAAAAACAAGAATCAGATTCTTGACAACCAGATTCGATTGTTGGAATCAAGACTTTCACTCAAATTTTCAGTGGTTGATTTTGTCAAAAAAGGAAAATTCAAGCTAACACTTTCTGATGAATCTGCGCTTGATCCATTGAACAAAACCGTCAAAAGCAACACCACCCTGGATTTACCCATCGAGTTGTCAGAAGCAGTGGACAGCAAAACTCGATTTCAATTTAAGAGCAAATTTTTGCCCAACAACAATGTCAAAGACAAAATCGAAGGCTTTTTAGGAACCAGCTTTGCATTCGATATGAAGCCCCTGAAATCCAACTTTGATGTGAACATCAACTCCATCATTTTCCCGAACGAAACATTTAAAAATCAAAACGATGCCAGTGTGGCCTTCAAGGTGGAAGGCAAGCAAAGCAAACCCAGTGCCAAAGCTCGATTGGATCTCCAATACAAACTGTCAAGCTTTCCAATGGACTCAGGCGAAGACAACACCGAATTTAAGTTCAAAACCCAAGGGTCGGGAGTTATTCCTCTGTTTGGTGAGAATGAACTCAGCTTGCTGACCAAATATCAAGCCACGCTAAAGGACAAAGACTTGCGATATGATCCCAAAGGGGATTTCAATGGCGATGGCTGTCCAGGTATCTGCGGTGTGGATGACGATGGGGATGGCCTCATCGATGAAGACAAGCGAAACAATGAGCAGAGCAATCCACCTTTAAACCCTGCTTTTGATCCTGCCTTTATCGCCGATGATGACGAAGATGGCATTATTGATGATACGGGCAACGAGCTGAAGCAAGTGTTCAACTTTGAATCTGTGTTTAGCTCTGAAGAAGTGTTTTTCCTTGGTGATTTCGATGTGAAGGGCAATTACGATTTTCAATCTGCCGTGAAATTGGACAAAAAAAAGGATCAATCCAACACCATCACCCAAGGGATAGAATTTAGTTCGAAGCGTGACTTTGTAAGCGATTCACGATTAAAGACCAAACTTTCTTTTGAAAATATCAGCAATCTGTTCCCTTTGTCTGCCGTGAAAGACAATCGAACATTTACTCAAAAATTTAGAATTCAAGTGCAATGGCTGGATATTGATCTGCTTGCCGAACGCAGGGATAAAGAAAAAACGTTTCCCAATGAAGATGTGAAAAACTTCGATGAAGCCAAGGAATTGATAGAGCTTGCTTTCCCGATTGGTGAAAACATCACATCCAAATTGACTTTGAGAAATCATCGGGAAAAACATTTTCCAAACAACCAGGTCAAAGATGTTGTGGATGATATCAATGCAATTGAAATCAAAATGAAAATCAGGCGTGTGTATCAATGGAAAGTCAAAATTGAATTGTCCCATACGACGTTTCCATTTGATATGCTCAAACCAAATGAAGACAAGCTCAAAGCCAGCGCCAGCTTTGAATTTAACCCACTCGAAACGTTTAAAGTCGGCCTGAAATTTGTCACCAAAATTTCATCTGGCAAAGACATCAAGCAAGACAACACGTTTGATTTTACATTCGATATTGGGTTTTGAACACTTAAGGAGATAATGATGAAAAATAACCATGGACATACTTTACGCTTATTGTTAACAGGATTGATCTTGGTGGTCACCTCTTTTGTTGCTGTGGCACAAGATGATTGCCATGAAGATGATACCTGTGCCAGAGCAAGTGACCTGGCCGATCATTCCGGGTTGGCCAAGACAAGTGATTTATTTGACCATTCTGGGGTCGCCAAAACGAGTGACCTTTTTGATCATGGTAACTTGGCTCAAACGAGTGATTTATTTGACCATTCTGGGGTCGCCAAAACGAGTGACCTTTTTGATCATGGTAATTTGGCAGAAACGGATGATTTATTTGATCACTCTGGCGTCGCAATGCAGTCGTCTGTGGAAAACAATGGCAGCAAATTGGATGAAATCATTACTGCTAACAACGATTCTCAAACTTCAATCAATGACAGGTTAGACCTTTTAGAGGGAAGAATTGAAGTACTGGAAGAAGGGTTGAATGATATTCGAGAAGTTGTGAACATCCAATTTGATGAATTGGTCGGGGATACATCTGACTTGGAGGAAAGTGCAACCATGGTTCGATTGCTTGAGCTTTTACTGTTGATCGAATCTCGTCTTCCTGCATCTGAGTAAATGTTTGCCTTATGCTATGGTCCTTGACGTTTTTTTGAAAATGGAATGGATGAACAATAAAAGTTGTAAGCATAAAGGAGGCTGGAAGTGAAATTTCGGAGATTTCAGATTTTAGGATTTGTCCTCATTATTGGATTAAGCTTCGTCATCAACTGGAGTTTTTTAACGGGAGGCCAAATTGAGGAAGAAAGTGAGATTCAGCAACTGATTTCTATGGTCCAAAACCTTGAGGCCAAAGTTGATCAATTGATCGAAAATCAAACCGATACTTCTCAACTTGAATTCACTCAAGATACATTTGAAGATTTTTTAGATGGGCCATTTCTTGAATTACAAGAAAAAATAGTGGAATTTGAAACGGATATCTTCGATTTGTTGGATGAATTTTCAGAAATTTTTGTTGATATTTGTATAGCTATTATGTGTCCAAGTTAAGACTTTAGGTTAAATATTGATTTTTGAATGTCATTGTGTTTCTATAAAGTATCGCTAAGGGATTGTTATTTGCAGGGTTTGATTAATATCTGAAAGCGCATACATGAAGCGAACAAATGAAATGTCAGAAAAAATCGGCCAATACTCTCGCCGGGCTTTCCTAACAAGCTTTGGGTTAGGCGTTCCAGCTTTGTTGCTGAACGGGTGCAGTCCTTCAGCTCCAAACACAACGCGTCGCTCTCAAAAAATTCAGCTCGTCTATCAGGACTGGCAAACCGAGTGGTTTCCTCCATTAGTGAAAGAAATGCTCGATATTTTCCATGAGCAACAACCTCATATTCGTGTGTATTACACACCCGAGGTCGATGCCGAGCAAACGCTTTTAGATGATTTCAAATCAGGCACAGCACCAGACGTGTTTGCAGGGTGTTGCACCTTCTTCCCTATTTGGGCTCAATCGGGATTCACACTTGACTTAAGTTCGTATGTAGAGGCAGACCTGGATAATGAGACGATTAATGATTGGAATCCTGCTCAGTATAAGGCTTTTTTTCTTGAGGATGGCAGCCAGTATGGATTGCCCAAATACCACGGTGCTTTAGCACTCTACTATAATAAAGATCTATTTGATCGTTACCGGGTTGATTACCCTAATGATACTTGGAACCACGATGATTATTTTGATGCAATGAAACGTCTAACCCATGATCAGGATGGGGATGGGCAAACGGATATCTGGGGAAGTATGTTGGATGTTTCCTGGGACCGAATTCAGGTTCACGTTAATGGTTGGGGCGGTCATTTGGTTGACCCATCAGATCGAACTCGATGTGCGATGGACAGTGCAGAAGGGGTTGCTGCGCTGGAGTGGTTGCGGGCCCGTATGAGGGATGACCAAGTCATGGCATCGTTTCTTGATGTAAACAATTTAACCACGCGTCGAGCTTTCATAGAGCAAAAGGTAGCGATGGTAGAAGATGGCTCTTGGTCGTTACGAGATATTCTGGATGAAGCAAAATTTCGTTTCGGTGTGGCCCCATTCCCTTCTGGCCCTGCAAAGCGCGTTACCTTGGCCACAACAGATGGATGGGGCATCTTTGCAGAAACCCCACATCCGGAAGCTGCTTGGACTTTGCTGAAATTTTTGACCAGTCAAACTTACGGGCGAGCGATGGCCAAACAGTCGTTTCTCCAACCAGCCAGAGCATCCCTGGTAGAGGATTGGATAAACTTTATCCGGGACGCATATCCACAACAGGCCAAAGATGTTCAATTGTCTGCCTTTGCTGATGGGCATGTGAAAGGCTATGCTGTAACCGCAGAAATTTTTGAGCAGATGGCCGAGGCAAAGCAGATTAGCTATGAGGCCTGGGATGCTATTTTGACCCTGGGGAAAGAAGCGGTTGAGCCACGGATTCAAACAGTCTGCGAGCAGATCCATGCACTTGGGGGGTAATGGGTGAACAAACACCCATTGAAGGAGTGAGATTGTTTGCCTGGTTTCGTTGGGATAGCCTAAGTACCAAAATTATCGTTTGGTCGTTTGTGCCTGCGGCCATCATCCTGCTTATGGTGGCGTTGGCTACCCTCAATGCCTATCAAGAGGTAACCGAGGATCTGGTCATTGAACGAGACCGTGAATTAACCCACCTGGCAGCGAGTAAGTTTGTCTCTGAAATCAGTCAATATTCAAATTTGTTGCTGGACGAAACTCGGCGAGCGGGCATCTACAACGCCCATCCCAGTGACCAAGCCGCTGCATTAATCGAAGCAAAGAACCGCCTGCTGACTTTTGACGGAGGTGTGGTCATTTTGGACAGTTTTGGCCAGGTGAGTGCCACGCTGCCTCTAAGGGAATCACTTCACGGGGAAGATTGGTCTGCCCGTGAATACTTCATTTTGCTGTTGCGAACTCGTGGAGATTATGCATTTTCCAACATTGTCGCGGATGGTCCAGGAGACACTGAAGTCATCAGTATAGCCACAGCAATCTACGATCCTCAGGGCGAATTTCGTGGTGCTATGGTTGGTATGTTTCAGTTAGACCCTGCTTCAAACAATGCCTTTCATGGTACTTTGGTTAGCCTGCGCCTTGGAATGAGTGGCCAAATGTATCTGTTCGATGGACGAGGCCATATAATTTTTCATTCTGACCCAACTCAAATCGGCAAAGATTTCTCTGGATTAATGGTGGTACAGCGCACCCTTAAGGGTGAAGGAGGTGCGCTACGAACGGTGAACGCCCAAGGGCAGAGTATTGTGGCAGGTTTCGCTCCCGTACCCCTTACAGATTGGGGTTTGGTGACTGAAGACAGTTGGTCCGTTTTGACCCGGGAGGGTCAAAATCACGCCATGTTTTTGTTATTACTCCTTGTTGCAGGGGTCATCATTCCTACGCTGGTGGTGCTTGTGGGCATCAGGAGGATTATGAAGCCAATTGAGGCACTGATGGATGCAACCCAAGCCGTTGCTCGAGGTGATTTTGGAAAAACGCTTCCAGTTTCCTCAAAGGATGAAATTGGCAAACTGACTGAGCAGTTCAATTTGATGTCATCTGAATTAGAATCTTCCTATACCCTTTTAGAGCGTCGAGTGGGTGATCGTACCCGCGAGCTTTCAGCACTTTATGAGGTCACTTCAGTGGCCAATGAATCGCTGGATTTGGAAGTCACTTTAGAACGTTCATTCAATCAAGTGCTTGAGGCATTGGAAGCGAAGCTTGGTTCAATCCAGCTGCTTGATGATCATGGAGATCTTCATATTGCAATTCAACGAAATATACCTACTGGGTCCGAAAAAACCACTGAGCAGGTCAAGCGCGACCATGACTTGAGCGAATGGGTTGTCAATCACAACGAACCATTGGTCGTCCAAGACCTCAGCAATGAAATGACTGAAGAGAACGAAACCTTGCCTCACTATGCCTATGTGGGGGTTCCGGTCCGTTTGAAAAAAAAGATGTTGGGGGTGCTCAGTGTTATTCGCTCAATCAAGAAGCAGTTTACCACAGAAGAAGTGGCACTATTGGGGTCTATTGCTGATCAGATTGGAGTGGCGATCGAAAACGCCAGACTTTACGAGCAGGCAGAACAAATGGCAGTAATTGAAGAACGAAGCCGCTTGGCGCGGGATCTGCATGATTCAGTCACTCAATCACTTTATAGTGTCATTTTGTTTGCTGAGGCTGCCAAGCGCCTCTCCGACAAGGGAAAGTTGGATGAAACGAAAGATTACCTGATAGACCTGAAGGAGAATGCCCAACAGGCACTTAAGGAATTGCGCCTTATGGTCTACGAGTTACGCTCACCGACTTTGGAAAATGAAGGTTTAATTGGCGCGTTGCAGCATCGATTAAACACAGTTGAGGAAAGAGCGGGCGTGAAAACAGAACTTCAGGTTGAAGGCACAATCGATCTTGAAGAGTCCGTTGAAGAAGCACTTTACAGAATTGTGCAAGAAGCACTCAACAATTCACTAAAACACGCTGCTGCCAGTGCTGTGGAGATAAAGTTGAGTCAGAGTTCGGGTCATTTTGAATTGTGTGTATCTGACAATGGTCAGGGGTTTGATCCTGATTTAGCGGTGGATTCTGGGGGCATTGGGATGTTTAGCATGCGCGAACGAATTGAAAAATTGGGAGGTTCGTTCGAAGTGATATCGAATCCTGACTCAGGCACCAGTATTCAATGTCACCTAAAGTTGATGTAAGAACTGTTTTCACTCCAAGCGAGAAAATCTTGACTCTAATTTTTGCAAAAAAATGACTTTTCAAATTATCAAACCACTTGAATATTAAGAGATCAACTCACAAAAACCGCTAAAAAAAGTACAAACAAATACACGATTGAAACCAGGAATAATCGTTTCATTGCCTGTGGTTTTAATGGGCCAATAATGGCGATTATCGTCAGCCCCGTATAGATGAAACCTCCAACCATTGCTGTGATAAAATACAATTCTCCTACCCATCCCTGAGTATAAAGCAATACGCTAACCGGCCATAATGCCAGTGTGTAGAGCAGTATCTGACGCTTTGTTGCATGCTCACCTTTGACAACAGGCAGCATTGGAATCTTGGCCTTTCGGTATTCATCTGTTCGCAACATAGCCAACGCCCAAAAATGAGGCGGTTGCCATAAAAATAGAATTGCAAATAAAATTAGAGCGGGTTCACCAAATTGGTTGGTCACTGACGCCCAACCAATGACGGGAGGAAGTGCACCAGCAATACCTCCAATAGCCGTACAAAGTGGCGAAATACGCTTAAGCCAGAGTGTATAAATGACAACATAAGTAAAAACGGTCCCCAAGGCCAACCAGGCGCTGAGGCTATTGACACCGACCAGCAAAACGACAAAGGCCAGCAAATTCAAAATCAATCCCAGCCACAACGCTTCTTTGGGATGAACACGCCCTGATGGCAAGCTGCGTTGCTGAGTACGGCTCATGATGCGGTCGATATCTCGATCAAAATAATTGTTTAATACGGCGCTGGCTGCTGACGCCATGCCGATGCCCAACAAAGCTATCAGGGAAAGATCAAAGGCTGGTGGTCCGCCCGCGGCCAGCCACATCCCCGCATATGCAGTAATTAAGACCAGTAGAGTGATTCTAGGTTTTGTTAAAGCCACGTATTCTTTGATTTGTATGTGAGAAGCGGTAGTTATAGAATTCATTAGGTACCTGTTCTTTCATGCTGACGACAGCCAAAAACTTCAACATTGCAAATAATCAAATTCATGTAGCGGATTCTCTTGACAATAAATCCATAATGTGTTAATAATAAACCTAATTGATCAAATAAGTCAATTGGTGGTCAATCAAAAACTTATGCATATTGAATCTGTGACTACAGAATCTTTGAAATGTAGTTGTTGCGTTATTTTTAAGGGAGGTTTTTGTGAGGGGTAAGGATTTCTTTGGTGCAAAAATGGCCAACTCGTTTTGGCTTTTTACTTTGATTGTTACTGTGGGGCTAATACTTTCAGGTTGCCAACATGACCTTGTAAAGACAGAATTGCCACCCGATTCAACCGCACAAGAGCAGTCGCAAAATACCGATGAACAATCAACGAATAACACCCAAGCTGAACAGCCGCCATCTACTGGCACCCAACCAACCAGCGAACCTCGATCTACACAAACTTCTGGTGAAAGTCCAGCTGAGTACACCCCGGATGTCACCTTTACCTTAAGAACTAATATTGCAGAAGGTAAATTGATTTTTGAAGGCGTGGGCGGCAGCATTGATGGACAAACGAATCCAAACCTGCGTGTTGCAACCGGTGCCGTGGTGCAAGTGACCTTAATCAATGGGGATGGTGCATTACATGATGTGTCTTTTCCAGAATTTAACGCCACGTCTAACCAGATTGTCGGTCAGGAATCCAGTACATCCATCGTATTTCGTGCAGATTCCGCTGGTGAATATTTCTACTTTTGTACGGTCCCAGGGCATCGACAAGCGGGGATGGAAGGTAAGTTGATTGTTGGGGAAGCTGAAGCAAGTGGCCCATCTGGGGCCAATATTGCCCTTGATCCAACAGATTTGCCTGGTCCACTCAACCGACAGTCCAGTGAATTTGTACGTGTAGATTTAGAAACGATTGAAGTCGAGGGCCACCTTGGCGATGGTCGAACATTCACCTATTGGACATTCAACAACCAAGTGCCTGGACCCTTTATTCGTGTCCGTGTTGGAGATACCGTTGAAGTTCACCTCAAAAACCGCGAAGACAGCACCATGATTCACTCCGTCGATTTCCATGCAGTGACTGGCCCGGGTGGTGGTGCGGTACTGACTCAAACCTCACCAGGTGATGAAACAGTATTTACATTCAAGGCATTAAATCCAGGGTTGTATGTGTATCATTGCGCAACACCCTTAGTGGCACAACATATTGCCAATGGGATGTATGGCTTGATTTTGGTTGAACCTGAAGAAGGTTTGCCGCCAGTGGACCGTGAATTTTACGTGATGCAAGGCGAGATCTACACCCGCGAATCTCTGGGGCAGCAAGGGGCTTTGGGCTTTAGTGTCGATAAATTGTTAGATGAAACCCCTGAATATTTTGTGTTTAATGGGGCCATTGATGCCCTAACCAAAACATCGCCATTGCAAGCAAATGTCGGCGAAACCGTCCGATTGTTTATGGGCGTGGGCGGTCCAAACTTCACATCGTCTTTCCATGTCATTGGTGAAATTTTTGATCGAGTTTATGATCAAGCCTCGCTTACCTCTCCACCATTAACTGATGTGCAGACCACGCTTGTGCCGCCCGGTGGCGCGACGATGGTTGAGTTTAAACTCGATGTGCCTGGGCGTTATATCTTGGTAGACCATGCATTATCTCGTTTAGAGCGCGGGTTGGTCGGTTTTCTTTATGCTGAAGGTGAAGACAATCCCGACATTTTTCACGAGGGTGGCGGGAATTAATTTGGAAAATGCCCAGACAAGAGCATGGAAGAGGGAGGCTGCGTGAACGAACACGAAGAACATGATCAACAACAAAATGAACATATTCCATTTGGGCAAATTATGTTCGACGATGTGTTCTTGCTTCTGACGTTGGGGCTTATTCTGCCTTTCATCATTTATACCGTTTGGGGATTGATGGATATTGGCGGCATTCCCACTTTGCCCCCCACTGATATGGAAACCACTACAGCCGTGGTTAACACGGACCAGGCGCCTCAAATTGATGGCGAAGCACTGGTACAAAGCAATGGGTGTGTTGGGTGTCATTCTATTAATGGTTCAGCTTCAGTCGGGCCAGGCTGGCAAGGCATTTATGGGAGCAGCAAAACCCTTGACGACGGTACAATAATTGAAGTGAATGACGCCTATTTACGTGAATCAATTAACAATCCTAACGAAAAAATTGTCCAAGGCTATGCCCCAGGCATCATGCCGGCCTACGAAGGACGATTTTCCCAAGATGAAATGGTGGCGCTGATTGACTATATCAAAAGCCTTCGTTGATGGAAGCAACTTCAAACAGAGGACAGGAGGTTAGGTTTGCCCATTCATTCGCCTGAAAAAGTTTGGTGGAAGCCCATAGGGCGCCAGGAACGTATCTGGTTCTGGGTGAGTTTTGTGTTTGTCATCGTCATGTTTATTTCCATGCCAATATGGCATTTGCTTGCAGATCAAAACACGCCCCACCTGTCCTATCGGGTGACACCTGAGCGTTTTACGGCCATTGTTTCTGAATTTACCAAGCGTTACCAGGTTGGCAGTGAAAACGGTATTCCCATAGTGCATCCACCTGCTGGCGAAATCTATTTGCTGGCCCGCCAATATCAATGGATGCCTATTCTTGAACTTGAAAAAGGTAAAACTTACCACCTTCATGTTTCCTCTGCTGATGTGAATCATGGGTTTTCCATACAACCTGTAAATATGAATTTTCAAGTGGTGCCCGGCTATGACTACGTGTTGGAAATCACACCGCCAGATGCTGGAGAATTCACCATCCTGTGCAACGAATTTTGCGGCATTGGACACCATAAGATGAGTGGCAAACTGATTGTCAAGGAGTAGGTAAATATGGCTCAACAAACATTACCCATGCGGCGACCGGTCGAGTTTCTTTCAAGGGTTTGTGGCACCACTGGATTGCGTATTGATATTGCGGCTCAAAACCTGATCTTGACCAATGCGGCAACTGCCATTGTGTTTTTATTGCTGGGCGGCATTATGGGCATGTTACTTGGGTTGACCCGTTGGCCGGAAATCAGCTTGCTCTCATCAGTGCCGGATATTTATTACCGTTTTCTTACTGCGCATGGCATGAACATGCTGTTGTACTGGATCATTTTCTTTGAAGTTGCTGGGTTGTATTTTGGCTGCGCAATCGTGCTTAATGCACGATTGGTCATGCCTAAACTAGCTTGGGTTGCCTATGGATTAATGGTTATCGGCGCTGTGATGTCTAACATTGTGGTGTTCATGGGTGAAGCCAGTGTGATGTTTAGTGCTTATGTGCCACTGAAAGCGAGTCCGTTATTTTATTTAGGCACGATTCTCTTTGCTGTGGGGGCACTGATAGCAGTGATTTTGTTTTTTGCCACAGTGGTCGTTGCCAAAGCAGAAGGCCGGTATAAAGGTTCTTTGCCGCTAGTCACCTTTGGTTTACTCACGGCTGCTATCATCGCTGTGACCACGCTGCTTGGCGGCGTATTAACCTATGTGCCTGCATTTTTGTGGTCTCTGGGATTGATGAATTTAGACCCGGAGGTGTATCGACTTAATTTTTGGTCAATTGGTCACCCAGCTCAACAAATAAACTTGGCGGCAATGGTATCTATTTGGTATTTTTTGGCCCACATCACTGTGGGTGCCAAGCCGTTAAACGAAAAATTGAGCCGATTTGCGTTTGTTCTTTACATCCTGTTCATCAATCTTGGCTCCGTCCATCATTTGTTGGTTGATCCGGGTATCTCGATTCCGTTCAAAATATTCAACACCAGTTACGCTATGTATCTGGCCGTGCTTGGCAGCATGATTCATGCGTTCTCCATTCCTGGTGCGATAGAAGCTGCACAACGAATCAGAGGGTATACCAAAGGATTATTCCAGTGGCTGATAAAGGCACCGTGGGGTGATCCCGGCTTTTCATCCATGTGGATTTCTCTTGTGATGTTCGGCTTTATTGGCGGCACGACAGGGGTGGTGATGGGCCATGAACAAATCAATATTCTGCATCATAATACAATGAGTATTCCAGGTCATTTACATTCCACTGTTGTGGGGGGAACCACAATAGCGTTTATGGGTGTAACTTATTACTTAATACCTTTATTGGCACGTCGCCGGTTGGTTGGTGCAGTTTTGGCTAAATATCAACCCTACATTTACTCTTTTGGCCTTTTGTTTATTATCTTTGGTCAAATGGGAGCTGGTGCGCTGGGTGTGCCCCGAAGAATTGTAGATGCTTTTTATGAAGGGGCACCAATTGAAGTCGCTTTCCCTGCGTTGGCTGATACAGGACTTAGTATCGCAGGGATAGGAACAATCATTGCCAGCATTGGAGGGGCAATGTTTGTTGGAGTGGCCGTCTTATCTTTATTTTTCGGCAAACGAATTGAAGAAGGCAAATCCATTCTTGAAAAACAACCTGAACCTTCTATAAGCGCTGAAGAACGTCATAAGGTGAAAGTGCCCGGCGCATTTGTTCTGGTCTTTGTTTTCCTCGTCGTATTCACCCTGGTGTGGATTGGCAATATGTTGTGGCTTGGAAAAGTCTGGCCTGTGAATTAGGAGGTTGTTAAACTGGGAGCCATGAAGCTCTCCAAAGAAAGTGAATATTGCCTGATTGCACTTAAGTATCTTGCTAACCAGGGTCAGGATGCGATATTGCAAACAGGACAAGTGGCTGATGCAACTGGGGTGCCAAAACCCTTTTTGGCCAGGATTTTCGTCAAGCTTGCCAGGCAAAATGTGCTTCAGTCTCATCGAGGCAAGCAGCGTGGCTATCAATTAGGTCTGCCTGTTGAGCAAATCACTATCAAAGCTATTTTAGAAGCAATCGAAGGGGCAGATGTGTTTCAAAGGTGTGTATTTTGGAGTGGCCGATGCTCAGATGACAACCCGTGTATACTTCATGAATATTGGCAAAAAAGAATCAGGTCCGAAGTGGTTGATGTGCTTGAAAATCTTACACTAAAACAATTTATTGATACTAAATAAGGTTCTCCTCCTTCAAAAAGGGATATTATCTGAAGGACATGTTTAACTCGTAAAAGACCCAAATTATTAAAAAATTCTTTTATTGAACAGCGTAGACGTTTACAGGCACTTGTTTACCTTTAAACAAAACTGGACCGAGGGACTCTACTTCAAATTCTTCTGGCAGCCCACCTGCGGCGTTTTCATCGACAAGGATCCTTTGTTTAACAGATTTAGTGTGCCCTTCAATTCTTGAAGCCAAGTTTACAATATCGCCTATACACGTAAAAATAGCGCGTTGCTGGGTGCCGGTATACCCTGCCACAGCTTCGCCTGAGGCGATCCCGATGCCGACTTGAAGTTCTACCTGGCCTCGTAAAACCTGTTCCTGATTAAATCCGTCTAGTAGTTCAAGCATTTCCAAAGCTGCCTGAACTGCCTGAAGACGATGATCGCTCTGACGAATAGGGGCCCCGAAAATGGCCATTAGACCATCTCCCAAAATCTGATTCACAATGCCGTGATGGTCGCGTATGGGTTCAAACATCAAAGTGAAAAACATATTGAGCAACTCAATGGTTTCAACGGCACTTTGCTGCTCAGATATGGTAGTAAATGAGCGAATGTCAATGAACATCACAGAAGCATCAACCAGTTCCCCACCCAATTCAAATCCGGTGTCGAGCAGTTTGTCAGCCACTTCCGTGGTAGCTATGGTATCAAATAGCTTACGCTGCTGATCGCGCAATCGTTTTTTCTCCAAACTGGCGTTGACACGTGCTTGAAGCAGAACGGTGTTTAAAGGTTTGGTCAAAAAGTCTTCGGCCCCCATTTCAATACACTTGACCACACTGTTTAATTCGTCAGATGCGGAGGTCATCACAATTGGAATATTTCTTAATTTAGGATCGTTGAGACAATGTTCGAGTACTTCAAATCCGTTCATTTCTGGCATTTCGATATCAAGCAAGGCCAAATCAAACGGCTCACTTTTCAAACACTCAAGCGCTTGCTTGCCATTTTCTGCCTGCACGACGCTGTGCCCCAACTGTTCGAGGCCTCGAAGTAGCAAAATACGATTGACCTTATTGTCATCCACTACCAGCAGACGACCTGGGGCGCGGATATTATTTATATTCATGACGTAATTGAGTCAAAGTGTTTTTAATTGGGCCAAAATCGGCAATTAAGTCATCTAGCTTATCCCCGACCTGATCCAGTTTTTCTTCCCGCCCCAATGTTTCAAGTTCTCTGGCTTTGTTAGAAAAAGCATTGGCCCCAAAACTGGCGGCATTGGATTTTAGGGAGTGTGCAGATCGGCGAAATACATCAACATCTTTATTGGCCAATGAAGATTGAAGTGCGTTCATCAGCTGAGGGGCATCATCTAAAAAAGTGTCAATCAGTTCACCGATAAAATCATCGCCCACCATTTGAATCAATTCATCAAAGGTGGGTCGATCAATGACATTATTTTCATTCATGACTCCGACTCCTGTTTCCCATTGAGACTCGTTACACTACCAAGTGCCTCCATTAATTCATGGACACGTATGGGTTTGGTAATGTAATCGTCCATCCCTGCAGCCAAGCAGGCTTCACGATCGCCCTCCATGGCATTGGCTGTCATGGCAATAATGTATGGTCGTTCGCTTTTAGACCATGTTTTGACAATGTTCCGGGTCGCTTCCAGCCCGTCCATTTCAGGCATTTGGACATCCATCAAGATTACATCGTATGGTTGACGTTCAACAGACTCAATGGCTTCTAATCCGTTCGATGCGATATCGGCTCGATAACCAATTTGTTGCAAAATGCGCAGCGCCACTTTCTGATTGACTGCATTGTCTTCGGTCAAAAGAATCCGTAATGGATGGTTTTTTGCCATAGCCGGATCGAGCTGAGTTTTGATTTTTGGGGCTTTGACTGATGTTGGTTTCTTGGACAAAACCCCCATCAATGCATCGAATAACTGGGATGGCTTTAATGGTTTTGTTAAATGATTGGCAAAGCCAAGTTGATCTGCATCCAGCTCTCTTCGACCCAATGAGGTAAGCAACACCAACGGCAGTTTTTTTCCTTTGGGTATTTTTCGAATGGCAGCAGCGAGCTCCACCCCATCCATTTGAGGCATATGCATATCAAGAATGGCAAGGTCGAACTTTTCCCCATCCTTCAAACGTTTTAAGGCTTGTTTTGGAGATTGGGTTTGACGTGGCAGCATACCCCATTTTTTAGTTTGCAACACAAGAATTTTTCGGTTTGTTGCATTGTCATCTACAATTAAAATGCGCTTGCCGTCCAATTCTGGATGTACTCCGCGTAAATCTCGCCGTTTCTTTGAAGGTGTTGCTTTGGCGGCTTTTGCATTGATCGTAAATGTAAATGTGGTGCCTTTGCCTGTCCCTTTGCTTTCAGCCCACATCCTGCCACCCATCATTTCAGCCAATCGCTTGCTGATGGCCAGACCCAATCCGGTCCCCCCATATTTACGAGTGGTGGATGAATCTGCCTGGCTGAACGATTCAAACAATCGCGTCATACCTTTTTTGGTGATGCCGATGCCAGTATCGCGAATGGTAAAGACGATTTCATTTTTGGCTTTTCCATTTTTGACCTCAACCACCACTTCGCCTTTTTCGGTGAATTTCACTCCGTTGCTAAGCAAATTAAGCAACACCTGACGCAATCTCGTCACATCCCCACGCAGGCCCATGGGTACTTTATCGTCAATTAAATAAGCCAAATCGAGGTTGCGTTCCACTGCGCGGCCTGCCACCAAATCGAGGGCGGATTCTACACACTCGCGAAGATCAAATGGCTGGCTTTCCATGTCCATTTTGCCCGCTTCAATTTTGCTGAAATCTAAAATATCGTTGATGATAGCCAGCAGCGCATCACCTGAATTGCGAACCGTCTCACCATATTCGCGTTGTTCTTTGCTCAAATCCGTATCCAGCAACAGGCCACTCATGCCAATCACGGCGTTCAGTGGTGTGCGAATTTCATGGCTCATGGTGGCAAGGAATGAACCTTTTGCCTCGTTGGCAGATTCAGCGATGGCGCGTGCTTCTGTGGCCTCTTTAAACAATTGCGCGTTGACGATGGCAATTGCCCCCTGGCGTGCCAACCCACTAAGAAATTCAAGATCTGTCTGGTTGAATGGATTGCCCCCTGTGCGCCAAACCGCCATCATCCCGTTGACCTTTTTGCCTGCTTTCAACGGGGCCACCATCAGGCGTTCGTCTATCACTGACTTTTCTGTGCCTGGAATATGACGCGCCCGTTTATCTTTTGAGGTGTCATTTATGAACTCCGCCAAACCCTGTTTGGCCAGTGATCCGATAATGCCATCTCCAAACTTGATCGTGTCGGCCTTGAGCGCCTTTGCCACAAGACCATTTGCGACAATGGCACGAAAAACTTCGGCATCATCATCGGGCAGGAAAATTGCGCTGGATTCCACGTTGAGTAACTCAAGTGCGCTGTCCGCAATTTTGTTAAGTACCACTTCATTATCGAGTGTGGATGTGACTTCTCTGCCTACTTCAGCCAATGCGGCGGTTTCTCTTGCCCGTCGTTCAGTCTCTGCAAACAGTCGGGCATTTTGGAACGCAATGCCCACATTAGCTGCAATGGTGGACAGCAGGCGTTGATCATCCTCATCAAAGCGGCCTTCTTCATTGACACTTTGAACACTGATAACGCCAATGGCTTTCCCAGCAAGTGTGATGGGCACACCCAGAAAGGACATGGCTTCGTAGCCCACGACGGTTGCGCCGAGTTCGGCAGACTTATTCGCCACGTCTTCGTTAAGCAACAGAGGTTTTCCGGCTTCAAGAATAGTGCTGGTAATGCCTTCTCCGTATTCGATAGGTTCGAATGGCTCGCCATAAGTGTATGGAAATTCAATCATGTTCGTTTCTAGATTGTGCATGGCAATATAGGCAATGTCCGCCGAGAATGTATTTTGTAATTGATCCCCGATAAGTTGAATCATGGAATCAATCTCAGTTTCAGACACAAGCGCCTCGCTGACAGTGTTGATGGTGGCAAGCTCGGCGTTTTGCTGCTGTGTTTCATCAAACAGTCGAGCGTTTTCGATGGCAACGCTCATCGTATTACCGAGTGTTTGCAATAAACGGATGTCGGATTCGCT
Organism: Candidatus Fraserbacteria bacterium; assembly: GCA_029262795.1. Classification (GTDB taxonomy): domain Bacteria; phylum Bipolaricaulota; class Bipolaricaulia; order RBG-16-55-9; family JAJCYT01; genus JAJCYT01. Next base: position 17,971 of record JAJCYT010000001.1, read on the forward strand.
GTAGGCGTCCACACGTTCATCTGCCAAGCTGATTGATCCCTTAACCATTTCGCCTACAATTAAAGGAACCACAAGTATTGACTCCATCTTGTCTGTACCTTCAACAAGGGTCATATCCATGCCAAAAGATGCCATTTCTTTTTCAGAACGGAGATAAAGTGGTTGCTTTGTTTTTATCAAATATTTGCTGACTGCGCCTATTTCACCTGAACCCGGATCAAATCGTTCACCTTTTTCGATAAAGTATTGGTTGTAGCTCATCCCAGCATTTTGGTCTATGCCAATAATTTGAACGCCCTGGGCATTGAAAATTTCTTGAATCTTATCCCCGACCGCATCATAGATGCCCTGAATATCCAACTCGGCGGCGAGTGCTTCCTGTACGGAATTAATAACAGCAAGCTCCGCATTACGTTGTTCAGTTTCCTCAAGCAGACGTTGGGTTTCGTCGAATAGGCGAGCGTTTTCCAGCGCCACACTCATACTGTTGGCCAGTGTTTGCAACAGCCGGATGTCCGATTCACTAAAAGCGTTTTGCTTTTCATCCTGAAGGCTGATGGAGCCTTTGGTTTGATCCCCAACTGTTAAAGGAACCACTAAAAGGGATTCTACCGGCACAGAGTCTTGTATGGTGCTGGCTTTAAGCCCGCGTTTCTTACCCGCCTCTATGGAGGGGACATAAAATGGCTGTCTTGTCTTGATGATGTGCTTGATGCCTGCGCCAAACTTTAAAGGTTCTTCAATGCGAAGTTGCTTTCCATTTTCCTTAACATACTGGAAATAATTTAGCTTTTTCTCATGATCTAACGTGGTGATGGCAACCACCTGAGCCTTAAAAATTTCCTGTACTTTGTCGCCGACGGCATCGTAAATGCCTTGAATATCCAACTCAGCAGCAAGGGCTTCTTGCACAGAGTTGATCACAGCAAGTTCGGCGTTGCGCTGTTCGGTTTCTTCGAGCAATCGTTGGGTTTCGTCGAACAAGCGGGCATTTTCCAAGGCCACGCTCATACTGTTGGCCAGCGTTTCCAGCAAGCGGATGTTGGATTCGCTGAACGCATAAGGCTCTTTATCCTGTAAGCTGAGGAAACCTTTGACCTTATTCCCCACCACAAGCGGAACACCGAGCATAGATTCAGAAATATTTGAATCTTCAATGGAGCTTATTGTTAAGCCTTTCTTGATTTGATCTTTTATAGATGGGCTATAGAACGTCTTTTTCGTTTTTATCATCAATTCTGCGGCTTTGCCATAAGGTGCGGGTTCTGGATAAAAACGCTTCCCATCTTCAATTACATAGTGATGATGGGAAGTTTTCGCCTCCTGATTCAACGTTGAAATGAGAACCGCGTAAGCCTTAAAGATGTTGTGAATCTTGTTACCCACCGCGTCATAAATACCCTGGATGTCGAGTTCAGCCGCGAGTGATTCTTGCACCGCGTTGATGACTGCAAGTTCGGCGTTGCGCTGTTCAGTTTCTTCAAGCAATCGTTGGGTTTCATCGAACAAACGAGCGTTTTCCAGCGCCACGCTCATGCTGTTGGCCAAGGTGGTGAGAAGGCGAACATCAGAATCGCTAAAGGCATTAGGCCTTTCATCCTGAAGATCAATCAAACCTTTGACAACGCCGCCAACCACCATTGGGACAAACAGTATGGATTCATTTTGGACTGTTCCTTCAACAACCGTTGTGGTTCCTGCAGATTCTTCATGTGTTTTGAAATAAATGGCTTGGGGCTTCTTGACCATTTTCTTAATATTTTTGGTGAAGGCTTGTGGTTCAAACTCAAGGCGTTTGCCTTTTTCGATCACATAGTGTTGATGAACCATTTTGGTTTCATGATTCAAACTTGAAATACCCACACCTTGCGATTGGAAAATTTCGTGAATCTTATCTCCAACCACATCGTAAATGCCCTGAATATCGAGTTCAGCAGCCAGGGCGGTCTGAACTGCGTTGATGACGGCGAGTTCTGCATTTTGCTGTTGGGTCTCATCGAACAGGCGGGCGTTTTCCAGCGCCACACTCATGCTGCTAGCCAGCGTGGTGAGCAATCGAACATCCGAATCGCTGAAAGCATTTTCGCGGTCTGAGTTTTGCAGTGAAATCATGCCCTTGACTTGATTGCCTGTTGCCAAAGGAACAAACACAGCCGACTCTGTGGGTTCTCCAATTTGTATGCTTTCTGCTTCCTTACCAAGGGCTTCTTTGGCGATTTCTTTATATGTTGTTTCAAAATCCTCATTGATGTAAACAACCTCACGACGCTGAATGAGATATTGCATCAATGGCGTAAAATCGCCAGATTGTCCTGGGGAACGTTTCCCGCGATCAAAGAGATAGTTAATATGATATAAGTTTTGGTCAGCATCAAGAGATACAATGCCCACAGTCTGTGCGTTGAAGATGTCGCGTATCTTGTCCCCCACGGCGTCATAAATACCCTGAATATCCAGCTCTGCAGCCAATGCAGTTTGAACCGAGTTAATTACAGCGAGTTCTGCATTTTGCTGTTGGGTTTCGTCGAACAGGCGGGCGTTTTCCAGCGCGACGCTCATGCTGCTGGCCAGCGTTTCCAGCAAGCGAACATCGGAATCAGTGAAGGCATTTTGCTTTTGATCCTGTAGGTCAATAAACCCTCTGGTTTTTCCACCCACCAACAATGGAACCAACAAGCTGGATTCCATTTTCGCTGTACCTTCAATGGTTGTATCTTTGCCTTCGTTATAGGTCAGCTCTTCTTTTTCTGACCTAAAATAAATGGTTCTTGGACGTTTAAGAATGTCTTTAGAAGCTTTTCCGCTAGGCACAGGTTCTTCTATGAAAATCCGTTTTGCATTCTCAATCACGTAATGATATTGATTCATTAGAGACACTGGATTGATACTGCCAATGACCACTGCCTGGGCCTGGAAAATTTCGTGAATTTTGTCGCCCACGGCATCGTAAATACCTTGGATATCCAGTTCCGCAGCAAGCGCTTGCTGCACGGAATTGATGACGGCAAGCTCTGCATTTTGTTGTTCAGTGGCTTCAAGCAGGCGTTGGGTTTCATCGAACAGATGAGCGTTCTCCAGCGCGACACTGAGGCTGCGGGCTAGTGTTTGCAGCAAGCGAAATTCAGCATCACTGAAGGCGTGCTCGCGGTCAAAATTGGCCATAGAAATCGTGCCCATCGCTTCATTGCCCGAAATCAGTGGCACAAACATGATCGATTTAGCAGGTACATTTTTGCCGCCAACGAATCTTGTGCCGACCTCCTTAGCATGCTTGTCGAGATCCTCATTGATGAGAATGGCCTTGCGGGTTTTCATGACTTTGGGCGCAAACCCTTTGGTCTCTGGCGGCATAGAGTCTTGGAAAAGGCGCTCTCCCTTTTGAATGATGTACGGGAACTCAAACAGATTAGCCTGTTTATTGTTGATGATGATCATCACGCTTTGAGAATCGAACGTCTCCTGAATCTTATCGCCCACAGCGTCGTAAATGCCTTGAATATCCAACTCGGCAGCGAGAGCTTCCTGCACGGAGTTAATGACAGCGAGTTCGGCATTACGTTGCTGTGTTTCGTCGAACAGGCGAGCGCTTTCCAGTGCCACACTCATGCTGTTGGCCAGAGTAGATAACAAGCGGATGTCTGAATTACCAAAGGCGTGCGGCGAGGTGCTCTGTAAGCTGATACATCCCTTGACCACACTTCCTACGACGAGTGGGACAAATAACAAAGACTCAGAAGTCTCACTGTCTTCCAGCATCCTTTTCTCACCTTGAAATTTGACAAATTCATCAAGCGTTTCAAAGTTCATCAACTTGCGGGTTTTAATGATATTTTGGCCAACTTTGCCGATCGCCATAGGCTCATCAAGATGTATGCGCTCACCATTCTCAATGATGTAATGATAGTGGCTAAGGCCTTTTTCAATGTCATATGTATTGATTGACACTGCTTGTGCTTTAAAGATTTCGTGAACTTTATCGCCAACGGCATCATAAATGCTTTGGATATCCAACTCGGCAGCAAGCGCTTCTTGAATGGAGTTGATGATAGCCAGCTCAGCGTTTTGCTGTTGAGTTTCGTCAAATAGGCGCGCGCTTTCCAGAGCCACGCTCATGCTGTTGGCTAATGTGGTGAGCAAACGGATATCTGAATCACTGTATGCGTTTTGCCGTTGGTCTTGCAAGCTGATGATGCCCTTGACGGTACTGCCTACGACCAATGGCATGAACAGTGCGGTTTCCATCGGTTCACTGTCACCAATAAGGGCTTCCCCATGTTTTATGCCTTGAAATTCAATGACATCCTTTGCGGTATCAAACAACAACATTTCGCGGGTTTTGATGATGTGTTGGCCAATTTTTCGCGTGGGCAATGGCTCATCTATTGTTAAGCGTTTCCCGTTTTCTATGGAGTAATGATAATGAGAAAGCCCTTTTTCAATATCTACCGTGCTGATGGTGACTGACTGTGCTTTAAAGATTTCTTGAATCTTGTCGCCCACAGCATCGTAAATGCTTTGAATATCCAACTCGGCGGCGAGTGCTTCCTGCACGGAGTTAATAATGGCAAGCTCCGCGTTTTGTTGTTGCGTTTCATCAAACAAACGTGCGCTTTCCAGCGCCACACTCATGCTGTTAGCCAGCGTTTCGAGCAGGCGAATGTCCGAATCTGTGAAGGCATTGGGACGGGCATCCTGAAGGTCGATGACGCCCTTCACCGTGCCGCCGACAACCATTGGCACATACAAGGCAGATTGCATGTCTTCTGTGCCTTCCACTGATGTGTACTCGCCCACGACCTCAACATACTCATCGACGGTTTTGAAGTGGATGGTTTTTGGTTTTGCAATAATCTTTTTGAAAAGAGTGCCAAATGGATTTGACATATTCGGCAACCGCTTTCCATCTTCGATAGCGTAATGCAGGTGGGATGTTTGAGCAGAATGATCTACGCTCGTAATACCAACGCCCTGTGCATTGAAAATTTCCTGAATCTTATCGCCCACCACATCGTAAATGCTCTGGATATCCAACTCGGCGGCCAGAGCTTGTTGCACGGAGTTGATGATGGCAAGCTCAGCGTTTTGTTGTTGCGTTTCGTCGAACAGGCGTGCGCTTTCCAGAGCCACGCTCATGCTGCTGGCCAGCGTGGTGAGCAGGCGAATATCGGCATCGTTGAATGCCGATAGCTTCGGACTTTGCAAGCTGATAATGCCCTTTACGGAGTTGCCCACCACCATTGGCACAAATATGGAGGACTCCATGCGTTGGCTATCTTCTATCGTGGAGTCCTTACCTTGAAACTTAACGGCGTCGTTGAAAGAACTGAAAGACAATAATTTACGGGTTTTGGCAACATGTTGCCCAATCTTTAATGTTGGAAGTGGTTCATCCAAGTACATTCGTTCGCCATTCTCGTTGGCGTAGTGGTAATAGCTGAGCCCTTTTTCATGATCCATCGTGGTGATGGTAACCACGGGGGCATCAAAGATTTCATGTATTTTATCACCCACCACATCGTAAATGCCTTGGATGTCCATTTCCGCAGCAAGGGCTGTCTGCACGGCATTGATGACGAAAAGTTCGGCATTTTGCTGATTGGTTTCATCGAACAAGCGGGCGTTTTCCAGCGCGATCACGGCTTGGTTGGCGAAGGCTTTGAGCGATTCTATCTGCTTGTCCGTAAATGGAACTTTCTCTTGGCGGTGAATGGCGATCACGCCAATGGCTTTGCCATCGCTCATTAACGGCGTGGTCACGGTGGATTTCACCTTCCAGCGTTTGATCAATGCAAAGGTGGTGGGATATTCTTTCTTAGTAATCTCTTTTTTGACATCCTCGATGTGGATGGTGACTTCATCAATTGCAACGCGACCACTGATAGAAGTGCGATCATATGGAATGGACTCACCTTTATCGAGTTCCACAAGCTTGCCGACGCGCGTCCATTCCACCAGCCGATTCCCTTGGACCTGATAAATGTGGGCATCGTCCGCCTCGCAGACCTTGGCCGCGTTTTCGCCGATGACTTTCAGCAGCGCGTTGATGTCCGTCTGCTTGTCGCTCATCGCCAGCAATACATCGTTGGTGGAAGATTCGCGCTCCAGGGCATCGGTGATTTCCTGGTTGCGCTGTTGCACCTCATCGAACAGACGCGCACTTTCCAAGGCCACGCCCATGCTGCTGGCCAGTGTTTCCAGCAAACGTACATCCGAATCACTGAATGCGTTTGGTCTTGTGTCCTGAAGGTCGATGGAGCCTTTCATCTTGTTGCCGACCATCATTGGCACTTCCAGGTAAGACTCAATTTTGTCTGTGCCTTCAACCTGTTTTAGGCCACCCTTCTTACCTTCTTGCCAACTCTTATGGTGTACCGTTCGGGGATTTTTTATCTTCTTTTTGACGCCTGCGCTGAAAGGCTCGGAATCAAGATAAAGGCGCTTGCTGTGTTCAATCACATAGTGGTTGTGTGTCGTTTTTGTGTCGTGATCATAGCCCAAAATGCCGACGCCCTGCGCTTTGAAAATTTCGTGAATTTTATCGCCGACCACATCGAAAATACTTTGGATGTCGAGTTCGGCGGCGAGGGCTTGCTGTACGGAGTTAATCACGGCCAGCTCAGCGTTTTGCTGCTGCGTTTCGGCAAACAATCGGGCGCTTTCCAATGCCAAACTCATGCTGTTGGCCAGTGTTTCAAGCAAGCGAATGTCGGAATCACTAAAGGCGTTGGGCTTTGCGTCCTGAAGGAAAATCAGTCCCTTAACGGATCGCCCCACAATCAAGGGCACCATGACAAGTGATTCCATCAGCTCGGTGTCTTCCTGGTGTTTACTACCGGCTTTTTCATTTTCTTCCCAAGTTTTGTAATGTCTTGTTCTTGGGTTCTTGATCATCTCTCTCGTGATTGAACCAAAAGGTAACGGGTCAAATTCGAAGCGTTTTCCATTTTCAATGATGTAAGGCCGATGGATGATTTCGGCGTCATGATCATATTGATAGATCATCACTACTTGGGCCTTGAAGATTTCCTGAATCTTATCGCCGACCACATCGTAAATGCTCTGGATATCCAACTCCGCGGCCAGGGCTTCCTGCACGGAGTTGATGATGGCAAGCTCGGCGTTTTGTTGTTGGGTTTGTTCAAACAGCCTCACGCTTTCCAATGCAACACTCAAACTACTTGCAAGGTGGTTAAGGAAGTTTACATCAGCATCAGAAAACGCATGGATTTCCAATTTGCCAACGGTAATTGTTCCTTTGACTTCATTGTTTAATACAATGGGAACGTAGATGAGTGAATTTTCCTCATCTCCACCACCAAGCATGACAACTTCTTCACCAATATCTTTTAAGAATTTATCAGCTTCTTTTGCAGTGTGAAATAATAAGGATTGCTTTGTTTTGAAAATATGACCTGAAATCCCACCGATATCCAAAGGATCGGGGTAAAAACGTTCTCCCTTATCCATGAGGTAACGAACGGATGAAATGTCATGATCAGCATCAAATTCAGTGATGGCGACAATGGAGGCATCAAAGATGTAGCCAAGCTTGTCGCCGACCAAATCGTAGATGGCTTGAAGATCCTGCTTTTCGGCAAGTGCGGACTGCACCGCGTTGAGCAAATCCAACTCGGCTTGGCGTTGTTTCAAAGATTTTTCTAGAGTTTTTATACGCGTATTAGATTTATTGTTTGCTCGATTCATATTGAAAGACCCCTGACAGTCCTGCCAATTAGTATATTTTATTGGCTCATGAATTGACAAGAGGAAAAGATGAAGTTTTTTAAGTGCGTTTAAGAGGGTTTCCTCGTAACTGAACCAATAGAGTACCACCGACAATGAAAACTAAACCAATGATCTCTTTATAATTCAATGTTTCACCCAGGAATAACCATGCCAGTATTGCAATCTGGATCAGCATGGTATTGTTTATAATGCTGGATTCCGTGGCGGTTAATGAACGAAGTGTGATGTTCCAAAGGGTGAATGCAAAGGCAGTGTTGACCACTGCCAGCCAGGCGATAATGGTCCAGTGTGAAAGCGACAGCTCAGGCATCCCCTGAAAACCAATACCCAATCCAAGCAAAATCAAGGCACCAATTCCCATGCTGACGGTTGTGACCGTAATTGCATCAAGATGCAAAGCTCGGTTTACAGCACGTCCGAGGAGGGCAGATCCGGAATTGGCCATCATTCCCACAATCACTATCCCTATGCCAAGCCAAGCCTGAAGCGGAAAAGCAACAGGGATAAAATATATGAGTGCCCCCACTAAAAAAATGATAATCCCCCACCATTGACGTGATGTAAGCGGTTCGTTAAGCAATGGCCTACTGAACAAAGCCACAACAGCCGGGGAAAAACTGAGTATCAGGCTAACAGTCACAGCAGGAAGATAAAACAATCCGAGAAATTGCGCACCTTGGGTTAGGGTATAAAGCACCAATCCCAAAACGATAAGCTGTCTCCACTGAAATGTTGTGAGAGAAGCGAGTTTCTGCCTTGAAGATCGCCTCAACGCAAATGGCAGCAAGCACAGAAAAGCCAGCGTATAACGCAGCCCGGCAAAGGTAAGTGCAGGAATATCTTCCAAGCCAAACTTAATCAACACCCAGGAAGATGACCAAAGCAACGTGACAAACAATGCTTGAAAAATGGTGAGCCAATGAAATTGTGCTGGCTTTGACACAACGCACCTCCAATAAAATCTTAGGTAAGGTGCGCCCTATCCCCCCTGGTTTTTTATCCCTTAAGGTGCCGGCCACAAATGTGTATTATCTGCGGTTGATGCAGCGCTCGGTCCAGGCCTGAAATACTCAGCGGAACCCTAGCTGCCCTTTGGGCGGTGAACCTTGTCATTCATTTCCAATTATTGCTTATCGTAACGGTAACTTGAATCAAAAGTCAATGTTTTTGAATCAGGCTGGAAAAATAAGAAAAAGGATGATTGAAATGAGAATCGTTGCTGTGGGTACTATAAACCAAGCCAATAGAATCTGGAGCACAGATTTTTTCTGAACGGTTTTAACACCTTTAACCAGTCCGATGCCCATCACTGCGCCCACAATGGCTTGAGACGCAGACACGGGGATGCCGACCATTGCATAAATGTGTAAGGTGAGCGCGCCACTTAATGTGGCAATGAAGCCTGAGAAAGGATCAAGTTCCACAATGCGATTGCCCACTGTTTCAATAACACGGCGACTATACGTCAGCACCCCAAGTGCAATGGTGAGTGCACCAAACCAAACGCCTTGTTCCAGGCTCAAAATGCCTGTTTTTACCCAAACCCCTGCTACATTGGCCACGTTGTTGGCACCTAACGAATAGGCCCCATAAGCTCCCACAATTACAAAACCTATCTTCAACATCGCTTCATACATGGCCAATCGTTTTAGCCATGCTTCAAAAGTGCGAGCAATGATCCAATAGAGCACCAGGGCCAATATCATGGTGCCAAGTGGTGCAAGCATCCAACCAACACCCAACTTGATGAGTGTGCTCCAATTCACCGTGCCTTGGAGCAAGCTCAAACCAGTCATTGCACCAACCACTGCCTGGGTCGTGGAAACTGGAAGTCCCATTGTGGCTGTTACAAGTACAGCCAGGGAGGGAATAAGTGAAATAATGAAAGCCGTGTGGATGGTTTGTGTGCCCAAGCTGCCGTAGGTGACAATCCCACTTTGGCCTTGAAGTACTGAGCCCAAAACCACAAAGAAAGCAGTAAGTAAAAGTGCGTTCCACAGTCTGATGGCTTGGCTGGTGATGGCCAGACCAAACACGCTGGCGGTATCATTGGCCCCCAGCGTCCAGCCCATCAGCACGCCTGAAATCAGCCGAAAATCAAACACGATGTTGAATCAAGCCCGCCGCTTGGCCACGATTATTTCAATCAGATCGGAAAGATCTTCTGCGCGATCGGACAATTGGGCCAGGTGACTGATAAAATCGCGCACCCAAAGTTTTTCTGCCAGAGTAAGATCCATCAAAAACAAGTCGCGAATAGATGCCTTTTCCACCTCATCAATTTCGCCTTCCAACTTTTCAATCTGACCGGTATGTGTTAACACTTCGGGCATGTTGGAAAATAGAAGTTCAATCGCAGGGTTGAGTTCATCTAGAATTTGAATCGATATTTTGCAGATGGTGTTGATGCGCGGGTAGAGAGATTCGGGAATTTGGATGTTTTGTAAGATCAGGCTGTTCATCAATGCATCTGCTGTGTTTGCCAGTTTGTCCATTTCTTCGATCAGTCGAAGCATGTCGCCGCGAAAGCTGCCGAGCAATGAGCCCTTTAGCAATTGAGTTGTTGCCTCACGGCGGACATCATCAGCTTTGCTTTCCCACTGATGCACTTCAGCGGCCAATTTAGTCACCTGATCATCACCATCAAGATAAGCTTCGATTGCTTTTTGAAAACTGCGAAGTGTTTTGTCAACCAGTTCAAGGTGTTGGTGAACCAGTTTTTCGACCTTATGCTCGTGTTTCCAAAACATGATGCTTTACCCGCTTTCCTGGATTTTTAACTCATGATACAAAGGTGTCGTTTAGGATGAACGACATGCGGATGCAAGAATGCCTGTGACCTCAGACCATTTAGCGGTAACGATAACGTCAGGGTTTGTGGCTCTCAGTTCTTCCTCAGGAAACATGCCCACTGTGCTCATGATAATGGGCTTTAATCCAAATGCGGCATACATCGGCCCTTCATGCGGCAAATCTCCCAAGCCTGCGCAAAGTTGATATTGATCACTTAGTGTTGCCAGTGCATCGTTTTTATAGTCAAGATCAACAGCATATCTGGAAGGCTTCATCCAAAGCTGAATCTGGTCTTGATTTGGGAAAGGATAGTCGTGAGTTTTTAACCAAGTTTCAGTGCCCTCACGCATCGAATCACCTTGCACATCATGGCGCCCTGTCAAATAGATCAGATGATGGTCATTGGCCCACTGATGCAATACCTTGGCGGCATCAGGTAAAGGCGTATCTACATCGAGAAATTGATTTGACAGGAAGATTTGGAAGAATTGATCCACTTCTTCAGCAGACAACATTTCCTTAAAACCACCATATGAATTGGCCGTTTGCCCATACACTTCTGGTCGGCCTATGGCTTCCAGGCAGCGTTTCACACGAGGACGTGTGCTGCAAATGGTGTTGTCTACGTCGCAAACCAGTGCGTTTGGCTTCATAGATGAATTACCCTTCAATAATTTTTCGCCGAATCCAACTGCTGGCCAAATCAATCCCGTTGACAAACACGATGACCACAAATAAGAAGGTGCCCAATTCATTGTAATGGCCCAATCGCGTGGCATTGATGATGATAGTACCAATCCCGCCTGCTCCGACGATCCCTAGAACTGAAGCAGCACGGACGTTGATTTCAAAACGATACAGGGCAATAGCTATGAATTCAGGAATTACCTGCGGCAGTACTGCATAGCGAAAACCGATGGTGCGGTTTGCACCGATGGAATTGAGCGCTTCGGTCGGGCCACGGTCGATGGTTTCCACCACCTCATAGTTGAGCCGCGCCAACATGCCGATGGAATGAATGCCCAATGCCAGTACACCAGGGAATGCCCCCGGTCCGTAGGAGGCGATAAACAAAATGGCCAAAATCAATTCAGGGAAAGTGCGAATAATGTTTGGAATCTGGCGGAACGCATACACCATCCATTTGGGAAATCCCATGTTCATGGCACACAAGAATCCCAGCGGGAAAGCAAAAAACATGCTGATCGTGGTGCCGATAAAAGCAATTTGAACCGATTCAAACATCTTCTCCACACCCAGCCCCAGTGCACTCCAATCGGGCGCCATCATACTGCTTAAGATGCGGCCCAATTGCTCCATCCCTTTGGCGATACGCTCGAAATCAATTTCAATGCTGACCGCTGACCAGATGATGCCTACCACCACGATAAAACCCAAAGACCCTTTCCACCATAATTTTAGGTCTTTGCCTTCAATCAAGGACTCACGGAAACGACCACTGATGTAATCAATTGTAAACACAATCATTAGAATAAGGATCAATGCCGTCATCACCTTGTCCCAAAAGCCGAAAGCCATATAAGTTTGTAACGTTTGGCCAATCCCGCCGGCACCCACATAACCCAGGATGGCAGCAATACGAATGTTCAACTCAAATACATAAAGACTGTAACTCAAAAATAGGGGGAAAATTTGTGGAATAACTGCAAATCCAATAATGGCCAATCGGCCTGAGCCAGTGGCTTCCATCGCTTCAATGGGGCCGCGATCAATGTTGTCTGCACTTTCACTGGTCATTTTGGCAATGATGCCTGCTGAAAACACCATCAATACGGGCACACCCGCAACTGGTCCAATTCCAAAAGCGGCCACAAATAATAATGCATAAAGTAAATCTGGAATGGAGCGTAAAATGCCCATGATGAATCGCGCTGGATAATAAAGCCATGGCTCGCGGGTGACAGTTCGGGTGGACAACATGATGAGCGGCAGCGATAACAGCGCCCCCAAGAACGTACCGAGAATGGACATGCGGAATGTGTCCAGCAGCGGTTTCCATAATTGATCCAACAAACCCCAGTTAATAGGCCAGGTGAATAGATTGATGTCTCCAAAATCTGGCGGCCACAACTTATCTAATTGCCTGAAGAAATTATGGCTCTTGGAGAAAAGTTCTTCGAAGCTAAACTCAACGTTGGACCCCATCCAAGTGTAAGTGACCAATAACCCGACAATGAGAATGAGCCAAAAGAACAGTCGTTTCACTGTTCATCGCTCCTTTTCGACACCTTGCGATATTCATGAGAACTTAAGGCGGCGCCGTAAATGGCTTCTTCAAATGTACCTTCATCAAGCTGGTCCACAGGCTCGTCAAAGATGATGGTAGAATCGCGAATGCCCACAATACGATCCCCAAAAGCGCGAGCCAGAACAGTATCATGCAAATTAACAATGGTGGTGATGCCAGATTCTTCGTTGATGGCCTTTAGATGTTCGAGCACAATTCGAGCTGTGATGGGATCCAAAGATGCCACAGGTTCATCCGCCAGAATCAGACGCGGCTCCTGAGCCAAAGCACGTGCAATACCCACACGCTGCATCTGACCACCCGAGAGTTTGTCGGCCCGTTGTTTGGCTTTTTCGACAATACCCACACGGTCCAGGGAGGCAAGTGCAATTTTTTTGTCTTCAGGTCGAAACATGCCAAACAATGCTTTGGCTGATCCCACTTTTGGAATGCGACCTGCCAGCACATTTCTCATTACCGATGATCGTTTGACCAGGTTAAATTCCTGAAAGATCATCCCCACCTGTGAGCGAATTTCACGAACGCGTCGTCGGGATGCCCGTGCCACATCCTCACCATCAAAGTAAACATGGCCATCAATCTGAGCCCCAGTGTATTCAATTAATCCATTGATACAGCGCAACAGGGTGGATTTCCCTGCGCCACTCACGCCGGCAATGACTATAAATTCGCCTTCCTTCACTTCTAAATTGACGTTTTTTAGAGCTTGTGTGCCACTGGGATAGGTCACCGAAACGTTTTCAAATTTGAGCATCCGACACGTCCTCCTGAAAAATGCAAAGCGCGTGGAAAGTTTTTTCACTTTCCACGCGCCTGCGACTAAATCAACTTATTGGTTAGAGCATTGTGCAATGATGGGTTCAACTTGAGCAATCGCATTGCGGATGACATCAAAGTCTGCGTTGGTCAACACGCCGCCATCGGACACAGCCACAAATTCTGTTGCCGTAACCAAATTCAAAATGTTGTCAGAGCCAGCACCTAAGCTCAGGTTCACCAATTCTTCCTTGATGGCCTGTTTCAGGTCGGCTGGCAAGTCACCAGCAACCACTTGAGGGTCGTTAGGCACGAAGTCTGTGTACCCTAACAAGGAAACTTGAGCCACAACTTCCTGCCACACATCAAATTCATCGCGGCCATTTTCAACATCTACAGGGGCCAAACCGGTGTCGTCAGGGCGTCGTCGGAAACCTTCTCGCACGTCGTCAAAGCCCCAACCCGCATCAGCATCGCCATTGTAAACAGCGAGGAACGAACTGGAGTGTCCGCCAGCAAAGAACGTTTTAAAGTTCGGGAAGTCGCCTGGCAAGATACCCAATTGCTGAAGCTTCAAGCATGGGAATAAGAAACCACTTGTGGAACCAGGAGACGTGTTGCTCATGGTCACATCTTCACCAGCTTGAACGCGGGCAACGAAGTTGTTGATATTGGCCAAACCCGAATCTTTACCACGCGTCATCAATTGGCCTTTAAACTTCAAAGCGCCAAAACGCACGGAAGCGGTCACGATTTCTGCACCAGAATCTTGTTCAGCTCGAACGGCGCTCAATGGCCCCATGAAACCGATATGAACTTCGCCAGTACCCAAAGCAGCAATCGTGGCTTCTTCACTGGTTAGCACCACAGCTTG
>JAJCYT010000002.1 GCA_029262795.1 Candidatus Fraserbacteria bacterium
CTCCTGAAGAATGCAAAGCGCGTGGAAAGATTTTTGCTTTCCACGCGCTTGCGACTAAATCAACTTATTGGTTGGAACATTGTGCAATGATGGGTTCAACTTGAGTGATCGCATTGCGGATTACATCAAAGTCTGCGTTGGTCAACACGCCGTCATCGGACACAGCCACAAATTCAGTTGCTGTAACCAAATTCAAAATGTTGTCAGAACCGGCACCCAAACTCAGGTTCACCAATTCTTCTTTGATAGCCTGTTTCAGGTCGGCGGGCAAGTTCCCAGCTACAACCTGAGGGTCGTTAGGCACAAAGTCGGTGTAGCCCAGCAAAGAAACCTGAGCCACAACTTCCTGCCAAACATCAAACTCGTCGCGGCCATTTTCCAAATCCACTGGTGCTAAACCAGTGTCATCAGGGCGTCTTCGGAAACCTTCACGCACGTCGTCAAAGCCCCAGCCTGCATCAGCATCGCCGTTATAAACAGCGAGGAAAGAGCTGGAGTGACCGCCAGCAAAGAATGTTTTGAAGTTAGGGAAGTCACCAGGCAGGATGCCCAACTGTTGAAGTTTCAGGCAAGGGAACAAAAAGCCACTGGTGGAACCAGGAGACGTGTAGCTCATGGTCACATTTTCGCCAGCTTGAACGCGGGTAACGAAGTTGTCGATATTGGCAAGGTTGGTGTCTTTACCACGTGTCATTAATTGACCTTTAAACTTCAATGCGCCAAAACGCACGGAAGCGGTCACGATTTCTGCACCTGAATCTTGTTCGGCTCGAACTGCACTTAATGGGCCCATAAAGCCAATGTGGACTTCGCCTGTGCCCAAAGCGGCAATCGTAGCTTCTTCGCTGGTCAGTACCACGGCTTGAACGGAATCAACCGCAAAGCCTCGTGCTTGAAGTGCTTCGGCCAACAGATCACCAAACGGTTGCAAATCAGGCAACAATACATCTGGTTCACGCGATGGAATCATCGCCAGCACCAACTCGCTTGGTACATCCTGCGCCTGAAGCACAGCTTCTGAACTGGACGAAAGCGCCAGTGCGCCCATCAGCACAATTAATGTGCTTAAAACAAGCCATCTTTTGGTAAACATTTAAACCCTCCTTGGTTTTTCGATGGTACATTCATTTTTCTTTTTAGAATCAAAAAAATTATCAAAAGCTCCGAACAAGATTTCAATGACCTAGGTCAATCTACATCAAAGCACTCGTTATATCGAATCAGTATCCCCTATATACTGTATATAAAAAGAAACCCAAAGGTCAAACTGCTCATTTCATTTAAAGAAGAGTATGAGGTAAGTTGGCCATCTACTCCATACTTTAAAGTGAATCCATTAATTTTTGTAGTTACATCTCTTTTAAGTGCTCTTTGCTGGAACATTCAAAGTGTGCCACCAAGGGGGCTATACAAGCGCATTGGGCTATTTGATAAACGAAATCGAAAAAGTATAACCTGAAAGAAAGAAATATTTTGACAGAAAAGGGGAGGGTGATGGGCAACGACCTGCGCGTTCGACTTTTTGGCACGTTTGAAGTTTGGCAGGATAATGCCCCCATTTCAGCGAAAGCCTGGCCTCAACGAAAAACACAAACGCTGCTCAAAATTCTTGTTTCCCAGCGAGGCCAGGTATTTACTCAGGATCAACTCATTGACATGCTGTTTGTCGATATCCCCTATGACAATGCCAGTCGCAATCTGCACAAACGTATTAGCGAACTGCGTCGTTTGCTAGAACCTGATTTAAAGCGAGGGGCAGAATCCCAATTCGTCATCCGAAGTGGCCAATGATATTTATTCAGCAAAGATGCCCCATGCTGGGTGGATTTGGAAATGTTTGATCGCGCACTTGCAGATGCTCACAATTCAGAAGCAGAAGGCGAATGGTCTGAAACACAAAGCCTTTATCAGGAAATCGAATCAATATATGAAGGCGATTTCCTGAGTGAAGATCTTTATGAGGAGTGGACCATGCCCCTGCGAGCCTACTGGCAGGAACGATTTTTAGATGCAATGGAACACTTGGCAGAAAGTCACGCCCGTGTGCGTCAATACCGCAAAGCAATCGAGTATTGCAACAAATTGTTGCAGCGCGATCACTACCGAGAAGGCGCATACCGAAAACTCATCCGTTATTATTGGCGCTTGGGAGAGCAATCTAAAGTGTCCCAAACTTATCAGTTGTGTCAAGAAAAACTCGATCAACTCTCCATCACCCCCTCAGACGAAACGCAAGCCCTTTATCAGCAAATTTTGGATGGCAATGTCAGCGATCTGGAACATCTTTATTTGCCGCCCGAATCCGTTCCAACAAAATCAACTTTTTCACCTGCAAAAGCATCGAAAACCATCGAGGCACCTTCTGGCATGGTGACATTTCTCTTCACTGATATTGAAGGCAGCACGATCCTATGGGAACAACATCCTGAAGAAATGAAAGTTGCTTTGGAACATCACGACACATTGCTCAGAAAAACACTTGAAAAGCATGGGGGATATGTTTTCAACGTGGTTGGCGATGCTTTTTATTCAGCTTTTAGTCAAGCATCTGAGGCATTGGAAGCGGCTATTGAAGCACAGCACAATTTGCTAAGTCATGGGTGGCATGAGAATACATCATTGAAAGTGCGCATGGCATTGCACACCGGCCAAACTTATGAGCGTGAAGGGAATTATTTAGGTCCTGTGCTCAATTATTTAAGCAGGCTTTTGGCGCTAGGGCATGGCAGCCAGATTTTAGTCTCTCAGGATACCCAGGAACTTGTGCCCCATGCTGCATTGAAAAGTGTTTTACTCAAAGATTTGGGCCACCATCGATTGAAAAGTTTCAGTCAACCTCAACGTGTTTTCCAGGTGGATCATCCAGAATTGCAAAAAGAATTCCCAAAACTTCAAGCTGCCACCGACAGCCCAAACAACTTGCCTCGCCAATTGACCAGTTTCATTGGTCGACAGAGGGATGTGGAGGAAGTAAAGCAACGTATGCAACAGACCAGTCTGCTCACGCTAACAGGAATCGGTGGTGCAGGAAAAACCAGGCTTTCATTGCGGGTTGCAGCAGATCTGATCGAAGAATATGAGGGCGGTGTTTGGTTTGTGGAACTGGCAGCAATCAGCGACCCTGACCTGGTTTCCAGAAGAATTGCCTCCGTGCTAAGCTTGCAGGAAGTGACTGGACAAAGTCTGATCGAATTGATTCAGGGCAAACTCCGAAGTCAACATGCATTGCTTATTTTAGATAACTGTGAGCATTTACTTGGTACTTGTGCCCGGATTGCAACTGAGTTGCTCACACATTGCCCCGATTTAAGAATTCTGACCACCAGCCGAGAGCCATTAAAAGTGATGGGCGAAATGCTTTGGCCAGTGGCTCCGTTGTCTGTGCCCAACTTGCAAACCATTATTGATCTCCCTGATCCGGTTCCAATGTTAACACGATCCGAAGCCGGCCAGCTCTTTTTGGACAGAGTGCTTGCAGTACGACCGAACTTTGAGTTGACCACAAGCAATGCGCCAGCCGTTGCCACCATCTGTCATCGACTGGATGGTATTCCTCTGGCATTGGAATTGGCCGCAGCCCGAATTTCTACGATTCCCGCATCCACTTTGGCCGATCGCCTGGAGGATCGTTTCAAATTGCTATCTGCTGGAAGCACCGCCAGTTTGCCCAGGCATCAAACATTAAGGGCCACCATTGACTGGAGCTTTGAATTGTTAGGCGCACATGAACAATTACTTCTTACTCGCCTCTCTGTGTTTCGAGGCACCTTTGTGTTGGAAGCGGTGGAAGCTGTTTGTGCAGGTGGTAATATTCACAAAGATGTCATCATTGATTTATTGGAACAATTGGTTCATAAGTCCTTGGTCGAAATCATTTATGAAAAAGATCAAATTCGCTATCGGTTACTAGAAACCGTACAGCAATATTCAGCTGAAAAACTTGAGCAATTGGGTGAAGCTGCGAACTTACAACGTGCGCACTGTCGTCATTTCACTTGGTTTGCTGAACGGGCTGATGAAGGCTTGAAAGGTGAACATCAGGAAGAATGGATCATGCACGTTCGGCTGGATCACGGTAACAGCCGCGCTGCCTTGAAATGGGCTTTGGAAAATGAGCCAACAGAAGCCCTTCATCTGGCAGCTGCCATGAGTCGGTTTTGGTGGACGCATGGCAACTTTACTGAAGGCGGAAGCTGGCTACAACGTTCATTGGAAGCTGCCCCTAAAGAACCATCAAAATGGCGCGCCCATGCCCTTTGGGGATTAGGCTTGTTCCACCGATATCAAGGGAATTCGGCCATTTCTAAGACACATACCGAAGAAAGTTTGGCCATTTATGAGGAAATCAAAGATCAAAGAGGTATGTCCACTGTGCTTGGCAGTTTGGGCAATCAGGCATTGGAAGCAAATGATCCTGATACGGCGCGCTCTTATTTTGTAAGAAGTTTAGAAATCTCTAGGTCTCTTAACGATCACTGGGCGGTTTCCAGGCACCTGGATAGCATCGGCTTAGCTTATTTCATGAAAGACGATTTTGTTCGCTCGGAAGAATATCATCGCGAAGCATTGAAAGTTTGCGAGGGTATCAATGACCCTCAAGGGATTGGTATTTCGTCTTTGAATTTAGGGCACGTTCTCTTTGAGCAAGGAAATACAGATGAGGCAAAACTATGCTATGAAAAAAGCCTGAAAAATAGCAGCAAGATTGGCCATCGCTTACTCACCGTTTATGGCTTGACAGGTATTGCCGTGGTCGAAGCAGAAGATGGGAATAGTGAATGGGCCGTCCAGCTTATTGGCCTAGTGGATGCCAGTCTAAAGTTTTTGGATGCTATTCGCGATCTTATTGAACAAAGCAGGTACGATGATGTGGTCGAAAAACTTCACTCTTCTTTAGACGATCAAGCCTATCAGCAAGCCGTTTCTGAAGGCGAAAAAATGACCATTGATGATGCTGTGGCTAAAGTTTTGAAGCTGGATGAAACACTTTCGTAAATAGAATCCTAGAAAAAATATAAACGGTTGGCTTGCCCTGAAGCCAACCGTCCAATATTAGGCATTTTTTTATATTTCCCCAGGCAATCACACACGTTCGCCTTGAATCCAGATGTGAATGAGCTCAAGGATTTCACTGTCACTGATGGTTTTACCTGTATCAGAAATAGTTTCACCATTGATCCAAATTGTCATGGCTGCCATGATTTCAGAATCTTCAAGAGAGCCACTGTCATTCGAATCCACGGTCTGCGCCAATGTTTCTGGAGCAGGGTTTTCGTTGGCAGGGGCAAAGATGGCAAACTGGACATCCCTGCAAGGTGTATTGGGTGGCTCTGGATCACAACCACCGTTTAATGAAGACAACTGTTCACTACGCAGCTCAAGCACCATTGGGCCATGGGTACGCAAGACCAAATGGATTTCAGCGCCCATTGGATTGGTCAATCCCGGCCCAAATATCGCTTCGGTTGTGTCATTGGGAAGAAGGATGCTAGCAAATCTGGCTTTGCCTTGTGTGTCCACAACTTTGCCATCTGCATACAATACAGACACACCTGCGGCTGTGTTTCCTGGGGGGGGCAATACATCATCCTCGCCACACACTTGATCAGTGCACAACTCAGGCTGATTAAACACCACCCACCAAGCAGTCACAGCATCGCCAGTTGTTAATTCATTTGCTTCAAATACCATGGACACGGCAAAGGGTTCTGCGGTTAATTGAGCAAATCCACCGGATACTTCTTTGGCAGGCTGAATTTCATTGCCCAGTTCATCATGTACTGGAAACGTGAAGGCAGGGCTGCTTGCAGTTTGCCCAGCCAAAACCTGAATTCCAATCCCTAATACCAACATACCTACAAATAACAAAGCTTGTTTCATTTTCATTTGAATGTCCTTTCAGTTTGAAATTTTTTCAATTTTTCGTTCGTAAATTCGACCACCCAATACCAGGGCAGCCCCAATCAACACCACATTTTTGATGATGTATTGACCCTCTATGGTGAGCACATGAGGAAACTTCACCCATACCACCTCTGGCAACACCAACAAAGGCAGCAACGTACCCCCCATCTGGATAAAGATCAACAACAAAACCACTCGCATATAACGGTTGATCACCAATCCCAACCCAATGATCATTTCCCAGATGCCTAAAAATGGCACAAACCAAGCAGCATCCAAGAAAAAGACCGTATCTCGAACCAGTCCTTCTGCAGGACTTAACCCAGGGGCCAGCTTTAGTGCGCCGAACCAGAAAAAGACAAGACCCAGTCCAACGCGCAAAATTGGCAAACCAATACGAGACATAAAGCTTAAACAACGTTCGTCAAATTGTTTGACGGATTTTAAAAAATGGCTTACGCCGATAGATGTCAAACTAATCGTTTGTAAATTCATTGTTAATTTATTTCTCATGATCTTCACCTTTTTTCAATAAATCTTTTGCAATTGCTTTATGGCATCACTCTAGCAGTGGTCATTCCCTGAGTTGTCCTAGAAATGTCCTAAGTTTTCTGGAAACACTGGCGGATTGGAAATCTAAAAATCATATCTAAAATCTCCAAAATCAAGTTCAGAACTTAACTTTCTTCGAATTTGTGATGAACTGAGGACATGGTTAGGACTTCGTCAGGACTCCCGTTTGATAAAACCTGAGTGTGAGCCAGATGGAACACACAAAACAACACACTGTGAAAGGACAAACCATGACAAAATTACTTGCATTCAATGAAATCAAGGCTGAAGCCTTTGCGGATCGACTGATTAATGTACTAAACGGTGGGGCTTTGACGCTGATGATTAGCCTTGGCCATCGCAGTGGGTTGTTTGACACCTTGCGTGAAATGCCTGCAGCCACAAGCTTGGAAATTGCCCAAGCCGCCAACTTGGACGAACGATACGTACGTGAGTGGTTGGGCACTATGGTGACAGGAAACATTGTGGATTATGACTCTGAAGAAGAAACGTACGTACTTTGCCCGGAACACGCTGCATTCCTCACCAGAAAAGGGTCCCCAGACAATTTTGCCGTGGTGATGCAGTTCATTCCAATGTTGGGCCAAGTTGAAGACGACATTTTAAATTGTTTCCACAAAGGCGGTGGCGTGCCTTATGAAAAGTTTGAACGCTTCCATGACATCATGGCCGAAGAAAGCGATCAAACGGTGGTTGCTGGACTGTTGGAATACATTTTGCCATTGAAAACTGGCTTGGTTGAAAACTTGGAAAAAGGGATACAGGTGGCCGATATTGGCTGTGGCAGTGGTCGTGCATTAAATGTAATGGCCAACCGTTTTTCAAACAGTGAATTTATTGGCTTTGATTTGTCCGAAGAAGCCATTCATAACGGTCAAGTACAAGCTCAGGCTAAAGGCTTGAACAATCTGAGTTTTGAACAACAAGATGTCACTCATTGGCATGCCAATGAAACGTTTGATTTGATCACTGCCTTTGATGCCATTCACGATCAAGCAGACCCGTTGGCTGTGCTGAAAAACATCAATCGTTCGTTGAAACCGAATGGTCTCTTTCTAATGCAGGACATACACGGTTCCAGCCACTTGGAAAAGAACATGGAAAATCCCATAGCTACCTTCCTCTACACCATTTCGTGCATGCATTGCATGACCGTGTCTCTGGCTCAAGGTGGCGAAGGTTTGGGAACGATGTGGGGCGAAGAACAAGCGCGAGATTTATTGGCAGAAGCTGGATTTGGAAAAGTTACCGTCCATCGCCTGCCACACGATATTCAAAACAGCTATTACATCTGTAAGAAATAGCTCTCAAAAGGAGGCACGATGAATGCTATAGAACATATGCCCGTTTGGACTTCAATCAAAAAAGTGTTGGATATGTGGAGCAATTACAAGATTTTGATGAAGAAAAATCTTGAACAGTACTTGAAGCAAGATGCGGACACACAATTTGCTGGAAAAGGTTGGGTTGAGCCTATTCAGCCACCACAGCAGATAAGACATTTGTAAACGAAAGATTTTAAAAAACAAACAAAACAACACGATATGCGAAAGGAAACAAAATGAATGTTTTAAAACAAATGATGACGTTGGTTGGTGTTGGTTCGATAATCTTCTTGCTCACAGCTTGTGCAGGACTCAAATTGCAGGAAGAAAACCGTAAGGATTATTTTCAGAACGTATACACGTTCCCAGTCCATGATGCCCAGGGAAATGAAGTTAAACCTTCTGTCATGGTAAACAATGCCACTGCAGAACTTATTACAAGCGTTGGCGGTACAGTGATGGCAGTACGTGGCTTTGGCTTGCCGGAAGGCGATGCAGTCACCGCATGGTGGGTTATCTTCAATCAGCCTGAAAACTGCAGTGATGGTGTTTGTGGTGAAGACGATGTGTTACCGATGCCTGGCAATGAGGCCGCTGGTGTGTCCGTCTTGTTTGCCGACGGTCAAGTAATCAATGAACAAGGGAGTGCCTTCTTCTGGGATGCCTTGGGACGTGGCGACACCATGGAAGCTGTTTTTGGCCCAGGATTGACCAATCCGATGGGCGCTGAAATCCACTACGTGCTTCGCACACATGGTCCGGTTCAGGAAGACATCAAAGAAGAGCAGCTTACCACCTTAATGGGTGGCTGTGCAGCCGAAGCTCCGCACGCGCCTTGCCAGGACCTTCAATACGCTGTATTCAAACAAGTATTGCCATAGGCAGTAAGGGCTCTTAGGGATGAGGGCTACAGGGAGAGGGGTCAATGATTCCTCTCCTTACACACTAAAACCTGAACTCAAAAAATTCCTTTGGACAATCCAGGGAATTTTCACCTATAAAACTTTTCCAAAGCAAAACCCAGGAGAGATTAAAATGAAACTTAAGCATTTGATATATTTAGTCATGGTCTTATTTGCCATCCCATTTATTGGGGTGGATAGCGGAGAAGTGTTTTCCCAGGACTGTAGTCGCGTGCCGACCGCCTGCCCCCCTCCCCCAGACGATGGTGGCGATGATCCAGAAGACGAGGATGACCCAACTGACACACCAAACGATGATCCTTGTATCGCACAAGGTGAGGACCAAGACGGCGACGGCATTTGCGATTCTGAGGATGATTGTCCCGAAACATCAGGCAACCTGCCAAATGGGTGTCCAGATGAAGATGATCCAAGTGATGATCCTTGTGGCTCTCCCACCACGGGCTATGACGATGTCTATGTTCAGGAAGCCTGCCCCGAAGATGAAGAAACTGACACCTCCGGGAATGGGCCGGATGAAACTTCAGAAAATCCTGACCTAGAAATTCCAACGTTGTACATCAATGAATTGACCCCAGGTGGTTTAACAAGCAACCCGAATCAGTTTTATATTGAGTTTGCTGTTGCCGATAGAAACAAACATCGTGTAGATGGCTTCACCTTGGAATTCTACGAAATCTTGCCAAATGGTCAGCAGGTACTTTACGCACAAATCACTTTGGAAGGTGAAACCAACGAAGACGGTTTGTTCCTGCTGATGAGCGAAGCCCACGTGGTTCTCCACTTGAGTCAATCCATGCCAGAGATCCAAGTATCATCGTTTTCATTGCTCAAGGATAACTTGTCATTGGTGCTTAAAGATCCAGAAAATCAAGTGATCAGTACTTATAACCATGATGGTCAGACTGCTCCCGAAGGGGCAGGTCAAGGTGAACAGGCCGTTGAGCGTACTTTGCGCCTCGCGCCAGACCAAGAAGGCTGTTGGCAACTAAACACCGCCACTAACCCTTATTTTGTAGACCAATCCGGTATGCCCATTTATGGTAGTCCTTTGCAGGAAAACCCCGATGTTGAAGGAGGGAGCGCATGTTAAAAATGAAGATATTTGTACTGACTTTGTGTTTCATGGTCTGCGTTGTGGCTGTTGCGTCGGCGCGTACTTTGAATGTGGGTGAAGGCATGACGTTTCAAACGATCCAGTCTGCCATTGATGTCGCTCAGGCGGGTGACGTGATTGAAGTGGCTGCAGGCGTTTACCAAGAATCGCTCTTTATCAAAAAATCCCAGTTACAGATTAATGGGGCAGGCGCAGAACAAACCATCATTGAGAGTAACAGCATTGTGATCAGGTTTTCGGACATTGACAGTGGTCGCTTCAGCGGTTTCACCGTGCGAGCAACTGGAGAGGCGATGCGTCCTGCTGTCCTAATGTCAAATGCATCCGCCTTGTTGAGTGCCAATATCATTACAGGAGCAACAACAGCTGGGGTGGATGTTTTGAACAGTGGCAACCCTACATTATTAAATAATCGCATTATAAATAACCATGGACCTGGCGTCTTGGTGCAACGAAAAGCAAATGTCGTGCTATTTAGCAATGACATCGAACAAAATGGACTTGGGTCCCAACGAGCAGGCGTTGAAGTTCGAGGCTCAGCCACAGCGATGCTTCGTTACAATCGTATCTGGCTCAACGACGGAAGTGGTGTGTTTGTTCACCAGGCTGGAGAGGCGCAACTAATTGGTAATAGTATCATTGGGAACAGCTTACATGGAGTTTCTGTCAACACAGCGGCTCAAGTTGATCTGGTGTCTAACTCCATTGTGTTAAATGCTCAAGTGGGCGTTCGTGTCAAAAATAATGCAAGCGCCACGTTGAATGGAAACGTAATATCCAAAAATGAAGTTGGGTTGCTGACTGATACCCAGCTTAAAATTTCTGCCACGGATAACATTTTCTTTCAAAACCATAAAGATTCTTTGGGACGAGGCTTGTCTCTTGAAGATGCCAATTTGAGCAATACCGTTTTGTTACACCCACAAATAGCTTCATTATTCGGGTTGTTGTTTCAACTAAATGACACCATTCAATCCTTGGCAGAAACCCCATCCGCAAATTCTCATAGTGAGATGGTTGACTATTCGCAAAGGTTAGAATTTATTTATGCAGATCTTTTTCTTACAGAGGGTTTAGAGTCCATTGCTCAAACAAGATTAAATTTAGCTGTTTCACTAGCACCAGAAAGTGTTCTTGCTCAACAAGCTCAATCATAAAATGTAAAAGTCTTTACAGAATTATGCTAAATTGTTTGTTATTTTGAAAACCTGTTCCCTTCAAAACCACTTCAGTCCCAATGAAGAAGAGTCTTTTGAAACTAAATATAGGTGCAGATTTTTAAAAGGGGAGTTATGAACAATCCGCTGATTATTATAGGTGCAATTGTAGTGGTGGCTGTTTTAGGATGGCTATTGTTTACCGGTGGTGTAACTGGCCCCATTGATGCGGTTGGCGCAAGGGATTCAGTAAAGATTGCGTATGAAAGCGATGGATCACTGATAAGGCCCGACATTGGATATCGTCAATGGATTTTCGTAGGAACCCCAGTTACGCCAAACGATATGAACAATGGCAGTGCACCATTTCCTGAGTTCCATAATGTCTATATCAACCCAAAAGGCTATGCAGGATATGAGAAAACTGGCGTTTGGCCAGAAGGCACTGTGATGCTCAAAGAACTGACCAGTGTTGGAGCTAAGCAAGCGAGTAGTGGCAACGGCTATTTTATGGGTGACTTTATCGGGCTGGAAGTTGCCATCAAAGATATCAACCGATACCCAGATGAGCCTGATGGATGGGCTTATTACAGTTTTGGTCACTCATATCCATTGTTAGAATCGGCCATGCCCCAAGCGACTGGCTCCTGTGCAGCCTGTCACGTTGCAAATGCAGGAGACAACATGGTGTTTACCCAATATTACCCTGTGCTTCGTGCGGCCAAACCATAATTCATGTGAACTATTGATCCAACATGACACACACCTCAACCAACAAACTTGGTTGAGGTGTGTCTAAATACAGCATTTGATTTAGTGCAGAAGGGGGATTTATGGACACTAAGGTTTTAATCCTGTTGGGAATTGCAGCCGCAGCAACCCTTGGAGTGGTGGTTTGGTTCTTTGTTGGTTTAGAGCCTGATTCATCAAAGCCCATTACCACGATTTCCCTCAACACAGACACCAGGGCAACATCATCCACCACACCAACAATATTGAATCCGCCGTCCTCATTTACAGACAGTTTCACCAAGTACGTGGATGGAATGGGCCAGATGACGTTGCCCGATGATTTTCGATCCTCATGGATTCATCTGGGTGGCTTTGTGGACCCTGGCAATTTATCTGATGGCTATCATGACGTTTATACACAGCCCGGTGTGATTGAGGCCTATCGGCGCACCGGCACCTTTCCCGATGGGGCTGTCCTTATTAAGGAAGTGCGCGGACTGACCTCTGGTAATATGACCACAGGCCATATCAGTTGGGCCACAGATGTAGCCATCTGGTTCATGATGGTTAAGGATGAACAAAACCGCTATCCCAACAATCCTTTATGGGGTGAAGGGTGGGGATGGTCGCTGTATGAGGAAAAAGACCCAAACAAAAACATTGCTTCAAACTATCAAAGCGATTGTCTGAGTTGTCATATTCCCGCTCAAGACAACGACTGGATCTACATCCAGGGCTATCCTGTCCTCCACGACGGGCAAGTAAGCTCACTTCCGCCGCCAGCTCAATCGCCCACTGAGTCCACGCAAGTGGAGCCACCTGCAACGGGTGAGGTACACACGATCACCATCAACAGTGCAGGCAGTGAGAATTTCTTTGAGCCAGATCGGTTGCTCATTCAACCGGGAGATACTGTGAAATGGGTCAACGAAAGTGGCGCACACACAGTGACGTCCTTTCATCCGGACAATGCCCGCCCCCTTCGTATCCCTGAAAGCGCCACCAGTTTTGATTCAGGCGTCATGCTAGAAACTGGTCTGACTTTTGAATTCACTTTTACTGAGCCTGGGGTGTACGACTATTTCTGCCTGCCTCATGAGTTTTTTGGCATGGTGGGCACCATAGTGGTTGGCGAAGCATTGGACGGCCCCGGTCTGGCCTCGGCCCAGGAAGACCTTCCAGATCCAGTCAAAGATGCATTGAGTGATTTGAATGAATGGGCCAAGCAGCAATAAAAAACGATCAAAATTGAGGGAGGCAATAAATGGAAATTAGAACCCTTGTTGTAATCGGCTTACTTGCGGCACTTGGTGTTGCAGCTTTCTTCATTATCCAAGACACAACGATCTCTCCTACGACACCTCAAAAAGATTTGAGTTTGTATGAAAGGCTGGGAGGCAGGGATGCCATTACATCGGTCGTCAGCGCATTTGGACAACGTCTCTTTGATGATGCGAAATTGGATTCGTTTTTCGGCCGTTTAAATGAACAAGGCGAACAAAGGTTTATTCAACTCAATGTAGAATTTCTCTGCCAGGCGGCGGGTGGCCCCTGCCAATACACAGGCCGAAGCATGATTGATACCCATCGTGGCATGGGCACGTCCAATAACGATTTCGAACTTGTCGCTCAGCATTTAAGAGTGGTCTTAAAACAATTTAGCGTGCCAGCCAGAGAACAACGTGAGATTCTTGCTTTGATTGAAACCACCAGGAGTGATATCGTAGAGCCAGCTTTAACAGCTGAAAATTTAAGTCTATATGATCGGTTAGGTGGCTTGGATGCCATTTCTGCGGTCGTCAACAGTTTTACACAACGGCTCTTCGTAGACCCCGCAATGGATCGGTTCTTTGCCACCTGGGACGATGCAAAAAAACAACGGATCACTCAACTCATTGTGGAATTTCTTTGTGTGGCGGTAGGCGGCCCTTGCGAATACACAGGTCGTAGCATGAGTGATTCTCATCGTGGATTTGGTATTACCAATGACGATTGGACCCTCATGTCCCAGCACTTGAAAGCGACTTTCATTCAATTCAGTGTGCCAGACAGGGAACAAGGTGAACTTTTCACTTTAGTAGAATCCATCAAAAGTGATATCATAGAGTCATCCGCAACAACAAGTACCGTACACACGATCACCATTAATAGTGCAGGCAGTGAGAATTTCTTTGAACCCGATCGATTGGTTATTCAACCGGGGGACACCGTGAAATGGGTCAACGAAAGTGGCGCACATACCGTCACGGCTTTCCACCCAGATAACGCACGTCCCCTTCGTATTCCTGAAGGCGCCACAAACTTTGATTCAGGCATCATGGCGGAAGCTAGCTTAACGTTTGAGCTTACCTTTACTGAACCTGGGGTTTACGATTATCTATGTTTGCCTCATGAATTCTTCGGCATGGTGGGCACCATTGTGGTGGGCGAATCATTGGATGGTCCCGGCCTGACACCCCCACAGGGCGAATTGCCCGGCGCTGTTCGGATTGCTCTTGATGAACTCAACGATTGGGCAAAAGGGCAATAGAAAGTTTTTCTCAAAATCCCTGAACAAAGGATATGACCTGACTGTTTTGCAAATAATACAAGGAGGCATTTGATATGATAGACAGTACTCTATTCTTTTTCCTAAGTACAATTGGCTATTTTTTTGCATTTCTGTGTTATTTGTTTTATGTGGTTTTTAAGCCTCACACACCTTTATCCAATAATTCAACCAGTCTTGGCATCACGGCCACCAGTGGAGCTAGTGCTATCCGTATTGATTGGGGAAAATGGGGATCGAGGGTTACATTTGCCACGATGTTGGTTGCCTTTATCGGGGTCATTTTACGTACCATCGAGATTGGCAATGCCTCAAATTGGGTAATGAACGTGTTTTTGCCTGTCACTACAACCTATGAAACATTGGCTTTTTTCTCGTGGTTGATTCCGTTGGCGTATCTCATCATGGAACGGATGCACCCCATTCGCAGTGTGGGCGTCTTTGCCACAGGAATTGCATTGGTGATGTTAATTGTTGCTTCATTCCCCGACATCGCACCCAGGCAGGCCTCACCCATTGTGCCTTCCTTGCAAAGTTATTGGTTGGTCATTCACGTTTTGTCGATGATTATAGGGATGGCTTTTTTTACTGTGAGTTTTGGTTCAACCACTCTTTATGTGATCCGTCGCTTACGAGGGGCTTCGTTTGATGATATTCGTCGGATTGAAGAAATGACTTACCGCGGCATTGCCCTGGGCTTTCCCTTTTATGGCATTGGCGGCTTGGTGTTTGGCGGCATTTGGGCCAAGGAGGCTTGGGGTGCTTATTGGGAATGGGACCCCAAAGAAACAGCCATGCTCACTGCCTGGCTTGTTTATGCGATTTATCTACATGCAAGAGTGAAATGGGGACCACAAGCAAAAATCGTGGCTTGGTTATCAATTGCCGGATTCTTGGCTGTGATGTATGCTTGGATTGGAATTAATTATTTTGTTGGTGGACTCCATAGCTTTACGTAAGTTCACACCTCAATTAAATTTTTTAAAAGGCTAAGGTCATTCAAAACAATTTCTTTTCCACATTTACTTATCAGGTTTTTTCGCTTTAGTTCTCCTAAAATTATTGAAGTGTATTCTCGAGATGTTCCAATCATGTAAGCTAAATCTTGATGTGTCAAATTAAAGCGTATATAGATTTTCCCATTGTCTTTTTCCCCAAATTGTTCTGCAAGGTCAAACAAGACATTAATTAGTCGATCCTTAATGGTCTTAAAAGTCATAGCCACCAATTTGTTTTTAATACTACCCAGTCGCTGACTAATCAATTCAGCAATTTCCAATATCAGTTCAGGATCTGTTTCAGCAATGTGCAAAAAATCATTTTTATGAATGACAAACACGGTGGTATCTTCAACAGCTTCAACAAAACAGCTTTGGCTCATATCGTTTGTCAAAGCTGTTTCTCCAAAAATTTCACCCGTTTGCATCATATCAATGGTTAACAGGTTCCCATCTTCGTTTCGAAAGCTTAGTTTTACAAGCCCCGATGAAATGAAAAAAAGTGAATTGTTGATTGATTCACGTGCGTAAATGATTTCGCCTGATCTATAGTGCGAAGACCTAAAATACGGACTTTCTGTAAAATATTCCGTCCTCGAGGGTAAATTCTTTAATTGTAGATCAGGCATTTTTGAACCCCTAGTTATCATTACAATCCGATTTGCAACTCTTTTCTGTTTCCACTTGGTTTATAGAAAGAATGGTTAATCCCAAGTTTTTGATTTTTGCAATTAAGCCATACAAAGCCGCCTGATCTTTAATGCAGCCAGTCAGAATCGTTACAGATTGACCATCTTCATGACTTCGGGTGGTAATGGTCACCTGATCCAACCAGTCAGACCAATTAGCATTCAGCTTTCCTCGGATGCTTACCTCATAAACTGCGGGTAAGTCTGGTTTGTTTTGCCAATGTTTTTCACTCATTCATTCAACTTTCTAAACCTGGTGTCTGAATTCTTTAGAATCGTAGCCCTACGACGGTATTAATTACATCACCCAAAAGGGTTATTTGAGGTTCTAATGAGGTATTAGGTTTGGAGTTTACGTGATCGAATGAGGGTTCTGCTTAAGATAGGATATTTAGATTTCGGGCTTTGGCAATAGCATCCGTACGACTGTTGGCACCCAATTTCCGATAGATTCGGTTCGTATGTACCTTGACTGTGTTGACCGACAAGAAAAGTTTACGAGCAATTTCTTTGTTTGTTAACCCTTTCGAAAGCGCTTGTAAAACTTCCAACTCACGCTTGCTCAAGGCATCAAGTAGGTGGTTTTTGGTTTTTGAAGAAGGTCTTATATCTTCTTCAACATTTTGTAAGGTGTTTTGAAGTTTGATAACAAAATCTGATGAGCTGTTTTTTTCGCTCACCTGTTGAAGGAGATAAGATATTTCATCCCCTTTATCCGTGAATAGGCGAACAAAACCTTCCGACTCAGCAAGGGATAACGCTTGTGAAAACACAGACAGAGCTTTATTGATATCATCCTTTGACAGGTAAGCCAGTGCTTGAAGGATGTGGACTTCAATAACGCTTCTTAAACGGTTGTTATCTTCGGCTTCCTGTTTTAAGTGGTTTAATAGTTCCAAGGCTTCATCTGAATCCTGCTCCTCTTGGGAAAGAAGAAAACGTGCTTTTATAAGATTTTCAACTTCGTATTTGTAACCAAGTTCTGTCTTTATGCTAAAACCACTTTCGTTCACCCAATGGGCAGCTTCTGAAAAATTTCCTTGAATCAATAACAGTTGTATTCGATAAGCAATGACTGATGGAATGGTCCAATATAAATTTTTACCATATTGGGCAATATTTCTTTCCGCCGTTTCAATGGACTCTATTGCTTCTTTTTCATCCCCCAAGGCCTGCTGTATCTGCGCCAAATTTACATAATAGCAAACCATCATATCGGGATTGCCTGAACGATTTACGGAGTTAAAGGCTTCGCTTAAATATTGTTCAGCTTCCTCTACTCTGTTTTCTTCTAACAGCAATTCACACTGTGCCAGATAATGATAGCCAATGGCAGGCGAACTATTCCGCTCATTTTCACTCATCAGGTTTGAGGATGCTTCTAGAATCCTATGAGCTGCTTTTAACTTTCCTAAAGAGATTTTTATTCGAACTCTTAAATAGGTGGTGACCATGGCCAGGATGATTGAAAAAGTTTGGCCCTTGTTATTGGCTTCCTTGAGGTATTGCTCGGCATTCTCAAAATCGCCCAGCAAATAGTTGGCCCTTCCCAATCCTAATAATGTTGCTCCTTGTAAAAACAGATCGTTTTCAGGCAGGCGTTTGTAGGCTTGATGATTCAAATTAATGGCACCCAGCAAGTCTCCCGAAAGAAGTGCCAATTGAGCCTGGATGGTTTCTGTATGGCTAATCATGGCTTCTTTATCTATTGCAAAAGGTTTCGCATTGTAGTGTTTTTTAGCTTCATTTAATCTTCCTTCAGCTTTATTCGATTGGCGGGTTAGTGCCAATGCCAAAGCATGATAAATAGATAACCAAGGCCTACTGGTCACCAATTCATCTGGCATATTGTTTAGCCATCCTAACAATGTGCCAAAAGCACCTTTTTGCAACATGCCCTGAGCCACTCGCTCTGCTTTGAGGGCAGCCCCTTTAAAATCTTTTCCTTCTAAAGCGTGATGGATCGATTCAGGAGCAAACTGATTTTGCTCAAACCAATCTGCTGCCCGAAGGTGCAGTTCAGCTACTTTTTCCGGTTGCATTTGCATGAGTCGTTGGCGCAGCATACTTGCAAACAAGCGATGATACCTGAACCAATGACGTTGATTATCGAGCGAAACAATAAACAAATTTGATTTTTCGATGGCTTCTAACATGTTCTGGCCATTTTTTGTCTCTGTCACAGCATCACAAAGATCGCCTGATAGGCGATCAAGAATAGAGGTTTGAAGTAAAAAATCCTTGATAACTTCAGGCTGTTTTTCAATCACTTCCTCCGCCAAATAATCCACTATATAACGATCATTGTCGGCAAATGCCTTAATGAAGCTTGAGGTGTCTTGATTCCCCTGCAGAGAAAGGGCTGCTAGCTGCAGGCCTGCAATCCAACCCTCAGTAAAAGATTCCAGGGTGCGAATATTTGCGAGTGAGAGTTGCGTGCCTAAGGTATGGCTAAAAAATTCCTTGGCTTCATCTATTGAAAAGCGTAAATCATCCACACGGACTTCCATGATTTGCTGCCTTGCGCGCAGTTGTGCTAATGATAACGGAGGATCTTCACGAGTTATAATTACTAGGTGCATATTGGGCGGTAAATGTTTAATCAGAAAGCTAGTTATCTCGTGAATAGGATTTGATTGGATAAAGAAATAATCATCTAGCACAAGGATAAATTCATGAGATAAAGCTGAAATTTCATTGATAAATGGTGTTAACAATATTGTTGGGGAAGCCAAACCTGGGGAAAACACCACATTTTGAAGCCCCAAATCCAATTCTGGAAAAACCTGTGTAAGAGAAGCTTCTAAATATGTGAGAAATCGCGTAGGCTCATTATCATCCTCATCTAAAGAAATCCATATGTTTGGCAATTCACTTTTACGAACCCAATCACTAATTAAAGTTGTTTTACCAAATCCTGCCGGGGCAGAAACAAGAATAAGCCGCTGAGACAATCCCTTATCCAACAAGTTGACTAATCTTGGCCGAGGAACATTGTTCTCATTTGGAAAGGGGCTGTATAATTTTGTAGTTAGTATTTGGGTTGGCAAGAGTTATCTTCCTTTTCCAATCAATGTGAATATTATAAGGCATATGATTGGGCGATGTTTTTGGAAAAGCCAGGTGAGAATATGGAAGTCAAAGGGTTGGAATGAGTACAAAAGCAGTAGGTGCTATATGGTAAGATTTTGCCTATATTTTTGTAAAGCTTTCTTTTGATGGTTTTTCAGAAATCCTCTCTTGGAAAATAATAACCACATTTACAGGTTCGTATGGCTCTCAACTAACAATGGAGGTTGTTTGTGGCTAAAAGGTTAAAATCTCTTTGCCTGTATAAGAAATTTTCAATTCTAAAAACTAAATCCTGGCCATCTTGTAACCCTAACTAATCAGAGGGAAGATGCCTGTGCCGTTGTTCGTAATGCAGCTACAGGTCAAGTTTCTGGCCCCACTCTTTTGCTGAGTCAAGCAAAGGAGATTCTCGTTGACTTCGAGGAACCAAGCTGTAAGTATTGCAATACGATCCGGTTTTCAATTTGGATTTGAGCACAACACCATCAAATAACCATTGTTCGGCGCCCCAGCCCAATGCAAGGCTTTGATTGAAGCCGTTTCCGGCTTAAACTTTGTTTGGGACATCAATCACACCAAAGCAGAGCACGTATCAGCGTTTCAAGCGCTGACCCCTCACATGAACATGCTCCACGTGTCTGACACGCCTTTACCCAAGGTCAATTACCATTGGCCTCTGGAGCGAGGAAACATCAATTTGGAAGCTTATTTTCAAAAGATTTCTCAAAAGAATTTTAGCGGACCAGCCATCCTGGAAATCGGTGGTCAACCGTTTCCGGGTGGCTACGGACAGGACACGGACGAAGCTCTGGTCAATTCGAAAATCCACCTCGAACACATATTGGCCCAAGCCAGCTGAACCTCTCTGAGGCGGACCTAGAAAATTCAGCATTGGCTTCCACGATTTAAGCTTTGACCCGAAAGTAAGTGGGATGACCATCGTTAATCCTTGGCCTCTACCAACCCGGAGACATCTTCGCCTATCCCATCCCTTAATCTTTACTCAGGGATTTCACAGAGTTTTTTTCATACAAAGAAACACCGGACATTTTCGCTGAAATACTATTATCTATTCTGTTTCATTAGCAATAGTGGTTAATTCATGAACGGGGATTTTCGATTATAATTTTGAAAGGTATCTGTTATCAAGTATAAATTTATGGGAGATGAATACTTACTTGCTTTTCCAAAATAAGTTAACTATGTTGGCACCATAACCTGAACAGCTATCTTAGAGAAGGGTGTTGCATGTTACGCTGGCTTCTACTAATAGTAATTGCGGGATCTATGTTGTTGCTCTTACCTATACTTGACAGCAAGTCGGAGGGAACGTTGTACAAGGGAACCGAAGGCCATCCATGGTGGAATGATGCGGTGTTTTACGAAATATTTGTGCGCAGTTTTTATGACAGCAATGGCGATGGCATCGGCGATTTTCAAGGCATGGTTGAAAAGCTGGATTACCTCAACGATGGCAATCCTGACACCGATATCGACCTAGGCATCGGCGCGCTGTGGCTGATGCCCATCATGCCATCTCCTTCCTATCACGGTTATGACGTGACTGATTATTATGACACACATCCTGATTACGGCAGTATTGACGATTTTAAGCACCTGATTGAGGCTGCTCATCAGCGTGGCATCAAAGTGATTATTGATCTGGTCTTGAATCACACCAGCCGAGAACATCCCTGGTTCAAAGCGGCATTGCGTGGTGAACAGCCGTATCGAGATTACTATCTCTGGAGCGAAGAAGACCCTGGCTATGCTAGCCCGATAGGTGGTCCGGCATGGCACCCTTCGCAAGCTGGTTTTTATTATGCGGCGTTTTGGGGCGGGATGCCGGATTTGAATCTGGAACATCCAAAAGTGATTGAAGAAATTGAAAACATCACGCGATTCTGGCTCAAAGATGTGGGTGTAGATGGGTTTCGATTGGATGCAATTCAGCACTTTGTTGAAGAAGGAAAGAACCAAACCAATACGGAAAGCACGCATCGCTGGTTGCAAAACTTCTATCGCAGTTACAAAAAAATGAAGACAGAAGCCTTTACCATTGGTGAAGCCTGGACATCAACCCGTGAGATTGTACCTTATGTGGTGGACAAAGCTGTGGATGCGGCGTTTGAGTTTGAAACCGCAGGTGCAATGATGGTGGCGGCCCGTACCGAAAACAATGGCCCTATTCGCATTGCACATGCGGTGGATCAAAAAAGCTATCCGCCTCAACAGTTTGCCATGTTCCTAACCAATCACGATCAGAACAGGCTGATGAGCGAACTTGGTGGCGATATCGGCAGGAACAAAGTGGCAGCCAGTTTATTGCTGACTTCGCCTGGAATTCCATTCCTTTATTACGGTGAAGAAGTGGGCATGACGGGTGTGAAACCGGATGAAGACATTCGCCTGCCAATGCAGTGGGAGGCATCGGATACCGCCGGTTTTACCACCGACAAGCCCTGGCGTTCGCCCAATGAGAACATCGAATTGTCGAATGTCATGACTCAAAAAGATGAACCTGACAGCCTGTTCAACCACTACCGTAGATTAATTCATTTACGCAACAAACACGATGCCCTGAGGATTGGTGCTTGGGTGAAAGTGAGAAGTTCACATCGAAGTGTGTATGCCTACATTCGCCAAAGTGCACAGGAAATGTTACTGGTAGTTGTCAACCTCGGTGGGCAGGGACTCAGTGATTATGACCTTCGACTGTTGCCTAACGATGGCGCACTTTCTGGTGCGTCTGTTGAAGACATTTTTGATGGTCATTCCATCACAGCGCCAACGCTGGTTGAGGATGGCACGTTTGATGACTACAAGCCCGTGGATGTGTTGTTGCCTCACCAATTGCTCATCATCAAAATCAGCTAGGGAATCCAAGATGAATGCAAAATACTCAACCAAAAATGGATCGGCAAACACCACTTACTTGTTTTTCCGAAAAAAGTTTGTTATCGTAATCATTAAAGAAAATGAAACACACAAAAGGCGATCCAAAATTTATTCGATCTTTAAATCGACGCCTGGTGATTGACACCCTGCGCCGCAAAGGCAAGATGTCGCGCACCGATCTTGGGCGGCGTATTGGTGTCGAAGCCTCCACCATCACCTCAATTGTGCAAGACTTGATGCAAGAGGGGTTGGTCAAAGAAGTGGGGATGGGAACCTCCACCGGTGGACGCCGCCCGATTCTGTTAAATCTCAATTACAATTATGGGCACACTTTGGGTGCCAAAGTCGAAGCCGAACGCGTGCTGGTTGGCTTGATTTCTTTGGATGGCCGTCTTGAAGCTTCCTCTGAAGCCAAGTATTCGCGTGGCAGTTCCCCGCAAAAAGTGTTTGGTGCGTTAGAAAGAGCCGTTGTCAAATTACCACAAGCAGCACGCTTGTTGGGGGTTGGTGTTGGCATTTCCGGATTCGTTCATTCTTACCAAAATCATCTGATGTATTCTCCCATTCTGGGTTGGAAAGATGAAGATTTGGGCACACCGCTACAGGAGATGTTCGATTGCCCCATATCCATTTCCAACGATGTCAATGCCTTGGCCCTTGGCGAAAAGTGGCACGGAGTCGGACGAAATTTCCGACACTTCATTTGTGTCACCGTGGGTGAGGGAATTGGTGCTGGCATTTACTTGGAAGGTCATTTGTATGAAGGCGCTTCTGGCGGAGCTGGCGAGTTAGGGCATACGTGCATTCAAATCAACGGACCGCAGTGTCGGTGCGGTGAATATGGCTGCCTGGAAGCGCTGGCTTCGGACGACTTTTTAGCGCGTGAAGCACAACGGTATCAACTACCACTGGACCCCAACAAACTGGTTAAAGCTGCCGACAACGGGGATGAAAAAGCCAGAGATATTTTTCAGCAGATGGGCAAGCATTTAGGGGTGGGGTTGAAAAATCTGGCCAACCTACTGAACCCCGAAGCCATCATTATTGGAGGCGAACGCCTCAACGCCCTGAAGTGGTTTCAAGGGGCGATGGAAGAAGAATTACACCGGCATAGTTTTTCTGATGAACCCAATAAAATTGAAATTATTGCAGCAGATTTGTCCGAAGCAGGCTGGCTGATTGGCGCAGGCACGTTGCCATTGCGCGCACGCTTCCTGCCTTCGATGCCAAATAATGCTTCGATGCAGGTGATTGGATGAGTCAACCAAAAGTAACTTTTGAAAACAATCAGTGGCATATCCAGGTGGAGGATGTGGCCTGGGTGCGCGACCTTTCTCTCTCGGTGCGGCATCAGGGCGACTGGGCGTCAACGCGCGACGATCAACTTCGCGCGGCACACGTTCAATCCGGCACAGATCGGATTGAAGTGATCTATCACGACCAGCACGGGCCATGTGTGGCTCTGCGGGCGCAAACGTTTGAACACGCCATTCGATTTGAAGCCGAAGCGCTTCGAGACTTTAAAAATACCGACGTGGCTGACAGCTTTGTGCAAAGCACGTTTCGCGCCCCTGTGTTTGAATTTGAACGGGATGCCAAAACACTGGCCTACGTATGGGGCAAAGTGGATGACCGCAAAGACATTCCGGGTGAGGATTGGCCACATGCTGTATTTGATAAATCACTCAACAGTTTGCCCAAAGACAAAGCGTTCGCGCCGGTGGTGGTGTCCCAAAAGGATCAGTCATGTGTGATTTCTCCGTGCAGTCATTTCATGGTCAGTCCCATTCATTTGGATGGCGATCTGGCATTGGCACGTGGATTAAGCGGGGCAATCAACCAAATCAAGGCGGGGCTAAAAACGCAAACCATCATGGTTTTTGGCCAAGACCCAATGGACACGCTCATGGCCTGGGGTACGTTGCTAAGACAATGGGGTGGCAAGCAAAGCGTCGATCCAACTAAATTTCGCTTGCTCAATAAATTGGGATATTGGAATGCTTACGGCGCTTATTATGCGGAACTTTTCAAAGGCATGGACGGCGAACAGCTGGACCAGGTCGGCAAACACTTTAACGAAATCGGGCTGCCAGTGGATTACATTGGTCTGGATTTGTGGTATGAATTTGACCAGATTGGGTTTGCCAAATCTTTCCGCCCTGATCCCAAACGATTTCCTGACGATTTAAAACCATTGGCCGAAGCCAATGACAAACCGTACTGGTTCCATCTGTCTGCTTTTGCCAAAGACAATAAATACACCGACAAATACAATTTCACCAACGAAGAAACTGATGGCTCCGCCTATCCGACCAAGCCCGACTTTTATCAAGACTTAGGCCGAGCGCTCAAATCGCAAGGCGCAGAAGGTATCTGGTACGACTGGTTGTTTGTACAACAGTTTGATGTTAAGGCGCTGCGCGATGACCCCGAAGCGGCAGATCGTTGGTATCGGGAATTTGTGGAAGGCTTTGGCGCCTCTGGTCTTCCGGTGTTGTTGTGCATGACCACTGCCGGTTTCCTGATGGGGTCCACACAATTTGACAACGTGATTGCCAGTCGCAGCTACACGGATTATTTATTCAAGCGTGCTGAGCAACTCAAACAGTTGCCCGATTTTGGTGATGCACTGCCGGAACAAACTTATCTGATTCAGGACACCTTGGTGGGCCACTTGCTCAACGCTTTGGGACTGACGTCTTTTTACGATCTGTTTATCAGCAGTGCGGATCATCCCGAAGGATTTGTTGATCCGCTCAACATTCAGGAAGCGTGGCGGCGTGCGCTCAGCGCGGGCATCATCGGCTTTGGCGACAAAATTGGTTGTGAAAATCCTGAAGTGCTTTGGCGTTTTATGCTGCCGGATGGGGTGCTTTGCAAGCCCGACCACCATCCACATGTGTCGTTTGACAGTCTGTTTGATCAAGTGTTGGTGGCTGAAACACAAACAACCGTGGACGATTATCAATGGCGATATGTGTCCGGCTTCAATGTGGGACAGTCTTCAACGGAGTGGCAATTCAAGGCCAAGCAAACAGAAACAATCTGCTTTGATCCTATTGAACAAAAGGTGGTCGAACACCCCCAAACATCACTCGATCCGGTTGAAGGCAAATACTGGATGTTTGCACCCAAGCATCAGGGCATTGCTGTATTGGGCCTCGCCGAAAAATTCATTCCCATGGCAACCAATGTCATTCAATCGGCAAAAACATTGGAAAATGGCTGGCGCATTGAGCTCAAACTTCCAGTGAACCACAACTATCAATTTGGCTTTTTCAGCGAGCAGTCTGCAGCCGTAAATATTGAAGGCGCAGACATTGACCAAACTCATTTTAGTGCAGGGCTTCAGTTGATTAACTTGAAGGCGAAAGAAAGTATTATTCAAATTGACATTACAAGTGAGGATTCAAGTGACGTGTTAGGGTGAAAGGAGGAGGCTGGGAACATCACTTAAGGAACCACATGTATCCAGAAAATAATTATTAATGCTGACCTTTAAAAATATCTCAAGGAGGATATTCATGAAAAAACTATTTATCTTGGCGTTTGCGCTGTTGGCTGTGGGCAGCTTCTGGGCTGCTGCAGATCCGGGTGTTTTGGAAATTTGGGGAGACGAAAACCGTGCGCCAATCTGGGAATCACTGGCTGATACGGTGGAAACCGAATTTGGTTTGCCTGTTGAAGTGACCGATTTTGGTAAACCGGAACCTTTGGATGATGCCTTCAAATCCGGTGCAGCTTCCGGTGAAGGCCCAGACATTTTGCTCGGCATCCATGACCGCATCGGCACCTTGATTGCCAGTGGCTTGCTTGAACCCATCGTGATCAGCGATGAGTTGCGTGCTCAGTTTAATCCTGGCGCGCTCAGTGCATTTACCTCAGGCGGGAACCTTTACGGGATTCCAAATGCCACCGAAGCCATTGTGATGTTCCGCAACACAGACTTGGTGCCTGATGCCCCTGCAAGCTTTGAGGAAATGTTGGAAATTTGTGATGGAATGGGCGATGCCATTGACTTTTGTGTTACCTGGAGCATCAACCAGTTTTTCTTCAGCATTCCATTCCTAACTGCCAATGGAGGCTTCGTCTTCAACGATGGCCCAGATGGTTTGGAAGGCTGCAACATGGGCTTGGACAACGCAGGTGCCATTGCTGGTGCTGAGTTCATGCGCCAATTGGTGGTAGATGGTTACACCCCAGCCGAAGGTATTGGTTACGGTGAATCCATCAGCCTCTTCAAAGAAGGCCGCGCACCTTTCTACATCAGTGGCCCATGGGAATTTGCAGGCTTCCGCAACGATGAGTTTAACTTTGAAGTGCAGCACATTCCAAGCTTTGGTGGTGCTGCGCCTTTGCCATTCCTGGGTGTGCAGGGCTTTATGGTGAGCGCATTTTCTGACAACAAAACGTTGGCAGCTTCTGTGTTGACCGACTACTTTGCCACGTTGGAAGTGCAAAGAGAATTCTTCCTGCAGGACCAGCGCATTCCTGTGTTCTTGCCTCTGTTGGAAGATCCAGCTGTTGCTTCGGATGCCGCTTTGGCGGTCGTGGGTAGCGCAGCTGGTGTGCCAACGCCAAACATTCCAGAAATGGGCAATGTTTGGGGTGCAATGGACAACGCTTTGACATTGATCGTCAGTGGTCAGGAAAGTGCTGAAAGCGCTTTGACCAATGCCGTTGAAACCATCAAAGCCGCAAACAGTTGCGAATAAGTTAAATGAGTTGTAAAAACAGGACTGTCCATTTTTTGGGCAGTCCTGTTTCTCTTTAAACTGCGAGAAAAGACTTATTATCTTTAAATTTTAAAAAGCTTCCTAACCCCCAACCCCATTTCAAAAGGGGGCTACGATAAGACTGCGTAAGAGCGTTCTTTAACTGGAAAATTTTCTTGGCAGGGGTGGATTCAGTTAAAATGAAAAAATTATGACGGTTTTATATGTGCTGCGGCTGCTGTTGCTTGGATTAATTGATGCGCTTGGCATCGTTGCTCTGGTCAGTTTATGGAGCGGGGAACAGTGGGCTGTTTTTGCTATTCTTACCTTTGGTTTAATCATCACCAACATCATCATGTTGTTTCAGCAGGCGTATCCGCTTCGCTATATTTTTCCTGGTCTGCTTTTCTTTGCAGCATTTGTTGTGTATCCGATGTTTTACACTGTGTATTTATCATTCACCAACCTCAGTGCAGGACATCTGCTGGCCAAAGAGCAAGTGATTGCTCAATTGCAAGGCAAGGTGGTGTCTATCCCCAATGCGCCCAGACTTGATTTTTGGGCCTATGGCAACCAGGAAGGTGTGCCGGTCAACCTGCTCTTACGTGATGGAGAAGGCAGCTATTATCTCATCCACATT
Source organism: Candidatus Fraserbacteria bacterium (assembly GCA_029262795.1). Lineage (GTDB taxonomy): Bacteria > Bipolaricaulota > Bipolaricaulia > RBG-16-55-9 > JAJCYT01 > JAJCYT01. The sequence goes on from JAJCYT010000002.1 coordinate 27,292, forward strand.
GAAGATCAATCATTAAATCCCATTGACGCACAAGACCAGCGCTTGGTGGATCAGGATGGCGATTCGGTGTTCGATTCGTTCAACAATCTAACGTTGCTGGAAGGCCGTGACTTGTTGCGCCAGATGTCTACTTTTGAAAACCTGGTCTTCCCGTTCGGCGAAGATGTGGTCAAAGTGGCGTCCCGAAACACCTTTACCACGGCCAAACGCCAGTTCCAATACGACGCTCAGACGGATAAGTTGCTGGAACTGTACCGTTTTAATCAAAGCACCAACACGTGGGATTCACAGGAAACGCCCTTGACATATGAAGCCGATGGGGCGCAGGGTTTCTTTGTGGATGGGGCAGGCGAAGTGCTTACTCCTGGTTGGCAGGTGTGGGTAGGGCTCGATAATTATTTGAATATTTTTAGAAACCCGCGCATCCTGACACCATTCATGGGGGTGTTTGGCTGGACCATCACGTTTGCCTTGGTGTCTGTGTTGTTGACATTTGCTTTGGGATTGTTCCTGGCCATTTTACTCAATGATGAAAATCTAAGGTTCAGTAAATTTTACCGTGGCCTGTTGATTCTGCCCTGGGCCATTCCCGCATTTATTTCGATCATGGTGTGGCGTGGATTGATCAATCCGGTCGGGCCAGCCAACATGGGCATCCCTTGGTTTACTGATCCATTCTGGGCGAAAACAGGGCTGATTATGCTCAATTTGTGGCTCGGTTTTCCCTACATGATGACCATCAGCCTTGGCTCACTGCAGGGCATTCCCTCCGAATTGTATGAGGCCGCTTATGTGGACGGGGCCTCTCACTGGAAGCAATTTTGGAAAATCACCTTCCCCTTGTTACTGGTGTCGATGGGGCCGTTGTTGGTGGGGTCGTTTGCTTTTAACTTCAACAACTTCAACGTGATTTTCCTGTTCACCGCAGGGGGACCTCCGATTCCAGAAGCACAAACACCGGCAGGCGCCACGGACATTCTGATTAGTTACACCTATCAGGTGGCTTTCAATGGTGGATGGGGGCAGCAATACGGGTTTGCTTCGGCTATCACCATTGGCATCTTTTTACTGGTGGCAACCATCAGCGCCATTAACTTTAAGTTTACGGGCGCATTGGAGGAGGCGGGCAAAGATTGAAACAGCGTGGATGGCGTGTGCTTTGGAAACATGCGGTGATTTGGGTCATGCTTCTTTGGGTGTTGTTCCCATTGATCTGGATCATCATTGCCTCGTTCGATCCACGCGGTATTTTGGTCAGCCAGTCGATCATTCCACCTGAGTGGAGCCTGAAGCATTACCTTGACCTGTTTTCGACGCCGACACAGCCGTTTGGCATCTGGTTGTGGAACAGCATTTATGTTTCGCTGATCACCTCTGTTCTGGCGGTGTTGCTTTGCTCTTTGGCAGCCTACGCGTTCTCTCGTTATCGCTTCCGAGGGCGGCGGGGTGGTTTGCTAACCTTGCTGATTTTGCAAATGTTCCCTCAACTTCTGGCTTTTGTAGCGCTTTATGTGCTGTTGCAGGACATTACAAAGATCCCTGTGTTGGGTGACTTGATTGGGTTTAACACCCATGCAGGGCTCATTTTCGTCTATCTGGGCGGTGCCATTGGTTTTAATACATGGTTGATGAAAGGTTTTTTCGATACGCTGCCAGCATCTTTGGAGGAGGCAGCCATGATCGACGGAGCTTCCCGACTCCAGGTGTTCTGGCTCATCGTGTTGCCACTCACTAGACCTGTGCTGGCGGTCATCTTTATTTTGGTTTACATCCTCACCTATGCCGATTTCTTGTTGGCCCGTGTGCTGATCACCGATCGCGATTTATTCACTTTCTCTGTTGGGCTGCAACGCTTCATTGCCAACAACTATGGCACAGTTCGCTGGGGCATGTTCTCTGCCGCCACAGTGATTGGTTCTATCCCCATTGTGACGGTGTTTCTAATCGCACAACGATGGATCATCTCCGGCTTGACACGTGGATCAGTTAAAGGCTGAATGAGTTGTCCTTCATTGCTACAAAATGAATAAAATTTCAGGTGTCTCCACATGGACTCTTCTCAGATAGATATATTCGAAGAATAACCCGGTGCCTCTGTGTGTGGGGCAGGTCATCATTAAACTCAAATGTCGTAATCTTTCCAGAAAGCTACTCTTTTCACAGCAGTTTAAGTCTCTATATGGATGTTCCAAAATTGATTAGCCTCAAGCAACCCGTAGCTCCTTTCTCTAGCGCAGAATGGCCAGTTTCTTCACGTCACTTTGCCATTGGGTGCCGGATAAACTGACCGTTCTGATGACGTACAAATAAGTGCCATTTGCCAACACTTTGCCGTGGTCTGCATTCAAGTTAAAAGATAGGTGGCGTCCTGGCGTGTATTCGCGAGCGACCATCTGGCCATTTAAATCGTAGATACAAACTTCCATTTCCTGGATGTCGGGGGTGTTGAATATCAATTCCCAAAGCTGTGGATGCATTGCCTTCAACGTAAATCGTGGTAAGTGGTTTTTCGCCACCGCCACTGAGGCTACTGAAAGCGGTTCACCCAGAATCCATTTTTGGATCAACTCACGGATTTTAGCATCGCTGATAGTCTGATTGGTGCCAGGAACGGTTTGCCCCAAGATCCAATACTGGATGGCCTGACGAATTTCCGTGTCGTCCATCACATCGTTGCCGTTGCTATCCAGGCTGATTTCAATGGTGTCTCCTCCAGGTGGAGCACCGACTGGTCCCTGTGGACAGACGGTGACTGCAAACTCGATGCTGTTGGCTTCATTGATGTAATAGGCAGAGGCTTCCAGCATTCCGTTGTCTAATGTGAGCATATCCACACGACCATTTCGAGCAGTTTCCTCATCCATGATGATCATGTAGTCATGGCCGCTTCTAAATTCGTAAGGGCCAACACTTTGCCAGTTGTTAAAGGTTCGATTTGGACCTGCTGTTGAGGTCCACACCATGTAGTTACCAGGGGTGAGTAAAGGCCCGGTTATTTCGGTGTTTGGTTTAAGTGTCATAAACTGGATTTCGCAAGGGCTGGTTCCTGTTGGAGGAGATGGCGGTGGTGGCGGTGCTGCAACAGGGCAGACTGTGATAGCAAATTCCATATTAAAAGATTCATTCACATAATAAGCAGAAGCTTCTAACATGCCGTTATCCTGTTTGAACACGACAACTTCGCCATCATCGTCCGTGTCCTGATCCATCACGATGGTGTATTCATGACCTGGCTTGAATTCAAAGGGGCCATAACTCTGCCAGTCGCTAAAGGTTCGATTTGAGCCCGCAACCGAAGTCCAGACCATGTAGTTGCCAGGCGTGAGTAAAGGTCCTGCGATTTCGGTGTTTGGGTTGAGTGTCATGAAATTGATTTCACATGGACTGGTCCCTGTGGAGGGTGGCGGGGGTGTTGTACTGTCACCAATGGAGATAGTGACACTGGCTTCAGCCGTTCCACCTTTACCATCGGAAACCATAACTCGGATGGTATGCGTTCCAGCACGAGGATTATCCCATTTAACCTGGTTGGTGACGACATTGGGTTGATGTGTGCCGTTGACATACCACGAATAGGTCAATGTGTCTCCATCAGGATCGAAAGCATCTGCAAACAACGTCAATATGTCCGATGGAGTAACCGTTGCAGGGGTATATGTCAAGGAGACTGACGGTGCACGATTCTGGCCAGGTGGAGGTGGTGTGGTTGTGCTGCCGGAAACCCAATCATAAATGTATCTGTATTCCATTCCCGTTATGCCGCCTGAGTAACTGCTGTTTTGAAATACCTGAACGTAAACAGCAAATTGCTGAGTGATGCCTGGAATGGTTTCGAACCCTTCTACATCAACAACCATTTCTTCAGGAATGGGCGAACCGGCCGGCACAGTAACCTGTCCAGCGGTTGGTCTATTTCCACTCAAGTGAATGCCGTAAGTGAGTTCGATAACGCCATCGGATGAAGTGCCAACGGTGTCCGATTTGGCCACCACTTTGAGGTTCAACTGGGCGATTTCGTGTGGATTCAAAGTTTGTGGCGGTGGTGTCCAGAAAAACTCATAGCCAAACGTGCCATTGGTCACACGATTTGCACCATCGCAAACGGCTGGAACATTCGTTGTGATTTCAGCATATCCTGATCGGATGGTGCCTTCTCCGTAGTTACAGGACACGGGCGGGTTATCAATCACAATGGGTTGTTCTGCTGTGAGTTCCCAGTACCCTGTTTGCCCTGATGCATCAAAGGCCATCCATGGGATGAAAATCAGTGTCAAGACCAGTATCAGGAAAACTTGGCCTTGGCTCTGTGAAAGCCATTTACATTTATTGCTTCTGGTTTTACGATTGAAAATCATCTGTTGCCCCCTTTATGCAAGGAGAACGCACAAATTAGCAGACATCCCTGTTGATGTATCAAAAATGCAGATTCAATTCACTTTGTGTTTCTAAACGAACCTTGATGTATGGTTGATTGAAAACAGAAAAGGATTCTTCTGCAGCGATCAGCAAGGCAATGCTGCTTGCAGGTGTTCTCGGATCATACGACTTGTATGGTTGATTCATGGCAACCACCTGTTTCGACAAACGGCAAATCAAAGCAGCTTGTTCAAAGAATCAAAATCAATTCAGGGCGAATCTGTTAAACGTTGTTTCCCTCAGTGGACAATGAAGTCCACCACTTTGGGTCTCACCAGTTTCTTGAAATCGGCAAATCTTAATTTGATGGCTTCATCGTGATTGCCAGCTTCAAAGAAGCAGCGGTGGTGCTTCAGGGTATGATAATTGACCTGATGTTCATCCAGAAAGGTTTTCAGCGTAAATGCCAGAGACATCACAATCACCTTCCCTCATACGCTTTGATTTATTATGAAATGGCACTGATGGATGAACGATGATGGGGGTCAGGATTTGGCTTGATTTAAATCATATTGCTTCAACTAAGCTACCCAATCGATTCTGTCGCAAAGAATTGGTTGGGGTAGAATCGAGACAGATTTATACTAAGCTAGGAGCACAGTTTAGGCGATTCCGACCAGAGATTTTTTGCGACAGAACCAACGATCTCATGGTATTGAATGATTTAGATCAATCCATAGTTCACTCAACGAAGATATGATCATTGGAGAAGCGATCGGATACGCTTCCTCATTCTTTTATTCTTGGGAGTCAAGAAAGGAAATATTGATGAAACGAATGGCGATCTGGTGAAAGCAATTCCATTATGAACACAATGAAAGCTTTAGTGAAGCAGAAAGCTGAACCCGGGCTGATATTGGAAGAAGTGCCCCTTCCGGCAGTTGGTATTGATGATGTTTTAATCCAGGTGGATAAGGCATCCATCTGTGGCACGGATGTTCACATCTACAACTGGGATGAGTGGGCACAGCAAAATCTTTCGCCCCCGGTGGTGATTGGACACGAATTTGTAGGGCAGGTGGCTGCGGTGGGCGACAATGTTCACGACGTCCACATGGGCCAGCTTGTCTGTGGAGAAGGCCACATCGTCTGCGGCCACTGCCGCAATTGCCTTGCCGGGCGCCGCCACCTGTGCATGAACACCCAAGGCGTGGGCATTCATAGAAACGGCGGCTTTGCCGAATATGTGGCGATTCCTGTGGACAACGTATGGCACGCCGACCCCAACATCTCCACCGACATTCTTTCTTTTTTCGATCCACTGGGTAATGCAGTCCACACAGCACTGGAATTTGATGTACTTGGAGAAGATGTACTCATTACAGGAGCTGGGCCAATTGGTATCTTGGCCGCTGCCATCGTCAGACACGCAGGTGCGCGTCATGTGGTCATTACCGACTTGAATCCATATCGTCTTGAGTTGGCCCGAAAAATGAACCCGACCTGTGTCGTGAACGCAGCCGAAGAAAAAATTGAAGCCGTGATTGACGAATTGGAGATGAAAGAGGGCTTCGATATTGGCTTGGAAATGTCTGGCAGCCCCCAGGCATTAAATGACATGATCAAACTAATGTGTCATGGTGGCAAGATCGCCATGCTAGGCATCTTTGCCCAGCAAGCCGCCATTGATTGGAATCAAGTGATTTTTAACGGCCTCACTTTAAAGGGCATTTACGGACGCAAAATGTACGAATCCTGGTACAAAATGACCAGCATGATTCAATCTGGCCTGGATGTGTCAGGGGTAATCACACACCACTTTCCTTATCATGAATTTGAACAGGGGTTTGAGGTCATGCGCTCAGGCCAATCCGGCAAGGTGATCCTCAATTGGCAATCCGCCTAGAAAGGCATGTATGTCTTACACAATGGATACGTTTCTGCAACAAAAGTTGCAGGAGATCGAAGCTGAAGGGTTGTATAAAAAAGAGCGGATTATTGGTGGACCGCAACACGCGCAGGTCAAACTCCAAGACGGCCAACAGGTTTTAAACTTGTGCGCCAACAACTATCTTGGTTTGTCGAATCATCCTGAGATCGTTCGTGCTGCACAAGAAGGCATGGAACAATGGGGATTTGGATTGTCCTCCGTGCGCTTTATCTGCGGCACACAGACCATTCATAAAGAATTAGAGCATAAACTGTCCAAGTTTTTAGGCATGGATGACACCATCCTCTACAGTTCCTGCTACGATGCCAACGGCGGCTTGTTTGAAACATTGCTGGGGCCGGAAGATGCCGTGATCAGCGACGCCCTCAACCACGCCAGCATCATTGACGGGATTCGGTTGTGTAAAGCCAAGCGGTTTCGCTATCAAAATAGCGACATGGCTGACCTGGAAGCCAAGCTCATAGAGTCTGCCGATTGTCGTTTTCGTCTCATCGTCACTGACGGTGTGTTTTCAATGGATGGCTTCATCGCCAAACTGAAAGAAATTTGTGATCTGGCAGATCGTTATGACGCTATGGTGATGGTGGACGACTCTCACGCAGTTGGTTTCATGGGTAAACAAGGGCGCGGCACCCACGAACATTGTGATGTAATGGAACGCATAGACATCATCACAGGTACGTTGGGGAAAGCTCTGGGAGGAGCCAGTGGTGGCTATACCAGCGCCAGGCAGGAAATCATTGATTTGCTGCGGCAGCATTCTCGACCTTATTTATTTTCTAATTCGTTGGCCCCCAGCATTGTGTGCGCTTCCCTCAAAACCCTTGAGTTGTTGAATGCAACAACCGAACTGCGGGATCGGCTGCAAGCCAATACAAGCTATTTTCGTGAGAAAATTGCAGACATTGGACTGGAGGTGCTCCCTGGAAGCCATCCTATCGTGCCTGTGATGTTTGGCGATGCCAAACTTACTCAACAGGTATCCACAAGGCTCTTGGAACAAGGAGTTTATGCCATTGGGTTTTTCTACCCTGTGGTGCCCAAGGGCACGGCTCGAATTCGCACCCAGATGTCAGCAGCCCATACACGCGAAGATCTGGACATCGCTATTAAAGCCTTCCAGAACATTAAACTTGAATTTAAACTTTGAATTAACTGAATGATGTGATGCAACACGACTGCAAAAATATTCTTAGCCAAACCAAAGTAAGACAGAAACAATCGCCGTCTAAATAAAAAATCCCTCCCACAGCACTTGTGGGAGGGATTGATAGATCAAGCTTTGAACCGATGATTAAATTGTGACCGCTGGTTCACAAATATTTGAGTTCAGACTCCTAACCGGTTATCTGGAAAGATTTGTTTGATAAGATGCATTAGGGATTGAATCTCTTAAATTCACTTTTGAGACATCTTTCATCTAGGCATTCCCAACTAAACGGTCACTCGGAGTAAGCCTGTGAGGTTGACCAAATTCTAATTCGATTCCCCTATGGCGCTTTCGATGTAAAGCTGAACTTGCTTTTCCAACACGCTGAGCGGCATTTGGCCATACTGAAGCATGATATTGTGAAATGCCTTGATGTCAAAGGTTTCTCCCAGTTCGTCGTTGACACGCTTGCGCAGTTCCAAGATTTTGAGTTCCCCAGCTTTGTAAGAAACTGCTTGCCCCGGCCACGCGATATAGCGATCAACTTCATAAGATAGTGAAAATCCCAGATTATCTTCTGCATATCGGCGAGCTTCATCACGGGTCCATCGCTGAGCGTGAATGCCGGTATCCAGCACCAAGCGTGCGGCTCGGAACAACTCTAACCAGCGATTGTCGATTTTGCTGTGCAGGTCGGGGTACATGCCAATGGATCGCACAAGCTTCTCCGCATAGAGGGCCCAGCCTTCGACGTGTGCATTAAATGTCAACACCTTTTGGACCAGTGCCAAGTCAGATTCCATTTGTAGTGCCAACTGAAAGTGGTGACCTGGAACAGCTTCGTGGAATGTCAGCGAGCGCATTTCGGATTTGAATGGCGGCGGATTGACGTTTGCAAAAAACGTTCCCGGGCGGCTGCCATCGAAGCTGGGCGGCACATAATGGGCGGGTGCGCCAGCTTTCTCTGGAGGCATGGCGCGGACTTGCACGGGCGCCTGGGGCAACACATCGAACAAACCGCTAATCTGTTGTTCCACCTCACGGATAATCATTGTGTAATCATCCAAGGCCTGCTGATGGCCCTCTGCGGTATCGGGATAAGTATCTTTCGGCCTGCCGCGGTAGCGACCCCAATATGTGCGAATTACGTTGCCGAAATTGGGATCACGTGCGCCAATGCCCAACTCGGAGATGAAGCCCCGAATTTCAGTTTGAATGCGTTCGACCTCAATGAGGCCAATGTCATGGATCTGTTGAGGCGTCATGTCGGTTGTGCTGTGGTGGCGCAACGTGTGGGCGTAATACGCATCGCCGTCGGGGAGCTTCCATACGCCTGCGTTGTTTGTGGCAACCGTAACCTGATGTTCAATTTCCGCGCGTAAGTTGTCAAAGGCAGGAATGACGTGATTGGCAATTGCTGTAATTGCGCTTTCCCCAAGCTCAGATTCTTCTAAGGCGCTTAGGCCGTCAGCAGCCGCAAGCTTACCAACAAACGAAGTGTAAAGAGAGTTTTGACTCGGTTCGCGGTCTCCAGGGTTCAGATTTTGCAGCACGGTTTCCAGAATAAATTTGGGTGCAATTATGCCCAGTGACTTCTGGGTGCGCAGAATTTCGATGAGTTGATCAAACTTATTTTCCACTGCCACAAGGCGCGCAATATAGTTTTGGGCGTCCAATTTGGTGTGAACCTCGTGAGTGTCCAGCATCAATTCGAGAAAGTCAGAGTGCACTGAATACAATTGCCGGACACGGTAGTCGTGGAACATGAACTCTTCCCCACGCACCTGGTCTTCTAAGAACCAGCCCAGCACTTGGGTGGTCAATTGCTGGGCTGGGCTTTGAGATGCGAAGTCGAAGCTGCGCAGCTTCTCAAGGCCGGACTTGACAAATACCATATCCTGTTGTTGGCGCGTAATGGAAAGATCATTGAGCAAGTGTCCGCTGGGATCAAGCTCCGATCCAAATAGCCTCAGGCTGGTGACCCACTCTGGAAAGCGATTGACATATGCCAAAAAGAAAACGTGATGGAATTCGCCCAAATCCTCTATGGCGTTAAGCGTTGAGATTTCATTTTGAATAGATTCGGACGAACTGGGTGTAATTGCACCAGACGACGCCACACCAGTGATGTTGAGCAGCAACCAAACACTTAATAAGGCCACCGATCTAATGGCCAGCAACAACAGATTTCGCACCTTCAAAACAGCCTCCTCATCCGGACGTCTGATCTTAAATGCTTCTCTTTATAGTTTTCATAATCGCTCTTCCACGTATCATTCTGACACCACATTATTTAGGTAAACTTAATAGATATCCCTAATCGCATCTAAGAAACATTGGGCACAGTTGCTAATTACTTTTTAGGACATCTTCAAGGCAGTGCGCCTCTGGCGTGAAATGCTTCAAGGTCATGATCTTGTTTATTGAGCTAGGTTCACTTTAGGATTATGGGTAGTGTCGCAAGAAATTGTTCCAGCAACTATAGTGGCGAGATGAACAACACTCAACTAAAGTCGCTTATACGTCTAGCTTCTCACATCCAGCCATTTTTTGCAACAGACCAATCAATTCTGTTAACCTGACACAAATCATTCGCTGAGTTGCCCCCATCGCCCTAAAATTGACCAACTCACTCTGCTTCAGATTCAACCAAAGGAGCATTATGGATCAGCAAACTATTACAGAAGTTCGACAGACAGCGCTTCAACGGACTCGAATCTATCGTTGGTTGTCCCATTGCTTTGCACGAGAACTTGATGAGGAAGCATTGCACGAATTTACGAAAGCAGAAGGCCAGTTGTTTCTAGAGGCGTTAGCCGAAAACCTTGCGCTAAAGCCAGGTATTGATGCTTTAAGAACGTATTTTTCGGAGAACGGTGACTTGCCAGAGATGGTGGTACCTCTCTCCAGCGCTTTTTCCTTTCTATTTCTGGGAGCAGGAGGCAAAAAATCTGCACCACCCTACGAGTCGGTGTTCATCAGTGAGCATGGCTCAATGTACCAAGAGCCTCACTCACAGATGCTACAGATTCTTCAGGAGCAAGATTTGTCCATTCCTGAGGGTTTTCACGAACCAGCAGACCATATTGCTGTTCAACTTGACCTGATGGCGCAACTGTCAGAGAGGATGCTCCAAGAAGACAAGCCTAACGGATCAGTAAAAATCGCTCTGGATGGTCAACAGCAATTTTTGGATCAACATTTGTTGAACTGGGTTCCCAATTTCTGTCAACGGTGTATTGAACATGATCCAAGCACTTTCTACAGAGGGTTATCACAAGTGCTTCTGGCATTTATCCAGGAAGATCGTACTTACGTAGAGGATGTATTGAAGGATCTATCTTAATCGAGACCCTTCTGTAAACGTTCTTCCCTGCATAAGTTGTTACTGGTGTTGCCGACGGTCTCGATTTTCCTCACAAGGTTCATTCACCGGGTTGTTGCGAACCGCGACATATTAATTCTAACACCTATCATAATATTAACTGTTTCAAATCATTTACTTTGTACTTACTGTAACTACTATGAAAACTGAATAAAACTAACGAAAGGGGGTAAAAATATTTGCTGTCATCTAGCAAGGGTGACAGCAAGCAAAAACTACAGTCACTCAGTTAGATTTTGTGTTTCCTATTCTTAAAAGTTCTCTTCGAGTGTTTGTGCCTACGGGTGATGGCATCTAAGGTTCAAAAACCGTACCGCAGATAGACTGCGGGGCAGCCGCTGGGCTGTCGTGGGCCGGTTGTGGAAACAGGCCGACCTCCTCGTGCTTGGAAAGAAGAGATTTATTTTCAACAGGAGGTTTAAAGTGAGTGCACCAATTGAAAAGAGCCGATTTTCACGTCGGTCGTTCTTGAAGGGTGCTGCATCAGCAGGGATTTTTCTATCAGTATCTCCTCTCTTGGCACAAGGACAAGTTCCAAGTTTAGCCAACCTTGAAACCTACACCAAATTCACCTCATCTCACTGGGGTGCTTTTGAGGCAGTGGTAGAGGGAGGGCGCCTCACGCAGGCAAACCCCTTTAGCAAGAACCCTAATCCTAGCCCTGTCATTCAAGGTTTGCCTGATCTTCTTTATTCACCAAACCGTGTTAAATATCCCATGATTCGAGAAGGCTTCTATAAGAACCGACATTTCAGCGATACCACCGGCCGTGGTGCCGATAGCTTTGTCAGGGTGTCCTGGGAAGAAGCATTGGATATCGTGGCTGAAGAACTAGAACGTGTTAAAGGTCAATATGGCAACGAAGCAATCTACGGGGGAAGTTACGGGTGGAATAGCGCAGGTCGTCTCCATGGGAGGTTCCCCAACAGGTTGGTGCATCGCTTCCTTAATCTGTTTGGTGGCTATGTGGATGATCGTAACACCTATAGCGGCCCTGTGGAACCCGTGATCATGCCTTATGTGGTGGGCTCTCGCGGCGTGCAAACTACCGTCTGGCCCAACATTGTGGAGAATACCACATTGTTAGTCACCTTTGGTTATGCTGGCTTGACCATCAACCAGGTTGGCAAAACCGAAGATGAAGTGCCAACGTGGATTAACGAACTTAAGAACAAAGGGGTTCCTGTTGTTTCGTTCAATCCGGTCCGCGAAGACTTTGACGAATTCATTGGCACAGAATGGAAACCGCTAAGACCAAACACGGATACAGCCTTGATCTTGGGGTTTGCCCATGTTCTGTACAATGAGAACCTCTACAATCAAGACTTCATCGATAAATACACCGTCGGTTTTGATAAGTTTGTTCAATACCTCAACGGTGAAACCGACGGCCAGCCCAAGACGCCAGAATGGGCCGCTTCCATCAGTGAAGTGGACGCTGACACCATTCGCACGCTGGCACGACGGATGGCTGAAAACCGCACCTTGCTCTGGGGTGGGTACTCGCTGCAGCGACAGGATCATGGCGAACAGCCCGAGTGGGCATTGGTTACACTCGCTGCGATGCTCGGCCAGATTGGTCTTCCGGGTGGTGGTGTGCACCTTGGCTATCCTGCCAATAAGGGTGTACCTCGCGGTTCAGCACCGTTTGTGCCCACGATCACCGAAGGGGACAATCCCATTGACAAGTTTGTCCCTGTCAACATGTGGGTAGACCTGTTGCTCAATCCAGGCAAGACCATTGACTACGATGGTGGAAAGATCACCTATCCTGACATCAAATTGACCTACTGGATCGGGGGGAATCCTTTCCATCACGCCCATGACACGAACAGGGTTTTGCAGGCATGGCGTAACCCCGAAGTGCATATCGTCCAAGAACATAGCTGGACGGCAACCGCAAAGCACGCCGATATCGTATTGCCTGCCACAACCACAATGGAACGCAACGATATCGAAGGCTCAGACCGCAACATCATCGCGATGCAGAAAGTGGTTGACCCCTTGTTTGAATCCCGCAATGACTTCGATATCTTCGCTGGCCTGGCGAAACGTCTGGGTTTTGAAGAGCAGTTCACAGAAGGTAAAGCGGAAATGGACTGGATCCAGCAGTTCTACAACGTTGCCCGAACTCAGGCTCAGGCTAACGGTGTTAACATACCAGACTTTGATGCCTTCTGGGATCAAGGGTTTGTGGAATTCGACGTTCCTGAAGAAGCAAACAACTTTGTTGCTTACGCCGACTTCCGAGCCGATCCCGGTGCAAACCCGCTGGGGACTGCATCAGGAAAGATCGAAATCTATTCGGAAACCATTGCCAGCTACAACTACAACGATGTTCCACCCCATGCGTCCTGGGTTGAACCGTTTGAGTGGCTGGGAAGCGATAAGGCCAATGTCTATCCACTGCACGTTGTGACCAGCCATCCAAAATATCGGCTCCATTCCCAGATGAACAACACCTGGATTCGCACCTTGTACGAAGTTAATGAACGCGAGCCCATCTGGGTCAACCCGCAGGATGCCGAAGCACGGGGCATTGAAGATGGCGACATCGTTCGCGTGTTCAATGACCGTGGTCAAGTCCTGGCTGGGGTCGTTGTGACCGATCGGGTCCGAGCAGGGGTGGTTCAGCTCCGCGAAGGTGGGTGGTATGACCCTGAAGAGCCTGGAAAGGTTGGCACACTCTGCAAACACGGAAATGTCAACATGGTCACCAGTGATGAGGGCTCCTCGAAGCTTGCTCAGGGAAACCCATCAAACACCTTGCTCGTGCAGATTGAGAAGTATGACGGGCGTCCACACATCACGGCCTTTGAACCCGGGAAAGGACAATAGGCTCAAATCACGATTCGAAATGTGAATTCAGTGAAGAGGGGACATCCTGGTGTCCCCTCTTTCTGAACCAAGAGGGGGGATTAATGATGAACTCTTTGATGCACCTCGTTGGGAAATGGGGCCATCCTTTCATGCTGCTTCGCGGCACACTTGTGCTGCTGCTGGTTTTGGCTGGTACGGTGGTGGGGCAAGAAAACGATGATGAGCTTGCGACCCTTCGTGAAAAACTCATTCTGGGTGAAATTAAGCCACAGGCCTATACCCAAAGCCATAATGTGGTGAAAACCGAATTCGAAACGGCCATCATTGCCGGGTTGCCGGTGCGCCAACATCCCGTAAACCTCGGCTTGTTTCAGATCGGCGGGTGCGAACAGTGCCACCGCATCAATGCGCCACTGCCGCGTGAAAACAGTGCGCCCCCCGATGTCTTTGCCCAACTGGCCGAACGCTTCCCTATCTCAAACACGGCACCGCCGTCTAATCATTTCACTCGATTAAGCCAATCATCGGGCCGGGAGGAGTTTCCTGTCTGGTCCCCGGACGGCGAACATATCCTGTACTCCGCCGACAACAACGACAACCACTGGAACCTGTGGTTGGTAAGCGCAGATGGGTCCAATTCTCAACAACTTACTTTTGCACTATCTGCTGGCTGGCCCAGCTGGAGCCCTGATGGAAAGCACATCGTCTACTGGGAAAGCGACCAGGAACACCGGGGCAATATATGGACGATGGATGCCGATGGCTCAAACAAGCAACAGCTTACCTTCGAAGAAATGACTGCATTCCCTCAGTGGAGCCCCACTGGCAACCAGCTCGTCTACCAGGCACGCCGTGATGGGAAGTGGTCTATTTGGCTTGTGTCGCCTGATGGATCGAGCTCCAACCCGATTAGCCCTGAAAATCAATTCATGGTAGGAAGCCCTCAGTGGTCGCCAGATGGCACTCAGATTTTTTATCAGGCAAGGGCCGGGAAGTTTTTCGAACCCTGGCGGCTCATCTTTCGCACGGGGGAGGACGGGAAGCCCGATTATGCATCCCCACCCGATGCACATCCTTCGTCTTCCTTGTTGCCCATGGATATTGGCTTAGGTCAGGGAATCGGCACATGGAGTCCAGATGGTCAGCGAGTGGCCTACCTTATGGTGGACTTACAAACCCTGCCCACTGGCCAAAACGCCCTGACCTATAAAACCTGGCTGAGTGATATTGACGGCTCCAACCCCAGCTTGTTGATGCCGAATGGGACGATAGCGGACCGGGACCCCACCTGGAGTCCCGATGGCACAAAGATCGCGTTTGCCAGCAACCGGGCGGGAACCTTCGATATTTGGATTGCTAATGTGAGCATACTGCTCTCATCTTTGGCGACAAACTTGCAAACGGCTGACCCACCAGAAGAACCTTCCGAAGTGTTTTGTGCCCTTCGGTCCACAGGATTATCTCTTGATTCTGAACAGGAAGCGAGCGGCCAATTGATCGTCACATCTGAAGTCAGTGTCATTGAAGACCAAGGGGAATGGGTGAAGGTTCGATTAGAGGGATGGCAAGAAGATGGCACATCCTCTCTTCTCTACGCGCTTCCTGGCCTTCGTATTCGCAAGGCCCAACTGGGGGAGGCACTCCAAGATGAGGCGGAAATCCGCGATATGTACACAGACCCCATTACAGAGATTCTTTGGAATGATGTCTTGTTGGATGGCATGTGGGTGCCAAGGGAGGATTTGACGAATGACCTTGCGCCAGTATGGGAAGAAGCAGCACAGTTGTTCGAATCAACTTGCTCTTTGTGTCACGAATTACATCATCCAGAACAATTCTTTGCAAATCAATGGCCATCAACGATGGAGGAAATGGGAGTTTATATCAATTTGGATAAAAACAGTGAGGAATTCAAGCTGATGGCCAGCTATCTCCAATACAATGCCCGCGATACAAAAGACCTGGCTGGTGTCGTTCCCTGCGAGCCAAAGACCCAAGATTAAAAGGCTGCAAGGAAAGTCTTTTGCTGGCGGGCAGGGTTGAGGCCTGAATCACTGTAATCGAAGATGAATAAGGCTATTTGAGTCACATAACTTGCGACTAATCTAACCCACATCGAAAAAATGGAAACGACCATCCAGGCAGAGCAAACGAGCGTGGTCATTGTGGCTGGTGGGTCAAAGCCCTGATTCAACTAGATCCAGAGCTAGAGGCATGCACAAATATAAACACCTGGGCCGATTTTAAATGTGCTGAATTAAGCAGTATCCAGTCATGTATTCAACTTATTACAGATCAGAATTATTTATGATACAAATCATCGTTTCATTACAAGACCAAGATTATGCTGAGAGTAGTTCTTGTTATCTCTATGAATCGTTGTTTCTAGGAAAATTTGCCAACGAGTAGCAGTTGTGGCGTAGACAGACCACGGAATAGGCAAAACTCGATTCTCAAGCCAGGCATGGAAACATCTTGGCTCACTCGTGCTAGGAAAAGGGAGATGATGAACGTAGGTATGGTTGTATCTTAATGTAATACCACTGATACACTCGGTGGTTTTTTTGTTTCTTCTTCGGCGTCGCAGATAACAGAATTTCATAACTTTGGGGGGGCTACAAATTGTGTTCACACATCAATCTGGGAGGAGGTTGCGCTTATGATTCGTGCAAACCGATGGATTCTTGTATGTGGAATTCTCATCTGTACATTCTCACTTTCTGTCACTATCCATCCGCTTGATGCTTCCGCAAATGAGTTTCTCCTGATCACCGATGCATTGGGCAGGCAAGTTCAATTGGAACAGTTGCCTGAGCGGATCGTCATTGCTGGAAAAGCTTTTCATGGAATTGCCGATGCTGTGTATTTGTTTCCAGAAGCTGTAAATAAAGTGGTAGCTATGCCAAATAACGCTGCTCAGTCCTTCGAGAACTTCCTTGCATTGCTCGACCCATCACTACACGAGAAAGCAGTTTTGGAGGGCTTGGGTGGTCCGGAACAGATTGCCCCCCTTAAACCTGATGTGGTGGTCATGAAAACTTTCATGAAAGACCAGGTTGGGGATCCATTGGAACAGGTGGGCATACCTGTGGTCTATGTGGAGTTGGAAACACCCGAGCAATACCTAAACGATTTGGTCATCCTGGGCCAACTCTTGAACAACCCCCAGCGTGCGCAGGAAGTGGTCGCTTATTATGAGGCCAATTTGAGCAGGATAAACGTGAAATTGGCTGACTTGCAGGAAGGAGAGATGCCAACCGTGCTGCTGTTGTATTACAGTGATCGGGGGGGAAGCGTCTCTTTCAACGTGGCACCCGCTTCTTGGATGCAAACCCGACTGGTAGAAATGGGTGGCGGCCATCCCGTTTGGGCGGAGAGTACCGATTCGGGGGGATGGATGGTTGTCAGCTTCGAGCAGATTGCTGCATGGAACCCTGAACAGATTTACATGATTGATTACCGTGGTGACTCCTCGGATGTGGTGGTCAACTTAAAACAGGACCTCAAATGGAGAGCCCTGCCAGCGGTTCAGGCAAACGAGCTCTATGGGTTCCCGGCAGATGCTTTCAGTTGGGATCAATCTGATCCTCGATGGATTCTAGGACTTACTTGGCTGTCTGCCACAATGAATCCTGAGAGGTTTTCTGATTTAGATATCATCGAAGAGGTTTACACTTTTTTCGAGCAAATGTACGGTTTGGATCGCACCACAATCGAGGCACAGATTTTGCCAACCCTGAAAGGGACGCTGTAATAGCATTCTTTAGGAACAGGCAATGACAACAAACTCATTTTCCAAGAGAGTAATATCGAAGTCGAAGCACTCATCAGACACAATTGCAAGGTTTGTTTTAAAATCACCATTGTTCTACTTAGGGCTTACGCTAGCCGTGGTGTTTGCTTTATCATTGTTTGTTGGCCGATATCCGCAGCCCTATTGGATGTCGCCTGCACTTCTAGAACAGGATGAACTTGCCAGGCAACTTGTCTTGAACCTTCGTTTGCCCAGAATGCTGTTGGCCATGTTGTTGGGCATGTCTCTGGCTGGCGCAGGGACCGTGATGCAGATGATCTTTCGTAATCCTTTAGTAGAACCAGGTTTCCTAGGAGTCTCGCAAGGTGCTGCATTTGGGGCTGCTTTGGCCTTCGTGTTTGTCGGCAGTTCCCCGCTGGTTGTTGAAGGGCTGGCGGCGACATTTGCAGCTCTAGGCATGGTGCTTTCCTACTTCCTCGCGCGACGACTGCGCTTCGGGGGTTGGGTCTTACGGCTGATTCTTTCAGGCATTGCCATCTCTGCCCTGTTTTCATCAGGTGTCGGTATCCTCAAGTATGTCGCAGATCCTTTGAGTGAACTGCCTACCTTGACGTTTTGGTTATTGGGGGGACTTTGGAGTGCAACATGGAGCGATCTGATTTATATTCTACCGTTTGTACTGCCCTCGTTGTTAATTATGTACTTGATGCGATGGCGGCTCAACCTCCTCTCATTGGACGACAAAACGGCCTTCTCTTTGGGGATTTCTTCAGCTTATGAACGTTTGTTGCTACTTTCCGCAGCCGTATTGGCCACTGCAGTGGTTGTGTCCGTGGCTGGCATCGTTGGCTGGATTGGACTAATTGTGCCACACATCGCTCGTCGATTCATGGGGGCCAATGGCGTCACTGCGCTGCCTTGCGCCATCCTGATAGGAGGGATTTTAGGATTAATTTGTGATACGGTTGCACGTTCAGCCATAGCGGGCGAAATTCCTTTAGGCATCCTGACTGCAATGATAGGTGCCGTTTCCTTTTCGGTTTTGATGATGACCAATCGCGTGAGGTCTCGAGAATGAATTCCCCAAGCATCATTTCCCTTAAAGACCTGGAATTTGGCTACAACGACCAGAAAGCTGTACTCAATGGATTCTCGTTGGATATCTCCCTAGGTTCCACCACAGCCATCCTTGGCCCTAATGGCACAGGAAAGACAACTCTACTTTACATCATCTTAGGGCTTCTGTCTCCAAGCAAAGGGAGCGTTCATATCCTAGACAAGTCTCAAACCAGCTATTCAAGGAGGCAGATGAGCCAACTCATTGGACTGGTTCCTCAGAGTGAATATGTGCCTTTCGATTTCTCTGTATTCGAATACGTGTTGTTGGGGCGCGCACCTTACTTAAGCACGCTGCAACTACCTTGTGAGGATGATCTTTATGCTGCATCTACAGCGCTAAAAGCAGCTGGTTTGCAACAGATGCGCAATCGACCCATTCCCCAACTCAGTGGAGGCGAGCGACAACTGGCCATGGTCGCCCGTGCTCTGGCCCAACAGCCTCGCATCCTGTTGTTGGATGAGCCAACAGCTCACCTTGATCTTGGGAATCAAGATCGCATTATTAACATCCTCAGGCGGCTTTCCCGAGATGACGTGACGACAGTCTTTACAACTCATAACCCAAATATTGCAAGCATTGTGGCTGATTCTGTCGTGTTGCTGAACCAAGGGCGCGTTTTCAGCACTGGGAGCACATCATCTATGCTAACACATGAGAATCTTTCAAAAATCTATGGTGTCGACATTGAGGTTGTTAAAGCCAATGGTAAACATATTGTCTTGAACGCGTAATGATGGTCAATCCAAACATTCTGTTAATTACAGGCGATCGTGGGACTGGCAAGACAACCCTATGCTCACACCTCATTCAGAGCGCTCAATCCCTGAATTGGGAGACTCGCGGCGTCCTTTCCCTGTCGAGATTTACTAATGGTGCCAAAGCCCGCATTGAAGCACAGGATATCCACAGTGGTAAACATCAGCTTCTGGCTTGGCGGCGCTCACCAGGACAGAAAATTGGCAACTCGCTCAGTATTGGTCACTGGATGTTTAACGAAAAGACATTTGAATGGGGAAATAAGTTGTTGAAAGAAGCAACTCATTGTGATCTTCTCGTTGTGGATGAGCTTGGGCCTTTGGAGTTTCAAATCAGGCAAGGGTGGTGCGAAGGTGTAAATGCAATTCTTGCAGGCCGATACCGTCTTTTGATAGTGGTTGTCAGATTTGAATTCATTCAAAGAGCGCTTCAGCGATGGCCGCAAGCCTATGTTGTGCTGCTAAACGAGGATTCATTGGTTGATATGTGTGATCTACTAAGTACGAAGTTCTTGACTCCACTGTGAAGATTAAAAGAGATCTGAGACAAGTCACACATATATCTGCTAAACTCGTCAGATTATACGGCGGTGATGGCAATGGTCACTAACCCTGCTAAGTCGGACATCGTAATCTTTACATAATGATAGGAATCAAGGTGAATTGTAAACATTTTACGAATTCCGCATTACGCGCAAACTATTCCAATTCCTGATCTCTTAAAACCCGCTTCCCTACTCATCCCCACTTTCGCTAATTCTGCATTATGGTTATAATGCAGAATATCAACCATTTCACTTATTGGTCATTACACCCCAAAACCTTGCCGAATTCCGGCGCCTAAAACATTGATCTACTAACAAGGGCATGGTATCTTATTGGCCAGAATACTTATTTGACCAATTGCACTGGCCCACTGCTGAACTCTTGTCACATTTTCGCACAGAATGTGACATCTTTATTTTCGCCTTCCAAATTATTCCCATCTGATCACTTGCGTCTATATCATAAATGTGACATATTGTCACCATCATGACAAAAGCGAGACAAACTCCCAAACATGCCCGTGATGATTTTCTGGATGGCACGGAACTTGGAGAATTGTTTCAGGCATGTGAAGACATTCATGAAAAACTTTTGGTTTGTTGCAGTGGGCAGTTGGGAATGCGTGTGGGTGAAATTGCGCATCTGCACAAATCTTGGATTGATTTCCAAGATGATTTTATTCACATTCCAAAATCTATGGAATGCAACTGCTTTGAGTGCAGAAAGAACAACAATACCTGGCAACCTAAAACTAAAGCTGGAGTACGTTCCATTCCCTTTAAATATTTCCCCGTTACTCGAGAAGTTCTCAAGGGATTTTTTGGTGCGTATGATGCTATAGGAGCTTCCCGACGCACGCTCCAAAGACGACTCAAGACCATAGCCCAAAGAACCACACTGACCAAAAAGCTCTACACCCACGCACTTCGCTCTACTGCGGCCATGCAATTTGCCAACGCGGGGCTTTCAACCCAGGCGTTATGTGAAGTGATGGGTTGGGAAGACCTGCGAACAGCCCAAGTGTATATCCGACGATCTGGGCGTACCGCAGCCAAAGAAATTGAAGAGCGTAAAGCTGAGTTCGTACTATGACCATGAAACCTATACGTCTTCACTGGCAGTTGATCGATCCCTCAACCAACAAAGCTCGATGGTACT
>JAJCYT010000003.1 GCA_029262795.1 Candidatus Fraserbacteria bacterium
TTGAAGTAAGCTGGGAGTCAAGGAGGCAATCATGTTCATTGGCCTGGATGTACACAAGAAGTATTGCTATGCAACGATTCTGGATCAAAACGGAGAAGTATTTAAGCAAGGCAGATTTCTCAACTCGTTTGAGGAGCTGGATCTGTTTTTGGCGGAAGTAGAGCAACCAGCACAGGTGACGATGGAAGCCTGTGATATTTGGAACCCGCTGTATGACTACCTTCAGTCTCAAGGGCATGAAGTGACAGTGGCTCATCCACTGGTAGTGTCGCAAAAAATCCGTGAGCTGTTTGAAATTTCTGCATGAATTCATCCAAGCCCTTCAAATGGAGACACTATCAGCCTGAGATCATCTTGCTGTGTGTTCGATGGTATCTGCGATATTCGTTGAGCTACAGAGATCTAGAAGAAATCATGCTAGAACGAGGGATGCAGATCGACCATTCGACGCTCAATCGTTGGGTACTGCAGTATTCACCGGAGCTGGACAAACGGATCAGATGTCATCTGAAGTCCGCCAAGGGTTCGTATCGCATTGATGAAACCTACATTAAGGTCAAAGGTAAGTGGATGTTTTTATATAGGGCTGTGGATCCCAAGGGGCAAACGATCGACTTCATGCTGAGCGCCAAGCGTGATGGACGTGCTGCTAAACGCTTCTTCCGTCGCGTGATGCACTCAGACCATGCTGCGCCACCTTATGTCTTGACTGTTGACAAGAACTCAGCTTTCCCAATTGCCTTTGAAGAAATAAAAGATGAGGGGCTTATCCCCAAAGGTTGCAAGCTCAGGCGTATTAGATATCTGAACAACATCGTGGAACAGGACCATCGATTCATCAAACGGTTAGTCAATCCTGGTATGGGATTTGGCTCATTCTGGACTGCGAAAAACACGTTGGCTGGCTTTGAAGCCATGAACATGATCCGCAAGGGTCAAGTGCGTGGCGTGCCAAAAGGCGACATCCTGGGCCAGGCGAACTTTGTCTCCAACGTGTTCGGATTGGTCAAAGCTTGGTTTCAAGTGAACATAAATCTGACTCGCTTGGCCTTCAATCATTTCTTTGCGACACTACCCTGAAACTGACGCCATTTGAAGGGCTCCACTGTATTCATTCAACCAATTTAATCCGTCCAGAGATTCTTTGCGACACAACCGTTGTAAGCTCAGGCAACTCAGATATCTGAACAATATCGTGGAACAAGGCCATCGCTTCATCAAACGTTTGGTCAACCCTGGTATGGGATTTGGCTCATTCTGGACTGCGAAAAACACGTTGGCTGGTATTGAAGCCATGAACATGATCCGCAAAGGTCAAGTGCGCGGCCTGCCCAAGGGCGACATCCTTGGCCAGGCGAGGTTTGTCTCCGGCATCTTCGGATTGGCCTAAACTGGGATTTTAGCAGAGCATAAATCTGGCTCGATTCTACTCCATCCAATTCTTTGCGACACAACCATCAAAAGACATATGTGGTGTAATTGTGCTAATAACGATCTATAATGGGATTTATTGCTCGAATTTGAATCTGAAAGCACTATGCGAATAAAAGTCCCTTCTGTCGCAACTATCGAACAACTTGATCAAGAGATTTCATCAAACCCTCTGAGTCATTTTCTTTCCGTGGATTATACTATATAAATGTTAACAATACACTCCTTGAGGAAATGAGTACGTTTAGCTATTGACTTTCCTGCCACAATGAGCTATAAATATTGGGAATTTTGGCGTCGAAAGATTTGATTGATATTTTTCAATTTATTGGATATTTGTCTAATTTGAGTAAGTCAGAAAAAATGTGCTTACCTACTTTAATGAACAACCCCTCCGCAAGCAACGGGGTAAGGGTTAAGGTCGATTCTATTTTGCGTCCCACGGGACGGGGATTTAAACCCAAAAGAGATTAAAGTAAGCACGAAAAATATAAATTTTAGGAGAAGGTGATGGCTCTTAACGAACACGTCCTGCTCACCAGAAAAGGGTTTGAGCAAAAGCAAAAGCGTCTTGAAGAGTGCTTACAGTTGCTCCACTACGTCATTCCTGAACGTCTGAAACAAGCTATCCAACACTCAAGCGACCTGAACGATAACAGTGAATATTGGGATGCTGAGATGCAAAAAGAATGGCTTGAAGTGGAAGTTCAACGCCTAGAAACATTACTTTACAATGCTAAGATTATTGACGGAGAATCAATCAGCACAGATCAAGTTGAGTTGGGTGTCAGAGTGATCTTAAAAGACACTGCAAACAAAAACAAAGTCATTGTGTTTGAGTTGGTCACACCAGCCGAAGTTGATCTAGAGCATGGACGCGTTTCGACTGAGTCACCTCTCGGAAAACTTTTACTGGGTAAACATAAAAACCAACAGGTTAAGTTAAAAACTCTTTTAGGTAAGACCACTTACAAGATCGTCGAAATCCAACAATGTGATTAGGGTCATTACTCCCACCTAATAATGCCTGAGGTATAACATGAAAAATACAAATTTCCGAAAACCGAATATCTATAAGACAAACTGCCCCTCCTGTAATGAAACTATCCATATTGATGAGTTCCAAGTTGACGAAGATGAAGTGATAGATTGTCCCGAATGCTGGACTCTGCTACAAATTGTCTCTGTTCAACCGTTTAAAGTTATTGAACATTTTGATGAAAATGACTTTGAGTGGGTCTGAATCTCAGTCTTATGGAAATGTGAACAGTCTCCATTGCATTTCTCATGTGATATGTTTTGCGATCGTCGGAAAAGACATAGGATGCGACCTTTAGGAGAGGTGTCAATGAAAAGGTTGTTGGGCGCCATCCGTTACAGCGTCATCTTGGTTTTCGTTGCAGGCATTTTTTTGTTTGTTCAGGGCTTTACCGCAGAAGATATTATCAAAACCTTATTGGTTTTGCTTGCCTTTGGGTTGGGTGGCGACGCCCTCAAATGCCATTGTTCTCGCCAGCGGAGCTGTAAGCATACGTCAGATGGTCAAGGCTGGTGTCGTGCTCGATCTTATAGGGGCTGTGCTGATCACATTGGTTGTTTATTTCATTGCAATCCCTGTTTTCAACTTGAGGTAAAGGTTTTCAAGGGTCAATACAAGAGAGTGAAGTCAAGAACGCCAGCTCTATGATACCTGGGCAGTTAGAATTTTGGTTTTCTGCTGATCTGTTACCTGCAAAGTAGTCCAAGAAATGGCGTTAAAACTTGGCCGTGGAGGGGAGGAAAAACCCTGTTCATTGAACTTGGTAGTCCCTGGGAAAACGGTGACAACGAAATCTTCAATGGCAAACTCAGAGATGAATTACTCTACGGTGAAATCTTCTACACCCTGAGAGAGGCACAGATTCTGATTGAACAATGGCGCATACATTACGACACAATTAGACTTCAAAGCAGTTTGAGCTACCACCCTCTTGCTCCTGAAACTATGGCCTGGAACCGCTCATTTGACCCAAAAACAGATGCTGCTCTATACTAAGTCATCCAGTCGGGCCTAACTGATGGGGCGGTTACCTGCGCCCCTCAAAAACCTACTGTAAAAAAAATACGTCGCATGTAAGGTTCACTGCCAAACGGTTGACCAGGGTGAGTCGCACTCCTATGTTGGTGCGATTAGTAGCATTGACCGTAAACATGATGCGATCAAAACGATTGGTTGCTACAGCCTCATGTGCAATTGACATATCCATTGGCGCAGGTATTACCACCGCCGTTGAACTAGACACAGGCGATGACTGAGATGTGAGGTCAAGGCACGAAATAATGGCCGTTTGTGCTCCCATTAACGGGGAGTTAATAACAGCTGTTGATTCAGACCCTAATTCTACTCCACGAATGACCTTTTCTGTTTGAGCATTTCCTCCGGTGCTGTAATGCCATACGCCAAGCAAGGCCACCACCCCGATAGCCAAAGTCATAATGAACCAATGGTTTAATTGATCTCCAATTGAGTGCGGTCTAAGAACACGTGTCAAGATTTTCATTAGAGTCTCCTTGTTTGAGGTCTTTTATCAATTGGCCTTTTTCAGACCGTTATTATCCGGCTGGGAATCCTTATCGTTGAAACCAACAACATTGGAACCGGCGCTATTTCCTTTTGCATCACGCTTGGAAATACCTCGCAGCAGCCGTCCCAATAAATCAGCACCTGTAATAATCCGTTTTTCATCACTCCAGACCAAGATGATGTCTTTATCAATCACATCATCTCCCTCATGTTCAGGCTGCACTCGCAATCGGCCAATAACTTTATCTAGAGTGGTTTTTGAACTGGCAATCACTATTGGGCGGTGGCAGTAATCGTAGGGATTGATCTTTTCTCCTTTGAAAAACATTTCTCTTATAAATTGATCAGCATCCAAGATCAACTGTGGCGTATTATCCATATCTGTGAGTATCACCCATTTTTTCCCAGAAGCCTCAATTAGTTGAAGGAATGGATCAGTCTTAAAATGTTCAAACTCGGGGAAAACCGGCAAATCCAGTTGAGTTGGTAGTTGAACGATGCTCTGAGGGTGAATGATTTCGCCTTCCTGTGCCACGGTTAGGTCATCCAACTCCAAGAAATTCATTGCCCCGACACCTTCCAAGTGATCAACTTCTGCCTCTTCGTGCTCAACATGTTGTTTGATAAGTTCGCGTAGATCGCGCTCACGAAACATCAACATTTCCTCTTTGCCTAGCCATGAATCTAATAATTTTGCAATAGGTTTTGCCACGGGATAAAGCAAGAATTGGTAGAACCTAAGGACAGGAGAAAGCACTGAAGCCATCCGCAAAGCATTTCGGGAAAAATACGCCTGAGGAAAAATTTCGCCAAATAGAGTGATAACCACTGTTGAAAACAAAAATGCTCCAATGCCAGCCAAAACTGAATCTGATAGTAAAGTGAGCAACACATTAATGCCCACGTTACCCCAAAGAATCGTGGTGAGTAGTAAGTGCCCATCTTTGCGCATGGCCAGCACTTTTTGGGCGTGCCGGTTGCCATTTTGGGCTTCTACTTCAAGTTGTAAGCGACTCACACCAAAAAATGCCAAGTTAAGTCCCGAAAACATGGCCGACTGTGTCACACAAAACCCAATACCAATCCAAATTGCCAGTTCCATTTATTTACACCCTAAATCTTCCGAATCAGTTTTCTATTCATGAGGGCCTGCTTCTTTTTGCTTTTGCAAAACTTCAATTTTGGCCTCCTCTATTTCACGGCGAAAGATGCGATATGTTGGGTAAGCAAATTCCAAATCTGGCTCGCGTTCAAACAATTCCATGATTTGCCTTGATATAGAATCTCTGATCACACGGCGCTGACGGACAGGTGTAAGGTATCTCAGGCCTAACTCCACACCGCTGTCTTTAATCATCACATAGACTTTAGATGAAAGTTTGTCATCATAAATCATGTAACTGCGCGTCATGCGTCCAATTTGCACTCCTGCTGGTGATTCAAATTGGACTGTTTCCTTATCGATGATGTCGGTTAGTTCGTCATATGCTTTTTGCCAATTGCTTTCAAAGGTGAGCAAAATAGGAAATTCATTCCATACAAACTCGAACCCTCGTGAATAATTGAAAATGTTGAGCCCAAACACATTGCTATTAGGAAAGTCCGCGATACGGCCAGTATTCTGTGTGCCTGTGCCGATGCCTTCCAAAGAGCTTTCTAGGAGCACCGTTTTAAAAAGCCGAATGTCAATTACGTCTCCAGACACACCGCCGACTTCAATACGATCTCCCACATCATAGGGGCGATTGGTAATAATGTAGAGCCAACCTGCAAAACTAGTGATAGGTTGTTGTAGCGCAAATGCTAACCCAGCACCAATGACGCTAATGGTGATGGCAATTTCGGCCCCTGTTTCTGACCACAAAAAGAACAATCCCAGTAAAGTTAAAATGGAGCCGCCATAATATGAAAATTTGCGAGTCTTATGGCGCATGCGCTGACTTTTGATCGTTCGGCTAAGCACCTTAATAATCACGATGACCAGTGCCCAAACGATGAGCAATATCGCTGTTGACCAGATAGTTTTTTGAATCAATGCGTCTTGCAAGAATTGCAAATCAGGTTGTGCTGGACCGACAAGCTGCATCAAATTCATCATGCTTTTCTCCTACATAGGGACTCGGTAGATTAAAGAAGGGAAACAAAGCTCAATGATTTTGTTTCCCTTCCGAGTCATCGAATTATTGATCAGCGCAGGATGGAGGAACAGTTGGAACGTAATTCTTGTCAACACCAGGTAGCACGACACCCCATGGCATTTCAAACTCACCCAAAGCAATGAATTTCATCCAGAATCCTGCCTCCCCAGGGCGCCCGCCGCTGGCGGCAGCTTCATTTGGTGCATTCATAGCGCGGAAATGAACAAACCCGTCTTTCACAAGTGTTTGGAATGTAGAGTTGTCACAAAACACACCTGAAATCATTGTACCCATATATCGTAACTGCGTTGCTTGCGTCGGTGGGCCATCAAATTGGAGAAATGAATAACTGCCATCCTCCATCAAATGAAAGGTCATCCCTGGTGGAATTGGAGTAAATGGTGAACCATCGCTGAAAAATTCCCTTAGCTGAACAAGCATAGTACGATCCACTTCATATGTTTTCAGTGATATATTCATTTCACTGATGGTTCCATTCAACGAGCTAATCTGAGCTTGTAAAGCCTTGATTCCATCCTGTTGCTGTTGTTGAGTCTCTTGGACTTCGGTCAAGTTTTTTTGCAATGCATCTCGAGCATCTCTAACATTTTGCAAATCTTTTTCCAATGTATTTGCGTTTGTTGTCAACACCTCAATTTGATTCAAAGTATCTTGGTAAGTTTCCTGAGCAACGCCATTTGGATGAAGAAAGTACCCTGCCAAACCTCCACCTATAAGAAATACAACTGCAAACACCAGCAAATATACTAATTTGATGTTGAACGACATTAATGTCTCCTCTCGCTATTGTGCAACAACACCCTTGTTCATGTTTTTCCATTTGAGGAAAATTCATCTAGGATGTCTTGAAGAAACCCAACCAAGACATCCTGGTTCAGTGAATAAATACGATTTTGGGCATCTTGGCGCACATTGACCAGGTTCAGCATGTGCAAATGGGTGAGGTGCTTTGACACGGTTGAAGCTTCCCGCGGCAATTCATCGGTCAGTTCGCTGACAGACAATTCTGAATTCTCATTGAGCAACCGCAACAATTTCAAACGGGTTTGATTGCCAAGAGCTTTAAATATATGTGACGTAGGATCCTTCAATATGATTCCTTTCGGGCATAACACCATGCCGCTTGACAAAGTGGAATGAACGCATTATAATTCCAAATGTCTATTTTCGCAAATTCGAATATTCAAATATGCGATTATAAGGAGGTTTATATGAACGAGAAAAACACAATGCCAGCGACCATCACTAAGGGTGACTGGATAAGCGATTTTTTGAATGATGATTCCAGCCTGCTTGGCCGCCACTTGCCAGGATGGTTCAAACACAATAGACCGTATGATATTGTCGGACATAGCCACACTGATGTGTATGAAAGTGGTGCTCAGCTGGTTTTTGAGACCGAGCTTCCAGGCCTTAACAAAGATGATATTAAGATCCGGATTGAAAACGACACACTGATCATCAGTGGAGAAATCAAGCGTGACGAAAGCGTAAGAGAAGACAAATACTTCGCTTTAGGGCGTCGTTAAGGCCAATTTCAGCGCACTTTCCGTTTACCGGATGGATTCTCAGAGGCAGAGGCTAAAAACATCACAGCCTACCTCAAAAGCGGTGTTCTGAAAGTAGGTGTGCCTTTTAGCAGGGGTATTAAGTCTGAAGCGATTGAGATTCCAGTAAAGTAACCCTCATCTACCGAACCCGGGCCCCTGCCATCACGGTATGGGGCCTGGGGCCTTTCATGAGTGTGTGAGACAACTTGACTAAAAGTAGGTTATGAATGACTAATTGTACGATTCAGCCGGTAGGACAGCGCGCACTGCTCAAAGAAATTCAGCCACGTCGTGAAGATAACGGCATTTTGCTGCCTGATGATGCCGAAGATGAAGACCAAGTGAAACTGGTCAAGGTATTGGCCGTAGGAACGCCACTGGAGCATGTCAACATCAAGAAAGGGGATCGTGTTTTGCTCCCCTCATATGCAGCTTCGATGAAGAAGGTCGAATTTGACGGAGAAGAATATTGGATTGCCAAATTGGAAGATATTTTGGGGATTGTCAAGCCGTAGGAGGTTATGATGAAAAGGCCTTTTAATGAAGTCATATTCGACGCAGAAGCACGGGACAAACTAAGAACCGGGATCCAACGTCTTACTGATGTGGTCAAAATAACACTCGGCCCCCACGCGCGAACTGTGATGCTGGAACAGGATTTTGGCCCACCAAACGTGGTGGATGATGGAGTGACCATAGCCGAGGCCCAGCAATACAAAGACGAGTTTGAGGACATGGGCGCGCAGTTGATCAAACAGGTGGCCAGAGAAACCGAAGACTCAGCTGGTGACGGAACCACCACGGCCACCGTGCTGGCCAATGAATTGATCGTATCTGGCATTCGCCACGTTGTATCTGGCGTTAATCCCATGCATCTGAAGAAGGGATTGGATACGGCCGCAACTGCAGTCATTGCCGAACTTGATAAAATGAGCCGCCCGCTCAAAGGCAAGAAAGCTATGGCCAATGTCGCAACCATTTCGGCTCACGACAACGCCATTGGCCAGACTATCGCCGCCGCCATGGACCTTGCCGGAAATAACGGCGTGATCACGGTTGAAGAAGGTGAATCGACCTCGACGACGTTGGAGACGGTTGAAGGGATGCAGTTTGACCGGGAATACGTTTCACCCTACTTCATTACTGACTCCGAAAAGATGGAGGCAGTGCTGGAAGATGCGTACATTCTGACCACGGATCAAGACCTCAAGTCAGCTCACGATCTGTTGCCCTTACTAGAAAAGGTCGCTCAAGAGGATAAATCGCTCCTGATCATTGCCAACGATATAGCGGGAAAAGCGTTGACCACACTGGTGTTCAACCGGCTTCGCGGCACGTTGCAGGTGTGTGCAGTCAAGGCTCCTGGTTTTGGTGACCGTCGAAAAGCGATGCTTGAGGATATCGCTGTGCTCATCGGTGGGGAGGTCATCGGCAAAGATGCGGGAATGAGAGTAGAAGATACTGAACTTTGTCAGCTAGGCCAGGCTCAACGAATCGTAGTTAACAACAAGACAACGATGATCATCGGAGGCAAAGGAGACGAGATAGCCATCCGGGGCCGTATCTCACAGATTAAGACCCAGATGGAAAACACAACATCCAACTATGACCGAGAAAAACTAGAGGAGCGTGCCGCGAAGCTGGCTGGTGGTGTGGTCATTGTTAAGATTGGGGGCTCTACCGAAGCTGAGATGAAGACTAAAAAACACCAGGTTGAAGATGCTCTGGGCGCCACCAAAGCAGCGGTAGAAGAAGGCATTTTACCTGGAGGAGGTGTGGCTCTGATAAATGCGTCAAAAGTTTTGAATCGGCTGTCCTTTCCGCACGAGGAACAACGCATTGGCGCCAGGCTCTTGGAAAGAGCCTTAACTGCTCCATTGAAGCAATTGGCTGTAAATGCAGGGTTAGAAGGTAGTGTTGTGGTTGAAAAAGTGAAACCATTGAAACCGGGCATGGGACTGGATGTAGTCAGCGAAACGTATGTGAACATGGTTGACGCTGGCATCATTGATCCGGCCAAAGTAACCAAATCCGCCGTGCGAAACGCTACAAGTATCGCTGGTTTGATTCTTACTACCGGCGGTTGCGTGGCGCCAGGTCACGAGCAAAAGAACTAACACGGAGTGGCGCATGCCTATTGACAAGGACCTTTCAAAGGTGAAATGCAGATGAAACTCTCATTAAACGCAAATGTGTATAGTTTGGATGGCCATTATGGCCGATTGACACATACGATTCTACACCCACAAACCAAGATAATAACCCACATAGCTGTGAAAGAATACCACCAGAAAACATACCCATTGGTGCCCATCGAGCACATTGAGACGTGTGTACCTGATTGTGTGGTATTAAGCTGCACGCCTGAAGAATTAGGAGAGATGCCGCCATTCATCAAAAAGACGTTTATTGAACTTGACCGCAAGCGCCTCGTGTTCGAGCAAAGGGCCGAGGCATTGTTGGAATATGATGTCCCTTATATAGCATTCCCATTTGTATTTCCAAAATCCGGTTACGTTGAGGAAAAGAACGAGAAAGCCATCCCCTACGGGGAGCTTGCCGTACGTCGTGGAGCCAAGGTGCGGGCAAACAATGACAAGGTGGTGGGCACAGTGGACGAATTCCTAGTCGCTGATGGCGATGACCAGATCAGTCACATCATTATGCGCGAAGACCACCTTTGGGACCATCAAGAAGTGACTATTCCTGTCAGCGCAATAAAACGCATTGATGATGACATGATTCACCTTCTGATAAACCCAGACGAAATTGAAGCGTTGCCTCATATTCCGGTCCATCGTTGGTGGGATTGAAGGGCATAAACATGGCCGAAATTGGGGAGGGGTTCATATGCACAAAGAAGCGTTTCAGAGGCTTGAGATGAAGGCACACCTACGTTTTCTTGCCGACATTCGTGGTGTGCCAAAAGACACCATAGTGGCTGTTGAAGAAATCGATCAAGCTGGCGATGGTACTGGAAACGGTATACAAAGGATTTGCCGGGTTCGGGTGGTCAAAGCCCCAAAAGGGAGTCGGAAAATGCCCTTCATGGATCACCTGTTTAGCACCTTCGAAAGAGACGCGAAGCTATTGGAACAAGTCAAAGAATAGAAACCTCTATTTGCATCTTCGGTGATGTATTTGCGGATGTGAGCCCTATGTTCTTACGGACAATATCCTGTTGATAGAAGGGGGAGACGAATTTGGTGGAATCCCCAAAAGAGCGGAAAAATAAGTCTTTGATGCACAACCTTCAAAATTGATCCTTGTCACATTGAAGGTGCTGGCCATTATACAAGCCATCGTCATATTCTTCGGTGTGCTTGATGTTGGTTAGATTCTATATCAATGCTTGATTAACGATCCATTCTTGCTATTGACAATCGATATCATGCTAGCTATGTTTGGTGTCGTCATAGCTGTGTAAATTACTATCGAATTCTTTAGTAATATTTCATTCTATCTGCGTACGGCAGCGATCCATGTCCGTGCGATGATGGAACTGCAGTTGTTGCTGTTGCGAGGAAAGTGATTTTTCTCGACTCCAATAAAGTCGGGGCAAGTGAGGCGGTGGCTTTTGCTGCTGTTGTTTTGGCCTCAAATTTTTGTTGCGGGTTGGCTACAAGAAAGTATGAGGGTAGGAGTGATTAATCTTGATACGGCAAAAGAAAATTCTCCAGGTGCCTCAACACCTAGGCTTCATATTTTCCGATTCAAATTGTTGATCTTTAGGAAACTCTCCTGAGTAATTCAAAGCTCAGAACGGCTATTCGTTACCGAAATATCGATGGAGTATTCACTAAGATCATGGATACCCTCACGGGCGGGCCTTTTTTAGCAGGGCTGGCTTTAGCATTGGGGGCCAATAATTTTCAAATCGGGCTTGTTGCCGCCATTCCATTTCTAGCAAAAGTAGCCTTTATTCCAGCCGTTTGGCTGGTATCGCGCGTGAGAAAACGGCGCCTAATTTGTGTAGTATGCTCCTTGTTGGGACGTCCATTCCTCCTGTTGGCTGCTATCGGAGTCTTCTTTCTACCGGCGAAAGTTGCTCTTTGGGGACTAGTTCTAGGTTTGTTCATTTTTTCTGTTTTCGCTAGTTTTTCAGGTTTAGCTTGGAATGTTTGGATGAAAAACCTGTTACCCGACCGCATTCGTGGCCGTGTGTTTTCCAAGCGCTTATGGATTATGGGATTGGTTGGCATGGTATTATCGTTAATCGGGGCGATCCTTATTGATGCCATAAAACATGACGAAAATGGCGCTTTGATCATCTTGGCAGTGTTATTCGGTGTAGGTGCAATTTTGGGGTTGATCGGTATTTTTTACTTAAGCAAAATCCCCGAACGTATAATGAAACTTCGTTCTAAGCTTGCCTTAAGAAAAGCATTGGCCCAACCCTTTGAAAATCATGGTTTTCGCCGTTTAATTATGTTCACAGGAAGTTGGGCATTTGCTACAAATCTTGCTCTGCCATTTATCACGGTCTACATGCTCGCGGTGCTAGGTCTACCGTTTCTATGGGTTATTCTATTCTCCATCGTTAGCCAATTAGCCAATTTGTCATTTCTAAGCATCTGGGGACGAGTGGCAGATAAGTTTGGCAACAAGTCGGTATTGGGGTTGTGTGCGCCTGTTTTTTCCCTATCACTATTAATGTGGGTTTTTACCATTAATGACCAACAGTGGATAACCCTCACTCTGATTGGCCTTATTCATATTATGAATGGCATTGCCACGGCAGGCATAGATGTATCCAATGACAATATTCTATTCCAGCTTGCTCCAAAGAATTTCCCTGCGCCCTATATGGCAACAGGTGCGCTGGTGACTTCCATGGCAGCCGGTGTCGCCCCTTTGTTGGGCGGTATGCTTGGTAATTTCTTTAGTGGTCATCGGCTGACGATACCTGTTCGCTGGGACGATCATGAACTGATAATGATTAGTCTAACTGGGCTTGATTTTGTTTTTATATTTGCATTTTTGCTTGGATTGTTTGCTATGAGCCAATTATGGTTGGTTAAAGAACGAGCGCAGGAAACAAATTCTAAAGTTGTTCTAAAGTCGATTAGAACGGAAATCCAAAATATGGGCACTATGCGAGGGTTTCGTCATTTTACACAAGTAGCTTCATTTTTTGCTGGAATGCTCTTAGCATCTGGTACTTTGCTAAATAAATCGAAACCCGACAACAAGAATACCGATGATTTGTAACCATGGTGAGCCCAAGCACTCCAAACCTCCAATCGGCTGTTCATTTTCACTAAATTTATTTGTGTATCGTTTATATGTGAAGAAGAAATGAAGATCATCTGCTTCTCTGAGTTTGTTGACTTCGACAGTGGGATCTAAAGTGGTTTAGATTTCAATTACAATAATTGTATGTTCTGGTGCAGTCACTTGACAATGCTGTTACCCCGTAAATTCACTTCCCGTGCTGCAAGCTCGTTTTAAAGCCCCCGTCTCGGCAAATCGTGCAACCGTGGTTTTGCAGCTTTACCAATTGCACGCTTAGCTCGAAAGTATCCAAAGTGCTATTTTCATGGTTATGAATTCATGATAACCGATCTAAGAGAGACGAATTTAGCTATGGTGAGTAAAGCCAGCTTAGCCATGTTAATGGTACATTGTCGCTTTGTTGTAATAAAAATTGTACTCTGATCTTGAATTCAAAATAGAGAAAGTATGGGGTGTGCAAGCCACATGAAAACCATTGGCTGGCGAGAGTGGGTGGCTTTGCCACAATTGGGCATCCCCGCGATTAAGACCAAAGTGGACACAGGCGCGCGCAGTTCGGCCATTCATGCGTTCAAGATTGAGCCGTTTGAACAGGAAGGGCAGCGCAAAATTCGTTTTGTTGTTCATCCCCTGCAACGCAGCAAAGCCATTGAAATTGGTTGTGAAGCCGATTTAGTTGATGAACGCCATGTGACCAGCTCCAGTGGCCAGCGCGAACGACGGTATGTAATTCGCACGCTGGTTCAATTGGGTGATCGAGTTTGGCCTATCGAGATTACTTTAACCAATCGGGACAATATGAGTTTTAGAATGTTGCTGGGCCGTACCGCAATCCGAGACAGGTGTTTGGTGGACTCTGGAACATCGTATTTGGAAGGAAAGACCCTGGCTGAAATGTATCCAAAACGTAAAAAATAACTGCCTTACCCCAAGGGAGGGTTTTTTGAAAATCGGAATTTTATCCCGTAACCCACAACTGTACTCCACTCGTCGTTTGGCTGAAGCCGCTGAATTGCGTGGACATGAAGTGTTTGTGATTGACACCCTTAAATGTTACATGAACATCAGTTCTGATCATCCATCCATTCACTATCAAGGGGAAACCCTGGAAGGGTTTGATGCAATCATTCCCCGTATTGGGGCATCGATTACGTTTTACGGCACGGCAGTAGTGCGCCAATTTGAGATGATGGGCGTCTATTCCGTCAACGAATCAGTGGCCATCACCCGCTCCCGCGATAAGTTACGTTCATTGCAGCTGCTTTCTCGCAAGGGCATCGGTCTGCCCACCACGGGCTTTGCCCATTCAGTCAAAGACACGGGAGATTTAATCAAAATGGTGGACGGGGCGCCATTGGTGGTCAAACTTTTGGAAGGCACCCAAGGAATTGGTGTCGTACTGGCTGAAACGCGCAAAGCAGCAGAAAGCTTGATTGAAGCCTTCCGAGGACTGGATGTCAATATTTTGGTGCAAAAATTTGTCAAGGAATCAGCCGGTGTGGATATTCGTTGTTTTCTGGTGGGCGGTAAAGTGGTGGCAGCCATGATGCGGAAAGGTGAAGAGGGCGAATTTCGCTCTAATCTTCATCGCGGTGGCTCAGCCAGCTTAGTGAAGATTACACCTGCCGAGCGCGCCACTGCCGTGCGAGCAGCCAATATCATGGGGCTGAGCGTGGCTGGGGTAGATTTGTTGAGATCAGAAAAAGGGCCTTTGGTGTTGGAGGTAAATTCTTCACCGGGCTTACGGGGCATCGAAAGCGCCACAGACAAAGATGTGGCAGGCATGATTATTGAATATATAGAAAAGAACGCCAAACATGGTAAAACACGAACCAAAGGCAAAGGCTAAAGCTCAAGATATCTTAACAATTGGTGGAACCGATGTAAGCCCAGGTCAAAACCTCACCATCAACCTCCCCATTGCGGACCTTTACACCAACACCCAATTGACCATGCCGATTCGTGTTGCCCGGGGCAAATCACGTGGCCCGACCATGTTTGTGAGTGCGGCGGTACATGGTGATGAAATCAACGGTGTGGAAATCATCCGTCGTCTACTCAACTTAAAACTACTCAATAGCATAAAGGGGACATTGATCGCTGTTCCGGTAGTCAATGTATTTGGTTTCGTTAACCACTCACGCTATCTACCAGATAGGCGTGACCTCAATCGTTCCTTTCCAGGCTCAGAAATGGGGTCTTTGGCGGGGCGTTTGGCCAATTTATTCTTGAACGAAATCGTGTCACACTGCACACATGGCATTGATTTGCACACGGGCTCCAATCATCGTACCAATTTACCACAAATTCGTGCACTGTTGGACAATCCAGAAAATGAACGATTGGCCAACGCCTTTGGTGCCCCCGTCATACTCAATTCTAACTTGAGAGATGGTTCACTTCGAGAAGCTGTGGCAAATGAAAACATTCCCATGCTTCTCTATGAAGCAGGAGAGCCACTGCGCTTTGACGAAATGGCCATTCGCTTTGGTGTTCGTGGCATTACGTCAGTGATGCGTGAGATTGGTATGCTGCCACCTAGACGTAGCGGTCACGGCCACATACCACTGATCGCCAAATCCACCACCTGGGTACGTGCGCCACATAGTGGTCTTTTAAGGATCAAAAAATCTTTGGGTGCCAGAGTTGAAATAAATGAGGTGCTTGGCCAAGTCGCCCACCCACTGGGCAGGAATGAAACTGAAGTGTTGGCAACAAAGCCGGGTGTAATTATTGGTCAAGTGAACCTACCATTAATCAATGAAGGTGATGCTTTATTTCACATTGCTAGCCTCGAAGCTTCAAGCGAAGATCATTCTGCTTTGGACGCTTTTCAAGCTGAAATGGATG
Organism: Candidatus Fraserbacteria bacterium; assembly: GCA_029262795.1. Classification (GTDB taxonomy): domain Bacteria; phylum Bipolaricaulota; class Bipolaricaulia; order RBG-16-55-9; family JAJCYT01; genus JAJCYT01. Next base: position 15,789 of record JAJCYT010000003.1, read on the forward strand.
AATCTAACTTTTCGGCGTTCTTGAATAACTATTAATTAGTCAAAAACATTGACTTCAGTCTGATCAAGTATGACAGGTGTTTCTGTTCTTAGAGTATTCTGAATTTCAGTAACCCGGTCGGTATGTTCTATCAAAGCCTTAACCTCGTCTTTTGTTGCATGGGAGGCAGTTATTTTGACACGGTAGCTCACGTTCTTTGCAGGCTCTCCTGCTTGACCGAATTCTCCTGTCACTTCCACTTCGACTCCCCGTACTTCAATTTCGTGTTTGGCTGCTTCGCGATAGATGTCGTTACAAAAACAGGTGGCAAGGGCAAGAAAGAGCAGTTCTCCTCCATTGATGCTTGAGCCTAACCCATTTGATTTTGGTGCGATTTCGATAGACTGCACTTGGTTGTCAGTATTCAACGCCACACGATGTTGTCCATTTTGGTTGTGAACCTGAGCACTAATCTTCATGATACCTCGTAGAATTGTTGTAATGGTTTGGCATTATGGAAGCCATTGGTGAGTTATTCAACAACGCCTAACTTTTCATCTTAATGCATTTTTGTACAGTCATCGATAAATTAGTTTCATAGACTGCGTAATTAGTTGGTCAGTAAAGGCAAGGAGAGGGTTGCAAAGCTCAAAGCAAAAAAGAAACCACATAAATCTGTTACTGTAGTCAGCAATGGCCCAGAAGCTAGCGCAGGGTCTTTGCCAAATCGTTGTAATACCAACGGGATCAAACCACCAAGACACACGGCCACAATGGTATTAACCATCAGCGCTCCACCAACAACCAAGCCAAGGTAAGGATTACCTTGCCAGATAAAGGCGACAAGGCCTAACATGAAGCCTAAGACAGCACCATTGATGATACCAATGCTTATTTCCTTGAAGAAAACACGAACAATTTCAAATGGTTTGATGAGTCCTAAGGTTAATTCACGGATACTGACCGCAACAGCCTGGTTACCAGAACATCCACTCATATCTGAAATAATCGGTAAAAACACGGCCAAAGCAATGACACTGGCCAAAGTATCTTGATAAAAAGCAATAACGCTGGCAGCCACAATATTGAGCCCAATGTTAATACTTAGCCAAGATAAACGCCGACGGGCGCGTAACCACAGAGACATGCTGCGTAATTCTTCACCACCTACAATTCCACTTGCTTTAAGGAATGAATCACTGGAACGGTGTTCTGTGGCTTCTCTGACAACATCTCGTTGAACGATGCCGATGATTCTCCCCGCCTCATCCACGACGGGAATACCCAAGAAATCATGTTCATCAAACAGATTAATGAGATCATCCAAAGATGCCATAGCACCCACTGCAATGGGATTGGCAATCATGCCTTTTTCTAGCAATTGATTACGTGGTGCCCATAACATATTGCGTAACGAAAGCACCCCCACTAAAGTTTTATCCTCGAGGGTAATAAATGTGTACTGTACATCAAAATCGGAATAACGATCCCGATTGATTTGCAAATCTTCCAAAAATTTTTCTACCGTATGGTTTCCAGGAAAAGCCAGAAATTCTGTCATCATTAGACCGCCAGCAGAATCTTTTGGGTACTCCATTAATTGGCGTGCTTCTTCGGCTTCTTCCAGATCCATTACTTGTAAAATTGCGTCCGCTTCGTTTTGTTCAAGGTCGCTCAACAAGTCAGCGCGGTCATCACTATTCATTTCGTGGATAATGGCTGCCGCTTCCCTCGGAGTAACCTCCTCTATTAGATCTGCGGCTTGCTCCTCATGGAGTTCATACAACAGGTCGGCTGCTTCTTGGGGTTCAAGCAGTAAGAGCAATTGTCCTTGTATCGTTGGTGACAATCGGGAAATAGAACGAGCAGTTTCAGATGCTGAGAGCGTTTCAAGAAAGTTGACCAATGCAGAAGCATCGTCATTGGTCACCAAAGCTTCAATTTTTATCCACGGCTGTGACAGGGCTTCTGTTTCAACGGTCATATTAAATCCTTCCAAATACGCAGAAGTTGAATGCTACAAAAAGATTTCGTTGGCGTTTTCCTAAAATCAATCAGCTTAAAACTGGTTGAGATTCACTGATTGCCACATAAAAAAAGAATCGTTAGAGTAAGAATACTTCTACCCTACAACATCCTTGACGGACTCGTTTTTTTACGTTGTGCCATCAATTTATTGCACGCACAAGACTTTGAAGTGATGGTAGTCATTCAATTTGACAGTAGCAATTCTTCTGAGAAATCTGTCAATATGTCCTGGATACTGTCCTTGTCCAGCGAATAAAAACGATTTTGACCATCTTGGCGGACATTAACCAAGCCATGAAGATTTAATTGATTCAAATGACGGGAAACTGTAGATCCCTCTCGAGGCATAGCATCGGTAAGCTCACCCACTGATAACTCTTCGTTCTCAGCTAGAAGTTCCAACAACTTCAAGCGAGATAGGTGTGACAATGCTTTAAAAAAATGGACAAATTCTTCATTCAAAACAACAGCCTCCTTTGAGAAATAAGGGTCTTGACAAAATAGTTAGTTTAGAGTATAGTGTGTAAACTCTAGTTGCGCAAGTGCGCAACTAGACAATTGTACATTATTAATAAGACAGCATATATGCTCGTACCGTAATTTGAGGATCGTTGGGGGTTTTATCGCACTAGTGTTAGGAAAAGATTCAAGGAGGGCATGATAACAATCTGTTTTCATGTTGTAACTAACACTCTATTGAAACCCGAGGCTACACTCGGACATGGCTGCTTGGTTGGTATCGGAAGATTGCATAGGCCAGGCAGCCATGTCTTCCAAACATTGGGTTAAAAATGCTTCAATAAACATTTTCTAAGCGAGGCGATGATGAAATCAACGCATGTCAAAACATTAAAGGCCACTTGCCCGACGTGTAAGGCGATCATTCACCTTGAAAGTATCGCTGTAGAAGAGGATGGATATGTAGATTGCACAAATTGTGGTGGTTTTCTGAAAATTCTAACCATGAATCCACTGAAGCTGAGTGTGGCATTTTTTGATGATGAATATGACGATGATGATGAATTTTGACAGATTAGATCGTCTGGGATCATTACAGCGATTTGTTTCTTTTATGGTTCCCACAAATGGAAAACAATGAATTTGAATCAGTTGGCCTAAACGAGAGGCCAGCCAAGTGTTGGCGCCAAAATGTTTATGTTTCCCCAACACAACCACATGGATTGGGCGTTTTTGCACTCAAGGGATTTAATGTCGGAGATAAGGTTTTAGTGTTTCGTGGGCCTCGGAAGCGACGTGAGGACTTCAAAAACACTTATGAAAAGGATCATTCTTTACAGATTAACCTCAACGAATATATTGGCCCCTCAGGCGGTGAAGATGATTTTGTCAATCATAGTTGCTGTCCCAATACCTATCTAATAGGACGACAAACTTTGGTGGCACATCAGCCAATTTTTCCTCATGAGGAAATTACAGTAGATTACGCAACTTGCACGGAAGAACCTGGTTGGCAAATGGTTTGCCATTGTGGTGCAACCCATTGTCGAAAAACCATTAAGAGTTATTCACAGACGTCAAAGAGCATGCGAACACAGCGACATTTCCAAACATGGTTGGCTTCGATTCTAAATAGTCAACTTGTAGAGAGGCGATGACTTAAAGTGATTAAAACTTTGGTGCGAAAAGCAACAGCTATGCATGGTATGACCTTTGAAGCGAAACAAAAGGAATCCACGATTTGGGAGGAAGATGATCCCGAAGAATCCTTTTCAGGACGGACGGATGCCGATTTAGTGGCCGTTTATCTCCGCGATATTGGCCGTTACCCACTGTTAACCATTGAAGAAGAAATCGAGTTGTCTCGTCGCATACAGCAGGGCGACGAGGCAGCTCGCACCCGTATGATTAATTCTAATTTGCGCTTGGTAGTGTCCATTGCAAAGCGCTATCTTAGAAAGGGGGTGCCTTTTCTTGATCTGATTCAGGAGGGCAATTTGGGGCTGATGCGGGCTATTCAAAAGTTTGATTGCTCACGAGGATTTAGATTCAGCACATATGCAACCTGGTGGATTCGCCAACACATCATTCGTGCCATTCATACCCAATCAAGCACCATTCGCGTGCCAGGTCATATACGCGAAGAAGTATGGAAAACCATGCGCCAAACACATGAAGATGTTCAGTATCTTGCTATGGTTCTTAAAAAGATACCTACCTATGCTACGAGTTTGGATCGCTGCATCGGAGAAGATGAAGAACATTTGTTCTCCGATCTGATTGAAGATCAGACATGTTTAACGCCATTGGAAGAAGTGTGTGTGAATCAACGTAAAGAGGCTTTGGATCAAGCTCTAGACCAATTAGATGAGCGTGAACGTGAAATACTTATTCTACGTTATGGACTTAAAGATGGTCGTCATCGCACTCTTGGAGAAGTTGGAAAGCATTTTTGCCTTTCACGTGAACGCATCCGCCAATTGGAAATGGACGCTTTGAGCAAACTTAAACACCCTAGTATCAAAAGCAATCTTATCTTATACCATCATCCAGTTCACTCTGGATGATGGCTGTCTGTAAACAGGCAAAGGAGGTGGACGTCATGAAGAAAAAAGGCATTCGCCACAAACCAGGGATGAAAAAGCCAAAGGGAACCAAAGGCAAGTAAGATTTTCGAGTTAGATTTTAGATGAAACCTGAAACACCCATTTGTGGATTTCACTTTCAGATGGGTGTTTCAGGTTTTCGCGGATATTGTTTTCGTAAGGATTTATCTGGAAATCGTGGCGTTGTTGAAAAACTAATATCAAGGATCTCCGACGTGGGCCAATTGAATACTCCTCTCCCGACTTTGGCAACTTTCCTTAAGAATGGTGTTTACATTGCAAGTCCACCTGTCTTAGAGTCTTCTCCATGATTTGGCTCAAATGGGCAGATAAACTGGCGTATATGGGGCACATATTACTTTGGCTAAATATCGGCCTGTTCTTTATTCTTGGAGTGCTTGCGACCCTTCTTGGGGGACAATGGACTCAATTGGGTGAAGGCCCCGGCGGTGGATGGGGTGTACCAGCTTTGGTTTTCAACATCGTAATTCTGCTGGGCATACCCAGCTTGGGTGTAAGCTTTCGCGGAATACTTATAAAGGATTCTCGCAGATTGGCGCGTGGAATATATTTCTTTGCTCCAATGGTAATCTCTTTTGCCTATATCGCGATTGCCCATTCGATAGATCCATGCGCCTTGGAGATATGGAGACTCACTGATCGATGGGAAGAGCAAAACTTATGTGAAAGATTTGGAAGAGAAATTAATATCCATACACGGTTCCATTTATTCTTGCATTCTGCACCAATAGTAATAATACTATTAGCCTATCAACTCCTCTTTCGCCGAATTTATCGATGGATTAATCCTACAATTGATATTCAACAAACAAGTCTGTAAAGGAGTTGTCCAACAACGCCGTAAATTTTGTGATTTTTAACAGACATGGAGGCTAAATGCAAAGACAACTTATTTCAACGGGTAACCCTCTAGAGAAAGTGATTGGATTCTCGCGTGCTGTACGCGTAGGTCAATTTGTATCTGTTGGTGGAACTGCTCCAGTTGGAACGGATGGAAAAACTGTAGGAGTTGGCAATCCTGAGGCCCAAACGCGGCGTTGCATTGAAATTATCAAAGATGCATTGGAAAAAGCAGGGGGTAGTCTCAATGATGTGATTCGTACTCGCATGATCCTGACCAGGATAGAAGATTGGGAAGCGGTGGTTAAAGTCCGTGCAGAGTATTTCGGAGATATACGCCCTGTTGATACGATTATGCAGGTTACACGTTTTGTAAATCCTGAGTGGTTGGTTGAAATTGAGGCTGATGCAATTATTGATACGGGAGAGACAGACTAAGCAATTCTACAAACAGGGTAATTTAATCTCAATTACCTAGTCAACTTGCTTTTAGATTAGAGACCGTCCACAATTTCCTTATTGGAGTGGAAATGAGACTTTTTCCAAAAAAGAAAGCACATACAATAGGAACATCCCCGGGCAGCCTCATTTTTACAGGGGTGCGGCACCTTGATGACCCGCATATTAGCATCATCGACTATGCTAGCAATAACACGGATGAGAAAAGGATGACATCTGTTACAGAAGCTTTTCCTTACCGAGATAAGCCTTCCGTATCCTGGATTAATGTAGACGGCCTACATGATGTTGAGTTAATTGGGCAACTTGGAGAATTTTTCAGCATTCATAGTTTGGTTCTTGAAGATATTCTTAACACCCAACATCGACCAAAGTTTGAAGATCATGAAACTTATATATTTCTGACCTTGAAAATGCTTCACTTTGATGTTGAGAAACGAATTGTCCAAGCGGAACAGATTAGCTTTGTGCTTGGACAAAATTACTTACTCTCATTTCAAGAACGAACAGGCGATGTATTTGAATCCGTCCGCACGCGCATTCGAGAGCATAGAAAGCGGTTGCATAATTCCAAAGCTGATTATTTATTGTATTGCCTGATTGATGCTATTGTTGACCATTACTATCTGGTTCTTGAACAAATTGGCGAAACCATAGAACAATTGGAAGATGAAGCTATCACCAACCCAACAGAAGAAATTCTTTCGTCTATCCAAACAATCAAGCACGATCTGGTTGCGCTGCGACAAGCAGTTTGGCCGTTGAGAGAGGTTATCAATGATTTGTTACACGAAGATGCATCCCTTCTTGAGCAGTCCACACTCCTTTATCTGCGTGATGTTTACGATCATGTGATCCAAGTGATGGATACACTTGATGGTTTTCGGGATATGGTTGCTGGATTGTTTGACTTGTACCGCTCAGCGATGGACCAAAAGAGCAATGATGTGATGAAACTCTTAACTATTATCGCCACAATTTTCATACCATTGACCTTTATTGCAGGAATATACGGTATGAACTTTAATCCTGAAGTCAGCCCATGGAATATGCCTGAGCTTAATTGGGTTTGGGGATATCCCGCAGTCTGGGGTGTGATGGTAGCAATGACCATTGGAATGGTTTTTTATTTTAAACGCAAGGGCTGGTTTTAGATTTTTAGAATAGGGGATTAATGGAGATTAACTGGGAAGCGATTCAATCGTGGTTAGTTGGTTCAGGGTTTAGGATATTGTTGATTCTTGGGACCGCGTTTTTGGTGTATTGGATCATCAAATTATCTACCAAAGGTTTTCAAACACATATCGAGACGAGGGCTAGACAAAAAGACCACAATGATGAATTGGTGAAGCGAGCCAATACCTTGTCTGCTTTTGTGCTTAAGGCATCGCGCGTTCTGATTGTATTTATAGCATGCATAGTGGTTCTATTTGAATTTGAGATCAATATTACCCCTATTTTGGCTGGTGCAGGGATTGCGGGTATTGCGATTGGTTTAGGAGCACAAAAGCTTATCAACGACTATCTAAATGGATTTTTTATCTTTCTGGAAAACCAATTTCGTGTGGGTGATGTGATTGATGCCGCCGGAGTTTCTGGCGAAGTTGAAGATATCAATTTACGAACGACTATCCTCAGAGATTTCAGAGGACTCGTCCATATTATTCCTAATAGTGAGATCAAAGTGGTATCCAATTACTCGAAAGAATTCTCACGTTATGTTCTCGATATTGGAGTGGCCTATAAGGAAGATATCGATCAGGTCATTACTTTACTCAAGGAAATTGCCAAAGATTTTTTTCAGGATGAAGTTTTTGGTCCAGATATGCTTGAAGAGCCAGAGGTGTTAGGGGTGCAAGACTTGGGAGATTCAGCCGTTGTCATCCGCATCGGTGTCAATACAAAGACACTCATGCAATGGGCGATCGCCAGAGAATTTAGGCGCAGGATCAAAGTGGTCTTTGATGAGCGCAATATTGAAATCCCCTTCCCACATCGAACCCTCTATTATGGTTCTTCCACGAACGGGAAAGAAAATTAACTAGATCGCCAATAGGAGATAAACATGCACATGGACCCTATTATTCCAGTCATTGTTGGTGCTCTATTTGTCGTTCTCTTGATTGGATTTATCATGCAACGGCTTCGACAGCCTTATGTTGTCGGATATCTTCTAGCAGGTGTGGTCTTAGGCCCCTTTGGGCTTGGCCTGTTTACAGATGTAGACTTTATTTCACAAATCGGGGCTTTTGGTGTTATCCTACTGCTGTTCTTTGTTGGGATGGAAATTTCGCTCCCTCGTCTGGTGGCCAATTGGCGGGTTGCAATCATTGGTACGTTTGCGCAAATCCTTATTAGTGTAGGTATTGTCTGGATTTTTGGAACGTTTTTGGATTGGCCATTGTCCCGTAGTGTGTTATTGGGCTTCGTCATAAGTCTCAGTAGCACTGCTGTCGTCCTAAAGGTTCTCCAAGACTGGAAGGAAATTGACACCCCCGCAGGTCAAGATGCGGTCAGTGTTTTGCTGGTTCAAGACATTGCCATCATTCCAATGCTCATCGCCGTAAACCTCTTGGGTGGCGACAAACTACATTTGGAAGAACTGGCACTGCAAATTGTCGGGGGGATTTTAATTGTCGCACTGCTCATTTGGCTGGCAACGCGAGATGAGATAAGGCTTCCTTTTAAAGGTCTTCGCTCCAACCATGAAGTTCAGGTTTTTGCAGCTTTCGTTATCTGCTTTGGATTTGCCTTAATCACCGGCCTATTGGGATTGTCTGCTGCTCTAGGGGCGTTTCTGGCTGGTTTAGTTATTGGTGCGGCCCGCGAAACCCAATGGGTACATCAAAGTTTAGAGCCATTCCATGTTGTATTTGTAACGCTGTTTTTCGTTTCCATTGGAATGTTGCTCAATATCGACTTCTTTCTCTCAAATTGGGGGATCATTGTCGGGCTAACGGTCGCGGCTTTGGTATTTAATACTGCCCTTAATGCAGGTATTCTCAAAGCATTAGGCCGCCGTTGGTCAACAAGCTGGTACACAGGCGCATTATTGGCCCAGATCGGTGAGTTTAGTTTTGTGCTAGCGGCAGTGGGATCGCAAATAGGCATCATTAATGAATTTGGTTTCCAGACAACGATTTCTGTGATTGCGTTAACCTTAATGTTAAGTCCAATTTGGATTTTACTATTCAAGCATTACGCTAAAGAGCATAATCAAAGGGCCATCTGAATGATTAATCAGTGCCATCAAAACTTGACAAATGATAGTTGAAGATTTCATGCCAAAACTCCACAAAATTCATATTAAGTAGAATCTAGCAATCAGCGTTAACCCCCTACTATACTGGACTTCTCACATCACCCCCTTACAAGGATGGTGTTTTGCTTTACAAATTTCTCAGATACACGGCGCTGTTGAATAAGTCGATATCACTCAGAAGTAGTAGGGGCGATGATCTGTCGAACTTCTGAAATCTGATTAGCAGGGAAACCACCTTGTTCAGCATGTTGTCTGATCAAATCTTCAGAAGGGGCAATATAGATACAATAAATTTTGTTGTCCGTAACAAAGCTTTCTAACCATTGAATCTGAGGGCCAAGCTGATTAAGAACCGAGCAAGATTTCTGCGATATGGATTTCAGCTCATCTTGGTTAAATTGACCAGCATTTGGAATTTCCCGTTCTATGACGAATTTAGGCATAAAAGCCTCCTTGAAGTAGAAGCCACAATGTACATATAAACTTGGAAGATTGCGAACTCATGAGTTATGAAACAAGGCCGTATTAAAAGCTTTGTTGCATAACGCTCAATGAAAAGGAAGGAATTGCGTTTGTGAGTCACACAAGCTTGACCAGCCGTGGTCGTGTTTAGATCCAAATGAGTGTATAAACCCCTTCTCATGAAAAAGCTAAAGGGGCACAATTAAGACATCGCTGATGATGCACGTTCAAACGTCTTGGATCACTCGGTTTCAAGCTGAATCCACTATTCGTGAATTTTTGACAACAACCGATTCCCGTAATAAGAATAGGCCAAGCAACATGAATGCAGTGTGATACAACACGGTTTCAATTTCGTGTTGAAAAACAAACTGTAAAATTATTGGCCACGTGGGGTTGGGGGACGGATCATAGAAAAACCCGATGGGAATTGCTGCACTCATCACAAAGGGCAAGACTCTTACCCAACTTGGGAATTCCTCAGAGCGTAGAATGGAAATCCCGAATATCAGCCACCCTAGAATCATCAATGGAAGCCCAATAAAGAGTAGTGCCCCAAAGGGTAGTGTCGCAAAAAATCCGTGAGCCACTTAAATTATCTCAATGAATTCATCCGAGCCCTTCAAATGGAGACACTATCAACCTGAGATCATCTTGCTGTGTGTTCGATGGTATTTGCGATATTCGTTGAGTTACAGAGA
>JAJCYT010000004.1 GCA_029262795.1 Candidatus Fraserbacteria bacterium
CACTGACACGCCTGCTTCTGCCTGTTTGACCACATAGATAATTTCCGTCTCTGAAAACCTGGATCGTTTCATCGTCTTTTCCTCCCCTTCTGAGCCAAATTTTAACACCATTTTTTGGACCAGTTCTTGGGGAGCAGGTCACTACGGAGGTAAGCATGGCAAGAAGGCACTACCGACCTGAAGAAATTATCAGCAAGCTGCGTGAGGATGAAGCGCTGTTGGCCGAAGGAATGACAGTGGAAGAGGTGACCAAGACCATTAGCGTGGTAGAACAAACCTACTACCGCCGGTGCAAAGAATTGGCCGGGTCCAATAAAAGTCAGATCCAAGCTAAGTTAGATGCCCACTGTTAGGCCAATTCGAAGATGATGGAGACAAACCGCACCTGACTCAAGATGTCCCCTTTAGGCACACCATGAATCTGTCCTTTGCGGATCATGTTCATGGTTCCAATGACCTTGATGTAGGTCTCGTCAATACGATACGAACCCTTGACAGGTCTTAGATGATGGCGGACTAACTCAGGCGAATACGCCAACACCCACCGGTTGATCGTTGAATGATCAATCTTGAGGCCGCGCTCCAACATGATCTCTTCCAAATCTCGGTAACTCAATGAATAGCGCAGATATCATCGAACACACGTCAGAATAATTTCAGGTTGATAATGACGCCAGTTGAACGGCTTGGACGATTTCATTCAGATACTGTAAATACCTCACGGATTTTTTACGACACTGCCAATCTGGCTCGTTTTGACTCACAACAACTCTTTGCGACACTACCAGGTATGGTGGCGAGGTCGACGTGTGAATTAACAACGAATTGATAAGTCTATTGATGAACTGAACGCTTGGGTAAAGTCCGGCGAGTCAACCACTGGTTAGTGGTAACATCCCAAGGATTGTGGTTTTTGTCTTTAATCTTGTGGTCTTTCTGTTGAGATCGTTCCTTTTAGAGCCAATTCAATGAGTAATTCCAGAGGCATGTTGCTTCCACATTCTTTTAGCTTTTCCGTTTCATTTTTGATTGAAGAGTTTTCAAGTGACGTTACCAGTTTTTCAAGCTGTAAATGTTGGATGGTTCCAAACTGGCTGTTGGTTTGAGACAACAGCATTTTAAAACCGCCAAACAATTTTGCGGCCAATTCGTATCTCCCTTGGTCTACATAAACTTGTGCTAACCCTAGCAGGCTGTTTGCAACATTGCGTTTGTCGTAGCTCTGATTCACCACAGTGAGGCTTTGCTGGAAATAATTCTGGGCTGATTGGGCCTCGTCGCGTAGCAGGGAAATTTGACCCAATTGATTCAATGAGATGATAATGCCTCGTGTTTCATCAATCTCTCGCCGCAGTTTTAAACTCTGATGTTGATAGCTTTCTGCTTGTTCCAAATCATTGAGGTTCATATAGATGGTGCCCAAATAACTTAAGGCAACCGCAGTGCCCATTTTATCTTGCATATCTTCCAGGATGGATTTGCTTTCTGTAAGAAGGGCAATGGCTTGATCATACTTTTCTACTTGCATGAGCACATAGCTTAAATTGATATTGTTCCAGGCAATATGAAAATGATCGCCCATGTCGTGCCTGATTTTGAGACTTTTTTCAAAATAAATTTCGGCTTCTTCAAACTGTCCCTGGGCAGCGGTGGTCAACCCCAAATTGGTCATGCAAAAAGCCACCCCTTCCTGGTAGCCTAAATCCTCTTGTATGGAAGCACTTTTCTCAAAATGTTCCTGAGCAAGCTGATATTCTCCCTTGAGAAAATGTTGATTCCCCAAATTGTTGAGCACCCAGGCAATACCCCGTTGATCGCCCAAGCGTTGATACAGTGGCAAACTTAATTCTGTGTAGGCTTGCGCCAATTCTCGATCTCCGTGAAACGATGCCATCCAACCCGACCACATCAACACCATGGCCCTGGTGGAAGCACTCAACTCCTTGACAGCCACCGCTTGATTGAGCCATTGCCGCCCTTCGGCAAAATGGCTTCTTACTTCCCAGAAGCGTCCCAGGTTTCCGGCCAGACGTGCCCCCTGTTCCGTGTCGTTGCCGTCCAATGCCCAAGCCATGGCGGCTCGAAAGTTATCCTGTTCTTGTTGCAACCGATTCAACCAGATGGTTTGCTCGCTGCTTTGCAACAACGGTTCAGCTTTTTCTGCAAGATTTCCAAAGAAGGATAGATGCTGGCGACGCTGAGAGGCTTCATCTTCCAGGCGATCCTGCGCATATTGTCGTAATACCTCATGGATGTAATATCGGCTGCCTTCGCGGCGATAGAGAAGTGATTTGTCTAACAACGCTGCAAGGGCACTCAAATCAGCATCAGCCACTTCGGTTGCGGCCTCTCGCGTAAAGCCATTGCGGAACACCGTCAGATTGGCAAAGCTCTGGCGCTCTTGCTCCGACATCAAGGACCAGGACCATTCGAACACCGCTTCTAAATGGCGACTTGGGCCACTTTCTCCGGAAAGAGGGGCCGCAGAAAGTCGTTGGATACTTTCAGCAATTTCAGTTGCAATTTCATCCAAAGACAACAAACGCACCCAGGCAATGGCCAATTCTATGCCAAGTGGCATCCCTTCGACCAACTCACAAATGGCAACGACCGAAGGCTGGGTTTGATTGCTGATAGCGAAGCGAGGGTCGATGTGGTGTATGCGGTCTATGAACAATTGAATGATGTCATGGTTGTTAAGGTCAGGGGTGTTCAATGCTGGAACAGGCATACCACGAATTTCCAAAACCACTTCAACTGATATTTTCAATCGCTCACGGGAAGTGATCAGCAATTGAATGTGAGGTGCTGAATCCATCAACTCCTGAACCCATTCGGAAGCTTCATTCACCAGGTGCTCGGCATTGTCCAAGATGAGCAGTATCTTTTTTTGAGATAGATAGTCGAACAATTGTTCTTTCGGATCACGTGGGCCATGAAAAGTAAAATGAACCACATCTGCCAGTGCACTAACCACTGTATTAATGGAAGTTAATGGGCTAAGATCAGCCCAAAAAACACCCTCTTTAAAATGACTCAATTGATTGTTGGCAGCCTCTAAAGCCAACCGTGTTTTGCCAATCCCCCCGGGTCCAACCAGGGTGACCAGGGGTTTGTTTTCGTCTGCCAATAAGGAGTCAATAAGCTTAAGGGACTCCGCCCGCCCAATAAAGCTGGTGGTCATTCTAGGCAGGTTATTAGGCACAACCCGCTCCTTTTCAGGAACAGAACCACTTTGAATTTGTTCGAACAATTGAATGGTTTCTTGTGAAGGTTTCACATCCAGATATTGCTGCAGTGCCGTGACGCATTGACCATAGATATGGGCCGCCTGCTCAGGCTCGCCCAGTTCATGTACTGCCTTCATCCAGTTTTGGTAGGCGCTTTCTCTTGCAGGTTGGAGTTCAGTCAGGCGCTTGCAAAAATCTACCACTTGGCCATATTGGGCCATTTCATCATGGGAGTGGATCAATCCCTCTATCACACTAAAGTGTTGGTCAGCCAGTTGCTGTCGTTTGATCTGCGTCCAGTCTTCATAAAGGTCTTCGGCCAGGTATTCTGCTCGATAGAGGTCTAACGCTTTATTGTATTGTTCGATGGCCTCGGACCAACGTGATGTTTGCTCAAGTTCGTGTGCGGTGTCCGCGTGTCGCTGGAAGGATTCGATATCCACCCAGCAGATATTGGCGTCGATGAAGCGGTAATCGCCCTTGCCAATTCGCTCGATGAAGCTGGATGGGTGCCGCTTTGGTAAGTCGGGCTCCAGGATTTTGCGCAACTCGCTGATGCGGTTGTAAAGGTTCAGGCTGGCTTTGTCTGCATCGAGATGACTGAACAGGGCATCAATCAGTTGATCTGTGGTAAAAATACGGCCTCGTTCGGACACCAAACATTTAAACAGCATTTGGGTCTTACGTCGGGGCCACTCGCTGTCTTCAATTTGCCGGTCTCCACACCAAAGTTCAAATTTGCCAAACAATTTGACTTTAAGTGGGAGAGGCTCTCTCTCAGCCATGAACTCACCTTATAAATGCATTGTTAATGATCCAAACATGAAGCAAATCAATTATACATACTTTTGATTCAAATCTGAATATGGGGGGCAGTGGGGGAAAAGTGGTAAACGCCATCACTACACTCAACAACATGGGAGAAAAGATCAATTCATCAGTAGTATATTCTAAAAATTTTGCTATCTCTATGGTCTTTTCTCCCAAAAAGAGACCAATTCGATTTGCCTCCAGCGAGTGGTTTAGAAACGCCTAAAAGTTTCGCCATTCTGCTGGAGGTCAATCGGCCTAAATGATTCAAGCAATCTGCCCGAAGAAACGTTTTTTTGGCTCTGGTTTTTAACCAATGGTGAATAGTGGGGGAAAAGTGGTAAACGCACTCATTACACTGTGCATTATGGGAGAAAAGATGTTTCATAGAGGCCATTTGACTAAATCATTGATGCCGATTCTATGAACTTTTCTTAAGATAAAGCAACACAGATTGAGGCGTATGTTTACGCTTTCAGGTGAAAAAGAGAATTCATGAATAAGCAGGAGGTATCAATGGTTGCTCGTTCATCCAAAGTTTTTTTGATCGGCTTCATTATTCTAGGATTGGTCAGTCTGTGGGCACCGTTGAATACCCACGGTCAATTGCCCCAGGGGCGCGAAAACCAAGTGCCGGAATTGTTGACCCAACTGGAAGCACAACTGCTTCAAATTCAGGATTTACTCTCTGATGCAGAATCCTCTGTGATCAACCAATTGCAAGCTGCCATTGACCCCAATGCAGATGGTGCGGCTGCTGATGGGCCTTTGAAACAAAGTTTTCAAATTGCATTGCTGGCCGCAGGTGTGGCTGGCGAATTGAACGATTTTTGCGGTCAACCCACAGTGGATGTGCTGCAACAAAAACAAGCCAAAATTGACCTTGATGTCATTCTAGATTTGTTTGAACAAGTGACAATCCAAAGCCTTTTGACGGGCGAACGCTCACTGGAATCCACGTTGCTTTCCTTCAACGATGGCCGAGACCACTTCCAGGCTGCAGCCAATCGTGTGTGCCAGTTTGCACCTCAGGCCAATGCGGATGTGTTTCCTGGTACGAATGACACGTTGTTTGAATTGAATGACCCTGATGCCAATGTCGATGGTCAGTCCTTCTCCCTACTTTGGAGTGGGCGCAGTTTTCCTTACGAAATTGAGCTAGATGTGCTGGCCAATGACCGTGATGAGAACGTCATTGATCCAGATTTGGCACTCGACCCGGCCGACGCGTTATTCATCGACGATGCCGGGTTCGGCAGCTTTGACCTTCGTGGCACGGTGGACATCATTGATGGTGGGTTGCGCCTTCGCTACACATCACCTGATCCTTCTTTGACATTCACAGGGCAGGAAACGTTCCTCTATCGCGTTTGCGACATTGTCGGGCTGTGTGATGAAACGCAGGTCACCATCCGCATCAACGAATCCAACCAGCCGCCAAACGGGTTTGATGACGTTTACCCTAATCCATTTGATCCGGCGTCCAACCCCATTCTTCAAGACACGCGCTTTGTGGCCGATGAATTTGAAAGCGTGCTGCTCAACGATGATGATCCTGAAGGCAATGGTATTTTCGTTACAGGTGTGGGGCCATTTGAAACTTTGATCACGCGTACCAGTGCTATTTTCCTTGAACCCAACAGCACTGAAGTGTGCTGCGAAAGCGACACCGCTCAGGGCGGGCGTGTGGTGATGTTGAGCAATGGTGGTTTTGAATATGATCCCCCGTTCAATTATTTCGGCCCGGATGAGTTTTATTATGAACTGAGTGATGAGTTTGGCGGTACCAGTATGGCGAGAGTTGAACTCACTGTGTTGCCTGTCAACCGTGCGCCAAGTGCCATTGAAGATTTTTATGAAGTGACAGAGAATGATTTTGATCGCGCTTCTGGTGGCGGTGTCACAGCCGTTCGTGCCGTACTGGATGTGATCGAAACAGATATTAATTTCTGCGGCAGCTTCACACCTTGCAGTGTACTCGCCAATGACACTGACCCAGAACAGGATCAACTCGAAGCCAGCATTTTGATTGATCCTTTGCATGGTACCATCAATCTCAATACAGATGGTACCTTCACTTACACCAGCAATGACAATTTGTTTGGGAGCGATCTGAATCCATCCCCGATTGTGGATACCTTCACTTACGAAGTTTGCGACTTGGGGCGTATTTATCCTGATCCATTCAACCAAACCAGCTTTATCCAGGACACCGTGAAATGCGATGATCAAGAAGTTGAAATTCGCATTTTGCCACTGCCTCGTTCCGATGTGGAAGTTGATATTTTACGCATCACACCCGTCACCGAATTTGACATTGGCACCAACACGGAAACATTAAATGCCGCTACGGAAGGCACAACGGGTAATCTTGATGCTACCACCGTGATTGCAGGCACCACGATGGATGTGGAATTGAAAATTGATTGGATTGGCAGCGACCCTGATGATTTGAGACTCAATCTTGTTAATGATTTACCCACAGGTGTGGAGGTGGTTGGTGTCAGCCCTGCTTCAATCTCATGTGACCAACTGAATCAAAGCATCAGCAATTGTTTAATTCCACTTAATGAAAACCCTATTTTCCAGATTCAAGTTTCACCCAGTTATGTACGAAATGGCAACACCGAAATTCTCTTTGGCCCATTTGAAGTTTTCATGGGCGGCGACACTCGCTTTGATCCTGTTGTTAATACCAGAGGCACCAATGAATCTGCATCTGCCAGCGTTCAGGTGGGCGAACAAGCACAAGTTTTGGTGGAATCTTCCACGCCGATGCCCGACCCGAGTTTCGGGACAGGCATTGCGGGACTGCCGCTTGATTGGGCAGTCACGATCAAAAATTTCGGTCCATCCGATGCACGTGGTGTCAGTTTGAAAGAGGGACCAGATGTCTTTACATCATTGGGCTATCAAACCCAAGCATGCGAAGTACTGGGACAGACCAGCGGATTCGATCAGCCTTGCCCTGCCGTGGATATCCCCATGCAGGACATCGGCAGTTTTGGCGAAGTGGTAGCCAATTACACCATTGATGTATTCTCTGACTTTGTCAGTGATGGTGGTTTTGGCACCAATTGCGACACCTCCCCGCCGCGCTGTGATCTTGAAATCGTGTTCATGGCCGAGCCGACCAGTGTTGATCCAACGCCTGACAATTTGAGCGATCCGGGTGTTGCAGAGATTCACACCCGTGTGGATTTTGTGATTGATATTATCAGAATTGATCCTACCGAAGGCAACTTCAACGATGCCTGGCCAAGGGGTGACAGCAAGCCGATTCATGTGGAACTCACCAACAATGGGCCTTCTGATGCACAAGATGTGGTTTTAAGCGTGAAACTTTTCCAAGGGGATCCAAGCAGTTTGTATTTTGATGCCAGCCCCAATTCATTCGACACATTGCCATTGTTCAGCCTGCCAGCAAGTTTGACAGATACCATCACCACAGATGATGTCACCATTTCACAAGATGCAACTTCAGCCTCAGGTCCCAGCAGAAGCGCTTCTCCTGGAGATGTGTTTAATGTGTTTGTAGAGGTGTTGTCCAGTAACCCTGACCTCAATTCTAGAACAGAAGGCACTTATGAGCGAATCCGGCTTAACGGGATTCGTGTGATCACCGAAGCCGATGTGGATCTTCAGGAGCACGGCCTTGGTTGGGTGGATTTGAGTGGAGGAAGGAATGCAGTCGATCTTGGATTAGGTGTTGAAAATGATGGCCCTTCCAATTTGGACACTTTATACGAAGTTGAACTATTGATAGGCATCATCCATCACGATGAAGATGGAGACGCTGTTGAAGTTGAAGTTGATGATATTGAGGTCGAAAGCGGTTATGGCAATTTCGACTGCGGGACTGGCTTATTTGACCCTGGAAACTCAGGGCTTGATCTTGTTCCATTTGGCACCACAGTATTACAGTGTACAGGCTTGTCTTTGAATGCAGGTGGCGAGGAACAAGGTGTCATCCGTTATCGGTCTCGCGATTTTGAAGGCACCATTCAATATGTTGGCGGTGCCATCATTCGTTCATCCGGTACAAACAGCAATTCCAGCTCATCCATTGACCCAAAGGTTGAAGATTTTGTCTGGGCAGCGGATATCGATTTTACCATTGACTGTACGGATAGTAATTGTTCAAATCTTGGTTTCTTTTCTGTTCAGGACAATTCAGAGCAAAATCCACCATCCATCACCATTCGCAGTAGCGCCACACTAGATGATATTGTTCCTTTGGCCGCACCGTATTTGACCGTGGTCAGCATGGTTTCACAACCTCAAAGTGCTGAGCTCATAAAGGTTCCAACAACTTTGACAGAAAGACCAAATATCAAGAAACCTCGCCAAGTGTCTTTCCGTCGCGCACAGCGTGATGTGGTTCAAGATGAGCGCGAGCCTTTGGAGCATGTGCTGTTGTTTGATGCCATTCCTCAGGACAACATTGGTGTTTGTACCGAAGCCATCAACGACATTGCTGAAGGCCGACAGGATGTGGTCGATGGTTCGGGCGGGTTGCTGACACATGTTGAGGCTCAAGCCAGCACACTCGATGGCACCCTCACCACTTTGACAACCGCAGTTGGAACTGCACGGAATTTATCGAACCGATTGCGCGTGGCTGTGGGTCGATCTGGCCAAGCGGCGAGCGCGCTCAACGATATTTTCTTTGGCTTGGATGATGTCAACATTTCCATTCAACAGGCGCAAACGAGATTGAACAATGATATCCTGCGGCGTTTGGGCGAGGTCAAAATTCGCATGAACGCAGTTTCTCCCTCAACCTTACTGACCAGTTTGGAAGCCATCGAACAAATCGAGCAAATGATGACAAATATGGACCGCATCGCTCAAGATTTGTTGCGGCTGCTTCAAGACCTCAAAAATGCTCAGGATAAATTGAGCGAACTTCGCGCCGCTCTGCAAACCCAAACGGGACAATCTACCATTTCATTGCTGCGCGAAAGCGGATTTTCCAACGCGCCTTTGATGGTCGGTTGGGGACCTTCTGATGCGTTTTCAGGCAACGATGATGTACGACCTGACGCCAATGCATTAGCGACCTGGCTGGAACCAGACAACAGCGATGGCACCATTCAGGTTCGTGTGGGTGTTCGTAATAATGGGTTGGGTACCATCCCTGCTGGAACACGCGTGACTCTCAATGGTTTGGCTGGCGCTGATCAAGACGGCGCTTCCAACGACCCTGGGGCATTGAGTGTTGAGTTGCCGGAGATCGGTGCAGGCCAGATTGTGGCCGTGCCGTTTGAAACCAACATCGCTTACAGTGGCTATATTGGCACAATTACAGCGCAATTAAATGCGGCCAATCAAACGCCTGAAACACAATCAAAAGAAATCGCTCGCTGTGACACACCGTATCGTCAGGTAAATAATCCAAGTATTGACCTCAGCCCTGGGCCACGTGCTTCAAGCGAACGTACATTCCAGTTTGTGGAAGTGCCTGGGATTGGCGATGTGCCACACCTGTGGCGTGTGTATTCAGCGGACGATGCCGTGGATTATATGGCGCAGGCTACGTATCCGGATCGTGGTCAGTTGATCAATGAAATCCAGGAAGAAACGGATCGTTTCCGTATTCTCTGTCGCCAACCCATCAATTATCAATGGGTAATTCGTAAAGCTGAACCGCTGGCAAAAGAAGATGAGTTGTTCGATTCAGTCAGCGGCGTACAACTCAATGGTAAAGCCATTAACAGAACGTTTAGCAAAGGGGCTTTGTATCGAGTGCAAGCCAAAACAATTATGGTGCAGGAAGTCACGATTTCTGGCGAACAAACTGTGACGGGCTTGTTTCCACTGACCAGCACTCAAAATGAATATGTCATCATTCCACGTCCAAATTTGAGAGTGGAACGCATCACTGTGGGGCCAAATGGCG
This sequence comes from Candidatus Fraserbacteria bacterium, assembly GCA_029262795.1. Classification (GTDB taxonomy): domain Bacteria; phylum Bipolaricaulota; class Bipolaricaulia; order RBG-16-55-9; family JAJCYT01; genus JAJCYT01. The sequence goes on from JAJCYT010000004.1 coordinate 9,943, forward strand.
GAAGTGTTACTGGCTGGCAGGAGGCAGAGTTATTGCCTTCACGCTTCAGTCTGGATTCTCCGATCAACATGGATTTGACTGCACACGTGGTCAATTTGGATATTTTGGGCATCAGTGATATTCCAGCTGCCAAAGACTTGTTGGAGATTTCCACAGCACCGATTGGCCTCAATGTGGATGGCAGTTCAGTCGGAACGGGACAGGCAAGTAATATTCCATTGGTACCTGTTGCGCCTGGCCCAAACGGACAACCCACGCCGACCCGAAGTGACGTGGCGCTGGCAACCGTTGGTTGGTCTGGCACAGAAGGTGAGCGCACCATCTCCGCACAAGCCGATGCTGCCAACACTATTGATGAACTGGTTGAATCAGACAATGAAACTGAACTCAGTTGTGTCTCTTACTGGGGTTTGGAACGTGGTAATAGTGTAGGCTCGCGCTTTATTGAGTATGGCCCCTCTGGTGTAGTGGTTCGTGAAAGCAACCGCAACACCATTTTGTCGATCAAACGACAACCTGCCGAAGGGTATGAACTCAGTGTGGCAGCCGTCTTACGCTTCACACCGAAAACTGGATCAGTTCAACTGAACCAGGCTTGCCCAGTAGCACTTCGCAACATCTGGGACTTTGGTGATGGCTCTCCAGTTGTCAATTTGACTGCACAAAAGCTGCCAGGGTTTGGCACATTAGACAACACACTTGGCGAGTTTGGCACGACACTTGGCCTCAGCGTGCGGCATCGCTATGAAGAAGGTTCCTTTGCACCCACCATGACCAGCTTCCTTGGTGATGGCAGCAGCAAAGTGGTGTTTGAAACCCGTGGTCGCACGCTGGAAGTGACCAACAAGCCCATCATTCTGGAAGTGAAACCACAATCAAAAGGCGTTTTCCTCACCAACGTGGCAGGATTGCCAAGTTATGACAATGCCATTGAGTTGGAAATTGAATGGAATGGCAACACACCTCAAAGCGTGGAATACACAGCCAATTGGTTGTCAGGTAGCGAAAAAATTCAGTTGGTGCCTGACCCCAGCAAACCTAAAATTGCTTACGATATGACCGATCTTTTCTTGACCAAAGAGAAAGTTCGTAACCTGCTCAGTTTCGAAGCTGTGGGTATTGATCCTGACAATGGTCAGCAGGTAGTGGATGTGGATTCCTCTCGAATGAAGCCCACCACGTACGAACTCATCGGTGGACGCCCTTTGGAAAGCCTGTTATCCAGTGCAACGGTTGTAACTGATTCGTCGGCACGTGAAACTCAAGAACCTACGCGCTTCGGTGCATCCGAACGACTCGCTCCAACACCGACCATCCCAGATCGAGACAATCCATTTATAAGATCATCCTCTCATACGAACCAAGGGGTGATGCAGCAATTGGCGACAGGCAACACACCAAAACAGTGGCAGGCACCCATGGCAGGTTCCACACAGGGAGCGACTTTAAGCGCTACCGTCACGGTGGCTGATATTGAACCTTGGTATGATTTTGTGTCTCAGGTGCCTAAAGCGGTAGTCAGTCCTAATGTGGGGCCGCGGCGCGAGTTGTCTGAAGAGGAATACCAACAGGCCGATGCCATGATGGGCAAGCTGGCCGAGTCTGAAGAATTCCAACAGTTTGTTGAAAATGCAGCCTTGATTGAAAGCACGGGGAGTGAACTGGTTCACCAGATTCAAGAAAAAGTTTTGGCTGCTTTTGAAGACGCAGATGAAAGCGTCTATCGAGACTGGGGCCAAATTCAGAATCGCTTGGATGGCGCACTCAAAGACACCAACTTTGTGATCCCGCAAGAGAACGGACCATCCGTATCAATCCCAGGTGAGGCAGTTAATGCTGCCTTGCAAGGAAATGCACAACGTCAATTTGGCAATCAGGCTGACGATGGTTTGAATCCTTCACTCTATCGGGCTGTGTTGCAGGCTGGTGGCCCAGAGCTGTCCATCAGTTTTCCAAATGCCCGCGATGAGATTGAAGGTAGAGTCACGATTGGCGGAGAGAACATTCAGTGTCCGCCCACTTGCATGGTCAATTTTGCCAATGGGGCAGAGGCGGTATTGAGCGCCGAACCCATTAATGGCTCAGTGTTTGAAGGTTGGGAAGATTGTGCGCCAATCACAAATGAACCCACCATGTGTCGGGTGACTGTCAACCGACACATTATTGTTTCAGCCATTTTCCGAAACCCAGAACTTACGATCATCAAGCGCGGCAATGGGCAAGTGGTCAGTCAAAATCTTGCTGACTTGGATTGTGGCTCAGATTGCGAACAGGCTTATTTCAATGGCACCACCGTGCTGTTGACCGCTGCACCAGCGCCAGGGTTTTACATTAGTGATTGGGTTGGCTGTGAGCCTCAAGCTGGCGGCGAGCAGTGCATGGTTCGTATTGATGGTGATGTTCTAGTTGAAGCCATTTTCTCTCCAAATCCTGAATTGACTGTCAACACAGATGGAAATGGATCAGGGTTTGTCGGTAGCAATCTGATGGATGGAAACAGTATGGCCTTGGCCTGTGGCGACACCTGCATGGCTTCTGGTGAAATTAATTCTGCCTGGGCACTGACGCCCAATCCAGAGCCAGGTTCTGTATTCACCGGATGGCAAGGGTGCGATTCTGAAGATGGAGAGATTTGCAACATCATTTTAGATGCCGCCAAGTCAGTGACAGCCACATTCGTGGTTGGTCATACTTTGAGCATTTCCCCAACTGGTGAAGGCGAAGGCACGATCACCAGCCAGCCTTCGGGCATCGAATGTGGGCATGGTGGTGGATTTGGCACGGATTGTGAAAACGGGTATGCCGATCAAACTTCCATAGAACTGCATGTGACGACACCCGGAAACTCTAACTTCGCGGGTTGGGGTGGGCAATGCGACGTAGAAGTGGATGATATTTGTACCATCTCCGTGAACCAAGATGTCACGCTCATGCCCCAGTTTGATCCTGCGCCTCGCAGCTTCGTCATTGGTGGCTCAGGCTCAGGCGGTGGGACAGTGACGGCCACCATTGATGGCGTGGAAAATGTGTGTGTTTATTCAAACGATATGACGGATGATTGTTCTTTTGAAGTGCCCGACAGCACCGAAGTCGCCCTCATGGCAATGCAGGATGACAACTCAGTGTTCAGTGGATGGGCAGGCAACAACTGCCCTTATGCACAATCCGAATTGCCCACTTTGGCCATTACAGAAGCCATTCACTGCACCGCCGTGCTTACAGATTTCGATGATACCTTAAACACGCTGATTATTCGTACAGATGGACCGGGCAACGTGATCCATGTTGACGCGCAAGGCGATGCCATTAGTGCAAGTATTGATTGCGGCTCAATTTGTACCGGCCTCATTCAACCTGGCGAAATGGTTCGCTTGCGTGCAATGCCTGAGGCTGGAGATACAGAGTTTGTGGGCTGGAATGGTGATGCTGGATGTACTGGCACGGATGATACCATTACGGTAACCGTCAGTGCAGACCTCACTTGTACCGCCGAGTTTGCGGGCTATTTTATGCTGGATATCGAATTGACCTCTGCTCGGCTGGACTTTCTTAGTTCAGATTCCTTGCCCATTGTCACCTATGAAGCTGGGGGGATGTCGGGAGAATGTACGCTCGACACACCTTGTTCCGAAAGGTTCCTGGCAGGCACAGATGTAACGATAAAAGTATCGCCAGATGCATTTTTCACCTTCAATAGTGGGTGGATAAATTGTGGAGAAATAACCACCAGTAAAATCGATGAAGATCAAGGGGTGGCAAGCACGTGTTTGATCAACGTGGATCAAGATCAAACTGTCCATGCTGTATTTGACAGAAAACTGGTAACCCTTGAGGTGGAAATTAGCGAAACACCTGAGGTTTTGGATGCTGCTGACCCTGCCGCTGAATTTCAGGAAAGAGGTACCAAAGGCGGCACGGGCGTTATCACCAGCGATCTTGGCATCAACTGCGGCAAAAAGAGTGAACAAGAGGTTGGCTCCACCGACAGTTGTACCCTCACTTTGCCTTCAGGCACAACCATTACCTTGTTGGCCGAAGCAGCAGAAGGTTCAGTGGTTGTTCGGGACAACAGCAGTGGAAACCCTTCAATTTCATTTTTCACAAAAGATCCAATGAACCGTAGTGGGCCGTTTTTAAGCGACCCGGACCCGAATGTACAGTGTGAGAGCGCCGTATGGACCATGAGAGTTGGTACTTGCGAATTGATCATGGAGAAGGATTTGAAATTGCGTTTCGGGTTCAGTTTGCCAAGGGGCAATAAATCTGGCGGTTCATCAGGCAACCCTGTTGGCGAGGCAATACTAGAGCTCACTCTGGCTGAACTGGAACAAGTGAGAAAGAATCGACAGAAAAACAATGCAACTGAAGAGCGTGAAAAAGCGCAGCAAGTATTGGATGACCTGCCTCAGGATGCAACCCAAATAGAAAGGGATGCCGCCCAGGCTGCGCTTGATGCTGCCATAGAAAATGAAGCAAAAGCGCAACAAGAATTGACTGACGCCGAAATTAATGTGAGAGAAAGACAAATTGGCTTTCAAGACATAGATATTGAACGCCGTCAGAACAATGTATCCAATGCCGAGCAAGCTGCGACAAAGGCGGCCACTGCCAAGTCGGAGGCATTGGATCGCCTGAATCGTTTGCAACTTCAACGTGATCCTGAAGCAACTGATGAGGAAATTGCTGAAGCGGTCAAGGCGCTCGAAAAAGCCGAAGAAGATTTTGAGAAAAACCAAAAAGCATTACAACAAGAGCAGCAAGGGCTGGCTGACCAAGTGGAACGTAAAGCCAAGAATGAAGATGGATTAGCCGCTGCACAAGAAACCATCCTCAACAATGCCGAGAATCAAGTGGAACAAGCTGTACAAAATGCTCAAGCTGCAATTGATATGGCAGAAATGGAAGCCATAGCAGCGCAGGAAGCGCAAAGAGCTGCGGCAGATGAAATCGAAAGGCTGATGGACGATCGAGAGGCAGTTGGTAGAGCTGTTGATGCACAAACAGTCATTCTCGAAAACTTAACCGACCAGATTAACGAAACCCGGGCCAATATTGCCCAACTCAACGCTCAAATCAATGATGGAAATACGTCAGAAGCAGATCGGGTGGTACTTAGAAACCAAGTGGCTGATCTAGAAGCTCAAGTAGACGATCTAACAAACCAATACAGAGAAGCCAACAATGAGTTTAGAAACCTTGCAAACAGGGTAAATGAAATCGCCCAAGAAATAGATATTCAAACGGCTGAACAAGAAGCACAACGTAACATTGAAGAAGCGGCAAATACAGACCGGCAAGAGGCAGAAGCAGAACAACAAACCAATCAACGTCGCATGGCCGAGTTGCAGGAGCAAATTGCTGAAGTCACCCAACGCGAAGCCGAAGCCCGTCGTCAGGCGGCCATTGCTGCTGAACAACAGGCCATCCTCAATGGGGATGACGATGCTGCTGCTGAAGCAAGGCAACGTCGCATGAATGCTGAAGTTGCCTTGCAGGGTGCCATTGAAGATAAACAAGATGCTTTGGAAGCACAACGACGCATTGCCAATGATCAGGGAGATGTCGATTCACTCACTATAATTGATTCTAAGATTCAAAAAACGGAGACCGAATCCACAACAGTCAACAACCAAATCAATCGTGATAATGAATCCCTTGAGTTAGAGCGACAGCGCAAAGCGGTTGGTACTGTTGAAGACACGATATCTGAGAAGTTAAGAACGGGTCAGCCTTTAACCCCAGAAGAACAAGCAGAATTACAAAGATCCCGAACGCAACAACAAGAACAGGTAGACCAAGTGGGTATGGCGGATGAAGAGCTTGAAAGAAATCGCACCCGCCTGAATGACCAAGCTGATGAAGTGGACGACCTTGAAACAGCGGATATGGAACGAAAGCGTGATCCGCCCATCAGCATTGGGGTCAGCTACAGCGCAGTATACGATGCCACCGCAAAGACATGGCTGATTGACGCAGGTGCCAGTTTGGGCGGCAAAGGTGAGGTTGATCCTCCAGACCGAATCAAGAACCCCAAAGGGGCAGACATTTCTGGCGGCGATGATCAAGAGAAAAAAGTCGGCGTCAGCGTCACCGGGTCTGTCGGCTTTAGCTGGAACACGGCAGATTCTTCGGGTGATTTGAGTGCCGGCCTGAGCATCAGCTTCAGTTTTCCCATCAGCAAAAAACCTGCAATTTCGGTCAGTGGGTCGATTTCGTTCAGCACCGCCTGGTTGTTGGCTGGAAACTTTAAGAATGACGGCACCAGCATTGGGCTTGGCTTGAGCTTGTCCTTTAGTGTTGAAATCCCCATTTGCCCTGCCAGTTGCTTGGGCTTCCCCATTCCTATTTCGGCTGAAATTTCCGGGTCTTTTTCATATGGATTTAGCATCTCTTATGATGCCTGTTGCCCGTTTGGCTTTGGTGGAGAAAACGCGCAAAAATCCAGATCTGGCTCGCTGTCTGTCGATGCCGAATTGTATGCAGTTATTGATTTGGGCTTGATTCGAGGTGGCCCGTACGGCGGGGGCGGGGTGACCTTCTCGCACGGATCGGGCTCCAGATTCAAATTTAAATGTGCACGCGGCAAAGTGGGCGTTCGTGTGGAGATCAATCTGTTTGTCTTCAGTGGCACTTATGAATTAGAGATCACTTGGAAGTTTGGTACCTGTTCACCGGAATCCAATATCAGACTGGAAGAACCTGGGCAGTTTAATGTCAATACCGACCGCCCTTATGCGGGGCCAGGTTACGCCAAATTTATAAACGCTTTACAGGAAGCCAATCAGTTCGGTGTCACCGACACGCGCTTAATTGAAAATGCCTTCCCAGGGAGCGATCCACAATTGGTCACCAATGGTGAAACTTTCCTGTTGATCTGGGTGCAGGACGATGTGGATCAACCCATGCTCGAAGCACAGGAGCTTTGGTATGCTATCTCCGGCCCGGATTTGGTCTTCTCCGAGCCACAACGACTGACCAACGACGCTGTGCCAGATGCAGTGCCACAAGCCAGCTTCGACAACGAAGGCAACGTGGTGTTACTCTGGAGCCGAAACCGCGAACCTGAGTTGATTAAATCATTGGACATCCACGACATTGCACGCGCGTTTGAAGCTTCATCCGAACGGCAATTTACACTCGATGCAAGTGAATCATTAGGCCAAAGTGTAAACGCTGTGGTGCAACAAACCGAAGGCCCAACCTTCATGGATGCGTTGGCTGCACAAGAGTTGGCGTTTGCAGTGTTCGACATTAACAGCCGATCTTGGAGCGAACCACAGTTCGTCACCAGCAACGACATGCTGGATGAAAACCCAATGCTCGTGCTGGATGACAATGGAGAAGTCAGGGCAGTCTGGGCTGAAAACGCTAGCAATCTGCCTTATCCGTTGAACGATGGTTTGCCAGCACTTACCACGCTTTATACAGCCAGTTGGGACTCACAGGCTCAAACCTTTGGCCAACCGCAATTACTGCGTGACTTTGATAATGCCAGTGAACGATCCATTGCCGCCCATAACGGACAACTGCTCTATGCCTGGATCGAGGATGACAAAGCATATGCAGCATTTTTTAATGAAGGTCAGTTGCGAGACATCAAGCTTTTGGCCGAAGGATTCAACAATGCGCCCGCCGCTGCCTTCACACCAGAAGGCGTGCCACTGGTGGTGTGGTTGAACAAAGCGCAGGTGGAAAACGAAACACAGCAAGGTGGTCTCGAAGCCGAACTGATGGAAGCCAAGTTCATCAATGGCGAATGGACCATGCAGCCCCAGTTGTTGCAAGGCACCAGCATCAACAGCTTTGAACTGGTTCAGGATGCCCAGGGCAACCTCGCTTTAATCTGGGGGCAACTCAGCCAAACACGTGAACGCGGCGTGGATTTGTTCTCCCTCAGCTACGACCACAACGGCAATGGCTGGACGGATAAAAAACAACTCACCGATCGCGCCTTGATCGAAACCGCACTCAGCCCAGTCCTGGTGGGTCGCGAAGTGATCATGGCCTACATGGCGCAGGAATTGAGCTTTGTAGATCAAACTCTGCTCTACAGTGGACCGGACTCAGAAGATCCGTCCATCATTTACAAAGATGAGCCCTATGTGGTTCCCAATGTGCCGATCTTTGGTGCCAGTCACATGCACGTGCTGCGTGCAGGCTTATTGGCAGATTTGGTGATTCCTGTCAGCAGCGTTCGACTTGATCCTGAAGTTCCAACGATAGGGCAGAGTGTCACCATTCAACTCGAAGTTCACAACATAGGCCGCATGAGTGTGGATGAAGTTGATTCATTCACCGTTGAACTCAGGGAAGATTTGAATGGCACAGTCATTGATTCACAACAAGTGCCCGCCTTGATGGTCGATGAATCTGCCACAGTCAACTTCAATTGGACGCTCCATGGAACGCCAGATGAGTACATCTTGTATGCGGTGGTTGATCCAAACAATCAGGTCAGCGAGTCGCCACTCGATAACAATGCCACTGCCATTCCTGTGTTGACCCACGACTGGACTGTTGAGTCCATTCAGTTTGAATATGAACAGGCTGGTATGAATGCAGATGCACTTGGCAGCATGATCGAAAAAGCCAGTGGTTCGATGTCTCAGGACGAAGTGGTGGAGATGGCTTTGCGGGAAGAACAACGACAGGTTCGCATCATTGCGCGCGTGACCAATGAAGGCATCAATCCTGCACCGGCTGGATTGGGGCGATTTGAGTTTTCTGCTTTGGTGCAGACGAGTTCCGGCG
>JAJCYT010000005.1 GCA_029262795.1 Candidatus Fraserbacteria bacterium
ATGTACGTGTGGTTCGATTTAATAAACGTACGCCCAGACGCGTTTCCAGCTCAACCAATCGGCGGCTAACAGCAGATTTAGCCAGATTCATCTGCTCGGCAGCACGACTGATACCGCCTGCATCTACCACGTGGATAAATACATTCATGTCTTCTAGTTGGCCCATAATGATAGTTCTCAAAAAGTGAATAATGTTTTGTAATTATTGCTGTTTATTCCGTATTCATCAACAGATAAAATCTGTTTAAAGCCTTAAAACAATTTATTTTCTTTTAGCCCATCTTTGTCACCCCCAACCAAACTTTCCTTTCACGTTAATAAGTTAACCTCAATAAACACTATCCGTTGGCACTACAAATTTTAATTCTTGTCGGGAATGATTGTTTTGCTTATTCCTCCAGGATGATGAGATAGATTGAGCGCTTGATAGATCACCTGCTGCCATGGTTCAGGCCGTGCAGCTTTGCGGATATGTAATGTTTTGTTATCTTTGGTACGCATCGTTGTCGTGACACGCATATGGCTGCGCATGCGCTGGCGTAACGTATCCCAGCTATCATGAATGCCGTGATCTTTCAGTCGTAAACGAATATGATGCACCAGGTGATAAGCCAGCAATGTGATCCACAGGTGGCCTTCCACGCGTTGGGTGGTCTGATGGTAGACAGGGCGCATGCCCAGTTCTGATTTCAGACTGCGAAACACGGCTTCAAGATCAGTCAGCATAAGGTATGTGCGCCATAGTTTTTCTGGCTCCCAGTTCATGATGTTGGTGCGCAAACAGTACACGCCGGCATATTCCTTTGCTTTAACGTTTGTGCGCTCAAAATGCAGTTTGGTCGCAAGGTTGCTATCCGGATCTTTGTCTACTTCAATGGTGTAGTACTGGGCCACTCGCGCGTATTTTTCTTGCAGCCGACCGACACGCTGCAATACCTTGTCATATTGCTTGGTGCATCCCTTTTTGGTCAGGCCATCTGCCAGGGCGTGTATCTGTTCCTCAAAGCGCTGCTGAAACAGCGCATCCATCGCTTCTTCTTTGGCAGCACGGCTGCTGGAACGACAATACAATTCAACTTCCTCACCATCTGCACTGTTTTTGCTGTAAATCCGAACTTCATTTGTGCCTTGCGCACGCACAATCTGCGAGAGCGCTTCATCCCACTCAACATGACGCTTGCGGCTAACCACAAGATAACGATAGTTTTGTTCTTTCAGCCATTGAAGATTCGCCTCTGTTGCAATACCCGCATCCATCACAATCAATGCATCGGCCTCGGTGCCGCCCAAGGATGTAACCATCGTTTGTAATGTCGCTGGCTCACTGGCATTGCCCGCAAATACTTTGCTGCTGCGTGGAAAACCACTGCCGTCCAACACCAGACCGAGTGTAACCAGCGGACAATCAGAGCGCTTCTCTTTGGAGCGACCACGAACCGCTTGGTCATTATATTTGCCACTACCTTCAAAAAATGTATTGGTTAGGTCATATAACGTGATGGTGCAGTCCAGGTTAAATAACGACCGCTCACGCTCAAACAAATGCGTTTCCAGCGCATCACGGTGCTTCAGAAGCTGGTCTGATGCACGATACAGGCGGGTTAAACTGCATTGACTGAAATCGTAATCAATTAGCTCACTCAAACCACTCTCCTGCTGCAACCAGCGATGGGTTGATAGTTCACTGCCAGGTGCCGCCATTCTGCCAATAATGCTGCCAATCGCCGCCATCATCTCCGAATGATTCAGCCCCAGTAACGTTAGTTGGCTATCTAACTGCAAAGATTGCAACGCATCATAGGCCATGTGCTCTATGCCAATACTGCGTAGCTTCGAGCTTTGCACGCTATCAATATCAACCGTGCAGTAATCTGCTACCGTCTCATCCGCTACAATGGGCGCATATTCTTTCTTTCGCTGAAGTAAGTTCGAAACAATGCGTTGCGCTTCCGTTTCAATGATCTCATCAACCACCAGCAAACTTGGCTGATGGTGCAATATCTCTTCAATACGGTTGGTCAACTCAACCCAACTGTCTCGTGGAATGGAAAACTCAGTGCCCAGATTCAACAAAGTGTGTTGTTTGACCTTGTTACCAACACGGCAGGACTCAACGAGTCGATACGATTGGTAGCTGTTGCCATCTTTCTTGGAGCGCGTGGTGGTTTGTCTGATATACATAAACGCCACCCTACTATAATAGAAGGGCAGGGTCAACAATTATATAATAATTATGGCACTACATTGATCCTTGAAAAAATAAAGCACATACAAATCAAAGTGTTATGAATTTATAGATGAAAAATATTTAGAAAATATAGAATTTTTTGGGTGAATTTGACGAAGATGGGTTAAAGATTGCTGCATAATATTGCTTTAAATAATACCTGTTACTTGATTTTATGACCTAACACCTGAAGAATCTCCCACTCAAAATCATGCACGTGCGTGTCATCACCTTTCAGCGCCATGGACAATGCAGTTTTTGATAACGGCGCCACACTCAAGTCAATTTTATGC
>JAJCYT010000006.1 GCA_029262795.1 Candidatus Fraserbacteria bacterium
AAAGGAATGACATCGCGAATAGTGGCGCTATCTGTCATTAGCATAATTAGGCGATCTACCCCTAAACCGACTCCGCCGGTGGGAGGCATCCCCATGGCAAGAGCATTTACAAAATCCATATCTAAAGGATGATGAGCAACACCTTCATCTTTAATGCTTTGATCATCATATTGCCTTTGTCCCTTTAATCGATCATATTGCTCTACAGGATCGGTTAATTCAGAGTAAGCATTTCCTATTTCCATTCCCATAACAAAAGGCTCAAATCGCTCAACATGGCCAGGAAGCTCTCGGTGGATTTTTGTTAAAGGAGATATTTCAACAGGGTGGTCTAAAATAAAAGTGGGTTGAATGAGTTTTTCTTCACAAAGCTCTTCAAATAGAAAGTTCATGGCGTGACCACGGGAACAGCTTTCTCCTAAGGTCTTTTTAACATCCACTTCTTTTGCTTTATTGATAATTTCTTTATCAGAAAGAGCACTTATGTCAATATTGCCCAGTTCTTTTAGAGCATCGATCATAGTAAGACGACGCCAAGGTGTCGTAAAATCTAATTCTTCTCCTTGGTAAGTGACTTTGGTGCTGCCTGTAATTTTTTCAATGACAGTGGATACGAGCTCTTCGTACTGGCCCATTTGATAGTTGTAATCTGTAAAAGCCTCATACCACTCCATCATCGTAAACTCAGGATTATGAGATCGATCAATTCCTTCATTACGGAAATTCTGGCAAATAGTATAGACTTTGGGGAATCCCCCAACGATAAATTTTTTCAAAGGCAATTCGGGAGAAATTCGCAAATATGCTTTTTGATTAGAAAGAGCCTTGATCGAAGTCTCAAAAGGACATGCACTTGCTCCTCCATACATAATTTCAACCGTAGGAGTAGTTACTTCTAAAAAACCACGATCTTCCATAAAGCGACGTATCTCAGAAATAATACGAGCCCTTTTTAAAACAATCTGCCGAGATTTTTTATCTGTAATCCACTGTAAATAACGTTGTCGGGCTAAAGTTTCTGGGTCAGAAAGTTGATAGTAACTTTCTTCTCCTTTAGATTTACTGATAGGAACTCGCACTACCGCTTTGCTTAGAATTTCTAGTTTTTTACTTAAAACGGTAAGCTCTTCTGTACGAGTTAAAAAGACCTGGCCTTCTACCCCGATCCAATCCCCAATATCAAGCAGTTTAATAAGAGGCCAAACTTCTTCCCCAACCTCTTTTTGCTTTAAGTATACCTGAACACGTCCATCAAAATCTTCGATATCAGCAAAAAAAACTTTTTTCCCCTGCTGTCGTAAAGCTGTAATTCTCCCAGCGACCCGAACGTCTTTCTCTAGCCATTCTTCTTTATTTGCTGCTAAATCAACTAGGGTATGTGAAGTTTTAAACTCATACGGGTATGGATTTAGCCCTAGAGCTTTTATTTCTTCTCTCTTCTGTAGTAATTCCTCTTTGAACGGCATTTAAAATTCTCATCCTTTCTGTTTTGTTTTTTTTGGTATTCATTAGCGCCCACAAGGGCCCCTACTAGCTTACGCTGCGCTGAAAAACATCGTTCAACTTGGGTAAGATCTCCACTAGCTTTTGCTTGGCTGCTTTAGTCCAGTCATTATCTGGAGAAATTTCGAGTATATGCTCACAGGAAGCTAAAGCATCCCCAAAGTTGCTTCGCTTTACACTTTTTTGGATATGTTTTTTGTAGGCAGCGATAGCTTCTTTTTTCTTTCCCAATTTTTCGTAGACACGACCCAACTCTAAATAGCAGAGAACAGAAGAGTCTCTATCTAAGGTTAGCACTTGACGGAAAGCTTTGACAGCTTGCCACTGCTTATCAGCCCCAACACTAAGGTAGCCGGTTAACATTAGCTCCTCAATCGCTTCTTCTTTTTTGTCTTTTTTGATAAGAATTTCTGCTTTTTTCAAACGACTGGCATAATTAGAAGGGTCATAAGAAAGAAGTTTTTCGAAAGCTTTTAAGGCTTGATCAAAAGATCCTTTCTCAGCCGCAGCCAAACCTAGAGAGAAATATTCTTGAATCGCTTCTCTTTCTTTCTTCACTCTTAGGTAGTTTTCAGCTAAACTAAAGCGATTCTCCATATTATCAGGCTTAAGAGAAACTAAATTTTTCAAAGTATCTACCATCATGGCAGGATCTGATCTCTCTTTTCCTGCCTCTAACAACTTTTCCAGTTCTTCAATGGCCTCACGATTTTTGGATTGTGCCATATGAGCCTGAGCAAGCCATTGCCGAGCCTTTAAATCATTAGCATCTTGCTCCCGAATTCTTTTACTAACAAAGGCAAGGTCAGCCACTAGTTTATCATTTTTCTTGAAATCAGTTCGAGAAACAATGCGACTCCCGACAATACGGTACTCTTCTACAGCATTATTCATTTTACCTTCTTTACGGTAAACTTCTGCCAGAGACTTTCTTTCTTCTAAATTTTCCGGGGCTAAGAAAATGATTTTTTTGTATGTTGCAATGGCTCCTTGGAGGTCATCTTGTTTGAGCCGAGACTCTGCCAGAATCTGATATGCTTTTACAGCTTCTTCTTTCTCTCCTTGTTCTTGGTATAAAACGCCTAGAAATTCTAGTCCATTTAGATTTTCTGGACATTTTTCGATACTTTCTTTAAGGAGCAAAATAGCACGACGTCTATCTTCTAAGGCTAACCAGCGGGCATAGTCTGTTGCTTTTTCAGCATAGTTATCGCTACCCATTCGAGCTAAGATGGTGACAAGTCGCTCTTGTGCCTCTAGATCCATTGGTCTTAATTCAACGACTTTAGCAAAAGCTCTGGAAGCTTCCTCGTGCTCTTCGAATTTAAGGTGGATGTAGCCAAGATCTTTATATTTGGAAGCGGCCTTTTCTTTCAGGCCTGCAGTTTCGTAAGAATTTGCCAACCAGGTAGTGACGTCTGAGCCACTTTCCCCCAGCTCGATGACCCTCTCATAGAGCTTAATGCTCTTTTCTCGATTTTCTCTTAACACATCCAGTTTGGCCATCTGAAGTAATTGTGAAGCCGTCTTAAAGGCAACTGTATTTTCTCCGACCAGATCAGAAATAGTTTTCATCGCAACAAAAGGACTTAATCGGACAGAGGCTAAAACTTCTTCTATGTCTCGAAAACCATCAATTAAAGCAATAATAGCTTTAACCTCTTCTTCCTCTGAGCGAGAAGAAGTCTGAAGATAAATAACATCTTGTTTAGAAGGAATATTCTTTAAAATGATTTGCCACTCATCGTATCTTCTAGCAGCTTCGAGTAAAACCATGTTGGTATTCATGGCCATATCTATTTCCAGAATTTCCATATCGAAGAGACCTGTCTGAGGCTCTCCTTCTAAAAATTCATAATGGCAATCTTCCCAAACAAAAAGTTCGCAAATTTCTTCTAGTATTTGAAACTGGCAAACGGCAATAATGAGATCTTTGCCATCTTCATCGCTTAAAAGCAAAGAAGCCAGAGATTGTCCTGTTTCTTTCTGTTGGTTGCAGATTTCGAAGTAAGATTCTTCGTCAAGGTCAGGGTGACGCCGCAGCCCTTCTGCTAAAATAGATGGTTTTTGGGGAGAAGAGACTTGTTGGATATCACCTCTATGGAAATAGACGTCTTTTTCTCCCAACGAACTCTGTACTTTCAGTACGCCTGTTTTCTTATCATTCGAAATACTCTGAATGAGATCAGGCAGTCCCACTATGTCTAAACCGCTCTTGGCCATGGCTTTTCCTCTGCAAAAAGTTTAGGATTTACGTAGTACTTTTTACTGCTAATGTAAGATTTACAAAGCTTCCTTATTCTATCAGGAAATCATTTTTTGTCTAGCTTAAATCCCTTATTTAGAAGGCTTTTCCTTTTTTAGAAAAACTAGGTGGGGAGAGCAGATGAAAAAATTTTTCCTTCTTTTAACTTATTGTAAAGACTCCGGCGAGATATTCCCAGTAAACCAGCAGCTTGACTTTTGTTTCCTCTTGTAGTTTGAATCACTTTTTGAATATACTGGTATTCAAAACTTTGAATAGCTTTTTTGAGAGGTAGCTCAAAGCTATCTGAATAATCTATTTTCTCTGCTATATCCAAGGAAAGATCTTTGGGAAAAATAAGATTCCCATCATTTTTTAAGGCAATTATTTTTTCCACTTCGTGTTCTAGTTGTCGAATATTTCCAGGCCAATGGTAGTTGCTCAGACATTGTATTGCCGAGATGGAAACATCATACTTTTGGTTTCCACTTTTTTGCTCCAAAAAATGTCGAAAAAGCAGAATGATATCTTCTGGCCTCGCTCGTAGAGGGGGGATTTTTATTTCGACAACGCGCACTCGATAAAAAAGGTCTTCTCGAAAAGTGTTCTTACTAATCATCTCTTTCAAATCGCGGTGAGTTGCACAGATAAGTCGAAAATCTGAAGACTGCCATGTTTCTGAGCCTACTGGCCGCACTTTTTTTGTTTCTAAAACCCTTAGGAGTTTAGCCTGCATGGCTAAACTCATCTCCCCTATTTCATCTAAAAAAACACTACCCTTATGAGCTTGCTGAAGCAAACCTGGTCGATCCTTCGCCGCTCCTGTAAAGGCTCCGCTGATGTGCCCGAAAAGTTCCGACTCCAGGAGGTTTTCAGCAACAGCCGCGCAGTTTTCAGCAACAAAGGCGCGACTTTGGCGAGAGCTTACTTCATGGATTGCCTGAGCAAGAACCCCCTTCCCTGTTCCACTTTCTCCCGTGATTAAAACAGGAATATTAGAAGCAGCAACTTGAGTTGCAATTTGAAAAATATCTTGCATGTGAGGATCAGAGGAAATCATTTTACCGAAGACAAAGGAGTTTTTATGATTCATTTTCTCTCTCCGTGGTTAGGCTACAGGTTGTTTTTCACTTACATGTATTAAAATGTAAAATTAAAGTTACCCTAATTATACAGAGGAGAGGGACAAGATAGACCTATATCAAAATGTTTTTTAGGAGGGTTTAGAGCATGCCCTATTTTTTGATGCTGGGCATCTTTAAATTGAGTCGCAGGGGAGGATACTTTTGGAGCAGTTTTGCTAACTCGGGTGTTTCTCGGATTCTCTCTAAATCCGGATCTATTGCAATAGAGGAAAAATCCTTAAATCCCTTTTCTAAAGCTTTTTCTAAGTAAACTAAAGATTGTTCCACCTCATTTTTGAGAGCATAGTAGCAAGAGAGGTTGTAGTAGCATAAATGTAAAACTGTGTTGAATTGAATAGCTTCTTTGTGCTTTTCTAATGCTTTATCAAAAATCCCCATTCGAGCATAAAGCTTTCCCTGCAAGCTATAAACACGCTCGTCATTAGAGCACCATTTAAGAGAGGTAGCGAAGCTACGTAAGGATTTTTCGTACTCTCCCTCCTCTAGGGCTACTCGGCCTATTACTTGGTGGATAGCCGCTACTTGAAAACTAAATAAAGGAGATCCTGCTAAATAAGGGATGTACTCCAGTGCGGTGTCACAATGCTCATAGGCAACATCAAACTCTCCTTTTTTTGCTAAAATATCTGCCTTAGTGGCATAAGCTAAAAGGAGACTCTCTACCGGGTAATTGTAGGGGTTATCAATGATTTGGTTGAGCATTTCTAAAGATTGCTCGTATTGACCAATCTCTTTGTAAAGAGTGCTAATCCAGAACCACTTGCCACTGTTACTAACGCTTTGTAAATCACTCTGAGCTTTTTCATATTGGGCCAACTCCATAAGACACTGCCCCCTTAAGAGATAAAGCATGTCAGGAGAGAAAGGAGAATATTCTTCTAGCTCAATTGTTTTCCCAAGATCATAAATTGCTTTAGGGTAATCACGGGCTAACATATGGCAAACAGCACTTCCTAAGTAAGCGGCAGAGTTTTTAGAGTTTTTGTCGATGTATTTTTGGAACTCGTTAACATAGAACTTGAGAGATTCTTGGTGTTTCAAAAAAGAACTATGACTAGCAATTTGCTGTATACTCAAGATCAATTTAGTGCATTTTTGCAAATCCGTCAGAAGCTTGTATTCACTATAATAACGGGAAATAAAATTAGTCGAGAAAATAGCTAAAAGAAAGCAGATAAAAAGACTTATTTTTTTATGTTTTTGAATCGTGCGTCCTAAAGTATAAAGGAAAGAGGGAGGAACAGCTTCCACCGGAAGACCATTAATAAAACGATGGAGGTCATCGCCTAAAGCTCTACTGCTAGGATAGCGCCGACTGGTTTTCTTGTCCATCGCTTTTAAACAGATACTTTCTAGTTCGATCGGTATACTAGAGCTTATCTTACGTGGACGAAGAGGATCAACATGAAGAACTTGCAATATCACATTGAGGGAGCTATTTCCTTTAAAAGGAGGTTCCCCTGTGATCATCTCATAAAACAAGGCTCCCATCGAATATATATCAGTCATTTCATTGACAAGGTGAGATCCTGTTGCCTGTTCGGGAGACATGTAGACGGGAGTACCTACAATAACTCCTGTCTGAGATATTTTTTCATTCCCCTCAACCGATTTTGCTAAGCCAAAATCCAGAAGGCGAGGCTCTCCGTTCTGATCAATCATAATGTTAGAAGGCTTAATATCTCGATGAATCACTCCATTGGCATGGGCAAAAGTAACAGCATTAGAGACTTTTTTGAGAATTTGAGCGGACTCCAGGAAACTTAGCTGTTTTGTCTCGATGTGCTTATTTAAGCTAAAACCATCTATTAGCTCCATCGTATAAAAAAGAGTTCCTTTTTCTTCCCCTATATCATAAATGCTTACAATATTTCGATGATCAAGCTTCGCCATCAAATAAGCTTCGCGAAAAAAACGTTTAAGATGATCTGGTCGCTCTTTGACATCTTTCAAAACTTTTAATGCTACTGATCTTTGGAGTTCTTTATCATAGGCTTTATAGACTTTCCCTGTTCCTCCATAGCCGATTTCCTGTATAACTTTATAACGAGCCAAAGATACTCGGGGAGACCCTTCATTTTTACTAACCGAAAAAGAAGGGGGTTCTGAAGGAATAGGATTTCTTTTGGACAGGGAAGAAGCATTGGATATGGCACTTTTTTTAGAGGGAGAGATATTTCTTTTGGAAGAGGATACTTTTTTAGAAATAGAGGAAAGAGATTTTTGTTCTTCCATAGCTTGATTGATGGAAATAAGTTTATGCTTATGCAAAAATTCTTCTATTTTTTGGAGTTTTTCTTTTTCGAGAGGAGTATCTGTCAGGAAAAGCAGTCGAGTAGTTTCCTCTCCCTCCTCTATTTTTTTCAGTTTTTGGTCTATGGCTCTTTGCATCTGACTTTTGTCAATGAACTTCCAGTTTCGGGCAAGATCTAAAAATAGCCATTCTTGGCGTAAAGATTCCAAGTTATTTAGTTCTTGTAAAGAAAGTAAATCCCGAAAAACAACCTTAGCTTGAGGCCAGTCTTTTTCTTCTAAATCGTAGAGAGCACAAAACTGTTCATAAGCATTTTGACTTAAGTAGCCTAGTTTAATAGCAAAGCTTCCTACAGCCCGAATAGCTTTTTGCTCAAGCTTAGATTTTTCCAAAGACACAATGTGCTCCCACTTGACAGATGACTATGTATAGCTTAGGCTTAGTTTTTTTTGTACTTCATGTAAACATTTTGTATATATTTAGCTTGGGCTCTCTTCAAAGAAGAATAAGCAATTTTATATTCCAATATCGCCTGATATAAGTCAGTTAAAGCTTGTGTTGCTTGGAATTCAGAATCTTGCAAGAAAAAGATGAGGTTAAAGTCCCCGGGAAGAGGATTGTTGTTTCTTCTCTCTAAACTCTCCAAACGAGTATTTGCTTTTTCTAATATTTCGCTCAGGTTTTTATACTTTTCTAAAGCTTCTACGACAGAGTGGTGAGATAATCGAATTTCCAAGCAGACATCATATTGGGCTTGATTCAATTGAGCCTTAGCCCTTTTCTTTTCATTTTTTGCTTTGTCTAACTGACTTTGAGCTCCTGTATTTCCAATGGGATACTCAAAAACTACCCCTACTTGCCACTGGTAAGATTCGCCTTTAAAAGTTCGTCTTAAGGAAGTATTTGTTCCCTCCTCTTCCCCAGCAAAAGAAACGCCAGCAGTCACATCCAAGCGAGGTAAAAGAAAGTTTTTTCGCTCATCTATAACTAAGTTTAAGCCAGATACTTGTTCCTCTACTTGCTTCAACTCTGGTCGATATTTTAGAGCAACATCGTATTCAAACTCTGGTATTCCTTGAGTAGAAAGTCCTCCGACCTGAAAATTCCCCATAGCATCACCAGCAGCCGGTAGCTTTTGCGAGAACACGTCTATAGTTTTTGCATCAAAGGGGTAAATCAAACGACGTAAACGGTCTTCCCAAACCTTGATGTCTTTTTCTGTTCGGATTAAAAAATCACGTCGTCTTTTAATATCAATAGTTGACTGATCAACATCACTAGGAAGAACTCCTTCTACCCCGACTCTTTGCTCGACAAATTTTTCTTTGTACTCTTGAGTTCTCGAAATCGAGTTTTCCAAAACTCCTCTAACCTTCAACAAAGAAACCCATGTCCAGTAAGCTATTTCTACATCTCGTAAAGTATCGTTAACCTGTCTCTCGATTTCGTAATCGGCAATTTTTTTCTGTTTCCGTGCCAAGTTGATGTTGGTTTCATTGACATCTACACCAAAATTACGCAGCAAGGGTTGATTTACCTGAAGAGTAAGTGCCGAGGTCCAAAGCTTTTGTATATTCAAATCGTCATCATTAAGAAGTCCATTTAATCCTAGGGCTTGGTCAATAGAGTTGATATCTTGAAATATATCAAAATCTGAACTTCTTCGATACTCTAAGTCGTAGCGAAGATTTACGGCAGTACCTGTTAAAAATCGCTTTGTCACGCCGATATTAAAGTTTCCCAGGTCTTCCTGAAGAAAAAGAGTCTCTGCTTTGTCATAAGAGAACCCCGCAGTTAGCAAGGTATCATCAAAAGGGCTTTTTGCAAAGGTAATATCTTCATCGGCAATATCGACAAGGGGTTCTTGCACTTCAATATCAACATTGTTTCTCAAAGCCATTCCAAAACACTGAGCTAAAGAATTGGGAATGTCTTGAGCAGAAAGAAACACATTAAAACAAATAAAAATACCAATAAAATACGATTTCATTATTTTAAACCCATCAGAAACTATTTAGTATAGGGGGCGAAACAGTTAAACAAGAGGATTATCCTATCATTTTACTTTTTTTAAGTCAAAATAAAACTTAAGAGGGAGAGATTTTATAACACGCCCTAAGGAGTCTCCTCTCCACTTTGATTTTATTCACTCACTTCTGATTCAGAAGCTAATTGCTTTTCTCTTTTTGCTCTTTGGCTCGGCAGAAGATTCTCCCACAAAAAAGACCCCGCAATTGAACTTCCTATAACAAAAGCAAAGAAAACACCTAGCCAGCTAGGCATTGCAAAAATAATAACAGAAACCATTAAGGTGGCGATAGCAAGACTAAACATCACATTGACAGTAAGGTAAACATTTCTGAGTTTGTGGATGGGAATTGTATAGTTACTGGCCTTGTACACCAAGATAGTCATAATGGACGAAAGAAAAAAAAGAGTACAGAAAAAAAGAGCATAAAAAGATCCATAAAAGCCTATATCTGTGTTTCCATCTAAATAGTTTGCAATTTTAGCAAAAAGCTCTGGTTCCATTCCCGGAATGGCAATTAAACCACTAAAGGCAAAACCGGACAAAATAGAGCAAACTGTGAAAAGTTGGTCTAAGCTCTGAACGTACTCTTGCCGATTCAATTTATCTTTCATAGATTTCCTCTTTAAATAGGGGTTCCTGGGCTTTTGCCCAGGAAGTTTTATTTAAGAAAGATTACTTTTCATCGTAATCTTCGTCGTAATCTTCGTCGTAATCTTCGTCATCTTCGCCATCTTCGCCATCTTCGCCATCCTCATCTTCGTCACCGTCTTCATCTTCGTCTTCATCGCTATCTTCGTCAGCGCAGAAGTCGTTGTCTTCATCTTCGTCTTCATCGCTGTCTTCGTCTTCGGTGTCGTTGCCGTCATCGTCGCTGTCGGTATCGTCGGATTCATCTTCGTCTTCGTCACCATCTTCATCTTCATCCAAGTCACCGCAGGACTCATCTTCGTCACCGTCTTCATCTTCATCGTCGTCGCTGTCTTCGTCTTCTGATCTATCACCCAGTCCGTTGCCATCGTCGTCATCTTCGTCGTCGTCATCATCACCAAGGACGGTGGCAAACAGGGTGTTAAATGGCAAGCTCAAATCAATGCCTTCGCTGGAGAAATCACCTGCAAAGTCGTTGACCTCTGGCTGAGCCAATAAAGGCAGTGCAAAACCTACTGTAAGTAACAAAGCCAACATAGCGATCATAGAATTTTTGAACATGGGAAAAGCCCCCTTTTTCTTGATTGGTTGGAGTTTTTGCACAACCCTCTGTGCATGGAGTGATGGTAGTTGGGAGGGCGTGAAAAAAATATGGGAGGCAGGATCAAATCCCATGCCAAGCAGGTCGAAAACCATTGCGGTCTTCATGCCATTTTGGTGAACATTGGTGAAAGCACGGTGAAATTTCTTGGAAGAGATCAATTAGAATCAGGAATTAAATAGATTGAAAAAGAAAGGCGCCAATTGATGAAAGACATAAAATGTCCTATTTGCCGCCATGAATTGGTTCATACTAAAAATATGAACTTATTTGCTAGGAGCAGTGGAAGTCTGTTGATATTGGAATACATTACTCAGCCACTTGACTAAATTTATAAAGAAACCCAAATTTGGCCAAGTATTTACCTATACATGCCTAGAATGTGGGTATATTGCTTTATTTACGGACCCAAAATTTAAAGTGTTTCTTAAAGAAAAACAAGAAGAGCTTGGTCACAAATTTTAAACATTAACGCGCAATGGCCGCCTGGATGAGGTTGTTCAGGGCGTTGTTGATGTTTTCCAGCAGTTCGAAGCATTGGCCCAGGGAGCCATGCTTCAGGCCCAGAGCGAAAGGATCGTTGTAAGCAATCTGAGTGTTGCCATTGCTGTCTTCCCAGATCAGGAATTTTTGAGGCAGGTCGATGCCAAATTGCTGATCACACTGCATCAAAGGTGTGCCCACGGCAGGATTGCCAAAGATCAACAATTGGGTGGGACGTAATACCTGATCAATAGAGCGAGCATTTTCGCTGTGATCAATTTTGGCAAACAGGTTGAGGCCGCGATCTATGATGACGGCTTCCAGGCTTTCCACCGTTTCAGAAAAACCCAACGGGCTTTCCAGTATATTTAATCCACTGCCCTGAGCAGTTGAAATGCCCGCATACCAGGCAAATCCACCAAAGAGTAACACCAGCAAAAACAATCCCACTTTTCTCCAATGACGCACAACCATTAAAAAAACCTCCCAAAAAATGATCTCACTTTAGCGTAATGGTTGCTTGCCAATGAATCAAAGTCGTTCAGGTCCACCCGTCATTGTTACCGAACTGTAACCCGCCGTTGATAGGGTGAGATCAACAAACCAAACGTCACTAAATGAGGTCATGATGGAAGTTATTTCGGGTGGATTGATGATTGTCTGCTTGATGCTGGCGAGTGTTGATGCGGTGGCACAGGAGGCTGAATCAACGATGAAAAATTACGATTACTGGTTGGAGGTGGCAGGCGCTAGTCTTGGGGTGGACTGCCTTATGGTGGGTTAAACAGCATCGATATTCCTATGGATACTGGTTACTACATCATTTTGACCGCGACCCTTGGTGGATCGGTCTTTGGTGCAACAACGGGAGTTGGGCTTGTTGGCGCGTTGTTGAAAAAGAAAGGTAATCTGCTGTTTGCCGCAATGGGAGCAAGTGTTGGCATCATCCCAAGCTTGGCTTTGGGGGTGGTTTCGGCTGTAACCTTTTCATTGTTTCCTGGTATTAATTCCGACCAAATGCTTTGGGTAACTTCGGGTATCACTGCCATTGGAATAGGTTCACTTGCAGTGTTGGGCTATCACTTTGGGCAGTCAAAGTAAGGAGATCTGATGGAACAATTCATGGTGTTATCTGTTGTTTTTGTGTTATTAGTGAGCGTCCAGGTGGAAGCCAAAGTATATTCAGAAGATATTAATATGTCATATTTTATGATTGAGTTTGCGGGTGCCAGTGCAGGGGCTGCTGTTGGGTTGACCTGGGGGATGATGTTTCCAATTTATCAGGCTTCCCATGGAGAAGGGTTTGCTTCTCCAGAAGGATTTTTTGGAACATTTCTGCTTGAAACATATTTGGGAGGGGTAATTGGATCAAGCCTCGGATTGGGATTGGTGGCTATGATATTACAAGATTCAGGTAATCCGTGGCTGGCCGCAGTAGGCGCGGGAGTTGGTCTTTTTGGTGGGGTTGTTGTGGGGACAGGAATTGCAATGCCCCTTGGATACCTATTTGCACCAAGCGAAAGTGATGCCGCAGGTATAGGTCTAGCAAGCATGGCTGGTGTGACTGTTTTAAGCACTGGTTTGGGAGCCGTGCTTATGTATCATCATGAAAAACTGAATCCGGTATAAATAAGGCTATTTCTGATCTTTAGGCTTTAACGATTTTCTGTCGTCGCTATAAAGCACGTTATCAAACAAATCAAACAACCCCTTGAACGGATGCTCTTTGCCCACTCGGTGAGGTGGGTAAGGGCGCTGTTCATCAAATTGTCGATGAAGTTCGCCAATGGCCTGCCAAGGTTTTTCCAATTTTTTGTTAGAGAAAGTCATGTCATGCACGCTCCTTTCACTGTTATGATTTCATTATATCGGACAATTGTTAGATTGCCGTTGTTGCCATCAATCTAACATACGAATTAGAAGCACTGTGGATATGTGGCGGTAGCCACGAAAAAAGATCCCTGGGAGCCTCATGAGGATGTGTTAGTAGGGAAGTACCCTCTTGCTTCGCTCAGGCCCCCAGGGATACCCTTACTTTCGCCCTGAACGACACCGCCCAAGACGGTTTTTGTTAAATACTTATCATAGCACAGTTGGCATCAGGAAATAAAGCCAGAGCTTTTACATTTCTATTTTCGAGACATCTTTCTTAGATTAAAACAGCAGTATGGCCTTTTTGGATCATACGTTCCAGAGTTTAGAGCAATTGCATTTGGACCTCAAAATGTCCTTAAGGTTACTTCCAGCACGCGCAGTTTTGTTAGGGGTAATGCGAATCACTCGATAAGTGTTATGTGATTTATAGAATTGTCATCAATCTAGAGGTAGATTATTGAATTTTAGTTAAACATGACACACCTCAGGCACCGGCACCCCACGTGTCGTCTGGGTAACGATTATTAAATAAACGTATCACGCGAGAACACAATGTGAGTACCCTCCGTATTAGCCCCCCAGCATCCGAGAGAGTTCCTGGGGGGCTAAGCCTTTTAAAGTGCAAAAATATCGAACCTTTTTGGAATCGCGCTAAGTTTGAAAATTTTAAACTATGGACTGAGTCCATCATGCACTAGAGAATCAAAGGAAATGGAGGCAATGATTTGTTACTTGACCACGGTGGTCAGGTGGGTCAGATCGGGGATAGCCAGAACTTTTTCAAACCCGGATTGGCCAACGCCTTTACAAAATCGCAATGCATTGCCGAGGAAATGCTTGTTGTTGGCTTTTAATGCGATACGAACCAATGTCACGTACTCTTCTAAGTTTTTGGCACCGTTGTGTGAATTGTCGCGGTGGGAACTAAACCATGATCGCATGGCTTGAACGTCCTCGCTGGTGATCAGGCTTGAGGTGTTTGTGTCGCCGGTCATGCTGCCTCCTTCATCATTCTTGGTTGATGTGTCGTCAGCGCGTGCGACTTCCTTTATAATGATACCATGAATAACCAATCTTTTCGCGCTTTAGACGTCGATGCTCGATTGCGATACCTTGACACGGTGCGTGGCATCCCCAAAGACGCCATTGCCATCGTCGAACAAACCGACCTCACCGACGACGGATTTGGCAACGATGTCGAAGGCATTTGCCGCATCCGCATTGTCACCATGCCGGAAGGCAGCCGCCGCATGCCCTTTATGGATGATTTATTAATCATCTTCGAAAGCGAATCCGAATTATTTGAACAGGTTGTTTGAGGCTGACCAATAAGCGTTTTGATAGATGCTTTATTCTATGATTGCTTGTTCAATATCTACACTGGAATTGGGTTCACCCTGTGCATGAATAGTTTCTGATCTTATTAATGCAGCCAGGCCAAGCACAAAAAAGAAGAAAACAAAGCCTGCATCATAGATCATTGGTTGAATGGTGTCATCAAGGCGAATGGCCAAATCAGCTAATAACTCACTATCAAAGCCTGCTTGAAAGTATTGATTGTTAAGATTGAGCAATTTAACAATTACTTGGACTAGAAAATAAAAGCCAATTGCACAATTATCCATCCCCAACCACCAACGAAAGCGAAATGCTTTTTTCATACTTTAGTTTGTAAAATATTTCTAAAGCCTTGCAAATAGCAGATTATTCTAAAGTTGAATCCACACTAAACACTCACAGATTGAACATTTAGTCCTCATTCTTGATGGGTATAAATAGACCATCAGCAACCGAACGAAAGGAGTTCGAATGACGACAATTTCGACAATTGGTGTGATGATGGTTTTGATCCCAACAATGATCATGAGTGGCTTGCTTGGGTTCGGTCTGCTGAAGTTTGCAACCGCAGGGCAGCGTCCTCGGTCTTGAAAATATTTAAATAATCAATAGCACGAAAGCACAAATATCCTCCTCCCATGTGTTCACCCCACAGCGTTACCCTCCGCTGTGGGGTGTTTTTATCGACTAAACTTTGGCGAACCAAGTACAAGTTTCCCAGTGCCATATACATAAATAAAGATAGCCTCAATCCAATCTCTCGACTTATGAGGCAGCTCGCTTACTTTATTTAAATCAAAAGTCAGCTCTCCAACAGAATCAATTTCTTTAATGTATCTTGCAAAACCTTCATCATCTGGAGGAAGCATTAATTCGAGTTTGAAGTTCCCGTCATACTCAATAATCGGCATACTAAATGTATTGGCGAGTGACAAGTTAACTTCATTAAAAGAAAGCAGGTAGAATAACATAGATCGACTACCTTCAGAGCCTTGACAAATTTCATCAATTAAGAATTCTATTTGACCATTTTCAATTCTTATTAAATAAGAACCTTCATTTCTGGGGATTTCTTTAGTGTCACCAAGTAAATAAAACTTGACTACACGTCTGTCTCTTATTTTGTCATCCCAGATGTAAATTATTTCTTCCCCAATTTCTTGTTCTTCAAGCCAAAAGCAACTTTCGTTATTAATCAGACTAAAAGATGGCTGAAAATCATCCAGGGTTATTTCATTTTCAAAAAAGAGTTGTGTCTCGACAGGATGATCAAGCGTCCGTTGCCATAATTGGAAAGCAAAAAGCGCTACCATCGAGAAGATCAAAATCACATAGGTTGAAGTCGGATAATTATCTTTTTTCTCATTGCCAAGCATGGCTTATTATATACAACATTGATTTAAAAGTTCTAAGCGACCTTCCATCGTTGTGATTTAGAATTTTTGGCATGGCTAAAATGAAGCAGACGCCCAATGCGTTGTTGGCATTCGCGCGACAGAAGAAGCGGTTGACGCAGGCGCAGCGGCAGGCGTTGTGTGAGTTTCTTTTATTTGATCCAGATGCACCTGATCCGCATGAGCCGGAAAAACATCGGTTGTGGACGAATGATGAGGTGGCCGAGTTGTTGAATGTGTCACCGGAAGCAGTGCGTTCACGGCGGGAGAAAGTGCGCAAGCAGATCTACAAAAAATTCAATGCGCCGGACACATTGGAATCTGTCATCGGTTCCACGCTGGTACATTATCAGACCAACTTTGCTTTGGTGGATCAATCGTTGCGATCCAGCACCACGGGATCAACGACGTGTTTGTCTCATATCAAACTTCGTCATCAACTGGTGCGCGACTTTTTGAGCGATCTTCAACAACTGGGCATTTTGCCCCAACTCAACCGCAAGCATCAGGTGGAACTGACCACGATTGGACCAGGTCAACTCATCAAAAAAATCGCTGAAGTCAGTGAACAGGAGAACGTCGATTTACTGGAAGTCATCGCCAATTTGACGCAATCATCAGTCTCGGAAGAAGACGAGATAAAACAAACCTGAACGATCAATTTAAAGTTTCATTCAACGCTTCAATATCAGCAAGATCCTGTTGACGTCCGCTAGTTTTTTTATTTGTAATGAAATCATCTCGGCCAATAAAATTCACCAAAACATTTCCATACACGCCTTCAACACGATTTGTGCTTGCTTCTGACCAGGACACGCCATCAATAGAAGTGAGCAAGTCCACTCTCACGGGGGGCACGCCAAGTTGAATTACCTGACCAGGTTTGATGAAATCATTTGTTTCGAGATTCAGTTTGCCAAAGCCAAATTCATCGAGAGATGTTAGGATTCTTTCAGCATTTTCTTGATTGGCATGAATGAGTAAATCAAGGTCACCTGTAAATCGGGGGGCGCCGTGAAAAGCGAGCGCATAGCCGCAGACAACGAGGTATTCAACGTGATGTTTGTTGAACAACGCGAGCAGTTCTTTGAAGTCTGGGTAAACGTCCATAATAAAGTTGACGCAACTGGTCGACGGCTGCCAAACGTTCGCTGGCGGGACGACTGAGCCAATAAGCCAAATCATGCTGGCGTTGATCATCATTCAATGTTCGTTTGGTGACCACTTTTTGCATCATGGTTTTAGCGTAAAGCATCTTTTCAGCAAGATCAAGCACTTACGTTACCATCGGCTTGTAATAATCGAAATAGGCGTAGATTAAATAGATGGACAGCAGCATCACAGGGATGCCGAGCAGGGCGAACTCGGTGGCGTAAAAGGCTGTCCACAGGCCGATGTTGATGGCGAAGGGAAATGAGGCCATCACACCCAATCTGGCCGTCCTGGGAATGAGTATCAGGATGCCGGAGGCAAATTTGATCAGGCCGACAAACGGCCACAAATAACCGGTTTTAATCACAGCACGGATGAAATCACCGCCTGGACCTGACATTTGATCGACGTCGCTCAGTCCGCCACTGAGGGCCAGAAACAACATGCCCGCACCAGACATCGTGAGAAACAAACCCAAAACAAAACGCAATACCATTGTGATGGTGGGGTGCTTGATTTGATAGCTCATCAAATGATCTCCTCAGTGAAGCATCTTTCAATTGATTACAGGCAAGCGTTGGCACCGCCAGCGAGTCCGGTTTCAAATGAATCCAGACGTTGCTGAGCCGTGCCGTGGGCGTTTTGGCTGCGCTGTGCGCCTGGAGGATCGCCAATTTGAGCGAGCAGGCTGCGGCCTTCTTCTAAATCGCCAGCTTCTAGAATACCGGATTGATCTGCAAAACGTGTATAAGCGCCGGCCAGGCAATCGGCCTGTAATTCATTTTGTAAAGAAGAACGAGAGAACAAGCCCAGACGATCCTGGATGAAATGACCCCATTCATGAGCGATTACAAAGGCAACGGCGAAGTCACCGATCTCGATCAGAATATCGTTCAAAAAGCTTTGGTCATAATGAATGCTGCTGGAGCGAGCGCAGTACAGGGCGTTTTCGCCACGCACCACGCCACAGGGGGTGCGGGTGGCGTCTTCGTAGGCAAAGATGCCACGCGGGGATCGGTAGGTCAGGCCACTGCTGTCAAAAACGCTGGCCCAATAACGGTCCAGGTCGTTGCTGACAAAGCTGACCAGGGGTTGAAGCTCCCACTGGGTTGTCTCTGTGGTCTGGGCTTGAAGCACGGGTGTGATCAAAATAAAAAAGGCCACACTGAGCGCTAAGATGAGCTTTGGTTTCATCGAATCACCTGCTTTCTTACCTTTCATGATAGCGTAAAAAGACAGGCTGCTTGGCCAGCCTGTCTTTTGTGCATGATCAGAAAATACGGATGCTATCCAAGTTTTGCTTGCTGAACACGATGTTCGTGCTGCCATCGGTCAAATTTTCTTCGACCCAAATCAGGTAAACATTGTTGTTGTCCGCGCCCACATTGACGTTGCTGGCGCTGAGGTCTAGGTCGGATGAAGACACTTCCTGGGGCAGGCCAAGCACATCCACCATTGACACCAACTGAATGGTGCTGCGGCTACGGGCGGATTCGTCTTCCTGCGTCCAGGCCACGAAGAAATTGTTGTTTTCATTGACAGCCATTATGGGATTGGCTGTGGATTCATCGGACTGAGACAAATTAAGAGGCGTGTCGTTGAAACCAGGATCGGTCAGAGCCAAGCCACTGTCGTTGGCGATGGAAAGCATTACCTGATCTTCGCCATCAACGCGCTCAATCCAGACAGTGATAACCTGCTGGCCGCTTTCGGGGCCAGAGGTTTGGTCGCTCATTCGCACAATGATGTCCACTTGTTTGGAATCTGTGTCGTCATTGTTGGACACGTTGATCGGGCTGAAAGCGGTTGTCTGATGGAAAAACACATCCTGTGCCCGTGTACCTTCCTGCTCCCAAACGATGAACATGGCGCTCAATGGTCGGTTGGGATTGACTGCAATGGCAGGTGCTTCGGCCTGATAGCGACTGGCGGTGACCGACCCCTGTGACACGTTAAATGTTTGCGTCATGGCCAGATCATCCAGACGACCGGCGCACACAAAGATGTTGCGATAACCTGCTGGGTTGAGGCCGTCTACAAAACTGTCGTCCGACCAGGCAATCACAAAGGTGCCATCAAAGCCAAGATCCAATGTTGGATTCAATGAATCGCCGTCATTGTTTGAAATATTGTGAAATGCTTCCGTTTCATCCCAACGCCAGGTGCTGCCGTTGTCCTGGGACGTGGAGGCGAACACATCCATATCGCCGTCTCGATCGTCTGTCCAGATCAATAACAAGTCGCCATTGTTGGCGACGCCAACCACAGGATTCTGCACATGGCTGCCGATGGTGACTTCAATGGCCTGTGGCGCAGAAAAGGTGTTGCCCTCATCTGTGGAACTGGCAAATTTGATCACGGATGCCTGGCCATCTTCAGTGGGTTCGACCCAGGCTGCAAAGATTTCGCCGTTCCTTACGGCAAGGGCAGGGCTGCATTGAATGTCTTCACAAACCATGCCACTTGTGGACAAGGCGCTGGGTTGAGTGTTTTCTGTTTCAGTTGCGTCTGCTTGCTGAAATTGTCCGATGCCATTAAAGCCAAGCAGCGCGATAAAGGCCAACGTGATCACAATCATTCTGGTTTTCATACGTTGCCTCCTAAAGTTCATTTTTCAATTTTGTTGCTTTTAGCGAAACGATCTATCGACTTCATTATCAATACCCATGTGGATAATCGATCTCTTTTTGATGAGGGTTCTGTGAAGGTTTGGTCAAAATAACGTCTTATATTAAAAACATTTGATTTTATGATTTGCTTCAAACATCCTTTGAAAGCCATAATGGGCCTATGAAAAATAAAAACACTTTGATCCTGCGGTTGCTCATCATCGTGTTACCTCTTGTTGGGGTATTGATGGGGGCAGGTTGGTTGATTTCAGGAAACATTATCGGTATTGGCGCACAAACTTCTGATGCGATGCCAGAGACAGCACCTAATTTAAAGGTGGCTTTTGTCGGTGACTTTGCTCGAAATAGCGATACAGAGAGCGTGTTGCAGCTCATTAAAGATCAAGGGGCAGAATTGCTGGTGGGGCTGGGCGATCTGGATTACAATTTTAAGCCGGATCGCTGGATGGCTCAGGTGGATGACATTTTGGGTGAAGCATTTCCGTTCGTTTCTGCTGTTGGAAATCATGATGATATTCAATGGGAAAATTTTTATAAACCATTGTTTCGTGAAAGATACGACAGAGCAGCAGACTTAAATTGTTCCGGGGATATTGGCATTGCAGAAACATGTGTTTACAAAGGTTTGTTTTTGGCCCTTTCTGGCGCAGGCACGATTGGGGAAGATCCTGAAGTGTTTTTGCAGGAGCAACTGAGCCAAAACAATTCCATTTGGCGCGTGTGTGCGTGGCATAAAAATCAGGAAGCCATGCAACTTGGGACCAAACGAGATGAAGCAGGTTGGGGGCCTTACGAAACCTGTCGTGTTGAAGGGGCCATTATCGCCACTGGGCATGAACATACCTATCAACGCACACGAACACTGGTAGATATGGAGCAACAGGTGATCGATTCCATGTTCTCTGAGGTGGATCAAACCCGTGTGGCTGAAGGGGCAACCTTTGCATTTGTATCAGGGATGGGCGGAAAAGAAGTCCGAAACCAGGATCGCTGCCTGCCTACCGAACCGCCTTATGGGTGTGATGGCGTGTGGGCATCTGTTTATACTAGAGATCAGGGGGCAAAGTTTGGCGCATTGTTTATCACCTTTAATGTCGATGATGATCCCCGCAAAGCGTTGGGAGAATTTATCAATGTCGATGGAGAGGTCATCGATCGCTTTGAAATTTTCAGCGAGGTCAACTGACAACATACGCTTAAAGAAAGAAATTCTTTCGACAATTTAATGGTGGACAACACTCTGCCATTAGAGTGATCATTGTTATGTCTTCACCACTGAAATCTATCTAAAGTGAATATTTAGATAGAGGAGCTGTATGTTGAAGGCGTTTTTTAAAGTGTGCGTTTTGTTGGCTTGTTTACTGATCTTTTTCTTTGTTCAGGCGCAAGCACAAGTTCAATTTCAAATAGGCATTCTTGTGGATGGTTCTTCCAGCATCACAGACACTCAGTTTGATCTCATTAAAAACACTCTGGCTTTTGCAATTGAAGGGGCACGTATTTTGCCCTTAGATGGCACGGTTGAAATTACTTTTGTTGAATTTAGCGATACCGATGCCACTGTGGTGGTTGCCCCTACTGTATTAAACAGTCAAACAGCGACCACGATTGCCAGTCAGATTCGAGAAATGGTTCGTGGTGGAGGTGGAACACCTTTGTGGTTGGGGTTGGATTTGATCACCGACCAAATGACAAATAATTTACGCAGGCCAACACAGCCAAGAGATACCCTGCTACAGGTCATTAACATCATCACGGATGGTCAGCCGCAAATCCCCAATGATGGTATTTTGCCGGATCAGGGGAATCAATTGTCTCTTACAGCGCGTAACCGCGCCCTTAGTCGGGGCATTGATGAAATCAGTGTCGAGGCTGTTGGCATTGGTCGAACGAACACGCCATTCCGTCAGTTCTTATTGAGCTTTGTTTGGCCGCAACCTGGTGTGTTGATTGAAAATTTTGCTGCACCGGAAAGTGATTTTAAACCAGGGTTTGTGGCATTGGTTCAGGAATTTGCAGAAATTGAACGCGTGTTCCTGAGTAAACTGAGAGCGACCCTGCAACGGGATGACGGGACATTGACTGGAGATGAAGCCATTCCATTTGACAATATGTGGTTGAGTGTTTTATTGATTGTGGTATTTTTAACACTGCTATTGTTCCGTTCCCAAAGAACTCAACAGTTGTAACTCTAATTTTCTCAGCTTTATAAAAACCTCATAAATCAAACCAGCCGTTTAAACATGAATTTTTATTCATCTGTTGTTCATCCAGCAGTCAGGTGATGGGGGCTATGGTTTATCCATCCAAACTCCAATTGGGGGAAACATGAACAAACGAGCATATTTATTTATCATGGCGATGGCAGGGCTGGTGTTGTTGGCTGGATGCAAGCACTTGACGCCTTTTGAAGACTTGGTTGATTTGCCGATTCCGGCAGAAGCGATCAATCCTGCGGATTTTGTAACCACCATTGACAACCCGTATTTTCCACTCATCCCTGGCACCACCTGGATCTATGAAAGTGTTGAGGAAGATGAAGTGGAGCGCATCGAAGTGACCGTGACCTCACAAACGCGAGTGGTCATGGGCGTCAACACTGTGGTCGTGCGCGACACCGTATATGTCGATGGTGAAATTGTGGAGGATACCTTCGATTGGTATGCCCAGGATCGGGATGGCAACGTGTGGTATTTTGGAGAAGATTCAACGGAATTTGAAGAGGGTGAAGCCAGTTGCACCTGTGGTTCCTGGGAAGCCGGTGTGGATGGTGCGCTACCAGGCATCATCATGAAAGCGCGACCCCAAGTGGGCGATGCTTATCGCCAGGAATATTTTGTGGAAATTGCTGAAGACATGGCAAAAGTGGAAAGTTTGAAAGCGTCTGTATCTGTGATTTATGGCCAATTCAACAATGTTCTAAGAACAAAAGAGTGGACGCCACTGGAGCCTGGCGTGGAAGAAAACAAATTCTACGCCCGTGGTGTTGGCCTGTTGATGGAACGAAAGGTCAAAGGCGGCCAAGGTCAGGTGGAGTTGATTGAAATGAGTAAAACTCCCTGATTTGTGTTCGACGTTTGCATCAGACCATAATGAAAACACGATGAGAATTTTAGTGGTGGAAGACGAACCCGAACTGGCCGAGGTATTACGCCAGGGCCTGAGTGAAGCCCACTACACAGTGGATGTGGCTTTGGACGGCGAAGACGGGTTGTTTCAGGCACAGGTGCGAAACTACGATCTGCTGGTGCTGGACATCATGCTGCCCAAGCTGGACGGTTTAAGTGTGCTGCGCCAGCTTCGGGCCGATGGTCGGGATGTGCCTGTGTTGCTGCTCACCGCAAAAGACGATATGCCAGATAAAGTCAAGGGCTTGGACAGTGGGGCGGACGATTACCTCACCAAGCCCTTTGGCTTTTCAGAATTGCTGGCACGGATTCGGGCGTTGTTGCGACGAGGCAAGGATGTGCCACTGAGGTTGTTGCAGGTGGATGATCTGACCATTGATCTGTTTGAACATCGAGTGATGCGAAAAGATCAAACGATTTCTTTAACGGCCAAAGAGTACGAAGTGTTGGAATATCTAGCCCGCCATGCAGGGCGTGTGGTATCGCGAACTGAACTCAGCGAACAGGTTTGGGCGGGCGATTTCGATGCGTTTTCCAATGTGATTGATGTGTTTCTTTATCGGCTGCGCCAGAAGATTGATCCCAAGCCATTGCCCAAATTGCTCCACACCATTCGCGGTTCGGGCTATCTGCTCAAAGTGCCTGATTCAGAAAGTGAGTCCTGATGTTCAGTAGCATTCGCAGTCGGCTTGCACTTTGGAATTTTGTCATCACTTTCGTCATTCTGGCCTGGTTCAGCGTGGCTTTGTATTTCAATCTTTCAGACAACAGGCAGTTTCAAAGAGATGTTGAATTGCGTCGCGCTGCCGAGTGGGTGATGGACCAGTTGTTGTTTCGAGAAGGTGTAGTCGAGTTTGTAGACAATGGCATTTTTCCGACCGATGAAATGGTGATTTTGGTTCAGGATACTGCTGGAGCCACCCTGGTTGAGAGAAATGCCTCACTGAATTTTTCCTCTGAAGAGGTGCATGAAATACAAAGATTTGTTATTGACGGTCCTATTTCGGGAATGCGCCATACTGATGGCACACCTTATCGCGTGGTGACGATCCAAGATGAATTAGATGAAGAAGAAGGGGTGGTGGGCGAACCACTTCGCGTTCGGGCTACGGTGGGTCTGTCTCAGGCGGATGTTCAATCAGAGCGGACGTTTTTGCGTTGGTATCTGGTGGGGCTGTCAGGGGTGTTGTTGTTGTTTGCCAATGGGATTGCATTTTTGTTGATGGGACGATTGTTGCGCCCACTTCAGCAAATGGCCCATTCAGCAGACGCCATAAGCGAAAAAAGTTTGGATCAACGCCTGCCTTTGGCCAATCCGAAAGATGAAATCGGGCAGTTGGGTGTGGCATTTAATCGACTGTTTGAACGGTTGCACGATGCGTTTGAAAGCCAACGCCGCTTTGTGGCCGATGCCTCGCACGAACTGCGAACGCCCCTGGCAACGTTGCAGGCGAAGTTGGAGGTGGCGTTACAGCAGCGTCGGTCTGAAGATGAATACACTCAAGTTATCCAAACTTCACTGAATCAGACGCAACGATTGTCTGACCTGGTCAAACGTCTGTTGATGCTGGCCCGTGCGGATGCAGGTCGGCTGGAGATTGAGAAAAAATCTGTTTCGCTTTCTTCGGTGATTGAAACGGTGAGACAGCAGACAACTCCTTTACTGACACAAAAAAACCTTCAATTTAAAACGGAAAACCATTCCCATGTTGAGGTGTGGGGCGATGAAGAATTGTTGTGCCAGGCATTGTTTAATCTGCTGGAAAATGCAATCAAGTACACTGAAAGTGGTGGAAGCATCCAATTGTCGGTGGATCAAGCTGAGCAACACGCACTGATTACGCTAGCGGACACGGGCGTTGGTATTTCCGAGGCAGATATTTCACATATCTTTGACCGTTTTTATCGGGTGGATAAAGCCCGCACGGTCAGCATATCGGGCACAGGGCTGGGGTTGTCGATTGTGTCTGAAATCGTGGCGCTACATGATGGCACGATTTCAGTTGCATCCAAGCTCGGCGAAGGCACTCAGGTCAAAGTTTGCTTGCCGCTTGCCTGATTTGCTCATCAAATCTTCATCATTTTTTGATTCAATCCACACGACAAACTGTTTTCATTAAGACATGAAAGGGGTTTTTATGAAATGGAATTGTTCTATTGCAACAGGCATGTTGATGTTAACGCTGGTACTGCTCCCGTTGTTTGCTCAGGATGAGTCTGTGGAGGGGCTGATTCAATTGGCTGATCCGTTGGATGAACCGGAATTTTATTGCGTGGATGTGCCTGGGTTTGGGGCAAGCCTGGATCTAGATGCACCTCTATCGGCGCATACGTGTAAACCCAATGCAGATGATGAATTGTTTACATTTAATTCGCCGGGTGAAGGCCAGTTTTATATGGATGCTTATGATTTATGTATGCAGGCAGAGTCTGCCGAAGCTGGTGTGTCGGTGATTTTAAATGAATGTTCGGATGAGCCACTGCAACAATTTTCCATCACAGGCTTGGGGCAGATTCGATTGGACAGTGATGACAGTTTGTGTTTGGCTATTGCACCTGGTGATGGAACGCCCACTGGCGGGCCGAGTCATTTGCGCCGTGATTTAAGTATCGAAAGCTGTGACGCAACAGATGTGAGTTTGACGGTGTGGCATATTGGCGTGAGTACACCACAATGATTGTTGAATTTATTTAACTGAAAAAACCCTTGCCTAGATATTTAGACAAGGGTTTTTTTTATTCTTATTTTAACCAAACTTCGAAAAGAGCAAAGCTTCTTTTCCAGAACTTCCCCTCGCAGTCTAATCGTGCCCCCTTATGTAAGGGGGGGGTTAGAAAGCGTTGTTGCCGATACTGAGACTAATGAAGGGGATGCTGAGGGCAAGATTTACCAGCGGTGCCCATCCAGTGTTGTCCAAAGCAATCATCAAAAACTCTTCAAACTTGGCTTGAATGGCAACAGGGTTACTGGCAGCTTCACTGTTCAAAAACTCATCCACTTCCCGATCCCAGGCAAAGGCCAGATCGAATGTGGCGTCGATATTGCCGGCCTGTGCTTGTGCAATCAACTCGTCGATGCTGCCTTCCTGTGGCGTGGAGCAAATCAACAAACCTGTTTCTTGAACAAGTTCAGGGTCTTCGATACTGGCAACATGACCACTGGCCAGGACAAGAAAGGCGACCCAACCGATCTCAAAGGTGGGGCCATCGCTGATAAAGCCGCGCAGTGTGCTGCAAGCATCTTCGCCAAAAAACTCTGGATCTTCCAGTGGTGCGCCAAAAGCCTGGAGAAAACTGATCACAACGGCGGTGGAAAAAGTTAAACCCACGCGGAGAGGTTCTTTGGAACCATCCACCGATATACCATTAAGATCGGCAATTTCCCCTGAGACGATGCTGATAAACGGTTCGAGAAATGACGCGCCGGAATCAAATTCTTCATTGGCTTCACCTGCGCCGGACAAAACGAGCGCACACTGGGCAAATTGCAACACCTCAGCCACATCCTCCTGGGATCGCAGGTTGCCTCGATCATCCACCCAAAGTGAATTGGGAACTTGATCCAGGGTTTCATCGCCAGCGCATATTGCGTCATTTTCCAAGAATGGATCACTGTTTTGCACCACTTGGGCCATGGAGCGCATGAACTGCACTTCTGGTAAAAAATCAATAATTTCGCCAGCCTGCGTGTTCGATCCGCTTCCAGTGGTCAGCAGTCCGAGTGTCAATGTAAATGCCAATACAACTTTCAACATGCTCTTAGCCATAAAATTCCACATAAAGGTCCTTTTCCTAAAGTTTGTGTGTTGATTATAACAAACGACTCAGTTCGTAAATTGTTCCCAAGACCCAGGATTTGCTTGTAAAGATTGATGCCTGAATACGCGTAGAGTAGACTTGAAAAACAAAATGAGGAGGCATCAATGGGTTGGGCAAGAACGTTATTGTTAGGCCACATTGGCAACCATTTGGATATTGAGGATGTTGAAGAAGACTTTGATGAACTGGAGGGCGAATTAGAAATCGTTCGTCGCGAATTGACCAGAGTGCGCAAGCTGGATGAAAACCAGGAGGTCGCCATCCAGCAATTGCAAAAAGAGAACGAACAATTACAACTGTGCGTGTCGGCTTTGGTCAAGGTGTTGCAAAAGCGTAGCATTGTTAGCGAAGGCGAAGTCAAAAATCTCGTCAACATGATTGAATCCAACGAGGCTTAAGCTACGCTACCTCAACCACGTCATGGAGGTTGGCAGCATCTTGGCGTCATTAAAGCTGCTGAGTTGCGTTACCAGGTCGCCTGAGTTTAAGTCCACCACGCTGATGGTGCCGGCGTTCATGGCATCCAGTCCGAGAAGGTTGTTTTGCACAAACATGTATTTGCCATCTTCGCTGAACAGGATGTGGTGCGCGCCTGCATCGGCGGGCAGCGTTCGCATAAACGTAGGCTGAGCTGGGTTTTGAATGTTGTACACATCCACCGCGCCTGGCTGGGCGTAGCTGACGTACATCAAATCGTTAGGCATGATGTACATTTCCAATGGCCAACTGTGACCACGACTGGCCGGATCGTCAATTTGAGCAAACTCAAATTCGCCACTGGATGCGTTCCACTCAGCTTTCCAGAGTGAAGCATCCAACATGCCTGTGATGTAGGCCGTTTCTTCATCCGGTAAGAACACCACTTCTACCGGCGCACTTGGAGCGCCTTCTGTTTTAGCTAACACATGGGTGGACAACACCTTGCCCGTGCTGAACTCGACCACTGACACGCGAGTACCTGGATCGCTGAGATCTGCCGAAATGGTTTCAGACACCATCATGCGGTCCAGTTTCTTGGAAATGGCAAAACCATGTGGGTATCGAATGTAAGCTGCGCCATCATCGGCCATGTCAGCTTTCAGGCTTTGTTTAATGTCCAGACTTTCTCGGTCAAAAATCACCAATTCATCGGACCCCATACAACTTAAATAAATATCAGAACCATCTTCACTGAAGTACAGGTTTTCGCCGAGCTGGCAAGTGCCTGCATCTACGCCAGAAATATCGCTGACGCGTTCGTCTTTGATGTTGACGGTGTAAAACGTATCGCCGGCCAATGCGGTTGTGTAAAGTTGCTTGCCATCCGGTGCATAATAGAGATGGTGCGGCATCACGCCTGGGGCAATGGGGGTGGTATCTACCAGTTGCCCAAAGCCTTCAGAATCGGGATTTAAATCAATAATAGCAACGCCATCGGCGGCATCGGCTCCCGAATGACCTGTATAAGTGACTGCCACCAACCACGGCTCGGCACTGGCGATCTGATTGATATACCAGTATGCACCGCCCACAATCAATATGACCACAACAATTCCAGCCATCAAAGGTAAACGTTTCATCCCTGACCTCCCTGAAGGTATTTTTAATAGGGCAGTTGGACCATGAGATTTTTTTGCTGCCCCATTGTCTTTGAAAATGAATTCACATCTTACTGTTGCCTGGTTGGTTTCAAGACATTGATCAAGTTAAGACCATTGTTGCCCAATTGAATCCAACCCTGAATTTTGCAGGTCTTCGGGTGTCATGGCAATGCGAAAGCGGCAAGCTGCATTGAAGTTGAGGAAGAAAGGCTCAGCATGTTTGGGAATTTCTGATGCACTGTTCATCTCAATCACCATGAAGCAGGTGCGCATGCCATCGAGTTCGGTAAAGTAAACCGACTCGGGTTTGATTGTTTCCATGATTTTCCCAATGATCTCTCCAGCTTTGCCTTCCCGCACCAGCGTGTTAAACGGCTCTGCTGGGCATTCTGCAGTAAAAAGTACTTTCATAATAATAGCCTCCACAAGACTGATATATTTTTGAATAATTGCTTTTGCTTAATGGTACAATATTTTTTCAATTCGGGCTTAACCCTTGCAAAACTGGATGCGGCGCTTACCTTTAATAAACCTTACAAATCCAGCAGGAGGTTTTTTATGGCGGTACAGCGACATCATACCAATGCACGCATGAGTCAGATTGTGATTCATGGAGACACGGTTTTTCTGGCAGGGCAAGTGGATCAGAAACAATCTGCCGATGTGGCGGACCAAACGCAAAAGATTTTGGATCGCATTGATACCTTGCTGGCCGAAGCGGGAAGCAGTAAAAACCATGTATTGTCAGCGTTAATTCACATCACCGATATGGCTAATTTCGAAGCCATGAATGCCGTTTGGGATGCTTGGTTGCCGGATGATCAAAGCCCTGTCCGTACGTGTGTGGAAGCAGGGTTGGCTCGGCCTGAATTGTTGGTCGAAGTGACTTTGATTGCAGCCAAGGCTTAGACGTTTAATCTTCTTAGCACTTGAGGCTTTCACTGGTTGGCATTAGAGTGATGTCATGACCAAAGCAAAACGTAAATCTATCCCATTTGTTTTCATATTGATTGGCTTGTTTTTCCTAGCTGGTTGTGACCAAAGACGGAATAACGAAGTGGTCTTTGAAGACTTTGAAGCAGGCGACATCAAGGGCGGCATCCTTGTTCAGGCCAGTGAAAACAGTGATGCCAGTTCTTTTCCCGACATGAACGATGAAGGCATGATTGCCTTTGGGTGTGGGGAAGGCGTGTTGACCAGCCTGTGTGTGATCCATGCCAATGGTTCTGGACATCGTGTGATCGACCGAGCCAAAAACAACACGGACAACAACTGGCACCCCAGCATCAACAACGATGGCACTATTGTCTACGTGTGTGAAACAGGGGAGAATATTTATAGCCTTTGCCTCACGGATATTGATGCCTCAAACATTAAAGTACTGGATCGTGCTGCGAGCAATGCCGAAGCTGTTTGGGCTCCTGCGATGAACAACAATGGAAAAATTGCCTATACCTGTCGAGCGGAAAACTTAAATCAACTTTGTGTGATCAACGCGGATGGCTCCGGCAAACAGGTTTTGGCAGAAGTGGGCGATGTGGTTGCCTTTCCATCTATCAATGATGAAGGTGTTATTGTTTATGAGTGTGGCACCGGTGGGATTGCCAGTATCTGTAACATCCACTTCGATGGCACAGATGAAAGAATTGTGGCCCCCGCCGATGGCTTTGACAATCAAAACACCCACCCCCATATCAACAATGAAGGTTGGGTGGCCTATGAGTGTGCCAACAACAGCTTGACCGAACTTTGTGTAATTCATGTCGATGGCACAGGCGAAAAGGTGCTGGATGAAGCTTCCCGCTTGGGAGAGCACCGTGCCCGCCCCTCAATCAACAACTCAGGCCTGATCACTTATGAGTGCGCGACGCAGCGAATCATAAGTGTGTGTTTGGTTAACGTGGAAGGCTCCAATCGACAAGTGCTTGCCAATGCATCGGGATCATCCGATGA
This sequence comes from Candidatus Fraserbacteria bacterium, assembly GCA_029262795.1. GTDB lineage: Bacteria > Bipolaricaulota > Bipolaricaulia > RBG-16-55-9 > JAJCYT01 > JAJCYT01. The sequence goes on from JAJCYT010000006.1 coordinate 29,781, forward strand.
GAAATCTTTTCCAATGGTCAATGATGATCAAACGGTTGCCTATCTTTGCGAAACAGAAGCCATCGACAGTTTGTGTGTCATTCGCCTAATAAATGGTGATTAATAAAAAGACCGGAGCCTAAAAGCACTCCGGTCTTTTCTAATTTTATTCTTTGTAAAAACACTACCGGACAATGACCAATTTGCGAACCTCTGACCGAGTGATGGAGCCATCCAGTTTTCTGGTGGTGACCACATAGAGATAGACGCCGTTGGACAAACGTTGTCCGTTGTTGCTGAGGCCGTGGAATCTGAGCGCGCCACTGTGGCTGGTGTCTTCGTAAACGCGGTTGCCTGCTGTATCGAACACTTCCAAGGTGATGGCCTGTACCTCAGTGCTGTTGGCACGAATATCAAGACCGTAAGCATTACCGCTGTGTGTTAAAGGTGTGATGGTTAATGCACTCATTTGAGGTGCATTGGCAGGTTGCGCTTCACTCAAGCTGTTGAGGGTGTAGCCTTCGATGATCAATTGAATGTTTTCAAAGCTACAGGCAAACAATCCTTGCCCCAGACCCAACCCAAAAGCAGTGATACGCTGTGAAGAAGTGCCATGTGCGCCTGGTTCGTACCAAGGCATTGTTTCAGGGTCGCCGATGTGATAGGTAATGGTGACGGCTTCGTCAATATCGCCATCATCCAGGTACCCATTGTCATCTGCCCAAGCAGCAAAGAAACCGGCGAAGCAGTCGGCCTGGAGTTCGGTGAAGATGGTAAAACCCTGATTGTCAATACCCAATAAATACTGGATGAAATGTGCCCATTCATGGGCCAACACATGTGCAGCGGCATAATCGCCGATCTGGTTGTAAAGCATCAGCAAAAAGTCGTAATGAAACCAGATCGTGGCATCAGCAGGGCAGAAGAAAGCGTTGTTCAACGCTGTTGGGCCGCAATTGGATGGGAGTTCTTCATTGTACCAAAAGAAGCCGGAAGGTAATTGATACTGCAAACCCTGGCTGTAAAACACGTCGTTCCAAAAGCCATTCAACAGTTGCGTTGATAAACTAACCACATCATCAAAAATGAGTGGATTGAGGGGCGGATTGCCGCGTTGCTCAATTTCCACCTGCGCCAAAGCAGGTGTTGAAAAACTCAGGGCCAACGCAATGATCAGGGCCAAGCTGACCATCATGCCCATTCGATTCTTGCCTAAATTTTCGAGATTTCTAATCCTCATCATAAAATCTCCTTTTTTCTGGTTATGCCTCAGTCTAAATATTTCAGACTCCATTTTGGCTCCGGTAAAGATTTTCTTTCCTGAATTTTTGTGAAACCGAACCCCAGAATTATTTTGGCATCTATTTTTGGTTTGTGAATGTAATGGTTTAGACAGTGGAATAATCAGGAAAATTTCAACGCTTCGGCCACCGCCAGTTGATCGGCCCGTTCGTTTTCCGGATGACCCGAATGGCCTTTAACAATTTCAAACGTCACTTGATGAAATTGCAGCAGTTGATCGAGCGTGCGCCAAAAATCTTCATTCTTGATAGGCTTCAGACTGCTGCCCTCTTTGCGCTTCCAGCCTCTGGCCTTCCAGTTGGGCAGCCACTCCATGCTGCCTTTGGCGACATAGGTGCTGTCGGTGATTACTTTAATTTGATCGGGTTGTTTGAAATGCTGCAAACCGGAAATGACGGCTTGCAGTTCCATTTTGTTGTTGGTGGTTTCAGCAGCACCGCCGCTGAGTTCGGTTTCTATTCCGTTTTGGTCATCGCGAACAATGGCCGCCCATCCGCCTGGTCCTGGATTGCCTTTGCAAGCCCCGTCTGTAAATAAAGTGATCATAGTGGTGGTAAACTCAATTTTGATTTAAGATTTTCAGCACAGATTACCAGAGGCCACCTAAGATGAGCAACTCATTTTTCTATTTAAAGGAGCGTTGAGTTTGAAAGCACAGCGATTGCCCAAAGCGGAATTTATGAAAATGTCGGAAAATCCTGTTGAAGTCAGACCATTTGATCCTGAAAGCAAGCAGCAGGCATCTGTGTATTTGAAAAAATTAAATGTGATATTGGAAAAGCATCAGGTCACAGTAGAATTTTTTGGTTCGGTGGAACTTGAAATCGCAGGCAAAGGCGAGTGGGAATATGCTATCTGGCTCGATGATGACAATTGGTATCCAGTGATGACCACATTGATCAACCATTACCAATCCATCTGGTTTCTGGATCATGATATGGCCGTGTTTAACATCACCGATGAAGCCAACCGCATTGAAGTGATTCCCATGCGTGGTGAAGCGGCTCTGAGAAATCAGGCGATCATGGCCTATTGGCGAAGCCATCCTGAAAAGCTGAAAGAATATGAACAACTCAAACTGGAGCACGCCCATTCCAAGCGCGACTACTCCTGGTGGAAGCACAATTATATTGGTGACATTATCGAATCACTGTAAAAGAGGTGCAGGTCAAGCAACATGAGGATTGCCTGACCTGCGTTGGGGTGAGTTTTATACACTCATCAAGGTGTAGTTATCGAAAGATTATTCTTCCACAATGTCGCTGCGGGTGGATTCCACCAGCAGTAACAGTTCCCGTTGCAAAGGGCGCGGCACATCGAAGTCGTTCAGTACGGTGACCAAGTGATTGAACACCACATCGAAAACATCATTGCTGGTGCCCATCCCCCGGTGTGCGTCGAACATGCTGCGACCCGTATACACACAGGGGCCACCCGTAGCTTGGCATATGAAATCAATGTTCAGGTCAATAAAACGCTGTTGACGGGTTTCATTGAGGCTGCCAAAAAACGGTTCAAGTTCAGGATCATCAAACAAACGATTGGCAAACGTTTCCACCACGGCTGCAATGGCAGGCGCCCCGCCAAGGCGTTCAAACAGCGGGGCTTCTGCCACTTCAATTCGAGTGTCTGCTTGCTGAGTATTTGGTTCCACTTGAAATATCAGGAAAGCCGATACGCCTAAAGCCACCAGCAATCCACTAACAATCAATAGTCTTAAATCCATATTAAAAGTCCTCCAGACTGTAAATTTCTAAAGTAGACAGATCTGTGTATTTGCAATAGTACACAGATCTGTCTACAATGTCAAGTAAAGCAAATGAAAACGAACAAAAGAACTATCGGAAATGATGAGCCAATGAATAAAATCTCTAAGAAACAACAACTCATTGACAAAGCCATCGAACTGTTTTCCAAGCATGGCTATCATGGCACGGGCATCGACACCATTTTGGCACAGACAGGGATTTCCAAGCGCACGCTTTACAATCACTTTGCATCCAAAGAGGAACTTATTGTTGCGGCACTCAACGAATATGACGGACGCTTTCGTGAATGGCTTGAAACTGAGGTCACATCCAGTGGAAATTCTCCACAGCAGCGTTTGGAATCAATTTTCGATGTGGCAGAAAAATGGTTTCTGAGTAGGAGTTTTTTCGGCTGTATGTATATTACTGCGGTGGGTGAATTTACAGAAGATGAGGTGAATATCCGTAAAGTGTGCAAGCGTTATAAAAACCGATTGAGACAATATTTTAAAACCTTATCTATTGATGCCGGGGCTGTTGATCCAGATGGACTCGCTGATGAAATTGCCCTTTTGTTTGAAGGCGCCACAGTGACCGCACAAGTTTCCAAACAACCCAAGCTGGCAGCGCAAACAGCCAAACGTGTCGCAAAATCGCTGATTCAAAATCAAATAAAGAAATAACCTCGGTGGCTTACTTAAGTTCGTTAACTTTAAAGACTTCTTTGAGACCACATTGTCCTTCTTTGGTCAATCGAATCGCACGGGTGTCCTGCATTCGGGCAACCCAGCCTTTATCAAACCAGGCAGAGGTTAATGCTGCCCCTAAAGAGCCCGCAAGGTGCGGCCGCCTTTCGCTCCAATCCAGGCAGGGATAGGCAAATTTGCGCCGAAGTTGTCGTGCAGCATCCACATCCACCCCAAACGAGGCAAACCATTCTGCGCCGGTTGGTGTTACGATGAACTTATCAGGGTTCAGTTTTAGGTATTTTTCATTGATTAAAAACTCAGTCACTGCCACGCCCAATTTGCCTGCCAAATGATCGTAGCAGGTGCGCGATTGCCGCAGTGCATCGGCTTCAAAACTGGCTTTCAACGAGCGTATCTTTTTTGGCGGTGCGATCAGGCACAATGCCTCAATGGCCTGGGCCACAGCTACGCTGGCAATTTTAAAGTAACGGCGCTTGCCGATTGGTTCGACTTTGACCAAGCCCCCCTGGACCAGTTTGTTCAGGTGCGAACTGGTGGTTTGAGGTGACACACAGGCGCGAGTGGACAGATCCCCTGCGGGCAGGGATTCGCCACTCATCAACGCCTCTAAAATTGCTGCCCTAGAGGGTTCTCCTATCAGCGAAGCAATTGCCGCCAAATCCGGTTTTGCTGAAGATTCAATCATAAAAACTCCTTCATAAAGAGTATACAGCGACCATAGTTCGATCTGTGTCGAATCATCCCTGCGCTAAAATTCCTTGAATGTTTGACACTCAAAGGAGCCTCAATGACCACCTACACCATGAAGCAGGTTTATGATTATCTGGGCGAACACTTTGTTCATATAGATGACCTCAGCGCACAGTCCCGACTCAGCATAAATTAGATTGAGCAATTGATTGAGCATCAATGTATACCTGCAGCCTCTTATGAAATAGTGACTTCCCGTTTGGTCCGAGCGCATGTAAACGGTGCATTCCCATTGAAGGAAACGGTTTTGGACCGCTACTTTGCATCTTCTGTCATGGCTTGGATTGAGCGTGTCATGCCTTATCTGAACCAGATGTCGCTGCCTGAAATTTCGCTCAAACTCAAGTCCGATTTTTTGATTGATTTGAAAGGCGCAATCCTCAAAGCCTGTCAGCTTTACAATTTTACGCCTGATATTTTGGATGAACATGGAGTGCTTCAGGCGGAGGCTGCTGAAGCCTATGCCCAATTTACCTGGGAACATTGGACCAAAGGCACGTATGGTGTCTGTGTGATCAATGCCGATTGCGTCGAACGAATTGCGATGAAACAATTGGTGGCAGAGCAATTGAGCTTAATGACAGAGGATGGAGAAAAAGTAGATTTCGACCAGACTGAGGCACAGGAAATCTATCGCTTGATCCAGCTTTACAATCAATATGCAATGCCGTTTTCGCCACACGATCTGGAAGGCAGCTCGCGCCAGCGTTTGGTCAACAATATTTTACCCCGAATCAAAAAGGAGTTGCACCATGATGGTCACACTGTTTTTCAGTCAACTTCGTAAAGACATCGACATGGACGCCTATGACGCAGATCGCATGCGCATGATGGATCAAATCACCCAATTGTCAGGGTTTATTTCATCCAAAGTCTTTACTGCCGAAGATGGCGAACGCCTCAATGTGGTGCTGTTTGAATCTGACGAAGCCCAGGATCAGTGGCGCTTCAACCCCGATCACAATCAGACGCAGCAAAAGGGACGGGAGGAATATTATCAATATTATCGTTCAATTGTGTGTGAAAGCGTGAGAGAATCCAATTGGGAAAAAGAATAAAAGATCAATTTGAAAGCATTTCAAGAATGGATTCTTTTCCCATCACAGGTTGTTTTTGCTGCCAGATAAATTGGTAAATCTGAATCAGGGTTTGTGTAAATTGATCAATGAGTGTGTTCATGCCCTGCTCATCAAGATAAATGAAAGGCCGCTTATACATTTCACGAACGGTGTCTGTTTCTGTTTGATAGTAACTTTTGATGTAGCCGATTCGGTGGTTGATGGCTTCGGCTGAAAGATGCGTTAAATATTCTTTGTCATAGTGGGCATTAATAAACACTTGCCAGAACGCTGCATTTGGATGATCTCTAAGAAAAATGTGATCCAGCCCATACGTGTCCATTTTGGTTTCCCAAATGAACTTGGGATCTGCCGCAAATTCTCTTTCATATTTCTTTCTCAGAGGACGGTCAAAGTGAATGCCCCATAAATTGTCAATAATAAGATGAAAAAAATACCCAAGCAGAAGTGAAAATTTCTCTGGATCAGAATCAACTGAAAGATCATTTTGAAGATACTGCGTATAAAATTCTAAATCCTTTGAATAATACAAAGATGCTTTTGGCGCTAAAAAATGAGTGATCTCTGTGGGTGGGGTAAACGTTTCCCAATTTTCATCCGGCAATCCAGAATCCGGCGCAATGTTGCCGATATAAAAAGATAGTTGGTCAAGACCATCCATTTCAGAAAAAACCCGTTCAGCGATTCTTAAATGAGCCAACCACGTTGCCAAACGCTGTCTCCTTTGAAGCTATTAGCGAAATACAAGCAGTTTTTGCATCTTGCCTTGCCAGCGTTCGCCACTGAGGCCGGTGGCGGAAACGATCATAAGATATGTGCCGTTGGCCAGAGGGTGCCCTGATTCGCTCAATAAATGAAAGTTGAGTGCGCGACCAGGCTGTTGACGATGAATGAGCAGATGGCCTTGCAGATCATAAATTTGAATTTCGGTGGTTGCAATGCTTTGTCCACTTAACCAGATTTCACGCAGCAAAGGTGATAATGCCACCACTCGTACTTCATTTACGGATAAGGGTTCGATGGTCTGGGTGGGTTGGCTGACAGAGGTGCTTAAAATCCATTTCTTGACCAGCTCAAGTACTTTTACATCCGAAATGGATTCATTTGCTCCAGGGACAGACTGATTCTTTGACCAGTATTCGATGGCTGTGAGAACTTCGGATTCATCTAAAACATCGTTACCATTGCTGTCCAATGAAAGGGCAATGGTTTTGACAGATTGGAATAAGTCCATCGAAGCCGAATTGGCCAAGCTCATTTGGCTGGCAACCAGCAACATTAAACAGATGACCAAACTTGGCCTCACATACGATCTCATTTTGCTTCCCCCTTTAACCAAACAATCAGCGGCAAAGAAAATAATTTTGAACAATTTTCAACTATTGTAGAGGAAACAAATTCGAAAAGAAGTTCTCAAGAAGACAAATTTGCAAATTGCTACCTATTCGATTTATTCATCCTCCTGTGAAGTGATGAGTCTTTCTGACAGCAGAATTATCTCTGTTGGCAACGGTGCCGTATTTAGCAGCAGGACAAGTTGCTGGGCCCCATCTTCATCAAAATTTCCTTCGATTACGGCAGTGTCCACCGCACCTCGGTCTCGGGCAAAGCCAATAAAAGATTCTGTCACCATGGGGGCCGACAACACCGTGCCATCTGCAACCAAGGCGATATGGTTATTTGGTGCCAATTCGATGATATGGGTGGCAAAAATCTGGGCAGCTTGCTCAGTGAATTTGAGTTCGATACGAAAGGCTGAAAAACCTCGATCATCAGGCATGGCAATTTTGGCGGATTCCAAAATACCCTCACTTAAAAACGGCTCGCGGAGAATCAGATAAGGGACATCCTCAGTGTCTTTCAACATCATTTCTGAATCAGAATTGGGTGTGATGGTTGAATTGGGGGCGTTTCCTGCTTGCACCACATCATGCAGACTCAGTTGGCCTTTGCTGAGCAGCAAGGGTTTGACTTCCTCTGGATCGATGTTTAAGGGAATGTTGACGTTAATATCAAAAACTTCATTCACTTCTAGTTGAACGCCCTTTATGCCTGCGGCAGCAAGTCGTTGATGGAATATTTCCCCTATTTTCAGGAGCATTTGTTCTTGTGCTTCGTAAGATAAATCAGTATCAAATTGGGGTTCTAGCATCAACTCAATGTAGTCTTTAAGTTCTGTATTCGCTGGCATGGATTGAACCACAAAAAATGCCCCTAACCCCAAAGCAACAGCCAATAAAGCAATTAATGCAAGATTAACATTCATTTTTTATTCTCCTTGAAATAATTCAACGCTGTTGTTTGGCTGCATGGTTTAAGGTGACAAACAATCCCCCCAACAACATGCCAGCTAGCAGCCCAATGGGAATGTCTCTCGTAACCACCCCAATGGCTGTGCCAAGCACCCCGCCAAGCAGGATACCAACGAACAGTGTTCTTGGGGGCAATTTTGAAAAATTCATAATTTATTAAGATAACCCTTCAGTTCATCCAGAGAATGACACAAGTGGTTTAAACTCTCCTGAATCATTGGGTTCAGGATGGCGTCTTTTGAGTGAACACGCTGGTCATTAAACAACCCCACAATGTGCTTTCCTTCGGCAAAGGCATGCCCCAACTCCCAGGCGGTGCCGTCATCCGTTTGCAGTCCGTTGAGTGTGGCAATCACAATGTCAGCACGCTTTAAATACCCTAAATCTTCCTGAAAGATGCTGGCAGCATCCAACCAATCATCAGGCCCCTGATCCTCTCCCAGTATGCCCAGGTCACGTTGAGGCAAAAACGTATCGTAGCCAGCATCTTGGGCAATTTGATCAACCAATTCATTAAACCATCGTTCCCCTTCGTTAAACAAGGGACCAGCAATGTAGGCGAGTTTTGTCATATTCGAATATCCAATAACTTTCTTAGTTCTATTTTGGATTCAGTATATGGAGGAAACATACATCATGGCAAAATGCCTAACAGCGTTCAGGTCAACCAAGCTGTATATGATTTGAGATGAAGATTGTTGTGTCGCAGGGGAGGCCACATCAGGTGGTAGGCCAAACTACCGCATCTACGCCAGCTTCTGTGTTTGCTGCATTGACATCAGCTTCGAGTTGATCAGAAGTAGCACGGATGACTTTCACAGTATCCCAGACTGCCTGAATGGCGATAAATTCTGGATCGGTGGTTTGACCCAATTGCACCAACTCCACGGCTCGGGCAATCATATTACGTTGTTTCCATTCTGGGGCAAGGTCTAAAATCTGTTGCTGTGCTTCTTCCTTGATCTCCGTGATTTTCTCTTCTTTTGTCCGATCCAAAGAATCAAAATTAAGCACCAAAGTGGTGCCGTTCCAGATGAGATCTTCATGATTGTTATTCGACAACAAATCACGTTCAGAAGCACTAAGAGCATCGCTCGCTTGCCAGGTGACACCAAGCGGGTCGGCCAATGGTCGATACCCTGAATAGGTGATATTTCCAGATACGTCATAATAAATGCCTTTTGCAGGGCGTGTCATAAAGCCTCCTTATTTATCCTTACCACGCAAATCAATGTAACCAATGGTTTTAACGTCAAGTTGACCAAAGGAGCCTGCTGAAATTGTACCTTCAACTTGAGAATTCTCATTAGTTAATATAAATGTCAATGCGCCAATATAAGGGGTAGACGTGGTATAGGTTCGACAGGCAGCAATAGCCTGGCGTGATGATGCAATGTCTGTGGTTCCAACTGAGCGTAAAGATACCCCTGTGTGAACTTCGCTGGGACAATAAGATCGAACATACACATGAGCCATGCTATGTTCAGGCACTGTTAAGGTGATTGTTTGGTAGCTGCCAACGCTACCACTGGATGTGAAAAAATCGTCAACAACATCTTTAAAGCGGAAGTAATCGCCTTGATGGAAAAAACTCCTAATATTGCTCAAATCGTCTGTGAATACACTTCCTATGCGGCGTTTGGAGTCATAGCCTGAGGGAAGTGTCGGGGTGGTAGATGTGGAAAAGAAAACATCTGTTGCTTTTACTAAGGTGCTATCCCCAATCAGATAAACATGATATTCTTCATTAGCAACAAGCGCATCTGCCGAATCACGACCACCAGCATTGTTGCCCTCTGCAAATATAGCGTCAAGTTGTTTGGTAACCACACTATCTATTTTTAGGTTAAATAAATCAGATTCATCGCGAGCCACACCAATACCAACATCAAGATCATAAATCTGGTCGATACTGTTGTTGCTTAAAATCAATCCATGTAAATAGCCACGCGGAAAGTTAGCTTCTACTTCCAGCTTTACTGGAAATTCAGTAATGACTAACCAATGGATACCATTGAACTTGAGCAATGTTTCTTTATCAGGCAAATCCAAAACAGTATCATTTTCGCTTGGTGTGCGGATATTGCCTACATTATGTTTGAGGGTAATGATTCTTGAACTGCTGATATTACGCAAATAAAGAAGATCGCCTTCGACGCCGCCGTTAATGGAGTCAAGGTCGTCACTGGCAGCGGCCCCTTCAGTATCTATGCTATGGGAACTGCGATTGATGGTGATCGCACCGGAGGTGATGGTTAGTGTCGTGGCATCCTTGAGGTTTAGTTTTCGGGAGGAAAGTTCAAAATCGTCATCAGAAATGGTGTTGACACGATCGACCAATTGCTTTACATATTGGGCTGTGGTCGCCCCAAATACAGCCCGTCCGGCATCATGATGAACATCAGCGCCTGCCACGCCTCGAACAAGCCCGGTGAGTTTTTTTGTCAAAGCATCTTTGCCTGAGTATTCAATTACTTCATCCCCATTGATCGGATCACGAATGACCAGCCAGCCTTTGGGTTCAAGTGAATTGATGTCTTCATTAACGATCATTTCGTTGCTGACACCCGCATTCAAAGATGCAGCCAGACTGAGTTCGGCAAAATCCACAGGCGTGTAAAGTTCATTGGGCATGACCAAAGTTTAATGGCCGACGATGAGTAATCATTTTAAGAAAATTTTGAAATGTTGGCATGCGTGCGTTAAAGTTTTCTGGATCAACTTATGAAACCATTTCTCGTCCTTCAGCTTCGGGCAAATGATAAAGCTGCTGACAATGAACTCGAAGCCATCCTTCGTTTTGGGCAATTGACGGATAAAGATATTCACCGTGTCCGTATGGAACAAACCGGCATTCCATCTGTGCGTCTAAGTGATTATTCGGGTGTCATTGTTGGTGGGGGTTCCAGTAATGTCAGCGATGCTGAAGCCGAGAAAAGCGCCGAACAAAAGCAATTTGAAAGCGACCTCAGTGGCTTACTGGATGAGATTGTTGAAAAAGATGTGCCGTATCTGGGTGCTTGCTATGGTTTTGGTGTACTGGTGAAACATCAATCGGGCAATGTGTCCAAGGAAAAGTATGCAGAATCTGTAGGCGCGGTGACCATTAAGCTGACAAAGAAAGCGAAGGATGATCCAATCATGCACGGACTTCCAGGCCAGTTTGAAGCTTTTGTTGGACATAAGGAAGCATGTCAGGCATTGCCCGATCAAGCGGTTTTGTTGGCGTCTTCAAAAAGTTGTCCTCATCAAATGTTTCGAATAAAAAACAACATTTATGCAACCCAGTTTCATCCTGAATTAGATACTGAAGGATTGATTCTACGAATAAATATCTACCAAAATGCTGGCTACTTTCCTGCTGATCAAGTGGCATCCCTTACGCAAAAAGTCCAACAGCACCAGGTAGAGATTCCCCCCAAGATTTTGAAGCGATTTGTGGCCCGGTTTCGTTGAGTGAATCTAATAAATGAGAGCTTGTGGTCGGGAAAGTGCCTCCGAACCAATATGTACACCATGAAGTGTTGCCCCGATCTCTTTCATTGAAACATCGACCATAAGAGGATAACTGCTGCTATCAATCACATTGAAATGAGCAAAGCGTATTTCACCATTTACTCGATAAAACACTGAATCCTCATTGATTTCTATTCGAACAATGTCTCCAGTGTAATAATGGCCAAAGGTATTTATTTCGATGCCGCTTTCATAAACACGAAATGTTCCATCACTGTGCAAAGAGACTGCAAAGTCAATGTCCGTGCCATATCCTGGATTTCCTTTGTTGAAGCCAAACATTCTATCTTTGTAATTATCAGTCAGTTTTGTTTCCACATAACAATTGCCTTGAGGAACACTTTGTACGGAGATAGCTCCAGCATCCCAAGCATTTAAACCCGCGATTTTTTCAAGCCTTTGTCCTTCAACACAAATATTGGAAACATTGGACCAACGAACAAATTTGTTCTTCAAATAAAGTGGGCTGGGAGTCTCCTTAAAGCTTGAACTTACAATTACATTTTTTAATACAGCATTGCTTTCGAAAAGAGAGGTATCTACTAACAAAGGATAACTGTCAATATCAATAGTGTTGTTCAGTGTATAAAAAGGGATGCCATTTTGTTTATACAAAACATCTGAACCTGATACTTCAAGGCGAATAATATCGTTAATCACATAATCAGGCCCTGTAAAGAGGCTTGTCCCATTTTTGTAAGCGTACAGCCGGGTTGTGTGAACATAGATAGCAAAATCTATGTCATCATGATGTTGATCCGTATCTCCCTTGCTGAGGCCAATCATGCGATTTGAGTTTTTATCTTCAAGTTTAGTTTCTACATATCCGTCACCTGAGATCAATATTTGTGAGGACACTGCACCTGAATTCCATACTTGGGTTGTACCAGATGTTTTTTGAAGCTCATTTTCTGAAGAAGAAACATTTACTTGATTGATCCATTTGACTGGTTTTATAGATAAAGTTTCTGGAATTGGATCTTCAAATCCTTTGACCATGACGTCAATAAGCGTTCCAGTGTCACTGTGGATTGAAGTATCTACTAATAATGGATAGTTGTTTTCAGAGAGGATGACTGATGAAGTGTAAAGGGTGATTCCATTTTTCTTATATAAAACACTTGTTCCAGCTACTTCAACTCGTACCACATCATTGGATGTATAGGTGCCAGAGTTATAAACAGTGACACCAGATTCCATAACCCATAAACGACTGCCATCTAATAAATAGATACCAAACTCGATTGAATCTCGACCAGCATCAGGGCTGGTTTTACTGAGTCCGATGAAGCGGTTCGTTTCGGTTTCACTGTTGGCAATAGTTGTTTCAACGTATCCATCGCCTTCATGCAGCATTTGACGTGATATAGCACCAGCATTCCAGCCTGAACCTCCAGAAATCTTGGTTAGGCTATTATCAATAAAAGAGACATTGACTGTATTCTTCCAAATAACTGGGATCATCGTGTTAACTCAGTTCAAAATGAAGGGTGAGAATTAAACCGAGTGGTTCGGGACTTGTGCCAACAGCATCTACGTCAATGCGCAAAATGTCGTATGCGTTGACCTGCTTATAGTTAGCATCCACTATAGGCAAGGTCGTGGCCAAATGAGAACCTAAATCTCCGGTTTCGATGATCGCTTTGGATGAGAGCATGTCTGCTGTTTGGGTGAGGTTGTGAATCTGTATTTCAGTGTTTCCTGATCCTCCGGGAGTAAATACCTGGGCATGAACATCAACAAGAATGCTCCCGCCCAATGTTTTGTCAATCAGGAAATAGGCTAGTCCATCGTTGATTTGAACTGGACTTTGAGCATCTTGGACCGCAAGTTGAACCGTTCGGGGCACATGATCACCATCTACCACGTTCCAGTTTGTGCCATCAAAACGGAGTTTGGTTTCACGCTTGTTGTTAAGGCGAACGTCATGTCCATGTGCTGTCAGCACATTCCCCAAATTATGTTTTAAATAAATGGTGCGATTGCTGTTGGCGGCGCTCAGAAACAAGAGGTCGTCCTCAGTGCCCCCATTGATCGTTGTCAGCTCATCCATGCTGGCAGCACCTTCGGTGTCAATGGCATGGATACTTCTATCAATAGTGACTGTATCGGATGAAATGATGAGTTGTGTTGATTCTTTCAGGTTGAGTTTTCGTGTTGAAATTGAATGATCATCATTTGACACGCTGTTGAGCCGTTCAACCAGCTGGCGAATGTATTGTGCTGAGTTAGCGACGTACACTGGTCGTCCAGCTTGATGGGGGACATTGCTGCCTGCCACGGCTCGTGTGAGGCCAGTCAGTTTTCTTGCGCCTGCATCTCGACCTGTGTATTCAATCACTTCATCACCATCGACTGAATCTCGGATGACCACCCAACCTTTATTTTCCAGAGTCGTGATATCTTCATTGATCAGCATTTCTGTGGTCACGCCAAGATTTAAAGTGGCAGCCAGTGTCAATTCAGCAAAATCAACGGGTTTGTACAGTTCTTGTGCCATGGGCGAAGTTTAAATCGTGACGATGAGGGGATGGAAAACTTTAGTTTGTGCATTATGATGATTTTATTAAAACAGCAAATAAAGGGAGTCCACCATGAATGTTGTTTCGGTGAATGTGGGCATGCCTCGTGAAGTTGAGTGGAATGGCAAAACAATTTCTACGGGAATTTATAAAGAACCAGTGTCCGGCCCGATTGAACTTAAGAAGCTGAATTTACAGGGTGATGCACAAGCCGATCTTTCAGTACACGGTGGGCCAAACATGGCTGTTTACGCGTATTCGGCTAATCATTACGCTTATTGGAAATCACAATTGCCGGATCATGAATTTAACTGGGGCGCCTTTGGCGAAAATTTAACTGTGGATGGCTGCCTGGATGATGAAATTTTTATTGGAGATCAATTGCGTATTGGCACTGCAGAGCTTCAGGTGACCCAACCACGTGTACCTTGTTTTAAGTTAGGCATACGTTTTGGGGATCAAGCTATGGTCAAGCGTTTTATGGACAGTAAAAAATTCGGGTTTTATTTTCGTGTGCTGAAAGAAGGTGAGATCCAGGCGGGCGATTCAATTGAATTTCTCGAACAGGATAAAGGAAAAGTGAGTGTGAGTGACATCATGACTCTTTATCTCAACTCAGATGAACGTGAGTTGATGAAGCGAGCGGTTGATGTAGAAGCGTTGCCAGAATCTTGGCGCACTCACTTTGAAAAAACACTTTCAGATGGAGCAAGTGAATGAAACCGCTATTGGGCTTGGTCATGATTTTGTTGCTTGCAGTGCCAGTTTTTGCTCAGGTGCAACAGGAAACAAAGCCGGGTGATTTTTTTATCTATGAGCTGGCAGCCTCTGAAGCGGGCGCCTTTTTGGGTGGAACGCTTGGTTTTGGTGTGGGTGCTTTAATGCTTGATGCACTTGGGTCGGATTGTTCTGGCTTTATATGTTTTGGAAATATTGCTGTTTTATTGCAGTCTCTTCAGGTGGGGCGTGCCTTAGGCAGTGTTGCCGGAGTCTATTGGATGGGCGGTGAGTTGGGTGTTCGTGGCAATATCTGGGCTGCCCTGGCCTTTACGACTGCATGGGCAGCGATGTCGTTTGATCCTTTATTTGGTTTTTTCAGTGAGTTTTGCTCCATTACGCTTACTCTGCATGATCCTTGTAACGGCGTGCTGACGACTATATGGTTCTTTCCAGGGATTCCGGCTTTGCTGGCGACACTTGGATTTAATTTAAATGCTTCAATGGAAGATATCACAGTCAATATGTTGTCAGATTGGAATGTCGAATTGCCTTTGTTAGAGGTTCAGTTTTGATTTCAAATGTGAGTTTAAGCAAATAAAAAAGACCTGAAAATTTTCCAGGTCTTTTTTATTATGTTTCAAATTAACTCGATGGGGTGGCAAAGGTCATGATGTAAAAAGAAGCCCCTTGAGCATCAGCCACAGAAGCAATTCGACCAACATTGGGGGCATCGAATGGGCCATGAAGAACTTTTCCGCCAAGTTCTTTAATCTTATTAACGGTTGCATCGCAATCGGCCACGGAAAAGTAAACGGCCCAATGTGGGGGAACATTCCCCCATTCTTTTGTCATTTGCATGATGCCACCGTTCATGTCTTCCCCATTTTTTAACACATGATACGGACCTTGAGGGGTTTCCATAATGTCTGTGTCCCAATTAAACAGTTTGTTGTAAAATGCTTTGCTTTCTTCGGCGCTGTGTGTGGCGAGTTCATTCCAACAGAAGGTATTGGGTTCGTTGACCAGTTGCGCGCCAATATGGTTTTTTGGCTCCCAAACAGAAAATGTGGCTGAGTGAGAATCTTGAATGACTGTCATGCGGCCCGAATCAAACACATCAAAAGGGTCCATCATCACATTAGCCCCAAGCTCTTTGGCTTTGGCTGCCACCTCATCAGCGCTGTCAACGGTGATGTAAGAGTTCCAGTGTGGGGGCACACCTTGTTTTTTCATTTCCTGTTGCAGTTCCGAAAGAGCAGCAACATTTTTCCCGTTAAGAGAAAACATGGTGTAAAACACACCCTCACTTACGGGTATATCATTTGCATCCCAACCAAATAACTCTTGATAAAAAGCTTTTCCTGCTGCTTGATCCGTTGTGGATAGATCGATCCAAGAAAATGTCCCGTGCTTATAACTCTGTTTTTCAACCACAGCAAGTCCTCCTAAAATGATTATGTGGAGTTAGTATATCATGAAAAACACAAAACTGACACCCAAGTGTCCGATCATTAAAGGAATCCTATGTTGAAGAGGGAATTCGCTTTTGAATTTGACGATTGTGGTAGTTGAAATGGGTTTGCATAAACTGAACAAACTTGAGGGTGGGTAACGGTCCCATGAATGGATGATTCAGTAAGGCTTGAACTACATCACTATTGTCTTTTTGTTCAACGAATGCTTTAAGCCAAGCTTGACTTTCATCCCATTTCGCTTGCAATTCTGAAACGGTGATTGAATCATCCGGGGTTACTTGTGCGGCGGCTGGTACAGAGATATCTCTGTTAAGTACAAAAGTTGCAATGGGGTACATCATGTAACTTTTTAAAGAGGCCTTTTGCGGCTTCAATGTTTCGGGCTCAGGTAAATGGTCCAACATAAATCGTTCGCTAAGCATCAGGTGCTGAGCAATACCCAACACAGACCATTCCTCTGGTGTGGGTTTGTTCGTTAGTTTGTCTTCGTTAAGTGAGTCTAATTGATCCAATAATGCAAGTCGACTTTGATCCAGTGTTTCGACACATTCGCAAATTTGTTCTTTTGACATAAGTCCCTATCAATAACGGTTGGATGATTGAATTTTAGTCAACCCAATTCAATTTGCCAGGATAAGGACAATAAAGTTACGCAGAACCTTCAGATTGCCACTTGGCCACATCATCTTTCAATTGGCTCAGCTGTTCCCAATGTTGTTTAATCGCATAGTACGCCCTTGTTTGGCCAAGCTGAGTTTTGTTTTCGGTGTTTTGCCGGAAAAAGATTTGTCGATGTTGACGAGTTTTGCATCTGCCAACTTCGCCAAATGATTGGACAAGTTGCCTTTGGTCAATCCGGTCAGGTGTTGAAGAAATAGAAAATCCGCACTCTTGCATGCTGATAACGTTGTCAAGCACTTTGTTGAAATGTTTAGCGAAAACGCATTTGTATACCTTTAGCAAAAGGAAGGAATGGCAGGACACGATCCTTACTCAATGTGGCAATGGCTTGAAGATATCGGCCTTTGAGATATTCGCGTGGATAAAAACCTCGGTTTGGAAAATCTTCGTGCTGATCGCCAAGCACAAAGGATTCGCTTTTGAAGGTTTGCATGGGGGTGGTGTCGCTTAACCTCAATTCGAGGGTGAGGTTGTGAGAAGGGGCAATATAGGAATCTGGATGTGTGATTTTGGAAAGGATTTTTTCTGATCCTAGATCAATGATTGGACTGCGCCAGGTGCCGCTAAATGCGCTGAGTGATTGCAGCAAGCCGAGGATGTTGGCATCAGCGAGAAATGTCACTTCGCCAACTTCTGCGGTGGCAGGATCGCCCGCGACATCGTTTTGACCAATAAAAAAATCATTGGTGGCGTGACTGATTGGATTGGTTTCAGTTTCAGACCATTGTTCCAGGCCGTTGATGAACACACGCCGGCTGGTGCCTGAAACGAGTACCGCTACAGAAAACCATTCATCCTCTGGAAGGTTTTGAACTAAGGTTCGATTAACATCAAAAACATCTTTTTTGAACAACAATGTGCCAGCAGTCCAGTTACGAACCCAGGCGCCAACCGAAATATTGATCACATCCTCAGTGCCAGAAGAAATCGTGCCTTCCATAGAAGTGTGATGAGGGAATTGAATTTGTGGGTTGCTTAAGTACACACGTTGGTCTGCGCCTGTGATCCAACTTCCGTCAAGCAGCGTGCCTTGATCGGCTTCACCCTCATTCAAAATAGAGCTTCCTAAACCAACACTATTTCGAGCCAAAATAGAAAGGTTTTTAAAAATAGAACTCAACTCTAAGACAGTTCCAAAAGGGATGCCGATGCCCAATGCGTTGATTGGGTTCATTGGTTGCGTATTTTCATGAAACCCTTCGATGAAATAATCATCCAGGGTGACAGTGGTATAGGTGGGTGATGGGATTGACATTAACGATCCTTACCAAGCCAGAATCGACCCAACGTTTGATACAGCGCCGAAAGCTCTGTTAGTGTCATGCGACCATCTTGGCGATCAAAGACCACCAAGAGCATGACAGGATCGCCAGCCAATGATAAAAAAAGGCGGCCAATGGCTTCGTTGAAGTTGGAAAAATTCTTAAGGTATCCACGAATCTCGTTGTCGCTGAACAAGGTTGGGTCTTGCACATCTCCCAGATGTCGTCGCACCTGATCCACTTCGCTGGCAAGTCGGTCATTATAACTCATGACCAAATACTAACTTAGAACATTGAAGACTTAGTCGTTTGTGTTCAACTCACTTATCGCAAGTTCAACAGCAGCGAAAGCGTTAATCAGTCCAGCCCCGGTAATATTGTCCTTACCTGGATCTCCAAGATCAGTAGCGGTGGATTCTAAAATAGCTTTAACTCTCCAAGCTGGAAGTGTCGGTGCTGCAGAGAGCATAAGAGCTGCTGTGCCCGCAGCATGTGGTCCGCTGAAGGAATTGCCTCGGCGATTGCCTGTGTCATAGCCTTCTTGACCCAACCCCAGCAAGGGATAACCTGCCCCAGGAAACGCACTGACATCTGGTTTAATTAATTCAGCAGCACCTTGGTAAAGCTCAACAGATGACCATTCTACAGGACCTGTACTACTAAAAGAGAGTGGCTGTTTAAACTGCCCAACACCGCCAACAGCAATGAGTGCAGGAATATCTTCTGGGGTACGCAACTGAACAGGATGCGGTGCGGTTTGCTGAAAGTTTCCGGCACCGGACACCAGCACCATGCCTGCCCCAATCGCGTGTTCGGCCATCAAGCGCCAGAAGCCTCGAAGTTGTCCAAGGCCAGGAATACTAAAACTCATCGTCATGACGTCGGCACCGTGTTCGAGGGCGTATTGAAAAGCCAGTACAAAGCTGGCTTGGCTAAAACCACCTTTAAGCATCATGATTTGAGCGAGCGGGGCAATGCCTGTAAGGATGCCACCGCTGCCATCTCCTACAATAATGCCTGAAGTCCATGTGCCATGTTGTCTGCTGGTACTAAAGTCTCCAACTCTAGGGTTCATAAGGCCAAAGTCGAATCCGTAGAGATCATCAATGTAACCATTGGCATCATCGTCAATGCCATTGTTGGGTATTTCGGATTCATTGATCCAGACGTTGTTGAT
Source organism: Candidatus Fraserbacteria bacterium (assembly GCA_029262795.1). Lineage (GTDB taxonomy): Bacteria > Bipolaricaulota > Bipolaricaulia > RBG-16-55-9 > JAJCYT01 > JAJCYT01. The sequence continues at coordinate 49,014 of JAJCYT010000006.1, forward strand.
CAAGTCCTGATGAAGATAATTGATGCCTGAGTCAATCGAGGCAATGATCGTACCTTCGCCATATACCTCAAGCTCGCGCCATGTGCGTTCGGCGCCAATATCAGTAACGTTCCAAGGAACCTCTTTTCCTTCAAGACTAAAACTGCGATCCGGGTTAGGTTCAATCACTGCTTCTACACCGACACCAGAGGTTTGTACACTCATCTTTGCGGTTGGATAGAGGTATCGAACTTCATCCATGGCTGCCAATTGGTTGATGGTATCTGGCGACACGGTGGCCTCTATCGCATTGACCAACCACAATTGAACCGCGGTAGACACATGATCCAACTGATCCATAATGAAAGGCTGTTGCGCCTGAGCAATGGATTTGAGTTCAGTAATCACTTCATCCCGCAATGTCAGTCGATTGGTGCTGGCGTTGGCTTCAATAAAAGTTTGATATCCGTCAGGTGGGTTCATCAGTTGATCACTGCCAAGAATGAGAACAGTGATTTGAGACTGTGTTTCCATCATTGCTTGTAAGGCAGGATCAATTTTGTTGACAGCGTCTGACTGACCACCAACATCTAAAGAAAAGACCGCCTCGAGCATAACCAGCACAATAACCAGCAAAACACACTTGCCCATTTTACCTCCCAAAAGAGAACGAAACTTTCAGCCAATTATTTGATTTTAGAAGATGTTTAATGGGTTTGACAACAAATCACGAATGATTAGAGAATTTTTTCATTTGTCTTTTTGCGGAGATGCACACCTGCATCAAATGTTTCTTCGATGAAAGTTAGCTCAACGCTAGATTGATTTCTGAACTGTTCGGCGATATCGAAAGCGCGTTGTTGCATATTCAATAAATCATTAGGTGTAACAGCAGAATGTAAACCAAATTTTTTCTTGAGGGCTTCAGTATTGGTAGAAAGCCAAATGTAAGCATCGGCAGCGATTTGATAAAGATCTTTTCTTTTGGAGAGGAAAGTATTTAGCACTTCGTCAGGAAATACAAAGCGTCCGTGCTGAGTGTCATCCAGAAGTTCTCGGAGCGCATCCATTTTTGTATTGCCGCTTTTATAGGAAAATGTAGCCATGAGTCACCTCAATTAGGAATTCGATCCTGGATAATAAATTCGCCGTAGAAGATCACATACTGGTTAATACCATCGCTTAGTACCATTTGATAGACGTAGTTGTTGTTTTCCAGACTGGTATCAAGGGGAGAAAGCGTGATTTGATAAGTGGCTGTTGATGGTTCAACGAGTTGTGCCTTTTTGGAAATGAGAGCGTCCACATCTGCATCATCTGGATGAGATTTGACCCAGATGTGGATTTCGTCAAGTGCTGTGATTGGCCAGGCTTCGCCTTGTTCATCGAGAACCTGGAATACAATCGGGCCAAGTGTGGTTTTGGCAAATAACTCCAGATCGAATCGAGCGCCGAGTAATTGAGTGTTTAATCCCATGAGAGCAACTTTCCTGTTGGAGTTTTGACACGTACCAAGCTTGCATCCGGTCGACCACGAACCACCATAGTACCGCTGAGAGTTGAGTTTTCCCGATCTTGAATAAGGTGGAGAACACCCAGCCGAAGGTTGATCTTTGTAGGAAGTGCAGCAATGAGTTCCCATGGCCGCCCCCATTGGAACGACCCCCAAGGGTGTTTGCCCCACCCAATTGGCAAAACGCTGGGCGGTGGCGGACTCACAGCTTCAGTGCCCGCTGCCCATTGATCTTTGCCCCAAGGGCTTTTGCCCCATGCACTCATTTAAAAACTCCTTCCGATCCAAACCAGGCGTGTTTGCCTGAATCATCCACCACCAAATAACGTTTTTGATCGGTGTCTTTTAGTTGCCAGCCGAGAAAATAAAAGTCTTTTTGTTGACGCATATCGTTGCTTCGTGTCATGTTAATGACGGTGTAGGAACGCCGCTTTGCGTAAGGCAGAATGTCTTCATCAATCATCGGTTCTCCATGGATGAATGTGCCAATAGTGGCACCTTGGTACGAAAAATCTCCTGTCAGAAAATTGACCGAAGCCCAAGGAATGCTGCCATTAAGATCAAGTTGCATCACTTCATCCAGTTTGATGCCTTCTTGCTTGAATAGTGTCAAAGGCAGAGTTTGACTGCGAATCACGTTGCCATCAAAAGTATGGATCAACCAATGAGGGGGAATTTGCATGATCACTCCTCGTCATAGCGAAAGGTGAGGGCAAATCCATAATCACCGGTAATAGCCAACCCTGATGTTTGCAATTGAAAATGGATCAAATGAGTTTCACCACCGCTGCCATTAATGTTTGTTGGTCCGAGGTTGAGCGCACTGGCTTCTGTATACGGAAATTCTGAGACATTAATCGATTGATCACTTGGTGGTGCATATGTCAGGTTGGTGGTTGTGCCTGCTTCGCCCTGCATAGAGACACCGTTAGGAAATGCATCCCCATCGCCACCACCATTGTCCGAACGCCACACTTTGAAATTCGAAACCTGACTAAAGCCTCCAGGAAGAAACTCAATTTTGAGCCATTTGTCATAGGCATTGCTACCCAAACTAACGGGATGTGCTGAAGCATCAATATTTGAAGCATCAATACTGCCCACATTGATATTTGCAAGCCCTAGGGTTGGCGTTGCGGAAGATCCATTTAGTTCTACCCAGCGAAGATCAGCGGTCATTTATCTTTTGTTCCTTTCTTCACTTTTGTTCGAGTTCTTATGGGTTTCTTCAGTTTGGCTTTCGTCGCTTTTGTGGTTTTTGGGGTTGATTTGGTGGAACGCGCCGAACGCTTGCGAATGGATTCCTGAGGTGGGCTGGTTCGATTTTCAGACAGGATAAATTCATCCGGTCCGCAGCCACACCCCAGTTGATGCAAAAAATCTTCAAAGCGTTCTCGGTCGTCATAGTGTCCGCTTGAAAGGATGTTTTCTAAGGCCGTTACTGGAAATCCAAGATTCAATGCCACGTCTGTCGTAGATGAACCTGGGAATAGTTCTTCGATGGCTTTAGTAAGTTTGGCTGAGTCAATCTGGATCATGCCATTATCCTTTCAACAGAGATCATTGGAAACGAAGAATCAAAACACCTTTGGCATTTCCTGATCCTGGTACAGCATCCACATCCACACGAATCAAATCATTCTCATTAAGATTCTGATGTGCTCCAACTGGAGATTCATCCTCCACATAAGGGTTGGTGGCATCATAGGCCACACTCAGTGGACTGGTGAACAAATCCACAGTGGCAGTAGCGTTATGAACTTGAAGGTCAGTGCTGCCACTGGTACCACCCGTATCACTCATGCTGAAAAAAGCACCTAAGAATTGAGCATCACGATCCAGGCGGTAGTGGATTAAACCATCTCCTGCCGAGACAGGAACATTAATGGACAATGACACCGTAAAGTGGCTGGGCCTCAGCTCGCCTTCGTCCGTGGTCACTCGACTAAAATGGGTGATGTCGGAGCCGGTTGAGACAACTGGTCTAGCCATACATCACCATCCTTTCAATGGTTGAGTCAGAAAAATTGTTGAAAACAGAAGCGTGTATCGATGTTTACGCATCATTCATCACCCCTCTGTTAAATGTTTTGTGAGCCGCGTACGACGCCACGGAAATCGAGCCAGGTGCCACCATACCAGTAATCGACGCGCCAGTTGGTTTTTAGCGTGCGGAAATGTTCGTCAGATGTTTCAGCCTGTTTCACCAAGCGAGGCACTTGCCCCACGCTCTGTAAAAAGCCGACATGCATGTTGTTGGAAATTTCTTTCGGTGCGATGATATACCAGTCTGTGCTAAGATATTTGTGATAGATGATGCCTTTGATCCGTTTTTTCAAAGTGTTTGGATCAGAGTTTGCGCTGTCGGGATTGCCTTGCGCTTCCTGGATGGCTTCAGCTTCGAGTACGTTCTCAGAACCACACACAATGTAAAAGGTATTCAAATCTACAGGCGTGCCATCCTGTTGGGTTTGACCAGACAACTTCATCCAAGCGGACTTCAGGTTTTCGAAGTTCAGGGGATTGGCAGAGACAGGTGATCCAGGGTGCAGGTCATTGTTGTGATCTGCATGGAACAGCACTTTGCTGTCCGGCGTGTAATTTGGATCAGCCTGTAACATGTTCTGAAACATCCACTTTTGGAATCCTTTGGCATATTTCTTACCAAGGTCTTCAGCTTTAAATAGAAGGGATTTGAGTTTGTCATTCGTCGCCGTCTCAAAATCGATACCGAAGATTTCACCGAAGCCGTCGATTTGATATTCGGTCTGTTCTTCAGTGGGCAAGTCTGTGTCTTTGAAGGAGCCGGTGAATGGTTCCAACACATCGCCAAAGCCGGACACGCGAATACCGATCTGCTGCTGCAAATCAGAATCATCGCTGATGGACACGACTTGTTTCCACTCTTGGAATGCTGGCTCGCTGAAAGGTTTTAACAACACGGCGTTCATGTTGGTGGTAATGGCATAGTCGAACAAATCTGGGCCGATGTCTTCGCGTACTCTGGCAATGCTGTATTTGGATACGCCCAGGGTGTTGAGTACGTCCAAAATCTGAGCGCCTTTTGCAACATCATTTCGGGTAAAGCGTTTTCGTTTTCGATAATTGGTAGCAGTTCTCATGATCACCTCGCTTAAATTGTGGCCGTGCTGAACAAGCCGCTGACGAAAAGTGCTCTGGCACGAGTGCTGGATCCAGGTTCTTTACCAATGATGTAGCCCGCCACTGGATCACTGCTGGTGCCTGCATCAACGGTTTTGCCTGAGGCCACCGCGAAGGGGTCCATAAAGTTGGGACTGAATCCCGCTTCCAAATCCACCCAACATTCGGCGCTGGGCGTGAACAGCACCACGTTGCCGACTTGGCCAGCAGTGACATCCTCGTATGAAAAGCCGATAATGGCATCGCCATCGACGGCAGCATCGAAGCCGCCCGTGGCGGATTTGATCAACGTGCCCGCCTCCACATCCGATCCGCCCACACATTTCAGCCGCGTGTGGTTGATCGTTTTCGCATGACTGTCTGCAAGAATGACAGGTTTCCCCATTCTTTTTACTCCTTACTGATTGTTTGTTTCTTTGAGCCGGACTTAATTCTTAAAGTCTGACTTTTGGCTATTCAGATTTGAGCTTTTTTCAAAATAATTTCTGTGGTTAAGCACCCATCAGTTCGCCGATTTTATGAAGAAATGCGCGTTCGGTTGTGTTCATACTTTCACGAGATTGACGTTTGCCTGATCCATAGCGGACCGTTGAATCCGTCGTTCGGATGAGGTCGTTGGTCATCGATTGATATTCTTGAATGGCGCTTTGCAAACTTTCACGTGAGTAGCGGCGACCCGAAAACCGTTGGCGAATGGAACTTTCAAATGTTTGAGGCAATCGCGCTCGGCTGAGTTCGGATTCTAAAACGGTATGAGAACGGTTGATGTCTCTGCCACCCACCAAGTTCATCATGCGGCTGCTCAATGGGCGTAACGCTTCTTCGGCCACATCTTCAATGGGTTCTTCATCTTCGACTTCTACAATGGTTTCGGCTTGAGCGCCTTCAAGGATGTTGATGACTGCATCCACAATGTCTTCTAGAATTGGATCAGTAACATCCAAGTTTAATATCTGCCCGAATGCTGCGGCCAGGGTATCTTCATCCATCATGCCTGGTGGAATGGGTTCTGGCGTGCGAACAGCTTCTTCTGGCAAGGGTGCTTCTGCTGTGGCGACGGCAGCTTCTTCATCTGCCTCAAGGGCATAACGATAGCTGTGGACGTCAGGCCGAATCCTGACCAAATCTTTCCAGGGCATAGTGCGTATTGCTTCCAATGTCTGGGATTTGCTCGTGCGCATGGCGCTCTCCTTTTGTCGCTGTTTTTGCTGACAAGGTGCGCAATGCTTGAGCGCTTGTCGCTCTCCGCTGGTCAGCTTGGAATAAGTGTTCAATGTATTCATGGTTCTTTGGTGTTCAGTTGAAGATTGTAGGGTCGGACGTTGAGGTGCTTGTCCAAACAGTAAGATTGGGGAATCATGCTCGAAAGTTGCGTCCAATTGAAGGATTCTTTCAACCAATCGATCATGTGCTGTTTTGATTTGCTGGGCTGTCCAGCCCCCGATGGCTCGCGCTTGTTGTTTGGTTAATTCAGAAAATTTTGTGTGTAAGCCACGATGATCTTCAATCAACACTTCGACATCAGATTCAAATGGCATGGCTCGCATATAGTTAGCAAATGAATTATCAGAAAGCATCTCTCGCGCATGTTGTTGGGATGTCCACATGTGCTAAGTCTAAATGTGCACGATGAGGTTTAAGCGTTATTGATTCGGGTTGTTTTGATTTCTTTTTATTTCGTCCTTAATGAGTGCATTTGGAATATCGTTTTTGTTTCTGAGGCTGTCCAACCACTCATATATGTTTTTTGTGGATTGTTTGGTATCTTTGCTGGAGGAGCATGGCTATTTAAAGATAGAGAAAAAATTAAATCCAAAGAGAGTGTGAAACAACAATGGCCCAAAAGAAGATAATAATTGTTTTATTAATTTCGACAATCTCATGTTTATTGATTGGTTGTGATGTCCTATTTCCTAAAGAGCTTACGTTTTGTGAAGATCCCCGAGTCAGATTGTTTTTGAATCAGGTGTTTGGGATTGTTGATGATATCGACTTTGTTGTGGTTGAGATTAATGATACCTTATCTAAGATTGAACAAAACCCGCTGCTCTTGATTAGTTCGAGTTTTTTGGATGGGTTGACCGAACAAGTTGATTTTGCGTTTAATATTACTGAAACAGCACTAGCACTCGCTGCACCACGGATTGAGTTTGATGTGTTTATCGATTTATTCAAAGGTTCATTCAATGATTTTTCTAATGCAATACAATTCCTCAATGAAGGATTGGCCGAACAAAATGCGTTGAAGATGTTAACATCTATTCCCACATTTTTGTCCGGACAGGAAAAAATGGATGATGCAATTTTTGAATTTAACAGTGTGATTGAAGAATGTGTTGGACTGCTTCCACTTTAATATTTATTTCAAAAGAAAGAGGGTGACCGATGGAGCTTGGTCACCCTCTCTTCAATTCTAAATCCTAATCCAAAAACTATTGAACTTCTTGCCCACTGATCCAGATTTGAATGAGCTCTCTGATCTTGGCATCGTCGATGACTTCGCCTTCCGTGCCAGGAACAGGCTCGCCCATGATCCAATATTGAACGGCCATCTGGATTTCCGCATCGCCAATGGTGCCATTGCCGTCAGTGTCCAAGGCAACTTCAATGCTGGTGCCCGGTTCTGGCGCACCCTGGCGTCCACCTTTGATGAGTTCAACCAATACTTCAGATCGCTGACCTCTAAGCTTGCCAGCGAAATCACGGTCTGTCACTGGTTCCAAAGTGCCTTCTCTTGAAATTTTAAAACGACCATGAGGGGCAATTGGGCGCATCAAACCATCTGGCCCATTGGTTAAGAACAGGATGTAAGACTCGCCTTCCATGTAGGGAGGGTCACCGTCTAAGATTGTTGTGCGAACTTGAGTATCGCTGTAATCAGGCAAGCGATCTGGTTGTTCACGAGGCTCTTTTAGATCATCGGGTGGCCCGGGGTCTTTTTCATCAGGCTTGCTTGGCAAGTCATTTGGGTTCACATTGACAAATAAGCCTGTTTGGAAAATGCGAAGCGAATTATTTCGCGAGTTGCCAAAATAAGTTTCTTCAATTTCCATATTGACGACGGTGGTGGGAATACGATCTTCTTCGCCTTCTGCGTCAATTTTGGCCGATAAATCTTTACCGCGTTCGGTTCCTGTTACTTTTGCAAGTACAACTAGCTCTGATATCTTGAGGGCTTCCTGAACAGATTCTGGAGCAGAAAACCAACTGGCAAAGTAAACTTTGTCGGGCTTGCTTTGAACGACACTAACGATTTGAATCGCTAAAGCAACTATAAGAATCACTGCCAGTCCCATTAAAATCCGATTTAAATATTTCACGGTTTCACTCCCTAATATTTCGAATTGAGGTCGTTGACGCTGTGTCCGCCAACCACGTTGGACCAGCTACCGAAGTAACCTTTGCCCATACAATCACCAGAGTGGTGATCCAATCCGAATAAGTGTCCTACTTCTTGGCATTGGACCCCGCGAATGTCGGAGCCGCTTCCTGTACCGGAAGATCCGCCGAAGAAGTTATTGAATCGTGCATGGCCATGATCAATGATGCACCACGTCCAGCACGTCCACCAACCGAAACCGGTTTTTTCTACAGAAGCCAAGCCCCACCAGCCGGTGTTGCCCCAATTGCCTCCGTAAACGCTGATTTCTGTATGGGAGTTTCTTAGGGGTAAATTCATCGTGGTGTTGTTGTGCCAATCGTCACGTGCAGCACGCGACTCTGATTGGTTCGAACTGTGAATCCAGGTGTTGACCGTGCGGTTCCATTGACGCCACTTCCACCAATCGTGTCCCTCTGCAACCTGCTGTGGCCCAAAGAACAGCAAGCCATTTACAATCAAGAGTGCTAAAACCACCGCACTCCATAACACGGTTTTGAGTTTCATTCTCATCCGTGTATCTCCTTTCACTTCAGAAAGGGCAAATAGCCCTCTCTCCCCGATTATTGATATTTACTTCCAGTTAATTAGTATTTGTTGTTGATGTCGCTGACGCTGTGTGGCCCAACGACATTGGAAGATCCACTAAAGTATCCACGTCCCATGCAATCACCCGCTGAGTGATCTAATCCAAACAAGTGGCCGACTTCCTGACACATGGTGCCTCTTGCAGCAGAATTGGCACTTGTGCCGGTACTGCCGCCAAAAAAGTCGTTATAGCGCGCATGGCCATGGTCGATGATGCACCAGGTCCAACAGGTCCACCAGCCAAAACCCACAGACTCCACAGAGGCCAGGCCTCTCCAGCCGGTATTGCCCCAATTGCCACCGTAGACACTAATTTCTGTATGGGAGTTTCTAAGTGGTAAATTGATGATGGTGTTGTTGTGCCAATCATCGCGAGCGGCGCGGGCTTCAGCTTGAAAACTGCTGTGAATCCACGTATTCACCGTGCGGTTCCATTGACGCCACTTCCACCAGTCATGACCATCTGCAACTTGTTGTGGGGCCAGCCATAAAAAAAGATTTAAGCATAGAAATATGCTTACAAGAACTGCCCAAAAGGCTGTTTTCCCCTTTCCTTTCATAAAATCACCCTCTATAAAAATACAGGGTGAATCAAAATAGATTCACCCTGTGTTTCGAGATTTAATATATTTTTAACACGATTTGCTGAAAAAAGTCAACTGCTAACAATTGTCAGCGGAATCAACTAATTTAACAGGTACAGAAAAACTATTGTTGATTTCGTTGCTTTCCAAGACATCTTCGCCTTCGTCAAGCAGCATGCCCAAGAAATAATCACCCAACTCTAAATTTTCCAATACGCCTACATCAACAAACAGACGCTCTGCTGCACCCGGTGACAGGTCAGCAATAGAATCACGACCGCCAAGCAGCACCTGATCCTGTCGGTCAATGATTTCATCGTCTGATAAATAGATACCGGACATAAACCCACGCGCGTTGGCTTGGCCAATGTTGCGAACGAACACAGTGAGTTGTGGTGGATTCAAAAAAGAGCCAAGCAGTAGGCACTGTGGGACTTCTTCTACATTTAAAACCAAATCAGGAAATTGTTGTTGTACAGGTGGCAATGGTTCAGCCCCACAGTTAAGAGATTCTTCCAAGACCCATTGGCGAATCATCCCACGAATTTCAGTATCTTCAATGCTAAGACCATCGGTTTCATTCACCACTTCAGCAGTGACCCAAAGGCGAATGGCTTCCAACATTTCGCTGTCATCAATTAGGTTGTTTCTATTGACATCAATTGCACAAGTGACGGTTGAATCGGAGGGCTCTGCTGGAGGATCAGGGTCGCCTGGATCGGGATCAGGTGCATCTACTGGATCTTGTGAGCCTCCGGTTGTGAATGATGTGGGCGCAGACCAAGCCACTTCTGAGGTGATTCCATCCTGGCTCAGTGGGCGAGTGCGCCAGTAATAGACGGTGCCAGGGACGAGTAAACCTTGAGGCACCTGGTGGCTGGTGCTGTTGCCAGTCATTTCTCCTGAATCAAAGACCACATGGCGGGTTGCAAAAATTGGTTGTGTTCCTACCTGCCAGCGAACATTGCTTAGCTCACAGTTTTGCGGTACCCCTGCAGTGCCACCAAAGCGCATGGTGAGTGTGGGATTTAACACCACGCCCACAGCCCCTCTGGTTGGTGAAATGTGTTCAATCGGGGGCCATAAGCATGTTTCTTCCAAATCAATCAGGTTCCCTGTTGTGAAAGTTGAAAAGGAACTCCACGCGCTTGGGTCGCTTAGATTGCTGTGCAATCGCGCTCGCCAGCGATACGTGGTGGCGGTTTCCAGCACGCCTTCTGGTAGGCTGTTAAAAGACAATAACCCATTGCTTGACGTGATGGTGAATCCAGATTGATCGTTATCTTCAACAGAAAGAATTTGCCATTGGGTGGCATTGTGTTCGCACACATTTGCTGGCTCTGGTCCGAGATCTATCTCCATTAAGGGTGTTGTGTTGATGCCAGTTGCATTGCTGGCAGGCGTTAGGTTTAAAACAGTTGGCCAACTGCACGGCTGAGCATCGATCTGAGATACGATGGTGAAATCTGTGGGCGTGGTCCAAGGGCCAACTTCACCGCCGATGCCTAAAATTCTCACATGCCAGTAATAATCAGTATTTGCCATTAACGCATTCTCTGGGATGATAAAACGAAAGCTGTCCGTGCCTTCGCCAGTTTGAGAAAACACCAGTGTATCAATATCAAAGCTTGGGTCAGTGGCAATTTGCCATTCGGCCAAATTTGTTTCGCAACGAGGTTGAGCGCCAAAGCCGGATATTTCCCAACTCAATGTGGGAGATTCTAAAATGCGAGCCCCATTTCCCGGAGAAAAATTTGTTAGCCTATCCAGATTACAGGCAACAGTTTTAAAAGAAGCTGCGTCCGCAAATTGGCCTGCAAGTTCAACACCATCCGATAGGAATGATGTGGCTGCCCGCCAATAATAGGTGGTGTTCGTATTGAGAATATCAACAGGAAGTGTGACCACATCAAGATCCGTTTGATTGGCCAAACCCAACAAAGTTGAAAACACTAAACTATCTTGTTGGAATTCAGGTTGTGAAGCCACCTGAATCCAGGTGCGAAACGGCGTACAATCTCCTTCATCAGATTGCTCATCCGTTCTCAAAATAATCGCCAATGTTGGCGTGAGTGAAACATCCTCTGCCTCATCTTCGGGCACACTCAACTCTGGTGCTGGAATGGATGATCCACACTGAGCCCATACCATTTGATTGAAACTGAAGACGGATATTAAGATTGTCACAATAAGACTGGCAGACGAAAACACTTTCATAAAGCCCCCTATCTACACTCTTGACCAAAGTATAAACGGAAATTGCAAAATGAGTCTAATTAAAATCCTAACCTGATTTATGAGTTTTATTTTTCCTGGAAATCTTGTTTTCTTTTGTGTTTTCGATATTGGATATATATAAAAACTAACATCAAATAAAAAAGAGTTGCCATATACCATAAATCTGGAAAATAATTATCAAAGAGACGTTCTATTGCATCAAGGCTAATGAAAATCGGTAAAATAGTTGCTACGATTTTCGGGATGGTGAGCCATTCCCATGAATCTTTCTTGTTACCTGCTGGTTTATAAACACGCAAATAAAACCATGAATATGCTAGAGTTGATCCAAGCAAAGCCATCCAATCAAGAAAAATTAAATTTTGATTGAACACATAATTCTTGAGGAAAGAATTTATTAACCCAGATATAATAAGACCAAGTAAAAATTTTAAAAGGGGTTTGTTGTTTAGCATGAGTATATACTAGTTAGAATCATTTTTGCCTTCACTAAAATATTCATTTCTGAGTAAAGAATAACATTCCAAATCAACAAATTCACCTCGATGCCAAATGGCCTGTCGTGCAACACCTTCTTTTTGAAAGCCATTTTTGAGGGCAACCCGTCTTGATGCTTCATTGCCGATATCTACGGCTAACTGTATGCGATTGATGCGCTCTGTATCAAAAATATATTCTAACATCATATTCAAGGCTTCTGTCATAATGCCCTTACCTCTACTCTCCTGATCGTAGAGGATGTATCCCACTTCTTTGGCTTGGTGGTAAGTAACGGTTTGCATGTAGAAGATAATGCCCAAAACACGGTCCTGCTTGTCCACAACAACAAATTGGCGGTAATCATCTTTCCAAAAGCCATGTTCCTGAAATGCTTTTCTAAACCCAGGATAAGAATTAAAGCTCATGTGAAAATCTACGCCACGCCCTTCCAGATCAGATTCCATTTCGTAAAGCGTGTCTAAATCCTTTTCATAAGTCAGTCGCAAATTGATATTTTTTCCTCGAATCATTGTGTCCTCCTGAGAAAGTTAAATTACCCTGTTTCAGCAGAAATTCCCACCTAAGTTTCAAATCCTTTTCCCATAGAATGACAAGTCGAACTTTAATGACAATAAAGGAGTCTCTTTATAATGCAATTCCATATCAGCGACTTTTTCATTGGCTGGTTCCTGATGAACGCCATGCCACATCTTCTGGTTGCACAAACTGAAGTTCGTTTTCTCAGCCTGTTTGGTTACAGCATTAAGGCCAATTATGGTTATGCAGTATTTAATTTATTTGTCGCACTGATTCTATTTCAGATCCAATATGGCTTGAACAATTTATTCAATCACGGGCTGTTCTTGGGCGCATTGTTCATTCTTGTTGCGTATATTTTTTCAGGGAGATATTTCTACAAATTATTCAAGGCTCCAACAAATTGAATGAGCACATGGAATACCATCGACCATTGACTCTCTTCCAGAGATGGATAGCATTGACTCGACTCTTGAATGGAAGTTGGTATCCGTGATTCCTGTGAAAATCCGATTCAATTTGTTCTAATTGTTGAATATTGGAATGATGGGCAATCGTCAAATGTGGTATTGAATTTTTATGAGCACCTTCATAGGGAAGATAGTCTGGAAATGCTTGTGATACTGCCTGTATCAAAGCCTTAAGCGAAATCATCGGAGTTGGCTCCAGATATAATACTTCAGGAAATTTTTTCGTTTGATGGAATACAATTTCAAAAGTTGTGATTGCAGAAAATATATCAGTTAACTTCGACAATGTATTTTTATCAATTTTGTCGGGATGCTTGAATGGGTAGAGGATTGTAATATGTGCAGGCATGCCAAGTTTCGAAGATGGATCAAATTGATCTCTAATAGGCTTTACAAATGATTCAGCTTCTGGAATCAGTATGGCTAAGGCTGTTAAATCTTTTACTATTTTTGGTTCAATCATCTTCAGTAAGTTTTTGTCTCACCTGCTTTTGTTCAAAAAATACTTTTTCTTCTCGCCTTGGATATTCTATGAATGATTTCTTAGCCATACCCAACCTCCCCTAAGTTTTTAAAAGAGTAAAATTTGGTTTTCTATAGGATAAATTAAGAAAATTGCTTTGACCAATTTTTAGTCGTAAGCTGCAAGAGATTGGCTTATGTTACCATTTCTTAATTTTACGCGGATGGTTATGCTGGTATCAACTTCTGTAGTGATCTTCGTTCCGCTGGGCGTCGAATCATTTGCTGATATTGCTTGTGGTTTAGGCTTGTTGGTTGGACTGATTGCGTCTGTTGTGTTGTACTTTACCGACATTTCCAGCGTTCGCCTTCGCACTTTTTTTGAAGCCAAACAAACCGAACCTGCGCTTGACCACACAGACTCTCGTTTAAAACTCTATCTAACGACGGGGTTATTGGGGTTTATCATTGGAACAATGTTTGTCCTCACTGCGGGATTAAGCCTCACCCCTGTATCTTGTCTGGCTTTGACGGGGCTAAGTTTTCTTGCACTGGGCTTTTTAGATCTAAAAATCTTTTTCAAAATTCGACACAACTTGGATAAATAAATTCAGTTAGTTTCAAGGAATCAATCTCGGATGATTAAAGCTCAACTCACCACTGCCGAAAATGACAATGCCGAACAGTCTGACATTGCGCCAGTTGAGGGAGCTGGGTGAGACTGGTTTGTTGAGCGAGAGGGTCATATCACCAGCTTCGTTGACAGATTTGCTGAAGAAAGCCCAGCCTTTGCCGAATTTTTTGTTCAGAGATGCCTCATCGCCTTCGGACGAATCGTCAAACAGCCTGGACAACGCATCGGCCAGGGACAATCCTTCTGCTTCGAGTGCGAAGAAGCGGACTTCAAAATCGCCTTCATAGCTGAGAATATTCAGGACCAAGCGTTGTGCATCTTCCAGATCCTGAGGTTTGTTGAAGCCGTAAGCCAGCACGGCGGCGTTGTTACCACAGTTAGGGTCAATCGAAATGTCCACCTGTTCGTTTTCGATGCGGAGAGTGTTGGTGCCTTCCTGATCATCGGTGCTTGAGAAAATTTCCACCTGACGCGTGCCAGCCGTGAACTCGTTCGTCTGGAACGTCCCGCGCATAGAATCCCCACCGCAATCGATGGCTTCGAGTAAGTCCGTGCCCGCGAGCGGATCAATCGATACAGCGCCGCCACCTTGGAAGATGAATTGATTTGTGGACAAATACTGTGGGTTCGTATAAAAAAACAACCCAAAACCGCCAATTAGCACCGCGCAAAATGCCAGATATGCACCAACAACTTTCATCCTTTGCCCTCCAATGATGTCTGGGTACATTTCATTATATTGGATGTTTCACTCAAAGCGCGAAAAGCCTCCCACACCAGGGAGGCTTTCTTGAGTCTGGATGGAGATTTTTGAATTGATTTACTAAAGCTGACCGGCTCGCGCCATCACGATTTCCTGAACCGAAAGTTGTTTGATCGCTTGAAGCATTGAATTGTTGAGTCCATAACCTCTGCGCGACTCCTGACCTCGATTTTGACCAAGCATTTTCTGGAGTCGTTTTTTGAAAACTAATTTGAGGAACTCAGCAATTTCATTTTGAGCGTTGCCCAGTGCTGTGGGGATGCTGTTGTTGAGCGCGCGTTCGATCTCGGCGTCAGTGGGATTATCGCCCAGCGATTGACCTGTTGCCTGAACTAAAAACTCGTTGACTTTGATTCGGAAACTGGGAGGTAGCATGACACCTTGGCGTACGACACGCTGAACGGTTTCCACCCGATCCTCATCGGGTAAGTTCAGTTGCTGCTCTCGTTCCAGTTCGGCCAACGCCTGCATCCCAATGCTGATGGACACTGCTGGAATCTGCGCCATGTTAATTACAATGAGATGCCAGTTGCCTTTTTCAATAAACTCATTCAAACGCCTCAAGTTGAAAGTTCCAGCATTAGCAAGCTTGATAATATCTCTTCGATGCCCACTTAAGGAGAAAAAGTTTTCGATCATCAGTTTTTGATGGTCTTGAAATAAGATTGCTAGGCCAACATTAAATCGCGCTTTAAGTTCTGATATGGAATTAGGGCACGCTCCCTTAGAAATAACACTGTCTAAATTTTGAGATTTTCCTTTAAGTTCACGACGAATTTTTTTAAGACGATCTTTGAGTTGCTCTTTTGAATTTCGATCGAGTTGATCGTTCGATTGTTGCATGATTGAAATCCAACCATGCCGAAAAGAATTCCAGTATTCATCAATAATTTCTCTGAATTCTTCTGGTTTTTGAACATCGCTGACATGACAACAACTCTCTGTTCGCAATTCTTCGAGTCGATCAATTGCATCTTGCATTACTTGATTCATCTCTTTGTCAAGCTCCTGCCCTAGAGAGTTTTCTCCAACTTCTAGACAGCGACGTTCAAGAATGTTGAAATCAGCAAATTGATTTAATTTTGAAATACTTTGTGAAATGTGGCTCCGAACTTGTCCCTTATTGTCTGAACAATAATTGTTTGTATTTTTTTGCATCAAGAGAAGTTGCTCTGCCATGAGCTTGACACTTTCTTGAGTTCCTTGGGCTAATTTCCTGATATTTGAACAGCGTTTCTTGTCTTCATTTTTTTCTGGAGGTGAGTCCATAGGAGGCTGTTCGGCTGGCGGAGATGATTGTGGCGGATTTGAGGGATCAACTCCATCACTTACCCCCTCCATCTCGTGGGAGTGGAGGAGGAGGCGGGTGTTGTATTTGCTGTCGTAGATGTGCATGGAGGTGGACTCCCTTAGTGCGCGTAGCCCTGGCGCGCTGTGATGATTTCTTCAATGGTGAGGGATTTGATGGCGGCTTTGAGTGCGTTGAGGTGGGCGCGTTGTTTGGAGCCGGCGTCTTCGATGGCGGCGACGATGGCACCGCCTGCGGCGGGTTGGCTGGCCAGGTCCACGCTGCGGAAACGTTGGATGTTGTTGACTTTTACGTACATATTGTCGTTGAGGTCGTCGTAACCGTAGTCGCCGTCGATGTCGGCAAAGATGGACACGCCGGTACCGTTGCCGCCTGGGGTGGTGGCTTCGTCCAGGATGGCTTTGGCCCAGCCTTCGGCGGCTTTGTCCACCACCAGGGTGGCGAACAATCCTTCGCCGAAGTCGGGGTGATTTTCGTACGCGGCTTCCTTCAGCAGACCGACGCGGTTGAGGGCAAAGCCACTGGGCTGCATTGGTTCCAGTTCGGCGGGCAAGTGGGAAAACATGGGCTGATACTGACCAAACCCATACGCCTGAACCGGCACGCCCTCCAACAACCTGGCACTGCGCCGTAACATCTGAGGCGAATACTCATAATTGTTCAAAGACCGCCCAGGCTGAATGACCCGCACCCGATAACGCAAACGAGGAAATGCTTCACATTGCTCGCCAATGCAATCTACAGATTCGAGGGCGATGGGTTGAAAAGTTTTATGAATTGGGAGCGATTCGAGAGTTGCTTGATTTCCAAGTGGGCCTTCAAATGGAATTGAAGGACAAATAAGTTGAAATGGTTCATCAAAGGTTCCTAGACCATAGAAATGAAGTAATCCATTTATGAAAGTTTCCAAATCGTTTTGAAATATCCTAAAGGGGTCATTGCCATTCCTTGGAATACATGTTCTTGGTATAGAACGCCCAAACAAGGTTATATCTGAAAAAAAACCAGGATTTTCAACTTCTAATTCATCTCTCTCTTCTTGTCTTATTACTTCTGGATCCGTAGTGGAGTCTAGTGGAACACCACTAAATACTTCTAACATTGAGTCACGAACAACTGTTCCATCTTCCAAGTCATCAGAAAATCTTCGAATCCAAAGAGCATTGAAAAGTGTTTCTGTATCTGCCTGAGTTCTATCAACTACACTGAGCATTTTATCAATAAACTGACTAGTGCCCAAGACACCGGTCTCTAGTTGCCTGAATAAATCCTCAAGTTCATTGCTAAGAAAATCATTTGCTATTTCAGTCAGAGCAAAATTTGCATACGGTGAAATATTGCCTTCTTCAAAGCTTTGTTGATGATAACGCAACAGAAGTTCTAATGGATTGGTTTGGGCAAGATGTAAAATTTCTTCTTCAGTTGCACCAAAGTCTGAGGCTATAGTTCTTAGAATGGATATAGCAGTTGAGCTATGACCAGCAATATTAGCTGAATTTACAAGGAAGTTTGTGAGCATTGTTGAAAGACCTAATGCAGGAACTACCAATGAAACAATTGTTGCACCAAGACCAATAACCGTTAAAGAGTCATCAATATCTATTCCAAGGCTTTCTATCCATTCTTCAATGCTTTCATCAGTCAAGTTAAAGTCCGCAAAAATCCCTGCTAGGCTATCTCGTAGGTTTCCTTTGAGTCTATTAGCAACTAGGTCTTGATCAATATCGCCACTTAACTCGAGCTTTTTGACTATCATATCAAGGGCTTTTCCGTCAAAAGTATTTATAAGATGTTGAGCCCATCTTCTATATTCGCCTTCTAGATCATCGGCAGATTTGACACAAATTCCTGTCGCATTAAAGGCAAATGGCCCACTGTCAATGTTATTTTTTAAGATATTATCTAGCTCAAAAGCTAATCCCCATACTTCACTAGTAGCAACTATTGATCCATCACTGAACTCTACATTTTTTCCACGCTCAATCCATTTGTCAAAATATGCAGTGACAAATTCATCGGCAATATCATCATAAGAGATTCTATTACTAGGATCTGAATTTCGCATGAGTAGATCGCAACACATACTTTCTTTTTCTTTTTCTAGACTAAATTTAACTTCTGTAGGAACGCTTCGTACCTCAGTAGTTACATCTTTACAACGGTCATAGCTGCTTGTAGGCAATGCAGCAAAGCCGCTAGGGGCTGCAGAATCTTTTTCATGTCCAGTTAATATTTCAATTCTGCTAATTCCCGATTCGATAATTCCTTTTAAAGTGTTAATGTCATTAGGGTGATAACATAATGATGCCAAGTTAGTTAATTCGCTATTGAGTTCACCAAGTGATGAAGTTCTTTCATTTTGATTTGCATTGTGTGTCGAATCGCAATTGTCGCTACTTAGTTTTTTAGAGATTTGACTTGGTATTTCAACTTCTGGTGGTTTTTCAGAAGGAGGTTCATTATTATTTATATCAGTCTGAGAGTTTGCTTTTTGAGATGAGATTGATTGGTTTTGACTGGAAGATATGAAATTAAATAGATTATTATCTTCTTCCTCATCATCTGATTCTGAAAAAAAGACTTCTTGGTTTAGCCTTTCTCGAGAAATCTCAAGGTTCTCTTTTTGAAAGTCATGTTTATGCTTCATTATTCCCTTTCGATACAAGAATTAAGTAATTCAAGTTGATCAAATATCTTCAATTAGTTATTTTATTCGGATACGTTGAGAGAATTTGGAGAAAAGCTAAATACAGTTTATTAGGATAATCTTGGCTGACTTATAACAAGGTGACCTTCTCCAGAAATTGCAAAACCAATAAAATTTACTTGTGACCAGTTAAATTCTGGTTGGTCAGGTGTCCCTTTCAAGTCTATTATTAAAGGGCCAGTTGAATCTATAGGATGCGTATAAAGCGTTGAAGATTCGACAAAATCTCTTTGAAGAAGATTTCTAATTAGAATAAGTCGTACTTGAAAATCACCTTGCAATTCAAGAACATTTAATTTAAAGCTTGATGCATCGGAAAAATCATAATCATGATTATATTGATACAAAAACTGTACAAGGTTACCGTTAATAGAATTGCAATTTGGATCAATTGTTAATGTGGACTGGCCGTCTTTTACAATTATATAGTAAGAGCCTGAAGGTAAAGGTTGTGTATTCTTAAGACCTATATCATTAAATACCACTTGCCTATTGCCTTTATCATCTTGAAAAGGCTGCCACGCTATTTCATCACTTTGAAATACATCAAGTTCACAGCTATCGCTAATTAATCTAACTTCTGTCAAGAAATCATCCAAGATAACTTCGGAAAAACCATTAATTGGGTTTTCTGAAGAAAAAATGTATAAGGCGAAACCAATAAAAACAGCTAAAAATAACAGGACACTAAATGATTCTAGCAAATATCTTCTCTTACTGTATTTTGTATTCATTTTTGATTAATACAATATACTATTTATAGAGCTGTTTTCAAATTCGAGCTTATAAACTAAAAAAGTATTTAGCTCCATACCTTAAAGCATCCAATCCGTG
Source organism: Candidatus Fraserbacteria bacterium (assembly GCA_029262795.1). Classification (GTDB taxonomy): domain Bacteria; phylum Bipolaricaulota; class Bipolaricaulia; order RBG-16-55-9; family JAJCYT01; genus JAJCYT01. The sequence continues at coordinate 68,653 of JAJCYT010000006.1, forward strand.
AAAGTTGCGGTTATGGGGCTTTTTCACAAAACCTGCCTCGCTTAATTTGCATTTGCAGGTTTGGAATTCTTGGGGGAGTCGTTCTAGACCCTGGATCAGTTTGAGTTTGCCTTGGGCGGCTAGGTCGTCCAGCAATTGAAAGCCAGGTTCCACTTTGTTGTCCGCTTGGGTGACGGGGAGTTGTTGCTGTTCCAGCAGCGAAATCAACTCGCTGGCGCTGGGGTCCACCACAATTTCGTCCACGCGCTCCTGGTTGGCGATCTCCATGATGTGATTCACGCGGGATGGTCCGCCGTCGGGAGACACCAACGGCACGCCGCGCTCATATCGCTCGCGCAACACGACGATGTAGCCATCCGGTGTCAGGCCCAAAATCAGATACGCAGCATCAGACGAAAAGCCATCGTCCACAGCCATGATCTTGCGGTCAAACGCGGCGGGCGGTTGCGCCAAAAAGTTGCCGGCATCGTTGAGGTCAAAGTTTTCAATCAATGGCAGTTCCAATGGCGTATTGGCTTTCACAGGGTTCGCAATGTTACCAGCGTCCACATCTTCCCCTCCATTTTCATGAGACTGCCAATGCCCAGGGAGGGAGGTGAGGGCGGTGTCCGTTGCCGCAACATCGCCCTCACCAGAGGTCAAGGAGGATGACGAATTGCTGATGGTGCTCCCGCTGTCCGTGATGTTTTGCTCAGGCGTCACGGGAGGTGGCGGAGGAGAGGCAAGAGAGTCGGTCAAAGAAGATGGTGTTACGGGAGGTGTTCCAAGGGGGCTGTCCCCTCCTCCGCCGAATAATGACGAAAAGCGGTCCGTTCCCAACGGGTCGGGCGCGGCAGCACCGCCGAGTTCTTCGTTGATGAGCGCGTTTTCTTTGTCGGGGTCGTAGCCCAGTTCGGTCTGCGCCGTTCTGCGGCTGATGAGAGCGTTTTCCACTTTGGCAATCGTGTCCTGGGTCACCTGTGAAGTGGTGCGAATATCCACCGGCTCTGGCACAATTTCGTATTCTGACTCCGAAATATGCTCATTGATCAACGAACGCACCATCGGCGAAATCCCCGTATTGGCAAAGTGGTTCTGATAATTTTTGAACACTTTGATGGGAATGCTCTCCATGTGCATCTCCGAACTCGACGTGCTGCTGATGTCCATGAGCAGGAAATACACGGGCAGATGCACCGTCGAGGCGATGCGCTGCAAAATCGCCAACCCATCGCGCCAAGCTTCGGAGGAATCCACATTGTTGCTGATCGCTTCCCAACGCTCGTGACCTTCGTGTGCCTCAATCACGGCGGAGGAGGGCGGGAGTTCACTCAAGGGAATGTCAGGCTTCTTGCTCAAATATCGCACCATGTGAAGCATCCCTTTGATGCGGCGCGCTTTGAGTTGATCCTCCACCAGCTTGTCGAACTGCGCCAGCCGCTTGAGTGACGATTCCAACAACGGACGCCCAAATTGATTGCGCCCAATCTTGTTGACATGCCAGTGGATCACATCCTGCGCGGGCAACGGCACTTCCGTTCCCTGCTTCGTTTTGCGGATGTACTGCAACAAAATTTCATCATCATTGGGCGCGGTAATCACATCAGAAACATCACTGGGATCAAGATCGCGCACATCGAGTTTCATCGGTGCTTCAAGCGGATACAAAATCTGAAACCAGTTGCCGAGCAACAACGACATACGAATCGCTTCCCGGATTCGCTCGTTGACTTTGTTTCGCTTCTCCAATGCATCCCAACGCGCCTGCAACTCATTGGATCGAAACGCGACGGTGAAGCCTTTGCCCACAATGAAGTGAACATAGGTGTCGATGATGTTCTTTACGATGTCATGTTTGAAATAAAGCGAGCGGAAGGAGTCTTCCAGCGTGTGTCGATCCCAGGGGTCGAGATCTGTGGCTGAGGCTCCTGGCAATTCCCACCCGCGATCTAGCGTGGCGAAGTCCACATCTTCCAGCGCCTTGGCCACCTTAAAATCATCCACCCGCTGCTGAACGGACTCAGACGTCCGCTTCCACAGCAACGGAACCCAACTCGACCAATGCCAACGACGCTGTTGTGTACTCATAAGAGAGAGTTTAAGTCTGTACGATGAGGGAATTATGGGAAGTCAATAGTGCAATATTTATATCAATGAAGGCCAAAATAAAAATTTTGACATATCAAAAATTTTAACCTATACTGAAATTCTTATGGAAGCTGTAGGAAAACACATTCGGCATTTAAGAAAAGAACGTGCCTGGTCTTTGGATCAATTAAGCCAACGAACCGGACTTTCCGTTAGCTTTATTTCACAGGCAGAACGAAGCCAGACCTCTGTTTCGATTTCTTCATTAAAGGTGATTGCCGATGCTTTGGAAGAGCCGATCCAGAATTTTTTTCCAATGCCAGAAGAAATTTCTAGTTCCAGTGTGGTTCACATTGGTGATGTCAAATGGTTACAGTTCGAAGACTCAATACATTATGGGCTGTTAAGCAATCCACTCAAACCAAAAAACTTAGAAGCACTCTTGGTGGAATACCCTCCACACTATAAGGGCCCTCCACCTTTTTCTCATGATGGTGAAGAATTTGGGTACATCCTTGAAGGCACTCTAACCTTGATCGTACAGAGTAAAACCTATGAGCTCGGCAAGGGAGAAAGTTTTCATATTATCTCTCAAGTTCCACACACTGAAAAAAATACGGGCGATGTGCCTGTCAAGATTTTGTATGTAACCACACCGCCTATCATCGGGAAGTCTGCACAATCAAATGGAAGTAGATGAAGCTTGGATTCAAGAACTATTTATTAATTGAAGGGGGTGGTTTTAAACCGTCCAAATCTTAAAGCCAACACAGACATAATCTCACAAGGAGGGCGTATCTTGATGAAAAAATTAATGGTTAGTCTTTTAACTTTATTTATGATGGTCGGCGGGCTGTATGCCAGCGATTGGCACACAGTTGCACAAGCTCAATCTGACAGAGTGCTTACGGTAGGCATGGATGTGGATGCGGATTTGTTGGACCCGCGTCTTGCCCGCAACACCACTGGTTTTCGTGTAAACAACTTAATTTACGATGGTCTGGTTGAACTGGATGCAGCCACTTTGGTGCCACAACCTAGTTTGGCATTAAGCTGGTCGCAACCAAATCCATCCACATGGATCTTTGAATTACGCCAGGATGCCACCTTCCATGATGGCACCCCATTAACTTCTGCCGATGTGGTTGCAACGTTTGAAGCCATTCTTGACCCTGATTTTGGTGCGCCTGATCGTGGTTTGTATGCACCATTAGACAGTGTTACGGCAATGGGTGATTTCACGGTCCAATTCACTGCCAGTCAACCCTATGCACCATTGCTCAGCTATATGGATAAAGGCATTGTGCCGAAGCACGTTGTTGATGCGGGTGGCGATTTGGCCAATGAACCTGTTGGAAGTGGGCCTTTCCGTTTTGTGCAATGGGATAAAAACAGCAAAATCGTGGTGGAATCCAACCCAGATTATTGGGGAGGACAACCCAGTTTGGCTGGGATAGAATTTGTGGTGGTTTCTGATAACACAGCTCGTGCGCAAGCGTTAGAAGCTGGAGACCTGGACTTGGTTCAATCTCCTCTTTCACCTCAGGACATCAACCGTTTGGCTGATGATGATCGCTTTGCCAACACCATTACAGCTGGGTTTGGCTATACCTATTTAAATTTCCAAACGCAGTTTGAGTTGTTCCAAAACATCAATGTCCGCAGAGCCATTGCCATGATGGTGCCACAGGAAGTCATTACCAATGGTATCTATGAAGGTATTGATATTCAGGCTACCTCTATATTAATGCCCAATCACTTTGCTTATACGCCAAGTATCAACCAGCCTGCAAACAGCGATGCAGCAGCTTTGGCATTATTGGCACAAGAAGGTTGGACTGACTCTAATGGCGATGGTATGTTGGATAAAGATGGGGAAAACCTATCTTTCGTGATTACCACACACACCGAAGATCCAAACCGTGTCCAAACGGTCGAATTGCTGCAAAACATCTTGGCAGGAAATGGTATTGAAACCAGCTTGAATATTCAGCCATTCAATTCGGTCATTGGAGACATTTTGGCAGGCAACTATGAACTATTGTTGCTTGGCTGGCTAAATTTGGTTGATCCAGACCGTGCCATGTTCAATCAGCTTCATTCCCAGGGCAGTTCCAATTGGGGCAATTACAGTAACCCAGTGGTTGATGCTGCTTTGGAAGCAGGCCGAACAGCTTTGACAGCCGCAGGTCGCACGCAAGCCTATCAAAATGCCGCACGTGTGATTGCAGATGAAGTGCCTTATTTTGTGTTGCAGTATCAGGGTTTTCATCAGTTCCGTACACCGGATTTGAATAACTTTACTGCCGACGCTCGAGGCCACTTGAGGAGTTTGTCCGAAGCCAGTTTTTAATCGTTGAAACATTTGGTACAGAGGTTTTAGACCTCCTCCTTGAGGGCGGGCATGTCGTATGTCCGCCCTCAACACTTATGTGAGGGCAGAGACTTTTTTAGTGTTTTCCACATGACCACTTATATCATTCGCCGATTGCTGCTTTTGATTCCCACCATGCTTGGCATTGTGGTCATTGTGTTTGGCTTGCTGCAAATCATTCCTGGCGATCCAGCCACTGCGCTGCTGGGGTTGGATGCCACCCCAGAGATGATTGACAACATGCGTCGGGTTCTTGGCACAGATCAACCCTGGATTGTCCAATTAACAAAATATTTGGGCCGCTTGTTGCAGGGTGATTTGGGAGAATCTATTTTTCAAAAAACGCCGGTGATTGAAGTGGTGCTCGAACATTTGCCAGCCACCATTGAATTGGCATTTATATCTTTATTGATTTCTGCACTGATTGGAGTGCCGCTGGGTGTGTTGGCAGCTGTCAATCGGGGATCACCTATTGACTTGTTCAGCATGTTGTTTGCACAGCTTGGTATTTCAATCCCAGTTTTTTGGTTGGGTATTTTGCTGATGTTGTGGTTTGCTGTTTATTTAGATTGGCTACCGTCTATTGGGCGCGGTGAACCCTTGATGGATGCTTTTGGGGCACTGTTTGCCGGACATCCTGAAGTTTTGCTTGATAGTCTACGCCATTTGTTGCTGCCTGCGATTACGTTAGGGTTGAATGGTGCTGCCATTATAAGTCGTATTCAACGTTCGGCTATGTTGGAAGTGTTGGGCGAGGATTTCATTAGAACTGCCCGATCCAAAGGCTTGGTCAGCTGGAAGGTGGTTATTTATCACGCATTTAGGAATTCTCTGTTGCCTGTTGTTAGTGTGATGGGGTTACAGTTTGGGGTGCTGCTTGGTGGGGCAGTGCTCACAGAGTTTATCTTTGGGTGGCCAGGAGTGGGTCAATTGGCGATTACCGCTATTGGTCAGCGAGATATTCCTTTGGTTCAAGGGGTTGTGTTAATTATTGCATTTTTATTTTCCTTAATCAATTTGGTAGTGGATTTGCTGTATGTATCTATTGATCCAAGAATTCGACTTGAATAATGACATTTTTTAAGTTATTTAGACAGCGTTGGTCGATGATGGTGGGTGCCTTGATTGTGGTGGCCTTACTGTTTATCGCCGCTTTTGGTCCTAGCATGGTCAGCTACAAACCTGACCAAATGGACATGTCCAATCGTTTCAGCGAGCCTACCACCACCCATTGGCTGGGTACAGACAATTTTGGCAGAGATTTGTGGACGCGTACCGCTTTCGGCGCTCGCCTGTCTTTATTTATTGCCCTTATTTCAGTTGGCATTTCATCACTTCTGGGCACCTGGGTGGGATTATCGGCAGGGTATTTTGGGGGCTGGTTTGATCTACTCGTCATGCGAGTGGTAGATATCTTCCTGGGTTTTCCCATCATCATTCTGGCGTTGGCACTGATTGCGGTGCTTGGGCCAGGGCCAATCAATGTCATTATTGCGCTCATTGCCGTTTTCTGGACCCAGTATGCGCGTGTGGCACGCTCAATTGCACTGGCTGAAAGAGAACAGGAATATGTCAAGGCAGCGCAAGTGCTTGGTGCTTCGAATATCCGCATCATCGCCCGTCATATTCTGCCAAACAGTCTAGGCCCCATTTTGGTACTTGCCACCTTGGGATTAGGCACAGCCATCATTGCCGAATCTGCTTTAAGCTTTTTGGGCTTCGGCGTTCAGCCACCCGAACCCAGTTGGGGCTGGACCCTGTCTTATGGCATGAGGGTACTTAGGAATGCGCCGCATCTTTCGATGGTGCCAGGCATCGCCATCATGATTACGGTATTAGGTTTCAATCTGATGGGTGATGGCCTGCGTGATTATCTTGATCCAAGAGGCATGACAAAGTAAAGGATTTTTAGGAGGCTGGTATGAGCATCAAACGCTATCCCGTCAGCACATTGGCCAACGGGACCCAAATTGAACTCTACATTCACGAAATCCAAGGCAAGCTTGGAGATGGTCCCACCATCGGCATGAGTGCTGCTATTCATGGAGACGAACCTACCGGTACACAAATTCTATATCAAGTGGCTAAGAAATTTATGGATGGCAATTTTCGTGGTCGTTTGTTAATTGTACCCGTTGCCAATCCGCCGGCCTTTGAAGCCAATGATCGAAACACCCCCATTGATAGCGTCAACATGAATCGTGTTTTTCCAGGTAACGCCGATGGTTGGTTTACGGAACAGTTGGCAGCAGTGCTCACGAAGGAATTTTTACAAAAGATTGACATATTCATTGATTTTCATGCAGGCGGCGATTTGGCAACGGTGGATTACAACTATATTCTTAATGACGAAAAACTGACCCGCAGTTTTGGCTCTAAAGTTCACTATCGTCCCAAAGAAGGATTTGCCGGCACCATGTATCAAGGCGTGTCCGGCGGCATCACGATTGAACGAGGCGTGCCGACTATGGTGGTTGAACTCGGCGGCGGACGAGTGGATCAACGTGGTTACGTTAAACGAGGCGTCCAGGGTGTGACCAATGTGATGGCCACTTTTGGCGCGATTGATGAGGCACTTGCGCCGCTGCCCGAACAAATTATTCTGAATGAATTGGCCATTATCCGACCTAAAAATGGTGGCTTGCTCATCAGTCAGGCACCGCCTCTTGGAGAGGAAGTGGCAAAGGATGCTGTGATCGGTCAGGTGGTCAACCCCTACACCTTTGAAGTGATTGAAGTGATAAATAACCCATTTGATCGGGGCATTATGGTGCTCGATCATCTGGACACAACGGTCATTTTCCCTGGCTGTTATGGTTACATGATTGGCAATCTGGACACGGCGGAGGACTCATGAAGATGCATCAGGTTCCAGTCACCACCATGGGCAGTGGCAGTGAACTTTCACTTTGCATTCACGAGATCGAAGGCAAGTTGGGCGATGGTCCCACGGTGGGCTTGAGTGCGGGCATTCACGGTGATGAATACACCGGCACGCAAATTCTCATTGAATTGGCCAAAATGCTATCAGATGGAAATTTTCGCGGTAGACTTCTCTTACTCCCTGTGGCCAATCCACACACGCTTGAAGCACTCAGCCGCGAAACGCCTGTAGATCGACTCAACTTAAATCATGTCTTTCCTGGCGATACCCATGGCTGGTTCACAGAGCAATTGGCAGCCGCCATTACCCATTCCTTTTTAAAAGAAATTGACATATTCATTGATTTTCATGCAGGCGGTGCTTCCCCAACCGTAGATTATGTCTATATTTTTAATGATGAAGCACTGTCCCGTAGCTTTGGCAGCAAGATTCTGCACGTGCCTCCGCCAGAGGTTCAGGACCTGCTCAAGCACACGTCGGTTGGTGTGGCGCAATCATTGAATATCCCAAGCGTGGTGGTGGAACTTGGCGGCGGGCGGATTGACCAAACCGACTACGTGAAACGCGGCATCTGGGGCGCATTGAACCTGCTCAAAACAGCCAATGTGCTGGACGCTGATCCGGAGCCAGTGCCAGATCAGATTGTGGTTGGAGAGATTGCCACCATTCGTCCGCATCATGGCGGTTTGATCTATACGGAAGCACCGCCGCTGGGTGAGGAGATTGGTGACGATGCCGTGCTTGGACGCATCCTTAATCCTTACACCTTTGAAGAATTGGAAGTGATTCGCAATCCGTTCAAACGGGGCATCATGATTTTGTCGCATGTCACGGTCAACGTGGTGCCTCCAGGCACTTATGGCTATATGGTCGGCAACATGGACAGCCAGATCATCTAATGAAGATTGAGGTATTTATCGCATGACATTTAATATTCAAACATCGGCCAATCATTATGCGCGCGCAAGCAAGTTGACCCCATCCGGCGTCCATTCCAGCACTCGCGCGAAAGCCCCTCACCCTATTTATTTTTCCAAAGGAAAGGGCGGGGAGGTTTGGGATGTGGATGGCAATCGTTACCTGGACTTAATTATGGGCAACGGTGCCATCATGCTGGGGCATGGAGACCAAGCCGTTCAGGAATCTGTACAAAACGCCTTAGGGACTGGCTTGACCACAGGCATCGAGTCTGAACTGGCTGTTGAAGTGGCACAACAATTTCTCGATATCGTGTCCACCATGAACATGGTTCGCTTTGCCAACACAGGCACTGAAGCCGTCATGCACGCATTGCATGTGGCCCGACATCACACAGGAAAAGTTCGCCTGGCCAAAATGGAAGGCTCTTATCATGGCTGGTCCGACGAATTGTTTATCAGTTGCTGGCCGGACATGAGCAAAAACGGTTCACCCGATGCGCCGGTGTCACTGGCAGGTTCATTGGGCCTGCACCCTTCAATGGTGGACAGCACGATGGTTTTGCCATTCAATGATGTGGAACGAACACAAAAATTGATTGAGCAACATGCGAACGAACTTGCTGCCGTTATCTTGGAACCCGTACTTATCGACATTGGCTACATTCCTCCAACAACTGAGTACTTGAAAGCACTTCGTGATTTGTGCACCAAGCACAATATTGTTCTTATCTTTGATGAATTGCTAACAGGATTTCGAGTTGCGCCTGGGGGGGCATCGCAAGCGTATGGAGTTGTTCCAGATTTGGCTACCTATGGAAAGGTGCTTGCCAATGGCTACCCAATGGCTGCACTCGCAGGTAAAGAAAACTTGATGCGTCTTACCGAGCCAGGTCAAGGTCCAGTGTTTGTGGGTACATTCAATGCCAATGTTATTCCTTTGGCTGCCGCCCATGCCACGCTACCACAACTGAAAGATGGCTCTGTTCAGGCAACGCTGAATGATCGTACAAAAAAGCTAAAATCGATATTTTCTGAGGAAGCAACATCATTAAATATTCCAGCTCAACTTGTGGGAGAGGGAGGTCACTTGCATTGGTATTTCAGCGACCAGACAATCACCGACTACCGTTCCGCTACCAGTACCAATGCAAAAGCATATGCTGCATTTAATCAAGTGTTAAGTGATTCTGGGGTGTTGGTGATGGCCAATCCACTTTCTCATCATGCAATTTCTCTAGGACACCACGATGATGTGATTACAGAGTTGGGAGCGATTTTTCGAGAAGGGCTTAAAGCGGCTGCATCAGCTTTTAATTGAGGAGGGAGCATGACACAAATTCCTGATAATCGCCTGAGACTTGTTTTTCCTGAGTTGCCATATTTCGAAATCAAGGCCAGTAGCGCAGCATTACTGATTGTGGATATGCAATACTTGGATGCTCATCCAGATTACGGTATGGGCATCAAACTTCGTGAAGCAGGCCTTCACGACAGCTTTGATTATTATTGGGATGCTGTTGCAAAAGCAGCTCAACAACAGCAGAAATTGCTGAGTGCTGCCAGGAAATGTGGGATGAATGTGATCTATACTCGCATTGCCACCCTAACACCTGATGCTCGCGATGTGGGGCGGCAACATCAAAATGTAAATATTGTTGTTTCCAAAGACTCAAAAGATGCTGAAATTCTTGCTGAAATTGCCCCAGAGGACAATGATATCGTGTTGTCGAAAACATCATCCAGCCCGTTTAATTCCACACATATCAACCAACTCTTACACAACCTTGGCATTGATACTTTATTGGTTTGTGGGGTGGTTACCAATGGTTGCGTTGAAGGTTCAGTTCGTGATGCAAGTGATCTGGGATATAAAGTAATCATGGTCCCAGATGCCTGCGCTGCGGTTACATCTGAGTTGCATCAATCAGCTCTTACCAACTTAGACAATGCTTTTTGTAATTGCAGAATAACGGACAAAATCATTCAGGAAATTGCCTGAATCTTAATAATACTGAACAGGTTCAGGCAGCGACATAAAATCAATATCTATTGAGTCTGCATTAGAGGCTGAAGATTCGCTGGTTTTAAAGGGTGAAGGTAGCAAAAAGAACCCCAGAGCACACTAACGACCACTGTCAATCCGGCAGCCATCCATGAAATTGCAGATAACATATCGCTCTATTTTCTTAACACAATTTGGAGATTGCCGAGATAGCGTGAAGCAAAGGCAGCTTCGCAGAAACTCAGATAGAAAAGCCACTTGCGTTTAAAGACCTCATCAAACCCCATCGGCTGAATTTGATGCCATGCTCTTGTAAAACCCCGCCGCCAGGCATGCAATGTCGGCGCATAGTGCGGGCCGATGTTTTCAACTTCATCCATATTCAGCTTTGTGTGCTGGGTGATGACGTTGGAAAGCACATTCAGGCTGGGCAAATGAGAGCCGGGAAAAATATGCTTCTGCATCCAGTCATAACTGTGATGGTAGGCGTCATACAGATGATCCGGCACCGTGATGGTTTGGATGACGGCTTTGCCTTGAGGTTTTAACAGTCGTTCACAGGTTTCAAAGTAGTTGGAAAAATATTCCTTGCCCACCGCTTCCAGCATCTCGATGGACACAATGCGATCAAACTGTCCTTCAAGTTGACGATAGTCTTTGAGCTGAAGATCAATCTGATCTACAAGCCCTTCTGCTTTGATGCGCTGTTTGGTAAATTTGTATTGCGCTTTCGAAATCGTGACGGTGGTCACATGGCAGCCGGTTTGCTTGACTGCTTCGATAGCAAATCCGCCCCAGCCTGAGCCGATTTCCAAAATTCGATGGTGGGATTGAACCTCCGCTTTTCCCAAAATTTTTCCAATCTTATGCCGCTGTGCTTCACTCAAAGACTGGCTGGGTGATTCGTACACAGCAGAGGAATACATCATCGTTTCATCTAAAAACAGGCTGTAAAAGTCGTTGCTCAGGTCATAGTGGGCGGCGATGTTCTTGCGGCTGCCGGAAAGGGAATTTCGGCTGCGATAATGTTCAAAGCGGTGATAGTGCTTTTTGAGAAATTCCAAGCTCAACGGACGTTTTTCCAAGCTGGAAACACCGTTGAAAAACAAGTTGATCACGCCCACCAAATCGTCCGGCTCCCACTCGCCATACATATAGGCTTCGCCGAATCCAATGTCGCCGGAAAACAAAGCACGAGGGAACATTTTGTAATCCCTTACTTCAACACAATGCGTCGGGCCATTTTCCGGGTTGCCGAATGTCCTTTCGCTGCCATCTGGAAAATGAACGATCAGGCAGCTATTTTCGATGTTCTCAAACGCCTTGAGAACCAGATTCATGCACCATTTTTGAAACACAGTTGCAGGGGCCTTTTTAATGGTCATGGAACTGCTTGCAATCGGCTTGTCGTACACGGGAAGTCTCCTTTGGTAATGCAATCTGGCCGCCTGCCAGACGATGCGTGGCACCGTTAATGCTGTCGTCAGTGGAAATTGGCTTATCGTTTTTAGAACATTTTTTGTGGAAAACGGACGTGCCTGCGCTCGCAGTTGTGCGCTGAACACGGTGTTGTCTTCTTTGACCAGGTGCATGCGAACGTCCAACCGCTCATCCAGAGGATGAAAATAAAAGTCATAACTGCCCTTGCGATCAAACATGGGCGACACATGAAATTGCTTGTCCGCACGAAATTTGAGAAAAGAGGATGCGCCCGCATCCAGCGGATTGGTCAGTAAATAAATATGTTTTTCTTTGAACGTGTTGTTGACTTCGGCCATCACGTGACGAAGTTGATCTTGTTGATCGTAGTAGTAATAGAAGCTGACGGGATTAAACACGTAGTTAAAATACCGGGCCGCTGTGACCAGCGTAATTCTCGAAATCTCAGCGACATCGTCAGAATGTTGCTCAAGGAATGCTTTGGCTTTGGAAAACAAATCGCCTTTAGGGGACAAATAATCCTTGTCGTGCAACGACACGGGGCGAAAGCGGTTGTAGCCAAACAGTGGACAATCTTTGTCCAATTGATTGAGTGAAGCCAAATCAAACGCATAGTAGTAAACCGGATAGCGAAACGTGTGCTTCACCGGCGAAATTCGCGTGTGGTTCACTTTGCCGACATAGATGGTTGCGTTCATAGTTCCAAATCAAAATGCTTTGCCATGTCCACGCTGGAACGAACCGCATCTTCATGAAAGCCATAGCCAAAGTAACTGCCGCAAAAGTAGGTGTTTCTCTGTCCGTTGAGGCTAGGCAGTTCACTTTGAAGCTTCATTGATTCCAGTGTATAGCATGGATGGGTGTAATTAAATGTTTTGATGATGTGTTCATCCGTGATCGGTTGCGGGTCGTTGAGCGTCACAAAATATTCGCCCTTCACATCCAACCCCTGCAAACGATTCATATAGTAGGTGACATTGACGGGATGCGTGTCACTGGCACGCGGGTCCTTGATGTAATTCCAGGACGCCCAGGCGCGCCGATTCCGCGACATGAGGCTCGTATCCGTATGCAGCACCGTGTGGTTGTTGGAATAACGCCACGCGCCCAAAAGCCGCTGTTCTTCAGAAGATGGGTCAGCCAATAAGTTCAACGCCTGATCCGCGTGGGCAGCGATCACCACTTTATCAAATGGTATCGTCTGTCCGGAATCGAGTTTTACGTCCACCTGATGTGCTTGGCGTTGAATGGCTTGGACAGGGCTGTTTTTCAACACCTGCCCTGGAAAGTTTTTCAGAAATGCTTTCACATAGGCATGGCTGCCGCCCTCGACCACATACCAGCTTGGGCCGCCAAAGTGGGACAGCAAGCCGTGATTTTCGTAAAACTTTACCAACGCTTCAATGGGAAATTCCATTGTGTCTACCGAGGATGATGACCAGATGGCCGCCGCCGTTGGCATCAGTTGATGATCAATGAACCATTTGGAATAACGGTTTCGAGTGAGATAGTCTTTGACCGTTTGCTGGCTGAGTTTACCTTCGCGTAAATCCTGTACCGACGTTTTATTGAAGCGCAACGAATCGCGCAGCATCCCCAGAAATGAAGGACTCAGCACATTGCGCCGTTGCGCGAACACGCCGTTGGGAAAATCGCTGGCATAACACAAATCGGTTTCCCGGCAGTAATAACTAAAGGACATATCTGTTTTGCGAATCGGCACATCAAGGTCTTTCAGAAAATGTTGAAAATGTGGATAAGTGCGTTCATTCAGCACAATAAAACCGGTGTCTACAGGCGTGCCTGCATCAGGGCCGTCTTCCAACACAATGGTGTTGGTGTGCCCGCCAATGTAGTCAGCGGCTTCAATCAACGTGACGTTATGTTGCTTTGAAAGAATGTGGGCAGCCACAATGCCGCCAACACCCGCACCGATCACACCGATGTTTAGTTGCTTCGCGATCAATTTAGAATCCTTTCCTTCTTCGGCAAAAGCTGACCTGCCATCCAGGCCAGAGTGGGCAGCGCCAGCGCCCAAATAATGGACAAGGCGGTGATAGAGATCAGGGGAGGGTGGGGCAATGAAATGGCGCCAAGGCCTTCACCTGCAAGGTAGCTCAGCGGGCCAAACACCGCCCCCAGTGCGAAAGAGAGCAAATAACGTCCACGCAGCCAACCCAGCGAAGCGGTCAGTGTACTGGCAAACAACAACCACATTGCCAGCATCCAAAAAGGCGGCAGCAGACCGCCGGGAATGTCTGCCTGATAAATAATTAATCCTGTAATCTTTTTAATGGTTTCAACGCCTAAACCAACCAATCCGGCCAGTAAAATAAAAATGGCGTCATGTTGCTTTTGTTTAGACCAGGAGAGATGAAACCCCAGATACGCTGAGACCACCACGGGACCAAGCCAGGGATTGCCTGCAGCGGCTCCCAGTATACATGCCCACCAACCGGCGGCAGCCCCAGCATAGTTGAAAACGTTATAGATAATCTTGTTCAGGTTCATCCGCTGATCTACCTTCTTGTTTAGCTGAATGGATTGGTTATTGTTGAACATATTCACTCTCATTTGACTTTGTTGTTGAATATATATAACAGATTTGATATATTATGTCAAGTATATTCTACAGGCAGTTGTCCAATACTTGAAACCGAAGAAAGGTAAATTAACATGATTATTGCAAAAACCATCTCAGTTGTTGGCTTTTTGTTCACACTGGTGATGATTATTTATGCCATCGTTGCAGGCGATTTTTCTGCCGAAGGGGATTGGTTGCTGAACCACCCTTGGGGGCTTGTTTCATTGGCCGATTTGTACACAGGCTTTGTCCTGTTTGCGGGCTGGATTGTTTTCCGCGAACGCTCCTGGTGGAAGTCACTGCTCTGGATTGCTGTATTAATGACGATGGGCTTTATCACGGCGTGCCTTTATATTTTCATTGCTGCAAAGCGAAGCGATAACGACTGGCAAAAGTTTTGGATGGGGAAGGCGTACAATCATGCCTGAGTGGTTCGATAACTTTTTAGAAGCAACCGTCATTTTTAGTTACACCCGCTGGGGATACACGCTCCGTAAGCGCGGTTGGAATTCTGATGATATAGATGTTGACTTAAGCGACAAGGTCTGTCTCGTAACTGGCGCAAATGCGGGTATTGGGTTTGAAGCCATCAAGCAGCTGGCCATGCGTGGTGCAACGGTTCACATGATTGCCCGTAATAAAGAACGTGGTAGTGCTGCTCAGGCAGAAATAATATCCTTCACTGGCAATGATCGGATTCATCTTCATGTTTTAGACATCAGTCTGCTCAGTCAGATCAATCAATTTGCCAAAGAATTTCTTGAGACGATTGATCGACTTGATGTGCTGATCAACAACGCAGGAGCCATGATGCCTCAGCGAGAGGTGACAGAAGAAGGCATTGAACTCACTTTTGCCACCAACCTTCTCGGCTCATTTTTGCTGACCAAACAGATGATGCCGTTGCTTGAGCAAAGTGATTCTGGCCGCATCATCTTCGTGTCTTCAGGCGGTATGTACACACAAAAACTGAATGTGGATGATCTGCAAAATGATCGGCAACCTTACAAACCCGCCACCGCTTATGCACAAACCAAGCGTGCCCAGGTGGTGCTCACCGAAATCCTGGCGGAAAAACTCAGGCAAAAAAACATCACGGTCAACAGCATGCATCCAGGTTGGGTGGACACAGCTGCACTCAAACGGGGGATGCCGCGTTTTCACAGTGTGATGAAATTGGGGTTGCGCAATCTTGAACAAGGCGCGGACACGATGGTGTGGCTGGCTGCTTCTCAAACAGGCGGACGGGAAACAGGGAAGTTCTGGTTTGATCGAAAAGCCCGCCCAACGCACAAATTCAAAAACACTCAAAATACGCCAGAGGAATATGAACGATTCTGGCATAAATGTTTGCGCTTGAGTGGGCTAAATTAACAGCACAAGCTATTTTTTTGGCGGGCTATACGTTTCGATATAGTTTTTGACCTTCACTTTTCGGGCAGTGTTATCCGAACTCATGTAACGGATTTTTCCATAGATGGGGCGTTCCGGGCCCCAGGCGCGATCATAGCGCCCCAGGCACCAAAAGATGCCACTGTAGGAATTGGGGTTCCGCCCGTCGAGTGCGTATTTGTTGTTGAGTTCAATCATCACTGCAAGGGCATCCTGTGGCGTGGGCGACCACTCCAAAATCTTTTTGCTCCAAAGCATTCTCAAATAATTATGAACCACGCCTTCACGGACAAGTTGGATCTGGGCTGCATTCCATAAGGGATCGTGCGTTTGGGCCTGTTCAAATTCTTCAATGGAATAGAGATGGTCGCGCGGATCATCGGCGTGTTCAGCCAGGGTGGTCTTGGCCCATTCGGGCAGTGATGCATATTGATCGTAATTGGTCTGTTTGCTGCTCATGTTGAAGCCAAGCTCGCGCCAGGTGATGAGTTGATCCAGCCATGCCTCGGCATTGGCCGACATGCCCCACCAGCCTTCACGTTGCCCTTTGGTTTTTTCACTTAAGGAGGCGAGTGACCATTCTTCTTGCTCGATCAGTTCATGGAAAACTTGGTGAACTGAAATATGACCAAAATGGAGATAAGGCGACAATTGGCTGGTCGAATTTTGTTCAGGCTGATTTCGAAGTTCACTGTAATGAGGCAAGCGATAGGCTAATAATGTACGTAACTTCTCCTCGCCCACCAATGCTCCGCCCAATTGGGCAGTGGGCAACACCTTATGATCAATTAGAATAGTTTTCAATACATCTGAGAAATAGGGAAAATCCACCCTCGGCCATCGCTTGGTTAATATGGAAGGAAGTGCTTGAAGGCGTGTTAAGCGGACGCCTTCAAGCACAGAAGGAGAGGGTAAGTCATCCAAGTGAGTTGATAAATTCTTTTGTAGAAATTGGCGGAAATGAAATGCCTTGGAAAACACACGATCGGTTGCACGAAGCGGCAAAAGTCCATTGGAATCAACTTTTTCCATTTTGACTGGCACTTGCATCGCCGCCGCTTCAACCATGCGCGGTAAAAAGAAACAAGGGAAATCATCAGCTACCACCACACACGCATGTTGGGCGAATGCATTGAGCATCCCTTTTCCTGCTCCAACCTTGGGTTCCAGATAGGGATAATACGTCACTGGGTAAAGCTCTAACTGGGTATCATTATCGCTCATCCCATCCAGTATAAACTGGTGAAAGCGCTCACTGGCCCAGCGATAGTCGCACCTCAGTGGTTCGACAATGACCAAAGGTTTGTTGAGTTGGCTAGCCCATTCAACGGCCCGGTCCAAGCTGAAGTTCCAACGCACACGTCGAAAAGCCGTCATCCAGTACAGTACAAAATCGCCTTGTGGATTGATGAGCAAATCGTTACAAGCCTGGATGCGAATATCTGGTGTGGTGCTCATGTCTAGCTTTCACGTTTATATTGAACTCCTCAATGCCAGAGAACGAGGAAAGGGGTCAAGATACACTTGGGTATTAATCCATGCATGTTTCAGTGATCTAAAGTGATGTTGCATCAACGTGAGCGGTGTAATCAACGGCACCCAGTTTTGGCGGTATTCTTCAATGGCATTGAGGAGTTCTTGCTTCTCGTCTTGGTTCAAATGTTCTTTCAAAAATCCAGCCAAGTGGTACAACACATTCGTGTGCCGCTTGGGGGAAGCCACGGTTTTGAGGGCGGCCATCAGTTTTTCTTCGTATTGGTCCAATAGCGTTTCCATCTTGGCACTTCCGGCTTGCGCGACCAATGGTCCCATGTCGCGATAGATCGTTTCGCTGTGGGCCAGAAGCAGCATTTTGTGCGCGGTGTGAAAGTTAACCAAATCTTTTGGTTGAACATCCTGATCGCGCAGCCTGCACCAGCGATCATAGGTAAACACACGGGTGATAAAATTTTCCCGAAGCCGAGGGTCCTGAAGCCTGCCTTCTTCTTCCATAGGCAGGTTTGGATAAGCTTTCATCAGGGATTTTGCATACAGGCCAATGCCTTTGCGCTCGGCCATGTTATGCTGGTTGTACAGCCGAACCCGCTCCATCCCGCAGGAGGGTGAATCTTTTTTGAGGATGTAGCCGCGCAACTGATGGGCTTTTAGAGACTGAACACGTTTTTCAGAATATGCTTCCATTCGCTCTGTCCAGTCCTGGCCGGATTTGGGCG
The DNA here is from genome assembly GCA_029262795.1 of Candidatus Fraserbacteria bacterium. Taxonomy (GTDB): domain Bacteria; phylum Bipolaricaulota; class Bipolaricaulia; order RBG-16-55-9; family JAJCYT01; genus JAJCYT01. The sequence goes on from JAJCYT010000006.1 coordinate 86,529, forward strand.
CGATCATTTTCACACTCTCTCCATCCTCAGCAAGACGCAGGGATTCCCGTGGGGTGCTCATGCCTACTTCAACTTCGGGGCAAACGGGCACCCAGGAAAAATGATCACTCAGCACATCGGTGATAAAACGGTTGCGTTTGTGCCCACCGTCAAAGCGGACCTTTTCTCCCAGCAGGCAGGTACTGATGCCGATGTTTACCTTCTGTATTTGTGTCATGATAGTTTGAGAATCTCCTATAAATAACCCTGTTGATTATATATATCATATTTTTGATATTTTGTCAAATATATTCTACAATAGATTTTGAGGTGCTCGAAATGAATTTTAGAAATGTTTCAACCCTAGGCCGTCCTTTGGAGATGAACTATCCAACCAATCGCGCGATTGCAGCGATAAGCGGTGCGGTGATTGTCATTTTGTTTTTGCTGCAATGGACCAATGCAATGCCATGGCTGGATGCTTTGGCGTGGGCGTTTCAGGCAGGCATCAGCGTGTTTCTGGCTTGGGCAATCGGGCGTGAGCTGGATCCGGATCACGGCTTTTCAGCATTTGTCAGTTCAGCTTTAATGCTCGGATTTCTTTGGTTTTCCCCGCTGCCAAACCTTTTGGCCCTCTTTTGGCTGATGCTGTTGCTGCGCCTGCTCAATCGCACCGTGGGTTTGCCGGCAACAGTGATTGATCTGCTCAGCATCATGGGGCTGACAATATGGCTCTGCTGGCAAGTGGGTTGGATGTATGGCCTGTTGGCAACATTGGTGTTTTTGATGGATCAGTTTGCCTTGGGCGCACGATATAAGATGGCCTGGCCTTTGCTGGTGTCGTTGGGGATTGCAATTGTTTTTCTATTCATCTATCCAAGTGTTGAACGAGGTGATGTGAGCCAATGGCTATGGATTACAGGACCACTGGTGTTGATCAGCTTTGCCCTTACAATTCTCACTTCCGAAAAACCTAAAAGCATTGGTGATGCCACAGGCGAACCCTTAATAGAAAAACGTGTGAAGGCCGCGCAGTGGATGGCGACCTTCGTGGCGTTGGTGTTTATCGTACTGCAAGGAGAAATGGGAATTTTCAACCTTTTGCCTCTTTGGACGGCCATGGCCGGAGCCGCTTTGTTTATGCTCTGGCAGCATTTAGAAAAGCATCTTGCGGATCGCCGTTCGCACTAAAAATTTCCAACAGTTTTTGATGGCGGTAAGCGAAAATTTTCTCAACGTCCTGTTTGACAAACAACTTGTTGACCAACGCGCCTCCAGGCACGGCGTAGTCCACAATGTCGCCCACAACGGTGCCACCATCAGCTTCTGCAAAGGTGTGGGTATGGTGCCAACGCTGGTATGGGCCTTTTTGTTGTTCATCTACAAAGCGATGGGGCGGGTCCCACTCCGTAATTTTGCTCTGCCAGCGAATCGGCAACCCACGCAGTTTCAGGCGATAATCAATCAACGTGCCTGGTTTCATCTCAATCGGCTCGGGGGTTAGCACTTCAAACTTCAGCCAGGATGGGGTCAGGATTTCCAAATTACGGGCATCCGAGAAAAACTCGAACACGTCCTCTAAAGGTGCAGGCAACCAAATTTCAGTGTTTAGTTGAAATGTTTTCATGTGGGACTCCGTTCAATTCAAAGGTATATGCTTCATCTGTTGAGGATCCACCACGCCCCAAAGGCGACGCTGGTCAGCAAACCCAACAGGACGATATATGCGTTATTGATCAGCGGCGCTTGCCCGCTCACTTCGTGAAATTCGCGCACCGCCTTCAACCATTCGGGCATCTTGGCCACGTCATCTGCACCGAAGGCTTCGCGTTTTCCAAGAGCCACCCACAACTTTCCCTCCACTGACTCAGGGTGATAGGCAACCACAAAATATTGACCATTTTCAGGCAAAGTCAGTTGCAGGTTGCCTAAAATCCAGGATTTGGTGTCACTGAAAGGTTCATAAAAAAGCTCTGATTGAGTCGACTCAGTTGGCGTGAACACCTGTCCGCCAAGCCCTGCAGGAAATTCAAAAGGAACGCCCGCTTCAGGCAATCCAGGGCCAATGACCGCCACCGAAGGGCGGTAGGCTTCGAGCCGTTCGATTTCAGGCACTCCCAATTGAATGTTCAGAAATTCGCCCGCCTGCCCCTCAAACGTCATCCAGACCTGAGGCAGTGTGGCAGAAATTTCACGATAGATCACTTGCGACACATCAATATCTGCAATCTCAATTGCATGATCCAAATCCCGGCCAACATCGCCGCCAATACCCACAGGTCGGTGGGCCCATCCTTCAACTGTTGTGACCAGAGCGATCAACATCAATGCAATAAAAACTCGATATATTCTCATCAGGTTTCCTTTTCTTTGCTTCTAGATTTCAATAAGGCGACTTGCCAATGCTTTTGTGTGATAGAATGTAGTCGACATGCTTGACAATTTAGTAGAATATGTATAACATATTGAAATTGAAATGTCAAATATATTCCACAATATTGCCCCATAAAGACCTCAGGAGACAACTTTGGATAACACAAAAGGCGCATACAATCTTAAAAAACGTTACTTGGAAGCCATTTTAAAAGGGGATGAGGCCACTGCCACACTGGTGGTTCAAGAGGGGATTCAAAAGGGAGTTAGCCCTATCAAGCTTTACCTTGAATTGTTGATCCCTTGCCAATATGAGGTCGGTCAGCGTTGGCATGACGGCGAAATCAACATTGCGCAGGAACATCTTGCGACTCAAATTACTTTGGGTCAAATGGAGCGGTTAAAACAGTGGTTTCGTCCGGAGACCAAGCTTGGTTTAAATGCGCTAATCACCTCTGTAGAAGGCGATCAACACTTGATGGGAGCACGTGTGGTCTCAGACTTTTTATTTGTGGATGGCTGGGAGGTCAGCTTCCTGGGGGCCGATATGCCTGCCGACGCACTTGTGGAATATGTTCAACAAAACGAGATTGACCTGGTTGCGTTGTCAGTCACTTTGCCTGAGAATTTAAAAAATGCCAAAAAGACCATTAAGGCGCTTAAAAAGCTAAAGTCCAGCCCAAAAGTGATGGTGGGCGGCTTGGCTTTTTACGGCCAGCAATATGTTGCCGATGAGATTGGCGCAGATGGCGTGGCCCAGGAAGGGTTGGATGCAGTGCGCGTTGCTCGAGAACTGATGTCCTTAGAAAGCAACGCCCCTACTTTGCCAGAATACCTCAAGCACTTGGGCCATCGTGTTCAATCACTGCGAAAGAGTCATGGCTGGAGCCAGCAGCAATTGGCAAAAGCCTCCGGCCTTGACCGAACCTATATTAGCGCGGTGGAACATGGCAAACAAAACATCACTATTGGTGCAATCTCCAAACTATCTGAAGCATTGCAAGTTCCTATTACCCAATTGTTAATGTGACCTGAGTCCCTAGATTAGGCCCAAGTAAAGAGTTAGGATCAAATCTACTGACCCGCTCCCAGAAACTGGACCAGCTATTTTGAGAAAATCGACCGAATAAAATCTTCCGATTCGGCGGATGTTTCCTGCAGTTGGGCAACGTACTCGGTGGGAGTCAGGTTGCCTAAACTGGAATGCGGTCGCATTTCATTATACTCTCTTCGCCATTTCTCAATCAAAAACTGGGCTTCCCACAGATCCTTGAACCAATGCACATTCAAGCATTCGTCCCGAAGTTTGCCATTGAAGCTCTCAATAAATGCGTTTTCCACAGGTCGACCTGGTGGAATGAAATCCAGCTTGATACCTCGATGATACGCCCACCAGTCAAAGTGTTTGCTGGTGAATTCTGTCCCGTTGTCCAAAGTGATGGTTTCGGGCTGCCCAAATTGTGATATTGCTCTGTCCAACGCTGGCGTAATGTCCTTGGAGGTCAGACTTTGGCCGATCTTGATGCACACGCTTTGCCTGCTGAAATGATCCACTGCGGTGAAGATGCGAAATCTTCTACCATCGGCCAACTGATCTGCCACAAAATCCACACTCCAGTGTTCTGCTGGGCGAGTGACAGGCAAGGGCTTGAGTCGTGCCTTGGCTGCGCTCTTGGTGCGCCTTTTTGTACGCACCATCAACGCTTCCTCTTTGTATATCCTGTAGATACGTTTGTCGTTGACCCGCCATCCTTCCCGCCTGAGCAGAATAGTCAGTCGCCTGTAGCCATACCGAGGGCGTGAAAAGGCCAATTCTCGTAACCTCATGCGCAATGCCCTGTCGTCCGGTGGATGTGGTTCATACCGGCATGTGGATCTGTTGAGTTTTATGAGCCTGCATGCTCTGCGCTCGCTTACGTAGAATTCTTCAGAGATTTCACAGACCAGCTTGCGTTTACGTGAAGGCTTCACAGCTTTTTTTGCAGCACTTCCTGCAAGATCTGCTTGTCCAGGCTCAAATCTGCCACCAGCTTCTTAAGCTGCTTGTTTTCCCGCTCCAGTTCCTTCAAGCGTTGTAACTCGCTGGCGCTGAGACCATCGTATTGTCGTCGCCAACGGTAGATAGTTTGCTCGCACACACCGTACTTACGCGACAATTCCTGCACTGACACGCCTGCTTCTGCCTGTTTGACCACATAGATAATTTCCGTCTCTGAAAACCTGGATCGTTTCATCGTCTTTTCCTCCCCTTCTGAGCCAAATTTTAACACCATTTTTTGGACCAGTTCTTGGGGAGCAGGTCA
>JAJCYT010000007.1 GCA_029262795.1 Candidatus Fraserbacteria bacterium
CACTGACACGCCTGCTTCTGCCTGTTTGACCACATAGATAATTTCCGTCTCTGAAAACCTGGATCGTTTCATCGTCTTTTCCTCCCCTTCTGAGCCAAATTTTAACACCATTTTTTGGACCAGTTCTTGGGGAGCAGGTCATGAAAGATTAACAAAATAGTCGATATCTGCTTCTCTACGAGAAAATGTGTGCAGTAGAAAGATTTCTAGCTGATTCTCATTGATTAATGGAAGACAGTTTTCAGCAATATTTCTCCATACATTCAGGTTGTCAGTTAAGAGATCTACAAGTATGTTTGAGCGGATTTCATGCAGTCCTCCAAGATTCCCAGATTCATCTTGTTGTAGGAGATATTCTTTTTCAAAAAGTTCAATAGTTCTTTCTGGCACACTCAAAGCTAAATATTCTGAGGTTCGTTGCGTGTCTAAGCTTGACCCGTATGCTGAGGCAACAGACACCATTCTTAACAGTGTGAATTCATTTTCCGCTAATTCTTTCCTTCGAACCTCATCTTTTAATCGGTTCACCTGATTGGTAAGTCTTTCTTGAAGTGATTCATTTTGAGTTACTAGATACACGAATTCAAGCAACGGTCCTTGATTGCCAAACCTTTGCCAAGCTTCATCAAAGTTTAATACTGAATGAGCCTTTTGCTTTGTCTCTAATTCTGAAAACAACCATGATGCTTCATTATCATCGAATTCAAGTTCAATTTCCTTGATTCTTACAGATTCAGAAATATAAGACCTTTTCCAATCTTCCTCTCTAATGGTTACTAAGACGAAGATATTTCTTTCGCTGGATAATGACTTTAGTAATGTCGTCCAATGTACATTTTCAGGCTCAACATCGATGTAGATATACACTGGAGAATCGACGACCTTATGATGACCTGAGATGGCCCTAGCTATTCTAAGGGGATGTTGCGGATCATCCGTTACATCAATTCGAAATCTCCATTTTTCAGGAATGTAGCTGTGAAGATAACGATATGCAAGAGTGGTCTTACCTTGGCCTGATGCACCATGAACCACCACAACATTTGTTTCATTAAAGAGGTTATCAATCTCCTCTAGCTTTTCTCCTCTAACAACATCCACACCAGCGAGAATATGTTCATACCTTGCACCTACACCCTGATAGAATTCGTCAGCTAGACTCAATGTTTCTTCTTCATCAACAGGAACATCTTCAATTGGATTTATTGATGTAAACCACTCAAGCTTATAAGTAGCCCTTTCGGCTAGATATGCTCCAACACTGTTCAGTTTATCAATCAAGTTGCTATATTTAAGCTGTTTGCTATCTTCTGAAGCCTTATATAGCCAGAAACTCAATAGATCAAAAGCGTTTTCAGGGTCACCTCCGACAGGAGAGTCCAACAAAAACGAGCGCACCTTTTCAAAAATCTCCACCTCTTCCACTGGTATAAGAGTAACACTCGAAAAAATAGATTCTATTTCATCTTCTCTAAATTCAAAATCTTTAAATTTACCTGCAATGCTATCGCGGTCTTTCCCTTCTGACGCCCACGCACTGTTCATCTCAGGTCCAAATTGCCCAAAACTGATAATGCTCTTCTTAGCCTGGGGATATTTCAAGATTCTTCGAAAAAAAGAGTTTTCTTTCTTTGGCTTGAAATCAGATAAAGTCAATCCATCGCCATAGTCTTTAACTTGATAAAGCTCTAATATTGAATTATCTGATGATAAAACAGCCAAATCCTCGACATTCTCTGGGTGAAAAATTAACTGTTCTACATTTTTTGTTGTGCAGAATTTATACAGAATGAATAGTGTTTGAAGTCGGAATCCTTTTAAAGCATATTTATGCCCAAAATCAGTCACTTTGTAAGCTCCATCCTATTTTTCAACGAAAATGAATGTGAGTTCTGCACATCACTTTCAATAAATGTATGACTTTATAAAGGCTCGGTTTATCCAGTAACAACTAACCTTTTATATGTAATCGTTTCTCTTTACTTTAGCTGTTTTCGCCTGTTAAGCTTTTTCCTTTTTCATGCTACAAGTTTAATTTCCCTATAGATGTAGAAACTTTGAGTAAACAATCATATCGTTTTAATACAAACACAAAATACTACACTAGTACTTTAATGGTAACAATATTTCTAAGCAACTATTGTTACTTTCAACTTGATGAATATTATTATCTCATCTATACTACAAACAAAGCTTTTAGGGAGCTTACGCTATGGATGAAAATCAAAATGGAGAATCAATCAAGAAAGCTCAATGGCATATTGCAGTGTATACCGCTGTGATTGCAGTGTCGGGCGTTATTGCGATGTTTTTTACTGCAGTTCAGACTTTTGACCCTGTCAGAGATTCAGCACTTCAATTGTTTTTTCAGATATCGGAAGACACTATCAAGATTAACGAAGAACTTCGTTCTCTGAAAATAGATTTGGAATCTGCTAATGAAGATAGAAATAACCTTGAAGAAAAAGTTACATCGAGGGATGAAACCATTGCAAATTTAGAGGCCCAATTACTTGATTCTGGAATTGTTAGCCCTGAAACTGGCGCACTAGCTTTTGTTGAGTTCAATGGATTATCTATTCCTAAACTGACGATCGATGATGTTCGCCCTGAATTTGCTTTGAAGGCTTCTTGGACAGCTTCTGAAATCCAGGGAGAATGTTCGTTTCCCGCTGATTCGAATGGCAAGGATTGGTTTGAGCCAATTTTTGACGATAGTGGATGGACGCGTATTTCCTTACCAGATAATTCCTATACCAATAATGCACAAAATAGATTTTATCGAGGGTATTTTTATTTAGATCTTAATGAAGATCAGTTAAGAGATAAGAACTTTCAGTTTACCATTCAGCATGACGATCAATATCGTTTGTTTGTAAATGGTCGCCAGGTCTTAGAATCCAATTTTGGCTTAGAGCCTTTCAAATGTAAGGCAGGAGGGACTGGTAGAGAAACTGCATCGCTTTCCAACACATTGAGACCTGGGCCCAATATAATAGCAATTCATTTAACGAACTATGAAAATGGAAGTGGTTCCCTTGATTATGCCGAAATTGATGTTCTTATTCAGCAGCAAATAGATGAAGAATCATAAGTCACATTTGGACGAAGTGTTTGCTTTTTAATCGTTTTGTTCTATTCCTTTCAAAAGGGATCATTGCAGTCTTTGGGTAGCCAATCACATCTCTTGGATCAGCTACCTTTGCTAATTTGCCTCGTGTAAGTTGACCAGCAAGAGTTCTAATTGTAATGATATAGAGGTAAATGAATTGGGTAAACGAGGCGACCAACATCTCTACCAGAGAACATGCCATAGGATAAGTACTATCTTTTGAATTTGGGTATCAATGGGTGTTGGATAAACCAACACCCATTGATACAGTTTTACCAGGAAGAGCCTGCTCAGCTCAAATGCGATAGGCCAAGGAGTTTATAGAGCAGCATATACTTAAGCGTGAAGGTAGTAGATTTTCCGCCTCCACCTCCACCTATTGTTTTGGTACTACCGCTATCGTTATCTTCGCTAGTAAATTCGAAATTGGCGAATACCAAGTCCGTTCCATAGTTGAGAATTCCTATGCAAAGGATTGTGCAAATTGCGGCTGCAAAAAGCAGTTTTGTCTTGTTTTTCATAACCTTCTCCTTCAAAAAGTTTTAACTTTGGACTAAGTTGAACTCCTCGTAACTTTGATTTGTATCTTGCCATCACTTAGGAGCGAAGCGAGGAAGCAATTGGAAGATAAATCTAAATACTTTGGAAGTCATTTGGTTTCGATTGACTCTAGCCTTTCTCTTCATTGTGTTTCGTAAAACCCTTTCTTTATCAGCTTCTTTGATTAACCTTCGCCTATGTTCCTCAACAGAAGCCTTCAAAGAGAAGAAATTAGACAAGGGAACTCCTTTCTATTGGTAACTGTTACATCGTTTCTGTGTGAATGAAATTGCTACAGGTTCAGGGATATCGCCATTATTGAGCCAACGGCCGATCGAACTATCCAATCAGATGTCTTTTCTAACTAACATTTTCCACCTCCTTATGTAATTCAGTTGTGCTATTCTTCTAAATGTGACTTAGCAAAAACTTAGCAGTAATCATTTGCGGGCGAACAGTAAGAAAAACTGGAGCAATTTATGATCAGAATAAATCTATTGGGTGGATTTGAAGCCTACGGAGATAGTGGAGAAAAGATAAAAGTTGCGCCTCAGAACCAGCTAATTCTTTCGTATTTTCTTCTTAATCTTGGTATGCGCGTTTCAAGAGAACGACTATACGACTTATTTTGGCGGGGAGCTGAGATAAGCGAGGCTTCAAATCGCCTTAATGTTGCGTTACACGGACTTAGAAAACAGCTCAACTCAGACAAGAGCTCTTTGGGCAGGTTGCTTAAATCTCAGAAGGGGAGCCTCTGGCTTGAAGAATCATCTGCGCTCATGTGTGATGTAATTGAATTCAAGGGCCTTTACAGATCAGCGAACCAGAATGAAAGTCTGGCCAGGCTGAGTCTTCTTCAACAAGCAATTGATATCTACCGAGACGATCTTTTGCCAGCCAGCTTTGAAAACTGGGTAATGGAAGAACGTCAAGATTTAACGGATCTTTACGTGTCAGCATTGAAGGAACTCATAGTTCTCAAGTATGACTTTAGGGCATATTCCGAAGTACCCAGTCTTTGTGGAATGGTACTGAAAAAAGCACAATACGATGAAGAGTGCTGCAGATACATGATGCTAAGTCACGTCAAAGATGCCAATAAGGAAGCTGCACAGGCTTTTTTCAAAAAGATCTATATTCAGTTTGAAGATGCGGGGATAGCTTTAGAAGCCGAGACTTTGCAAATCGGAAATGCAATAATATCCAATCAAGAGATAAATAAAGAGCGAGGTGTAAGATCCAATCGTGTAGAGCATTCAGCTGAAAAGATTTCTTCGAAGAGCGATAATCTTCCCAGGTTATCGCCAAGATTCCTGTTGAGGGAAGCTGAGCTTGCTGACCTTTATAATTACGTGGAGAAACATGACATAGTAACGGTTACAGGGATGGGTGGCGTTGGCAAAACAAGCTTAGCGATCGAGGTTGGACGGAGTATCCTAGCTTCTGAACTCTTCGAGAACGGCGTTTGGCTCATTGATTTAACAGGTATGTATGACTTGGATGACGTTATTCACGGCATTAGCAGAGTTTTTGATATCAAGTTGACTACTAATCAAGACCTAGCAGAGCAAATCGCTTACTTCTTCAAAGATAAAGACTTGCTTTTGATTATGGATAATTGTGAACATCTGGCAGGTGAGTTGGTACAGTTAATAGGTTTGCTTCTACAAGTGGCCCGCAAAGTGAAAGTCATAGCAACTAGCAGGGTCAGCCTCAATGTCGAATCCTCGGTTGAGTTTGATCTCCATCCATTGCAAACTGTTGCAAGCAAAAAGCAATCTGTTCAGGACAAGTTTTCCGACGCAGCGAAATTTCTGGTCGAGAAGGCTCCTGCGGGAGTAAGTCGAAAGCGTTTCTTAGAGACAAATTCTTCATCAATAAATCAAATCTCTGAGATGCTTGGAGGTTTGCCTTTAGCACTTGAGCTTGCCGCAGCGAGATTAGGATTATTATCCCCTGAACAGCTCCTGGATCAATTTGAAAGCTATCTAGAATGGGAGAACTGGAAGTCAGGAACTACTTCCCCCAGACAAAGCAGTCTGCAGGCTACACTCGACTGGAGCTTTGAATTATTGAATGAGCGACAGAAAGAACTATTGAGGAGATTGTCTGTATTCGTTGGCACATTCAGTTTGGAGGCGGTTTTAGAGGTATGCACATCTGATGAAATCTCAAAACTGGAAGCCACAGAAATTCTTCTACAACTGAAAAAGCGTTATCTTGTCCAACAAAATGATCTTGCTTCTTCAGATGGACGATTTCGTCTTCTTCCACTTATCAGAAATTACCTTTCGAAAAAGTTGGTGCGATCCGATGCAAGTCATTGGATAAATGAACGACTAATCTATTTCTTCGCTAATTTCTTGAAAAGTACGACAGTTGAACTGAAGCATTCTGATCAAAAAAAGTGGTTGAGCATGCTATCTAGTGAACATGAGAACATAATTTATGCAATCAGAGCATCTGTGGAGCTTGAAAGCCACGAAACGTCCTTGGAGATGGCAGGATTTGCCTGGCAATTCTGGCTTCTAAAAGGCTTCTACAGCGAGGGCTTAGATCTTCTTGAGCAAATCCTTCATACGGTCAGTGGACTTAAAATAGATGACCAATACTTGGAGATACTGAGAGGAACGACTGTTTTTTATGCAAGATTAGGGAACCATATGACGTCGATAGAGCTTTTGCATGAAGGATTGAGGCTAAGCATAGACATTCATAGCGACTATCAAATTGCATCTTTCCATCAAAGTCTTTCGAATCGATATAGAGAACAACTTGAGTTTGATAAGGCTATTGATCATGCGGAATTGTCACTGGAGTATTGGCTTGTCTTAGATAATAAACCCGCACTTGCAGGAATGAACCTAAATTTAGGAAATACGTATCTGCAAACTGGTCAAACAGAAGAAGCAATTGATCGGTTAGAGTTCGCGAGATCAATCTTTGAACAGTTGAGCAATCCCTTAGGTATAGGTATGTGCTTGACCAGTTTAGCCTTCAATTTCTATCTGCTAGGTGTCTACGATGAATCGGAATCGCTTGGGAAGTCGGCACTTCAGAAGTTTCAAGAGCTCGGCTCTCCATCTTATGAGGCGATAGTCCTAAATAATTTGGGAATTTGTATTCTTGCATTGATATTGGGGGGATTGCCTGGTTCATTGCTTCAAAAGACTAAAAGTAAAGAGACTTTGAGTCCTGTTGAGAAGTTATTTGAAGATGCACTCTCCATCCATGAAAGGAGTGAAGATCGATCAGGGATATCAATGGTCAAGGCAAATTTAGGAAAGCTACATCTAATTCGCGGAAATTTCGAGAGATCGAAGACACTCTTGGTAAATGCCAAAAACATTGCCTCTCGGCATGGATTTAAAGAAACTGAAATTAGGACCACCGCCGCTCTTGCAAACTTGTATCTGAAAATTGATGAACCCCGCCTCGCAATGATTGAAACAGAAAGCTATTTGAAAGAACTAGAGAAGCAAACCTTCCTTGAACAGGAAGAAGCATATTATTCTCACGTGCTGAGCTTACGGGCCAATGGCTTCGCTTCTAGGTCCAAAGATGCCCTTAACGGATTGAGAGAGTTAGTCTATGAAAGGGCAAATCAAATCAAAGCTCCCACCCTTAGAGCAACATTTCTGGACTCTAGGTCTGAGATCCTCAAAGATTAATCCATTTGCAATCGAGAGAATTCAGTTCCCAATTTGGAAGCGAACCCTGCAAAGGAATCATGCAAGAGGTACAGGTTTCTGTGCAATGAGGTTCGCTGGTTGTGCAATCCTGTGAATCTGGTGGCTCTATAAAGATATCATTGTCGAATTCGAAGTGGGTAGTAATATCTACCAACCCATCAACAGGTATCAAAAGTTGGTGCTGAATACCATTTTGAATAGGTATTACTCCGTCTTTGGTAATTATCAATTTCAAGTAAACTTCTTGATCCCGATAGAGCTGCACAACCTTTATCTTATCGCCTAAGTTTTTAAGGTTAACCGTAACTTTTGCTGCCATTCGAACTCTCCTTTTACCTAGCAGTTAGGATTGATGGGCAAAATTCATACTCCTAAATCATTGATTGTCTTGAGATGAGTCGCTGAATAAAATGTTCCCAAATTAAGTATTTCTATCTTTCATGATTAACTCTTTGCCAAAATTCATATTATCTGATTCTTAAAAATTAATCAAAACAGGCTATGACGTCAGGGAGCCTACGAAAAAACTGATTAGAAATCCCCTGATAATCATCGCATTTTAGAAAACGGCAGGGCACGGTAGTCGTGCCCTGCTATTCCCTCGGTCCTTTACACGCAAGGAGGTTAGTTAATCAAAGGGCTCACAATGCGGTAAACAACAGGTTCCGCTCCACCACCATTGACGTAAATTACACCAGATGGGCCAATCGCAACTTGATTAAACATCCAGGTTGGCACCAATGCTTCGGGTCCAGGAACGTTTACGTCAAGATTTTCAGCCACCACAGTGAGTTGTCCCGTTTGTAAATCAATTTTGGAAAGGCGAGATGCTCCTGTTTCTACCACCAGCAAACTGTTATCAGATACCCACGTCATGCCTTCAGGTTGCAACAATCCTTCAGCCAGCAGTGTAGGGCTTTCCAATACCCTTCCACCTTCAATCAACTGCCAAACATTGCCAGTCACCCAGTCAGCTACCCATAGGTCATTGTCTGAGGCAGCCAAGCCAGTGGGGAAGAGGATATTTTGCTCTGCACCTGCTATAACAGTTCTTTCAGACGGATTACGCCCATTTGCTTGAGTAACGCGTGCAGTGCCTGGTCCACCTGCCAGTTCTGCGACAATTAAATCTCCCTGGAAGCGAATGGCATTGAGTGGCACAGCGAAGTCCAAATATGCTTCCAGCACTTGGCCAGCGTATGGATCGATCACTTGCACAGTATTCGCAAACCAGCTGCTCGAAATCAAACGGTCTGGACCATCTGCAACAAAAGAAATCCCTTCGATCCCTGTCACTGCATTGGAATGAAACAACTGATTTTCGCCCGTTAGACCATTTAGTCCTCTCATTCCTTGTTGACCAACGAAAATCGTTTCACCGCCGTCTGGATTTGGCAATACACCTATACCCGCAGGCGTAATCATACCCCCTGCGTTGACGACGCGATTGGTTCCATTTGGCAGAAGTTCAATGATTGATCCATCTGTGTTGTTCGACACAAACAGTCTGTCTTGCGAATCAAAAGCAAGGTTGTCAGATCCAAGCCTTGCGGTGCCGATCACCTCTTTTGTGCCGAGAATTGTGTCCACAATCGCCACTTCACCTGTGATCATGTCCAGAACATGTAATTCTCCTCTTGAGTTAAACTTGGCTGCCACTGGCACAATGAAGCTATCCTCAGGCATGAAAAGTTCGTTGATTTGTCCTGAACCAGGCACGACCATGATCACCTTGCCCTTGCTGAACAAAGGCCCCCACAAGAAACCATTTGGATCAAAGTCAAACGCGTTGAAGTTCCCAAGATTTTCAGCGATCAGGCGTGGCTCATCTTGGAGGTCAGGATCCACTTCATATAGGGCATCTCCCAAGAAATCTAGACCGACAAACAGTTGTCCCTCATCATTAAACGCAATGGGGTTAACCCCTGGCGCAATGAATTGTTTGGTCACGGTACCGTCAGGTTGTAAGCGGCCAACAGTGCCAGAAAGCAAATCGGTCCAATAGACGGAGCCATCGGGCCCAATGGTCACATCATCTGGGCTATCGACCCCACGCTCTTGTCCAATGCGGTCAAGAATCTCACCCGTGTTAGGGTTCATCACAATAACTTCGCGTCCTAAGACGCTGGCGATGTAGAGGTTGTCCTCTGCATCAAAAAAGATGCCATTTGCCATGGATGTGAGGCTTCTTTGCTCCAATACAACGACATGTGAGCCGATGCTCTGAGCATTCGCAACACCCAAGCTACTGATTGCTAAGATCAATCCAATGACAGCAAGCAGACTTATTCGAATCATAGATGCAGCATGTAGCATATAGCTACCTCCTAAAAAATTGGAATATTTGGTTGTCTTCCACACTAAGCGCGACGTGTTAAATAGGTCTTAAATGATCATTTGACCAGAAACTTGATTCTATGGTGCACGTTTGGCTAATATTCTGATGGGCCTTTACCCGCTTTCTTTCCAAGTTCTTCATCTAGATATTTTGTCAAATCTCTCAAGGAAACAAATTTTCTTGTGACATTGGCTTGTACGTCTATTAGCAAGAATTGCCAATGTCTTACTTCGTTGCTTGATTCCTCTAACCAACAACGCAATACAAACCGCACGGTTTTAGCTGGTTCCATTTCACGCTTCTTCTTTTCGGCCAATCACACCTGCCTAGGGCAATGCGTGTTTACTGGGATTTCTTACTGAGATATAATGAATTTCAATCGTAACGAGAACGTAACGAGGTGAAGGCTGGCGTGAACGGAGAACTAAGAATTCAATTGCTAGGCGAATTAAGCATTACGCTCGACTCAATTGAAATTCATGATTTTCGCTCTATGAAAACCAAACTGCTATTCTGCTATTTATGCCTATCCAAGCAACGACACACTCGAAAAGCGTTAGCAGGCTTGTTCTGGAGTGAACTTTCTGAAGAAAATGCATCAGTGAACCTTCGTATGGCAATTGCTAATCTGAAGACCCATTTTTCCACTTACCTCATCATCAATCGTCAAACCATATCTTTTAACGAAGCATTACCTCATAGTGTGGATGTGGTTCAGTTTCAAACCTTAGTTGGACAAGTGTCAGGATCAAACAAACAGATTGATCTATTCACAGAAGCACTTAAGTATTACAAAGGTGAATTTTTGAGTGGAATCTACCTGGAAGATGCCCCTTTGTTTGAGGAGTGGATGTTAAATCGGAGGGAACGCCTTGCAGGTCAGGTAGCTCAGATCCTGACTTGGCTATCAGATTTCTATTCAAATAGAGGAAATCATGTAAATGCAATTAAGTCGCTGGGACAGCTTTTAGAGATTGAGCCTTGGAATGAGGAAGCACACAGACTCTTGATGATAAACTACTATCGCTCAGGCAAAAGATCTGCGGCCCTAGCTCATTACGATAAATGTAAGAAGCTGCTAGACTCCAGATTGGACGTTGAGCCTTCAGAAAAGACTAAATTACTGAGAGATCGTATCAAATTAGCTACAGATCCCCCTAATAATTTGCTTTCCATAGAGAACTTTGTCGGGCGAAAAGTGGAGATAGAAACCGTTTCTGAGATTCTTGTCGGTGAGCGTATGGTCTCTCTTGTCGGTATTGGGGGGATTGGAAAAACTCGTCTAGCCATAGAAGTGGCTCGAAACCAACGATATTATTTCCTAGATGGGATATGGCTAATCGATTTTTCAAAGCTCGAAGATGCATCATCATTGTTGCCGTTTGTCTCAAATTCTCTGGAATTGAAGAATCCAGCAGTTAATATGCAATCACTCGTAAAACATTTAAAGGACAAGCAAACTCTTTTGTTGTTGGATAATTGTGAGCATATTATCAAGTCTGTCGCCCACTTGGTTGATCATCTGCTAATCAACTGTCCTGAAATCAAGATTATGACGACAAGCCGCGAGCCACTGAAAAATGTGGCGGAAGTTTGTTGGCATGCTCCTCCATTGCGACTACCACAACATGAACCGAAGCAAGACGAATTTGCGAATTATGATGCCCTTAATCTGTTTCTTTCACTTCACAGGAAAAACCATCCTGAATTCACACTTAATGCTACAAACGCCAATACGATATTTGGAGTTTGTAGCCAATTAGATGGATTACCTTTGGCAATTGAACTTGCAGTTTCACAAGCAAAGGGAATTTCGCTGTTGGAATTAGAGAAAAGATTAGGGTAGCGATTTGATCTATTGGTTCATGATAGACAATTTCATAACCCACGACAAAGCTCACTTAAGGCAGTTTTGGACTTAAGCTATGAAACGCTTAGCGAAAGTGAAAGAGATTTGTTTGAAAGAAGCGCCATTTTTAGCGGAAGTTTTACGCTTTCAGCTGCTCAAATGATAATGAATGAGTCATCCCCAAAAAGCATGAAGACCGTACACCTCATTCAAAGGTTGATAGAGAAATCGCTTCTTCATTTTGACGGCCATAGATATGAGTTTCTATTTACAGTTAGGGAATATGCATTACAGAGACTGATTGATTCTGGCGAGTTTAAGGAAATTCACTATCGCCATTTTAATTACTTCAGCAACTTGGTTGCCACAGCTGAGACAGCTTACCTGCACTCTGGCATGGATGAAAAACTGATGGCCTTAGTAAGTGAACTAGAGAACATTCATTCAGCGTATAAATGGTTATTGGAGCAAAAGAGATTTGATCAAGCGCTTAATCTAGTCAATGCGCTTTGGCCATTATGGTTTGAAGTAGGGTTCTGGCAAGTTGGTTGCAAATGGTATGAAGAAGCATATAGCGCATTAGGTTCTTTATCCCTGCATTTTGAACCAAGGGCTATGGCACAGGCTATTGAAGGCACTTTACGAGTTATTAGTGGGGAACATTCTCGTGGTCAATTGCTTTTGGACAAAGCAATTCACTCTCTCCAAGAGATTGATGATAGAAGTTGGGTCTCGAGATGTCTTCTCTATAGAGGTTTATCTGATATGGGGACTGGGCAATATGACTCAGCAAAGCGTCGATTTGAATCCGTGCTGACGACTTTTCATTCTGATTCCGATAACAAGACACTGTGCAGAGCGCTTGACAATCTTGCTAATATTCAAATTTGGCTTCACGAAGATGAAGCTGCACTTTCCTCGCTTCAGGATAGTTTGAAGTTAGCACGTCAGGCGAATGAAGAACCTTTTCTCACGTTGGGCATTTTGGGCATGCTGGAACACAGCAAAGGGAATGCGGATAGGGCTGAGGTGCTTTATGAAGAAAGCTTGCAATTAATGTCATCGTTAGGCATTTCAGAAATGCAAATGTTAATTTATGTTTTGATGGCTGAACTTGCCAGGAGTAAAGAACAATACTCGGTTTCCGACCTCTATCTCAAGGAGTGTGATAAGATATCGATGACTGCTAACAATCCATATGCGGAATGTAGAGCATATGAGGTTCGTGGACGTTTGTACCTTGATCAGCATGACATTTTGTCAGCGTCTGTGTTTCTGGAACGAGGGCTAGTTATGTGTAAATCTTTGAAGCTTCCTGTTGAAACCGCCAGTTGCTTAGAAGCATGGTCGCGATGCAAACTAGCAAGAGGCTTTGCACATTCGGCAGCAGAGTTATTCGGTGCTGTAGACTCATTCTTGAATTCCGTTGGATTTGAACGTCTACCCGCACTGCCTATGTTTCTTCCTCCCAGTTCAAGCTATTCTCACCTACGACAAGACATTAAAGCTAAGCTGAATGACAAGGACTTTCGCACTGCTCTCGCTGCAGGAGCAAAACAGCCTATTGACAGTCATGACCCTAAGAGTCTTTACCGATGAGTTGGAGCGAACACCGCCGCTTGCCAAGCTGGCCTACCCTACTGGCTAGGTCCAGATTCAGGGCTTAAGTTTGACCCTTGATCCGATTCCTGTTAAACCTCTGTGACTTCCTAATAAGTCGAGTCTAAGTTACATGACTCCATAGGATGATTTCATTGAAGTAAATATGTAACTTGAATAGGGTGGTTTTTTGTGCCAGAATGAATAACAAAATTTACATGGAGGTGAATGGAGTTAGACGCACTTTAGACTTCTGAATGACTATCAAGGATTGATGATATCGCTGATCTGAACGAGCAAAGCGGTTAGCTCAGCGGGAGAGCACCTGCCTTACACGCAGGGGGTCATTGGTTCGAATCCATTACCGCCCACCAAAACTTATCTTTGGCCTTTTGATAGATTTATAGGCTATCTGTCTTGTTCAAAATTGCAGTAATATAAATTTCGAAATCTATTTTGTTCTCTTTTTCACATTATTATTTTATCTCTGAGAATTGTTTGAAAAGAAAGCGCCTTCGGTGTCTTACCGAAGGCGCTTTCTTTGTTACATGAATGAACTCTAAAGGTAACTTTTACTATCGGATACCGGCTGGCAAAGTGGAGATATCGCCATTGGTCACCCACAGTTCAACCAAGAACAAGATCTTGGCATCACTAATGGATTCACCGGTACCAGGCACTTCTTCACCCGTGACCCAGAAGCCGATGCAGGTGAGGATTTCATCATCGTCGATGCGGCTGTTGCCATTCGCATCACACACAGATTCAATCGTCACACCGGTTGCACCGATGACGGTCACAGTGGCGGTCTGGCTGTCGTTGCCAGAGTCGATCGTCACCGTACATTCGCCACCACGTGGGAACACCACACTGAAGTCAACTTCAACTTCAGTTGCAGGGTTCAAGGTGCGAGTGACGGTGTTGCTGTCGACGAAGTCACCACAGTCAACTTTCACGTTCACGGTCTGAGATCCTTCTTCAGTTCCGTTATTACGGATCGTTGCGTTAATCGAGAACACTTCGCCCACGTTGGCGGTGTCGCCCACGTTGAACTCAATGATCTGGAAGTTCACATCGGTTGCCACTGCTGGTTCACCCAACCAAGGTTCAAAGTCAACCTTGTCGCTCAAGCGATCGCCCAAGCCGTTAGGGT
>JAJCYT010000008.1 GCA_029262795.1 Candidatus Fraserbacteria bacterium
CTTCGATTCAGAGCTTCGCCCGAAAGCTAACCCCTCCTCTTAACCTTCCGGCACCGGGCAGGCGTCAGACCCTATACGTCGTATTTGACTTTGCAGAGTCCTGTGTTTTTAGTAAACAGTCGCCTGGGCCTTTTCACTGCGACCATCGACAGCTTCGGGGGCAAGCCCCTACACCGTCAATGGCACACCTTCTCCCGAAGTTACGGTGTGATTTTGCCGAGTTCCTTCACAAGAGTTCACTCATGCGCCTTGGGATGCTCTCCCCGTCTACCTGTGTCGGTTTATGGTACGGTCGCCACACCTTCTCCTTAGAGGTTTTTCTTGGCAGCATGGAATCACCCACTTTGCGGTCCTGAGACCTCGTCATAACGCCTCGGAGTTGAGAAGTAACGGATTTGCCTATCACTTCCTCCTACACGCTTAAACCATCATCCAATAGATGGCTGGGCTATCCTTCTGCGTCACCCCATCGTAATAACGACGGTATGGCGGTACAGGAATATTAACCTGTTTCCCATCGACTACGCCTTTCGGCCTCGCCTTAGGGACCGACTAACCCTGAGCGGACTGACCTTCCTCAGGAAACCTTGGACTTACGGCGAGCAGGGTTCTCACCTGCTTTATCGCTACTTGTGCCGGCAGGGTCTCTTCTGTGCGCTCCACCAGTCCTTACGATCTAGCTTCGACGCCCACAGAATGCTCCTCTACCAATCTCGAGCAAGCTCGAGATTCCGCAGCTTCGGTAATCAGCTTGAGCCCCGTTGAATTATCGGCACAGAGCCACTTGACCAGTGAGCTATTACGCTTTCTTTAAAGGATGGCTGCTTCTAAGCCAACCTCCTGGCTGTCTGTGCGTCTCCACAACCTTTCCCACTTAGCTGATATTTGGGGACCTTAGCTGGCGATCTGGGTTGTTTCCCTCTCGACCACGGAGCTTATCCCCCGTAGTCTGACTCCCGTGGTTCACATCTGCGGCATTCGGAGTTTGGTTGGATTCAGTAAGCTTTGAGGCCCCCTAGTCCATCCAGTGCTCTACCTCCGCGATGCACCCACGAGGCTAGCCCTAAAGCTATTTCGAGGAGAACGAGCTATAACGAAGTTTGATTAGCCTTTCACCCCTACCCACAGCTCATCCAAGTCGTTTTCAACCGACACTGGTTCGGGCCTCCACTGAGTGTTACCTCAGCTTCACCCTGGCCATGGGTAGATCACTTCGCTTCGCGTCTACTCCCACTGACTATTTCGCCCTATTCAGACTCGCTTTCGCTACGGCTCTGCACGTTGCTTCGCCTCGCCAGTGACAGTAACTAGCCGGCTCATTATGCAAAAGGCACGCGGTCGCTCTGGACTACGCCATAGAGCTTCCACTGCTTGTAGATGCACGGTTTCAGGTACTATTTCACTCCCCTCACAGGGGTACTTTTCACCTTTCCCTCACGGTACTGGTTCACTATCGGTCGCAGAGTAGTATTTAGCCTTGGGTGATGGTCCACCCGGATTCCCACAAGGTTTCACGTGCCCCGTGGTACTTGGGAACGTTAACAGGGAGTCATCTACTTTTCGCTTACGGGACTGTCACCCTCTATGGTGGCACTTTCCAGAGCTCTTCGGCTAAATAGATGATTTGTAACTCCCTGACCTGGTTACAGCCAGATCACGCAACGCCCCGCAACCCCCAACAGGCAACGCCTGTAAGCTTGGCACCAATTGGGTTTGGGCTGCATCCGCTTTCGCTCGCCGCTACTAACGGAATCGCTATTGCTTTCTCTTCCTCAGGGTACTGAGATGGTTCACTTCCCCTGGTTGGCTTCACTGGAGCTATGCGTTCACTCCAGGATAGTAGAGCATGACCTCTACTGGGTTCCCCCATTCGGAAATCCCCGGATCGTAGCCTGTTTGCGGCTATCCGAGGCTTATCGCAGCTTGCCACGTCCTTCATCGCCTCTCTGCGCCAAGGCATCCACCGTGCACCCTTAGTAGCTTGACCAACTTTGAGTGCTTATCTCTCAGCGAATCTAATCGCCTTGGTCTGATTCAGTTGTCAAAGAACTTTCGTTCAAATTTGGACCGTTGAGATCCACGCTATCGAAATAATCGACACCGTGCATTTCAACCGTCGAGCCAGCAAGATGAAATCTTGGTGGAGCTGATCGGGTTCGAACCGACGACCTCCGCCGTGCAAGGGCGGCGCTCTCCCAACTGAGCTACAGCCCCTACTCTGGAAGATTGCGGCGTAGCTCAAGGGTTGGAGCGAATGCACTTGGTGGGCCTAGGTAGATTTGAACTACCGACCTCACGCTTATCAGGCGTGCGCTCTAACCAACTGAGCTATAGGCCCAGACAAGAAACCGGATCAGCTTGTGTGCCGGTTCCCTGAAAACTAAATAGAGAGAATAACCAACGATCGACCTTAGGTGTCGGCTACATCCACCCGTATGGTCTTTCGACCGAGCTTCAGTATTTGCCGATTCCTCAGAAAGGAGGTGATCCAGCCACAGGTTCTCCTACAGCTACCTTGTTACGACTTCACCCCAATCGCTAATCATACCATGGACAGCTGCCTCCCTTGCGGGTTAGCCCACCGGCTTCCGGTACAACCAACTTTCGTGATGTGACGGGCGGTGTGTACAAGGCCCGGGAACGTATTCACCCCAGCATGCTGATCTGGGATTACTAGCGATTCCAACTTCATGCAGTCGAGTTGCAGACTGCAATCCGGACTGAGAACGGTTTTTTGGGATTAGCTCAACCTCGCGGTCTCGCAACCCTTTGTGCCGCCCATTGTAGCACGTGTGTAGCCCTGGACATAA
>JAJCYT010000009.1 GCA_029262795.1 Candidatus Fraserbacteria bacterium
CTGCTTCGGCATACATCTGTTTAAGTTTGCGGTTTTCTGCTTCCAACTCCTTAAGTCGCTTCAGATCTGAGGCTTCCATTCCACCATATTTGGCTTGCCAGCGGTAAAACGTGGCTCGCGCTATGCTCAACTCTCGGCAAACATCCTGTACAGGCCTCCCTGTTTCTGCTTGCTTGATTGCACTGATGATCTGGTGCTCTGTTATTTGCTCTTGCGCATGATGCCTCCTTTGCCACCATACCATTCTACTTTCTCCTGGTATTAATTTACGGGAGGAGGACACTCAAAACTGTCCAATAAATTCATTATTGGACAGTTTGTTTTCGTTATCGTTTGCTGTTGATGCTTTAGTGGAAAGCTGAACAGCACAAAGCCGCATCAGGCGTTTCCTACCAAGAGATACGGACTTACAGCAAATAACAGAGCATCAGCTTGCAATGCTCTGTGCCCAGATAAACAATACACTCAGAAAATGTTTGAACTATCAAGCGCCGAGAGAGATTTTTATGCAGTAACTGGTTTAGACTTTTTCGCTTTCTTAATATGACTTGATCTATATTAAAATCAGGCCAGGAAGAGTTGTGAAAATTGCTATCGGCACAGACCACGTAGGCTTCAAATATAAAGAAAAAATAAAAGTATTATTGTCTTGACATGGTCACGAGGTCAAAGATTTTGGCGCATTTATTGATGAGTCCTGTGATTACCCAGATTTTATATTCCCTGTGACCAAGGATGTTTCAGCAGGAGAATATGACAGAGGCATTATTCTGGGTGGTTCACGTAACGGAGAAGCAATCGCAGCAAACAAAATTCAAGGCATTCGCTGTACGGTGTGTTGGAATATCCCCTCAGCAGAAATGACTCGTCGTCATAATGATGCTAATATTTTGTCTTTGGGACAACGAATGATTGATGAAAGCGCGTTAAACCATATTGTGCAGACTTGGCTTGAAACTCCTTTTGATGACGGTCGGCATCAAAGGCGAATACAAAAAACAGAAGAAATGTAAAGGTCTGGCACTGAAAATTGGTAACGTGATAAAAAATTGGACATTTGTAAATATCCACAGTTGTAATTTGGTATGAATAGAAATATACTTTAATAATAAAAATCTTTTTACATTAGAAAGGCACTGCCCCAGTCAGCCAATAACTATCCGGGAAATCAACTGACCGGGACAGCGATTAAGTGGAACTTTGAAGAATTATACCACACATAAGTCCTTTAATCCAATTCCGTTCATAGGTGTTATTGGAGTACTTGCCCCAATCATTAATCTCTTTGTTATCAATCTTTTTTTCAGATGTTTTTCGACAGCATTAATAATCAAACTCAGAAGCTTGCAGCTTCAAGCGGCAATTCCAATTACACTTCTGAAAGAGTGCGCATGACTATTCCAAAAACAGGAGTTTTTATTTGGTATGTGCATCCAAATCATCATTTCAGGCATGGCCATATAGCCTTTCAAGTGAACAAAGAGGTTATTGGTTTCTATAAAAATGGGAACATTGTTCCACAAAGCTTTGAAAGTTTAGCAACAGAACAACTTGCTGGTGTAATGTTCGCAGTCGATTTTCAATCGAAAAGAGGGTTTTTGAGATGGTTTAAGTATGAACACATAGCAGCGTTTAAGTATGGACAAGCAATAATATCTCTACCCATAGCAAGCATCTACAGAATAAATCTAACGGCAATACAAAATGCTGATTTTGAACAATGTTGGAAGAAAATACAAGAAAAGGAACCTCAATATAATTTAGAAACGAAGAACTGCGTTCACCTTACAGATGAATTGTTTTCAAAGTCAAATATTTTGCCACCACACCAGGGGGTATTTCATCCAAGAGATTATAGAGAAGCGATTCTTGAAACAGGGGTTTCTTCAAGTACTTCGCCGATAACTGAACGTATAGACATTGGTGTTCCACAAGATTTGGAAAACACATTTCATTGGCAAATAATTAATAGGGTAGAAATGCTATCCGTTTTTGCATAACGGATAGCATTTCTACTTTTAGCGAAGGAGATATCGTTGGAACAAATAAAGATCGGACCATCGCGTCGAGTAAGTATCCGAAAGACCTCAAGAAAACCAGGTCGCGGAGACGGAGATTCAGGGACCGTTTGCAAAGAAGAAAGAAATATCTGTCCTAAAGAACAAAAAAGCGCTCGTGACATAATGCGCAAGCTAATCAAATTAGCGGAAGGGTCTGATCTTCTGGAGGATGCATATGTAGAACCAGACCCATTCAACGAAACATACTCCATTCTTTTCTTTAATGAGAAAGGAGAACAGGCCGAAATGTTGTTCATACAGGGCGCTGTTATTTTGTTCGAAGATGATGCAATATTTAGAGCATCAAAACCATTTCTTACTCTCCTTGACGAGCTTTTAAAGGAGGACGGTAGGAAGGTTGAGACTCCGTTCAAAGAATACCTACATGAGCTCAAAGCCCCAAAAAAGCGTCTTCATTAAAGAAGGCGCTTTTATCTAATAAATTGAGTGTTATTTCACTTTTTTTGTTGTTTCTTCTCAACCTTACGGAGTTTGCTAAGTCTTCTTCTTCGGCTAAACCTTCGCAACCCTAGGCCTTTAGCACGGACTCGATCTTTTTCTTCTGCGAGGATAACCTTCCCGTGAATATCTTCCACGCCATAGACGGTATCCGCTGAAATATCCATGTTTGGTAGAGGTTTGGTGATCAAGGGCGTGGCTTCTGTTCCAGGCAAAATAGCACAAGGTAATTCACCTTTTTCGAGCATATTTTGCTTAATAATAATCGTTTGACCACTTTCTATCACATAGACCCTTGAAACAGAAGTAGTGAGCCGCCCAGTGTTTCTCAACTCAACCTTGACTCTCCTTGTGTCTGCTTCATTTGTTGATCCCAAAGTTGTGGATATAACGTTCATTATGGACACTTTTAACTTTGGCTTGTTTCGCAAATGCACGTACAACACCCAACCTCCGCCAACGACGGAGTTTATAATAGACAAAACCAATGCCGATAAAGCTATCCAATCCATTGCTTCACTCCTTACTTTTGTAGTACTTGTTGCCAGGTTTCAAAGTAGTTTATTGTTTCACGAATCAGTGTGCGCGAAGTCGTACACTGAGGTTTCAATCTTTTTGACTGGCGTTGCTTGTTGCACAATGTTCTCAAGTGCGGCAATGACATTCGCTTCTAAATACCTTTCACCACACTGGACACACACCCAGGCAGGAACATTTTGCACGAGATATATAGTGTCTCCGTGCATATGTTCATGGGTGATATTCTGTTGTTCCGTGCGGCCTGCACATTCCGGGCAGATATGGTTTTGTTGCGTGTTCATAGTCATGATTGCTTTCTGGTACGTGGATCGTTCCATTTTTCAGGGTCATAGCCATGTACCGTTATATAAAATAAAACCCCACTATTGGTCATCTCAAAACTCTCTCACTCAGATATATGTTAGGTGGTTAAATTTTGATAAGTGCTTCTCAGCATAGCATATAATCAATTTGACTATCTTAACAAATATATTGTAATTTAGTTAATAGAATTAAATGAAGGGGGACAAATGAGGTTAGGAGTTTTGTGTGTCTTGGTTATCGTAGTGATTTCTGGCGTTACAGGGTGTTTTTCAGGAACAGATACTACCTTATTGGGTAATATTGACTTAGCCCAAAAAGCATATCTCACTACTCTCTCAGACGTAAAGAAAGAGGAAGTATTATTTTTTGAACCAGAATCTACTGGTTCTTTAACAGGAACAGGCGATGCCGATGGATGGAAAACTGCAAACGTAGTTGCTGGTAGGTTTGTCGTTACATTGTCAGGTCCAAGTAATGCTGATTTTGATTTATTTGTTGCGGTAGGAAGACGTCCGAGTACATCTTCATTTGATTGCCAGTCAATTTCAGGATCATCGAATGAACAGTGTGAACTTTCAATCACCTCAACTACAACTGTATACATGCTCGTGTATAGTTATTCAGGAAGCAGCTCATACAGCATTGATACACAGAGCATTCCAAATAATAATGGTGGTGGAAACAATGGAGATAATAGCCGTACAAGGAAAGGTTTACCAGTTTTCTTGGGTGGTAAATTCTCTGATCGCATGTCTCAAGGAGGCGAAATTCTTTATGAGGTTGTGCCGCCCGATAACGTTGGTTTGCTCTTTACACTGTCTATGCCTGTTAATAGCGATTTTGATTTATACATTAGTAGAGAAGAGCCTCGTTTTGATGGCTTTGATTGTATAAATTGCATAGATCAAAGTACAAATGGTAGTTCAAGAACCGAAATCGTATCCGCTTCGAACACTGGTAGTAGTGGAACTCCAGGAATTGGAAGAACCCATTATGTTCTTGTGCGTTATTTTGATGGAGGTCGTGGCAACTTTACTTTAGCGACTGGTCTCAAGGTTTCTGGATCAGTAGTTACTAGCTTTCTGAGGTCGGTCTCTGGTGATCCTCGATATAGATTAATAACAACTCTAACAATCAATGATATAGCAGATATAATTGGTGCTGCTGGATTGGTATCGGCAAGCTTGGCATGTTTTGGGTCAACAGTAACAGGTGCAGGTGCGGTTTTAATTTGTGTCGGTGTAGAGGTAATTAGGGGTGAGCTCACTGGTGCGCTAATAGATTATATCATCGACCAATTAGGACTCACTCAATTCGACGTTCTAGATGTTTGTGTTGCAAGTAATCCATTATCCATACGAGGCTGGGTTGCTCCTCTGGTGTTTATGCTTCATAGTGAGGGGTGTTCAAAATAATCCATAATTTAAGTTTTATTATGACTTTCAAGCAGTTTATTAAAGAGTGGGTTTTTCCACGACGGTCATTACCCACTTATATAAGTTTTATTATTAATTTAATCCTTATTCTTGCATTATTGATATATTTGTCATCTTTCTACCAACAATAAGGAATAACGTCTCGTTTTTCAGACAAATATGGGTTTGTTGTGTGCTCATATCACTTGAGTAGTTTCAGTCGTCTGAGGTCATCACGCGTCCACTGCGCTTGTGTTTCAATCATGGATTTGAGTGTACCGCGCTTAAAGGTTTGTCCTGAGCGATGATATGAAACGGTGACACGGCGACCATCTGTATGGAGAAATGTGTGGTGTCCTGATGCAGACTTTCGTCGTTCAAATCCATCTCGAAGGAGGGCGTTAATAATTTTCTGAGCGGTGAGGGATTGATGCAGTTGAGAGTAATCAATTTCAGCCATTACGGAATAGTCACGCTTACGAGCGGCTCAAGGGATTCTTTCACATTATCTGCAACATCAAGTGAAATCGGTTCACCACACTCAATCATGTCCTCAATGACCAGCGAGGCTACCTCTTGGATGTTTTTCATTGCTTCTACTTTGGTGCTTCCCCATGTAGCAAAGCCTCGTGCTTCGAGTCCAGGCACATATGCGCGCCAAACGGCCTCTGAATCTGGTTCATCAGGCCATTTATCTTGTTCAAGCACAACTTTGAAAATATAGCTTTTCAAATGATGCTCCTTGGTTGGTAATATTTTAATCTTACTCATAATCCATGAGTTTATGTATATAAATAGCGTACGGCTCTGTAACGCGCTTGTCAATAACCAAAGAGACACCCTATGTTGTGAATCCTCTGAATTTGGTACGGTATGAATTAAATCCGAGTTTCTATTGAGTAGCCATTCGTTGTTCCTTGTTTGCTTTGACGCTTTCATTCGGTTGAACGGATGAGGTATTGCGTGGGCGAACTTCATGTAATGCTCATAGACTTTGCATTATCGGCGCAGGTCTGTGGCGCACTGGTGGTATGGGTAGTAGATAAAGACTAAAGCCTGCTGGTCAAAATGTAGCCGATCACTGCATCATTGCGAAGATCAAAGTTCTTATTGTTGTGGTGTGAAGATATCACTCAGATTTGAGACACTTATATTTACGATAACTTACTTATTTCGCTCATCAAGTTGACACATTTCAGTTAATAAGCAATAGTTTGGTAGAGTTCTTTCATGCTTCTCCATCAGTAGAATCGTTGTCACCATCCTGGCCAGAAGCAACACCCGCAGAAGAGGAAATCGCATCCAACATCCCTGAACAATGTTCGTTGGCTATTTTATCTACAGATTTATAGACGCTTGGGGCTGTTTTTTTGAGCATTTCTGTATCAGAGAAATAACCAGAGAATGCGCGTGCAAATTTTTCTCTGGAATCTTGATAATAATCAAAGCTATTGATTCCTTCCCAGGCATTGTATTCTTCCTCATATACTGGCCCTACGCCAGCCTCGCCGCGTGTCGCGACTTCTCCTGTAACAGGATCACGATACTGAGTTGGATCGGGAGAGTCTCGATGTAGATACGTTTGCCGCACCCTCGTCCAAGCCTCTTCGTGCTCCTCAGCGGTCAGATAGAACTTTTGAGTTGCCTTATGGAATGCATCGAGTTCTTGGCGAAATTTCTTCGTCGCATTCCTAGACCACTTACGACTAAATCGATGGTGATAATCAAGTGCGTGCCCGATCTCGTGTGCAGTCGTATGCAATGAGACTTCTTTGCGAAGCCGTATTAATGGGGGTGTTTTCTCACCTTCAATTGGGTAAATACATACGCCTACATAGTTATCTTTGTAATCCAGATCGTGCCTGATCACGGCTATTTCATTTGCTTGGGCCCATTCAATCATTGCAGATTCTTTATCGTTTTCTTCAAGGATTTCAAGGTATTGAGCGAGGAGATCTGGCTTCTCGCTCTCACCACCACTCGTGCCGCCGCTACCACCAGGGTTTTTGCCAAGATATGTCTGTCTGTGTTTTACCTTGCCATTTTCTCTATAGCCTTCAATCCGATAATAATATGTGTAGGTTTTATCACCGTACTTGAAGTGCTTGGCTCTAACATAAGACACGCGCCCTCCTTGGATTGATACTTGCCAATAAAAACCAGTGTTAGAGTTTTCAAATAAATAACTTTTGTAGTATACTCTTATCTTATAAAAGAAAGCAGACTTCCATAATGGAAGTCTGCAAGATTTAGAGCTATAGGGTGAGGTTCAACATTCGGGGAAGAGTGAAGGAAAGCGCGCAAGCAATGCTTGTGGCGGTTCCACCCACCCAACGACATCAGCAAACGAAATGGTTTGCTCCTGTTGCTCAAAAATGAACTGGAGTACAACGAGGTCTTTCCAAAGAGAGACCATAAACGCACACACGGGTTGGTTGTCTGGGAGAAGTGATTCTTCTTCCTCCAGCCATTTTTCGATGATGGCCTGCAATCCGACTACGATCCGTATAAACATAGTCCACTCTTGCGTTACTTCCGAGTGAAGTGAGCGAAGTTTGGGTTGGATATTGAGATTGGCCAACAGTGCACAAAAGTTTTTTGCATGGAGCTTTTTGTTTTTGTCGAGACTCTTGACAGTTAACGCACACTCTAAAAGTCTTGACCAGTCACGTGTGAGTTCATATCGAAACCGTTTGGTATAGGGGTTGTGTTTCACATTGTCTCCTTAAATGTACAAAATTCGCCCCATTGGTTCAGGCGAGCATTACACACTCTCAGGAGTTAATGATTTGTAGCACAGATGAAAGATTCAGTCAAGGTTTTAAGGGAGGTTAGATGGTAAAGGTAAATTATCCGGCAGAAACAACTCAAGCGAGTGATCATATTGAAGATGTTATTGCGTCATTAAAAGATGGTTTAAATGAAGACTATCAAATCTTCGCAGATTTTCTCGTAGAGTCGAGCAATCAGCACGTTGACCTATTAGTCATCTCGCCTCATGCGCTGTTTGCAATTGAGGTACCCAATTTACTTGGGCTTGTTGCGCCTTACATAGGGGAAGACACTTTATGGACACATGGAGTAAATGAATCCTCTAAGAGTAATCCGTTCCAACAAGTTGAAGAAAGTGTTGCGGCAGTCCAAGACTTATTACGCACTAAAATGCGTGGTGCTGATCTGGTGGTAGAGCGACTTATTGTATTGCCCTCAAAGACGACCAATATCAATAAAAATATCGACACGGGTATGACGGATGACGATAGAGCCCGAGTGCTCAAGCACGATGAAGCGTCGGCATTTATTGCTGATTCCTACCTGCAGTATCGACATAACCCGGAAAACACAAAGATTTTGAGCCCCGCAAGCATAGAGCGAATGGTTGATATCATTGGCAGTCAGGCCACCACCCCTAATGATAACGAGCTTGAGTATGTTGACATAAACGATCGGCCAGAGCCACTATCCCAGCCATCCCATGAACACCAAGCTGTCATAAGCACGCAAAAACCGTGGCATAAGCAGACTGCAAACGTATTGATTATGTCAGTGGTTGCAGTCGTGCTAATAGTAGGTGGTTACTTGGTTTCATCTCAATACATCAACAGAACCACTGGCTGTCAACCACCAGGGCCCTGTGAACCACCTCCGCCTCCACCACCCACCAGACTCCCTGACGGCACCATATCGGCCCCCAGCAACGGCTCTGTAATCAATCAGATGGGTGTACAGTTTGTTCCTTATATAACAGACCCAGACAAGCAGATTACTGACTATCACTGGGTCTTTGGTGATGGTACAGAAAGTCGTGACATCACGCCTTATCATCTGTATGCAAAGGCTGGCGATTATACCACGTCCCTGACGCTCAGTGGGCAGAGGTTTGAAACATTCAGCGCCATTTCAAAAATCACCATTAGCGACGATATCCCAGATCGTGCTTGTGATCCGAGCAAGCCGATTCCAAATCTGGTGCAGGGAGAAAACCCTGTCATCATTCTCACCCGTGAAGAAACTGGGCAAGAATTTGCCATTAAGAACGGGCTCTATGCGCCGCTTGATGCCAAGGGATTTGTGTCGATTGACCCAACTGTGCTTGCAAACATACAAGACACACCCATTATCGAACGCATATGGAAGGGTGATTGTGATTCAATGGCATCCCTGGCAGCCTACTTCAACAGTTACACAATCATCACTGTGCAGTATTTTCTTGAACAAACATCGACAACCCCGATTGCATTTTTGGCAACAGTCCAGCTTGTGGCACTCAACCCATTAAGTGGTAAGGAAATGTTCAGAGACTTTAAAGAATCTGTTGCACGCGGCGTGTCTGAAAATCAGGCTCAACGCAATGCGTTGCTCGCTGCGGCCACAATGGGTGGCGAATTGCTAGCTGAAAAACTGACGACGTACTTTGAAAATTAAGGAGGCAGGATGAACGATAATAATACACTGCTAATCATACTTGGTGCTATAGCCGCTGCAATAGGTGCTGTCGTTTATTTTTTATTTTTCCATGTGACTGTGGCACCCCACCAAGTTGTTATTCAACCCGATGCAGAGCACGTACTTGTGGTGGGCGTCATGCCAATGGACACAGATTATGAGGCGCAATATGAGAAACTTGATTTAGTAGATTCAGTGAGAGAACTCATCGAAACTGAGCTGCCTAACTATGAGGGACTTGTGCCATTTACAAGAGCCCAACTTGATG
This sequence comes from Candidatus Fraserbacteria bacterium, assembly GCA_029262795.1. Lineage (GTDB taxonomy): Bacteria > Bipolaricaulota > Bipolaricaulia > RBG-16-55-9 > JAJCYT01 > JAJCYT01. The sequence continues at coordinate 9,492 of JAJCYT010000009.1, forward strand.
CAACCTTAACAGAACAAGACCTGTACTACACGGGCATGATTGATAGCAATACCGCTATCGAGATTGGCAAGGCGACGTCCGTAAATACGATCATCGCTGGAAACATTTTGGATGTTTCAGCCGATATCAGTCAGCGAGACAAAGAACGCTGCACCACGGACAAGGACACTAAAGAAAAGAAATGCACCCCCTACACAGCATTCACTTTGTCGGTCAAGACCAAGATTGCATTGCAAGTGATAGATAGCCTCACTGGTGCCATGTATGCAGGTAAAACCTTTGATGATAAAACTGAATCTAAATATGAGACTGGCGACACAGTTCCAAGTGTTCGTACGCTGGCACTCGAAGCACTCAAGTTAAGCACGGACAAGTTTGTAAAAATGGTTGGTGACGCCCAGGTGAGGCGTTTCAAGTTTGGCACCTATAAAGACATAAGAACACGTGGCAGCAGGATTGAAGGAGTCGAGTTAAAAGAGAAATTTTCTCAAGGTGACACGATAATCCTTTTAATCAATGCGGACAAACTGCAAGCAGAAGATCATTTTGTCCTTGAGCTGCGCACTCGAGAAGATCAACTCATCGAACGATATGAATTCACCTATGATGGCAACACCAAGGATATTTACGAGCCGTTTTATCTCGATGGCAATGCACCGTTGGGTAAATGGAATTTATATATCTGGGTCAATGACAGGCGCGTCATTCATGATACATTTTTGGTGAGCGCTGGTTAACCAAAAAAATCATCAGCCTTACTGAGTTTCTTCTTGGGCTTCGTTTGCTTTTTAAATTTTTGTTCAGCAAGACTGGATTCCTGTGGGATGTGAGAGGGAATATCTTCGGCCACTGGCTCGCCGTGAGCGAGTGGTCGAGGCTGTTTTCCCGCATGTTGTGGTGACAATCCATAATTCCTGGCACTGAAGCTCTTCACTGTTTTTGCCCATTTAAAATCTTGAGGATCGGTGACTAGGGGCACCTGAACCAAGTGTGATTTACTCCCAATTCTGACAAAACCAAGCCCGTCTCCCTGCGCCCTTATTTGTGTTCTGATTTTATCCGCATAGTCACTTCTATTAAGCATATCTAGCTTTTTGTAATCTGCGAGATGATCAAGGTTAATAAGCTCCTGCATTACAAAATTAACATCGTTGGCACCCACCCTAAAAGCTGCAAATGTTTCTGCATTGCCTACGATCTGAGGCAAGAATCCAGAGATTTGGTTGGTGTTTTGGTGCGCCAAAATTAATCCCAATCCAAGCTGACGCGCGCGTGCCATCATTTCACAAATGGCGGTACCAGAATGCGCAGCATATACATCAAATTCATCAATGTAAAGATAAAAGGGGGTACGGTCTTTCTTTTTTAGCCTCGTGCGTGAAACGATTGCTTGTTCAAATTGTGCAGACAGAATTTGCCCAATGGCTCGTACCGTTCCCTTACCGTATGATCTTCCCCCAGGGTCAAGGTTAATCAGCACGATCTTTTGATTGTCCATCAAATCTTTTAAGTTCACCGAACTTTTTGGCGAACAGAGGAAGGTCGAAATGGGTGGCTCTGCAAACATTTCAAACCGAATTGTCAAAAACTCCGTCGAGGTCATGACACTTGGGATGCGGTAAAAGCGATCACTCCAAAATTTATAGGTACGCTCGTTTTTTGTGGTTGCAATAATTTCGTCACGGAGACTTGAATCTTCTATGTCACACAGGCGTTCCAAGTCCATCAGTGTTGAACCAGGGCGCTCAATGAGTGCAGCCAGACCTCGGTCTAGTATTGTACTCATCACGCTTCCAGAAACCTCACCTATGGCACTTAATAGAATTTCTTTAACTGAATCGGCGCGTGCGCGAATCTCTTCGCCAGGTTGCAATGCAAGAGGGTTAATCGTGATAGGTCGCACGGTGTCCTCAAGGTTTAGATACACCACATCATGTAGACGATTCTTCGGAATGCGCGGCAATATATCTTCCTCAAACAACGACCCCATTGGCGCAATCACGCCACATCCCTGACCACTACGTATGTCCTGCAAGATCAAATGCGTAAATGTGTTTGTTTTTCCCGCACCTGTTTTGCCAATCATATACATATGCTCTGTTCGCAATTTCTTTGGAATAACAACTTGCTTTGCGCTGGATGATACGGTTGGAATCACACGATCAGCATAATAATCATATTCCAGATTGGTGATGCGTTGGCTTTTGCTGACCCCAATGTTTAATTCATTCTTTTTGTCTGGTGGTTTAAATTCTGTCATCAGTTGTTCTTTTTTATCAATCATCCATCGTTGATAGGTGTCAACTGTTGGCAAGTTACGTAGATAAGCAAGTGCCTTGGCTCGATGGGGACGATCGGGATGCGAGTCATTTGTCTTTTCGTTTTCAGGCCTTTGCAATAAGTTTTTGGCGTACCGATAGAGGTTCTGGTAAGCGTATGGATGAGATTCTTTAACTGTCTGCGCCACCGTATCAAGAATTCGCTGCAATTCATTCTCCCTACGCTCAATTTCGTTAGTTATTCTTTTACAAGGTGCAGGAGCAAACGGATGGATACGGGCAAAGAAAACATTAAATGCAAATCCTTCATGGCTGCCCATAGCTCGAAGCAACCCAAAAAATATGCCAACACCAGCGAGCCACAGCAGGGCAGGGTATTCAATGACGACTGAAATCACAATAAGGGCAAAAATAAAAAACCACATTATGTCTCCTGAAACGCCCAGCTAGGTAAAAGCGAGATGGGCTCCTCACTTTCTCCAGTCACCCAAATTCCAGACCAAAGCGAGTTCGGTTCATTGGGTGAAAAATCCTGTTCCCACGCAAGCCAAAACAGCTCAGGCGCTTTAGATTTTGCTGCAATCCTGCGCCATGAATCTCGCTGATTTTCTGTATTTGTAACAACCAAAATACGAAAGCGTTCAAACCCCAACTGCTTTTCGATGACCTTTGCAGAATAAAGTGCGATATATTTTGCCACTTTAATACGAAACATCTCTGGTGTTACATTTCGTTCTGCTTCTAGGAAAAACTGTGACGGCTTCATCTCACCCGCAGGATTCATGATTTCAAATCTTGCAGTGAAGTCGGGAATCACCTGAATATATTTATTGCGTATCTTGGCATCCATTGCTGGCCCTTCAAAAGAAAAATGGGTAAGCTTACCTTCAATGTTCTTAAGCGCCAGCGAGAGGCTCACAAAAAATCGATTCACCATCATGTAATGCAATAAGTTCGGTACGAACACTTTGTTTTTGTGTGAGGCAATCCGGCAGTGTTCCTTTATGTCTTCTTCAAGGTCAGGTCGCCATGCAATCAAGGCATCCCTGCCCTTATGCGTAAGGCTATAGAGCGTAAAGGGTCTTCCCTTCCCGTACATCTTCCTTTTTCCATGCAGTTCATATTGTGAGATGTAATGGGGTCGATCTAAATAACGTCCTTTATGAAAAAGCTCGCCCATAATGATGTCAATAATTCTGTTGGTTTTCTTTCCTCGTATTGGAGGCGCAACGGTGTGAGAAAAATAAGGACGGGCTAGTTCATGCGTTGCGTATTTACAACGTCCGACAAAGCGTAGGATCTCATACTCACGTTCGTCTAGTTCGCGCTCTGCTTTCGGATTAGCAGGCTCGTAGATATTGGTGCCTCGTTTCATCGCAGCCTCCTCACTGCAGTATAGTCCAAATCGTTTGCTGAAGGTGCCTTGCGGATGTTGTGCCTAAAAAGAGTTATATGTATATTTCGTTGAAAATTTCTGAAATTTTTTTTGAATTTTTTTATTTTTTTCAAATTCTTTGAGTAATTCTTTTGAAGCACTCATGTACTTAACAAAGTTAATCTGCAGAAATATTGTGCTACCTTTTCTGTTCGCTGAGATTTTGTTGAAATTTGATTTTTCCAATCTATTTTTGATTTTTTTTCAAATCAAAATTCAGATGCGGGTGTTGTGCCTATAAAACAGATGTAACATCCAAATAATAGAACAACATACTAACTCCATACACTCCACAACAGTTCCCCCGCCCCCATTGAGAATAAGAAAAAGTTATCTATCGAGTGAGGACGACAAGGACGAGCTCGATAGATAACAAAAACAGGGCAGACACAATAGGAGAAATCCGCAAAGGTACTGAAGAAATAAATGCGCCATAAGAGGTCAGCTTTTAACATATTGCAATTGTGTTTTCAAACCTATTTAGCGCATTCCATTCGTACTCTATTGTGGCAGCAATATACCTCATCGCAGTGCGATATCATGGCCATTTAGTCCTTGCTTTTCTGTCCCACTGCAAATCCATAATCATAACCCTTTTGCAGTATGCGCCACGTCAGATAAGTGAAATGCTCAGCCTTAGATTTTCCACGATACAGCTTTGGTTCTGGCTTCTGTGGCAGATTGGAAATCACCTGGTTCAGCGCACGCTTAAACGTGTCATAGGCTTCAAGTGGCTGTCTTGCCCTTAGTGCATTGGACACCCGTTCATTAGGGTCATCGCTGGCTGTAAGTCCATCCTGGTACCCAATGAGAGTCGCTTTATCAAACAGACTCCAGAAAGGATCATGGAAGATTTGTTTGGATTTGGCTGGCAGACTCAAAAAGAAGAAGTTAAATGCCTCATACGCAGCCTTATGCTCTTGTTTCACCACATATGCCACAGGCGTTGGCCGCGCACTGGAAGGCATGATGTTGTCTCTGGCAATGATGCTCTCGATGTGGTGCTTAAAATGATTCATGGAAAGGTTTAAAGGTGATAGGTTGCAACAATGGGTCAGTCTTTCCATTAAGGATACACCATCATTTTCATAAGTAAATTTGTTACAATGGTTTTTTACAGATAAGAAAAATGCCCTTTTATATCACCATCATCTTGGAGGGATAAAAAGTGGATCAGCCACTTTTTTATACGTCTTATTCCTTTCCGTTCTTTCAAACATGTGGTTTTCATTCGTTGTGGTGTGGGTAATCTGCACTCCCCTGCTCTGTAGGGTCGGCAATGCGGTGGCCAAGCACGGTCGAGCGGCGATCTGCTCATCACTGTATGACAGATCGAACCCAGTGTGTTTATTTAATCTCAGGAATAAGACAAACAACACAGCGCAAACACCCCACAATATTGTGGGGTGTTTGTTTTCTATAAGATCAAAAATGGAATGCGCTTTGTTGTACCGACCTCCGCAATTTGGGCGGTGCGTGCTGCCTGACGCGCCGTTTTGCATTCGCTTGTAAAACCACTTTCAAGCTCGTGTGTTTTCGATGATCTCCCGCAAACATGAAATGCTTCAACAGGCGCTGATACCCATAAAAGCTTGGGGGTGGCCACTGGATCGTGCCACTGGTGTTGACATGTTTAATCCGTGCGTACTTTGGATCATCACTGGAATAATCTGCTTGGTTGAGGAATAAAAATCGTTCGCTTTGTTGTATTGGATGCACCTGGGCTGGTTGCTGAAGCAACTCCCACAACTTCTTTTGGATCCCATCACGACGCCTTGTAGTGGGGGCCACAAACAACGGATACCACGGCGTGTGAATCAGATCCCAGCGTTGCAGATATTCCAACACGGGCGCTGGAATGTCGTGGGGCATCAATCCATTTTTACGACGCGACTCATTTGCATTGACCATCCGCGCATATTCCATCAGGCGGCTGTAGCTTTTGTACTTTTGTGGAATTTGGCTGTTTTTGTTGCGAATGCTGCCCCGCTCAGTGTTGTTATCGATTTCAACCGGAAAGCTGCTTGGATGACGACGGTAAGCTAACCGCACCCAATGATCTGGATTCACTTTGTAATGCACTTTCACGGTTCTGCCATTGGATAGCGTCACACTTTCGTCCCACGTTACGCCAGTGCCATCTTTGCCTTTTTGCTCTGGAATCAAATAGTCAAGGGTAATGGTTGGATGCAGGTGTAAAGCCAATCTCATTGATAAGGCAAAATGATTGGCCATCAAAATATGCTCACCCCTGTCATCTTTGACTTTGTTGGCGCGATCTGGGCGCGAAGGGATGCCTGTGCTATCCAGTTCATTTGCTTCCAGTTCTGAGGCCGCTGCCTTGCCCGCTCCATAAATTTTGTATGGATAGTTTTTCATCTGCAGGAACAATTGAAACAGCGGATGATCCAACGCTTCATTTTCCCAAAGTGGCCGAATCAATTTATGGGCGTAATTGGGGCTCGTTGCATGTCCCTTCAGATGTAAGGCAACGCGAATCTGATGAATATTTAAATATCGATATTGCGCAATTGCCTGCAAAACCGCGAGCTCACGCGCATATCTGGCAGATGTTGGCCGCAAGCAAACTTGGCGCTTGTACTGCGGGGGTCTTGCGTTGAGTTTTCGGTAAGCGATGGATGACATGAAATATTTGGGTAAAGATAATCGAGGTCGGTCTGTGATACACCGTGATTGATGCCAGCAGGAGCTCTGACCATGGTTGAGGACAGCACCAAGGGATTTGGATGTCGTCAGCCTAAAAACGCCCTGAGGGCTAATTAGAACGTCGCACAACAACACAGCGTTCGCCCAGGCGCTCGGATCAAGCTCCAGACTCGTTGAGACTTGAGAGAAGAACTAAGAGAGAACAGCCAGCGGGAACGTCGGCGTCCTCGACTGAATCCCAAGAGGCAAGCTCTAAAGAGCGCAGACGATTGGCTGATTCGTCGTGGTACACGACTAACCTTCGGCAGTCGGAGTCTGGAGCCACGGCACCACACGCAGACCAAGCGCAGCGCAGTCCAGCACACACACCTACCACACCTGTCCAAACGGCCAAACAGGCGAGGTGGGGGTGCTGTGGTGCTGAAGGTTAGTCGCGGACAAGGAATGTGGAAAATGGGTATTGCAGGCAGCATTTCTAAGGCAAAGAGAATCTTTCTCATTTGCCGCCCCATTTTCCACATGACGCAGGCAAGACGACGTTCCCGCTTTGAAGGGGTAGCGCAAGTGGCAGGCAGCTCAGTTTCATCGAGATGGCTAAACAGGAGCGGAGGGGATGGATTGTATTCAAGCATCCCTTCACCAGTGCTTCGCAGCACTGGCATGCCTTTTGGCTGTTGCCATTGGCTCTGGGTTGTAAAGAAGAATCGTGATGATAGCTTATCATGAATTTCGTAACGCTCGAAGTTTTTCACGGGTTTGTTCTGCTCGTTTTTCGTTGAACGCACGATTTCGAGCTTGCTCTTCTTGCCACTGAGCCCAGGCTTCCTGCGGCGTGCGTTTTGCCTTGGGCTGGCGTTGTTCTTTGTGCTCGTGCCACCACGCTTCCCGTGTGAGGGTCAGTTGTTCTCTGGCCCAACCCAGACAACTGAGACCTGAACGATCGCTGAGGCCAGTGACACATTCTCGTTTACTATGAATCTTTTGGCAGATAGGACAGGGGCGATTGCTGTCCACCGCGTTTTCCAGTGCAGATATGATTCTTGGCCAGGTTTTCAATTCCCCCTTGAGAGCAAAGCGTTTTAACCATTGTTTTCCGTGGGTTAGCAGGTTTTTGATCATCCCACGAATCCAGCGAAATACAGCACTGTGGGTCTTTACCCAACGTGGGACTGATAATCTTTTGAATGTTTTGAGTAACTGAAGCACTTGGGTGATCTGTTCTGTGGTTGTTTGTTTGTGATGGATCCAGGCGCAACAGGCACGAATAGCCAATGGTCGCCATTTTGAATGGGTTAGAGCGTTCGTAAGAATGAGACGGGCATCTTTGCACGCTCTATGTTTTACATCACCCGTAGGGTGTTTTAAAGCTGTTTGTCTCTGCTTCGCAGTAAGGAGGTTTTGCTGCTTACGCTCTCGCTTTTCTTGCTGATGTGCGAGTGCGGTTTCTCGGCGCTTGGCTAGTGCCTGGCCTTGTTGGATCCAAAGCAGTTGGATACGAATGCCGCACCCGCGTCCACCATAGCGATTCTCAAAGCGGATGAGCTGGTTGGTTGCGTACTGCTCGAACCAGGTATTGAGCGTTTTGCGTGAGATGCTCAGGTGCTTGTGCAACCATGTGATATTGACTTCTAGTTCACAGGTTTGTTTATCTACGAAGCGGATGCCTGCCTCAGCATAAAGTGCGTTCTCTCCAGCTTGCCATGCATTGACGAGCATGTGCCACAGGGCGATATATTTGGGACTGCGTAAACGGCGGCCACGGTGACCACCTGGCCAGGTCTTGAATTGTGAAATACAATTTGGAACCCGGATGCTCGATACGTTCATAAAGAACGAACAACACGAATAATCTGACCACGTTGCAAGACAGCATGGAATATGGTCGTTGAGTTATGGATTGAAGGGAACTTTGTCCAGAAAGACTTGACTCACAGCCAAATCTCTCCTATAATTAAGATACTTACTAAAGTGAACTTAATCATCAGGGCTTGGAAGTTCTAGCTTCCAAGCCTTTTTATTTTTTCCCTCTACTCTTCGTTATTTAATGGTTGTTCTTCACACCACCTTCTGTTTTGGTTGATATTCAAACAGATCATCGACGGAACATTTAAGGGCTAATGAGAGCTTCGCCATGGTTTCAATACCAGGCGATGAAATGTCACCCGTCTCAATTCGAGAGATGAGTGTTTGATCCACACCAGAAATAGACTCAAGTTCTTTTTGGGAAAGGTTACTTGCTTCTCGGAAGTCTCTCACCACAATCCGTATCACGATCCGCCCCCTAAGTTTCTCAATAATGAGTATCAGCATATCGTTGGCCACAAAAGTATTACAAGGACATATGTCCTTAAAATGTAAAAACACTTCACGTATACTTGTACCAAAATATACGTGTATACACTTTAGAAAGGTAATATTTTTGAAAACCCTTGCGATTATCTCACAAAAGGGTGGTCCAGGCAAAAGCACGTTAGCAATTAATCTAGCAGTGCAGGCAACCACCAAGAAAAAGACTTCAGTGATAATTGATCTGGATCCACAAGCAAATGCTACAACTTGGGGTGATCTTCGAGAAGGTGAAAATCCTTTGGTTATTTCGGCACAAGCTGCACGAATTAAACAGATGCTTAAAACAGCCAAAGAAGGCGGTGCTGATCTTGTAATTATAGATACGCCTGCGAAGTCTGAAAATAGTGCTCTTGAGGCTGCCCGTAATGCAAACTTTATTCTTACCCCCTGTCGCCCTGGGCTATTCGATCTTGATGCACTTTCGTTTACATTTGACTTAATAAAAATGGCTAAACAAGATTGTGCAGTCGTTCTCAATCAAGTTCCACCTCGCGGAACCACCGCTGATGAAACTGCAGATTATGTAAGAAATCAAGGATTCTCTGTATGCCCAATTCGCATTGGGCATAGGGCAGCGTTTAGCCACTCTATTACCGTAGGGCGAGGAGTGAGTGAGTTTGAGCCAAAGGGAAAAGCAGCAGATGAAATTAGGAAGCTATACGCTTGGGTGATGAAACGAATGTAGTAATGTGTGCTTGTATACCTGTATACAAATAAGGAGATATACATGGCCAAAAAAGGCGATCTTAGAACACAATTGAATAGGGTGAAAAGAGGAGTATCTCCTGAAAAAGTAGAAACCTCAGATCAATCAGGTGCCCGAGAAGGCAAGGGGCTGGTTTCAGGATGGTTTTCTCTCGAGGTGCGAAAACAGTTGAAAATGTTAGCTGTTGAAAAAGAAATGACAGTACAAGGATTATTATCTGAAGCATTGAATTTGCTTTTTGAGCGATATAAAAAACCACCAATTTCTTGAGTATACGTGTATACATTATTACGCGTAATGCATGTAACTATCTACGGTTTCTTTGTTTAGCAGCAGCAAAAAGCGCTGGTAGGTCAATCGCGTAATTAATCGACAGATATTTCTTTAGATAACCATAGAACCACTTTGGCTTATCCTTTTCCGAAACACGACCATTTCGTACTTGTGTTTTTAGGGTTGAAATAGCGCTTTGGAAGGCTGCTTTAGGTAGCTTCCCTTCATTGCCAAGCCTGGCATAAAGCAAATAAGTGCCCATGTTTTGTTCTGACTTGCCAAGGAATTTCGCAATTTCTTTTGCAATTATTTCATCACGACTGATGGGTTCACGGCTGTGCAAGGGCTGGATGCCAGACTCTTTGCAAAACGTATGAAAGAAAGTGTCCCCTAGCTGCTGGTCTTTCTTGTAGCGTGTCGTTGGATAATAGCGTATTCGCCATGGATTCTGAGGCGTATAGTACGTTTCATCCGCATTGATCCAATCTACTTGTTTAAACCAGTTGTCATGGCTCGGGCTAAGTTGTTCGTGAGCATCTTCCAGATCTATCTGTGCAGCTCGTATGGTGTTCTTTGGCTTAGAGATTCCAATCTTGTTGCAAAGATCAAGGTATTCAAACTCAATGTAAGGACTGTGGCGAAGGCCATAGAACTTGGGTGCCGTAATTTCATAAAGGCGTCTTGGCTTAGGTTTCATCTTTACCCAATACTGAAAATCCATAGGGCGCACGCTCAAATTTGCCATCAACCTACGTAATCCATCACTCATGTCGATGCAATGCTGATCAACTGGCTGTCCTGAAGGCAGAGTGACCCCAGGCTCGTAATAATCCCAGAAATTGAAATTGGCAAACCCTCTCCCATCATCCCAATAGGTTTGCTTGGATTTGAGCCAGATAGCATTTGTCTTTATCGTTGTGTCGCTCCAAAGAACAAGTGCTTTTTTTACATCAGTAAGACCAGATTGCCCCTTTCTTCCAATGACATCACGGATAACGGCCAAGTTATCAGCCAATGGCCACATGCGAGGGGGTGGGAATTGTTTGTTCTGTGTGCAGAGCCAAAATACGGCACCAAGCACCTTTACTGATAGGTCTGTCGGATAGCCACTGATCGCATTGGGTTTGAGCTCCCAATAACGGGTATTGCCCTGTTTGTCTATGAATTCATAACGCAAGGATGATTTTTTGTCTTGGGCGGTTTTGAGCAATTGTTGTTGGCGATCTCGCCTAGACAACACCATTAAAGGAAATTCAAAAAGATGCGTTTCGTATAAAACTGCATTTTCATTAAAGGTGGATTGTAGATCAATGAGATCGCCTGACATATGCAAATTTTATCATTAGTTTTTCCCAACGTATATCCCCTGGAGATGAATTGTTGAACTGTAGGCGCAAAACAGACTGTATAATTTATAAAGCGGTACTGGATCATGAATAAAACCTTATTTCACCGTTTGGTCAATTTATAAAGCGGTACTGACTCAGTTTATAAAACGGTACCGGAAGATATGGTTGCCACTGAGCCAGATTCGGTACCAATGAGGCAAAATGATTGAGAAAAACTTGTAGTTATCCACAATCTTCTGTCGATAACCTCTTAGGTGGTTTGTTGATAATTATTTTATTTTGAACAGGTGGCTGCAATTCATCGACTGATGAAATGATAACGGGCCCATCTCTCAACATCTGTTGAATGGGTTTAGGCAAGTGTTTGCGCACGCCTGGTTTGAAATCGTTGGTGTGGATTGCGTATCGCATCTAGCTAAGCTTTATTCATGAAATATTGTTTTAGAGCAGCATCGACGATATCAGATTTCTGCAGGTCTTCACCTTGCCCAATCCTTGAGCGCCATTCTGCTTCAACTTGTGCAGCCAATTGAGGGTGTACATGCCAAGATTTTTGCACCTTGGAAACTTGTTTGCCAGGAGTTCTCGTTCTTACACGCGTGGCTGTGCGCTTCTTGGGAGCGGTTGCTGTCTTGGGCGGCGAGGCAATAATTGGTTTTTCTTCCACTGGATCTTTAAACAATCCTGTGGGTAGTTTTCCTTTGATTCTTGCTTTGGAACTCATGGATGATTTCTTCTGAGAAAGCACGATAGGCGCGTGCTCCCTCAGATCTGGGTTTATAAGTTAGGATGGTTTGCCCGGCAATGGGCGCTTCCGCGATCTGGATGCGGAAGGGAATAAAAGTTTCAAAAACATTGTTGGGACAGGCTCGTCGCAATTCATTCATTGCATCTCGTCCAAGGATCGTGCGTTTCATTACGCGAGTTAACAAAAACTTAAAAGTGAAATCCGGATTGATGAGCGCTTGTACATTTTCAATGGCGTTGCGCATGGCTGGAACCTTCTTGAGCGGGATTGCCTGTGCTTCAACAGGAATCACCACCAGGTCAGATGCGGCTAGGGCCATGATTGCACGAACCCCCATTGAAGGTGGGCCATCGATAATGAGATAATCAAAACCTTTCAGTTTGGAAAGCACTTTCTTGAGCAGAAATCGCCATTGTTTACGCTGATTAGAGAGGATGAGGTTTACTTCAAGTTCTGTGATGGACTCATTGGAGGGAAGCAAGAAAAGATTTGGATGATACGTGGGCAAGAGTATGTCTGTAGGGTCAACATCATTCATCAGGGCATCAATGACGGTTAAGTCTAAAGCTTCAGCGTTGAACGGTATACCCTCTGGATCTGAAAGAGATTCTGTTGAATCACCCCCATCTAAATCCACGAGTGCAACTTTAAATCCCTTCTCTGCCAAGGCTTCGGCAGTGGCATCCGCTGTGGTGGTTTTTGCCACGCCTCCTTTGATATTCTGAATAGATATGGTTGGTGTAGGGTGCATCAAAGACATGATAGCATCGCTCTAAAATTTGTAAATGCAGAGGTGTGGACAACTATAAAACTTAAATGTGTCTGGTGTAAGAGATTCTACATCTTTAGATTTATGGATGTTACCATGGCCAGAGGCAAAGACTGTCTATAATCTAGATGTGTGCCTGTCCAGCTTTGAATTCCGTCAGATGTTAAAGGTTCTGAAACTCCAGATGAACAACATTTTACATCTTGAAAAAGTTGGGTGTTTAAATGTTGAGAGGTAAAGAGTCTTAGAGGGGCGGATGTTTACAGTCTTAACACTTAATAGTTATAATACGCAAAGTTTCTAGAGGGTCAGTGTCCATAATCTTTACCTGCAGACATCTTCCACTCTGATATGACTAAAGTAAGGAAGTTTTTACTTTTGGATCTCAGGTAGCCTGCAACAATTTAAATTGATATTAGATTTCTCTGGCAGTATGATCCCTCTCAAGTAAGTGTAAAGGGGGCAATAATGGCAACAGATTTCACAAGAATTTCAATTTATGTACCTAAGGATAAGCAAAAAGAAAAACCACTGGAACGGTTGCATAAATTGGGCAAAGCACAAGACCGAAGTCTCAATTATATGATTGTCGCTGCAGTGACGGATTATGTGAATCGAGTCGAAAAGAAGAAATAGTTTGTAATGTGGTGGTCTTGACAGGCCACCACACTGTGCTATATTGGACTTATAAAAGGCCCTGGGTGCTTACGTGAACCTTCCTGCTCCGTCTGGGGGTGTAGCGTAAGAATGCTTCCGAAAGGAACCCCCCACAGGCCTTTTTTTATTTATATGTAAGGCAATAGATCTTCAGCTTTCACCACCCGATCTGGGGGTGTTCTTTTTTTATACACACCATAGGCCAAGGCATGAGCAGGAGAGCGTCTACCAATACTAAGAATCACGATGTTGTCCGAAGGATATGTTGCATCCACAGTGCGAATGAGCCGCAAGAGCATTGATTTGAGATCATTATCTCGTCCATCGAACTCGCGATCTATGGTGAGCACAAAACGGGGATTTACAAAATCCTTGATAAGGACAAAGACTGCGGTCACAAATACCTTTAAATGAAGTGTAGAGCGCTTTAGAGGGCGTTCGCGTTGCTCTCGAAGGTGTTGGTATAGGACTCGTTTTTCACGGGCTGATATGAGGATGCTTGCCGAAATACCATTGGCGAATGCCACTGCGGAGTGTTCATTTTGATTTTCTGTGCGACCACTTTGGTCAAGTTCTACGTGATGCATAGCGGTAGGCTAAAACAATGGAGAGGTGTTGTCAATGTAAAAAGGAATTGGGAGCCTTTAAGGCTTTAGATAAGGAAAGAGGCAGGAGTATAGTGCTCATGCCTCTTTGAAGGACTCAGGTTATGATCTGTTGGTGTTCGTGTGCTAGTTTTGCGTATTGGCTTAACGGCTTGTCTGCCTTGAAATGCAAATCACGTTCGACGGGTAAGTTGAGTGAACCGCGGACACTTTCTATTTCTGAAATGCGAACGCTCCCTAGTTCTGGAAACCCCAAACCTAGATCACATAAGCCAAAGGCAATGTCTGTGTCGTTGGGGTCTAGTTCAGTTAGGAGCCAGGTGCAACTTGCGTCAGGTGTAAAGAGCTTTACGATTGGATGAAAATCTATTTCATCTTCTGTGCCACGAACCTTTTCTTGTGCTTGGCCATTATTAAGTAATTGCTCGCGAATATCTTGTGTTAACAATTCCAAGGTGCGTCCCCCTTCGTGTTTCAGAGATGTAGAGGAACGCTAACATTGTCACGGAAAACGTCAAGGGATGGCATCTTGAAAGCAGTCCATCAATGATGCATCATTCTTTGACAACTCGCTTGTTGTACAATAACTCCATCACTTTCATTTCCTTGCTGTCAGGAATCTCCCCGACAGAGTTAAATTATCTTGCTTAACGGCAAACCCTAAAATCCTAAACAAACCACAATAGGATGATGACTCCTAAAGCCACCATGACGCTTCCAAGGGCCAATTTGATGGTTCGTTTGTTTTGTGTTTCCCAACGCATTAACTGTCCGACAGTTCGACGGTTGCTTGTTACCAACAGAAGAGCGACCAGGGGTAATACAAACATGACGTTGTAAAGGAGTAAATAGCCAAACCCCATCACATAAGTGGCTTTAGCTGATAGCAATCCTAGCACTGCTACATAGACACCTCCACTGCAAGGAAAAGTACATAGTCCAACTAAAAAGCCACCAACAATCGTGGCAGGCATCGTGGCTTTTTGCAGCCAGCTCATACTCTTCTGTTGCAGCCATCCCGAAGGGCTCAACGAAAACCCTTTCCCATACCAGAAATAATCCTTGATATTGATCAATCCGAGTCCTATCAATAACCAAGAACCGGCTTTGGCCATAAAGTGCGGAATGTCAGTGATGACAATAGCTTGTAGAAGTCCTAAGCCAATGGCTAAATAGGTAAGGTAAATCATCCCGATATAGACAAATCCCACTTTGAGAACTTGTGCCCTGATTTGATGCACCGTAAACAAAAAGGCGATAAAAAATAGAAGCACGGCAAATGCGCACGGATTAACGCCATCCAGTAATCCTGTGCTCACAATCAGTGGCAACCATGTCCAGACACCCCAAGTTTCATCATCTGGATCGGAAAAGTCTTCTCGGTTTGATTGAAACCAGTTCAGATATTCTGCTACAGGTTGAGCCATTGAGTAGGTCTTGGTGGGGCCAGCAAAGGCCCAGATTTGATAGTCTTCAACCACCTCATTCATGCCCGCCATTTTGTCCTGATATACTAAGATGCTTTCAAATGATTCTTCAGGCATCGCCACGAGATCGCGAATCATTGAACCAGGGACATGACCCTCAAGGATGATGCGATCGTCAAGAAAAATGGTGAGGTGTCCTTGCAAGTTAGGTGGAATGCCCATCTTTGTGCTTCGCTCGACCAATTCATTGCGGTTTTCAGATTCATTGATGAAATCCTTCAAAACAATGTCCTGAATATCGAGTTCATTCAACAACGGAATGACTTCATCGCGAATGTAGCGTGTGCAGTCCCGACAAGCTTCGTTGTAATACACGGTTGCTTGTGGAGGAGGCTGGGCATGGCTTATGAAGGGAGCCGATCCCAGTAAGAGCATCAGGATCAACAGTATTTTTCTGGTCATGGGGAAGTCTCCTGATCGGAAACCAGAGTGGCCCGAAGGTCCACTTTAACCTCTGGTTGTTCCAAATCATTGCTTCTCACGTACACCTGACGTAACACGTCGCCTTCAAGGTCTTCATGAACTGTGGGATCAAAGGAAACATATAGAGTCGTTCTTCCACCGGGCATAATAGTTTCCTGATCTGCCCACGCAGTGGTACAGCCACAAGACGTACTGATGCCAAGGATTTCCAGTGGGCTTCCTCCCTGGTTACGCATCACGAAACTTGTTTCAGTTTTGACATTCACCTTGCCAAAGTTAAATTCACTTGGTTCGATAATCAGGCGTGCCGGATCGTTGTTGTCTAACTGTGAGTATCCAAACCATGTAAGTCCCACCAATACAAATACGAATCCTATGGCCAATGCCCATTTGCTCTTAATATTCATATTGCCCCTCCATTAACTGGTTTGATTTACAAGAACACGCACTGTAGAGAGTGGTTTTTTCAAATCATCTCCGAATAAATAAACCTCTCTTGTGACTGATCCACGCAAATCAGGATGGGTCATGGGGTCGTAATAAATACGTAGTTGTGCTTCCTCACCTGGCGCCAGACGGACGGACCAATCTGTTGGATTCTCTTGATGCATGCGCATGTTAAAACGCGGCCCTTCTACACCATCGACAACGACGGTTGCTTCTGTGCAACCACAAGAAGTATCCATGTCTTTTAATTCAAGCTCGCCTTCGCCTGCATTCCTGATTCTGAATGAGGTGGAAACTTCACCAAACTGGACACTTACCGAACCGAAATCATATGTATTTGGACTTACCAAGAGAATGGGAGGAGGAGGCTCGGCGCTTACTTCCACTTGCTGCAATTCTCGTGGTTCCTGTGAATTCGACTTGAAAATACTGTATCCAACTGCGGCTGTGCCCAACAAAACTACTACTGAAATGATCCAAATTCGCGTAAATCTTGAAGAGATACCTCTATTATTGTTCATTGTCATCTCCTTAAATCAGATAAAGAATCTGTTCAAAAGCTCAGATCAAAATTGAATTATGTTTAAATTCAACGAATTTCAACTGATGAGTCTCTTTTGACATTAGAATCAGTCAGGAGGATGCCAGTGGAAGGAAAGGTTCGAAGGGGTAAAAATAGACTCAATTACAGGCCCAAATATAATAGAGCCAATATCGGCGAATGAAACATGTGGCTTTAAAATTGCAGTTCCGCAATCGGAACAATTGGAAGCTGCACAATCGATGATTGCGTTTTCTAATATACAGGTAGTTGTTGGTTGAGTTTCTCCTTCTTGGCTATAAACAAGTGGGGGATGAGCTGGAGCAGATGTGCACAGCACAGATGTTGCCTCTACAGATAAGAAAACTCCTATCAAACTTGTCAAGGTCAATATCCATGTGTGCATAATTATCATCTCCAAAAAGCTAGCAATTCATTTTACTGCTATTTATAGGCCCACTTGATGATTAAGATCATGATCAACATAAGTTTTTTTCATTATTAAGACCCTTTTATTGGCAAGGAAAACGTAAAGCAGGTGCCAATACCTTCCTCACTATTAACCCAAATTGCGCCACCATGGGCCTCAATGAGATTCTTAATAATGGCTAAGCCGAGTCCTGACCCCCCACTCTTACGATCTCGTGAGCTGTCCGCACGCCAAAAGCGTTCAAATACGTTAGACAAGTCTTCTTTTCGTATCCCTAGTCCCGTATCCAAAATGCTGACTTGAACGCTTTGAGACATGCACTCAGCGCGGATGGTAATCTTTCCCCCCGCAGGCGTATATCGGAGCGCATTGCTTAATAAGTTAATCAAGATCTGAACAACGCGATCTGAATCCACAAAAAGCGGAGGTAATTCTACTTCTATCTCTCGGCACAACGAAATCCGTTGCTGCTCAAAAAGGGGATGCAAATGCTTCAAGGCTCGATCAATGAGTGGTTCAATGCTTTGTAATTGGCTGTTTAAATACAGTTCTCCCGCTTCGGCCAAGGATAGATCTCTTAAGTCATTGACTAGACGGCTGAGCAATACACATTCATCATGAAGGGAGGAAAAGAATTTTGGCTCTGGTTCAAAAACGCCCTCACGAAGCCCTTGAAGGTTGCCTTGAAGGACGGTCAAAGGTGTCCTCAGTTCATGAGCGATATCAGCAATCATGCGTTGCCGGAGTGCCTCAGAACGATGAAGTTTTTGTGCCATAGTATTAAAATCTTTTCCCAATTGACCGATCACATCTTTGGAATGGATTTCCACTTGATGTTCCCATTTCCCTGCTGTGATCTCGCGTGTAGCAGAACTCAATTGTCTTAGAGGGCGTGTCATCTGGCGGATGATTAAGAATCCAATAATTAGAGCAATGCCTGCCGCCGCCACCCCTGCCAGCAAAATGGAACGTTGAATGGCATTTAAGAAACTTATTTCCAATAAGGGGGGTGTGCTTACGCCTAAAGCAGCAAACAGCGTTCCCACACGCCTGCCACCCAACATGATTGGCGCACCTCGGTTCAACAGCGTGGGAGCTAACACCTGGCCAAAGTATTGAGAGTCGTAAGGTCCCAACACTTCACCTGTTGCATCTGCCAGCACCAAATGCTCCCCTAAGGGACCGTGAGCGCTGTTCATAGCGGTTAGTAATTTTTCTACTTCTTGCCAGTTGCCGTTTTGTTCAAAATAGTAGGCAAAAAAGGGTGCCATTCCTTGAGCATGAATAATGCTGGTTTGATTGCTGTAATCTTGAAAAGTGGCAACCATCGTCCCTTGAAGCAGGATGTAAACAACGATGATGCCAATCATAATGATGGCAATAAATGCGCCGGCCAATTTTAAAGCAAAAGGCATGCGCTGGTCGATCTTTTTTGCCCAATTCATAAGCCATTTTCTCCGAATCTGGACCTCATTCACTTGGTTTGGCAAACTTATAACCAACACCATAAACGGTCAGAACATATTTTGGATTCTGAGGGTCTTCTTCAATTTTTTTGCGCAGGTTTTTGATGTGAGTGTCTACCGTGCGCTCTAAGGCAGCATAGGTGGTTCCCTCCAACAATTCTAACAACTGTGATCTGGTGAAAACGCGTCCAGGATGACGTGCCAACTCTGCCAGCAGTTTAAATTCCAATGGAGTGAATTCAACAAGCATGCCTACCAGCTTGACCTCATGGCTGTCTAAATCAATACGGAGTTTACCGATTTCAATGACGTGTGTTTGAAACGTTTCCTGGGTGCGGCGCAATACAGCACGTACGCGAGCGATCAACTCACGTGCATCAAAGGGTTTGGGAACGTAATCATCTGCGCCAAGTTCCAGCCCCAATACCCGATCCATTGCATCCGTGCGTGCGGTGAGCATGATAATTGGGGTATCAGAGGTTTTGCGAATCGCACGAGCGACATCAAATCCATCTATTTCGGGTAGCATCAAATCGAGTATCACGAGCGCAGGCTGTTCAGTTTTAAATCGTTCTAAGGCTGCTTTGCCGTCAAAAGCCTCGATGACGACATAACCAGCTTGACGTAAATAGCCGCGTATCATTTCAACAATTTTGGGTTCATCGTCCACAACAAGAATCTTATGTGCCATGGTGTTCCTCAATAATCTCTATCATACTCATTTCTCCGTGACAGTGAACAGTGGACCATGTGAGTTATTGGCCTAGATTTTCTGGGTTAAACACATCATCTGAAATGTCTCCTTGATTGTAGCGAGGGTCCAAAAACTCAAAGGTGCTGGTCCGGCCTGTTTCAATATTCTCCGCTTGAGAAATCAACCTTGTCGAAATGCCATCAATGATTTCAATACGCTTACTGGTAAACAACTTAATCATGGTGTCAAAATCATCGTATAGTTCCATGCGCAGCGAAAGGAAGGTGGCTTGATCCACAGATGTTATTCGATAGGCAAATCCAGCGATTTCAGGATCATGGGGGATGCTTTTGATCACCCAAACGCTACGATTATCTACGGTGTCTTCCGATAGCAACTCATGCGTATCCAAATCAGGCTCGCGGTCAATTAATTCTTCAAATGTAAATTCACTGCCAAATAATGGTGTGCGAAAATTCTCAGGCACCACCTTTTTGGCTGAACCGATGGCGGGCAGGAATAACCAGATGTCGTCTTCCACGGGAAAATCCTGTTCGTGGACAAGCACTGCCAACCCCTTGGTGTCTTCGGGTTCAGTGACAGTGGCAAGCACATTGTATCGGGTTTTTCCGGCTTCCTGGCTTCCGGGCACAGTTTTGACCACAAGCTCCATATTCATTTCTGAGCTATTTCCCTGAGCATCAATTGAGATCAATCGCACCGCACTTTGAAAATCATCACCTTGTTCACGAGCATTACTTTGATTCATGATTTGCTCGGCATCCAATTCTTGAGATTGAGACGCATGAGTGGCAAATAAAATCAAAATGGTCCACATGACCACCAGTGAAATCTTGTAGTGTTTATGAATGTTCATCATGTACTCCTTTTTATTGTTTTCTAATATTTCAACCGTTCAGGTTGTAGCTTCTTGGTTCAAAGATATCTGCTTGGTTAACAATTGACGGTGGAATAATTGGATCAATGCAGGTAATAAGACCAACGTACTCAGCGAACTGAGAATCATGATGGCTGCAATAAATAATCCTACCGTGATATAAGGTGTCAGCGGGGCGAACCATAGCACAATAAATCCCATAAACAAAATGATGGCATTCCGTACAATGGCCTTGCCGGGACCGAACATGGTCCATTGAATGGACTGATGGATATCTTGATTTTCTGCAACACGTTGGCGAAATCGCTCTACAAAATGAATGGCAAAATCCACCGCCATGCCCAATGACAAAGCGGAGATTACCTCAATGGGCATAGTAAAATCTATCCTGAATAAGCCTAACAACCCATAGCTCACCAAAATTGTGAATCCAAGCGGAAGAATTGCAACAAGCCCCCAGCGCCAAGATCGGAAGTTCAACATCAGCAACAGCAAAACCGCCCCGAATGCGGTGAGCAGAGACCCACTCATGCCTTCAAACATGGCCACATTCCAGCGGTCATTGAAATAACCTGGTCCCGCGAAGCTGAACGAAATGCCCGGCAGAGGATTTTCATCCAGGTAGGTGTTCATTAATTGAGCTACATCACTCATGGCTGCTGAACCATTGTCTTTGAGTTGCACAATTAAGTTGGTCTGATTGAAATTTGTGATATTGACAAAGTCTTGCAAATCTGAAGGCGCAGACGATGACGAGGATAAAAACAGCAATAACAGTTGCGCCACAGCGTCGCGAGAGTTTGGAATGGCATTGAACTGGGGGTCACGTTCGTTCCAGATGAAGTTGATACGCTTCACCACATCGACCAGGGAAGTGGTCTTTCCTACCCGTGAATCGCGCTCTGCATACCTTTGCATACCTTCCAAATACCGAAGCACTTCTGGGCGTTTAAAGTCCCCTTCTTCTCCTTTTGCAACCACGTAGGCTAATGAAGTGCCACCCAAGCGTTCATTCAGAACTTCTGTTGCCTGACGGACAGCCTCACCTGGTTTGAACCACCAAACAGGGCTGTCATTGAGGCGAATCTGGCTTAACCCATAAGCGGACAGCACACCCAACAAAAGGCCGATGACTAGAATGGGTTTGGCGTATTTCAAAGACCAGGACCCTAGAGTGCTCATCCATGTTGAAAAAGTCCCTTGGTCTTGATGGATCGCGTTGGCTTTACGTTGCCCCTGCAGCTTACTTTCATTGAGAAGCATGATTAGTGCAGGCAGCATGGTGATGGTCAACAACCATGCGGAGCCGATACCAAAGGCAACGAACAATCCAAAAACTTGAACCGGAGGGATAGGGGTAAAGGCTAGTGAAGCAAAACCCATCATGGTGGTCAGGGATGTATATAGAAGTGGCAACTTCAGTTCCATCATCACATCTAGGAGCGCTTGTCGCTTGTTCGAATGATATATTCGGTTGCGAAATTCACTAAGGATATGAATTCCATCCACAACACCGATGCTCATCAGAAATACGGGTGCCATGGAAGCCATGATGTGAACTGGCAACCTCAACCAAACCATGAGCCCCATGGTCCACAAAACACTCACCAGGGCGATCAGTAATGGTCCTGTGATTAGGCCAAGTCGACGAAACATCAGCCATAACCCGATAAAGATGACAAGGCCTACTAAAGGTGAAAGGATCGCCATCTGCTGGAACATGAGAACGCCAAACACGTCTTCTGCAACACGCTGCCCCCCAATATAAAAATGATCTGAACCAGAATCTTCCTCGCGGATGAATTGTTGAAGTTGGTCTACCAGTGGTTTGGCATCGACATCATCTGGAATCGGGAGGTAAATGGCAGCTGCGGTTCGATCAATCGAGATCAGCAGGTTTTCAAAAAGAGGATTGCCTGCCACCATGGATTCAAGGGTTTCAATTTGTTCAGTTGTTGGCTCAGTACCGCGTAGTAACCGTTGTTGCACCAGTGATTCCCCACGAATTTGAAGGTCTTTGCTGGTCGCAAAACTGTAGATATTGCGCCGGACAATACCAGGCAGCTTCAATGCTTTTGCTGAAATTCTCTGAAGCTTACCAAGCGTTTCAGGATTGAGCACGCCTTTTGAATCGGATTCATTCACAACCCCAACCACAATGGGGTCCTGCAAATCAAATTGGCGTTCGACTTCATCATTGAGTAATCTGATCGGTGCATTTTCTGGCAGCATATGGTCAGCTTTGGTATCGGTTTGAATCCACGGCAGGCTAACAGCCAGAGCCACTGTGACTAAAGCGATCACTCCGAGTACCCATTTATGGTGGTCCAGAATTAGTTCAATAAGGTTTCGATACATAAATAATTCCGTTCTACAAGTGCTTCATCAAACCATGAAGGCTTTTCGGAAACCATTGTTCACCTTGATGTCACATCAATGATGGTCCGGATTTATTCCTTCTCATTTTCGCATATCTAAGAATGCTCCATGCCAACTGTGAACCCATACCCGGCCATCGTGACCATTGACACTCAGCATGCCGATGGGGTTATCACCCTTTAATGTATGTAATGTGTAATAACCATTAAAACGCTCCGCTTGTTCAGCCACTTGAGTTCCCGACAAAATCTGATCCAAATATTGTTGTGCAATTTGAATTGCTTGTTCAGGGCCAATACCCATATCGTTGCCAGCCTGATCCTGTCCAAAGAATTGTTGCATAAAACCCATTTTCATGTGACCATATTTGTTGTTCCACATCATGTTGGGACCAGGTTCTGGCACGACCTGTCCATTGATAGGATCCACAAGGAGTTCAAAAGCATACATCCCTGTGTCTCGTTCTTTAATAGCTGCATAAAAATGGTTGTCAAACTGCATTAACTCAGACAGGGTCAAATTTTCATCATCTAATCGGTCCAGATAAGCTACCACTGCATCAAGTGCTTGATCCATTGACATAGAGCTTTCAACACCCTTAGGGGCTGGGACAAATTCTGCTGAAAATCCCCCTAGCATCATTGGGCCGGACATGGTCGCCCAAGCGATCCAGAAGATTAAACCTATCAGCAAAAATCCTGCGATCAATGACCAAACATTTCGCTTCAAGTCATCCTCTTTTTTCGTTGTTTTCCTGTCGAGCCAAGAGGGGAGTGTTATTTATTCTGATCAAGGCCGCGATTCCAACTATGAGGAAGGTTACAACGAGAAGGGGAAATATCCACATCCAGCCTCCAGCCATGCCCCAGTGGCTCCAACCATCCATAAGGCCATTGAACCCCGATGCCGTTTCTTCTCCATTGTGTGCATAGACTGGAATTGAAGTCATTAAGACTGAAATTGCCCACACAAGATGTTTGCTAATTTGTTTTGTCAGGTTTGTAATGCTGATGATTTTCATAACATACTCCTTTAGAAATGTATTACGATACAAGCTTACAAACCCAGTAAGGAATACATTAGGAGAACTTATGGAGATCCTATGAAGGGAAATAAGAAAGTTGTGGGAATTCTTGCAAAAGAATTTGGCAGTCTTAGTTCTTGCCAACCAAAGCTTGAGAAAGAACCACATTGCCCAAAAAGATTAAGTTGATAATCACCAGAATGAACCCTAATAAAGAAATCAATCCTCTTAATCTATCGGATCGCATTGATACGCCAGCGCCAATCATAAAGAACCCAGCTAGAAATAGTAACAGGCTGATTGATGTTTGGATCACATGAAGTTGCATACAATACCTCCCCATTGTGAATGATGCGTCTGCTCATATTGGTTTATGAAATTTGATCAGCATGGCATGAAAAAAATGTTTCGTACAGTTGCTGGCCTCTTACTATGGAAGGATCAGCATTGGTGTTTTGTTCCAAACTGTTACTCTGAAAAAAGCCATTTGCTAAAGCGAATCCCACTAACCGACACCTAAGGATATGAAAATGCCCCGGTTCAAGATCTTAATATCTTCGCTGCTTACTAACCCTCGTTGTAGAGGAAAGACAGAGGAAGATTTCCGTACACCGAAAACACCTTCCTCTGTCTTATGAAACTAACAAGGGGTATCAGGGTCAATTAGCTAATTTTTCATTGATGGCTTTTTCCAGGAGATCTAAATGCCACAGCATTTCCCTGTTGATTGAGGTTACTGAGTTCATCTGGTTCATTGGATTTTGCATTTGCTGCATCCCCATCATCCCCTGGGTGCCCATTGGCATTGCATTGTCCTGGTTTTGATGATGCTGGTTGTGATTTTGATTTTCCATCATGGCTGACTGGTCCATTTGTTGCATTTCCATCATTCCTTGGGTGCCCATTGGCATCGCATTGTTTTGACCTTCATGATGTTGACGAGTGTTTTGATTTTCTATCACCCTTTGCTGGTCCATGTGCTGATTGCCCATCATTTGCTGCATATGACCTTGCATCATCGATTGCATATTCATGCCAGAAGGCATTTCCATAGGCATCGAAGATGCAGAGGGTGTCATCTGATGCATGCCTCGGAAGAAGGTTTCACCCTGGTGGTAACTTAATTGATCTTTAAGTTGAGTTACGAACGCTTGGTGAGCTTGTTGCAAACCTGCCTGAGCTTGCTGAACTTGATCTTCAAAAGGCTGGAGGGCAGCTTGAAATTCTTCAGGTTCACCCTGCCATTCAAGCAAAAATGCCTTGAGTTCTTGTTGGCGTTGGGGAACTATCTGTTGTGCCTCCCTCAAATTCGATAACAGATCCTGAATTTGAGTCAATTGTTCATCAGTCAGTCCGGCCTCATTGATCAACTTGAGCAGTCGAATTTCCGTATCTAGCGACGCTTGAGACTCCATCGTCTGTGCAGTGGAGTCGTTTGGCTGAGCGATACTTATTTGGGTCAGAGATAGACCGAGCATCAAAAATCCAATGATAGAAATGACAATTACTTTCTTCATGGAAACCTCCAAATTTGCTTCATGAATCTTGTGCACTCACTGTGCCCTTCAATCACGAAGTCCATATGTTGTTTTGATGTAGATTCTATGGAGTCATCCTTCATTTGCTTCTGTAAGCACATTGCCTACAATTCCAATTTGATGAATCTCACCCTTTACATTCACGCGTTTGACAACACGTTTCTTGTCTACATCAAAGACCAATAAACTTTTATCTGGAACACTTCCAATAAACAGATATTTTCCATCACTTGAAGTGACCAGATGTTCGGAACTCACTTTCAGGTCAACGCTATCAACTACCAATTCAGTCTTAGGATCAATGATTGACAAGGTGGTTTCGCCTCGGTTACCGACAAAAACGAGTGACTGTCCTTGATATTCAGCCACAGCTACACCATGTGGACCTTTACCAACCTCGATGACAGACATAACTTCACCTATGTCTGTAGCAATGATGTATAGTTGGTTTGAATCGCGGCTGGTGACATAAAGCTCCGCACCATCCGCTGACAAAGCCAAATGATCAGCGCTATCTACCGCAATTTCTTTAGTAACAGCCATCTGTTCTGTATCTATGATTGAAACAAGATTAGCTTGCCTGCTCGTGACATAGGCTTTGGTTCCATCAGCAGAAAACACTGTAAACGTTGGTCCTTCACCCACTGGGATAGTGGTAGCGAGCATATCAGTTTGTGTGTCGACCACGGCAACCGAGGAACTACTTCCCATAGTAATATAGACCCAGCGACCCTCAGGGCTTACCGTGATATGATGCGATGTTCCTTCGATATTCACAGTGGTAATAATCTTGTTTTCTGCCAGATCAATGACCGATATTACATCAGCTCCCAAGCTGGAAGCATATGCTTTGCTGCCATCAGGTAGAGTACCGATGCCGTGGATGACTGGGCCGGCCTCAATTTGTTGAATTTTTCCTGTGTTCGGATTGACCAAGGAAACCTGATTGGATCCTCCAGACGCAAAAATTAGCGTGTCCTGGACTTCAATGGGCTGTTGGGCAGATAGAAACAAAACAACACCTGCCACAACAGCCAGCGAAGCAAATATCCATTTAATATCCATTTTCATCCTCCTAATCTGATCGTCGCAGTCTATTCAAAAGCTATAGAAGGATGATGAAGGAGATGTGGAGAACTTATGGAGCACCGCCTTAACATTGCCATATGCCTATTCCTGTGGAGATTCCCTTTTGACAAAGAAGATTATTCAACCACGAGAACACCTTGCATGTCGGCATGACCTAGGCCACAGAAATTGGTGCATAGGAAGCGAAATTCACCCGCTTTGTCGACCACAAATCGAACCATTTGCAGGTTAGATTCAGGTTCTGGAGGCAGCATGACAGTGATGCCATATTTCTCTAAAAAGAAAGTATGAGAAAGGAGAGGATCGGCTTCAGTTTCTTCATCTTCATGTGCCTCTGAATCTTCAGATTCATCGTGCATATCGTCCATGGATTCTTCCGATTCAGCATGACCTGACTGGTGCATGTTCATCCACGCTTCGCCATACTTGTCCATGAAGAAATCTCGGAAACGGTCTTCGTAGGATTCATGAAGCTCAGAGTTTCCCGCCGCATTCCTCAAAATAAGTGTAAGATTTGTGTTTTTTGGCACGATGATTTGAGAACCTTGGGCACCCGGAGCGATCTCCACCTTAACTCCAGGCCCTGGTTCGAGCACTTCGGGCACCCAGCCCCAATGGAATCCATTCACCACAACGACTGCTTCGGGCAATGAACTTGACGAGTTACTTTCCGTGTTAGGATTCATTAAACCTAAGCCGAATATCCCGCCTGCAACCACTGCAAGAACAAGAACAATAATACCAATAATCGTTAAAGAGTCTTTCATAAATCACCTCTGAGTGGAGTAGTAATAATGGGGAAGCTCAAAATGAGCTTCCCCATAAACTTGTTTTATGAACCTGCAACCACAATTTGCGCTCGAATTTCACCCGGTGCAAAATTCGTTTCGGTGTGAACATTCACATACAAGCGACCTGCTAACAGTTCTTGGATGTGATGATCGGTCAAGTCCCATTTTTGCTGCATGACGTGGCTGGTACCTGGTCTACAAGGACCATCTACCAAAGGGGTGCCTATTACTCCTGCAGGCCCTTCACCACAAATTGTTTGTAATGGATCGCCAGCTTCACCGGCTGCTGCATTATGGAACTGAAGCGCACGAATGGAACTGGTCAAACCCGTTAACGAAACCTGAAAGGTCAAGGTTTTTTCGTCAGGGTTGAAAAAGAATACACCCTCTCCAATAACATTGTCTGGAGCTGTGGCTGGCGCAGGAACAGCTTGAGAAATTTCAAAAGTTGCCCTAAACACTTGAGGAGTGCTTTGTCCATAAGCGTTTAATGTACTGTTCAAACCAGCAATCATAAGCAATGCTATTACAACGAAAATACCAGTCCATCTAAAAAGTTTCATAGAGAATATCTCCTAAATGTGTATTTAATTGATGAATAAGTGCATCGGAAAATCGTCTTTAATCCCAAAATAATGGATGGGAAAACGATTTTTTACGGACTTAATTTATGCAGATATTTATTTGGAATTAACCACGTGGCGGTTTGTCGTGGTCTTTTGAAAAAACTGGGAGATTTGCAATAAATGTTGAATATAAGAAAGTTCGTGAAACCTGATTTGAATTCGGTGTATTCACTGACAACGTAAAAGTACATTGCCCACTAAAAGGATGACAGCAAATTGTTGAATGAGATTCATCAGCAGTCATGTCATGAGTAACCGCAAGTATGCTTAAGGTCATTAATAGAAACCCTGCGGTTAACCTAATAAAATTATTTTGCATTGCTGTTTGTGTAAGATATCCTTTTAATAGAAATGTAGTTTCATCATAGTAGTTCTTAAATTCCAAAAGTCAAGGCCACCAGTACTTAATCTAAAGATAATCTACTGGACAATGATCTTTCCTTTAAGCATTCCCATTTGACACTGAAAGGGTATTTCTCCACTTTCCCCGGGAGTAAATTCAATTGTTACAGTTTCTCCTTCAGGCAGATTGGCAGACTTGTCAATCTTGTCGAAAATCACCATTTCACTACATAATGCCGACTCCTGTCGGTTAAAATGAAGTTTCACAGGTTTGTCTTTCTTCACAACAATGACGTCAGGATCATAGCCTCCCTTAACCTTGATCACGACTTCCTGAACACCACCTGTTTCGCTGATCTTGACCCCTTCTTTGCGATACAGCCAGAAGTACCAAACAATCCACACCATCATGCCAACGCCTACAACATTAACGAGCAATTGAATCCAGTTCACGCGTTTACCTCCACATTCTTAGCGCGGGCATCTTGGGAAAAACTCTTGGCCTTAAAGAATCTTAGACGGTTTGCATTGGTCACCACAGTCACGCTAGAAGCCGCCATTGCAGCCCCAGCTAGCAACGGTGATAACAATAATCCGAAGAACGGGAACAACACGCCTGCAGCAATAGGAATTCCTAATGTATTGTAGATGAAAGCACCCATCAAACTTTGCTTGGCATTTTTCATGGTTGCCTTGGAAACCTCAATAGCATAGGCGACGCCTTTGAGGCTGCCGCTCATCAAGGTAATATCGGCGGCTTCGATGGCCACGTCCGTGCCCGTGCCGATGGCAAACCCCACATCAGCTTCCACCAGAGCTGGCGCGTCGTTGATGCCGTCCCCGACCATGCCTACTTTTTTGCCTCCAGTGGTTAACTGATGGACCTTTCGAGCCTTGTCTTCAGGGAGCACTTCGGCCATAACGTTGTTGAGGCCAACTTGCCGGGCGATGGCTTGAGCAGTGCGTTCGTTGTCACCAGTCAGCATAATGACTTCTAGACCCATTTCCTGCATTACACGGATTGCCTCAATAGAGTCTTCTTTGATGGTGTCCGCCACAGCCACCACACCTGCACCTTGGCCATCCACAGCCACATACATGGCGGTTTTACCCTCACTCTGTAGCCGCTCGACATGGGCGTCAATTTGGTTGGTATCCACCTGCTCGCGCTGCATGAGTTTGAGATTTCCGACGAACACCCGTTTATTGCCCACCATGGCATCCACCCCATACCCAGGAATAGCATTGAACTCCAATGGTTCAATGGTGTTGATATCTCGATCTCTTGCACCCTCTACGATGGCTTGCGCCAAGGGGTGCTCTGAAGCGCGATCCGCACTGGCAGCATAATGCAATAAGGCGCCTGTCTCGAATCCAGATGCTGGCACGATATCGGTCAATTCAGGTTTCCCCTTGGTAATCGTACCCGTCTTATCTAACACAACAATGTTCAGTTGTGATGCTGTTTGCAGAGCTTCGCCATTTCGGATTAAAACACCATGCTCTGCACCTTTGCCCACTCCGGCAACGAGGCTCAAGGGCACGGCCATCCCAATGGCACAAGGGCAAGCGATGATGAGTACGGTTACTGCTGTAACCACTGCAAATGCCAAAGATGGACTAGGGCCAAAATTGAACCAAACCAAGAACGTTAAAATGGAGATTAACATCACGATGGGCACGAAGTAGCCTGAAACTACATCCACCAAGCGAGCGATAGGTGCTTTGCTGCCCATGGCGTCTTGCACCATTTTCACAATTTGTGCCAAAGCCGTATCCTTCCCGACTTTGGTGGCGCGGAACTTGAAGCTTCCGGTGGTGTTGACCGTGGCACCGATGACTTCGTCGTCCACATTTTTATCTACAGGAAGGCTTTCACCGGTGATCATGGATTCATCAAGTGATGATTTGCCTTGCACAATGACACCGTCTACAGGTACTTTTTCGCCTGGGCGCACAATAATAATGTCGCCGCTTTCGACTTCCTCAACTGGAATTTCCACTTCCTGCCCATCTCGTTCCACGCGGGCGGTTTTGGCCTGCAACCCGATCAATTTTTTAATTGCTTGACTGGTTTGCCCTTTGGCACGGACTTCCAATGCTTGACCCAACACCACCAAGGCAATCACCACGGTTGCTACATCATAGAAAGGAACGGCCGTTCCATCAGGGAATATCTGCGGTAACAGCACTGCAATGGTTGAGTAAACCCAGGCCGCACTAGTACCCAAGGTGATCAGTGTGTTCATGTCCGATGAATGGTGTTTGAAGGCAGACCACGCCCCGGCAAAAAACTGTCGCCCAGAATAAACCATGACCGGCAAAGTTGCTAAACCAGCAAGCCCAAATAATAAGCGGATCAAGCCCTCTGAAACGTTTTTAATAAAGAGGTTTGGTAAATATAACCAAGGGAGTTCTGGGTAAAGTACCAGCAAAATGGGAATGGAAATCCCTGTAGCAAACCAGAATTTTCGCATCAGGCGCTGATATTCCTGTTGATGTGCCATGGCTTCCTGATCAGAGGATTCCGCTTCCTCTATGCGATGAATACTTTTGTAACCCGTTGACTCAATAGCAGTTTTCACCCCTGCAAAATCCACTTGATCCGGCACGTATTGGATGGTGGCGGTTTCAGTGCCAGCAGTGACCGTTGCCTGTAAAACCCCTGGAACTCTTCTCAATGTTTCCTCAATGAAAGTAACACAGGAATGGCAGTGAAGCCCTTCAATGTGGACTCGCAGTTGGGCTTTACCTACCTCATATCCTGAGCTTTTAATAGCCTGAATAATGGCTTGTAAATCGGTTTGCTGAGGATCATAGATGACTTGGGCATTACCTAGGGCATAGTTCACATGAACTGATTCAACACCAGATACATCTGCGACATATTGCTCGATATTGGTAGCACAAGATACACAATCCATCCCTACTAGCGGCAAATCTACCTGTAAACTAGGAACTTCAGTAGCTGATGAATATTCCGAGTCTTTTTCCATGATATTGAACTCCTTATTACTTGTGCCTCGTAACTCAGGGAACAGTTGTACTGCCTCAATCAGAAACAGATGTGACATGTCTGAAAAGGGACAATTATGACTACCCATTAATTATTCTGTAATCTTACCCTACCCTACCTGGGCTGGGTATACGATAAGGTCATTGTGTGGAAAGATTTTGAAGAACTTAAGGAGATCTCATGGAGTCCCGAAAATATTGAGTAGGTAAATCATTTCTGAGCACTGAGCCAACTTCGATGTGGTAAAATTGTTTTAGAAACATTTGAGAAACTTTACCGTTTCCATCAGTTCTTGAATCTTCTCTTCTCCCTGTCCTTCTTGAATGGTCGATAGAATACAATGGCTCATATGGTTCTCACTTATGGCTTCCCCAATTTTTGATATTGAAGACTGGACAGCAGTAATTTGTTTAAGAATATCAATACAATATGCATCGGATTCAATCATTTTCTCGATTCCAGACAAATGGCCGATAGCTGTTCGTATTCTAAATAGAGCGTTTTTCTTAACACACACATTATTCTCAAGACCGGCTTTGCTTATATCACCACCTATTACTCCAGTGAGTCCGCTTTCGGTTGCATTCATATCTAAAGATCCTTTCTACCACTTACGGGATTGAAGGAGGGCTCTTCAGTAGAACCCTCCTTCAAAAGGGAAAGGGGTTTTGGAGCAAATATCTTTCTAGGTAAAGTTAAGTTCTTTTCCATCTGGCAGTGGTCCAAGTATCTTCTTTCCGTCTTCGGTCAGATATATACGATGATCAATTCCTGCCCAATTCGATTCGTCTGTCACCGACTCATCTACAAACAATCTACCATCTAGACTCAGGCGCATCTCATAAAAAGGAAGGGGGTGGGGAGCTGGCCCTTTGAGTACCGAACCATCACGATGGAATACACTTCCATGACACGGACAGTGGGCGTGGACTTCTAGGTACTCATTATCCAACCGTCCAAATGGTTGATAGCTACACCCCAAATGAGTGCAAACTGCGGATACCGCCTGGAACCCCAACGGTGTTCGAAAAATAAATAATCGGCGATCATTTATAAGCTGCATTTCACCACTCTTAAAGTTCTCTGGCCATCCAACAGCATAGGATGTTGGTGGCTCGAGATTCAGTCTGGGTGTGATGTAAGCCCCAGCACCAAGTACCAATCCTCCTCCTCCAAATGCTGCAGAACTCCATCCCAACCAAGCCAAGAAGTGTCGACGCGTGATGCCAGATGGCTCTTTCAAATAACTGTTGTCTTGGCTATACTGGGATTTATTTTTCATCATTGACTCATTTAGTGAATAAAATTTCGAATGTAATGTTCTTTTTTCTTTCTAAGTTTCTTGCTTTTCAAGATAAGAGTTTGGTTCTTGCTCAAATTGCACCTTACAGCCAGGTGCGCAGAAGAAGTAAGTGTGCCCCTGGTAATCTGCTTTTTCGGACGCCTTTTCTGGGTCCACTTCCATTCCACAGACTGGATCTATGACTTTGTCGGTCATGATGTCTCCGTATTGCTCCACAAGAGTTGCGGGGTTCTTATGTCCTTTTCGCTTTCTTTTGTGCCCGACTTCGTTGGAATGCCAAACGAATGCCTTCGAACACACCAACTGTTTGGTAATGTTTGCCTTTCAGTCGATAGCCCATATCCTCAATAATTTTGATGATGCGTGAGCGATTGATTTTTCTTGGATCATAGGTGATTTCAAATGTAACCTTCCCCATGTCGTATTGAACATCTTGGATTCCTGAGAGCTCTTTTAATCCGTTATCTATCTTCCAAAAACAATCTGCACAACCAACCGGATTAAGGGTAATCGTTGTTGTTTCGAAAGACGTTTGAGTGGCGTCTGTCATTTTGCCCTCCTTTTCCATCCTAAGTGGAATAGAATAAAATGAGATTGAGAATTCAATTTCTGTACGTCAATACCCTTATTCATAATTTCTTGATCCTCTTAATGAAAGTTCGCTTTAAAACTATCGCGTTACTGTGGAAAACCACTGAAGAAGTTGTGGAGATCTTATGGATGGCTGAAATTTAGAAAGTCATAACCGAAGATTCGATGAGTAAACAATTAATCACAAAAATCAGAGCTTTCTCTTTTCCCTGCCCTTGGGTTTTCATGCACAATTTCAAACCCACACACCGTGAACATCTCCACTAATTAACCCAAACCAATCTGGAATTTTAGATGCCATAACACAATCAGCAAGACCTAGCTGTGGAGAATTCCAGATGGTTGCCTAGCGAGCCGGCGCGCTCATTGAAAGCATGTTGACACAAGTGGAAGCGATATCGCTAACAGCTTATCAGTGTTTAGTGTGAACGGATCCTGACTGACCCGTCCAATACTATGCCTTAGTTGCAGTCCACTTCTTGGGAAGATAAAAACGCAACCTGAGCATAATTCTTTCCGATTTCACTGATCTCGTAGACTTCGCTATCCACATACGATTTGGTCAAACTTTTAGTGATTAGCCTTCGATCATTCAAAAGATCAAAATCATCTTTACAGACATATTCAAATACGTCTCTGGACAACAATATGGCATACTTTCCAGGTGGATTCTTCATGTCTTCTACTTGTAAATATCCATTAGACATCAAGACAAATAGGGCATAATAGCACCTCAAGCGTAACTCGCTATTGCCATTCACGTCAGAATTAGGCTCGCTTTGAGAATTTGCTAATTTGTGTAATTTGAGATCGTTTTGGTGAAGAGGGGCGCAGCCAAAACAGGTATGTTGAGTTTTCATCAGTCCTCCGAAAAGATATCTCAGCTATTATCTGAATTAATGATTTGGCATCTAAGGGGTCTTGATGCGAGCAGAAATCTACCAAACTAAGAAATTAGGAGGATTGGTCAATCGGGCGGATGACGAAACGGGAATGCAGTCACAGGTAGGATTATCGATTCGTTCGTATTTTCGCAGGGTTTAGGGATAGGGGCGTCGGAATGATTAGACTCCCCAGATAATGCAACAGCACAAGCAAAACAACAGTCAGACGAACTACAAGAATCGCAAAGGGCTTGGCCATTGCAGGCTGAAAATTTTGAATCTGAGTGGTGGATCATGGAATGTTCAATTGAAAAACTAAACGCTGCCATAAATGGAATTAAGAGCAACAGAGCCAATATCACTAGACTTTCGGTTCTTCTTGAATTCATCGTAGCACTCTTTTCAATTAAGCTGTGAGTTTATATCATGATCGCTTCAAGTCTCCCCAAAAATGATCTTCATCATAAGAAAATATGACTTCCGGCATATTTCATGAAAGCGTTTAAGTAACACACTAATTGTCAAATCAACCCTATTATTAATTCATTCTGGAGTGAAAAACCTAAGCCAAAGGCATAAAAAGAACATCGAGACTTGGTTCGGAGCAGGCTTTCCCCAAATGAGTGCAATTAAGGCAACCTACAGATGAAGCGGTTCAACTATGATCATGATGCCATAAAGCGATCAAGTCCCCATGCCAGGTGTGAGGCCACACTTCTCCTGTAACTGCATTGACACTCAGCATCCCTGCAATCTGTCCATCCCACAGAGTGTGCATGGTGTAATATCCATAAAATGCATCGGCTTCGTCATCGATGGTCCATCCTGGCATCGCCTCATTGAGAAATCCTTGTGCCAATGCGCGGCAACGATCTTGCCCGATGATTGTGCCTGTAGGGCTGCTACCCAATCTATGTCCATGAAACCACCCGCCATACTTGGTGTTCCACATCATGTTAGGCCCCGGTTCTGGCCAGAAAGAGCGTCCATCCAGGGACATCAACAATTCAAAGGCAAAATAATCTGATTCATGTTCACGAATGGCCAAATAAAAGTGATTGTCAAATTGCATGACCTCGACCAGTTCTAATTCTGACAAGCCCAACCCAGCCACGTGGCGTTGCGCTTGGACCACGGCTTGTTCAAGCGTCAAGGCTGGCCCTGATCCATACCCCATTCCCGGACCATGCATTGGTGCAGAATGCCAACCTCCTCCGCTACAACCTGCCAACCCAAGCAGTAAAGGCAGGATGATCCATATTGCCATCCGTTTCATCAATATCTCCTTTCATGACTCCCAATAATAAAGAGTGGAGAAGCGTACCCGACCGCTTCTCCAAATGATTGTATCTTTGTTGAGTGAACTATGGATTGATCTAAATCATTCATCACCAAGATCGTTGTCGTGGTGGTCATTCTTTTCTTCGGCTTTGACCACGATGGCAGAAATATATTTATGATTTCAAGGCGAAGCTAATTTAGGAAAAGGAGGAAGAGGGTGTCGCTATGAAGCACACCCTCTTCTTAATGAAACACTTACTCCACAATGAACGGTGCGCTCATCCCGGCTTCATAGTGCCCCAGCTGGAAGCATCCAATTTCCCATTCACCCTTTTGGTCATCGGTGAAGGTAAACGTCAACCAGGCTTCGCCACCTGCTGGAATTTCGAGCATATCAAAGGGAGCCGAAAGATTGTCATTATATTTACGCCCATCCAGGTCAGCGTCCTTGCCAAAGTGGGCATCATGCAGGACGGAACCTTCGTTCTTGAAAACCAAACGCACCACCTGATTAGCAGGCACTCGGATGGCTTCCCCTGCGCCCTGTCCATCGGCCTGGAAAAACATTTCCCCCATGGTGATTGTGATTTCCTGGTCAATGTCTGTGTGCGCGCTGGCCGATCGCGTAAAAGTTGCTGTTCCCACCATACTGGCCAAAGTGATCGCACCGGCTACTTTCCCTGTTTTCTTCAGCATTTCGCGTCTGTTGAGATTCATTTGTGCCTCCTGTTATTGTTCCCTATCTCAGGGAGAAGGGCGATTCCGCCAGGCAGAACCGCCCCGATGAAATCTTTATTAGCAACCATTCGTGGCAGCATCTCCTGCAAAGGTGGGACAGTAATCGTCATCGTCTGGAATGCCATCTCCGTCCCGATCTTCGACATCATGTTCGTCATCATGATGATCTTCTTCTTCATGCCCATGTTCGTCTTCTTCATCTTCATGAAGGTCTAGCGCTGCCTCTCGTACGACCAATGGCAGGAACATGCCCGCTTCATAGTGGCCTGTGACAAAACACCCGATTTCAAATGTTTGCCCTGCATAGGCTTCGGGCACGGTAAATTCAAGCACAACTTTCATCTCAGGATCTAATTCGACTTCTTCAAGCCCTCGTACTTCTAATCCCATGGCACGATCTGCGCCATTCATATCCATATCGTGTTCAATCTTCACAGCCACATCATCAAAGAAGTTTTGGATGTATCCATGATCGCCATTCACAGTGACCCCGAACATCGCTTCATGGAAAATCGCACCTTCGTTATGAATAATCAATTTAATCTGTTGTCCAGCCTCAACGGTTAAAGGAGTGCCCGGTTCCTGACCTTCGACCAGGAAAGAAAACTCATCCATGATGAGTTCGTAAACTACGGCATCCCCTGTTTCAGCCGCATGGTGATCATCCTCAGTAGCGATCAAAGGTTGTGCCACCCAACTTGTGATGGCAAGCACGACCAAGAGCATTGTCCATTTCGTTAATTTTGTACGTTTCATCGAATCCTCCTTGTTGCGGATTTCAGATTTCACACCTTGAGCGTAGGTGGAATTGGCAAAGTACGGTAGGGAGGAATGTCCCGGGATTTCGTTGATTTTTATAGGCAATGTCCCGGGACAATTGTCACTCTTAAAGTATGTAAACAAACATCTATAATAAAGTGGAAACAATCGCGGGAGGCCACAAGGTGAAATTGCAGGAAATGAAATTATCAAAGCGCGTTGAATGGTTACAATGGGTATTGCCCACTGTCATCTTGGCCTTTGTGGTCGTGTATCAAACCTGGTTTGTAGACTACATCCATGATGTTATAGGAGAGGACGCCCATTATATCGTTGAGCTGATTTTGTATGGTGCAATGGGGCCATTTGTAACCTTCATTGTGTTAACCTGGATTCGTCGCTGGCTGGTTGAAAAAGAGAACATGGAAGATCAGGTACGGGAACAGGAAAGAAGGCTGGCGCTGCTGCGTGTTGAAGAAGGAAAAAAAGTTGCCCAGCACTTGCACCGTGAAGTGTTGCCAAATTTAGCCTATATCGCCAACAAGATCGATCACACCCGCGTAAGACATCTAGCTGAATCCCTTATTGAACAAGCCGATCAAACCCTTTTGGGGTTGTCTCATATGCTCAGGGACACCATTGGTGAGCTTCGGGAAAAGATCAACCTGTTGCGCCGAGGTGCACCGCTCAATGGGTTTAAGGAAGGATCAAACTTACTCGAAGAATTACAGAAAAAAGCCACAGAGTTCCGGGATTTACTGCATCTGGAAGTTACCATTGAAGTGTTTGGCAAGCTTCCGGAGTTAAACTATGAACTGGCTGCCTCCATCTGGAGAATGGTCAATGAAGCACTCAATAACACAGCATTGCACGCTCAGGCACAGCAGGTCAACATCACTTTGGATGGGAAACAATCTGGTAAGTTAAAATGGATTGTAAAAGATGATGGTAAAGGCTTCCAGCTTTCCGAATGGAAAGACCGCCCAAGCGGACTGGGTTTGGTCCACATTACAGAAGAGGCCGAGAAATGGGGCGGCAATCTTGATATTCATACAAACTTGGGTCAGGGTACAGAACTTTCTGCTGTTCTTGATGTAAACTACGAGGCGATTGAATGACCAAAATTAAAGTATTCATTGCAGATGACCATAAGCTTTTTCGTGCAGGTGTGATTGAATTATTGCGGGATGAAACAGGTTTGGATGTTGTGGGAGAAGCTTCTAATGGAGAAGATGCGCTGAAGCAGATTATTTCATGGAAACCTGATATCGTTCTAATGGACATCGATTTTGGACCTGGTAAAGAAGATGAAGGGATTCGTCTGACGCAACAGATTACCGATATTTTTGAAGACAACCTAAGGGTGATTATGCTCACGATGCACGACGAACCCGAATATCTGGTACAGGCGTTTGAAGCAGGCGCCAAAGGGTATGTACTCAAAGAGGCCGATCCGGAAAAGTTGATGAATACCATTCGTGAAGTTCATTCAGGTGGGGTGATTTTATCCCCTCAGCAAGCTGACAAAATCATGAAGCGTTTTCAGCGATTACGCAAAGATAAAATTTCTAATGAACTGGGAGAACTGACGGAACGTGAAAGGGAGATTCTCCATTGGGTCATCAAAGGTGCCAGTAATCAGGAAATCGCCGACACCCTGGGAATCTCTGAAAAGACAGTGAGAAACCGACTATCCGTCATTTTCAGCAAGTTACATGTCAATAATCGAACCCAAGCAGCCCAATATGCCGCAAAGCTTGGTTTGGATTCAAAGTCCGTCTGAGTTTACAAAAAGGGTGAAAAGCAAAGATGAGCTGGTGCCATAAAAATCAGGTCATATATAGATTTCTCTCACATCAAAAACAAAAATCCCCACCCACATTAACAATAAATAAAATTGGAAATGTAAGTGAGGGCAAAACGTTTCTTTCAGAAACATAATAATGATTTCGAAGCCAAATATCTAGTTGCAATATGATTCATAGTGATTTATATTGCAACTATGGCTAAAAATAGAGGTTGGACACTTCAAGTCCTACTCAGCATTGTTTTTGCTATATCAATCTTTTCCCATGTAGGTAATCCAACAGATGCTTTTCATAATGAACATATTGAGTGTTGTCATGCAGGACAGCAAAATTGCTCTATTATCCTTGCATCCAATGTATTCAGCTTCAATCATCACACTACCTTGACGTGTGATGAAGAACTCTTCCTTTATCAATCCCATTTCGACATTTTATTAGACCCACCTCCAAAATATGAATTGCTGTAGATGCTGTTAATCAACAATCAATTCAAATTTTGGAGGAATGATTTAATGAAAAAATCTATTCTGTATTTGCTATCCATGTTGTTATTGGTATCGATGTTCAGTGTGTTCAACTTCAGCACCGTATCCGCTGAGGATGCAGCTCTCATTTTTGCAGGGACATTTGAATTAGCTCAAGCTGTCCCAGCACCAGCCGTCGCATTGCCTGATTCCATTTCTGGTTCTGGATTGTTTTATTTCAATCCAGAAGACAACTTACTGGCGTTCCAAGTGGTATTAACGGATTTGAGCAGTTCTGTTCGTGCGCTACAGTTTCACAATGGTGCTATTGGAGAAATCGGCCCCCCTATTCAAACCATCTGTGGTGAAGGCCCCGCTGGCGTTATCGGCACACCATTGGTTGATGGCCCTTGGCGCGCTGGTACAGATCATGTGATGCAGCAACGATGGACAATGACAGATGCTCAGGTAGAAGAACTGCTTGCAGGCAACATATATGTCAATGTTCACACTGAGACCAATTTCGCCCCAGGTGAATTTCGCGCTCAATTGAATCGACAGTAGGATCGTCAGAAATTGACAATAGGTGGGGGCAGAAACAAAGAGCCCCCACCATTCCTTTTGCATTTTTAGCATAATTAAAAGAGAAAGGTGTTTTTGAAATGGATCATCAAAATACGATTGTTTGGGCCTTAATTCTGCTTGCTGGTATTGCGGCTGGCGCTGCATTCATTTGGTTTGGAGGCAATTCACTTTCGGTTGAAACTACAGATACAGCTCATTCAGAGACGGATCATATTGAAGAATCTGCAACCACGTCAGGGCAGCAGCAAATAGAGGTCGCTGGTGCTAATGCGGTAATCCTTATGGACGCGTTTCATTGGGGATGGGTGCCTCAAGTTTTACAGTCAAGCCCAGGCGTTAAGGCTGTGGTTGCAGAAGGCGCACAAGGTTCAGCCATTCATGTGCCACAAGGGACTCGGGTAAAATTAATTCTACGAAATGCCGGTGGGAATTCTCAATTGCATCAAATTTTTGAGGAACGATTCCATGATTATTTTATCGAAAAATATGGTGAAGCTTGGGAAATGATGCATCAAGCCGACCATACATCTGAAGATGCACACAATGAGGATGCAGACACTCATAATGAAGAAGAGACCGATGGTAATGATAGCCATGAGGAAGACGCAGCAGCAAAGGCAATGATGAACCATATGTTCTTTCTAGAATCTTACAATATTCAAGGACTGCTCCTTAATGATCCAGAACACAACATCCAATTTCTAGAGTTTACTGCGGACATACCAGGCGAATTTAAATTCATGTGTATGAATTTTTGCGGCATGGGACATGAAGCCATGCAAGGTGTTTTTATAGTTTCTGATATGAATCAGAATTAATCCTGATTCTTTTCTTTTAAGTGATCAACTTAGTCTTTTGGCAGCGGGCGTTTTATTACCATTGATATCGTTCTCAGGCCCCTCAGTCGGTGCCGCGTGTCATTGAGTACGGTCATTGTGGCTATCAATGCAAAGCCAAATGAATAACTGCATCAGTATATGAGGCCCCTTGACGCCCTGATGATCCAATATTTATTGCGAGGCTTATATGAACGAAAAAACCTTAGTTGGCATTCTAATCGTCATCGGTTCTCTTGTTGGAATTGCCGTCATTTATTTCATGCTTAATCAGCAACCCTTATATAATAATGAAGATGTTCCTGAAAACATAGAAACTGGCAGAGTATTGTACGCAAGTAATTGTTTGAGCTGCCACGGTGACCAGCAAGCAGGACTAACCTTTGGAAAAGCTCCCCCTCATAACGGCAATGGACATACGTGGCACCATTCCGATGCAGAACTCATTCAATGGATACTGGAAGGCCGCCCCATCAATATGCCTGCCTTTAAGGATACTTTGAGTCGCGAAGATGCAGAAGCCGTCCTTGCTTATATTAAGTCCTGGTGGACACCAAACCAAAAAGCAACCCAAGCAGATATTTCACGTAGATACCAGGAAGCCATAGACCGACAAAATGAGAATAATTGACCCGTAATGTGATAACCCTCGATGGCTGTGTTGCTTTAACCCTGCTTCTATAGATTTTTTACGGGGTGCAGGAGACAATTTGAGGCAAGGCGACACCGAAGGAGGTAGCAATATGAAACGCTATACGAGGATGTTGTTGGTTTTATTTGTGGGCTTTGTTTTGGCTGCACCGCTTTCAGGGGCACAAACATCAGCTCCTTCTGTTGAATATAAAGGGATGACACATACCGCTCTTGGCAGAGCAAAGCTAACGTTGGTAGATAACAAGCTAGAGATTTCCAATATTGGTCCTGGCGGCTTAGAGGGGGTCAATATTGCGTTTGACGAATTTACCGTGCACCGTACAGAATGGATGGACTTCAGTACAGAAGCCAATACCGCCACATTGATGCAAGTGACCACAATGGGCGTTTTTGTTGGTCATGAGCTTGAAAATACACTGTCTTCTCTTTTCATCGGTGCCACCGATGAGCATTATGATTCAGCAGGTGTAATCATTGAATCCAATTTCGAGGCTGTCCAAGCTCATCGTTTTGAATTTGAAATCTATGATGATGGTCAGTTGGTTAATACTCAACAAGGACATATTGGCTTTATCGTCGCCCTGCCAGAAAGCCATCCTGATGCGATGTGGCCCGTAGCCGTTACACAACTGGGCGAAACGGGTCAAAGTGGATTCGTCCTTGAATGGGATCAAGGAACAGAAAACCTGATTTTCTCATTTGGGGGTGACAATGCAGTCCTAGCCAAGGGAGATGAGTTACGGATTCTGGCTGGAGACTTGCTTGACATTGACTATTTAACCGGCTCTGAATTCCGTATTGGTGATATTTCAACTATTACCATCATCAACGAGGATATTCAGGCCATGCCCTGAATATCTTTGAAAAGAAATATTTCTTTGCTTTTACAAAATCTTTCAAAAACAGCGTGGTATCGGCACATTGGCACCGTTATGATGCTGACGTGCCTGGTTTGGCTCTTTACACTAGGGCGTGAAGAGATGCACCCCATCCATTTATGGAATCGCGCCTTTGCAGATGCCTCATTTGTTCTCCTAGGCTTGACACTAATCATTGGGCCACTAGTGAAGTTTATTCCTCGAATGGGAATCATGATTCCTTGGCGACGAGAATTGGGTGTCTGGTGCGCTGTGGCTGCAATCGTCCATGTTGCCATCTATGCGCAAGCTTTTGACTGGGATGTGCTGCGGTTTTTTGTTCGTGAAACAGATCATGGCACCGCTTTATTAAGAAATGCGTTTGCTATTGCCAATGCTGTTGGTGTTGCAGCTTTGATATATCTAATTCCTCTTACAATGACTTCCAACGATTTTTCCATGCGTCTTCTCGGGAGAAGTTGGAAATTTTTACAGCAGCAAAGTTACACGCTATTTGTCTTATCCAGCCTACACGTGCTAGGTTTTCTTTATTTTGTGTATCAGCCCAATAACCAACACATCCCCTCCTGGTTAGTCTTATGGGGTTTCATCATTTTACCGGCATTACTACAGGTTCTTGGGTATGTGTTTACCGCAATTCGTTTACCAGTTCGATCTAAGTCATGACCATCATGGTTTTTAAAATACTAAATGGCAAGTAACCTTTACAAAACAGGTAAAATGTAAAGGTTCTATGGGATATCGTATATATTGATATTAGGCGCTACAATTCCGTCTGAATGGATTGCTCTAATTCAATCAGCTTCTGATCAACCACAGAATCCAACGGGTGGGATAATGCAGGAATGGCATGGAATTCGTAGATGCACTG
Organism: Candidatus Fraserbacteria bacterium; assembly: GCA_029262795.1. Taxonomy (GTDB): domain Bacteria; phylum Bipolaricaulota; class Bipolaricaulia; order RBG-16-55-9; family JAJCYT01; genus JAJCYT01. The sequence goes on from JAJCYT010000009.1 coordinate 52,172, forward strand.
CGGAGCAGAAATTCCCTTGAGGCGGTGTTCCCCTTGCTCATGAAACTGAAACCCTTCCACATCTCCAGCCAAAGCCTTGACCACATCAGTTACATAGATTTGGTTGCCTGCGGCCTGTGACATCACACGCTCAGTAATATTTACTGTTTGTCCAATGAGGTCACGTTCTCCATGTTGGATCGGCTCACCCGCGTGCAAGCCAATTCTCAAGCGTAAGGGAAATTCGACATCTATTAGTGTTTGTTGGATTTCAGACGCACATTTGAGGGCTTTTTTTGCACTGGAAAAGCTGACTAAAGTGCCATCGCCAATGGTTTTGACAAGAAACCCATCAAACTTTTGTACGGCATTTTCAATGATATTCTGGTGTTGTTTGAGCAGATTGTAGGCAACGTCATCGCCATGCTTGTCTACATAACTGGTAAAGCTTTCAAGGTCCGTAAACATCAATACAACAACGCCACCAGGTAAAGCCTGTTGGGACAGCTTTTGTTCCTCTAATGGTGTAAGGCAACACAAAGCCGATACCCAATCCCTTTTATCTTCATTATCGCTTTTCTGAAAAGGAAGCCTACAAGCAAGCTTTCCTCTAGACATAAGAATGTAAAGCAGTGCAAAAATAATTAGCCAAGTAAAAGAAAAATCCATAGAGGGTACGCCCTTTCAATACGACTTGAGGGGGTTACATAGTATAACGTATGAACTCAGCTATTCTTCCTAAACTTCATCTCCCAACGATCTACGGTATCAATATGGCCAGGGCAAAAATGCTCCTTCGTATCCTGCTTTGTAATGCCTGACCATAAATGCGGGATAGAGCGCATCTCACAACCAGGAGTGGCCAGAAAACTGGCTACTAAGAACGAAATGCCAAGATGTGCCGTGGTGTATAAAAACCAAATGCCAATAAACCAACCCATTGCAGGCGACCAAAGATTCCCCGCCAATAACCAACTCAGCCCAACACCAAGAACATTGAGTGCAATCAGGCCGTAGCGCAACGGGTTATAAGGTGCGTCAATGCCAAATCCGATTGTGATAACGTAAGGGAAAACTCTTAGCGCCATAAATAAGGCCATTAGAAGAAATGACCAATGGGGTAATGTTTCTAAAGAAATCAATATCTGCCAGTTGTCTACAATGCTGACGAAGCCCCAAATGAGAACAATTCCCCATGCAAGACGAATAAAGCGGCCTATAGGTCCAGGTTTTTCCAACGAGCCTTCAGCCTCAAATTGCGTTTGTGTCTTATCACGATCTACGCTATTCATAAAACTCCTTCATCATTAACAACAATTTCCACCTTCTTGGATTGGTGGACATTTCTTGGTTCCAAACGAGCAAAACACACAGCAATCGCCTTCATTGGGGCGAAGCATGGCCCCACAGTTCGTACAGGTATAAAACCACTGACACGCATCGGTAGGCATGGTTTCTTCTTTTTCAAAGCCGCAATGTGGGCATTTGAGCGTAGATTGTAAAACAGTAGCCATGATTAACCTCTTTACGTTTCAAGAATTTTCTTATTGGACAACAAACTAAAAATGCTGCCCTTGTTTTTCACCCACTGCCTCACCATCAAACCAAGCAGGACACCATAAGCGATATGGGCTATGAGCGTAACCAAGAACAGTTCAGGACCGCCCGTGTTGCTACCGAACGGACCAACTATTGGGGCCATAGGGGGCAAAGTCATCATGCCAAGCTCCACGATGAGCGCCCAAACGACAGCCCAGAGCCAATTGGCTTTGCCCCAAACTATGGCATAAAACACACCAAAGCTGGCTCCGTTTAAAAAGTGGTAGAACATTCCAACAGATGTCCAAGCCAATTCAGATGATTGTGGCCCCATAATCATTTTTCCAAAAAGCTGCACTGTGTCCATTGGCAACCAGCCATGAATAACGCCCAATTCTCTGAATGTATCGAGTGCGAACGTGGCCACCGCCCCCGCCACAAACCCCGCCAAAATCCGGTTAGAAAGCTCTGGAAAATCACGCCTTGTGTATAGGGCTACAAGCACCAAAACTATAAGGGCAGGTAACAAAATGAATGGTGTATACCACTGAGAAAACTGGTGCATCACGCCAATGAATTGTGGCATTTGCGTTAGCCCCTGCACTATCATGGCATTTCCAGCAGCCAATAACAGCAAAAATGGGGAAATGGCACTGCCCGTAAGCAATGCCAATCCCGTTAGAAATATTCGTTTATTCATAAGAGAAAACCATTTATCCGCAACAGGAACCACTTGAGCCGCTCATAAGAGAACCAAAGATATTTTCGCCCTGTTTCAGCCCTTCTTCCAAGGTTAAGAATTTCAACTCGTGTTCAGGATTGTTCTTCGCCCAAGCATCCAAATGCTTTTGTGAACAGAAAAAATTAATATGAGGGCATTGCTCTGTAGCAGGTGAGGAACAACTTCCCATTGGCACATATCCCACCATCAGATCATCAGGCCCGTGATCTGCGATCTTGCCATCCTTCACATTTACATGAACAGATTGCTGACATTCTAAACACTCCGATTTTATCTCGGCATCAGTCTTGAGCATGAATGGAATGCCAAGTGCGTCTACAGCACACATCGAATTAACTTGGACCCCTGAAGCCAAGGTCACAAGATGAGGCGTTGGTTCATTTGAAAAGGGATAGGCATGAGTTACCAAGACATCTCCAGGGTTTCGATGAATGGCTTTGGTTTGTTCTAGCTCAGAAAGTAACTGTTCCGCATCATCCTCACCGTCCAATGAAAACCGCTTCTGGATGTCTGAAAGTTCAGGTGAATGACCCGTGGCAACAAAGCTTTGCAGGATGAATTGGTGGAGTTCAGCTAGCCTGTCTGTCAGCATAACTTTCATAAAATGCTCCTTCCATTTTCCAGCCACTAGGCCGGTTTGTATAATCATGCTACAGTCTGTAGTAACTACAGAGTCAAGAGGTGGATTAAAAATGGCGGCAAAAGAAAAACAAAAAAAACCTACCATTGGTTATGTGTCCAAGGTGACAGGATGCAATATTGAGACCATCCGCTATTATGAACGCATTGGCCTCTTACCAAAGCCACCGCGCTCTGAAGGTGGATATCGCATGTACAGTGATGAAGATATCAAGCGCTTGAATTTTATTCGCCGCTCCCGAAACCTGGGATTTCATCTTGACGAGGTGCGTGATTTGTTGAGCTTGGTAGACACAAACACCTATACCTGTGCAGAGGTAAAAGGCATGACGGTGAGCCATCTCGATGAGATTGAACAAAAGATTGCGGATTTGACCAAGCTCAGAAAAGTGCTAAAAGATATGGCTTCTCAATGTGAGGGTGAACAAATTCCAGATTGCCCAATCATTGATGTACTGTCTAAATGAAGCGCGTTGCCCCCCATTTGTTATATTTTAAAGATGAAAATAACACAAAGCGCAACAATACTACTTACGAAAGATATTGTGTCTTCAGCGCGTTACTTTGAGGAAAAGGTTGGTTTCTCTGCTGATTTATTTGGAGCACCACCCAATTTTGCCATCCTTGAACACGGTAATGCCAGGTTAATGCTTGCATTGACTGGGAAAGATGTTGAAATCGTTCCAAACTGGAAATTATGCGACAAGACAAGTGATGTTTATTTCTGGGTGGACAATATCCATGAAGTTTACAAAGAATTACAGGATAAAGGAGCGATAATAGATTTTTCTCTTTATCTGGCTCCTTGGGGTGTATGGGAATTTGGCATACAAGACCTCGATAACCATGATATAACCTTCGGTCAGATGGCTTGAACCAGCTATCCAGAACGAATGCAATCTATTCATTATTGCCTAACAACTTATAGGGTTTCGCGTGGCGCTTCTGCCTTGTAACCTGTAAGAACTATGAAAATCCCTGCAGTTTCGTTCCAGTCTCTGGAAAAAGTGTATAGAAATGTAACTGCCTTGAAAGATTTGAGCCTGGACATTCAAGAAGGTGAATTTTTTGGATTACTTGGCCCAAATGGTGCAGGTAAAACAACAAGCCTCAACACAATTGCCGGTTTAGTTAAACCAACCAAAGGGAAAGTCCTCATCGATGGATTGGACGCTATACGACAGTATCGTGAAACCCATCGGCTAGTTGGGATGATGTTTCAAGATATAATTTTGGATAGTCGTTTTCTGAACGTTCATGAGATACTAGTTTATCACGCAGGCTATTTTGGAATACCCCGTCGTCGTGCCCAAGAGCTAGCAAATGAGCTTTTGAAACGCCTTGATCTTTGGAATAAACGCACTGCCCGTGTACAGGAACTCTCAGGAGGCATGAAAAGAAGATTGATGCTTGCCAAGGCGTTAATTCATGACCCCGCTATTATTATTTTGGACGAGCCAACAGCAGGTGCTGATGTTGAATTGCGTCTTCTGATCTGGAAAATGATGGAAGAGTTTCATGAGCAAGGGAAAACGATTGTATTGACAACCCATTACCTTGAAGAAGCTGAACGCCTCTGTGATCGGGTAGCGATCATTGATCAAGGGAAATTATTAGTAGAAGGGTCCCCTGAGGAGTTGATGAAACGACAAAATCAACAACACCTTGAAGATGTATTCCTACAATTAATTAGGGATGATTCTGTATGATTGGTTTTCTCACTTTATTCAAGCGAGAAGTCATTCGCTTTCTTAAGGATGCGCTTGATACGATAGTTCCACCTACCGTCGAAGTTGCCTTATATATGCTTATTTTTGGTTTGGCGCTTGGCCCCCGCTTAGGAAATATTGAAGGGATGCCATATATTCAGTTTATGGTTCCTGGTTTGATCTTGATGTCGATCATACGAAACTCCTTCTTAAATCCCGCATACAGCCTGTTTCAGTCACGTTGGGATGGCAACATTGCCGATCTTTTATCAAGTCCGCTCTCAGCGTCTCAGATTGCCCTGGCAATAATTCTTGGGGGAGTGGTGCGGGGAATCATTGTAGGCACATTGGTATTTGTTGCTACATTAATATTTGCATCATTTTCAATTTCGTCTTTATTGTTGGCGCTTGGTTATGCAATCGTAGTTTCCATGGCCTTTGCGGCACTTGGCTGTATAGTTGGGCTTTGGACAAAGGGCTGGGAAGGTATAGGCACCGTCAACTCATTCGTGCTTGACCCTCTGGTGTTGTTGGGCGGTGTTTTCTACTCACTTGATATGGTAAGCGGAATTCCCTTCATTGAACCTTTGACAAAAATTAATCCTTTCACCTATATCACAGAGGGATTTCGTTCAGCGCTCCTTGGTAATATTGAGACCGCCATGTTTGGTTTTGTGCTGACCATTGGGTTGGGTATGATATTCTTGGTTCTGGCAATCATGCTCTTTCGAAACGGTTATCACCTTAAATCATGAAGCAATAACTGCTAAGGAATCTCTTACTGTATTGAAAAACTATTACTAACAAAACTTTCAATATGCTCTGCCCTATAATTGAATTTTTGGACGGCTAGAACTTTCTAAAATGCATATTTTGGAAAATCAATCTTATCTAATTCAACAAGCTGATATTGGTGTTGCATTCTCCGTTGATGTGTGGTTTGTATAGCCCGGAAAAGAGATTCTTCATCTTCAAACCATTCAAACTGCTCCTGCCCAGTACGATTCATCCGTCCCCACCGCTTGATTAGCACCGTGTTACCCCATAAATCTTTCGAAGTGGTTAAAGAATACCACCGAGCCTTATTGGATTTAGGATCAATCAACTGCCAGTGAAGATGGATAGGTTTCATGGTCATAGTACGAACTCAGCTTTACGCTCTTCAATTTCTTTCGCTGCGGTACGCCCTGACCGTCGGATATATACTTGGGCCGTTCGCAGATCTTCCCATCCCATGACTTCACACAAAGCTTGGGTTGAAAGACCCGCGTTGGCAAATTGCATGGCGGCAGTGGAGCGAAGTGCATGGGTGTAGAGCTTTTTGGTCAGTGTCGTTCTTTGGGCAATGCTCTTGAGTCGTCTTTGGTGTGTGCGCCGGGAAGCTCCCACAGCATCATACGCACCGAAAAATCCCTTGAGAACTTCACGAGTTACAGGGAAATATTTGAAGGGAATGGATCGTACCCCAGCTTTCGTTTTAGGTTGCCAGGTATTGTTGTTCTTTCTGCACTCAAAGCAAGTGCACTCCATTGACTTTGGGATACGGATAAAATCATCCTGGAAATCAATCCAAGATTTTTGCAGATGCGCAATCTCGCCTACACGCATTCCCAACTGCCCACTGCAACATACCAAAAGTTTTTCATGAATGTCTTCACATGCCTGAAAAAGGTTTCCAAGTTCTTTGCCATCCAGGAAGTCATCACGGGCATGTTTTGGAGATTGTCTCTCTTTTGTCATGATAGTGACAGTATGTCACATTTACGATATAGGCGCAAGTGATCAGATGGGGATAATTTGGATGGCTAAAATAAAGATGTCACATTCTGTGCGTAAATGTGACAAGGTAGCATCAACAAGAATGCTTATTTTTTGGCGGTGTTGCACAACTAGAGATGTGACGTTTATCCTGTTCTTGGTCACACTCAAAGTGGCTTTCTGTTTAGGATATCGAGAAGGTGAGGGAGTAGCTCGAAGTATATCCAAGCTCACCGACATTCCAGTCCCAACTTACTCAACCGTTAGCCGAAGATTAGCAAGACTAAAACTGGATTTGAGTCAGTTTCCGTCTGATGTCAACCCCATCACTTTGGCAGTTGATGCCAGTGGCCTGCAGGTCATTCATCGCAATGGCTGGATGCGTAAGAAATGCAAGGGGTTTGTCAAAAATCATATCGCCATCGAGATCAAGATTAAAAAAGTAAGTGCTCTAGAAATCACCGATGATCAGATTCATAAAAATGGCAAACTACGGCAGCTAGTGGCATCATCAGCTCAACAAGCAGAGATTGACGAACTCCTTGCTGATGGCGGATACGACAGTGGAGATTGCTTTGAGTGGTTAGCAGAACATCAGATTGAAGCCGGAATATTGCCACGCAAGAATGCGCGTATAGGCTCATTTGGTGCGCGATCCGTGGTGGTTACAGCCTGCCAGAAGAATCGAAGTCAATGGAAGAAAGACATTGGCTATGGTCAAAGAAACCTGGTTAAAAGTGCCTTCTCCTCTTTTAAATCAATGTTTGGTAAACGACTGTACGGTCACAATTGGGAACAGATACAACAGGTAATCAAGCTCAACATCTACAACCTCTTAGTCGGTCTATCTTCCTCCTGCTAACGAAGCGTATCTCTGCCTCCGCTCCTACTACGTTGTGCAACAAAGCCACTAATCTACACATGTTGTTTTTGAATGAGCTTCCGGCGGATCTAATAACGAGCCTTCATCCAATTGTATATCAACATTTTCTTCAACTTGGATTTTAGAACCATTTATGGCGATTATCTGTGCATCTTTTTCGAGATGAAGGCTCGTTCCTGTCTTAATTGTCAGCACGGTCGGATCGGTGAATAGCCTGTCAGAGGAATTAGCCACATGTTTTGTTGGCGACAAGCCACGATCTAAACAAATCGTTTTCCCGGAAGCCACAACAATTTTGCTCTGACGCTTTAATGGATCATGTATATCGTTTTGCAAAACAATGTTGCCGGCCCATCGTACATCATCCTCAACTCTTGAATGATCCCAACTAATTCTAACGATAATCGCATTTTCATATTCAGAGCCAGCTTGTGCGCCAAAGACACGTTCCGACAGAATTTCAATGGACAAATTGTTTAGGTAGACCGTGTTGTTATCAAATGAATGAGTGAACCGGTTAGGTGCACCATGATTGTGTGTTGATCTATGGGTTAAGGCAGTAACAGGAGCTGGGTTGGTACCAAGTGCAAGTTTATGGTTTCCAGACAAGCGGAATGCATCCTCATTATCTCCTCGGCTATGGCAATTTGATTTTACAGTTCCATCAACAATCTCACTTAAGGCAGCTTGAATTTTATCTTGACTAAAAAGCAAACCATCTCCAAAAGGTGCAAATGTCTCTTCAGTAGGCAACTCTTCAAATGTTTCAGCTGAGTCAATAGCTTTGTACAAATCCGAAAAACCAGTTAAAGGATTCGCATATGCGTCTATCTTTTCAATTGGTACATTTGGATTGTTCCAATTGCACGGCGAGGATGGATCACCATGTTGAAATTGATCGTATCGGTAGAGAAAATCATAATTGCCCTCTGCGGTCAGATGAAGCAACCAACTGCCAAGGGCGTTAGGCTGATCCGCGCATCCTTCACTTTGGCATGAAAAAATTTCTTCTGGTGTACCAAATTTAATATCTTTGCCAACTTGCAACTGGATATACATACCAGGCATCCAAGGATCTTTTCCAGGGACATTTTCCCAAAAGCTCCGGTCAAATCGATTGACAAGTTGACGATTTTCTATCCAAATATATTGGTTTTTTACATTACCACGCCGAGTCCAATCCAAATGTGGCAATTTGATCCGGATGGCATCTCCATGAGTATAAAAATCTCGCAATATAAATGTTCCTCCGTTTGGGAGATTTTCAATGGTTAAATCGGTTTCTACTTCTTCGAGATTTCTCTCATTAATGGCACTAAGCAAAAATCTTTTGTTGGGTTGTTTCCAACCAAGATGATATCTGTCCCATGCAGAAGCAGCGTTCGATTCGGCTTCCTGTTGAGCCGTAACACCGTAAGACCTAGAAAGAACATTAAACGTGTGTAGTCCGGCCCCGCTCGAAGAGTGCCAATTGTTCCCACCAAAGAGAGCGTGCATATACTCCGTCAAAAAGAAATTAAATGCTCCGTCACCGATACTACAACTATTAAAGGATCCAGCAATTCTTACGGTTTTGTTTCCTAGGGGCAGAGGATTATTGAACATTCTTTGAACGCCAAGTCCAGTAGTACACCCACTGAACAAATGATTGTTTTTCCAGATGACAACCGCAAAATCTATGGAGCCATCTGGTTGGTTTGTCTTGGCAAGGCCCGGCCCTTGGCTGCCCCAAGAATCGAAATCATTCAAATTGTATTTCCGGCCTGTGTTGGGATTTACATTTGCAGTTTCAATTGGATGAGGGCCGTTATTCAATTGTTCAAAAACTTTTTTTGTGCTACTTACTCTGTCTAATAGGTCTCTGCATTGAATGGTTACAACTTCCGGAATGTAATCGCCCAAAACCCTGTACAGCCCGAATGATGCTTGGAAATAGTAATCAGTGATGTACGACTGAGGTAGTTGGCTGCCGACTAAGGAATCATCCATGAACTCGTTTGCATTCTCAGGAATTGAGTTGGGGGGCCAATTGCCTCTCAGCCTGTCATTGTTGGGACAATTGGAGTAATCCACTTGTGCAAATATTAACAGTCCACGGATTGTGCCCGATGCAGGCAAGATATTGCCGTGCTCTGAGCTCCAGATTTGACTCCCTTTAGTCGATAGGGATTTGGATACTGACCCTCGATCCCATATTGAAAGCGCAACTACCACGACTAGCAATATGAAGTAAAACGAACGTTGCATCCAGGCAGAATGAGGAAGGTTTTTCATAATTAATAGCCCCCTGGCCAATTCCTCCCAAGCAGTTTGTATCAAACTGATCTTTGAGTATTTTTAATAATTAATTATAACATAATTTTGTGCCGAAAATACATTGATGAGTCATTCTATTACATTGGCAAATTGGTGATTACGTTGACTGGGTATCAATTTGATCTGTTCTCAAGTCTCATCATTTGGTTTTCTTAGCGTAATATTACATTCAAGAGTCAATATTTCTGATCCCAAAAATGAAAGTCTTGAGCCACATTCTTGCCTTTTGTGACTTTGTGACCAAATATGAATGGGGAGAGTTTTGATCTTGACTTTCTTTTCGAATTAGAATTATGATAGTTAGATTGTCATATAATATAGGAGGCATTCTGAATGCGTAAGTTTCTAATTTTAGTATTCCTGCTTTCCAGTCTTTCGCTTTCCACATCACTTATAAATACCAATGGGGTTAAAACTTACGCAACTTTCCAGTCAGAACCCTTTTCTGTTGAACAAGTTTGTATGGACTCAGTGAGCCACAATGTTGTTGTAAACTGGGATGTAACTGGCTTGGGTGTAACAGATGAAGCCAAATTTCAATTGAAAATTGATCTGACATTGCCAGATGGCTCAGTCATTACACATTCCACTTCAATTGTACAGGGTTCACAAGAAATTGCTGTTAATCATCCTGACGGTGGAGACGCGGTATTGGGCTTGACGTTTTTGTTTGTGGATATGGAGGATTTTTCTAATTCATTTATTGTGCATCTTGAGCCATGTTCGGAGCAACCAATTGGACCCTTGCCAGACTTGGTTGTCAATAAGACCAATGATGTTGAAGGGCAAACGTCAGTTGGACAAAAGTTCAGGTGGATTATCGAAATTCAAAATCAAGGTGAAGGCGTAGCGTCCTTCCCTTCGGATAGCAGGGTTTTTCGAGATCAACTTCCTTTTGAAGAAGAAAATGTCACGCTGGCAACGTATCAAGTTCTTGAAATTCCAAATGGCCTTTCATGCGACATAGGAAACTCGGAAAACAATGCAAGCCCTGGTGAGCTTCTTTGTTTAGGGTCAATATCGCTTGGCTCAGGAGAGAGTGTTCGGATCGTTGTTGAAGTGACTCCGCGTGTAGCGATGGCCCTTGTTAATCCACCTAATGGCATTTGCTTCGTGGATTTGATTGACCCTGAGTTTCCTGAAAGCAATCCAAATGGTCGGATTGAAGAGTCAAATGAAGGGAATAATCAATGCTCTGATACAGTGATTGTAAGTGAATCACCGCGGTCTACGGATGGACCACTTTCTGATTTAGTAGCGATCAAGTCAAATAGCGTGTCAGGAGAACTTGTACTTGGCGAATCTTTTGTTTGGACCGTTCTCATTGTGAACCAAGGCCAAGGAGAAGCATTTTTCCCATCTCAAAGTGTTCTTCTTAGAGATCAGCTTCCACGAGGATCGGAACCGCCAACCTATGCGAACCTCATGTCAGTAACCTCTGGTGGGGTATCGGCTGGCGTGGAGTGCACCTTTGAGTTTGAAAATGCGACGGATAATACCACAGCGAGAGAGTTTAACTGTCAGGCTGCTGGGGGAGAAATTGTAATTCCTCCTGGGGGAACAATTGAAGTCAGTTTTGAGGTTACACCTTCTGGCAGTGGGGACCTTCTGAACGGGGGCAGTACAGGAGTTTGCTTGGTTGATCCAAGAGATGTGGTGGATGAATCTGATGATGGAAACAATCCATGTTCAGATTTGGTGAGGGTAAAAGAGCCTCTAAGCGACCTAGTTGCTAGAAAGTCCAATAATGTTGATGGCGTTGCGGATGTTAATACCACATTCACGTGGACAATACAGGTCGAGAACATAGGTGCCGGAAAGGCTGAATTTTCGCCAAATGCTGAATTATTCAAGGATGATCTCCCAAGTGACGGGTCTCCAATGTACGTCATTGATAATGTCACAACGAGTGAAATCAGCGGGAACGTTAATTGTTCTCTCGGGGGTCCAGGCAATGATTTATTGACATGTTTTGCTGGGTCATCCATGACGACCATTTCTCCAGGGGGGAATTTTGAAGTCACTCTTAGTGTGACGCCAACCAGCGTTCCCGGAGGCAATGCGGTAAACCCTGGATTCTTAACGAACGGGAACCCCGAAGGTGATTGTCGAGCAGATCCCAGTAGCACTGTTGAAGAATCAAATGAGCAAAACAATGACTGTGCAGACTTAGTAAGAATTATTATTCCATGTCCTATTGTTGCCACAACAGCAACTTCATTAATACAAGGAGGCTCCGAAAGCAATACAGGTGTCACGCATATACAAGAACAAACAATGGTAACGCTGGATGAAGATTTACCTATTGACCTTTCCCCAGACAGTGCATCTATGATAGATGCTGGAACTGAAATTCAGAGCCAGCTCATCCACTTTGATCCAGTGGGTCAACCTAGAGGCTTTGTCAACCTCAACTGTACGTTGAGATTCGACCATAAGATTTTGGGCATTCAGACGAGTTCCGGCAATCTGAATTCGAGCGATGATACGCTCGGTTTGGACAATGAAGGCTTCTATCCTGGCGGAGACCGCGGTCTCGAGAACAACGATCGCGTAATCATCATCAACAATAGAACGATTGAAGTACGTTTTGGTGTGACTGGGTCTGTTGATCAAATTCGGGTGATTAAGGTTCCTTAGTGCTTTCTCACTCTGAAACGAGGGAATAATGATTCTTCGGGTATTTAGTATACTCTGCGTGTATGCATTTGTTCTCACTTGTCAATTGACTTATGTGGCGCAAGTGTTCGAAGTTGATTTTGAGGGCCATTCAAATGATGGATGTGTCGCAAAGAATTGGTTAGAGTAGAGTCGGGACAGATTTATGTTCAGCTAAGAGCCCGGTTTAGGCCAGCCCAAAGACGCCGGAGACAAACCTGGCCTGACCAAGGATTCACCTGTGGGCACGCTGCGCACTTGCCCTTTGCGAATCATGTTCATGGCTTCAAATGCAATTGGATTGGATAAGCAGGATTCTTGTCGGCCGTCATAGCATAAGGCGGTTCAGCATGCCTATCCCGCTTAGAGCTGAGCATGACGTCGATCGTTTGCCCCTTGGGACCTACAGCCCGATACAAGTCCATTTGCCCTTGACCTTGATGTAAGTCTCATCGAGCCGATATGAACCTTTAGCAGGAGTAAGATGCCGTCTGATATGTTTGTCTAGTTCTAGCGAATACTTACCCAACGATTGAGTGCTGAATGGTCAATCTCCAGTCTGCGCTCCAGCATGCTCCCTTCCAAATCTCAGTAACTCAATGAATAGCGCAGATACCATCGAACGCACAACAGGATGATCTCGGGTTGATAGTGACGCCATTTGAAGGGCTTGGTTGATTTCATGCAAATAATTTAAATGGCCCACGCATTTTTTGCGACACTACCTAATTACAGGCCCCAAGCGTTATCCTAGTTTCTCTGGTAGTTGGATCACCAGATGCTATTCTTCGGAATTCAAGGGTTACAAGGATATCTCCTCCTTCAGGGGCATGAATGAAGAACATTTCTTCCAAGTTTTCTATTTCATTTGGCCAACGTCTTTCGATCGTCTCACCGTTTGGCAAAGTGATGCTGATAGTCACATTAACTTCGTCTGGCCCAGGTAATCGAAGATCATCAAGTAATTCGGCCCACTTGATTGTCAACATGTGACTATATTCATTGTTACAAAGTAAGATTAATTCGAAGGGAATTTCATCTAGCTCAAAAAGGTTGAATTCTCTTTCGGGACGTTTGCAATGATCTTCCGTTTCTCCTGTTAGAAATATCTTGTTTGCTCGGCCATCCCATATGGCACCAGTAACGGGACTGATAGGCTCATCAGTTAGGGTAATTCTCACCCAATGGTTATCTAAATTATTTAGATTAAAGTTTAAATCAGTGGTTGGCACCTGAATAATATTAGAACTACTATCTGGAGCAACATTAAATCTTTCGTTGCGAACAATATGATTTCTAGTCTGAGACCATCCTAAAGGATCTGGTTGTGCACAACTACCTTCAAAATCAACAAGTACATTCAAATATCCAAAAGGTGGCGAATCGGCTGAGCTACTAACGGCTGTTTCAAAAACTTGGTTGCCTTGCGTATCGGTAACAATTTGAAAAGGTGTGTCATCAAACATATCTTGATCTAGAAAGCGTGGTTTCTCTTCATAACTCACCACCTGTCCCAGCCAAAGCTTCTGATTATCGACATGCAAAACACCTTGATCAAAAGGAGAAGATGGAAAAGGCTCGATAGGAGCGTCCCCAAAATCAAATGCGGCTCTAGGCTCTACAGTAGGTTCACCATTGGCCAGGATTTCGAAAGAACCAATGTCACATTGGCCATTTTGTGGTCGAGCTACTCCTCGTTGATCATAAGCAGGGCAATCAGCACCATTGTTAATTGCTCTACTATTTGGTTGCAAAGCGTGAGTCGAAGCGAAACCGCCATTATTAGTTAAGCGACCTAATTGAGCATTGACTTCAAGAAAATCTTCTGTTTGGGCGGAACAAGATAAATCTGTGAATAGATTTTGCCCTAAGGACGTAATGGCCCCCTGACAATTTGCAACTGAAGTTCGTTCTGAAGGATCATGGGCAATAATAGAGTTTTTAATTTCTACATTTCCATCTTGGTTGAAAATTTGGCGGCCTTGTAGCGAAAGATTTTCGAAAACTGTCACATGAACAAGTGCCAGGTTACCTTCAAATAATCTAAGCACCTGACCCTCTGCATTTACAAGTCTATCGCTAGAGTTAGATATTCCTCCTCCATTTCTATTTGCGGTATTTTTTGAAATTGTCACATTCTTCATTGATATAGAACCAGAGCCATTCTCCACACCACCACCATCTAAGCTTGCGTGATTATTATCGATTGTACTATTGGTTACGGTTAAATCACCATTTTCATTGTTAATTCCTCCACCTCGCAATGCACTATTATTTGAAAATGTTACAAAATTTATATCTATTTCATTATGAGACAGGGTCGATAGGCCGCCACCACTTCCCAACGATATGTTGTCTCTAAAAATAGAATATTCTATTTTCTTTATATCACCACTACCACTATTATAAACCCCACCTCCACACTGAGAATAATTATTCTCAAATAATGTGTTGGAGATTTCTAAAGTGCCTTGAGAAAGGAAAAGCCCTCCACCGCAGTCGGTTACAGCGGAATTGCTAAAAAAAGTACTCCCATCTTCTACAGTTGTATCACCTGATTCGATATAAAGCCCTCCGCCGTCCTCCCGTAAAGTGGCATTATGTGAGAAGTTCCCATGCTTAATTCTGACATTGCTAGCCTTGGTGTAAACTCCACCTCCTTTACTGTGAGCAATATTGCTTGTCACTCTTGTGCCTGGTAAAACATCTCTGGCTCCATGAATAATGAGACTACTATTTATGTTATAGATTCCACCACCACTTCCTCCGGCATAGTTTGACAAGATGTTGGTATTACCGAGTACTTCGACAGTGCCACTGAACGAAAAAATTCCACCACCATTAGTTTCAGCTGAGTTGTATGAAATATCAAAACTATTTAATATCAGATGCCCATTATTACCAATACCACCGCCACTTGCTTCTGTCTCGCTTTCTGAGAGTACTCCTCCGATGAGTGTCAAATGTCCACTATTAAAAATACCTCCCCCAGAGCCTGAATGAGAATTCCCTCGGTTAATGGAAACATTTGAAATTTCTACTCTAGAGTTTCTAAAAATGTGAAAAGCTCGGTCACGACCACCTACATCGATTAACGCCACCTGTCTAATTCCATTTTGGCCTCGAATCCCTTGGATGGATAAATTATCAGTAATATCGAGGTCGCCTTCCGCAGCGTCATCTTCACCAAATCCACCGATTGTTAAAAAGTAATTGTCAGATGGAAGAATTATTACATCATCCCCCACAAGTGCATTAGTTTCTTGAATAGCAGCCCTTAATGTACATTCACCTGCTGCTGTAGCACAAACTCTATTTCCTGGGGACTCATCAACTTCATCTACTGTCGAATTGATTGTAAATGTTTCTGCGCTCATTACACTGGTCAGATTTGTTATTAAAAGAATTGCAATCCCTAAAGCTGCTAAACTACCAACCCTTTTATCTCTTTTCTTGGCATTCTTCTGCAAAGTCATTTTCACTCCTTGGAAATTCAAGTATTTCTTATACAAATATATATCTAATATATATTATCTATATTCTGCAAATACTTTGAAGCTTGAAAAAGAAGTCATCTCACCTTTCGAATTTTGTTTAGATACCATGACCCGTTGCCTCCTTCTTTTGGTCAGAATCTAGGCATGTTAACCTACGCCAATGAAATGCCCCCAACAAGAATAACATAGACTAAAGGTGAGTGTCAGTTTGAGTTGCGGGAACTGTCCATTAAGAATGATTAGGGATATCTTTCTAGCTTTTAAAAGTCTGTTGTCACATTCTGTGCACGAATGTGACACGAAGTCAATTATCCATGTGTTGGAAAAAATTTGCATCATTATTCACAATAATTTTTAGAATATCTATTAATGATTTTTAAATCCCATTCAAATTCACAATCACCTTTCCCCGTTTGCTCGCTTGAGTAGGCTATATATCCTCTTATGGGAGTTTTTGAATTAGGACAATCAACACTTTCTTGAACTGCCTGAAGTTCTACAACAAACCCACCACTCTCCCCAGGGCGAAGATTTATTGAGAATTCATATGGAGTATTATTGAGGTTAAATGCTGTGATTTTCACATCACAAAGACCTCTATTTTTTACTATAAAGTCAATTTCAATAGGAGAACTTAAAAAATTCTCATACAAACAATTTTTACTACCTGCTTGAACTTTTATGTTGTTCATGAATAAAATTTCCTAGCAATAATGAACTATTTTCAAATGATTTTATCTTTTCTCTATGTTTCTTTCAATATTCCTTGTTTTTCTAGAATATATAGTCCACCTAACATATCGCTGAGTAGCACGAAATTTCCATATGGGAAAACTCCAAAAGCCCCTGAAAAAGGATTGTCACTATGCTTATTGAAGGCAGTTTCGAATCGAGCCACTTCCTTTGGGCCTTCCAATTCTTCAAATTGAAGGACACGCAGCCCCTCAAGATAATATGAAACATAAGCAAAATCTCCATTAACAACCACGTTGTGGGGTAAAGTATCGCTTCCCAATCGAAAAAAACCTGCAAGTTGGATTCTACCTTGATTTGAAACCTTAAATACCCGTACACCTTCTCCGATTACCTCGTCTGTCGTCCAAACAAGGGTTTCATCTTCTGAAGGCCATACATTGTGGGTTGAGGGCAATGTTCCTCTGGGTTTGAGGAAAGGTTTATATTGTTCGTGGCCGACAACAGTGAATTGGAGCTCGGATGGGGAGTCTAAGTTTTGGAATTCGACAATCCAGAATCCTGTATTCCAGCCAGCAACGTAAAGCCGGTTCTCAATCATGGTTATGTCATGTACGTTTACCATCTGTTCAGGCATATCTTCCGGTTCAATGAGTGGTCCAATATCACGAGGTTGAGTGGGATCTGATAAGTCAACCATCCACAATCGGTTTTCAATCATATGTGGAGAAAGACCTCCACCTCCGACAGATTCATACGACGCGATAAAGCCCACTTGGCCAGCAATAAAAATATTATGGGCTCCTGCAAATTTATTTGTGGTGTATCTTGTGATGAGTCTAGGGGCGGTGAAATCATCCACATTATATATTAACATAGTTGCACCATCTGAAGAACGTTGTAGGCCAATATATAGAAGTCCATTATGGAGCTTGACATCCCAGCTATGGTCTCCTGACTGCAATTCAAGTGTGTTGTAAATTGGATTATTCATATCGTTAAGATTTACTAAATAGACTCGAGAATCGGCAGAAACTGCGGCTAGATCATTATCAGCCCAAACATCTAATGCTCGTGCCTTTAATGAAAAAGCTTCACCTACAGGAACATCTATCATGGGAAATTGAATTTGACTTACGAGCTTCAACAATGGTTCAACTTCAGCCATAATTGCATATGAACTAATAATTAAAGCAAAGATAAGCAAGAAACATGTAAATATTAGTTT
Source organism: Candidatus Fraserbacteria bacterium (assembly GCA_029262795.1). Taxonomy (GTDB): domain Bacteria; phylum Bipolaricaulota; class Bipolaricaulia; order RBG-16-55-9; family JAJCYT01; genus JAJCYT01. Next base: position 69,813 of record JAJCYT010000009.1, read on the forward strand.
ATAGTATTTCATGGTTCCTCCGATGAGTTGAGTGTTTTTGAGACGATTTTAAATCTTTTTGTGATTGGCATTATGAACCCTGCAAATCCGAGTGTCATTGCCAATAAAGCCCTTGAAAATCCAAAACGATCAACAACCCACCCTGAGAGTGGTTGCAACGGAATCAAGAATGCATGCTCGAACAAAGAATAAAACGATCCAACTGTCGCCCTAAGATTATCTGGCGTTGCCCTCTGAATTTTCGCACCGATAAAAGGCTCAAATATAGCAAATACAAACTCCATTGCTATTAGGCTAAAAATGATAAATGCGATAGGCAATGTCCAAAGCGGAATCAGTAAACAAACAATGATAATTGGAAAAATAAAGATCAGCGCGTTTTCTTTCACGTGTTTAAGTATTCTGGGTACAAGAAAACCGCCAATGACCCTGAACATACTGAAGGCAAAAAACACAACTCCGAGCATAGCTATTGGTACACCTTGTTCTACCAAGAAAGGTTGGATCAAGAAATTAAGAAGTGAACAAACTAACATAATGCCTGTTCCGTATAAGAAAACCGAACGCAATGGCCCTTGAATTATATTTTGCAATAACGATTCTTTCATTACTACCCAATAAGCAGACCATTGTGTTGAAGATACAGGTTGAATTTTAGGAGGCTCTTTGAAAAAGAAAACGGCAACCACACTCAAAAATCCAAATAGAGCACTAATCAAAATGGGCCATGATAAATCGATGGCAGCTAAGGGAGCACCTATTAAGCCTGAAATGGCATACATTGAATGTCGGAGTGAACTTGATCGACCCAAAATTTTAGCATATTCATCCTCCCTCCCCATCGACTTTAGCGTGTCATAAAGCAAAGCTGTACCTGACCCAGAGAGAAATGTAAATCCAATTGACCAAGTTATGTAAGCTAGAGCCAACAAAGGAAAGTTAGGAGCCAATCCAAATCCCAAAATCCCAACTGTGTAAAGGGTATGGCCTATAATCAATGATTGCTTTCGTCCATAGAGGTCTGCAAAGGCTCCTGTTGGAACTTCGCAAAGAATCCATGTTATTGCAAATGCCGCTTCTAACAAGCCTATTTCAGCAAGACTTATCTGACGATATTGTTGTAGGTAAATTACCCAAACAGGTGCCCACAAAAACACAGAGGACAGTGCCTTTTGAATAAAAAAAATAGGAATATTTATGCTCAGATTCTTGGCATTATTATTGATGTCAGTCATTTTAGTTTGTCTGCCACGATAATTAAATGCTCAGATTTTGCTTCAAAAACCTCACCAGTATAGTTTCCATACAAAGCTGATACTTTAAACCCTGTTTCTAATAAAAGTTTTTTTAATTCTGGATATGTGTAAAGCCTATGGCAGAGTTCGAAGTCTAAGTGTGAATTGTTTTTGATGTGGATTTCGCGCGATGTGCTAATCATGTTAATGGCGTCTAAATCACCCTCATTTAATATAAAATTGCTGCCATCGCGACTCCACCCGCGAGCGGGAAGTTGGCGAATATCTCCCCGAACTAAATGAAAAAATAGATTGTAACAATCTAAGAGTAAGCGACCATTAGAACCCAAAGCCTTGTGAATAGCTTTTAATGTTGCAAGATTTCCTTCATCATCAAGAATTCCAAAACTATAATACATTACAATGCAAGCATCAAAAAAAGCTTGAAAGGGTATTTCCCGCATATCCGCTTCTACAAATTCAACCTCAACTTTGTTATAGTCTGCATCAACTCGGGCTTTTTCCAATAGGAATGGCGAAACATCTATGCCAACCGAACGGTACCCACGATGGGCAAGTTCAATAGTGTGGCGTCCCCAACCACAACAAAGATCCAATATGGATCCTGTAGGGGATATTCCTAATGTCTTAATCACAAAATCTATTTCTGATTGGGTTTGCTCTACAGTGTGCCATTTATGATGCTGTTCATAAAACTTTTTTACATTAGAATCAACGTAATACTTTTTCCACCATTCAGTTTCTTTACCTTGGTCGTCATCAAATTTCATATTCCCTTTTAAAAAGATCAGTTGCCTATTTTAGATAAACAACTGATCTTTTCTTCAACAACTATGCCACAAGCGATTAAGTACACTTGTGTAGAATTATGCTGCTCACAAGCGGGTCTACATGCTCTTAACTAACAAGCAATAAATATTTTAGCACTAATATAGTTGTCTTGAGCAACATCTTTTATAGTATGCGCAAAAGCTGCTCGTGCAGACACAGGGGCTGAAGCTACCGCTGCCTCAGTATCGCCAACTGAACTTAGAAATTTTATCTTCATCTGTTCGCCCACACAATGAACACCTTTATTTTCCATTATCGCCTGTGAAAGTTTTGAAGGTACATCTTGAAGGTCTTCTGCTCGCCAAATATAAACGTTCCAATTGTCTGAATTGTCTCCAGCATGCTCGAAAAATCTTAATTCAGCGCGGTTTTCTCCCTCAACTGCCAAAGCGAATACGCGTCTTTCCATGAGATTAATTGAAAGCTGGTCCATTTGGTGGAGAATTGCCTCAGAATTTCCATACAAGATGTGCTCAGTCGTGTATCGAGGTTCAACATGACACACCCAAGCTTTTATTTCTTCTTTGTTGGACTTACCCGCTTTATCTTGTCTCTCTGCTATAGCTTTGGACATATATCCTCCTTGTAAAGATAGTATTATATCATAGCATAAAAACGCTGATTGTACAAATTAAAGGATATTATCAGAAAAGAAGTATATGTAAACCAACGTTAGTATCTATTATATTAAAATATTACTCATAAATAGCTTAGTGGGATTTTAATTTAATAGAGTTCGGTCTAAGACTACAAATTGCTTACCAAAATCGAAATTATAAATATTAAATGATATATTGGATTCCCATTGCCAAGCCCGTGGCGCTTAATGCAATCGATTTGCTGAATTAGAGATTAAACAGAATCTGACACACCTTGTGCACGAATGTGACATGACCATAGTTCTCTAGAATGATGTTTGAAATGGAGCGTTATAATATCTTAACAAGAAACGGATGTAATTAATACATGGGCACATTTTTACTGGAAATAATAATTAAGTGACCAAGTCTTGCAGGGTCATACTATTGTAGACAACAAAAGCCGCATACAAAAGGATATTAAGAGAATCAAAGGAAGCCACCTAATTGACTTTTGTGACTTTAGATGTTTGCCAATTAAGTCTTAATTGTGGATCTGGTTTCTGGGGGTCGGCCAGCTAATCTAACAAGATCAAATATGCTATAGAATTCAGATCCCACTGATTTTCTCATCTTTCAAAACCTGTTGAGTTTCAGTGGCCTGATACTCAACCTCGTTCTTGTTATTATGAATGCTGAAAATGAATTCATAATATTTTGAGGTGTGGCAATTGTGTCAAACAGGAAATCTCGGCTTAGATGAGCGATATGCCGACACAAGACCGAATGTTTTTTCGGTTTGCGTTGTATGGTTTTTTAAAAAACCTCCGGTTTTATGATCCATTTATCATTCTTATTTTTCGTGATAGCGGCCTTTCGTTTTTAGAAATCGGCTTGCTATACACGATCCGCGAAATCTCAATTAATTTCCTAGAAATTCCAACGGGTATGTTTGCCGATGCGTTTGGACGCCGCAAAGCGATGGTCATGGCCTTTTCCAGCTACATTATTTCATTCGTTATCTTTTATTCGTTTAGCGATTTCAGTGCATATGTTTTAGCAATGATATGTTTTGCCTTTGGGGAAGCATTTCGCTCCGGCACACACAAAGCCCTTATTATAGAACACCTTAAGCTCAACAACAGGGAAGATCAAAAAGTTTCATATTACGGACGGACGCGAGCTGCATCCCAGTTCGGTTCGGCTATTAATGCCATCATCGCAGCAGCCTTGGTGTTTTTCACAGGGGAGTATCGGTATATGTTTCTGGCAGCAGTCTTGCCGTATGCGTTGAACTTTATAAATCTAATAACCTACCCCAAATCACTTGACGGTTCCTTGACCCAGGTAAAGTGGCACAACTTCGGCGAGCAAATGAAGCTAACTCTGATGGCATTTGTGGCGATTTTCAAGAACCTTTACGCTATGAAATCCATTCTCAGCAGCGCCGGTTTCACAGCATTTTTCAAAACCACCAAGGATTATGTTCAGCCTATTCTTCAATCATTTGCACTATCTCTGCCTTTACTGGTGGCGTTTCAAGATGACAAACGAGCCGCCATCGTCATTGGAATCGGATTCTTTATTCTCTACATATTCTCTAGCTATTCCGCTCGCAGCGCGGCCACCTTTGCCAGAAGGTTCACAAACATATCTGTCGCCATTAACTTCACATATCTTGCAGGGGCAGTGATGTTAATATTCGCAGGCTGGGCATCATGGCTGGAATTGAACCTGCTTTCAATAGTAGTTTTCGCAAGCCTGCATATCCTACATAACCTTAGAAAACCACTCAATGTAGCCAACATCAGCGACCAAATTGAAAGCAAAATGATGGCGTCTGGGCTATCTATAGAATCACAAACTGTAACGTTTTTGACTGCCATACTCGCCCCGATTCTGGGAGGATTGGCAGATGCTTTAGGCGTCGGTGCAGCACTCGTTGGACTGGGTTTGTTGATGCTGGCACTGGCGACATTTGTACAAGTTAAGGATCAATCTACCAGGTTTGAATAATGCAGTGATTCATCCGTTAATCCTTACTAGATAAAATGTAAAGATCAAAATGAACAACCCCACGGCAAGCAACGGGGTATCAGTCAAGATTAATCTTGTACATGCCTTATACATTAAGGTTCGTTACTCTTACTATTGGATGCTTACCTGGGAATTCTCTCAGTCCAAACACACCTTGTTAAATACGAACCAAGTGGATGGACACAGAGCTATTACGAACGACTTCTTCAGCAACTGAGCCTAACAGGACACGCTCAAGGCCACGATGCCCATGCGTACCCATAATAATTAGATCGCAATCCAGTTCATTAACAGCTTGAATGATCAATTCTGCAGGGTGGCCTTTTTTGACATGGGCTTTCACAGAACTCACACCACCAGCTTGTAAGGTGTTAGCTGCATCTATAGCAATTTTTTCACACGAGTCAATTACCTGGTGCATCAAACCGACATCAATCACAGGGCTAGTCGCCCAAATACCAACAAGTTCAACGACGCACAATACATGGACACTTGCATCAAAGCGCTTAGCCATTTCAATTCCTGTATTCAACACTTCTTCCTGGCTTTTCGCAGCAACGGTTGGAATGAGGATATTCTTGTACATGTGTAGTTCTCCAAATTAATATTATTTGAACTCTGCGAATCCACTCTCGACTCTTAGCGAATGGACGAAGAAAAGAAATCGAAAAACAACCACATCAGTACTGAAGCAACCATCAACGTCACCACCATCGCCGGTGTGCCTTTGCGAAACCATAATCCTGGTGTGATGGCCATGGCTGGGTTGTTTGTGGTTTTAGCAACCCTTTCGGATAGCGTTACAATATACACGTTTGCTGTGCTTCCCAAATGCGTGCCGTTGCCGCCAAATCCTGCACCCAACGCCAGCGACCACCACAGTGGTGTGACCTCAATTCCTTGTGTTTGCATCCCTAAAATAATCGGAATCATTGCTGCAGTAAAGGGAATGTTGTCGATCAATGCAGAAAAAACAGCCGCCCCCCACATCAGCAAAAGGCTGGCCATCAGTAAATTTTCCTGAACGAAAGGCATGACGAATTGGCCAAGATACTCAAGAAAATGACTGTGTTCCACGCCGCCCACAACCACAAACAGCGAGATGAAAAAAATCAGCAACGTAATTTCTACTTTTTCAAAGGTATGGTCCATATCCACATGACTTCCCACAAGCGCCAGAAGTGTTAAGCCAATAAAAGCAACAAAAGAAGGTTCCCATCCAAGGCTATCGTGAAAAACAAACAGTACCACCATCAATGCAAAAATCCCCAGAGACGCATACCAGGTGCGCTTGTGTTTTAAAACATCTGTGTGAACAAGTGAATATTTTCTGGGCGTTACTGCAAGTTCTTTACGAAACAACACTTTTAGCAGCAATAAAATCGCTAACCAGGCAGCCATGACGATCCCGGCCATGCGAATGAAAAAAGTATTAAAGTCAATGTTGGCCGCCGATCCAATCATCAGATTAGGAGGGTCACCCACCAACGTTGCTACCCCACCTGTATCGGACAACAGTGCTGCTGCCAGTAAATACGGTATGGGACTGACATTTAATGTGCCACAAATCAGTACGATCAGAGGGCCGAAAATCACGACCGTGGTCACATTGTCCAGCAACAGCGATATTACAGTAACCGCTGTACCCAACAAAACCATCAGCAAAAACAATCTCCCCTTACTGTATTCGGCAATCTTATAGGCAATCAGGTTAAATCCGCCTGTGGAAATCACAATAGAAACAATGGTCATCATGCTGCCCAGTAAAAAAACCACATTCCAGTCGATGGAATGTAATGCTTCTTCGGGACCATAAAACTGGAAAATTTGCCCTGCAACCACCATCACAACAGCACCCAACATGGCAAACTTTGCGCGATGAAATCCGTGCAGACGTTCAGTGAAAATGCCAAAGAACGTTAGTATTAAAATAATGCCAGAAATCAGCATCTGATTATTCCAAACCAAAGGATCCATTATTCTTCCCTCCAAATTTGTAAGGCTAAACAGGTGGAAATTTATTTCCAAGAATTGCCATTAACTTCGAATTATTCCTTGCCCACTTAAACAAGAGTCGACCCTCGCAACTATGAGGAGTAACTCTGGAGTGCCTTTCCCACAGCAAAAGTGTTTATTCAGAGATAAGTTCTTCTCGAATTCCTTCAGAAGATGAAATTCTGATTTGAGATCAGACCTCATTGCCTACCTTAAAAAAGAGGTTGGAAATAAGCAAAGCTAAGCCAAGCAATAAAGCGCCTGTACCAACATAGACCAATAATACAGTGAGAAGCGCGCTATGTGCCGCTTCACGCCCAATAGAAGGTGCCAAGAGAAACATACTAAACCACGAAAGTGAATACAATCCACCTAAACCGATCAAAGCAGAGCTCAGACGTTTTAAGATTGCTTTCATTCTGGTCATTGACACAAGGATGATTAAAGCCAAGGTAAATGCACCTATCCCAGTGGCATGAAAGTGAGATCGCTGGGCGTAACGCCAGATTTTATCATTACTGTCTTCATCATGTACTTCTGGGTGACTGATAATGCCGTTACTAATAAAGTCTTTAACCGAATCTTCATTGATCCCAAATACAATTCCCATAACAATTCCAAATATTAAAGTAAGCATTGAAAAAGCTAGCCCTATGCGGATTAGATCTATTCGTAACATCTCTACCCCTTGAGTTATCAAGAACCTCCTGCAAATGGCAAGACAGGTTCACTATTTTAGTTAGGTCGACTGGTACCACAGTTCCAACATGACGAAAATTGTATTTCATGTGTTTCACTACATTGGGAACACTTCCAATAATCTGATAAATGAAGTTGTATTTTTTCTTTATCCTCGTTCAGTTCTTTGACTAATTCATTCGCACGGTGGAAGTCACTATCTTCTAAGACATAAACTTTTTGTGGAAGCGCCGATTGCCTTACATTAAATACCTGTTTACCTGACACTTTAGCCATAATTCCATGCGACTCTAAATAGCTCTTCACAAGAAATGCTTCAATTTTCTGATCGGTTGTGAAGACACTTTTCATGAGTAAAGTTTGTTTATCCTGAATGAGACAAATGATCTAATTGCCCCTGTAACCACGCGGAAATAATTTCTAACATATTGATATTGCCTATAATCCTATCTTGACTATCAAGGACAGGTATCTCATTGATATCAAAGCGAAACATCACCTTTAATAGTTTCTCAAAGGAGTCGTCTTCATAAACATAGGTCGGCTTCCGGAGTGCTAAATCCCTTGCTGTTTTGGCACTCATCAACTCTAAAAGTGAAACTGCACTTTTTTGTACAGGGGTTTCGCTGACAAAAACGCATCGAGCCAATCTACGAAGGGTGATAACTCCCAAAAAATGATCTTCAATATCTTTTACATAGACTTCGCGGGTTTGATGATCCTCCACCATTTTTCTTGCAACTTCTTTTACATCGGCATTCTCATAAACAATACTTGGGTCGGTGAATGAAAAGGGTAAGATTTCTTTAACTTTAACGTTTCTCATCGCCCGCGCCCTCCTCAAGGGGTATTTCTCCAGCTTTTGAGATCGCAAATTTTACAAATGGGGGCCCAATAATCTGCACAAAAAATGTGGTTGCAGCAATAATATTTACTACTAACAATCCCACCTCTTGGGCAGCTGCACCAGCTTCACTGAACTCTTGGGCTACTGCTAACGACAATCCTACCGCAACGCCTGCTTGAGAAAACAGGGCAAACCCAAGGTATTTTTTAACTGACTCTTCTGCCTTGCCAATAGATCCACCCATCCAGGACCCTGCCATTTTTCCAACGGTTCGACCGATAACATAAATGATTCCAACCAATCCGATTTGAGTCAGTAATTCAACTTGTAGTTGTGCACCAACAAGTATAAAAAATAGAATATAGATTGGAGGAGAAATATCTTTCAAGGCTTCGAAAACCTGACGACTTGTGCGTGGGGCAAGATTAACAACAGATGCACCAAATGCCATTTCTGTGAGAATCAATGGAAGGCCAGCCCAGTGCGCCAGACCTCCCAGCAAGAGCATGACACCTGATGATAAAACCAAAACATCTTCACGTTCTGGCAGAATTTTTAGCACCCATTTAACAATCCAGCCAGCCAGGCCTCCTAATGCCAAGGCGCCGAAAATTTCTGTTAAAGGAATGACTAAACCTGTGACCAAAGACAATGAACTTCCATCCAATAAGACCTTAGCAAAGGCAAGAGAAAAACCAAATAAAATAAGAGACAAGCTATCGTCCAAAGCAATAATTCCAAGTAAAGTAGTTGTCAAAGGGCCTTTGGACTTATATTCCCACAACACATCTATAGTAGCAGCAGGGGCAGTAGCAGATGCAAGCGCTCCCAAAATCAGACCTAAAGGTAAATTGGCTGTAAAAAGTGTTACTAAGATCGAAACAAGCAAAAATGCCAACAACCCTTCCCCAAGGACGATAAAAACCAATTGACGACCAAATTGTTGAAATACGCTTTTTTTCAATTCACCGCCAATCATGACACCCATTAATCCTAATGCGATATCTGTTACGGGTGAGAGATTTGCAACTAAATCTAAAGAAATGAAATTGGTAAAAGAACTGCCAAAAAATAATCCTACAAAAATATAAGCCATTACTCGAGGAATTTTTACCGAGCGAAAAACCATACCCAAAGTAAAACTTAATAGAACGGAACCACCAAGTAGCAGAAGAATATTCAAATGTAATCACCTTTAAGGGGGTTAGGCTCCCCAGCATCGCCACCTGGAGAGCCCACCATGATTCTGATCCGCCGCAACCCCCGAAGGAGAGAAGCTGGTTGTGAGGCGCCGAGAGAGTTTTTAAGCTTTTTGAACACGAACATTTTGCAGGTAAAGATTTCTATCACCCTTAGCTTGTTGACCACGAACTGCTATTTTTTCTCCTTCTGAACATCCCAAGATCAAGGCTGTTTTTGGGTTAATCCAAATTTGATCCTCCAACAAGCTTGGTGCAGCTTCAGAGAAAACAGCTTGATATCGCCAAATGAGATATTCAAGAAAAACAGGACTGCCAGAAAGAACTGCAATTCTGTTCATTGCTTTTGGGTTGAGCCAAACGAAAAACTCACTTACAAACTCAAACAAATGAACTTTGAAGGTTCTTGTATACAGGAATCTATTAGCGGCTTGATAATCTTTCATTTTTAAAGTTTCCCATACCTTTTGTCTAAGTAATGAGGTATTTGGGTAATGAATTTGATTTAATTCAATCATAATCTCTTCAACTAACGATCCTTTAGCATGAGCATTTACAATGGATGTCTCAAGCTTTCTGAGGTCAAAAGTTTCGAATCTTCCAGACCGTTTTTGAATCATTTTATTCCTTTCAGCAATGATTCAAGATTATGCCAATATGGAAATGTTGCCTAGATACAAATGTACTAGTCAATTTGTAACAACTCGTTAAGAGGCCAATTGGCTATAATCAAGCTGCAAAGCTTATTTTGTATTCTGTTCAGTCAGGAGGGTAAATTGGTTCCAATAGTTTCTTTACTAATTGTGTTGATCTTATCCATATTTGTCATCCGAATTGCAACGGTTGCCCTTACCCTTAACGGGTTGTCTAAGGAAATGGCAAGAGCCAAAGCCCAGGGCAAGGGACGCCATCGGATTTCCAGAGCGATGCAGGATAAGATTGCTCAGTTTCATCAAGATGGGGTTTCGATAAATCAAATCCAGAATCGACTGGGAATTGCCTATGGCACCGTGTGGAACTACGTCCAGAAATTAAAGGAACCTAATGCTTCCAGCACGTAATCCACGCATGAAGATGGAGGCTCAGGTTTGATTGCTATTGCTTCACTGTTTGTGGTATTAATATTATCTTTGTTGGTAACCCGTATTGCCACCGTAGCACTTACTCTGACTGGTTTATCTAATGAGGTTGCAAGATTTCAGGCACGCTCTGCTTTTTCTGGAGTTGGTTTCACCACAGGTGAATCAGAGCAAATCGTTAATCATCCTGTGCGGCGACGTATTCTCTTGCTTCTCATGCTGCTAGGTAATGCGGGCATCGTCACGGTGACTACCTCTCTCATTTTCACCTTAGTCTCAGCTACTGAGGAGGGTAATTTGCTCCCTCAATTACTCCTGTTAGTTGGAGGGCTATCTGGGCTGCTCATAGCCGCCAATAGTGTTTGGGTAAATCGACACCTTTCTCCAATCATTAAATGGGCTTTAGAAAAGTGGACGGATTTGGACGTGCGTGATTATGCCAATTTACTTCAACTGTATGGCAAATATGGGATCTTAGAGGTACAAGTACAAGCTGGTGGTTGGCTCGTTGAGAAAACCCTGAGCCAACTCCGTTTGTCTGAAGAAGGGGTGCTAGTATTGGGTATTAATCCAAAAACAGGAGATTATCTCGCCGCTCCTCGCGGGCAGACCCTAATTCATGCGGAGGATACACTGATTCTTTACGGCAACGTATCTGCATTGGCGGAGTTGAATCAACGTCGGGCAGGTTATGTGGGTGATGTTGCGCATAAGCAAGCTGCAGATCATTTGCAAGAAGAGTTCGAAACTCAAGACCATCTTGCCTCTTAATCAAGGCACGCGAATCGAGTAGGATAGGTCTGGTAATCCTATCCCCTGATAGACATCTTGGGTGGATAATCTGTCTCCTAAAGAAGCGCTTCTATTATCCTACAGTAATGGGTATTTTCATTCCCAGCTGGTAATGTCCCGGTGAAAAGCAACCCAATTCGAACGTTTTCCCTTTGTAGCTCAGAGGCAGCGAAAAGATAATCTCAATAGTTTGTCCAGGCTGAAGTTCGATGGCCTCCAAGTTGTTGGTCTCTATTTTTCCATTAAGTTGAGCTGGTTGATCAAAATTTATGAAAGTGTTAAGTCCTTCAAAGAAGTTCTTTGTGTATCCTGAGGGCTTTCCATCATTGCTCATGATTAAATTGCCGCTTCCAATTTTAAATTTATGCACTAAGAACCCCTTATTCTCGAAAGTTATCCTATAAGTTGTTTCAGCTTCAAGATGAATAGAATCTTTTTGATGTCCAACTAGAGAAAATGACATTTCAGTTAGATTGATGTGAAGGTATTCAACATGTTCACCCTTTAGGGTTTCCGTATCTAATCCAGAAGAACAACCGGAGAACAATATATTGAGAATTGTTATTAATACGGCAAGCTTTAGAGCTTTCAAAATAAAGATTTTATTTACCTCTTATCATTCCTGGAATTTTGGTTTGAAAATTTATGGTCCTGTACCAAAATAGCTATTCATTAGACCAATTTCGTTTGGTGGCCACACGCGAAGGAAAGGTTCACCAATAAAGTCCTTTTGGTCCACAAATCCCCAGAAACGGCTATCTAAACTATTCCGTGAATTATCTCCTAAAACGAAATAGGAATCTTTTGGTACAATCCATTCCTGTTCTCCCATTTTGCCATTGGAATAATAGGGCCGATCAAATGCTGAATTAGTATCTAAAAGCCTTTCGCCATTTACATAAATTCCACAGTTTACTCGCGGATATTTAACACAATCTTTAATCTTGACTTTTTGGCCCCCAGTGGCAACAAGACGTTTTACATAGCGAACACGCTTCTCAGGAGATTCATTGTGCCAAAAGACAATAATATTCCCTGGCATTGGGTCTCGAAAAGAAAATGACAGTTTATCAACAAAAAAACTTGATCCAGCATGAATTGTTGGCTCCATCGATCCTGTGGGTACGCGTATACGAACGATAACGAAACTCATAGTTAACCCAGCCAAAGCTGCTGCCAGCAGAAGTACTTGAACCCAGTCGAGAAGGATGTCTATTAATGGTCTTGTGGGTATGCCAATGTAATTCAAAACTTTAGCCAATAGTGGCTTGGAGCTCGTCTGCCTTTCCTTAATCCCAAAGCTATCTTCTCTTGAGTGCGGCGGCGACAGGGCAAGATTGGGTCCATAACTGCTGTGATTTTCCGTCCCTGCTGATTCGGTGGGTGGCCTTTCAAGGTGAAGGCACTTGTCTTTTTCTGTCTCCGCTTTTGCATCAGGATGTCTTGAGGTCATGATTGTATGGTGGCGTTGACATGGCTTTGTTGGAACCGCATTACCCATTCTTTAACAAGGCTTCTTTTCTGTGGTTCAATTAATACTAATAAAAAATGCATTTGTGGTGGGTCCTGCATTATTTTCTCCTTCACATCTCGAATTGATGTTTCTACGGCATTACCGCATAAAAGGCGCGATTCTGATGCAAGACAGTGAAAAGCACGTTTTCGTCTACACCAATTGCGTTAAACAGCTCATCCCACTGCGTCAGGGAGTTCACACGATGGCGGTTGATTTCTAAAATTAAGTCACCCGGCTGAATTTGGGGAGAAATGTGTTGGGCTCGGCTGTCACTCTCAATGGTTATCACCACGATGCCTAGGTCGTTGATGCTGAGGCGATATCTTTGTACCAGTTCAGGTGAATTATCTGCGATTGTCAGTCCAAATTGTTCTACTGTCGAATTCGCTGATTGTTTGGTAACATGTTTGGGGGGATTACCCATTGAAAACACGGTCCCTGTCGTATTGAAAAATAAGCCAATGCCTAACCCAATTGCAAAAGTAGCTGTCAATAACCCAAGAACCTTTGATTTATCCATTCTGAACACTTTGGCCTCCTTCGAAAAAGATAAACGAAGACTTGTTTCTAGGAAGCAAATATCTCAATGAAGTTTCCAGCTTGATCATAACGAAGTATTTGATCTGTTAGGCCACTGCTGACAAAAAGATCACCGTCGCCATTAAAAGTTATCCCTTCTGGAAAAATGAGGCCTCCGTTAGTGGCTTTTACAAACTCATCAATAAATTCGCCCGTGTTCCCATCAAAGCGGAGGATTTCATGTGTGAGCTCGCTGCTTACATATAAATTACCATCAGGTCCAAAAACAATACCCTCAGGACCCCGCAATCCTCCAGCGCCAGATTCAACAAACTCTCCCAGATAATCGCCTGTTGTTCCATCAAATATCAAAATCTGATTGGTTCCGTAGTTGCTTACAAGCAAATCACCTGTTGGGCCAAAAACCATGTAGCGTGGAAGTTTCAGTCCACTTCCTCTTTCATCAGCATTTCCGAACACGCCCAAATATTGACCCGTTAGGCTGTCATAGCGTTGAATTTGGTTAAGTGATTCATTTCCGACATAGAGTTTCCCGAATTTATCAAAAGCCAATCCATTTGGAAATCGAAGCGCACTGTCTTTTTTATTGGCCTCTCCAAACGTTCCCAAAAACTGTCCCGAGTCTGGAGCAAACATTAATACCGCATTGCCAGCATTGCTGATCACATAAAGATTACCATCGGGTCCAAATGCAAGCGCCTGAGGCAGGATTAAACTTCCTGTTCGATAGATATGGAGCAACTCACCTGTTGAACCGCTATATTTCAAAACTTGGTCTTTGTACCCACTACTAACATACAAATCTTCATTTTTATCAAATACGAGTCCTTGCGGCCCAATTAATTGTTTTTCTGGGGTGGAAACTTGAGCAAATAGAAAATTGCTGTTTATCAAAGGGACTAAGATAAATAAAAAACTGAGAAATAACCTGGAAATTAATTTCAACCTCTGTCTAAACATACTCGCCTTCTTTCTAAACACTTAGTAACCCACATGTAGAATAATTCTGGCTCTCCCCCCTGCCTAGATACAACCGTACTAGGCAATCTGTACCTATTTAGATAATTTCGATTTGATATAATATCTTTGGTAAGAAACTTTTTAGGAAGAGCTTTTCATAATGAAACGTCAATTTGATCGCCTGTTTGCTGAAAAACAAAATTTGGCACAGTGGTTAGTTCCTATTGCTATTTCCTTGGTGGTTATCCTTTATGAAAGTGTCATTGTCCCCATCTTACAGAGTTCTTGGCAAATAAAAGGAAATTTTCTATTCGAAATCTTCTTTTACGGAATCATTGGCCCCTTTGTTGCTTTTTTTACAATTAAGTGGTATCGAAATTGGTTGGAGGAAAAACAGAATATTGATCGGCTTCTCGCAAGCTATGAAAAACATATCGATGCCTTGGAATTTGAAAAGAGTCAGCGTGTTGCTCAAAATCTGCACCGAGAAATCCTACCCAATCTTGCCTATGTGGCAAACAAGATAGATCATACCAGAAATCAATTGTCCAGATCGTCAACTGAAGACAGTAATGAACACCTAAAATCAACAGCAATTTTACTTAGAGATGTAATGGAGGACCTAAGCAATAAAATTGATTTACTCCGCCAAGGATTACCACTGGTGACATTGGAAAGAACCATCGATTTTTTTGACCATCTTAAATCTCGCCTTGCGGATATTGAAAGAATACTTCCAATAAAAACACACTTCTCTGTATTAGGAAAACGCTTCTCCTTTGAGTATGAGATTGAATCTTCTTTGACTCGTATTGTTGGAGAAGCGTTAAACAATGCAGCATTGCATTCTCGAACATCCCAACTTTGGTTAACTCTCGATTACAGTGATGATGAACAGATTGTTGTAAGTATCGTTGATGAAGGGCATGGGTTCCCATCAACAATTAGCCCTAATGAAGGTCCATCATTTGGATTAACAACCATGAGAGAGGAAGCCCATCGCTGGAATGGTTCCTTGTTAATTAAACCAGTTGTTGGAAAGGGAACCACTGTAACTGCGATTATTCCCATAGAAAGACAATATAATTCGAATGAATCCAATTAAGATATTCATTGCAGATGATCATAATTTATTCAGAGCAGGACTGATTGAACTTCTTCAAGAAGAAGAAGATTTTTTGATTGTAGGTGAAACGTCAAACGAGAAAGAAGTATATCAAAGCATTATTGACACAAATCCTGATGTCGTATTGATGGATATTGACTTTGGTCACAACAAGGAATATGCAGGAATTGATGTCACAGAAAAAATCACCTTGGAGCAAGATTCTCAAATCTCCATCATTATGCTAACTATGCACGATGAGGACAGTTTTGTTATCAAAGCATTTGAAGCAGGTGCCAAAGGGTATGTGTTAAAACGATCCGATCCCAAAACATTAATGAAAACAATTAGAGACGTTGCAAAGGGTGGGGTTATATTGACCTCTCAACAAGCCGAGAAAGTGCTCAATCGCTTTAGGCAGCTTAGGCGTCACGAAATTGATGAACCATTTGTGCATTTGACAGATGGAGAAAGAAAAATCCTGCAACTGGTAGCCGAAGGTATAACCAACCCCGAAATCGCTGAAAAACTAGGGGTTTCAAAGAATACCATTCGAAACCGTCTTGCATTGATCTTTACAAAGCTTCATGTAAATAATCGCACACAAGCAGCTCAAATGGCGACGAAATATGATCTGTTTCCTAAAGAGGAGTGATCTATTGATTTCAGAAAAAATGAATTTAGGTAGATTTTACTCGACTGATATTGATTATTCAAAATATGAAACTCTTAGTGTAGTTTGGTTTTTGGAAAAGCGTCGTTAATGAAAATGAACAAACGAGTCATTGTTGACTTTAAGCCTGCTTTAAACCTGGTGGCAAACATGCTTCTATGGTTTAGCCTTGCATTTCTTCTTCCCTTGGGTGTGTCTCTGTGGTATGGAGAAAGTGTTGTTCCATTTGTGGTTCCCGCTTTGTTGTCAAGCAGTTTGGGTTGGGTTGTTATGAAGAGCACCCGCACAACAAACAGCCTTGGAGTTAGAGAAGGCTTTTTAGTCGTTGCTTTGGCCTGGTTGGCAATCGCAGCATTTGGAGCAATTCCCTATTTGTTCGATCATCATACTTTAATTGATGCTTATTTTGAGTCTATGAGTGGATTTACCACCACTGGGGCTACGATTTTCAAAGATCTGGATCATGAGCCAAAAAGTATTCTCATGTGGAGACAATTTACTCAATGGCTAGGTGGCATGGGAATCATCGTACTGGCTATTGCTGTTTTACCAAAACTTTCTGTTGGTGGTCGCCAATTGATGGATACAGAAGCCCCTGGCCCTAAAGTTGATAAGCTTAAACCACATTTGTACCAAACTGCTCGTGCTCTATGGAAAGTTTATGTGGGATTAACAATAGTTGAAATGATTTTATTGGCAACAGCGGGAATGTCGATTTTTGATAGCGTAGCACACGCATTTTCGACAGTTGCCACTGGAGGCTTTTCTCCAAAAGCTCTTAGCATAGCTAGTTTTGGACCAGCAATTCAATGGATCATCATTGTGTTTATGGTTTTGGCAGGGACTAATTTTGCTTTATTATTTCGTGCTCTCACTGGAAACTTCCACCGCATTAAACGAGATAGTGAGTTTCATTTTTATCTGATTCTAATAATGTCTTCAGGTATTTTGCTGGCTCTATTAATTAATCAAGGGTCATGGGAAGAAAGAATCCGTGAAGGCTTGTTTCAGGCTGCTAGTATTATCACAACTACTGGTTTTGCCAGTGTTGATTTTAACGAATGGGCTGAAATCTTGAAATTAATTTTACTCATACTCATGTTCTTTGGAGGTTGTGCTGGAAGTACCGGGGGCTCCATCAAAATCATACGCTCGTATCTGTCGTTTAAGTTTATCCGACGAGAAATTCTAAAAGTTATTCACCCGGCCGCAGTCATTCCAATCCGCTTGGGTCAAAAGGTAGTTAGTGAAGGTGCTCTTGGTGGGATTCTAGGATTCTCAATCCTTTATTTTACCACTTTCGTAGCTGGAAGTGCTTTGTTATTATTAGATATGCACCTAGAAGGCTTCCCTATCACCATATTGGAAGGTGCCAGTATGGTGGCTTCTACACTTGGCAACGTTGGACCTGCTTTTGGAATTGCTGGGCCGATGGGTACTTACGCCGAACTTCCTGATCTTTCCAAAGAGTTGTTAATCACTCTCATGTGGGCAGGCCGCTTGGAATTATTTCCTGTAATCGTTTTGTTAACCCGTTCCTATTGGAAGCGTTAATAATAAAATCAAGAAACATAAAACTGCAGCAATGTCCCTTGTATGAGGCAAACTCGGTAAAATCCCAGTGTTAAAGAACATGGGGCGGGATAGACCGAAATGTCTCTAGGTCAAACAAGACCGATCTTAAGCGAAGGTCGTCCCGCCCTCACTCTGATACAAGCCCGGACAGTTGCTTGGGCACAAAGCCCGTATTCACAAGGTTGGGCCTCAGAGATAGCATAAGCAAGGAGACACAAATGGACAAACAGTTTGTTGGGATCGACCTTAGCAAAGCTCACCTTGATGTAGCGTTGCATCCACAGACACAGCAGTGGAAGCTATCCAATGATGAAGCAGGTCTTGCCACTCTGAGCCAATATCTGCAACAGCAAAAACCAAGCTTGATCGTGCTAGAAGCCACGGGTGGGTTGGAACGCCCTGTGGTTAAAGCATTGGTAAAAGTAGGATTCCAAGTGGCAGTGGTTAATCCGCGCCATGTACGCCATTTTGCAAAAGCAAAAGGACTGTTGGCCAAAACAGATAACTTGGATGCCAAAGTATTGGCGCAGTACGGCGAGTCGATAAAACCTGAGCCACGCCCTTTGCCCGATGAGCAAACCCAGCAGTTGAAGGATCTGTTGGCTCGAAGACG
The DNA here is from genome assembly GCA_029262795.1 of Candidatus Fraserbacteria bacterium. Classification (GTDB taxonomy): domain Bacteria; phylum Bipolaricaulota; class Bipolaricaulia; order RBG-16-55-9; family JAJCYT01; genus JAJCYT01. The sequence continues at coordinate 88,108 of JAJCYT010000009.1, forward strand.
CCAGTTGGTGGAGATGCTCAAGGCAGAGAAAAACCGTAAGGGGCGAGCCCATCCAACGATCATATACCAGATCCAGACACACATAGACTGGCTAGAACAACGGCTCAAAAACATAGAACAGAAGATTGAAAAGTTACAGAAAAACAATCGTATTTGGCATAAAAAAGCAGATGTGTTACAAAGTGTGCCAGGTGTGGGGCCAGTCACCTGTGCCACGATATTAGGCGATTTACCCGAACTTGGTTCGCTCTCCCATAAGCAAATATCAGCCCTGGTCGGAGTTGCCCCCTTCAACCGAGACAGTGGGCGATGGAAAGGCCAACGTGTGGTATGGGGAGGTAGAAAACAAGTCAGATCGGTGCTGTACATGAGTACTATCAGTGCCATCAATTGCAATGAAGTCATTCGCCAGTTCTATGAACGTTTGATAGCAACAGGGAAGCCTTACAAAGTGGCTGTTGTAGCCTGCATGAGAAAGCTGTTGGTCATTCTCAATGCGATGATCAAACATCTGATGCCTTGGCAACCTAGGGTCTGTTCCATTTGACTAAAGACACAGTTGCTTAAGAAGGATAAGGGACATTTACAGTGCTTTTCAAAAGCCTGTTGACACAAAATGTACACGAATGTGACATCTTTATTTGTATTTGTGGCTAACAGCTACTTGCTACAAGCCGAATGCTCTTTTTAGGCTGTCATGGTCAGGAATCTGATGATTCATATCGTCTAACCACTTCTTTTAGTGCTTCGCTGTACTTGTAAATATCACTTACAATTTCAATTTCATAGCGATTCTGTCAACCTCTGTCAACCTCCCCGAAATTGTTACCAGTTAAAAAGAGACATATGGCGATGGCCTTTTGAGATTAAAAACTCAACTGGGGTCAGATTTCCAAAGGACTGGTGAGGGCGTTGTGTGTTGTACTCACCCAACCAACGTTGCGTTTCTTTTCGTACTTCATCCAAAGAAGAAAACAAGTACGCATCCAGCACTTCTCGACGATAAGTTCCGTTGAAGCGTTCGATGAAGCCATTTTGCATGGGCTTTCCAGGCTGGATGAATTCAATTTCGATGTCATGTGCCTTAGCCCATTGCTGGAAATGGTAACTGGTGGCTTCAGTTCCATTGTCCGAGCGAATCCGCTTTGGTTTGCCACGCACATAAATGAGTTGGTTCAAGAAACGGATAATTCTCTGTGCTGGCAAACTTGTACCAATATCAATTCCCAATCCTTCTCGGTTGTAATCATCCACCAGATTGAAGGTGCGAAATCTTCTGCCACAACTCAAGCTGTCCTGCATGAAATCCATTGACCAACAATAGTTTGGATTGAGCGGTTGCAGCAATGGCTGTGGCGTCTTTCGCTTCAAGCGTTTTTTGTGTTTCCTACGGATATTGAGTTTCATTTTACAATACACCCGATGGACACGTTTGTGGTTCCAGGGATGATCTGCTCGCTGGATCAGGGCAAAGAGTTTGTCAAATCCATAGCGTGGATACTGTTTGACCAGGTTTGTCAATGTATCAATCACCTCACTGTCATCTCTGGGGTGATGGTCATAGTAAAACATCGTACGGCTAATCCAAAACAATTTGCACGCCTGCCGAATACTCAAGCCAAACACCTCTTTTGCATATTCAGCCAACCGCTTGCGTTCAGCAGGCTTAGAGCTTTTTTTCAATCACTTCCTTAAGTACACGGTTGTGCAGTTCTGCTTCGGCATACATCTGTTTAAGTTTGCGGTTTTCTGCTTCCAACTCCTTAAGTCGCTTCAGATCTGAGGCTTCCATTCCACCATATTTGGCTTGCCAGCGGTAAAACGTGGCTCGCGCTATGCTCAACTCTCGGCAAA
>JAJCYT010000010.1 GCA_029262795.1 Candidatus Fraserbacteria bacterium
TCCCAATTCCCCAATCAGCATAACCGTGGTAAACAATCCGGCACCAAGTGCAGGTCCATGGACTTGTGCTATTGACCCTCAGGTTGGTTTCAAATGTGACAATTCAACGGCACTACCATCAGGTTACGCTGTAGAATTCACTTACACAGCCACTGTGACAGCACCTGCTGGGAGTGTGATTGAAAACTGCGCCTTTGTCTTGATCGTCAACGAACCAAATGCTAACGGATCCAATAACTCCACCTGTGTCGAAGTTGATGTGGTGACGCAAGGCAATGGAGTAAATTCAACCAACTCTGGGGGGGGAATAGGATCAGCAACTGAGATTTCTCTCCCATTCAGCGCTGAAGGCTTTATTGATCCAGACGGAGAACAGGACTGTTACGTATTCTCTATCAATGAGACACTAAGCATCACCATTGATGTGAATGCACAGGTATTGAACTCTGCTTTGGATTCTGTGGTTGAGGTTATAGATGAGAATGGCCAGATCGTTGGATTCAACGATGACCAGGGTGAGGGAGAAGGCCAAACTGGTCTCGATTCCTTCCTCACTATCACTCTTGAGCCAGGCACCTATTTCATCTGTGTGCGGGGTTTCTTTGGAGGTGAAGGAGAACCTTCATTTGGCTTTTACGTCATAGACGTTCAGCAGACGCCAAATCAAAACATCCCTGTGCTGCGGCCCGATCTTGTCATCCTCCAGGCTGAATTTGCAGAAAACTGCGATTTAACAGTAACGGTGGGCAATATTGGGAATGCAGATGTTGAAGGTTTGTTTGATTTCAGCGCCACAGGCTTTGACATTGATAACATTTCAGTAACGGTCTTTAGCAGTGACATCAATGGCTTGCCTCATACCATGCAAACATCTCAAACATTGGAAAATGTATCGTTTGCCAGTGAGAGCACAACCATTACTGTGGACCCAGGCAATCAAATTGCTGAAAGTGACGAAGCCAATTCGGTTATTGTTGAAGTCCCCGAACGCTGTAGAGTTACAGATTCAACAAATGAGGTCGTAAATGCCATTAGAGATGTCTTTGTTGGAACAATTGACCTCTCTGTTAACAATGCCTTAGATTTTCTCAACAGGGCAATAGATGCTGGCGATGATGAAAACTATGGTGTCGCTGCCGACCTTGCGGATGAAGCATTTGATTTGCTCAGGGATATTCGAAGCGTTCTATCAAATCTCAATGAAGAAGTGGATTTTGAATCACTGGGTGTTGGTGAGTTATACCTCAATGCACGCGAAGCTCTTGCGAGCTTCATTTCCGCCACGAATTCGTTTAAGAGAGACCTTGAGAATGCTCATGAGGAATTCTTGAAAACCTGTCCACCTCAGGCCGTTAATGTGCGCGGACCAGAGTGTGATGAAGATGAATTCAAGCGAAATGCCGAAAACATTTTCAACAGGGCCAAGAACTTCATTAAAGCCCAGATTCGCACCTTTGAAAGCTTTAGGGAACATCTAACCGAGATAAGCAATTTCCTTGGTAGCTAAACTGATGTTTAAATTCGTCAAGTAAAAGAAGGGGAGTCAACGGCTCCCCTTCTTTATTCAAAATCTTCAGATTACTTAATTCGAAATGGGTGAAATTTGGATAGTTTTGAGCTAAAGGACAATACGGCACCCTCTCAGCGTTGTATATCAATAAGAAAGCACTACTGATTTCTAGGGTAGGAGGGTTGGTTTGTGCGATGGCCATTGAGGGTTGGTTCAATGACCATCGCACATAATTAATTATGTGGTTTGACGATGCTTTGACATCTCTTCAAGATGAACTTTAAAAGACTCAGCCAAAGTTTGTGCTTGAGTCTCATAGGCCTGCTTGTCATTCCAGGTATTTTGTGGCAACAGGACATCTGAAGGCACATTTGGCACTTCAGTTGGAATATTGAGCCCAAAGTAAGGCTCAAGTTCAAATGATGCGTTGTCTAGTTTTCCTTGAACCACAGCGCGAACCATTGAGCGAGTGTGAGGTAAATTCATACGCTCGCCTACCCCATAAGCCCCGCCTGTCCAACCTGTGTTCAACAACCACACTTGAACATCGTGTTTGCGAATTTTTTCTTCCAGCATGCTACCGTAAACGTTTGGACGCAACGCCATAAATGGTGCACCAAAGCATGGGCTGAATGTGGCTTGAGGTTCCTTTACACCGCGTTCTGTGCCAGCTAATTTAGACGTGTAGCCCAACAAAAAATAATCATTGGCTTGTTCTGGTGTCAATTTCGCCAATGGCGGCAAAACACCAAATGCATCTGCGGTTAGAAAGAAAATGTGTTTTGGATGCCCAACAACTTGGTATTCGCCGCAGTTGTCCAAATGCTTTATGGGAAAAGCTGCCCGAGTGTTTTCTGTAATGGCATCATCATCCAAATCCATACGGCGGCTGACCCGGTCCATCACAACGTTTTCGATAATCGTCCCGAACATGCGGGTGGTTTTATAAATTTCTGGTTCATCCTCAGGCGAAATGCGAATGGTCTTAGCATAGCAACCGCCTTCAATATTAAAAATGCCATCTTCCGACCAGCCATGTTCATCATCGCCGACCAGCCAACGATCTGAATCAATGGATAGGGTGGTTTTGCCCGTGCCGGATAACCCAAAGAACAAGGTCACATCATCTGGTCCTTGACCATAATTTGCGGAACAGTGCATGGACAACACATCCTGCTGGGGCATCAAGTAATTCATCAGAGTGAATGCAGACTTTTTGATCTCTCCTGCGTAGGCGGTGCCACCGATCAAGATTTCTTTTTCTCCAAAATTCAGAATCACAAACACTTCTGAGTTGGTGCCATCCAATTCGGGAATGGAGCGGAAGTAAGGCACGTGGATAATTTTGTATTCTGGAAAGTATTTTTCAACTCGCTCAGAATCCAAATCAAGCACAAACATGGTTCGTGCAAACATCGCATGCCAAGCAGACTCTGAAATAACCTGAACGGATACCTGATGCTTTGGATCCGCCCCCGCATAAAGATCTTGAACAAATAGATCTCGACCTTGTAAGTAGGCTAAAACGCGACTCCGCAATTGTGCATAACTTTCGCTTGTATAGTTGTGGTTTACATTGCCCCACCACACTTTGTCGCGGCTTTCATCGTCTTCCACAATGAATTTGTCGTTGGGTGAGCGCCCCGTATACTGGCCCGTTTCCACAATCAAAGGCCCCAAATGGGTGACCAATCCTTCTTTTCGGCGAATGGCTTGTTCGTACAACGAAGGCGTTGGAGAATTCCAATAGACTTGGCCGGGGTTTTTTAAGCCCAATTCACTAAGGTGTTCAAAGATTTGCTTCATTGGCATATTGCCCTCCCTCTTACGCTTGAAGCTTTTATTCGCATTCGCTCCAAAGGCCACGTTCGGCATCACGCGCATTGCTTTCAGACGAAATGGCATCCACCAAGAAAAGGGTTTCCTCGGGGAATTCCACTTCAAATCGGCCAAGTCCCTGACTCAGCAAAATCATTTGCAGCATCGCTTTTTGCTGGCTGTCCAAATAGATGAAAGAAAGCAAGCGATCAATAAAATTGGTGGTGCGAATGCGGTCTTGATGCTCAATCCAAATGGTTTGACCCACAAGCAGATTGCGAACAAAAGTGGTTGCTTCTTCACCGTAACAGTCTGAGGAACCGCCCCCAAAGGGGCCACTTGGGGTCTGATTTGGCGTATTGATTAAGTAGGGTTCGATACGCGTGGGCAGTCCTTCCCCACCTGAGACATATTCAATATCATAGGTATCGCCATCCACAATATCGATCACCACAGCAACAGCCAATTTAAAACGTATATTATCATCGTTCTGGGCAATTACGCCGCTGGATGAAACCACGACCACAAGCAGCAAACAAATAAAACCCAAGTAAAATTTTTTCACATAGACCTCCGAAGGAATCTTTACAAGTTCTATAGGCCAAAGATATCGTTCTTTTCTGCAAAATCAAGCAATGGCTGGCGAAGTTCTTCGGGAAAACACACCCTTTCTGTACGAATACGTTTGTTTTTGAGGGCTTGAATGAGTTGTGACGTTTCAGATAGTCCAATTAAGTTGCCATTTTCTTTCAATAAAAAAATGCGCTCACTTGCTGTGCCTGAAGTTTGCTCAAGATAATCATCCTTATAGGGACTATCAATGGCACTGTCGAACACCAAATAATAGTCGGGATCTAGCCCATTTTGTGAAACCACAGTTCGTAATGCCTGGACAAGTTCTTCATCCTGTTTCCTATTCAGCCTCAAAGACTTAAACAGGCGACGTTGGAGAAAACGGTTGGCCAAATCAGCCAATATTTTATCTTTAGATTGAGTCCATAATGAAATGGCATAGCGCAACAAAACATCATCCAATTGTAGAAAATCCGTACGCTCAAGGTTTTCAGGATTTGCCAATAATGCTCTGACAGCTTTGGGTGTGTCCATTAAACGATTTTTAAGCAGCAATACTTTGGCACGTTCCAGCAATTTAAGCATCAATGCGCCGGCGGCACGTTCTGTTTTATGAAGATAAACTTGTTGATACATCGCATGCCGCGCCATCACATAGGATTCGGCCACTCGAACACCTTTATGTGCATCCAGGGCCAATTCGTAATCCCCCTCATGTTCGACAATACGAAGGCTGTGCAATAACCAGTCCAGATCGAAATATCCGTAATCGACCCCGCTGTTCAGACTGTCCCGTCGTAAAAAATCCATACGGTCGACATCCAGTTGGCTTGAAATCAGTTTAACGACGTAGGAAGGTTTAAACGTCCGTTTCAAAATGGCCGGAATATATTCCAAATATCCAGTATCGGCCTGCCCTAAAATTTGATGCACTTCACTCTGTGGATCTTCAATCAGTTTCACGCTCCAGGCTTCGTGATCCTGTTCAATGACTTCTTCCATCAAATGTGAAAATGGAAAGTGGCCTAAGTCGTGGAGTAAAGCTGCTGCGAGTAACATTTCACGATGCTCATCCAGGCTGGCGGCAATGGGCTGATAGCGAGTGTCACGCCGCAGTAGGTCCATGCGCTCAATGACCAACTTCATGAGGTAAGTCACGCCCAGGGAATGTGCAAAACGAGTGTGGGTTGCGCCTGGAAAAATGAAGTCACTGACCCCCATCTGGCGGATGTTGCGAAGACGCTGGACTTCAGCTGCATCTAACAGCTGCAACACCAAACGGTCGCGGTCTCGATCAAAGCGCATCAAGTTGTAAACCGGATCACGAAACACTTTTTCCATGCCTGAGTATAACAGAAGGAAGTGTTGACCTGATGCTGTTGACATCACTTTAAACAGGTGTTACACTTGCGCCTCACAACGGCATTGGTAGAGGGGTTTTCCCTCAAACTCACAAGATCTCTTTGGAGAAAAATTTATGTATAAATACATTATCAAGCCAATCCGCCTCGATAGACTCCGCTAGTTCTTATTATTAGCGCGGATCGAGTCCGCTTGGCCTAGAGGGCCACCCTCTGGGTCTGTCTTTCTATTTCGTTTTTGTTGAACATTTGATCAAAAGAACGTGTTGGCATAGCTCTTTTTTGCTCTGTGATTTTCAGAGGAGGATGCAATGGGTATGGCCCAGCTACGACCCGTACACGAAGAAGTAAGTTACGATACCAATTTGGCGGCATTGGATGTGGCCCACCTTTACAAAACGTTTGTAAAGAAAAAAGGAAAACAACGTCTTTTTGGTGCTGAAACCAAAAAGGTAGTGGCCGTTGAGGATGTAAGTTTCAAAGTCAATCGTCGAGAAATTTATGGGGTGCTTGGTCCCAATGGAAGCGGCAAAAGCACCTTAATTCGGATGCTTAGCACTTTATTGATTCCAAACAGTGGAGAGGCCAAAATCTTCGGCTTGGATTTACAAAAAGACGAAGCCGATATCCGCAAATTACTCAATCGAGTGTCGGTGGATGCAGCTTTCTATAAAAAGCTCAGTCCGCGAGAAAACCTTTTATACAGTGCCCGCCTGTATGGCCTCAATCCTGGTGAGGCAGATGTAAAGAGCCTGAACATTTTGAAACGCTTGGGTCTGAGAGAAAAGGCTTATTACGAACCTTTGGAAGAAATGAGCCGAGGGATGCAACAAAAAGTGGCTATCGCTCGCGCATTTTTGACTGCACCGGTGCTGTTGTTGCTCGATGAACCAACCACGGGCTTGGACCCAAAATCTCGACGTGATGTGCAGGAGTTCATCCTGGAATTAAGGGACGATCACGATGCAACCATCTTGTTGACCACTCACGATATGCCCGAAGCTGAACGTTTGTGTGAACGGATTGCTTTTATTAGTCAGGGAAAAATTGTGGCAGAAGGCACCAGTGAAGAACTCAAATCGCTGGTTGATGGAGCTGTCACCTTGGAGGACGCTTTCATTGAACTCACGGGTGAAGCCTTGCATGAAGATGAATAGGAGTTTGATATGAGTACAATACCTGTCCGCCTACAAACTGGATTGTGGCGCAAAATGAGGTCTGCGGGCGCCTTTGTGTTTCGAGACTTTCACCTTACACGTCGTTATGCATCGTGGGTGGTTGTGTTTTTGTTCTACAGCATTGTGAATAGTGCGACCATCGTTCTCATTGGCGTGGCCGCAGGTGATTCGATGCAAACACTCAATCTGATTTTAGGTGTATTGATGTGGAGCTTTCTGGCCGTTTTGTTCGGTGAAATCGCCAACAGTATTTCTTACGAACGATGGGAAGGCACCATTGAGTACACATTTATGGCCCCTGTGTCACGGCTCACCCATTTGGCGGGCGTCAGCCTGTTCTCAGGTGCTTATGCCTTAATTCGGGTGATCATCGTATTATTTGCCTTGGTGGCCTTTGTCAGTTTGGACCTAACCGGTGCAAATGTGTTGGGCATCTTGGTGGTGTTGCTTGTCGGCAGCCTGAGTTTTATGGGCTTGGGATTGATGGCGGCAGTCCTTCCGTTGATGAGTCCCGAACATGGTGCCCAAGGCACAAACATTGTTCAGGCGCTGCTGTTGTTGATCAGCGGAGTATATTACCCAATCGACATCCTACCGGCTTGGTTGCAGCCGTTTTCGGTCATCAGCCCAGCCACTTATGCACTCAACGCCAGCAGAAAGCTTCTTGGCATTGGTATTGAAGGGTCAGAACCTGGCCAATTGGCAGGGCAATCCATCGCTTCAGTGCTACCGGAGTTGGGCATCTTGTTGCTGTTTGGCATGGTGTTTATTCCGCTTGGGTTGTTCATATTCAGCAAAGCGGAATATTGGGCCAAGCAGACGGGTAAATTGAAGAGATCTGGCTAAACCAAGAAAAGGGGATGGTTGTTTAACTATCCCCTTTATTGTTGAGTTTTAGTGACATCAAATAAAAGGGAACCATCAGAATCATGAGCAATCCAGAAATTAAAATCGCAATGCTGACGCTAAAAACATTTCCAATCTGCCCCAAAATCGGACCACCCACAACCTGACCAATCGCAAAGGATTGGCTCTGCATCGAAAACACAGTCGCCCTCACTTCAGGTTTTGTTGATTGGTTCACCCATGCCTGCACCAAAGGTTCGACATTGCCCCGCAATGACATGGGCAACCAAAAGGCAAAAACGGCCCACCAGAAGTTGTTTGCTATTGCAAATCCAGCGATTCCTAATGCAACCAAAATATTGATGATAAAAAGGGCTTTGGCCACTGTTTTATTTGTGTTGGTATCCACTCGTCGCTTGATCCACTCAGTTGCAATGAGGCCCAATATCATGGAAACGGCATTGATCATGCCAAACCACACGATGTTGTCTAAATTTCCCAAATCAGGCAGCCCAATATCCAGAACATGCTTAGTCCAAAGCCGATCGAATGCCTCGGTGGTCATGCTGTAAATGCCCACAATAATAAAGATCAAAACCAGTATTCGTTGGGTACGAACGACTTTGAGCCCCTGTAGAAATGTTTCTTTGGTAGATGCCCACAATTTCAAACTGTCTTCGGCTGCCTTTTTAAAATCTGTTTCTGGCATCGTAAACAATAAATAGATAGCCAGACCGAAAAACAATCCACCCCCTACCAAAATGGGAACATTCAATTGAATACTGGCCAGGGCCACACTTGCTATCATTCCTAACAAAGCAGTGGCTTGCCCGACCTGGACGCCCCGAAGAAACGCTTTGCCAGCTTGTTTTTCACCAATTTCTTCGCTGATCCAGGCCTCTTTTGCGCCACTGGTAAAGGTAAATCCTATGCCCCAAATCACTTGTGCCAACAACACGGTTTCAAATCGGGGAATCGCGCCTTCAACGACGAATCCCAACCCAATCAGTGCATAACCGATGATGACAGAACGCCTTCGGCTATAGGCATCGGCCACAACGCCTGTGGGAATTTCAAAAAGAAACACGGACAGTTCCAGCACGGTCCCCACCAAAACCAATTGAAGTGGGTTCATCTGCACCACAGTGACGTGATAGACCAGGTTAACAGTCACCACCAGCCAAAATAAAAAACCCTGAACACCACTAATGGTCAGATAAACGGGATATGCAGAAAGCTTTTTCAAGGGTTATTGTACCCTGGCCTGCGCAATGCAGATATCGCTTAAGCTATTGGGGTCTTTGTAAAAAACTGTGAGTGTACTCTGATCGGCCACAGACAATACCCCATTGTTCCTTACAGGTGCTGCGGATACCAGCGTCATCCCTTCAGGCGGCCCTTCAAACACGCCTGTGTTGGGGCCGGTTTCCAGCAACCACAAAATATTTTCTCGATCTCCTGTGGCAGCAGATTCAAAAGCTGCAGACAAATAAATTGCATCCTGATTTTGAATTGAAATATTATTATCCGGGTCGATCACTCTAAAAAATGCCTGGCGGCCCACTCTAATAGATGTTGTAGGCGTTTTGCTCCCATCGAGGATTGCACATTGGCCGTTTCCAATGCCACTCCCCCCGTCAGTTAAGGATTTAATCTCCAACACCTCTGTTAAAACATTGCTCCTTTGCCCGGCGGTGTCAATCAGAGCAAAAGACACTTCAAAGGTGCCAATGGCAAAAGCGGGCACATGAAAGGTACGCGACACGGTAATTGACCCTCGCTGTCCCATTGCGCCCTCGTCTGGATAAACTTTGCCCTCAAGCAGGGTGGAATTATTGTCGATGCTTAGATTGCCGGAAAGGACACGGGCCTGAACCTCAACCGAGGCATTGTCCGGCCCGACATCTGCATTAAGGTCTTCGTAATTGAAGGCAAAATTCACCTCTGTGCTTTCGCCAGCTTGTAGCTCGGCAGGGACAATCACCAGATTCAAAATTTGAGAAGGTGTCTTGGGCATCGAGGGTGGTTGCTGTGGCGTTTCTGGCGCAAAAAAACTTGCCAGATCGCATCCCGACAAGGCAAATATTAAAAGCAACGGGGATAAGACACGCAAAATAGTATGAAAATAAACCATGCGATATTATTGAAAAACAACCCTCCATGTTCAACCCCTTTAATAAAAATGAGTTGAATGAAAAACACCTGATCGGCATTTTCCTTGAAAAATGCATGACAATACATAAAATTAACAATTTCCAGATATTGATTGAACATATAACGATAATTTGAAATTTTAGTTGGAGGAATCATGGCCATTGAAATTGCAGCAGAAGCGCGCGCAGAAAAAACACCGCGCCAGATTCGCAGAGAAGGGTTTGTACCTGCGGTTGTTTATGGAACAGGTGTCAATGAACAGATTCAGATTTCAGAACGGAATCTGAAAAAAGCATTGTCTACCGCCACCCGCAGTTCTCGCTTTACCCTACAAGTGGGAGGCAACAACTACGATGCCTTCTTACGTGAAGTTCAATATCATCCCTTGAGTGACAACGTTTTGCATGTTGATTTTTATCAACCAAAGGCAGAACAACATGTCACCATGCGTGTGCCAATCAAACTCAATGGCACTCCCATTGGTTTAAAAATGGGTGGCAACTTGTTTAAAATTCTGGAATATATTCCCCTTCGTGGTGAAATGGACAAAATTCCCGAACGCATTGACGTTGAAATCACCAATATGGATGTGGGCAGTGTATTGCGTCTGGGAGACTTGGAATTAGAAGGCGTTTCTATGCTGTTGCCTCTGGACAGCACCATCGCCACTGTGAAGATTCCTCGCCGCGTCGCTATGGAACTCGAAGCTGAAGAAGAAGGCGCTGAAGGCGCTGAAGGCGCTGAAGCTGTTGAGGGCGCTGAAGCTGCACCTTCTGATGAAGAAGCTTCTGAGTAACACCCACTTTAATCAATGAGTAAAAAAGCGGTCTTCGGGCTAGGAAATCCCGGAGACCGCTATAAACCCACCCGCCACAATATCGGTGCTGAAGCCGTTCTGACTTACATCGGACAAACCAAACAAAGAATCCGACCAAAGGAAGATGGGTTTTCTTTGGCCTATGAATTTAAAAATCATCTTTGCTTTCTTCCTCAGACGTATATGAACCTGAGTGGTGTGGCGGTGGCCGATGCCGTGGAATACCATCAACTAAGCCTGAAAGATTGTTTGATTGTTTATGACGATGTGGATATCCCACTGGGTCAACTGCGACTTCGGGAATCCGGTGGCCCTGGAGGGCAAAATGGGATGAAATCGATCATTGGGCAATTGGGCAGCAGAAACTTTCCAAGATTGAGAATTGGAATCGGTCAGGAGAATTTTGGTGGCGATTTAGGTGAATTTGTGCTCGATCGTTTTGACCGAGAGGAACAGGAACTTTTAACCAAGGTGCTTTATAAAGCAGCAGATGCCATTGCCTGTTTTTTAAATGAAAATTTACAAACCAGCATGAATCGCTTCAATGGTCCTGTATAATGCAAAGTATGACACTTAAGACCCATAAACGCGGTGTGTGTAAGTAAGTAAACAAACGTTCAATTTAACGTAATGATCGTCTGACTTATTCATCATATTCAACAATAAACGGTTGATTGCTGGCTTTATCTAAAAAGGAGGGCATCTTGCCAATCAAAAATATTGATTTACCCCCTGGTCACAAATACTTCCCAGGTTTGGAAGCAGATGATTTTACACACCCCTTGGATCGTGATGCCCTCAATGTGCTCAGAAACATTCCTGTGCTGGATCAAGTGATTAATTTCATAAATAAAGAGATGATCGAACGGGCAATGTATTTAACGTACATTTCACAAAGTGTGCGCGTCAACGAACGCATGATGCCCCACGTCTATGAAAAATTTCTCTGGGCGGTTAAAGTTTTGGATTTAGAAGCTGAATTGGCAGACCAAGGCAAACCATTGCCTGAGCTTTACATTACTCAAAACCCAGTGTTCAATGGATTCACTGGTGGAACAGACCAAACCTTCATTGTATTGAATTCTTCCATTATCAATTGGACCGATGAAAAAGACTGGTTTTATGTGCTGGCCCATGAGTTAGGCCATATCAAAGCAAATCACGTGCTTTATCTGACCGTTGCCAGAATTGTTCTGGAAGGGCTGCGTCAGATAAATATCCCCGGAATTGATCTTCTGATCATCCCCATTTTGGAATGGATGCGAAAAGCTGAATTGACGGCTGATCGAGCCGCTGCTTTATGTTTGCAGGAAGAAGACCCTTGCTTGGCCATTCACATGAAATTTGCCGGTGGGGTCACCAATATGGAACATTTGGACTTGGAAGAGTTTATTCGCCAGGTTGATCTTTATGCGGAGCGAGACAACATAGTGGATATTTTTTCAAAAGTCATGCTCAGCACGTTCCGATCTCATCCATTCCCCATCTTCCGCGCCAAGGAATTGCGTGAGTGGATGAACGGTTTTGAGTACGAACGATTGATGCGAAAAGGTCGTACCCAGGAACCTGCAGGGGTTTCGTAAAAGATGAAACGAATGAAGTTGGTAATTGTATATCGGAATGTGTGTCCTTGAAAGGCTTTTTGGACACTTCTATAATTTAAAGTAGAGATTCTAACGAACCAAACATAATCTCAGCTCTGTTCGTTAGAGGGACAGCAATCCACGAAAGGAGTGGTTGCATGCATGAAATGTATGATCGCTTCTCGGCAGAGGCCAAAGAAATCATGGGGGTTTCTTACGCTGAGGCCGAAGAATGGAAGCACGACTATGTAGGAACAGAACATCTCTTGCTGGCACTGCTCAAGGTGCGCGGGACCACCGTGTATCGTTTTTTGGAAGAGCAGAGTGTTACTTATGCAAAGGTGTATGCTGAAACTGAACGTGTTGTGGGCAAAGGTGAACGTCGATTCCCCACCGATGACCTAAAACCCACGCCACAATTGAAACGAATTATTATTTTGGCCCATAATGCCGCCCAGCAATATGGGCATCATTTAATTGGCCCTGAACACTTGCTGCTTGGTCTGATGGAAGAAGGCAACAGCGATGTGGTCCGTATCTTAAACCACCTCGGCGTTGATCGCAGCAAATTGGGTCAATTGTTGTCCTCCACTCAACAAAGCAAAGGCACTTCTGGCCGACGATTACATCGTTGGGGCAGTGGTGAGGAACGCAAGGGGGGCAAGTCGTTTGAGTTTGGCCGAAACTTGGTTGAAGAAGCCCGCGCGGGTCGTTTAGATCCTGTGTTGGGACGTGAAAAAGAAATTGAACAGGTAATTCAAACCTTAAGCCGTCGCAAGAAAAACAATCCGGTACTCATTGGTGAACCTGGCGTTGGTAAAACCGCCATCGTAGAAGGGTTGGCTCAAAGGATTGCCAGCAACGAAGTCCCCTCTGTCTTAATGGACAAGGAAATCCTTGAGTTAGACATGGCTTCAATGGTGGCTGGGACCAAGTATCGCGGCGAGTTTGAACAACGTTTGAAAAACTTGATCAATCAAGTGGAATCATCCAAAAACATTATTTTGTTCATCGACGAATTGCACACCGTGGTCGGTGCCGGTGGTGCTGAAGGCGCAATTGATGCCTCAGCGATTCTAAAGCCACCCTTGGCCAGTGGCATGATTCAGTGCCTGGGGACTGCAACCCTGGATGAATATCGCAAGTACATCGAAAAAGATTCTGCCCTGGAACGTCGTTTCAAAAAGATCGTTACGGCAGAACCCTCTATCGACGATGCGATTGAAATTCTCAAAGGGTTGCGCCCTCGTTACGAATCACATCACGGTGTCAAAATCAGCGATGATGCAGTGGTGCAGGCTGTCAAGTTATCCGATCGTTACATCAACGATCATTTCTTGCCGGACAAAGCCATTGACTTAATTGATGAGACTTCGGCCAAAATCAAACTGGCCAGCACAGCACCTACGCCTGAAATTCGTCAACAGGAAGAGCAGCTCGCTGGTCTTGAGCAAGAAAAAACTCTGACCATTGCTAATCAAGACTATGAGCGTGCTGCTGAAATTCGCGATGAAATTCGTGAAATGGAAGTGCTGTTACAACAACTTCATGATGAATGTGAAGATTGTGAAAGCTTTGTGACCGGGAATGACATTGCCAAAATGGTCTCCACCTGGACTGGTGTGCCTTTGGGCCACATGCGTGAGGAAGAATCTCAACGAATGGTTCATATGGAAGATGTGCTCCATGAAGATTACATCAACCAAAACGAAGCGGTTAAAGCCATTTCACAATCCATTCGGCGCGCTTATGCGGGTGTAAAAAACCCGAAACGCCCGATTGCATCTTTCCTGTTCCTGGGTCCAACTGGGGTGGGTAAAACCTACTTAAGTAAAGTGTTGGCCAACTTCCTGTTTGGCAATGAAGATTCACTCATCCGCATCGACATGAGTGAATACATGGAGCGTTTTTCCGTGTCTCGCCTTATTGGTGCCCCTCCAGGCTATGTGGGGTACGATGAAGCTGGCGAACTCACCGAAGCCGTCCGTCGTCGTCCTTATGCTGTGGTGCTTTTTGACGAAATTGAAAAAGCCCATCGCGATGTGTTTAACATTCTGTTACAGGTAATGGATGATGGCATCCTGACCGACGCTCAAGGACGGCATGTGGATTTTCGCAACACGGTGTTGATTATGACCAGCAATTTGGGCAGCAAAGCCATTACCGATCGCACTTCGTTGGGATTCAGCGCGTCCGATTTGGATGCAGTGGAATCGTACAAAGAAATGCAGGGTCGCGTTATGGGTGAAGTGCGCGAGTTGTTCCGACCGGAGTTTATCAACCGCTTGGATGACAACATTGTGTTCCGCCAGTTGGAAGAAAAAGACATCGGAAAAATCGCCGACCTGATGATTAATGAATTGAAGGACCGTTTGGCTGATCGAGACATTTTTATCGAATTGACCAGTGGCGCCAAGAATTTGTTGGTTCAGGAAGGTTACGATCCCAAGTTTGGTGCGCGTCCAATGCGACGCACGATCGAACGGCTGGTGGAAAATCCAATTTCAGACAAATTACTGGAAGGCAAGTTTGTTGCCGGCGACATCATCGAAGTTGGGATGAAGGGTGACGAAATCAACTTCAAGAAGAAAAACAAGACTTTGGTGAAACAAGAACAATAGCTTGTTGAAATTTAGATAAGAATCAGGCAAAACTAAAAGGGCCAAGCTTCGGCTTGGCCCTTTTTACATTTTAGGAGCGTATTTTGGCCATTGTATACAGCTGCAAAAAGTGCGAATTTCAATCCCCAAAATGGCTGGGCCGTTGCCCTCAATGCAATGCCTGGGATACTTTTGGAGAAATCAACGAAGCGGTACAAAAAGCCACCAAGGCAGCTACAGCGACAGTGGTCAACCCTCAAAAGTTGGACCAAATCGAACTCCCGCAAACCAATCGCTGGCCCAGTGGGATGGTGGAGTTTGACCGAGTATTGGGAGGCGGAGCCATCCCAAGTTCGGTCATTCTCATTGGTGGGGAACCGGGGATAGGAAAATCTACGCTATTGTTGCAAGTGGCTGCTGCACTGGCCCAAAGCCCTATACAGGACAAACCCATTCTTTATGTCTCCGGTGAGGAAGCAGCACCCCAAATAAAGCTCCGCGCCCAACGGCTGAACATGGGCAGCTTGGATCGACTGCTGATATTAAACGATCAAAGATTGGTTGGCGTTCAAGCAGCGGTGGAGAAAACCAATCCGGGAGCGTTAGTGGTGGATTCGGTTCAATCCATCTTGCCAGAAGCAGGTAAAGAAGGCTTGGGCAGCACGTGGCAGGTCGGCCAACTCACCTTTGAATTGAATCAACTTGCGAAAGATAAAAAGATTCCCGTGTTTTTGATTGGGCATGTGACCAAGGCAGGAGAACTGGCCGGACCCAAAGCCATTGAACATTTGGTTGATGTGGTTCTCTATCTTGAAGGGACTCGGCATGGGGAAGTCCGCTTACTGCGCTCGGTCAAAAATCGTTACGGCTCCACAGCGGAATTGGGCGTGTTTCAAATGGCAGCAGATGGCCTTAAAGACATCGCCAACCCCTCAGAATTTTTCACGCAGCGAGAAGGCCCCGCTTTGCCAGGGTCTGTGATTGTGCCAACCGTTGAAGGCACTCGCCCGATTTTAGTAGAGCTTCAAGCTTTGGTCGCTTCCAACCGCAGTGGTGGTTATGCTCAACGCCGCGCCACGGGGCTGGATGTAAACCGTGTGGTTTTGCTGATGGCCGTTGTGGAAAAAAGACTTGGGATGAATGTGGGCAATGACGATGTGTATGTCAATGTGGCCGGTGGGCTGAGTGTGCGCGAAACCGCTTGTGATTTAGGCACTTGCCTGTCCGTCATCTCCAGCTACAAAAACAAATCGATTCCCACAGACACCGTGGTGGTAGGCGAAGTCGGTTTGTCCGGTGAAATTCGGTTGGTCAGCAGGCTTGAAGCCCGCTTGCGCGAAGCGGCACAATTGGGGTACAAAAGAGCGATAGTACCGGCCGGAGAAAAAGGATTGAAAACACCACTTGAAATTCAGCAGGTACAGCACCTCGGCGAGGCCGTTGAGCGACTTGGGCTTTAGCCGCCGCAAACAGGCAGTTGGGAGCGTACACTTTGATACAAGATGAAGCCTTTTTAGAAATATTGGCTAAGCTAGCCCCTGGTACCCCATTGCGCGAAGGCCTGGACGGCATTACCAGTTTAGGCAAAGGGGCATTGATTTTGATTGCCGATAAAGATCATGCCGCCCACGTGGTTCAAAGTGGTTTTGAAATCGACACAGATTTCACACCGCAAAAGTTGACCGAACTTTCCAAGATGGACCGTGCGATTGTGGTCGACCACGACGTTCGAAAAATTTTGTATGCAAACGCTTTTTTAGTGCCCAATCAAAAAATTGCATCTAAAGAAACAGGCACCCGCCACCTAACGGCTGAAATGGTGGCCAAACAGATCCAGTCACCCACGCTGGCGGTATCCGCCAGCAAAGATCGAGTCACGTTATATTTTGGTGAGATACGCTATATTTTGCCCGATTTCAACATGCTGACCGCGCGTGTAAATCAAGCGCTGCATATCTTGGAACAATACCGCTCTACATTAGACAACCTGCTCCACAGCCTGACAGCTTTGGAGTTGGATGATCGTGTCTTGTCCGATGATGTGTGCAGCGTCATTCAGTTGATGGTGCAAATGTTCAAGGTGCGCGAAGATGTCGAGCGATGGTTCATTGAGCTTGGCGATGAAAAAGTGTTCCAGGAACAACTTTTGGAATGGTTGATGCTGGATGTAGGTGAACGCTTTTATTTGATTTTGAAAGACTATCAACGCAAAGATCGAAAATCCGTTATTGCACTGGCCAAGCGCGTGGTGGCATTGCCCCCAGAAAAATTGTTTGAAACAGATGAAATCATGAGAATTTTAGGGTATGACGATTTTGATGAAGAAACTGAATTTTCCTTGACACCAAGAGGCTACCGTATTCTTCACGAATTGCCCCGATTGCCTACGGCAATTGCCAAACGCCTGGTCTCCCGTTATGGAAAGCTTAGCAGAATCGTCAAAGCCACAGAAGAAGATTTGTTTAAAATCAGGGGCATTGGCATGGTGCGGGCACGGATGATTCGTGCTGGCATGCACAGAATGCAAGCCATGTACAACGCAATCCCCGAAGAGAGGTAAATTTAATATGGACACGAAAACTTACATGAGCCATCTGCAGGAGGCTGCAAATTTTGTCAAAGCGAAAGTTCAGACACCACCAAAAATTGGGTTGGTGATGGGGTCAGGCTTATCCGATGTATTGGATCAAATCGAAGGCAGCCTGCGTATTGGATTTGAAGAAATTCCACACTTTCCAACCTCCACCGTGGTGGGACATGCTGGCGAAGTCCTCACTGGCACGTTGTCGGGTCAAGTGGTCTGGGCGCAAAAGGGACGTGTCCATCACTATGAGGGCCGTCCCATGGATGATGTCGCTTTTCCAGTACGTTTGATGAAACTGATCGGCGTGGAAACGCTCATCATTACAAACGCTGCAGGAGGCATCAATCCTGCCTATCAGGTGGGAGATTTTGTTTTAATCAATGACCATATCAACACCTTGCCGGACAACCCGCTTCGGGGTGACAATTTGGAAGAACTCGGCACCCGTTTTCCCAACTTACTGGATGCCTACAGCGCTCGCCTGCGCGGTCTGGCACAAGAGGCGGCTCAAGCTTCTGGCCAGGGCACTTTGCACGAAGGTGTTTATCTGATTGCGCAGGGACCAATGTATGAAACTCCAGCGGAAATACGTGCATTTTCAAATTGGGGTGCGGACTTGGTAGGCATGTCCACCGTCCCTGAAGTGATTGCCGCACGCCATATGGGGCTGGAAGTGTTGGGTATATCAATGGTCACCAACAAGGCTGCCGGCATGGACGCTGGCACAGAATTGTCTCATGACGAAGTGTTGGATACCACCGAAAGACGGCGTGGGGATTTTGCCAAATTTTTACTTGAAACACTAAGTCGACTGGGTTAATGTCTGAATTCCGCACCCCCTTGAGTTCAAGGGGGTGTGGCACTAAACAATCTTTACGACTCGCAATTATTTTGAATGTTCTTGAATGTATTTAATGGCATCCCCAACAGTAGCCAGGTTTTCTGCTGCTTCGTCAGGAATCTCCATGTCAAACGCGTCTTCAAGTTCCATAATCATTTCGACGGTGTCCAAAGAATCCGCCCCTAAATCTTCAATGAAGGCTGCTTCTTCGTTGATGTCGCTTTCTTCTACATCCAACTTTTCCAAAATTATGGCTTTGACGCGTTCGGCAATCGGACTAGATTCATTCATCACAATAACCTCCACACTTATGCTCCCAGCAAGTCGTGCTGGTTAAGCTTAAAATGAGTTTATATCGAAGAGACGCAGTCTATGCAAGAACGTACGTCCCTTGAGCGTACCCTATTTTTTTATTTTGTGTCAAATCAAACTTGTGCCATAAGCCTGAACAGATATACTAATCAACGAGGTGAATGTGATGGCAAACAAAGGCATGCAAGGGCTTGTACTGGAAAAACACAATGAATTGGTCAAAATCCGTGTGTTCCGTAACAATACCTGCGAAGATTGTGATTGTGTCCTGAAAGATGCCTGTGACCCCGATACGCCGCCCAAGGGACGTCGCGGCATGTTTGATCTGTTTGCTGATCGCAGCACACTGGAACTTGAAGCCACCAATGTTGCCAATGCCGAGATCGGTGATCGCATTGTGGTAAAAATCAAGGATGACATCAGCATTGTAAAAGGATCCTTCCTGATGTACTTATTGCCCGGAATGATGTTTCTTATCGGCCTTTTTGGCGGCGGTGTATTGGCACAACAATACTGGGGCGCAACGGGCGATCTGGAAGTGCTGGCTCAATTGGGTGGCGGTGTTTTGATGCTACTGCTTAGCTATGGCATTGCCAAGTTTTATCTGCTCAGCAAAGGCACCAGTGAGTATGTTCCCCAAGTCACTCAAGTGGTCAAACGGGCCGAAAAACCTGACCAAATCATTCACTCAGCTTCTTAAGATTAGCTAGCCTTCGATCTCAAACTTTACTTGCGATTCCATTCCCAAATCTCTGATGATTGAAGCCATGAGGGGTTTGACCTTTTTAGCCTCTTTCAATTTCAATACCAACTTTGACCGATAATGATTGCGCCATTTATAGGGCATGGCTTTCGATGGGCCAAGCGGCTCAAGATGCTGACTCAGTAAAGTTTTTTTAAGTTGCCCAATCATCTCCTGAAGTTTTTCTTCCTGTTTGTGAGACACCATTAATGTGACCAATTCGCCAAAAGGAGGATATTGAAGTGCTTCGCGCAAGGATAATTCTTCTGTTGCAAATGATTGAAAGTCATGCTTTTGGACGTGTTGAATCACATAATGATCTGGATGCCGGGTTTGTAAAATGACCCGCGCCTGTTGTTCACTACGTCCGGCCCGGCCTGCGGCTTGGCTGAGCAATTGATAGGTTCGCTCTGCCGCACGGTAATCGGGCACATCCAATAAAGTGTCTGCATCGATCATGCCCATTAAGGCCACATTTGGAAAATCATGCCCCACACCAATCATTTGAGTGCCGAGTAGAATATCGATTTCGCCTTGACGGAATTTTTCCAGCACACTTCCATGTTGCCCTTTTTTGATTGTATCTGAATCCATGCGAGTGATCCGAGCGGTTTCAAACTTCCGTTTAAGTGAAAGTTCTACCCGTTGTGTGCCCGCACCGATCATCTGCACTTCTTGCTCACAAGCCTGACAATCGTTTGCTTGTTGTGTGTAATCGCAGTAATGACATCGAAGTTGCACCGATTTAGCTTCAAACACCAGGCTGATATCGCAATCGGGACAACGCTGTGTGCGCCGACAGGATTTACAAAATGCAATCCCAAATCCGCGTCGATTGAGAAACAGCATCGCCTGTTTGCCTTGACTCAAGATTTCTTTTAATGCCTCATCTAGCAATTCACTACACCATCCGCGCAAGTGGCCGATATCAACCACCTCAACTTCGGGCGGTTTCTCTGAGACCAATCGAGGCAGGGTCAAGGAAGTCAATTTGCCTGTCTGTGCTTGATGATAGGTGGTCAGCGAAGGTGTTCCACTCCCCAAAACCACCACAGCCTGTTCGAGATGTTGTCGCGTTAAGCTCACTTGTCGAGCATGATAACGGGGGTCAGGAGATTCCTGGTGATAGGTGGATTCATGTTCTTCATCCATGATGATCAGGCCAAGATTTTCCATTGGCACAAGGCTGGCGGAACGAACGCCCAGCACCACCTGAGCTTCGCCCTGGCGCAAGCGGGTCCATTCACTCGCGCGTTGGGCATCGGTAAGGCCACTGTGCAAGATGGCCAATCCATCTCCAAGTCGATGGCGAAAGCGGGCAATCACCTGAGCGGTTAAAGAAATTTCCGGCACCATCAGCATCGAAGTCAACCCTCGCTTCTGTGCCTCGGCGATGGCATGAAGGTACACTTCTGTTTTTCCACTGCCATTCACCCCATGAAGCAAAAAGGCGCCATGACGTTGATCGAGTGCCTGCCCGATCCTTTGCACAGCACTCGACTGAGCTTCTGTTAAAACAATGTCTTTGGCTTTTTCATGAAAGGTGGCCTGAAATCCCTCTAAAGGTTTTGGCAAGAGTTTGACCCAACCTTTATCGACCAGACTTCTCAGGGGGCCTTGAGAGCTTTTTGTCCAGCTCAACAGATCTTTAACCAAGGGATTAGAACTTTGGAGTAGGGCTTCAAGGAGCTTTGCCTGTTGAGGTGCTTCTGTGCGTAATTGTTCAATGGCTCTCAACGTCTGAGGAAGATCGGTTTTTAACTCCACAATCTTGGTGCGGGAAGGTTTTGCTCGGTGAAGGCGAACGGGCAGCATGGCTTGGAGAATCAACCCGATGGGGCATAGATAGTGTGCCTGCATCCAATGCGCAAGTTTGAGCGATTCAGGTGTCAAGATGGGGTCGTCATCCAGAACTTCAAGCAACGGTTGTAATTTACCTTCAAAATCACTTTCCTGTTTGACGCCCAGCAAATAGCCAACCACTTTATCACGACCAAAAGCCACCCGTACACGAAGCCCAATGGAGGGCGTTTTCCAAGTTTCGGGAATGGCATAGTCAAACGTGCGATCAATCGGACGCGGCACGGCAACTTCGGCAATCAAAGGCATGCTCAAAGCATACTCATTCTGAAAGGCCACAGCGAGCGTAGAATGCTTTGAAGGAACATACAACCTAAGCTATAATCCGTTGACATATGGAGGGATGACCGAACGGTAAGGGGCCGGTCTCGAAAACCGGTAAGGCCATCTGGCCCTCGGGGTTCAAATCCCCGTCCCTCCGCCACAGACTTGCATTGAAAGTAAATTCTGCCTGCGTCATTTATTTTTTCGATATAATGAATCAAATCTCGACATGATTGAAAGCTGGATGAAATGAACCAAAAAACGCGACGCCTGGCAGCAATCATGTTTACCGATATCGTTGGCTTCACCCATTTGACTCAACAAGATGAGGCCAAAGCCCTTCAAATTTTAAACTCGCACAAGAACCAGCTTGAACCTCTGTTTGCTTCGCATCAGGGACGTATTATCAAAATGTTGGGAGACGGCTATCTGGCCATCTTTGACAGCACACTCCAGGCGTCCAAATGTGCAATAAAAATTCAAGAATCACTTTTTCAGGCTCAAAAAGACCTGCCTAAAAATGAGCAGGTTCGAATCCGTATTGGCATCCATCTGGGAGATGTAGAAGAACACGACAACGATGTGTTTGGAGATGATGTCAATATCGCTTCCCGCATTGAATCGATCTGCCCTCCTGGCGGCATCTGTTTGTCTGAGGATGCTGCACGTAGGGTAAGAGGAAAATTAGATTATCCATTGATCGGCTTGGGACCGATGGCCCTAAAAAACATTAAAAATCCTGTTGAAGTTGATCAAATAAAGTTGCCCTGGGCCGAAGCCCCTGCGCTTCATCGCCGCATCATAAAGTTTATGCGGCAGCCAGTGACATTAGGTATTGTTTCAGCCTTGGCCGTTTTGACTTTGGCTGGTTGGTGGGCTTTGACACAATCGGATGGCAACCTAAATTCCACTTCACCGGGTATGAATACCTCTGAGGAATCTGCTGTTGTAGAAGGTGCCAATCTTGATACTGACGCTGAATCCAAAATTAGTGCCCTTGCTGTGCTTCCTTTTGCCAATTTGAGTCCTGATGAAGAAAACGAATACTTCAGCGATGGATTAACCGAAGAACTTATTAATGCTTTTTCAAAACTGACTGGGTTGCGGGTCATTTCCAGAACTTCTGTATTTGCCTACAAAGATCAGGCCATGGAGTTACGTGAGATTGGCCAAAAACTTAAAGTGGACGCTATTTTAGAAGGCAGTGTTCGCAAATCTGGAGACACGGTACGCATCAGCACACAACTTATTGATGTGGCTTCAGACACACAGATTTGGTCACAAAGCTTTGATCGCCAAGTGGAAGATGTGTTTGCCATTCAAGATGAAATCACACGCGCCATTGTAAATACACTGAAACTTCAATTCCTCGACGGTGAAGGTGTACCTGTCGAATTGGTGGCGGCTGCCACAAACAACGCTGAAGCATACAACCTCTATCTTTTGGGTCGATTTAATTGGAACAAACGAACCGAAGATGGGTTCATAAAAGCCATTGAATTCTTTAGCCAGGCTATCGAACTCGATCCCAACTACGCTGAAGCTTTTGCAGGTTTGGCTGATAGTTTCAGTTTGCTTGCCAATTATGGATACCAGGAAGCTGAAGTAGCTTTCCCCTTGGCGCGCAAAGCTGCCCAAAAAGCGCTTGAACTGGACAATTCGCTGGCCGAAGCTCACGCCTCTTTGGGGTTGATCCATATGATTTATGATAAAGAATATGCAGCTTCTGAAACCGAGTTTCAAAAAGCATTAGAGCTCAATCCAAGCTACGCCAGTGCGCATCAATGGTACAGTACTCTACTTAGCAATATGGGTCGAAAAGCAGAGGCTCAAGCCCAGTCAGAACTTTCTCTAAATCTTGACCCTCTGTCACCTGTGATTAACTTCAACGTTGGCAGTCAATATCGGGACGCAGGGCAATATCAGGAAGCACTTCAGCGATTTAATCAAGCACTTGAAGTTGAACCTGGCTATGATAACGCCCTTTGGGGAAAGTTCTCCGTACAACAACGCTTGTGGGACCAAGAGGGGATGGAAGAAACGTTGTTAAGCCTGATTGAAGCCAATCCTGATGACGCTGCCCCCTATAGCCAGTATGCAGAATATTTGATGTGGCACGACCGAAAAGAAGAAGCTGCCGAACAAATGAAAATTGCTCTTACGATTAATGAGGACGAGGTTTCCGTTCTGGAAGATTACGCCAAATTGCTTTATTGGGGAGAGCAATATGATCAGGCTTTAGAAACTGCCTCCAGAGCCTTGGAACTCAACCCACAATCAACAAGTGCTTTATTAACCCTTACCAGCGCCAATTATAAACTGGGACGAGATGAGGCTGCTGCAAGTGCGTATTTGCGTCAGTTGGCTCATTCGGGAGATTCTTCTAACAACGATGAATTAGAGGCTCTGTTAAGTGAGCTGCAAATTGAATTGGATGACCTAAACTTTGAATTTGAACTTGAGAACCTGGGGGATTTGTTTGCAAAATTTGACCTTGAAAAATTCATCGTTGTCAGCATTAATTCGCATACTGATCAGGAAAATGGATCATCTTGTGGCGATGATGCATATCGTCTTGCAGTGCTTTATGCAATCTCCGGTGCAGAAGAAAAATCTGTTGAGTGTTTGGAGCTGGCCTTTGAGCAAAACGCGCCAGGACTATTTGAATTGGTCGTAGACCCCATCTTTGAATCCCTCCGTAAAAACCCACGCGTTATCAGAATTCTTGAAAAAATGGGAATTGCAGTCTTTGCATCAGAATCTGATGATGCCTCTGATGACTGATTCAACTCACCTTTAAATTTATGTGCTAGCACAAAAACCCCCATTGCATCAGCATTATCTTCGAAGTACAATATGAAAATCTGATTGAAGGAGGGTTATTTTATGACAGAGAAAGGCACATTTACCGTAAAGTCAGGTTTGGCCGAAATGCTAAAAGGCGGCGTCATTATGGACGTCACCGACGCCGAGCAAGCAAAGATTGCCGAGGAAGCCGGCGCTGTCTCTGTGATGGCCCTGGAACGTGTGCCTGCCGACATCCGCGCAGATGGCGGCGTGGCTCGCATGTCGGACCCTAGCATGATTAAAAAAATTATTGACACGGTTTCCATTCCCGTAATGGCCAAAGCTCGAATCGGACATTTTGTAGAAGCCCAGATTATCGAAGCTTTGGGTGTGGACTACATTGATGAATCTGAAGTGCTCACACCTGCGGACCCCTGGCACCACATTGATAAATGGCAGTTTAAAACCCCATTTGTGTGTGGAGCGCGTAATTTAGGCGAAGCCTGCCGCCGTATGCAGGAAGGCGCCGCCATGATCCGCACCAAAGGCGAAGCGGGTACGGGTGATGTCATCGAAGCGGTACGCCATATGCGCATCATCAACAAAGAAGTCCGTCAGGTTCAGGCCATGCCGGAAGATGAACTGTTCAATTACGCAAAGGACATTCAGGTATCCATGGATGTGTTACGTCTGGTTCGAGAGCAAGGCCGTTTGCCCGTGGTCAACTTTGCTGCGGGAGGCTTGGCTTCACCCGCCGACGCCGCACTGATGATGCAGCTGGGCTGCGATGGGGTGTTTGTTGGGTCTGGTATCTTTAAATCCAGCAATCCGGAACAACGGGCCAAAGCCATTGTTCAAGCTGTCACCTACTTTGACAACCCCAAGAAACTTGCAGAAATATCTGAAGGTTTGGGCGAACCCATGAGCGGCATTGCCGTTCACTCTTTGGCTGAAGAAGAATTGCTTCAGACTCGCTAAAGTTTTCGTCAGGGAATTTGTATGAAAATTGGTGTTTTAGGTTTGCAAGGCGATTTCCGCGAACATATTCAAGTCTTAAAAAAACTGGATGTGGATGCGGTCGATGTACGTCTTCCGGAAGATTTAGAAGGCACCTCCGGTTTGGTTATCCCCGGAGGAGAAAGCACCACACTTCGCAAACTGTTGCGTTTTAGTGAATTGGATCAAGAAATTATCGCACGTGCCAAACAGGGTTTTGCTCTGTTTGGCACGTGTGCAGGCATGATCTTGCTTTCAAATCAGATTAAAAATGACGATAAAACTGATCCATTGCAGCTGATTGACATCACTGTGTCTCGCAATGCCTATGGACGCCAGATTGACAGTTTTGAAACGTCTATCAAAATTAAAGATATTGGCGATTTTCACGCCATCTTTATTCGCGCGCCACAAATTGTGTCATTGGGAGAGTGCGTTGAAGCCCTTAGCAAACACAATGGTGTGACCATCCTGGCACGCCAAAACAACATTATGGTTGGCAGTTTCCATCCGGAAATCAATGGAGACGTGCGCCTCCATCAGTATTTTGTCGAAAAGATGTGCATCCAATCTCAACCCGTTGCAACAGGCTGAATCTCAATCATTTCAACGATTACTGGCACCTTGTGTGCAGGTTTGGAATGCCCAAGCATCTTCGCCATCTCCTGCGCGCGCCCAGCATCGATTGTCAGCCAGCGAATCAGACAAGCCAGGTTCAGGTGTGGCATCTACCAAAATGTTTTTGTCGGTGCGAATCTCGACTGCTTCATTATTGTCATTCAAGAAGGGTATACCGACGCTAACAATTAAATACTGTCCTGGTGCAATCACTGATGCAATGCTGTCTAAAGGAATGCTCAGCTTCACACTGGTACCACGATTGACGTTAAGAACCCAACCCGTTAAATCAATATTTTCACTCGACGCATTGTAGAGTTCAATCCATTCGGCGTTGCCTGTTTCTGGATTGATTTCGATTTCATTAATAAACACAGCGGGCACAATAGGTTCAGGATATTCGAAGGTGGCTTCCGTCTCGCCAGCGGCGTTGTGAAGGGAGACAGCGACCACATCATTTGGCAACAAAAAGCGTGCGGACCAGACCAAATCGAACTCAGCGCCATCGCAAGGCTGATCAGTTCGATTGATGTTTGCAGGACCAGAATGAACATTGACCACTGACCCAGGGGCCAACACACAATCGCCAGGAAAAGTGTACGATGCCGTGTTGTTGGTGCCAGGGCGTCGAATATTGATCGACCAGCCCGTCATGTCCTGAGGCGCACGAGTGCCATTTTGAATGGTGATCACTTCATCGGTGCTCACCGGATCTACAGCGAGAATTCGAAAAATAAATTCCGGCAATTGGAACCCTCCGCCACCAAACTGTGCAAAGGTTGGCACCGAAAACACCACCATAATCAGCAAAATTATTCCTAGAGATTGTTTCATGTAAAACTCCTTCCGGATCCATTAAATCCAGCGTCGAACGTTGGTTTTGTACTCAGCATAATCGGCACCAAACTTTCGTTCGAGATACGCCTCTTCCTGTTTGATCACTCCGTAGTGGACCACCAAAAGAATCATTGGCAATGCCACCAACGGCCACGCCGTATTCAAAAGGACGGAGATGGCCACGTAAATAAGTGTTAAAGCAATATATAACGGATTTCGGGTAAAACGAAAAGGTCCCTTGGTTACAATGGTCTTGGTTGCATAATAAGGGTTTACGTGGGTGCCGGCTTGCTCCATTGTTTTTTTGCCCCAAACACCCATGCCCAAACCAATGATCAATAAGGGCCAACCAACAAACTGTGACCAGAAACCACTCACCAGGTGCCAAGGAAAAAACAGGTGTGTCATTAAAAAAATCAAAAATGGAACGGCATAGATGAGTGGAGGAAATCCAATAATTTGAGGATGATCTTTTATAGATGGACCCATGGTGCCACCTCTGTACTACTTTAGTTCATTCTACTCTATCACCCTGATCTGACAAGACCATCCGTAATTTGCTGCACCTTGCTTAAGACAAATGTTGTAATAGCAATCCTTTTACGATATTTGAGAATGAGTTGCGGTCACTGCTTTTACTTACTCTGTGGCAACCAGTGATGAAAAGCTATCCACCGCTTTTTGCCATGTAGACAACCCTGCCTCACTTTCCCAATCTGGTTCTACAAGAAGACGCAAATAAACCAAAGTGCCAAGATGATAAAACATGTGTTGTGTCACGCGTTTTACCAGCCATGCCATACTCAAATCGCCACGCTCCGTCGAAATTTTTTCATTGAACTGCACCTGAGACATTTTCTGGAGATGATTGGCAATAATGTTTTCCATGCCTTCAGCAAAAGCAACTCCATCAGAAAGTTCATTGCTCGTTGGAAAATCTAATACTTCAAAGCCCAGGGTGCTGAGCCAAAATCGTTCTGCACCACCAATATGGACCACCAACTCCTGAATTGACTTCACATGTTCGGCTGGCTTCCAGGTTGCATGTTCCTGTGAAAGCCCTTCTATGGCTTCATAAACAGCTTTTCTACCCAATTGATACGTGTTGAGTAAATCCATTGCTTGAATCATGATCACCATTCTAGATGATCAATGCATTGCCGGTCAATTAAAACGTATGGATTGAGGGATAAATCTGGATTGATCCACACTTCCGTTCAAGAAAAAGATTCTGGCCATGTGCTGAAAGGCCCCTGGTTGCAGTTGTGTCAAATCATCGATGTGTCCCATGCCATCCAAAACCACCAGATGACCATTCGTCAAATAAGGCAATAGCTCGCTTGCTTGCCCCACGGTCAACAGTGGATCAAGTTGTCCGTGAACCATCAAGGTTTCTGCCACAGAGGATTTTAAACCCCTGTCTTCAAATGAAAGCGGTGTGATGGATACGCCACCTCGCTGAAACCCACCCCATAACAATTGCGCCAAAGGTGATCCAAGAACTGATCCCGGTGCTGACAGCTCAGCGATGTAGTTTCGCCCAAAATCAGCATCGGCGCTGCCGCCTTTGGCATAGAAATCACCCCAATTCATCTCCTGGACAAAACCATTATAGAAAGAGGCCAACCAGGCCAAGCCGGCAAAATCGCCCTGCGCAGCCTGCTCATAGGCAGCAAAGACCTGGGGGGCGCTGTTGACGCTGGCCAATTGCAGGAGTGTTCCCATTTTGACTTTATCTGCATCCACTCGAAGCCCTTTCCAGGTTTGCGGCAATTGATCCAAACCTGAGCGAATCAATTGTAAAAGGCTTGTACTTTGGCCTTCCTGCTGCCAGCGTTGGGCATAATTTTGAAAGACTGTATCCAAATCAGCTGGAGACGTGACCAAACCACCGGGCGCACTGGCAGACAACATCAGGCTACGATGCACATATTGGGGATAACCGGACTCATATAAATAGGCAATTCGAGTGCCATAACCTGTGGCGTAAAAATTAATTTGCTCATAATTAAATGCTTGGCGGACATTGTCCAAATCGCCGACCACATCAGTCAGAGTGTAATGATCCACTGCAATTCCAGATTGTTGTAAGCGAGAAAACCCTTGCCGAATGGCTTCTCCTAGTTGACTCAAGCCAACGGTAGAAAGAGGATCAACCTGCATTGACTGAAGGGTTTGAGAAACCTCGGGCAATGCCAATGAAACCGAACCATCCATGCCACGATACCCCACAATAATTAAATCGTGTTGACTTAACAGCCAGGCCGGTAAATGATTACCCCAGAGATTGGATCGTCCGGGACCATCTGCCAGAAGAAATACGGGTGTGTTAGAATTGGGGGCGGTTGAAAAAATACGAGTGATGGGCAATTCAATTTTGCGAGAACTTTCCAGGCCACGGATTTCCTGCACTTCAATGGTGCCAACTTCAGCATCAAACGTCTGCCCGTCAATCATGTAAGGTTTGCTATTGACCACCAGCCTAAATTCATTCACTGTTCTGGATGAAATGGTTTCATTTGTTTGATCAATGGTCAAATTTGTATTGGGCTGAGTGGCAGATCCAGCCACTGAATTTTCAGGTGTTTGCGTTACCGATTCAGTCGCTCCACTTGACGAAACCGAACTATTGATCATATTTTCAACGGTGAATACTGTGAGCAGTGCCGTCACTGCTAAAACGCCCAAAATGATAAAAAATTCTCGCATGTGGCCCCCTTGACATGGCTTTACAACATATGTCCACATTTTATTCGCAGTGCGCCCTAACGGCAATCAAAAAACCTAAGTCCACCCTAAAACAGACAGACATCCGTCCCAAAATGCGTCACTGACCTTGAGGCTAATGCAGATCACATATACCGTGATAAACGTTATGCTTACTACATTATCTGATAATTTGACGCTTCACGCTGGTGTGATTAAGAAGTTGAAATCGGCGGGGTTGGTTTTGGTGATGATCTTGATGGTGTCTTTGTTGACCTCTTGTATATCACTGTTGCCCAAAGCCCCAACCATTTTTCTCGGAGCCAATGAATCTGTAGGAGTGGCCCCTTTCAATGTTGCCTTTAAGGCGGGTATGACCATTCCGACGGATCAATCGAAGGTAAAGTGGGCTTTCCATTGGGACTTTGGGGATGGTAACACATCCACCCATCCTGATATTGACCACACGTTTTTAGCACCAGGGCTTTATCAAGTGACGCTCACCATCAGCAATGATGATGATTTTGAAACTCAACGAACATTGATGATCACGACCCTGGCACGCCCCACATTTGAAATTTCCCGTTATCCAACAGGCAAAATGCCCACCGCGGCTGGGGTATTGGATTTGAACCTGGATCAACAAATGGACATGATCAGTGCCAACTCAGAGACGCACAACATCAGCGTGTTTCATGCTAACAATGACGGTTTCTTAACAAGCCCTTATAAGTATCCGGCCATCAAGTCACCCTCCATTCACCCTCAACCGCAATCCTTTGCGATTGGCGATGTGAACAACGACAGCTTGTTGGATTTGATCGTAATCAACCAGCCAGATGACAATGTAACGCTCATGTTTGGCAACGGCATCGGCGGCTTTCAAACACCGAGTGGTTATCAGATTGAAAAACCATCACAAGCCATTGTTGCTGACTTTACAGGCGATGGAATGCGTGACATTATCGTGCTCGGCAAAGCCAAAGGCAATAATCGACTGACCATGATGCAAGGTCGTGGTACGGGCGAAATGACGTTGGGCAAAACCATTTTGCAACACGCTGAAATTTATGACGTGGTCAGTGCGGATTTTGACCAAGACAATGACTTGGATTTAATTGTTGCAGTCAATGGCTTCAGCTTTGAATATATGTTGCTAGAAAACAAAGATGGGGTGTTTGCGGCTCCCGTTGATGGTCATTTACCTGACACCGTCGTTAGCATGGTATCTCTTGATATGCAATTTGATGGGATGAAAGATTTGGCTGCCATCCACAAAGACGGCACCCTCTCCCTCCTCCACGGCAATGGCAGCGTTAAATTGAGCCTGTCTGAAAACATCCAAACAGGATTGCCCTCCCCAACCGATTTGGTGGCTGCCGATTTGAATGGCGACCGCATCCAAGATTTGTTGATTTGCTATGGAAACGCAGATGTAGCCATCATGTTTGGCGATGGTGAGGGAGCCTTCACGCAACCATTGAAAGTTGATGGCTTTACCGGTGGGGTGGCCCCTGTGGTTGCCGACCTTAATGGTGATGATTTCAATGACATTGTGGTGGTCATTCCAGAATTAGATGAACTCCTTTTGGGATTGAACCAACTGAATTAATCTAAAGGAAACTTGAATTTTATGAACCGAAGCGGAGCCAAAACTGGCTCCGCTTTTCTTTTCAGGCATCAATCACAAACACCTTAAATTCTTCGGGTGGAGTAGAATCACGCACAAAAGTCTGCACTTGATGAAAACCACTTCGCTCACAAACTTTAATGCAACGTTGATTGAAGGAAGCCACTGTTGCCCTCAAGGTTTGCTTAGGAAAATTCTTTTTAGAAAACTCCAGGATGGCTTCTAAAAAAGCTGCCCCATGTCCCTGACCGGTTAAGTCTGGTTTGAGTCCAGCGCCAATATCAATGGCTTCCAAGCTGTAATCGCCACCTTTGACTCGACCATCTTCACCAAAGCTGCACACGCCAACCAAATCCTGCGCTCCATTGAAAATCGAATGAAATTTGTTGTCAGGATTCAAATACCATTGAAGCTCTTTTTCGATATCTTCAACCCGAATGTTGTAAATGTCATAAGGCGGTTCGTATTGCCACCTAAGCATTTCACGGGCTGTGGATTCTGTAATTGGTTTAAAAAATACTCCATCTCTGATCCCCTTGTTCCTATGGTAAAAGCTTCCAAAACATTGAGGTTTCAAACTTCAGATTACTCCAGAATGAGTTTAAATTGTAAATTTTGGGTACAGACATCTGTTCTTGCATCAAACGCCTCTTGATTGCACCATAAGGGCAAGTTTTATGTTACAGGGAGGATCACTTGAGCCAACCAAACTTGGATGAACTGTGTATCAATACCATTCGCACCCTATCCCTGGATGCGGTGCAACAGGCCGGTATCGGCCATTTGGGACTGCCTTTGGGGGCTGCACCGATGGCATATATTCTTTGGACAAAATATTTGAAACACAATCCCAGCAATCCCAACTGGGCTGATCGAGACCGTTTTGTTCTGTCGGCAGGGCATGGGTCCATGCTGCTTTACAGCTTGCTTCATTTAACAGGGTATGATCTGTCTTTGGATGAAATCAAAAAATTCCGACAATGGGAGAGCCAGACACCGGGTCATCCCGAACACGGGGAAACCGCAGGGGTGGAAACCACCACCGGCCCATTGGGCCAAGGCTTTGCCAATGGAGTGGGCATGGCGATTGCCGCTAAACATCTGGCAGCACGATTCAATCAACCTGGTCATGAGATCATGAATCACAACATATATGGCATAGTGAGTGATGGCGACGTGATGGAAGGTGTGGCTCAGGAAGCTGCTTCCTTGGCTGGTCATCTCAAACTGGACAATTTGATTTATTTGTATGACGACAACCACATCACCATCGACGGCAGTACAGACATCTCCTTTACTGAAAATGTGTTGAAACGATTTAACGCCTACGGTTGGCATACCCAAGAAGTTGCAGATGGAAATGATCTTCCTGCCATCAGTCAAGCCATCGAAGCTGCGCAGCAACAAAACAGGCCCGCATTGATTTCAGTCAAAACCATTATTGGTTTTGGCAGCCCCAACAAACAAGGCACCCCAGGCGCTCACGGTGGCCCTTACGGCGATGAAGAAAATAAATTGGCCAAAGAAAATCTAGACTGGCCTTCTCAAGAAGCTTTTCATGTACCTGAAGAGGCATTGAAACATTACCGCAATTGTATGAAAATCGGTCAATCAGCAGAGTCAGATTGGAACGCTCAATTTGAAAGTTATCAGCAAGCCCATCCGGAATTATCATCTCAATTGACGTCTGTCCTGAGTGGAGAATTATCTCAAGGTTGGTCAGATGATCTGCCTACCTATTCGGTTGATGATGCGCCGCTAGCCACCAGAAAAGCCTCCGGCCAAGCCCTCAACGCCATTGCACACAAAGTGCCTTCACTTATGGGGGGCTCTGCTGATTTAGCAGGCTCAAACAACACCACCCTCAAAGATGAGCCTTTCTTATCAGCAGAAAACTTTGCTGGCAGGAACATCCACTTTGGTGTTCGTGAACACGGCATGGGGGGCATCCTCAATGGGATGGCACTTCATGGCGGGGTGATCCCTTACGGTGGCACGTTCTTGGTGTTTTCGGACTACATGAGAGCATCCATTCGTTTGGCCGCATTAATGAAACAAAAAGTGATTTATGTGTTCACCCACGATTCCATTGGCGTTGGTGAAGATGGGCCAACCCATCAACCGATTGAACAGATTGCTGCTTTGCGATCTATTCCAAACTTAACGGTAATTCGCCCGGCCGATGGCGCTGAAACATCTGGCGCATGGAAAGTGGCTTTAGAGCCTGATGGTGGACCTGTAGCATTGATATTGTCTCGACAATCCATGCCGCAACTTCCCCATGAAAAAAATGTGATTGAAGCCGTGGCTCAAGGCGGTTACATTCTGTCAGAAGCTGAGAATGGGCAACCCGATCTGATTTTTATTGGCACCGGTTCGGAAGTTCAATGGGCTTACAATGCCCAACAGCAACTGCTTCAAGAAAATATCAATGCCCGCGTGGTGTCCCTGCCAAGTTGGGAATTGTTTGAAGCGCAACCGCAATCCTATCGAGATCAAGTGCTACCACCGAATCTTCAAGCAAGATTGGCGATTGAAGCAGGATCACCATTCGGTTGGGAAAGATACGTGGGATTGAATGGAAAAATCATCGGCCTGGACCGTTTTGGTGCCTCGGCTCCAGGCGGTTTGGTGATGGACAAACTGGGATTCAACACCGACAACGTGGTTCAACAGGCAAAAGATTTGTTAGGTTAAGAAGGGGAAAACATGAGTAACCCATTACTTCAGTTAAAAGAACATGGCCAGAGCATTTGGATCGACTATATCCGCCGTGACCTTATCCACAATGGCGGGATGCAGGCATTTATTGATCAAGATGGCATTCGAGGGGTCACCTCCAACCCGGCTATCTTTGAACAAGCCATCGCCCAAAGCAATCTTTATGACGAAGCAATGAAAAGCATCAACGAATCTGACACAGTTCGAATCTATGAAATTTTGGCACTTCAAGATATTCAAGCAGCCTGTGATGTCTTCCTACCCGTTTATGAAAAAAGCAACGGTGGTGATGGATTTGTGAGTCTGGAAGTCTCCCCTCGCTTGGCCAACGACACCCAAGGCACAATTGAGGAAGCCAAACGCCTGTTTGCTGAAGTCAATCGCCTCAATGTAATGATCAAGGTGCCTGCCACCGCTGCGGGCATTCCAGCTATCGAGGCGCTGATTGCGGATGGATTGAATATCAATGTCACCCTAATTTTCTCACAATCTGCTTATGAACAGGTGTGCGAAGCTTATATTCGAGGACTGGAAAAACGGGTGGAGGCGGGTCAAACAATCTCCAAAATTGCATCGGTTGCAAGCGTGTTTATCAGCCGCATTGATGCCAAAGTGGACAAAATTTTGGAAGAAAAAGATTTGAATGATCTGCTTGGCAAAGTGGGTATTGCCAACCTCAAGCTGGTCTATCAGCAATTCAAATCCATTTTTCATGGCCCTCGATTTGAAAAATTGAAACAGGCTGGCGCCTCGGTACAACGTCCATTATGGGCCAGTACCAGCACAAAAAATCCGAATTATAGAGATGTAATTTATGTCGAAACCCTCATCGGACCGGATACGGTTAACACGCTTCCATTGTCCACATTGGAAGCATTTCGGGATCATGGTGTTGCAGCCACGACCGTCGAAAATCATATTGATGAAGCCAAGCAAATCATGGATCAATTGGATGAAGCTGGAATCAATCTAGATCAAATCATGGATCAACTGCTAGAAGAAGGTGTGGAAAAATTTGTCACACCGTTTGACCAATTGCTCAATAGTATTGAAGAAAAAAGGGGCGTGTTGCGTTAAGGAAAAGATTATTAGTCGCCTTTTTTCAATTCGATAAAAGGTAGAGATTATCTTGTTCCCTACCTTTTATCACTTCAAAAATAGAGCTTCCTCTCAATAGAAAACGGCTCCAAAATAATATTAACTCACCATGTGTGAATTTCGTGGCCGACCTTCCACAATTTGATGCTAAGAGCACCTAATGGATAAGCCCGCCATGCCCAAGGATCAAATCCTGCAGGCGGATAGAAACCATATGGATCAATAGCAACCTGGCCAGTGTTAGTAGAGCCTTGATCCGTGACACCAGGTCCGAAATTTGTGTTGATTTTGAAAGGGAAAATGAAATATCCTGCTGTGTTTTTGATTCGTGATGTGGTGAAATGCAGATGGGGAGCAGATGAACATCCTGTATTGCCAGACAACCCGATAAATTGCCCTTGTTGTACGAAATCGCCAACCTGAACCGCAATTTGGCTGAGGTGACCATAATAAGTCTGAACGATTTCATCATACAGGCCAGTAGGTCCCCCTCCGCTTATAACATGGTTTAGGATTATTTCTCCCTGAGTATCAGAGGCAGTGCATCCTCTTTGGCCAAACTTTGGATCTTTAGGATCAGCAACTAAAATGTTGGTGACATCTCTAAATCGAGAAGCCAACACATTTCCTTCTGCAACCGCATAGATAGGTGTGCCTGTAGGCATTCCGATATCATAAGCATCATGATTATCAATAAAGCCCATATTTGATCTGTCTTCACCACCCCAATTGACAACCGATGCAGTTGTCGAAGCTCCGGGGCGTCCAAACTCATTTGACAAATCGAGTGTATGGTATGGAGGGCGCGCCCAATCGAAACCAGTACCGCTTCTCGCTCCACCTCGGTTTTCATAAGGCCTAACAAAGATTTTTAACTCCTGGGGAGATGCGGTAAAAATACAACTCCGTTGATTGGCCTCAACAGCATTGTCAAAGGTGAATTTGAACGGCCCATCCCCAATGCCTCCACCGAGGCCAACCCAACCAGCATCCGCCCCACACCGAACAACCACATTATTGACTCCACTCACAGAGTACAGACCTGCTCGTTGAATAATGCCACCAGGGTCACTGTTTTGCTGGATATTGCCGCAAGGGTCCTGAACCAAATCTGGATACCACTCGACGGCCCAACCTCCGCTTGCCCAAGTTATGCTACAATAGCGACCCAGCCCTTGTTGAGCATAGGTAACATCATTTTGAAGAAATCCTAACAGGCCTAACAAAATCAGAATAAAAATCAAACGCTGTATTCTTCTTACCTTATTCCCATCACTTGGAATTCCCACTAAAGATCCCCCCTTATTATGTAAACTTTAATAAGTTCACTGATTTTAGTATAGCACTTTGGAAAAAGAAAATGTTCATTAAAAGCGTTTAAATAATTTATCAGGGATTTTCTGCGCAGATATAGAAAAGCTTGTGGGGTGTGAATTAAACCCCACAAGCTTTATTCAAAAATTCAATCCACTTGGCTATTTCCAATTTGAAGGAAACTCTCAAAAACTAATGTAACCTTAGAAAAACCAGGATTTTTGGCTTGATCAACTAGCTTGAATCGGCAGGAGGAGGGTCATCTTCTTTGCGAAATTTGGGAAACTTCAACGCCCCCATATGCAACAAAATAAATAGCCCGATGATGATGAAGAAAAGCTCCATCCCTTTTATGGTCAGTGAATAGGCCACCACATCTCGGCCAGGAATGGTGTTGTTGACCAACTGAAATATCCCGATAAGACCAAACTCAGAAGTGCCAATGCCTCCAGGAGTCAGCCACAAGAAGGTAGACAAAAAGAAAAACAGGGCAAAAATAAATGCCAGGTTTCGGAACCCGAACATGATGTCCCCACCACTGGCAAATGAAAAGAACAGCCAAGGGCGAACGAAAACCGTAAGGTTAATGATTAAAGACAACACCAACACAATTAACACCGCTTTGGTGTGATTTGAAAATGCAAAGTGTACGCTGGTCTCAGCTTCAATCAGCCAAGAACGTGTTTTGGTCAGGCGATCTTTGCCAAACGGCAATTTCTTTTGCAGGAATCCACAAAAGCGGCTGATCCAATGTTTTTTGGTGATAAAGCTCCAAGCCATCAATCCCCAAGCGCCCATCACCAACAGATTGCCAGCCGCCAAAGATATTTCCTCAGACACATTCAATGCGCCACTGAACACCACATTGAAACTACCAAACACCACCAAAGAAAAGAGCGTTCCCCCCTCAAGAATTTTCCAAATCACCACGGTGGCAGTCACTTTTGAAGAACTGACCCCAAGCTCTTTGCTCATCATGTAAACACGAAGGGGCTCCCCTCCAAAATACATGGATGGGGTTAGATAACTGAGGGCATACCCGCCTAAGACAGCACGAGTCACCAATCCCCAGGAGGGTTGAAGGCCATAGGCATTGAGAAGGATTTTCCAGCTCCAAATCCAGCCAAACACCATAATGCAAACATTGAGAAAAGAAACGAGGGTGCCCAGAACGCCAAGCTGACCAATGGCACCAACAATTTTTTCAACACCGATGTCATTGAGAATGTAAATAAACAGGCTGATGCCAACCGTAATAGACAGAAGAACTGTAATGCGGCGTTTGACGCCTCTGGCCATTGTTAGATGTATCCCAGACTTTGAAGACGTTTTCGAATTTCCTCTTCGTAGCCTTCCGGCAAATCTCCATTTTGATGATGGCCATTGATGGTATGACCTTTTTGGATCGGATTGTTTTGAAGAAACTCTTTGTGGAAAAGTTTTTGGATCACAACACCATCCATCGATTCTGGAATGGGAAGGCCGTTCATATACAGCAACGTGGAGGCCATATCCATTAAGCGAGCGTCATCCACCGGACCTGGCAAAATGGTATTTCCTTTGGCCATTAAAATGCCATCCATCTGATGCCAGCCCGAACCCCAACAGGCTGGTGATATGACATTTTTGGATACAAACTCGCTGGTGCCAACGGCCATATAACCTTCTGTGGGAGAAAGCATCAATTCCGGCGCATTGACCAGGTTGGGACCGTAATAAATAGCTTCTTTAGGAATCACTTCATCCAGCACTTTGTCCCCATTTTCAGGGTTTTTCAATTCCAGCAAGCCATTTCGAATTTCTTTGGTAAGCGAAGAAGCATCAGCTTCACTGACTACCCCATGTGGTTCTCGCCCCTGTCGGTTTAAATACACCTGCCCCACATTGCCGTAAGAATAAGCCCGCGTGTTTTCCCAATCAATGTCCTGATGGGACAAGAAAACACGCCCCATGCGCTTGTAAATTTGCGCATGACGGAGTTTAGAGTTTCGTCCAAGAAACCCTGTTCTTTCCGCCAAGGGATACATGCCCTCAGGCGTCAATCCCAACCCAAAAAAGGTACTTCGTTTTAATAAAGTAGACGCTGATTTTTTGAGCTTGAGGTACCCATGTTTCAGCAACCAATTGTTCAAGTAAATGTTCCAGTGCAATGGGCCAAAACCATGATCGCTGATGATGGCAACCGTGGTATCATCCCCAGCTTGTTTCAACAACTCGGGCAAAGCGTCATCAAACTGTTGAAAAATTTCTAAAATGGGGTTGCCTTGAACATTTTCGGCGCGATAGCGCGGACGCTTCACCCCATCAATGAGATGCCACATCTGATGTTGTACAGAATCGGTTTCCATAAAGTGAACCATGAACACATCCCATGGTTTTTGCATCAGAAAGTGCGTTGCGTCCAATTTTCGTTTTAGTGAATCTTTTAAGCTTTGCGTCCATTCTTTGACTTGATACCGTCCCCGCCAGTGCTCCGGCATGGTGGTGTATCCAGGTACTGCATCTTCTAGTTCAGATTGTAGTGATTGAGGATAGGTATAGGATGCCCCGGGAGGTGCCAGCAAACCCGAAACCATGAATCCATTTACCGGCCTGGGTGGGTAGGTAACGGGTACACCCAGCACGCCCACTTTCATTTTGTGATGGCTGAGAATTTCCCAAAGTGTGGCTTGTGGCAACAATTGTGCGCTGATGGGGGTTAAATTATAACCTTTTGGATCACGCCTCAGCCAGTCAAACAAACCATGTTTGCCAGCATTGATACCGGTTTGAAATGAACTCCAAGCT
Source organism: Candidatus Fraserbacteria bacterium (assembly GCA_029262795.1). GTDB lineage: Bacteria > Bipolaricaulota > Bipolaricaulia > RBG-16-55-9 > JAJCYT01 > JAJCYT01. The sequence goes on from JAJCYT010000010.1 coordinate 38,538, forward strand.
GACCCTGTGATAGGTGGGATCGTACTTTCCAATGGACCATAGGCAGATTCGGCTTTAAATTTGGCCAAGTTGGGCAGCTTGCCCTCTTTGATCCAAGGGTCCATGACCCGAAATGTGGCCCCATCCAGGGCGAGGATCAACGTCTTACGCATAAACTTTTTTTCCCTCCAACAGGCCAGCATACACACTTTGATACTGGCGTCCAACATGACCCAGCAAATGCTCCTGAGACTGTTTTAATAATGCCTGTGAATGTCGTTCACGCAAGGCTTCATCGGTGGCCATTTGCTTAATATAATTAATAAATTCTTCATTGCTAGTGCCCTTAAAGCAATGTTCTCCGTGATTGAGCCAGCCTTGATAGGAAGGAATATCCCGCACAACCATTGGCAATCCCATGGCGGTGGTTTCTAAAATGACCATGGGTTGATTTTCTTCATAGGATGGAAAGAAAAACAAGTCCACATCTGTATAAGCATCTTCAACACGGTCAACAAAACCAAGGAATTTTACATGATCCGGCGCACGTTCGACGGCACGATGCATTTGTGGATAAAAGCTGAGCAATGGGCTCAGCCGTTCACCCAACCATAAAAAATTGTAATCGGGCAATGCTTCTGCCACTTCTAGAAAATCATTTACACCCTTGCGAGGAATGACCTGTCCCACAGACACAACCGTGAAACGGTCATCCAAACCTTGGGATTTACGAAATTCTCCAGGGTGGAGGTTTTCTTCACTGAAGCGGTTTTCATCAATGCCGTTACTGATCACATCAATTCGACTGTGAATGCCTGTGCGTCTAAGCAGTGATTTAGTGTAAGGCGATGGCGCCACCACCAGATCCACATTGTCGTAAAGATGGCGCATATAGCTCTTAACAATAGGATTGATCAGTTCGGAAAAAGTGATACTGCCACGAGAGGTCTCCGCTGTGCTGTGCGCAGTCACGACCACGGGCTTGCCTTTTTTCCTGGCTTGTCGGAAATGGTAGTAAGATTTGGGTCCAATCCAGTGAAGGTGGAGCACATCGTAGCCATCATTGGGTTCATCCGTAAACGGAATCGCAGCTTTAGCCAACGCGCGCTGATGATTGCGATAAGCGCTCATAATGCCTGTTTTGGCCAATACTTCTTTAGACTCTAAAAAGGTACAAACGATCATGACCTGGTTACGTCTCCCTCTACCTCTTTATTCCCTAAACCCCTGGCTTATGCAGAAGCCCCAACCAGGGCATTTTTTTCAATCAAAGAACCGTACAAAGACAACAAACGTTTGCCAACATGGGGCAAATCGTGGATGTCTGTCAAGGCATTGGCGCCTTTTTGTAAACGTTGGCGCAATTCAGCGTCTTCAGCCACACGAGTTATATGTTGGATAAACTCTTCTTGACTCTGCCCTTTTAAGGAATTGACGCCGTGCGTCAAAAAGCCCTTATATTCTGGAATATCACGAACAATTAAAGGCAGGCCCAACGTACCGCTTTCCAAAATGGTCATCGGTTGATTTTCCGTATAAGAAGGAAAAAACAAGGCATCCATTGCGGAAAATGCACTGGCTGTATCGTCCACAAACCCAGGCATATAAACATTTGAAGGCATGTCTTCCAGGCAACGGGCCATTTCTGGATTGGCATTGCAAATTTTGTTCCAACGCTTGCCAAACCAAACAAAGTCGTATTGAGGCAATTGATGCGCCACCTCAATGAAATCAATCACACCCTTACGGGGAATCAAGTTGCCTGCCGTGAAAAATGCAAACTGTTTTACCCCAATTTGCTCGCGGTATTTTTCCACCGCATCAGAGGTTGCTTTAAACCCCTGTGCATCCATGCCATTGGAAACCACTTCAATGGGAACACTGATACCGCCTTCATGCATGACTTGTTTGGCAAATTGGGAACAGGTCATCACCATATCGGCCTGACCATAGAGATATCGAAGATAGCGCTCATAAAGCGGTGCAACAGCATTAGACAGAGTAAAACTGTCACGAAAATCATGTGAACCAAAACTATGGGCGTGGCACACAGCTGGAATACCCTTGCGCTTGGCCTGCAACACATAAAACATGGTTTTTGGGCCAAAAAAGTGCGAATGCAGCAAATCGTAGTCGTCCTTGGGGTCCAATGTAATGGTCACCCCGGCACTTTCTAGCGCTCGTTTATGATTTTCAAATGCGGTGCGAAAACCAGACTTTGCAACCCAATCTTCACCTTCGAGATAAAGACAAACTTTCATCGTCACCTCTTCCTAAAACTTCTCAATACCATGCTTTCACCCAAATAACTTATCCTCTCAAACATTAGCAATCTGGTGTTTTCATTACGGTAAGCATGGTTTGATGGCGGAAAGTCACCTTAATAACGATTTTAGTCCCCTCACAAATTCAATTCACCATATCACATTCCATAGCTTGATGCAACTTAAAGAATCCTTACCCTGACATCGAATTAATCCTTTGAAGATGTGAAAAAGATTTTCGATTCGAGCCACATTTTTTTGCGAATAGCAGGGGCTTCTCATAGAATGAAGACAAACGTCTAATATCATTAGATTTTTCAATTCTAAAGGGGGAAGTTCGTTGGCTAGAAATCCATTTGAAAAAGATCAAGAACCTGAAATTGTTGAACAGGCAAGAAGCCTGCTGGGGCGTCTCAGCGGCCTTTCGGCTTGGGTCATCGTGCTGGTTGTCATCGGTTTTTATGCAGCAGGGGGTATTTTCCAAGTCGGCCCATCCGAAGTGGCATTGGTAAAACAGTTCGGTGCACATATCCGCACTGCCACCCCTGGACTGCACTATCACTTGCCAGCACCATTTGAAAGCGTTGTGATTGTGCCAGCCACAGAAATCCAGAAAATTGAGATCGGCTTCCGCACCATCACACCACCGCCCAACCCGCGCTACGAAACACGTGAAGAAGAAGCCTTGATGTTGACGGGTAAAAAGGCCAACCGAAATGCCACCCGTGCCGGAGACACATCGGACCAAGAAACGGACACAGGCCTTACAGAATCAGGCGAAATTGACACCCGACCAGTGGACACCGAAGGTGACCGCATCACGGTAGGAAACAACTTGGTGGTTGTCGAGTGCGTGATTCAATATCAAATCAAAGATGCTGCACTATTTGTGTTCAATATCATTAATCCCAGAGCTTTGGTGCAAATGGCGGCAGAAGCTGTGCTCCGCGAAGAGGTGGCCAAACGCACCCTGGATGAAGTGTTAACCACTGAACGAAACGCCATCGCGCAGGATGTTCAGGAAAAACTTCAAATTCTGCTGGATTCTTATGAAACTGGCATTGATATTGTCAATGTTAAACTCCAGGACACACTGCCTCCAGAACCTGTGGCGGATGCATTTGATGATGTCAACAGTGCCAGGCAAGACCGAGAAACCACCATCGAACAGGCCAATCGACACCGCAACCAAGTGCTGCCTGAAGCCGAAGGGGAAGCTGAACAAATCAAAAATGAGGCCGAAGGTTACAAGCAAAGCAAGATTGCACAGGCCAGTGGGGACGTGGCTTTATTTAATAGCGTGTTAAATGAATTCAACAGCGGTGATCCCTCCGTGACCATGACGCGCCTTTACATTGAAATGATGGAGGACGTGCTGCCCAACTTGAATATATTGATACTTCCTGATGGTGACGATGGCACGCTGAGGTTGCTGGATCTGACTTCGCTGCTTAGAAACCAACAAAGTGGAGGAAATGGGGGCGAACAGTGAAAACATTGATAGGATTTGTCGTCATTGTGGTGTTGCTGGCGATTTCGTTTAATTTATTAACGTTTTCTGTAGACGAAACTCAGGTGGCTGTGGTATTGGAGTTTGGGGAAGTCAAGCAGGTGATCAAGGAACCCGGCCTACATTTCAAAGTTCCTTTTATTCAAGCTGTATCCTATTTTGATTCCCGCCTTCAGGTTTACGATGTGCAGCCTCGAGAGATCATCATTTCTGACCCTGTGGTGGAACAGCTCCGTTTGTTGATCGACAATTACGCGCTGTGGCGAGTGAACGATCCTCAAACATTTATTGAGTCCGTTCGTGGTAATTTCAATGCAGCGCAGTCAAGACTGGATGATTTGGTGTTTTCTAACGTCCGCAATGTGCTTGCTGGCCAAACGTTGGAACAAATTGTATCAACCAACCGCGAAGAATACATTCAAACATTCACTGATCGCTCAGCGTTAGAAGCTAAAACCTTGGGTGTGGAAATCGTGGATGTCCGCCTGAAACGGACAGATTTGCCGGATACCATCAAAGAGGACGTTTATCGTTTGATGCGTGCAGATCGCCAGCAGGCGGCCACCGAACTTCGTGCCGAAGGCGAAAAGCGCTCCAGAGAAGTTCGCTCGGAAGCCGATAAACAGGTGACCATTATTCTGGCCAATGCTCAAAGAGAAGCACAGGAGTTGCGAGGTCAAGGCGATGCTGAAGCCCTGCGCGTTTATGCGAATTCCTACAGTGCCAATCCAGAATTTTATGGTTTCTGGCGAACGCTGGAATCGTATAAATCCACCTTTAATCAACAAGGGACTGGCACATTGGTCATGTCCACTGATTCTGAATATCTCCAACTGTTAGACATTAAAGCGTTGGAAGAGTTGATGAAAACTGTTGGACAAGGCAACTAAATTTTTAAATTCACAGGGTGATGCCAGCCTTTAGAAGCTGGCATCACCCTGTTTCTCTTTTATTGTGATACCAGGAATTATCCTCGCTGCAGGAGAAAGTCGCCGCTTCTTGCCTCAGCACAAATTACTTCAACCTTTCAAACAACAAACCATTCTCTATCACAGCGTCAAGGCTTCGTTGGATTCAGATTTACAACAAATTCTGCTGATTGTTGGTCATCGAAACGAGGAAATTATTCAGGCCGTAAGCGAGCTACAAACACATCCAAAACTCCAGATCATTTTTAATGAGGATTGGGCCACAGGGCGCGCGTCATCTTTACGTATCGGGATAGAAAACTTACCCAATTGCAACGGCGTGTTGGTTTATCCTGGCGATATGCCCCTGATCACCAACTCATTAATTAACGATCTGATTCAAACTTTTGATTCTGGTGAGGCTTGTTTTCCAGTGTATAATCAGCGCAAGGGGCATCCTGTTGTGTTTCCCAAGGAATGGTTTTCGGATTTAAAAGCATTACAGGGTGACCAAAGTGCGCTCGGTTTAATAAAAGCCCATTGGGAAAACGCAACCAAGTTGGAGCGAACAGATATTGAAACTCAACTCAATGTCAACACGCCCAAAGATTACGAAACATTACAGGGCCAAAGGGAGTTTTAATGCCATTGGCAGAACACCAATTTTACCATCGTGTGGTTGAGCTGCTTGAACAGAATCAGACATTCAAAATCTGTCGGGTGGTTCATGCCGTTGGTTCTGCACCTCGAAATGCGGGGGCGCAGATGCTGGTGTTTCCTGATGGCAATATTGAATTCACCCTGGGCGGTGGTGCGATTGAGGGACGCGTCATTCGTGAAGCCGCGCTTTCCATGCAACAATCGGAATCGATGTTGCGAGAATATCACTTGGGCGATTTAGGCATGCACTGCGGCGGCATCATGCAAGTGATGTTTGAATCTGCTCAGCAAAAAGATTTAGGGTTTTATCAATTGGCATCAGGTTTATTGGAGCAACGTCAATCATTTGTTGTTGCATATGATCTGATTGAGCATCAAGCGAATCCGGCAAAGGCTCTTTTCTCCGAATCTGAAGTTTTGTTTGGTGAAGAAAATTTTTATAAAAAAGCAAAACCAACCGCTGATGCATTGTGGAAATCTGAAAAGGTTTACACGCAGCAGGCAGATTATTTTGTGCATCAAATCTTTCCATCTTTGAGATTGTTAATCTTTGGCGCGGGGCATGTGGGTGCAAAACTGGCTGAGGTGGCTTCGGCATCGGGTGTTTTTACCGTCGATATTGTGGATGATCGCCCGGAATTTGCAGACGCAAAAAAGCTCCCCTTTTGTGAAAAAGTGATTGTCGCGAATCACAACTACGAAAAGGCATTGCCCTTGCCAGATGAACGAACCTTTGCAGCAGTCATCACACGCTGCCACGATACCGATAAAGTGGTGTTAAAAACGCTGTTGGATTCCGACAGACCTTTTGCGTATCTGGGCATGATCGGCAGTGTGCCCAAGCGTGCCCAATTGTTCAAAATTCTTAAAGATGAAGGCGTTTTGGCATCAAAACTGGAACAGGTGGTCACCCCGATGGGATTGCCCATTGGCGGCAAAGAACCTGGGGAAATCGCCATCAGCATGTTGGCCGAAATGATTGAACGAAAAAACCAGCTTGACGGCACCCTTGAAGGAGGCATTGTCCGATGGAAACGCAAACAGCAGGCGCAGCTCAACGCGTAGATGACTTATTTTCAAACTTGTGGGTGGTCGTTCGTGGTGGAGGCGACTTGGCCTCTGGTGCCATTCAACGATTGCGTTGGGCGGGGTTTCCCGTGGTGGTGACTGAACTGCCGCAGCCTTTGGTGGTTCGACGTCTGGTTTCCTTTTCCAATGCCGTTTTTGAACAGGATTTCGCCATTGAGAAAACACCCACCAAATTAGTAAATTCTGCATCTGAAGCTCAAGCCTACATTCAAAACAATCCTGAAGGTGTGCCTGTGATCGTTGACCCGGAAGGAAAAATTTTGGACGACATCAACCCTGCTATTTTAATTGATGGTCGCATGGCCAAAACACCTTTGGACACGCACATTGATCAAGCCCCTATGGTCATTGCCATTGGCCCTGGTCTTGAAGCGGGGGTTCATGCCGATGCTGTCATTGAAACCAAAGGGGGCAGCCAGTGTGGGCGAGTTTTTTTTACAGGGGGGCCGATTCCCGATGATGGCACCCCTTGCAACAGTTCCGGCTTCCGCCACGAAAGAGTGATTCGAGCACCTGCATCGGGTGTGTTTGAAGGCCAAAAAAATATTGAGGATATGGTTGAAGCGGGTGAAGTGGTCGGCCATATTCAAACGTCAGAGGGTAAAGTGCCTGTGAAAACAGAAATTTCCGGCGTGCTACGCGGTCTTTTATATAGTGGCATAAAAATCCCTGAAGGCATGAAGCTTGGAGACATCGACCATCGTGGTGAATCATCGGATTGTTGCCGCGTGAGCGAGAAAGCAGATTCTATCGCCGCAGGGGTATTGGAAGCCATTATGAAACTTGGCATCCAAAAAGGAATGTTTAGTCGATGATGAAATATGCGCGATTCCGAAACAACGAAAACAATCACATTCATTTTGGCACCTTTCATGAAGATCATGTGAAAACTGAAGAAGGTCAATCGTTCGAACTGAATGACATAAAACTGCTTACCCCAGTGTCCCCTGGCAAGATCATTTGTGTGGGCAAAAACTACGCCGACCATGCTTCGGAAATGGGCGGCGATGTGCCGGAACATCCCTTATTGTTCTTCAAACCGCCTTCAGCACTGAATCACCCTGGTGATCCTATCCATTTGCCGGAAGCATCCAGGGTGGATTATGAGGGCGAAATTGCGGTGGTCATCAACGGCACGTGTAAAAATGTGGCTGAACCAGAAGCTGACGCTGTCATCTGGGGCTACACCTGTTTCAATGATGTTTCCAATCGAGATGCACAAAAATGGGAAGGAAACTGGGTACGTGCAAAAGGGTTTGACACGTCTGGTTGTTTAGGGCCCGTACTTGTTACCCCCGATGAATTGCCCGATGTGTTGGAAGTTACCACTCGTCTCAATGGAGAAATCAAACAGCAGGGAAACACTTCTCAGTTGGCGTTTTCCATTCCTCATCTAATTGCTGTGATTTCAACTGTCATGACATTGGAGCGCGGCGATGTCATTGCCACGGGAACCCCTGCGGGTGTAGGTCCACTAACATCTGATGATGTGGTGGAAATAGAAGTTTTCGGTATTGGTGTGCTTAAAAACCCTGTTGTCTAGGCCCATTCATATTTAGGGAGAAATGTGATTAAGTCTGGTGTTGAGGCCCATGGCATCATTGCGGGATAATGCAGTTGAAATAAGAGGCGAAATCTGGTAAAAAGTGGTCTGCTTTTAAAAGGAGACAAAGATGTCTGTTAAACGAAAACCAAAAGGTAAGATTTGCAGGCTAACGGGCAAGCGCCCTAATGCGGCCAATCGCGTGACCTTTTCTGCGCAAAAGAACCGCCGCTGGCAGCGTCCAAACATCCAGCGAAAGAAAGTGTTTGTGCCAGAATTGAACCGCCACGTCCGCATCCGCATGTCGACGCGTGCCATTCGCACCATCGACAAAATTGGCCTGATGCCTTTCATGAAAAAACAGGGCTTACAACTCAAAGACGTAGTGGGTTAAATAAGCCATTTGATCAACTTTACATTTAAATTAGAATCGCAAACACTTCTATGGTGAATTTTTTAACCATAGAAGTGTTTCTGGTTTTTTCTGAACTTTAAAAAAGGGTGCTTCATGTCACCATCCCCCCCAGAACAACACAAAGCGTTTGCCAGTGAAAAGGGCCCCGTCTCTCTGGCTTTGGTCACTGTCAGTGACAGCCGACAACCAGACACCGATGACAATCGCTTTTACATGGAAACACAGGTTTCTCAGGCAGGTCATCAATTGGTCGGCTACCACCTGATTAAAGATGAGCCAGATCAAGTGATTAAGGTATTGGATCTGTTGGCGGTGGGTGAGGCCCAAATCATCATTTTCAACGGAGGCACAGGCATTTCTCGCCGTGATACCACTTATGATGCCCTAAGCAGCAAACTTGAGAAAACCTTGCCGGGATTTGGTGAGCTGTTTCGCAAGTTGAGTTATGAGGAGATTGGTTCTGCAGCCATGATGTCACGTGCCACCGCAGGGGTTTATCGAAACAAAATCATCATTTCCACCCCAGGTTCTCCCGCCGCCTTACGTCTGGCCTGGGAAAAACTCATAGAGCCCGAACTTACCCATCTGGCCTGGGAAGTGGTGCGTTAAAGGCACACTACTTTTGCTGGATGAAGTGATTAAGTTCCACCTTCATCCAACGTCGAACTGAGTTAATCAGAAAGATTTCACCACATTCCCAAAGTTCGTCCACTTTGATCGTTCGCTCTTGAATCATTCCTTCTTCAAGTAATTGTTCACGATAAGTGCCTGCCAGCAGCCCACTCGTCACAGAGGGCGTAAACAGTCCGTCGTCGAATTGGCAAACAAGATTAGCCTTTGTGGATTCGGTCAGAAGTCCTTGTTCATTCCACAGCAATACGTCATCACAATTTGGTTGGGAATTTATAGCAGCATCGTACACACCACGATGGGTGGTTTTGTGGTATAAAAAAACATCACTTGAGTCAACAGGCTGTTCAGCCAACTTAACGTTTAACGTATCGGGCAAAGGGATTTTTGAAATGGGAATGGCTTCGATGCTGATGACACCTGCCTGACTTAATTGCACCCGAACTTTTTGAGATTCATTGCCCGCATTTTTCTCGAACTGCATGAGTTTGTGGTTGAGCTTGATCGGATCAAAAGGAATATTAAAATATTCTGCCGAAGCCGTCATTCTATGAAGGTGTTTGTCCAATAAAAAATAGCCCGCGTCCGCTTCCCAAAGTATGGATTCCAACAGATCAAATATGGGCCTCTGTTTCATGAGCACATCGGCTTTGATCCGACATTCTTCATATTCTTCTTTTGAGTCCGAATCCCATACAATGCCCCCGCCGACACCATATTCCGCTTCACTCATTTTTTTATTGACCACCACTGTGCGGATGGCCACATTAAATTGAGCCTCGCGATTTGGCGCAATATATCCCACGGAGCCCGTATAAACGCCGCGAGGTGACTTTTCCAATTCGCTGATGATGTTCATCGTGCTGGCTTTGGGCGCTCCTGTGATAGATGCACAGGGAAAAAGGGCTGATAAAATCCCGACCACCGAAGCCTTGGTTTCTGAGGTGACGGTGGAAGTCATTTGTAATACGCTTGGATAGCGCTCTATCTTATATAAGTCTGACACCTTGACCGTTCCCACTTCGGCCACTTTGCCCATATCGTTGCGCAGCATGTCGACAATCATCACATTTTCAGCCAAATTCTTTTTAGAATGTTTGAGCCAATCTGCAAGAGCCGCATCATCATCCAGTGTTTTCCCACGAGGTGCGGTTCCCTTCATAGGTCTGGAAACCAGCGTTTCGCCAGAGAGTCTAAAGAAAAGCTCCGGTGATACTGAACAGATGGCCAGATCTTCCATTTCAACATAAGCTGAAAATCCACCGTTTTGGGCTGCAACCAACCTCAGAAACAATTGCCAAGGGTCTCCTGAAAATGCTGAACGTAGACGAAAAGTATAGTTGACTTGATAGGTATTTCCTTCAGCAATATGGGTTTTAATGTTTGAAATTATTTCAAAATATTCCGCCTCGTCAACGTCAGATTCCCACTCATTGAGGCTGATGCTATCCTCTGCATTGGGCAAGATCATTGTTTCAGCATATTCATAAAGTCCAAACCAAAGTAGAGGTGTATTCACCTGTCGCATTTTCACTTTGAGTGCTGCATCAAACCCTGGTGCAGACTCATAAGATAAAAACCCTGCCGCATGAAGATTATGCTCATTGACGGCATCCTCAACTTTTTTCAGCGAAGACAACACTGATTCGTGCTCAAATGCCTGAATCACCTCAACAGGATGTTGAAATTTGAACCATTTCGATTGCTCAGGGTCATGCAAGATCACCTGATTTGGTGTGGTGAAATGTTCATCCTGTGGATTTGAACTGACCATGGAATTCCCAACCTTAATCAAAATTTATTGATCCTATATTGAACAAGCATAAATGGTACTGTTATAGAACATGCGGAGCCAGCTAAAACCTCATCCATTAATGAATTTACAGATTTTAAGAGGAAAATTTTCTGGTTACATTTCCATATGCATTTTGATATGCTTTGCTTGCCAAATTAAATTTCTTGTCATTTTAACTTGAAGAATAAAGGTGATATTCAATATGGGTTCTGTTTTGGTCATTGGAGGGACGACGTTTTTTGGAAAAGCCATTGTGGAGCAATTGTTACAACAGGGGCATCAGGTCACGGTGTTTAGCCGTGGACAGCAGCAGCCAGCGTTTTTTGATCAGGTCACTCACGTAAAAGGTGACCGAGGCCAAGCTGAAGATTTTGGCCAGCTTGGCGGGCGTTCGTTTGATGCTGTAATTGACAACATCGCCTACACGGCGGTCGATGTTCGTCAGGCACTTGAGCTGTTTAAGGGCAACATTGGCCGCTATATTTTTACCAGCAGTGCAGCCTCATATTACACCGCGACAATGACCATGCCTTCCAAAGAGCCCGACGTGGATTTTGGCTTCAAGCCACCCGAAGAAGAAAAAGACACCCCACTTTGGACGTACACCATGGGTAAAATTGATAGCGAACACACCCTGTTCGAGCAAACAGATATTCCTTTCACCATCATTCGCCCGCCTGTGGTGCTTGGCCCTGAAGATGTGACCCTGCGAGGGTATTTTTATTTCCAACGTCTGATGGATGGTAAACCGCTGTTAATCAACAATGGCGGCGTGCAGTCATTCAGATTGGCTTACTCGCATGATTTGGCCAAAGGCTACCTGCTCGCTATGAACAGCGATAAGGCAGCGGGGCAAGTGTACAACCTGGCTCAAGGTGAAGTGGTCACTCTTAAAAAGTTGATTGATCTGTCTGCAGAGGCACTCGATGTAAAACCGGAACTCGTAAGTGTTCCCACTGAAGTGTTCAAGCAAACAGAATTTGAATATCCAGAAACTTACGGCAACATGATCAACTTCATGCTGGACAACAGCAAAGCAGAATCTGAACTGGGCTACACCACCACATCGTTTAAAGATTGGTTGACCTCTACCGTTCATTGGTATCGAGATGAGTACCAGGGAAAAGACAGCGCTGGTTACGAACATCGAGATCGTGAAGTAAAATTTGCCAACTGGTTCCAACAGGCAACCAGCAAATGGGAATAAAGTTCATCTTTTTTTAAGGAAAATCAAACGAAGATGAAAAAATTTGCTCGAATTTTTTCGAGATGATCAATAAGATTTCGTCTTGATGAAACCCGGCAACCACTTGGATTCCAAATGGCAACCCATGTTTATTCTTACCTGATGGAAGGGATATGGCAGGCAGTCCTGCGGAAGTCCATGGCAGATTCATCGCTGGATTTCCCGTGCTGTCTAGCCCTTTTGGTGCGGTGTCTAGGGTTGAGGGACAAATCCAAACATCAATTTCAGTTTCGCCCATGATGTTCTCGATCTCATTCCTGAGCAGCAGGCCCTGTTGTTGATAAAGATTGAGTGTGGCATCGTCGATGCTTTGTCCTCGTTCAATCCATGCCCTCGTTCTTGGACGATAAAGTTCTTGGTAATGATCAAACCATGGGGCATGCACTCTGGCTTTCTCCGCCGCCGTCATCAGATGATGGGTGTCGTGGATGAATTCAAAATTTTCAAACATTGGAATTTTTTTAATTTTGTACCCTTTTGATTCAAGCAAATCGACCTGTTGTTCAAAATGTATTTTGACTTCATCAGTAACCTGATCCAGATAGGGGCCAACAGGGATCCCCAAAGACACACGCTCAGGTCGTTTTTTCCATGACCAGGTTTCATCCAGAACAAGCATGCTGCATTCGACACCCTCTACATCCTTGCAAAAAATCCCTATCTGATCAGCGGTTGGAGAAAAAGGAATCACGCCTTCTTTAGAAACCCTTCCGGCGCTTGGCTTAAACCCCACCACGCCACAATAAGCGGCGGGTCGGATAATTGATCCCACCGTCTGAGATCCCAAGGCCAAAGGAAAATATCCAGCCGCCACCCCTGCGGCCGAACCACTGCTCGACCCGCCAGGGGTATGCTCCAGATGGTTTGGGTTGCGCGTGGGGCCGGGTTCAAAATAGGCAAACTCGGTGGTGACGGTTTTTGCAAGGATGATGGCTCCCGCTTTTCTAAGCCGAGTCACACAGGCAGCTTCTGGCCCATCAAACAGTGAGGGCGGCAATGCACTGCCACATTGGGTCGGAAAACCATCCACCCGAAAAATATCTTTGACGCCAACAGGGACGCCATATAAAAGAGGCCGAAACTCTGGGTCTGGTGAATAGGTTTTATACAATTCATCCGCTTGTTGAGAAATTTTTTGTTGATCAAACGTGCCCGGCACCAACGCTTGAATTTCTTTTTCTTTGGCTTCAATCAAATCGTATAAATCGTTCAAATACATGTGCAAATCTATTTTGCCAGTGCGAAGTTCATGCAGGGTTTCAAGCTTAAGCATAGGTTGTTTTTAAGAGATCCTGTCACAAAATCCAAATTTGAGGTGATGTCTGTCACACATTTTGGACTGCGAAGTGCCTTTTGAAATTCCGCTATGGGTCTTGACATTGTCATTGTATTGTGCTATGGTTTGGCAAGATTATACAGAATCTCGCATGAAACAAGATCTCTTGTAGATTGTAGATTCAAGCAACACACAACTCGAAAGGAGGGGTTTCGCATGCGGAATCTCACTTGGACGCAACGCATGACCATTACTCAACGTACCGAAGGGTGCACCTACCTGGTAGTCTCTACTGTCCTCCTTTCCATTATTCTGCCCCTCTGGGGCTAATCATTTACTCTCAAACCATTTTTAATTCTCGGTTCTGAGAAAGACGACTTCTTTACATCCAATATTTTGAGGTTTTGAGTCACTTGTTTTGTTGACTCATTTATTGATCTATCGGCTCATCTTGATGAGCGAGGTCTATATATAATTTTTGAAAAGGACTTAATTATGTTTTGCCAAAAATGTGATTCTTTGATGCACAACACCTATATCGGCCACACCAAAAACACATTGGAACTTTGGGCTTGTAGCGATGAACACTGCGATTACACTTTTGAAATGAGAAGCAATGCAAGAGGCTTCAATTTTTGTTTTGACGAAAACGAAGACATGAAATTTAAAGATTCATCTGAAGATAAAGAAAAATTGTTGATGCAACCGGACACCACCACGCAGCTGATGAACGCGTGTTATTGGTAAACTTTTTAGGGAGAACTTAAATGAGCACCAAGGTTGAGCCCACATCGCATAAGCGGTCGGTGAACAAAAGGTCCGGTGCCCAAGCCGTGATCGAAGCACTAAAGGCAGAAGGGGCAAATTTGTTGTTTGGCGTCACAGGTGGCGCCATTATGCCCATTTATGATGCCTTGTATAAAGATAGCGATTTACGGCACATTATGGTTGGTCATGAACAAGGTGGGGCTCATATGGCCGAAGGGTACGCCCGTGTCACCGGCGAACCTGGCGTCATCCTGACCACCAGTGGTCCGGGCGCAACAAACCTTGTAACTGGATTGGCCGATGCCATCATGGATTCAACTCCATTGATTGCCATCACAGGCCAGGTCGCCACCAGCCTCATTGGCAATGATGCCTTTCAGGAAGCGGACGTCCGAGGCATCACCATGCCGGTGACCAAACACAATTACCTGGTTCAGAACTCGGACCATTTGCCCCAGATTTTCGCCGAGGGCTTTCATATTTCACGCTCTGGCCGACCTGGGCCGGTGCTCATTGATATTCCCAAAGACTTACAGGTTCAACAAACCAGTGCGATCCGTCCCAAAGAAATTGAACTGGAAGGTTATAAACCGCCTTATGAAGGCCATCCAAAACAAATTCGTAAAGCACTTGAAGTGATCCAAAATTGTGAGCGCCCTGTCATCCTCGCGGGTGGTGGGGTGCTTCACGCGGAAGCCTCCCAAGAGTTGATGGATTTTGCCGAAGCGCTCAACATCCCTGTGGTCAGCACGTTGATGGGATTGGGGAATTTCCCGATTGACCACCCCCTTTCCTTGGGGATGCCTGGGATGCATGGCACGGGTTATGCAATACTTTCCCTTTATCACTGCGATGCCATGATCTGCGTTGGCACGCGTCTGGATGATCGAATCACAGGCAAACTGGATGAATTCTGCCCTTGGGCCAAGCTCATCCACATCGACATTGATGCTTCTGAAATTGGTAAAAATGTGCCAGCTATGGTTCCCATTGTGGGTCACGCCAAACCGGTGTTAAAAGACCTAATCAAGTCGGTTGGTTCCTGGGAATCCAGACCCGATTGGACGGAGTGGCACAATCAGGTGAACGGTTGGCGCAAGGAATATCCGCTTGGGTATAAAGAAAAAGAAAATCAAATCCTTCCTCAACAGGTTATTGAGGAAGTCGACTCACTCCTAGACGACGATGCGATCATCACCACTGGGGTCGGGCAACATCAGATGTGGACAGCCCAGTATTACACCTTCCGCAAACCGAGGACGTGGCTGACCAGCGGCGGTTTGGGCACGATGGGCTACGGTTTTCCCGCAGCCTTGGGTGCCAAGCTGGCCAAGCCCGAAGCCCCCGTGGTGTGCATCGACGGTGACGGTTCTTTCATCATGAACATGCAAGAGCTGGTCACTGCGGTGCGTTATCGCATTCCCGTTGTTTGTGTGATTTTGAACAACCTCTTCCTCGGCATGGTGCGGCAGTGGCAGCATCTTTTCTTTGAGGATCGTTTTGCTGAAACCACGTTGATGCCTCCCGCTTTCGATCAAGTCGCCATTGCTTGTGGTGGTCTTGGAAAGCGAGTGGAACGACCTGAGGAATTAAATCAAGCCATAAAATGGGCCTTAAAGGAAGCAGAGGAAAAACGATTGCCTGTGGTCCTGAATGTGATGACAGACTGTGAAGAATGTGTGTATCCAATGGTGCCTGCCGGCGGAGCCAATGTGAACTTTATCCCAGGACCGGAGGGCAAAAAATGAGCAAGCATCTTCACCCCTTGTCCGCAATCGTTATCAATGAAAGTGGGGTTCTGGCAAGAATTTCAGGCATGTTTGCCCGACGCGGCTTCAACATCGACAGCTTGGCCGTAGGCGAAACGGAGGACCCCCGCTATTCCCGCATGACTATTATGGTGCGCGGGGATGATCGCGTGCTGGAACAAGTGGTCAAGCAATTGGGCCGAATGGTCGATGTCATCAAGATCAACGACCTGGCCAAAGACCCTCATGTTGAGCGTGAAGTGGCTTTGATCAAGGTTCATGCACCCCCTTCTGAACGCAGCGAGATTATTGAATTGGTCAACATTTTTCGCGCCAAGATTGTGGATGTCGGTAAAAAGCGATTGATGATCGAAATCAGCGGCAAGGGTGACAAAGTGGATGCCATCATCGACATGCTCAAACCTTACGGCATTGTTGAATTGGCCCGCACGGGTCGCATCATCCTTGCTCGTGGTCAAAAGACCACCTCGGTAATGGATCGACAGGCTGAAAAAGTGCTGGTTTAACTCAAACTATAAAACTCCAAATATTTTAGAAATCAACCTAGAGGTGAAGACGAGACTATGGTAAACATTTATTATGATCAGGATGCAAAGCCAGAACTGATGCAGGGCAAGCGTGTGGCGGTACTGGGCTACGGAAGCCAGGGTCGCGCTCACGCCATGAACCTGCGCGATAGTGGTCATGATGTGGTGGTTGGTTTACGCCCCGGCGGGTTTTCCTGGAAACAGGCTGAGGAAGATGGCATGGAAGTGGCAAGCTGTATCGATGCCGCCAAAGATGCTGAAATGATCATGTTCCTGACACCAGACACCATACAGCCAAAGGTCTACAGAGAAGAGGTTGAACCCACGCTTTCTGGCAAGGAAACATTATTTTTCGCGCACGGGTTTAGCATCCATTACAACCAGATTTTGCCGCCTCAGAATCTTGATGTGGTCATGGTTGCTCCAAAAGGGCCTGGTAACTTGGTCCGAGCACTTTACGAAGATGGCAAGGGCGTCCCTTGTTTGATCGCAGTCGCGCAGGATGCCTCTGGCCAAGCCAAAGACAAAGCACTCGCTTATGCACAAGCCATTGGTGGCACGCGAGCAGGCGTGCTTGAAACCACTTTTCAAGAAGAAACAGAAACCGACTTGTTCGGCGAACAAGCCGTACTTTGCGGTGGGGTCAGCGCTTTGATGAAAGCCGGATTTGAAACCCTGGTCGAAGCAGGATACGCCCCTGAAATGGCTTACTTTGAATGTGTTCATGAAATGAAATTGATCGTTGATTTAATCTACAACGGTGGCCTGGAACAGATGCGCCGCTTCGTCAGTGACACAGCCAAGTATGGCGATGTCACCCGTGGTCCTCGTGTGATTGATGACAATGTCAAAGCCACCATGAAAGAAATCCTGGAAGAAATCCAGAATGGCAAATTCGCAACCGAGTGGGTGCTTGAGAATCAGGCAGGCTTGCCCGTATTTAATGCCCTATTGCGCCGAGATGAAGAACATCAAGTGAAAGCCGTTGGCGAGTCCCTCCGTCAGATGATGGATTGGCTCAAGGAAGACACAACCAAAGCGAAAGAGGTGGTGAAAGTTGGCAGATCCAGTTGATATCGTTGTATTTGATACAACGTTGCGGGATGGGGAACAAACCCCTGGTGTTGGATTTTCAGTTCAGGACAAGGTGGCCCTGGCCCTGAAACTGGAAGAACTCAATGTGGACGTCATTGAAGCTGGTTTTCCCATCAACTCCGAAGAAGAGAAAGACGCAGTTAGGCAAATTTCGGATGCTGTGAGGAATAGTCAAGTCTGTGGCTTGGCGCGCGTGGTGGACATTGACATTGATACGGCCATCGAATGCGGTGTGGATATGGTTCACGTTTTCGCGCCAACTTCTGAAGTGCAGATGGCGCATGCAGTTCACTCCACGCGTGAGAAAATTGTCGAAAAAAGTCGCGCAGCCATACAGAAGATTAAAGACGCTGGACTCATTTGTATGTTCAGCCCAATGGATGCCACACGAACTGACCCTGAATTCTTAATTGAAATTTGCAAAATAGCCGAGGAAGCCGGAGCCGATTGGCTCAATCTTCCAGACACGGTCGGGGTGGGGACACCGCAAAGCATTCAGGACATGATCAACCGCGTCACGGCTCAGGTTGGCACCGCCATCAGCATCCACTGTCATAACGACTTTGGCATGGGCGTGGCCAACACCCTGGCCGCTGTGGAAGCCGGAGCCACGATGGTTCAGGTTTCCGTCAATGGCATTGGGGAGCGAGCTGGCAATGCCTCACTGGAACAAACAGTGATGTGTTTACACTGCCTTTACGAAAACTACAAGGTTAAGGCCCATACGGAAAACCTTTACGAAGTGTCTCGTTTTGTTGAACGTTTAACAGGCATTCCCACACCGCCACCTCAACCCATTATCGGTGCCAACGCTTTTTCACACGAAAGTGGCATCCATGCAGCCGGTGTGTTGGAAGAATCCAGCACGTTTGAGCCGGGCATCATGACGCCTGAAATGGTGGGGCACAAACGCCGTTTAGTGATTGGCAAACATACGGGCACACATAGCGTTGAAATTGCGCTCCATGAAGCTGGCTTAATACCCGGCAAAGATGAGTTGTTGGAAATTGTAAAACGTGTTAAATCCTTGGGTGGCAAAGGCAAACACGTCACTCAAACAGATTTATTCACGATTGCCGAGAGCGTGATGGCCAAGGTGCCAAAAGAGCAACGGGCCATTGAGCTCGATCAGCTTGTGGTCACCACAGGTAATCGAACCACCCCCACCGCCAGCGTGGTCGCGCGTGTGAATGGTGAAACCCGAACCGAAGCACAACTGGGCGTGGGGCCGGTGGATGCCGCACTCAATGCTGTTCAACGCATCTTGGGAGATTCTCCCAAGCTGGAAGTCACTGGCTTTCACATGGACGCCATCAGTGGTGGGAGCGATGCAGTCGCCACAGTGTTGATCACAGTAGAAGACGAAGATGGCAAACGTTCTAGCGCACAAGGTGCAGGTGAAGACATCACTATTGCAAGTGTGGAAGCACTTGTCGCTGCCATTAACCAATTGTTACGTGTGCGCGAACACAGCAAAGAAGCAGCCGAGGTGGCAAACTAACATGTCAACGCTATTTGAAAAAATCTGGCAAGCTCATGTGGTTCATGAGGAAGCGGGTATACCCGCCTTGCTTTACATAGATCGGCATTTGGTTCATGAAGTCACATCACCCCAGGCGTTTGATGGACTTCGCGCGGCAGACCGAAAGGTACGCCGCCCTGAACTCACCATTGCCACGATGGATCACAACGTGCCAACAACAGATCGCAGCCTGCCCATCAAAGACCCGATTGCAGCCAAACAAATTGATGTGTTGAGAAAAAACTGCGCAGAATTTGGGGTCACCCTTTATGACCTCGATAACAAAAATCAGGGCATCGTCCACGTCATCGGCCCAGAGCTTGGCCTCACACTGCCTGGAATGACCATTGTGTGTGGCGACAGTCATACTTCGACACATGGTGCTTTTGGTTCTCTGGCTTTTGGGATCGGTACCTCAGAAGTCGAACACGTCATGGCGACCCAATGCCTACCTCAGATGAAGCCAAAAACCATGGCCATCAAACTCAATGGCAAACGCCAATTCGGAGTCACAGCAAAAGATCTTATTTTGGGCGTCATCGGCCACATCGGAGTGGGCGGTGGCACGGGTCATGTCATCGAGTATATGGGCGAAGCCATCCGAGAGCTTTCAATGGAAGGTCGCATGACGGTGTGCAACATGTCCATCGAATGTGGCGCTCGGGCAGGGATGGTTGCGCCTGATGAAACGACTTTCAAGTATGTTGAAGGCAAAACACACTCGCCAAAAGGTGAAGATTTTGAAAAAGCAGTCGCTTATTGGAAAACACTTCCAAGTGATGCTGATGCTGTTTTCGATAGCACGATTGAATTTGATGTGTCCACCTTTGCACCGCAAGTTAGTTGGGGTACCAATCCTGGCCAAATGGCATCGGTGACAGGCAACATTCCCTCGCCTGATGATTTCGATGACCCAGCTATGAAAAAATCTGTCGAAGCCGCATTGGAATACATGAACCTCAAAGCAGGTACGCCTGTGCAAGATATCACGGTGGATCGCATATTTATTGGCTCTTGTACCAATTCACGCATTGAAGACCTGCGGGCAGCCGCAGCCATTGCAAAGGGCAGGAAAGTTGCACCCACCGTAAATGCAATGGTGGTACCAGGATCACAACCAGTAAAACTTCAGGCTGAAGCTGAGGGTCTGGACCAAATATTCAAAGATGCTGGATTTGATTGGCGTGAAGCTGGATGCAGTATGTGTCTTGGTATGAATCCAGATATTCTCGTTCCAGGCGAGCGCTGTGCCTCTACCAGCAATCGGAACTTTGAAGGCCGCCAAGGGCGTGGTGGGCGCACCCATTTGGTCAGCCCCATCATGGCCGCAGCCGCAGCCATTGAAGGCCGCTTTGTGGATATCCGCGAATGGTCAAGCAAGAACCAAATTGAAGAAGAGGCATTGGTATGAAAAAATTTCAAACCTTTACCGGCTTGGCCGCGCCACTGAATCGCGTGGATGTGGACACCGATCAGATTATTCCCAAACAATTCTTAAAACGTGTGGAACGCACGGGCTTCGGTCAGTTCCTATTCAACGATTGGCGCTTTAATGAAGATGGTTCGGAAAAAACTGACTTCGTGTTAAATGAAACCAGGTACAAAGGCGCGAGTGTCTTAGTGGCAGGCAACAACTTTGGATGTGGTTCCAGCCGCGAACATGCGCCTTGGTCACTCGAAGATTATGGATTCACGGTGATCGTCGCTCCATCTTATGCTGACATCTTTAAAACCAATTGTTTCAAGAATGGGATGCTGCCAATTGAGTTAGGCACAACCATCGTCGATGAGTGGTTTCAACGCATTGATGCCAACGAAGGCTACGAAATCACGGTGGATCTCAACGCGCAAACCATTACAGGCAGTGATGGCTTTAGCAGTTCGTTTGAGGTCGATGCATTCCGAAAGCATTGCTTGCTCGAAGGGTTAGACGACATCGGTTTGTCCTTGGCACACGAATCGAAAATTACGGCGTATGAACAAGATCATAATACACCGTGGCAGGCTGCTGTTGCCAAAGCTTCATAAATAAAACTAAAAGAGATTGGATCAATGAGTACACCCTATCAAATTGCAGTCATCCCAGGCGATGGCATTGGCGTAGAAGTTGTCGAAGCGGCACTCACCATTTTAGATGCCACCGGCGTAAGTTTTGAATTCAACCATTACGAAGCCGGTGATGATTGCAAAGCCAAACACGGCGTCGCTTTGCCTGATGAAACGTTGAAGGGCGCAACAGACGCCCAAGCCGTCTTCTTCGGCGCTGCCGGCGACACTGCTGCCGAAGTCATTTTGCGAATGCGAAAAGAGCTGGACACCTTTGTAAATCTTCGCCCCTCAAAAGCATTTCAAGGCGCAGAATGTTTGTATCCAAAAACCAACATCGTCATCGTCCGTGAGAACACCGAGGGCATTTACATGGGGCTGGAAAAAGAAATCAACCCAGGTGAAATGCACGCCACCCGTGTGATCACCGAAGCAGCCAGCACACGAATTGCCAAATATGCGTTTGAATACGCCACCCAAAATGAGTACGACACCGTGACCGCCATCCATAAATCCAACGTGATGAGACTGACAGATGGCTTGTTTCTGAAATGTTCCCGCACTGTGGCCAAGGATTATCCTAACATCAACTACGAAGAACAATTGGTCGATTCCGCTGCAACCCTGATGGTCATGGACCCCTATCGCTTTCAGGTATTGCTCACACCAAATTTATTTGGCGACATTTTGAGTGATTTGGCTGCGGGACTAATCGGTGGACTTGGCTTGTGCCCAAGCGCAAATCTGGGAGACAAGTACGCTTTGTTTGAACCCGTCCACGGCACTGCGCCCGACATCGCAGGCAAGGGGCTGGCGAATCCAACCGCAGCAATTTTGTGTGCCTCGATGATGTTACGTCACTTTGGAGAGTTGGATGCAGCCAAGAATGTCGAATCCAGCCTGGAAACAGCAATTGCAAACAAGCAAAGCACGGCTGACTTAGGCGGGTCTCTATCCACGATGGACATGGCCCAAGCCATCATCAACCACATGAAGGGTTAACATGAACACTCAGCCGCGTGTTTGGATCTATGACACCACCTTGCGGGATGGCGCTCAGGGCGCAAGGGTGAGCTTTTCGTTGCCCGACAAACTCAAGGTCGCCAAACTGCTTGATGATTTTGGCATCGACTTCATCGAAGGCGGATGGCCTGGGAGCAATCCCAAAGACATCGAATTCTTTGAGAAAATCAAAGATGTCGAACTCAAACACGCAAAAGTGGCCGCATTTGGCAGCACCCGACGTGCCAATATCTCTGCTGAGGATGATGCCAATTTAAAGCAATTGGTTGCAGCTCAAACGCCAGTAGCAACGATCTTTGGCAAAAGCTGGTTGCTCCATGTCACCGAAGTTATTCGCACCACACCAGAAGAAAATGTGAGTATGGTTCACGATTCGGTCGCTTTCTTGAAAACCAATGTGGATGAAGTCATTTACGATGCCGAACATTTTTTCGATGGATTCAAAGACAATGCAGACTACGCGATGCAAACACTCGAAGCCGCAGTCAAAGGTGGCGCAGACTGGCTCGTCTTGTGTGACACCAATGGTGGTTCACTGCCTGAAGAAATCTTTGAAATGACTGAAAAGGTAGCTCAAACCTTCAATGTGTCTGTGGGCATCCACTCACACAATGATTCCGGACTAGGCGTGGCCAATGCTTTGTCTTCGGTTCGAGCAGGATCACGGCAAGTCCAAGGGACCATCAATGGCTATGGGGAACGAACGGGCAATGCCGATTTGTGTTCCATTATTCCCAATCTGAGGCTAAAGATGAATTTCGATGTTTTATCTGATTCATCCAAGCTGGAAAAACTCACCCACTTGTCACGCACGATAAGCGAACTGGCCAATCTGGAACACAACGAAACGTTGCCATTTGTCGGCGCAGATTCTTTCACACACAAAGGCGGCACCCACGTCAATGCCATGATGAAAACCGCTGATTCTTTCGAGCATATTTCACCTGAAACAGTGGGCAACAAACGAAAGTATCTGGTCTCAGAGTTGTCAGGCAAAAGCAATATTCTTCAGAAAGTCGAAGAACAAGGCTTGAGCCTTGATGACAGCACTGTCGCCACCGAAGTGCTGGAACAATTGAAAGAGCTGGAACACCAGGGCTATCAGTTCGAGGATGCAGACGCTTCATTTCAATTGCTCGTCAAGCGAGCGCAGAGGCAATTGCCTTCCTTTTTTGACTTGCAACACTTTCATGTTCATATGCACTCCGATGCAGGTGAAAAACCCTACACCACCGCAATGGTTAAAGTATGTGTCAAGGAAAAAGAAGTGCTGGAATCCGCCGAAGGCGACGGACCTGTCAGCGCCTTGGACAACGCCATGCGAAAAGCGCTCATCCGCTTCTACCCAGAAATCGAAGCCATGAAGCTGATCGACTACAAAGTCCGCATCCTCGAACGCGAGCGCGGCACCTCTGCCAAGCCTCGCGTCCTCATCACCACCAGCAACGGAAAAGACACCTGGAGCACCGTCGGCGTCGCGCGTGATATTTTGGAAGCAAGCTGGAAAGCTTTAAGCGACAGTTACATTTATGGACTTCAGGCTGAGAATTAAGAAGCCAGGCTGAGTGCAGCTTTTACCCAATCTCCTGCAGGGATTCGTTTCAACAAATCAGCCCACATGGATGGGTGTTTCACAATTTCCTTCATGCAGATGCTTGGATAGTCGATATCGCCGTATTCTTCCAAAATGGCTTGCACATCTGGCATCGTCAACCACTCAAACACACGATTGATCTGATCATCACTGAGGTGGCACAACAATCGGTGTGCGTGCCAGCCAAAGTTGAGTTCGCGTTCCAGTTTTACTCGCCACCCTTTTTCATAGGCTTGCAGGAATTTTTGGGAAACATCCCCAGCTTTAATAGCAGAGGCTGCCACATCACCCGCAATTTGCCCACAGAGTGAACCCGTGTAAATTCCGCCACCAGAGGTCGGCTTCGCTTGCCCTGCAGCATCACCAACGAGCATCACGCCATCTGTGACGGTTTGTTTCGGAAGCCCGAAAGGAATGGTGCCCCCTTGGACGGAAAGAATGTCCATTGAATATCGTTCTGCCAAAAGTTTGTTCAAACGCTCTCGCGCTCCTTTGACACCATCATCCGTGGCAAGTCCCACTCGACCTGTGTTCTCGCCGGCAGGCACAGCCCAACCAAAGAAGTTTGGAGCCAGTTCCTGACCGATGAACACTTCAACGAAGTCCTCACGCTCAGCTTTATAGGGAACCAAGACCTGAACGCCGTAGACTTTTTTTGTTGGGCGCGGCAGCTTGGCCCAATTCGCCATGCGACTGTGCGCACCGTCTGCACCGATGATCAATGGCGCTTCAAAGGTGTATACCTGACCTGTGGCTGGTTCAAATGCTTCTAGCATGCCTGGAGCCCAGCCAGTGGCCTTGAGACCAATGCGGACGTCCACGCCTACGGCCTTGGCATCGTCCATCATTTGCTGATCCAAACGATCTCGATCAATCACATGGGCTTGGAGTTTGTTCCCTCCCATTTTGAGACGAGTGCCATCGGGGGCATAAACAAACGCGCCAGTGATGGGCCGCAAGCGGATATCTTCACGGGTATTGGTGAGTTCGATGCCATGCAAACTGAGCAAGCCGGTGCATTGAATGGGTCGTCCCACTTTGGTGTGTTCTTCCAATTGCAACACACGCACGCCGCCTTCGGCAGCTTTTCGAGCCGCAGATGATCCAGATGGGCCACCACCAACCACAATGACATCGTATTGACTGAACATGAAGATTTCCCCTCTCCGCTTGTCAAAAATTATAAAAGGTTCGGGGAGAGAAACCAACGTCAGGTCGGATTAAATTCTGGAATAAGCGCCCTCAACCAATCGATGGCCGCCTGTTGAGAGATAGTAGAGCTGACCTTGAATTGCTCAATCGCAGCCCACATATCCTCTTCCGTTGCAGAGGTGTTGAGTTTGGCTTGAAACACGCGTTCGTGCTTGGTGGCTTCTGTGCCTTCTTCGGCGCTGAGCAATTCCTCTTCGATTTTTTCTCCAGGCAAAGGTTGAGTATAGACGATGGGAATATCACGGTCCGGCTCAAATCCATGCAGGCGAATCAATTCCTTGGCCAAATCAACAATCTTTACCTGTTGACCCATATCAAGCACAAATACTTCGCCCCCATTGCCCATTGCCCCAGCTTGAAGCACCAACAGAACCGCCTCGGAAGTAATCATAAAATAACGTCGCATATTGGGATGACGTATGGTGATAGGTTCACGATTCTTTATTTTCGACTCAAAAATCGGCACCACACTGCCACGACTGCCCAAAACATTTCCAAAGCGGACAGCGCTAAACTGCGTCTTCCCCTTGCCATTGAGTGCGAGGATGATGTTTTCTGCCAAACGTTTGGAAGCGCCCATTACAGAGGAGGGGTTGACCGCTTTGTCAGTGGAGATTAACACAAATTTTTCAACGCCTTGAGCCAGCGCGGCTTCGGCCACCACTTTAGTGCCGATGGCATTATTTTTAATGGCTTCTTCTGGGAATCGCTCCATTAAAGCCACATGCTTGTAAGCTGCCGCATGAAAAACGACTTGGGGCTGGAAAGTTTTAAAAACTTCTGCAATTTTCCGATCATCCTGCACGTCGGCGATTACATTTTCAAAGCACAAGCCTTCAAATTGTCGATGGAGTTGGGCTTCCAAATTAAACACACCTGTTTCATCCTGATCCAAAAACACCAGCACTTTGGGGGTAAAACGCGCCACCTGACGACAAAGCTCAGATCCAATCGAGCCAGATGCACCTGTCACCAACACCACTTTGTCTTTGAGGTAATGTTCCACCGCCTGCATATCGATGGTTACGGGGGATCGACCGAGAAGATCTTCAAGGTTTACTTCTCGCAATTCTGCCGTGCTGACTTTTCCTGAAAAAAGTTCACTTAAAGGGGGCAGTACCCTGATGTCTTCAACGCCAACTTTTCGAACCCGATCAACCAGCCCACGGATCACGGTGCTTTCGGCGCTGGGCATGGCAATAAACACAGACTTCGCCTCTTGTTGCCGGATCAATTGTTCCAGTTGATCAGAATTTCCAAGCACATTGACCTCATGGATGGAAAGCCCCTGCTTTGATGGATCATCATCCACAAAGCCTACAGGCCACTGCACAACATGTGTTTCTTTTTGCATGCTGCGGACCAGTTGCTCGCCTGCATCACCAGCGCCAATGATCAATGTACGTTTGCCAGAAATTGGCTTTCGTCGCCATTGCAAATAGACTCGTTTTAACAATCGCCCGCTCCCAATCAACAGCAATGTCAACCCATAGTCAATCACCAAAATGGATCGGGGAAACGTCAAAAATAAGTCTGTTTCTCTAAATACAAACGATACAGTCCCCAATAATAATGAACCGTATGTGATGCCTTTGAAAATAGCAATCAGTTCGCCCATGCCCACAAATGACCAACTCATTCGATAAAAGCGCTGAAAGTAAAAAATGGGCAATTTCAACATCACGGAAAGCCCAAGCAAGGCCGGTAAGAATGTTAAATAAGTTTCAGGAACTGCACCATCAAAGCGAAGCACAAACGACGCCAATAACGCAATCACAATTGCTGAAATATCCATGCTCAAAAACAGCGCGATGCGTTTTGCTTTGGTGGGTTGTAGCCAGCGAGAGCGTTTTTGCTTTTCCATCACAGTTATTTTAAAAGTTGTTTTAGTTGATTGACCACAATATCAACCTGAGCTTCCTCAAGATGATTGAAAAATGGTAGAGCAACCGTTCTTTCAGACACTTGCTCTGTCACTGGAAAATCTCCAGCCGCATATCCAAAGGTTTGGTAAAATGGCTGTAAATGAATGGGTGTAAAATAATTACTGCATTGAATGCCTTTGGCGCGTAATTGTCCCAAGATTTCATCTCGATCTTCTCTGAAATAGTGATCGGCCAAACGAGCCACATACACAAACCAGCTCATTTTCACATCTGGAGACACGCAGATGGTTTTTATATCTGCTACATCTTCAAAGCGGTCATTGTACCAGGCCGCCACTTGAGCCCGTTTTGCCAACATCTCATCCAAACGCGCCAGTTGAGTAATGCCCAGCGCACAGTTGATGTCACTTAAGCGGAAATTAAATCCCAATCGAGCATGTTGTAACCAGCCAGCACCTTCATCCCGGCCCTGATTCCTCATGCTTTTACAAAGGGTCGCAATCTTATCGTCGTCGGTGACAATGATGCCGCCTTCGCCTGTGGTCATCTGCTTGTTGGGATAGAAGGCAAATAAGCCAACATCTCCCAAACTGCCAGCTTTGCGACCTTTGTACGTGGCACCAATGGCTTCAGCAGAATCTTCGATCAAGAATAAATCATGTTTCTTCACAAGTGCATCAAGTCGATCCCAATCCGGTGGCTGGCCAAACACATCAACTGCCAGAATGCCCTTGGTTTTGGGCGTGATGGCCTGTTCGATTAAATCGATATCGAGGTTGTACGTGTGCGGATCAATATCCACAAACACAGGCTTGCCGCCCTCGAATAAAATACAGTTGGATGATGCGACAAAACTAAAAGGTGTGGTAATGACTTCGTCTCCAGGCTGCAGGCCCAGGGCACGAATCATGAGGTGAAGCGCGCTGGTTCCACTGTTTACGGCCACCGCATGTTTAACGCCAGTGTACTCAGCCATTTTTTGTTCAAATTCTATGAGCTTTGGCCCTAGACTCAGGTGTGACGTTTCAAGGACGGAGACCACTGCCTCTATGTCCTGAGAATCGATGTCCGGGCCTGACAAAGGAATATTCACAAATGCCCCCCTCTAATCTGGTTCATGCGTCTTAATCACTCGTGCTGGTACACCCACGGCTGTTGAATAAGCCGGAATATGATCCACCACGGCCGCCCCCGCCCCGATGACTGACCAAGCACCAATCTTGATACCTGGAATCACACTGACCCCCACTCCCAAATGAGCGCCTTCGCCCACATGCACATTGCCAGCCAAATGAGTGCCTGGAGACAAATGCACATAATCTTCAATGATGCAATCATGGTCTATGGTACATCCAGTGTTCAGAATAACATGCTTTCCAATTTGAGCGTCAATGTTTACAGCCACATTGGCCATAACAACAGTCCCTTGTTCAATTTTTATTGAATCGTTGATTTGTGCTGAAGGATGGATGATATTCACAGAAGAAAGGTAGGATTCATGGTGATCCGTTACTTTTTGTGCAATTTCCTTTCGCGTAGAATTATTTCCAATTGCAAGAAAAATCTGTATTGGGAATGGACCTCCACCCGCCCAGGACATTGGATCAAAGGGCAAATTTTCTAAACCAAAAATCCTATATCCTTGAAAATGCCCTCCCCATAGGGATTTGTTATCGTCAATCAAACCTAATATTTCGGCGTGATTTTTTTTGAGAATATCAATCACGACCTTGGCATGTCCACTGGCGCCATAGACAAAAACTCCCATGATGATTACTTTCCCTTTTTAGATGAGCCAAAATCATCGTTGGCGCCCTTGTCAGCGTACACGCCTTTGCGTGTGACCAAAACCACCCAAAAGGTTCTAAAAAGAATTTTAATGTCCAGCCAAAGGCTCCAATGTTCTACGTACCACACGTCCAACTCAATCCGGTCATCCCAACTGAGGCTGTTTCGGCCTTCAACCACTGCCAAGCTGGTAATTCCAGGCTTCATCCATAGACGTTTTTTCTGATGATCTGTGTATTGCTCCACTTGATAAGCCAATGTGGGGCGTGGCCCGACCAAACTCATGTTGCCAATAAAAACATTAATTAACTGAGGCAGTTCGTCGATGCCCCAATTTCTCAAAAAGCTTCCGATTTTGGTAATGCGGGGGTCATTCTTTTTTACTGTTACACCCAACCCCTGATTGATTGCATCCACCACCATCGTGCGGAACTTCCACACATGGAATAAACGCTCATTTCTCCCAACACGTTCTTGAAAGAAAAAAACAGGGCCTTTGGAGTCCAACTTTATCCAAAGACCAATAATGACTAAGGGGATAAATAGAAAGGATAAACCCATGAAACTAATGAGCAAATCAAGCATTCGTTTTAAAAAACCCTGAAAGGTCGGGCGTCGGTCACCATCGCTGGTTTTGTGCATGGCATCTGAAATCTTAAACCCCTTGATATGATTAAAACATAGCCCATAAAACGCCTGCTATTTTAACCCTAACTCAAAGAAAAGACGACACCCAACTGTGCTTTGTTAAACAGACGTTAGGCCACGCTGGATTTCTTCTTTGGCATCACGATATGGATGGGATGCCCCATCGCCACTTCGGCAGCCTCCATAATGCCTTCGGACATGGTTGGATGTGGGTGAACTGTCAGTTCTAAATCTTCAACCGTTGCAGCCAATTCGATGGCCAAAGCCACTTCGCTGATGAGGTTGGACACTTCATGCCCAACCATCTGAGCACCCAACACCAGGTTGGTGTTTTTGTCGGAAACAAGGCGAACAAATCCATCAGGATCACCGGTGGTCAGTGCTCGGCCTAAAGCGGGAAATGGAAATTTTCCGCTTTGTGGCTCGTAACCAGCTTCTTTGGCTTCAACTTCGGTCATACCAACTGTGGCCACTTCGGGGTCTGTGAAGATGACCGCAGGGATCACTTGAAAGTCTGCCGCACTGGGAAGGCCGCCAATCACTTCGGCGGCCACAATGCCTTCTTTCGAGGCTTTGTGTGCCAACATGGGCTGACCCACAATATCGCCGATGGCGAAAATATGAGAATTACTGGTTCGCATTTGCTGATCAACAATGATGAAACCTTTGTCATCGAGCGTAACGCCTGCTTCATCCAAAGCAATGTTTTCCGTATTGGGGCGTCTGCCAACGGACACGAGAACTTTTTCGACCTTGAAGTTCTTTTTGCCATCTTTGGTTTCAACTTCGACATCCGCACCAGTTTTCGTTTTCGTATAACTCTTTGCGGCAGCACCTGTAAAGACTTCTACACCTAAGGCCTGAAGCTTTTTCTCGATCGGGCGAACGAGGTCTTTTTCCACACCTGGGATAAGGTTGTCCATCATCTCGACAATGGTCACTTTTGTTCCAAGTTTGGCATAAACCATGCTCAGTTCCAGCCCGATATAGCCCCCGCCAATGACCAGCATCGTTTTAGGTGCCGCTTCTAATTTAAGCGCTTGGCGTGACCCGATGATGGTTTTGCCGTCATATTCAAACCCTGGCACTTCGATGGAGCGAGAGCCGGTGGCAATGATGGCATCTTTAAAGTCGATGTTGTTCACGCCGTATTCAGACTCAACACGCACACTCTTGCTGCTGGTGAACACGGCTTCGCCCTGTATCACACTGATGCCATTACGCTCGCATAACTGAGCAACGCCGCCGGTGAGTTTTTCCACGATATCGGACTTCCATGCCTGCAATTTGGCCACATCAATGGAAGCGTCTTTGACCGTAATGCCATAGGCTTCTCCATGCTGAATGTGATTGTAAACGCCTGATGCATGAATCAGCGCTTTGGAAGGAATACAACCATGATTAAGGCAGATACCGCCCAAGGAAGGTTCACGCTCAACCAGGGTAACATCTTTGCCCATTTGAGCGGCCCGAATGGCGGCCACATAACCGCCCGGTCCAGAACCAATAACTAGAACTTCTGTTCCCATTGCAATATCGCCAACAACCATCGTTTTACCTTTCTATTCGTGGCTTAAGTCTTTTCGCACACGTTGTCTAAATGAAATCATTCATCCGATGACCAACTTAATAATGGCTCAACAAATGAATGTGATTTTAAAATTGCACCGTCTTCAAAATGCCCTGTAACACGCGATTGGCATTGGGCATATAGTAGTTTTCCATGCGGAAAAGCGGCATGGCCACATCATAACCTGTCACGCGAACCACAGGGGCTTCCAGGTGCAGCAGCGCCTTTTCATTGATCAAAGAGATAATCTCCGCACCCAGACCAACGGTTCGTGGCGCTTCGTGTACCACCACACAGCGTCCTGTTTTCTGCACGGAAGCAATCACGGTGTCGATGTCCAACGGCCACAGGGTGCGAAGGTCAATCAATTCTACTGAAATTCCTTTTTCTTCCTGTGCTTTTTCCGCCGCTTCTTCGCTGACACGAACCATGGTACCCCAGGAAATCACGGTCACATCCGTGCCTTCCTTAACCACGGCAGCCTTGCCAATGGGCACTTCATAATCTTCTTCAGGAACATCTTGACGAAATGCGCGGTAGAGGCGTTTTGGTTCGAAATAAATCACTGGATCAGGGTCGCGAATTGAGGCCAGCAACAGCCCTTTGGCATCATAAGGATTGGAGGGCAAAACCACTTTAAAGCCAGGGGTATGGGCATAGTAGGTTTCAGGCGCTTCGGAGTGATGTTCCAGAGCGCGAATCCCACCACCGTAAGGCACACGGACAGTCATAGGACACGTAAACCGACCTCTGGTTCGCCAGCGCAGGCGGGCAGCGTGGGACACAAGCTGGTCAAATGCCGGCAACATAAAGCCATCAAACTGAATTTCAGGCACAGGGCGTAAGCCATAGGCGGCCATGCCAATAGCGCTGCCAATAATGCCTGCTTCGGCCAAAGGCGTATCCACCGCGCGGTCGGCACCAAATTCGTTATAAATGCCTTCGGTGGCGCGGAACACACCGCCATTTGCGCCAACATCTTCTCCCATGATCATGACACGTTCATCGCGCTTCATTTCCAGGTGGAGCGCTTCATTAATGGCTTGAATCAGTGTTTTGTGAGCCATGCCACTTCCTCCGATCTCACTTTTATATTCATTTATTCTTAATTTAAAATTTCTTCAAAAATTGAGCACATTGTTAATGCCTGCCAGAATGCGATTGGCATTGGGCAGGTAATAATTTTCCATGCGATAATAAGGCATCGGCGTGTCGAATCCGGCCACACGCTCAACCGGCGCTTGCAAGGAATCGAATACTTTTTCATGGATCAGGGTCAGTATTTCCGAGGAAAAACTGGCCGCACGCGGGGCTTCCTGAACGATCACACAACGTCCCGTTTTTGCCACAGACGTTGAAATCGTATCGATATCCAGGGGCCAAACAGTGCGTAAATCAATCAGTTCTGCCGAAATGCCCTGTTCTGAAGCGCGTGTGATGGCTTCCTTGGCCATATGCGTCATAGAGCCAAATGTGATCACAGTGACGTCCGTGCCTTCATTCACCACGGCTGCTTTGCCCAAAGGAATTTCATAGATCTCTTCGGGCACTTCCTGGCGAATGGCACGATAAATGCGCTTGGGTTCAAAAAACAGCACGGGATTTGGATCTTTGATCGCTGAGATCAACAAGCCTTTCGCATCATATGGATTCGACGGAACCACGACTTTTAATCCTGGTGTATGCATGTAATAGGCTTCATGGCTTTCTGAATGATGCTCCGGTGCATGAATGCCTGAACCATAAGGCGCTCGCAATACCAGCGGGCAGGTGAATCGTCCACGGGTACGCCAACGCAATCGGGAGGCGTGCGAGACCATGTGGTCAAACACCATCGGCATAAAGCCAGTGAATTGTATCTCAGGAATAGGTCGTATTCCGTAAGCTGCCATACCAATGGCTGCACCTAGGATCGCCCCTTCAGCCAACGGGGTATCGACCACGCGATCTTCACCAAAGGTGTCGTGCAACCCTTCCGTGGCGCGAAACACACCGCCATTTTCACCCACATCTTCGCCAAGAACAACCACACGATCATCGTGCTTCATGGCCAGGTGCAAGGCATCGTTAACAGCTTGAATCAAGGTTAGATGAGGCATAATGGCTTAATGGTGGCCTTCATTTGGATTGCCGTATTCGGCAATGAAATCTTTAAGTTCGGCCAATTGTTCTTCAAGATGCCAAGGCATTTCTTCAAAGGTGTATTTGAAAATTTCTTCCACCGGACGCTCTGGCAAAGCTTCATAATCTTCAACCACTTTGGCCATCTGTGCACGAACGTCTTCCCAAAGTGCTTCTTCTTTGCCATCGTCCCAAATGCTTTGGGAAATCATATAATTTTTTAAACGCTCAATCGGATCGCGCTCTTTCCACTGGTCAACTTCGGCGGAATCTCGATATCGGGTAGGATCATCTGCAGTGGTATGGGGCCCATAGCGATAGGTTTGCGCCTCAATCAAAGTTGGACCTTCACCGGCGCGGCCACGATCAAACGCTTCTTTGGTCATCTGGTACATGGCCAGCACATCGTTGCCATCCACTTGAATACCTTCGATACCATAAGAAATCGCTTTTTGTGCGATGGACTCTGACGATGTCTGACTTTCACGTGGCAAAGAAATCGCATAAAAATTATTTTGACATAAGAACACGGTGGCTGTTTTGAACACACCTGCGAAGTTCAAACCTTCGTGGAAGTCGCCTTCACTGGTGCCACCGTCCCCAAAGAAAACCAGCGTGGCATCGTCTTTGCCTTGGATCTTGGCAGCCCAGGCTGCGCCCACAGCGTGAATAATCTGAGTTGCGATGGGAATGGCCACCGGAAAAATATTGACATCATCGGGCACACGACTGCCATCTTCATTGCCGCCCCAATATTTCAAAATGTCCAACCAGGGTTGGCCGTGCAATGCACAGGCGGCGTGTTCACGATAAGAAGGGAATAACCAATCTGTTTTGCGCAAGGCAAATGCTGATCCCACCTGCGCGGCCTCCTGCCCACTCAATGGAGCAAAGGTACCCAAACGCCCTTGACGTTGTAAGTTAACCGCACGCTCGTCAAACACACGTGCTTCCACCATGACACGATGCATGGCCTGTAATTGTTCTGGACTCAAATCTGGTGCCGGACCATTGAGCGTGCCATCAGGATTCAACAAAGTATAGGGCGTAAATTTATTCTTAAAAACGTCTTTAACTGTCACAGGTTTGTTGGCTTTACTTTTGGTCGCCATCGCTGTTTCCTCCTCGTTTTTCCAAAAGACCTTCCATGAACAACTCTCCCGCCCGATAGGAACTGCGCACCATCGGACCCGAAGCCACGTATAAAAATCCCATCGACTCTCCCATCTTTCGGTAGTCGGCATAGGCTTCCAAAGAGAGATATTGCTCCACTTCAAGATGACGCTTACTGCGGGTGGGCCTGAGATATTGCCCCAGCGTCAATACATCCACATCAATATCACGTAAATCTTGCATCGACTGTCGTACTTCAACTTCCGTTTCACCCAGTCCCAGCATGATTGACGTTTTCGTATATTGTTCAGGCTTGAATTCCTTGACCATTTCCAACACCCGCAACGATTGACGGTAATCGGCCCGGCGATCTCGCACGTTGGGTGACAATCGTTCCACCGTTTCTATGTTGTGGGCAAGCACATCCGGTTCGGCATCCACAATACGTTTAAGTGCCTCGGGATCGCCCTGGAAATCTGGAATTAACACTTCCACTTTGGTGTCGGTGTGTTCCTTGATGGCGCGAATGGTTTGTGCAAAATGAGTGGAACCGCCATCTTCCAAATCATCACGATCTACAGACGTGATGACCGCATATTTCAAACCCCATTCAGCCAGTGAACGAGCCACCTTGATCGGTTCTGCAGAATCGAGCGCCTGAGGTTTGCCCGTGTTGACCGCACAAAAGCGGCAACCGCGCGTGCAGGTATCACCCATAATCATGAAGGTTGCCGTGCCACCGCCCCAGCATTCACTGACGTTGGGACAACGGGCCTCTTCACAGACGGTGTTGAGACCATGTTTGCGCAAGGTTTGTTTAATGTGGGAATATTCATTGCCTGAAGGAGGACGGATTTTGAACCATTTGGGTTTCATCGGCGCTTTTGCCAAGACGATCTCCTCCTTTTGATAGCCACAGGCCATTATAAGTAGTCACTGAGGTGCTTTCAAAGCAGGAAAAGTTCATCCAGTCCCACACACAATTACAGGCCATCTAGAGGGGTCTTCTCTCGATTACGAAACGAAATTGGATATTTGTTCAAAAATTATTCTGAAGGGGGAGAAGTTCCAGGCAGGTTTTTTAAGGCGAGGTCCACATTGGTTTTCAGCATTTCAATCTCATCTGGCAAAAGCCGCTTCAGTTGCCCCGGTTTCAGACCACGCAACTGGACGCCTCCCACTTCCACTCGCTTAAGACGCTTCACATACCAGCCAAAGTGACGGCAGAGTCTTTTGACTTCATGGTTTTTGCCCTCGGTCAACACCATCACCAGGGTGGTGTCTGTATCCGTACGACGAACCACGTCACCACGCACGATTTGAAGTTTTTCACCTTCGTTCATCAGGCCGGAGCGCATTTGGCGAAAGGCATCATATGTCGACCGATAACGCAACACTTTGGGCACAAGCACATGGTACACTTTTTCAATTTGGTAGCGCGGATGCGCCAAATGATTCAATAGATTGCCATCGTTGGTCAACAGCAAAAGACCTTCCGCATCACGGTCCAAGCGCCCCACAACTTGATAGCCCTTCAATTCGGGGCGACGCAACACTTTGCCCATCGCATAATGATGAAATGGATCTTTAAATGAACAAAGCATGCCCCGAGGTTTGTAATATTTGTAAATCCCCGTTTGCAGCTTTTGCACCTTCACATTTTGGCCGTCTACTTCAAGGGATTTTACTTTCCTCAGTTCAAGCTCTATAAACGGTGTCGCCACCACAGCACCATTGAGCTTAACGCGACCCGCTTCAATCATCGCTCTGGCGTTACGCCGGGATATTCCTGACTGCTGTTGAACCAATTGCAAAAAACGCATTGGCCTATCATAACTAACGATCCTTCAAAACGCTCATGAAGGATGAGAATGACAGCTTATAATTTGTCCAATCTTTTCTAATCCTTCTTCGCCTTTACATCAACTGGGCGGCCTGAATTAAAGGGAGAATGAAGCCAGCTTTTATCATAGACCCAGCCAATGAACCGTGAGTATTTCATCAATCACCATGCTCAAAAGAAAAGCGCATTTATGAAAACCTCGCCTTGACGCTCTCAGTTTGCAAAGCTAACGTATGGATTATGCACAACGAAGATGACCTAATTTCTGGGTTCGATTTCGACAAGTTGCAATTGACTGAGCGCCAAGCGCGTGTTTGGGCCATGCGTGCCCAAGGGATCACACAGACCAGAATTGCCAAACATTGGGGCACCAGTCGTGCCAACATCTGCATGTTGGAAAAAGCCGCACGTGAAAAAATTGAACGCGCTCGTGAAACTGTGCTGTTTGACGAACAGCTTCACGCCCCATTGCACATCACATGTCAACCAGGAGAATTGTTGTTGGACATTCCTGGTCGTCTAGATCGCCAGGCGAGTGATTTAGACATTCATATTGCTGCTGGCCATGACCTCATCATCGAACAAATCCTCACCCACGCCCCCACCTGTGTACGCGAAAACCGTTTCGTTCGCCCCGCCCGCATCACCGTCACTCACAGTGGACATCTACACATCCGGCCTCTGGCCTGACAATAATAGTGTTGTGCCTAAGCCTCATATAGCCAAAAATATCAAAAACAACACGAGCACAACAACGCCAGCCAAACCATCAGCCCAGTGCAGTTTCAATGGATGCCAGTAACTTCGGGGTACATCAAGTTGGTATCCGCGAGCATCCATTGCCAGGGTGAGGTCATCGGCACGGCGCAAACAGGCGCTGAGCAAAGGCATAAATACAGCCAGCAACCGTTTGACACGTTGCACCAGACTGCCCGTTTTGAAATCAATGCCTCTGGCCTGTTGGGCCCTCATAATTTGCTTGCCTTGCTCCAGCACGATAGGCACAAAACGCAATCCCACCGAAAAAACCAACGCCATTTTCCTCACAGGAACGCCAAAGCGCTGCAACGGGCGCATCAAGGTATGAATGCCTTCCGACAACTCAGCCGAGCGTGTGGTAAACCCCAATACGGCACTCAGCATGGCCAGAAATGCCAAACGCCCCGCCAGCGTCAACCCCAGATACAGGCCGGCACGGGTCAGCGTCACTGGACCAAATTGCACCAATACTTCTCCAGGCGTGAATGCCAGTTGTAGAAAAAAACTGACCGACATCAATACGGCCACAGAGAAAACACTTAGACTTAATTCGCGCCACGACAAGCGCCCCAACAGCATCAACAACAACAGCATGGCCGTCATGATCAGATACTCAGCCCAGTGGTTAAGAAAAAAAACAGATGCCATCAACATCGAAATGCTGATGACTTTCACACGCGGGTCCAGGGTGTGAAGATACGATTTTCTGGCAATGTATCGACCAAAGGCAACACGAACCATGATGCCCAAAGCTTAGGGTGCCTGACCTAAAAACTCAATCTTTGCTCAAATCAACATTTTTGCTACACTCATATTTGATGAAACACGTTTTGCTCGCCATCGTATCAGGATACCAACGTTTAATCTCTCCATTGTTCCCTGGTCGGTGTCGCTTTTACCCCACCTGCTCTGAATATGGAAAACAAGCTTTGCAAAAGTATGGCGCATGGAAAGGTGGCTGGCTTACCCTAAAACGTCTGGTTCGTTGCGGGCCGTGGAGCAAAGGTGGTCTTGACGAGCTTCAATAGCCTTTATAATCATCTTACAACGAGTTGACTTAAAATTATAAATTCAACTAGTATGTACTGAATCTCGAAGTCTGTGAGGAGGCATTATGATGAGATTTTTGCTTGGTTTCTTGGTCGTTTTTGCTGGTGTGTTGATGGTGGGAGATGTTGCATTTGCAGCTGCTCAAGAAGGTGTGATTACCCCTCTTTCTTTGGACGAAGCCCCCGATTGTCGCTTAGAAGGCGATCCATTGCTGTTTGGTGTGGCATCATTCTTTGTGCCTGGTTTGGGTCAATTCTTCAATGGCCAGGACGGCAAAGCTCTCTTACACATTGTCGTTGCTTTAGGGTTGCCAGTGGCCATTTATGCTGCGGGCATCATTTTGGTCCGTGTTTCGCCTGAAATTGCTGGGCTGCTGTTCGTTTCATCCCCATTGCTGTATTTGGGTTGGGGTGCATGGAGCGGTATGGACGCCTACAACGTCAGTACTGAGTACTGTACCAAATAGACATTCTGTTATTCATTAAACTCAAATCTGATGTTTAATAAAAAGCGGACTGCAACACAGCAGTCCGCTTTTTATTTGCACCCGCCGATGGCTGTTGTTAAACTCTGAACACATATTTGGAGAGGTGACTGAGCGGCCGAAAGTGGCACCCTGCTAAGGTGTTGTCCCAATCGGGACCTAGGGTTCAAATCCCTACCTCTCCGCCACACCCCTATTTTCTACAAGAATTGGTGTTTTCATCCCTGCCGATGGCATATGCCGTTGGTGGACTATTGACCAAAGGTTGTTGACTTTCACAAACAATTTTGATACACTCCACTTTAGTCTGCAAGTTTGAAAGGACCAACCATTTTAGTCGTTTCAGCTCCCATGAGGTATGCACATCAAGACACAGGAACAGAAACACCATGTTGCGTTTCCCTTTCCGTGTAACATATGAATGCTAACCATCAAATTTTGTTGCAGACGGAAAGAGGACACATATCATGGCTCAAGGCACTGTAAAGTGGTTTAACGATTCCAAAGGTTTCGGTTTCATCCAACAGGATGGTGGTGGCGAAGACGTTTTCGCTCACTATTCCAGCATTGTGGCTGAAGGCTACAAATCTTTGAACGAAGGTCAGGCCGTGGAATTTGACATCGAACAAGATGGCAAAGGTCTGCGCGCTGTTAACATCAAACCTGTATAAAAACAGAAAACTACTATATGTAACATTGAAAGAGGCACTGCCACCGGAGGCAGTGCCTCTTTCTTTTATAAAAACAGATCCTTAAAACTATAGACAGTTGTATTTTGATTGAGCTTGATCGCATCAAAAAAGTGATGAAGATTTAGACTGTATGGATGTGTTTAAGATTGAGCAGGCATCATCAATGATTTCTATTGAGGCTGTGGAGACTTATGAACAGTATTTTTCTTTGATGACGTTCTGCATGTTTTTGAATGGGATCGTGGTCAGC
The DNA here is from genome assembly GCA_029262795.1 of Candidatus Fraserbacteria bacterium. GTDB lineage: Bacteria > Bipolaricaulota > Bipolaricaulia > RBG-16-55-9 > JAJCYT01 > JAJCYT01. The sequence continues at coordinate 77,613 of JAJCYT010000010.1, forward strand.
GCTTTTTCAATCGGAAACCAATCTATTTCCTCAATCTCATCTGCAGCTGGATTAAAGTCACGATTCAGCAAGGTCACATCATAAAAACACATGTGCCAGTGGATGTCACTGCCCTGCCCAATAAAACTCTCAAGGCTCAATAACTGATTGGCCTTTGAAGTCACGCCAATCTCTTCCTGAATTTCTCGCACCACAGCAACAGCAGGCGCTTCGCCGTAACCAACAAACCCACCCGGCAACGTCCATTGGCCCTTGTTAAAACCCCGGCTCGGTTTGACCAATAGAATCGCCCCATCTTCCACAATGATGCCTTCGGCCACCACGCGAGGCAGAGACAGATTGACCGACTGACGCACCAATGGATCCACATTTTCCCACCCCATCAGTTCATCCTTGTGGCACCAGTGGGGGTGATAGCCCAATACAGGCTTGCAAAATCGGATCTCCTGCCCCAACACCTTTAAGGTGAACAATTCTTCAACTTGAAAGGGCAAAGATTCCTTGTGGGCAGGAAAGCGCCAAAGACCATCTTCCTGCACCAAATAAACTTCCCCATCAGACTCGACATAATAATGTGGCATGTTGCCTCCGTGTCGGCACAGCTTACGCCCCTTGCTTAAGTGGTGCAAGCGACGAAATAAATCCAAAAAGGTTGATCAAAACACTTGACAAAGCGGCAGCATATCTTGTTATATAGAAGATAGCTGCCGGATCATTGATTTCGGTGGTTCAGGCAGAAAAAAAACTAATTCACTCTTTTAAGGGAGGGTTTCCTTTATGTTCAAAGCTTTTCGTGCTGTACTGGTTGTTGCCTTGGCTGTAACAATCAGTCTGATGAGTACTGCACAGGGTCAAACCACCGATCTGTGTGTTGTATTTGATATTGGGGGTCGTGGTGACCTGAGCTTTAACGATATGGGCGCTAAAGGCGCTCAAGAAGCTGCTGATGCCAACGGTTTGACCGTGGTTGAAGTGCAAAGTAATAGCGAAGCAGACTATTTGCCAAACTTGCGCACGCTGTCTCGTGGCGGCACTTGTGTGATCATTGTGGCTGTTGGCTTCTTGCTCACCGATGCCATCGTTGCAGTGGCTGGCGAATTCCCTGACCAAAACTACGCCATCGTTGACGGCTTCGTGCCTGACGTGGACAACGTACAGTCCGTTTTGTTCCAGGAACAGGATGGTTCTGCATTAGTCGGCGCATTGGCTGCTTCGATCAACAGCCGTGTGGCACCTGAAGGATCCGCTGGTGGTGCCGGTATCGTTTTGGGTATCGAAATCCCAGTGTTGTGGAAATTTGAATGCGGTTACAAAGCCGGCGTTCGCTGGGTTGACAATGGCGAAGACAACAGTGTTTTCGACATTTCCTCCGGCGCTGCTGACCGCTCCACGCCAATTCCATTTGTGTACACCGGTTCTTTCTCTGATCCTGCTTTGGGTCAGTCCGCTGGTGAAGCTCAGTTGGCTCAAGGCACACAGATCATCTACAACGTGGCCGGTGCTGTGGGTCGCGGGATGATCACCGCAGTTGCAAATGCTGGTCGCGCATTGGGCCGCGAAACGGGCCCTCCATTTGCCATTGGCGTGGATGCTGACCAGGACTGGGTTGAAGGCGGCGGCTTTGTGGTTGCCTCTATGATGAAACGTGTGGACACCGGTGTGGCTGCTGCTGCACAGTCCGCAGTGGATGGCACCTTCCAGGGCGGCTTAAGCTTCCTTGGTTTGGCTGAAGGCGGCATCTCCGTCTCCACGCCAGAAGACTTCGACACCTTCTTGCAGTTCGGTATTGACGCAGGTGAAATCAACGCCGATGACCGCGACGTGTTGTTTGGTCGCCACACGGGCTTGCGCGAATTATTCCGCGATGAGTTTGTCCATGTGGCTGAACTTCAGGCATTGATCGAAGATGGAACTGTCACCGTGCCTAACGCACAGGACCAGGAAACCATCGACGCTTGCCGCGCTGCGTTGGACTAACTTTTATTTCCAACGTTTTTTGACGAACTGAGACTGAATGAACAAAACAACACAGGAACCGTTGCTGGAAGCTCGGGACATTATCAAGGTTTACCCTGATGGGACCGAGGCGTTAACCGATGTTACTTTTAAAGTGTATCCTGGCGAAGTCCACGGACTGCTGGGCGAAAACGGTGCTGGAAAAAGCACGCTGACAAAAATCATTTCCGGGTTGCTGCCACTGACATCAGGACAGTTACTTTGGAAAGGTAAGCCAGCGGACTTTAAAAACCCACTGGATGCCTTGAATCAAGGCATCGGCATGGTTCACCAGCACTTTGCATTGGTCAACCCTTTCACGGCTCTGGAAAATATTTCTTTGGGCCAGGAAGGCAGCAATGGGCTTTCTTCAGTTGATTTTGATCGTATTGAAACACGTCTCAAGCAAATAATGGTCGAGGGGGGGCTACATGCCCCCCTCGACATTCCTATCGAAAAATTGCCAGTGGGTGTGCAACAACGAATTGAGATATTAAAATTGCTTCTGCGCGATGTGGACTTGCTCATTCTTGATGAACCCACCGCCGTACTCACCCCGCAAGAAGCCGATGAAATGTTTGTCACCCTGCGCAAGCTCAAAGAAGCTGGCAAAACCATCATCTTTATCACCCATAAACTTCGCGAAGTGCTTGAAATGACCGATCAGGTCACGGTCTTACGCCGTGGTCACCAGGCAGGCACGGTGTGGACCAAAGAGGTCGATTCCAAAGATCTTGCCAACCTGATGGTGGGCAAGGAAGTGCTTCCCAGTGTCAAACGCGGGGGCGCCAAGATTGGCAAACCCGTGTTTAAAGTCAACAAGCTCCAGGTGAAAAGTGAGCTTGGCGATATAGCGGTTAAGGAATTGGACTTTGAGATTCACGAAGGTGAAATCTTTGGCATTGCCGGCGTTGAAGGGAACGGGCAAACCGAACTTGGTGAAGCCATTGGCGGCCTGCGGAAGTGGGAAAGTGGTCAGGTTTTACTCAATGATCAGATTTTGCGCCAAATGAACCCTCGCGCCATTTATGAACAAGGGTTGGCACATATTCCAGAAGATCGCCGCCGAGTAGGCATGGTGCTTGATTTTTCGGTAAGAGATAACAGCATCCTTGGCTTACAGTCTTCTGAAAAATTCCGAGGGTTTATGGGGCGGGTAAACTGGGGCAAAGTTAAACGCCATGCACAAGAACTGATCGAAAAATTTGAAGTCAAGACCCAAAGTATTAAAACGCCTGCAAAATCACTCAGTGGGGGCAATCAGCAAAAACTGGTGGTGGGAAGAGAATTGAGCAAAGACCCCTTATTTATTCTCGCAGCACAGCCCACACGCGGTCTGGATATCGGAGCCACCCAATACATCCGCGATTTGTTGGTACAGCTCCGAGATCAGGGCAAAGCCATTTTGTTGATTTCCGCAGAGCTAGATGAAATTTTCCAATTGGCGGATCGCGTGGGTGTAATGTATGAAGGGGAATTCACGGGTATTTATCCAACCCATGAACTGGATCGAGAACGCATCGGTTTGCTTATGGGTGGGTTGCAAGAGGCAGTCGAAAAATCGTAAGTTATGATTCCAGGTTTTAAGTGGTTGGTTGTTATTTTTTTTTAGGGCGTGGTAAGGTTGAATAATTCGATCAAAGCTGTCTTAATTTCTATTGGAACACTCCTTTTTATTATCGGCTGGTGGGGCTTTATCCAGGGCAATTTAGGCTGGGAAACTGAAGATTATCGATTTGATCGTGTAGTGAGTCTTTTAGGTATCGTTGCTGGCGGATTATTAATTGGCTCAGTTATTCGCCAAGGCTCTTTGATCAGAATCATTGAATTAAAAGGTATATTACGCCCTTTCTTTGACGTATTTGCGGCTGTCATTGTCGGCCTTATTGTTGGGGCAGCTGTGATGGATTTGTTTAAATTCGATCCATGGTTGGCTTACAGCTCTCTTTTCAAAGGTGCTTTTGGTGATAAATATGGCTGGGCGGATACGGCTTTTAATGCAACCCCATTGGTTCTGACGGGGTTGACCTTTGCGATTGGGGTGCGTGCAGGGTTATTTAACATTGGGGCGCAAGGTCAAATGATGTTGGGTGCCATTGCCGCCGTTGGCATTGGCTCCATCGCGATGCCCCCTGGCATTCACCATATGGTAACGATTATGGTTGCCATGATGGTTGGTGCTTTATGGAGCCTGCCAGCCGCATTTCTTAAGGCCAAACGCGGTGTTCATGAGGTTATTTCAACCATCATGTTAAACTTTGTTGCGTTGTGGCTGGTCCGTTTTCTTGCATTAAAAGTTTTTGGAGATCCTAACCGCGCTGAGAAAACAGTCAGTGTTTTAGAAAGCACACAATTTTCAACCATCATTCCTGGCGCTGATGTCACCCATGTTGTTTGGATCAGTATCCTGGCAGCACTTCTCGTTTATGTGGTGCTTTGGCATATGCCGCTTGGATATGCCGTTCGAAGTACAGGATTAAATCTGGATGCCACTCGCTATGGGGGAATGAATCCCAATCGTGCCATGAACAGTGCCTTTGTTTTGGGCGGCATGGCTGCAGGGCTGGCTGGCGCAACACAAATTATTGGGCGCCCTCCTGTTTTTGCTCTTTACGGAGATTTATCTCAAATTGCCACTTTGGGGTTCGATGGGATTGCCGTTGCATTGTTGGGCCGAAACCACCCGATTGGCGCCATTTTTGGGGCTCTCTTTTTTGGGGCGTTAAACGCAGGGCTGCCCCTGATGCAAATTCGAGCCCAAGTGCCCTTAGAGATGGTCCGAGTGATCCAAGGCGTGATTGTAATTGTGGTATCCATGCCGGAATTATGGCGATTACTCAACATTAAATCTCATGCGTTAAAGCTTAAAGCTGCTTTTGAAAAGCCTCAGAAGGCTTGATGAAAGAAGGTTTTTTTGGATCCTATTTTATTTATTAGTATCAAAGTTCTCTTTCTGGGATTTCAAGCCATGATTCCATTGGCCCTGTGTGCCATGGGTGAAGTGTTGGCTGAGCGTGCTGGGGTGGTGAATATTGGACTGGAAGGCATTTTGCTCATCAGTGCATTCACTGCAACGGTTGGGGCATACTTTTTTGAAAACGCATGGTTAGGGATTTTGGTAGGGGTGTTCACCGGATTTTTAATTGGCATGTTACATGGCTGGATCAGCATTTATCTCAAAGGCGATCAAATTATCAGTGGGGTCGGCATCAATTTATTGGCATTGGGCTTTGTTGCTTTTGGCATCATCGTGGTTTGGGGGACGCACGGTCAGTTTTCTCTGCGCCCCGAGTTCACTTTAAAAGCTCAAGACTTCTTTTCGGGGTGGAACGTTGTTTTACCCTCTAATGCGCCTGGGATGCCAGCACAGTTTTTAGGAAAAATCAGTATCCTGCTGCCATTTACTTTTATGATGGCGGGAGTCATTTGGTGGATTTTGCACAAAACCACCTTTGGTTTGCGTGTCAAAGCTGTGGGTGAAAATCCTGAAGCTGCTGATGTGGCGGGAATTCGAGTGGAACGTATCCAAATGATTTCTGTTTTGGTCGGTGCCGCCCTTGGGGGACTGGCCGGCGCATATTTGAGTGTCGATTGGAATGGCTTGATCACCCGTGATATTTCCTCAGGCCGTGGCTTTATTTCACTGGCAACAGTGGTGTTTAGTAAGTTAAATCCCTTACTCACTTTAGTGGGAGCCTTTGTGTTCGGGTTGTTTGACAACTTGGGGTTGTGGTTGTCGACATTTAGCAACTTCACGGTAAACATCTTTGGCTGGGAAGTTGAAATTCAAATCAGCAACTATTTCTATTTCATTCGCATGTTGCCTTATGTGGTCACCTTGTTTGTGGTGGCGGGTGTGATTGGTCAGGCTCGTTTTCCCAAAGCACTTGGGGTCCCCTACCGCCGCGAATAGACCTTCATTTAAGGCGCAATCAATGAGTGATTGGCGTAAAAAATGGGGTGTTTGCAGGTAGCAATTCCGTTTGAAGCAGATTGGCAACATTAAGAAATTCACAGCATCATAGATCATTCAGGCCCGAAGACCCGCGATCGTCTGAGGGACAAAAAGAAAATTAACAATAAAAAATTCTACCTGTCCAACTTAAAGGGGTATGTCTGTGCCAGCCAAAATCGTTGTGATTGGCAGTTACAATCGTGATTTATTGATTCAATTGCAACAACTTCCTACTGTCGGAGAAACATTGTTGGGTAAAAACTACCAGGAAGGTCATGGCGGCAAAGGGTCCAATCAGGCAGTGGCGGCTGCGCGTCAGGGAGCAGAGGTTCAGTTCATTGGCTGCATCGGTCAGGATCGTCACGGAGATGAAGCCCTTGAGCTTTGGAATCAGGAAGGCATTCACATGCGCGTGCGGCGTGATCAAGACAACGCCACGGGCGTGGCCATGATTCTGGTGCTGGACAACGGCGATAACATGATTGTGGTTGGGCCAGGCGCCAACCAGTCACTCGGGGCAGAAGACATTACCTTCATGGAAGAAGCAATTGCTGAATGCCAAGTGTTGCTGCTTCAATTAGAAATTCCGGTGGACACAGCAGTTCATGCCATTAAGCTGGCCAAACAACTCGGGGTCAAAGTGATTCTTAATCCAGCGCCCGCTCAACAACTTCCTGAAGATATTTTTCAATATGTCGATATTCTTACTCCCAACGAAACTGAGGCCCGTGTGCTGGTGGGCGAACCTGCAGACTCGACCATTTCCACCGAATATCTTTGCCAAAAATTGTTGAAGTTGGGCATTAAACGGCTCGTAATGACCCAGGGCAGAGCAGGTGCTTTATACACAACAGGCAGCAGAATTGAACAGGTTGCTTCCCCTAAAATCCGCGCGCTGGATCCCACTGGTTCGGGCGATGCTTTCAATGGCACACTGGCAATGATGGTGGCTCAAAATGCATCGATTTCAGAAGCGGTGCAGCGGGCTTGTTATGCTGGCGCGCACTGCGCCACTAAACTTGGAGTTCTCGACGGACTCGCAAGCAAAGAAGGTCTGGACGACTTCATCAGCCATAAGCCACTTTGAACGCCAATTCATCTCCAAATCTTGCCCTATTTGGCTTCTATTTTTTCCAATATCGACTCAATTCATGACTCAAAAATGGCGCCACTTTGGCTCACCATAATTATGGTGTGATCCTTTTTAAATGCTTTTAAGAATGCATTTTATTGACTTATGCAAATCCTTCCTTTCTCTTTTTATTAAAAAATTTCCAACACCAATCACTTTTTTGAGAGACATGTGTCATCTAAACAAAAAACGTTGGTCTCTTGTTTGACAGAATCTGAAGGTGTTCCAACGTAACTTATATCACACTTATTTGGCACATTCTTCCTTTATGAAACCCACCTTTGTGTTTAACTTTGGTGACAAGCATTAGTTTTTATTGAGACATTGACCTCACCAAAAGGTTGTTTATTTCACGCCAAAAACAGACAGAAGGGATTGTATGGATGAATTTCAAAAAAGTTGCATAGGTAGCGATCGAATCAATCAGGCGAACCCTTTGTGGTGGCAAAGTAATTGGGTCATGGAATTGGGAGATGGACAATTATGAAAAAATATCAACGTGTACAATTTCGTGTGCCCGCCCAATGGGTAGAGTTGATTGACACCATCAGCGTACAAACCGGTGCCAATTCGCGTTCTGAAATTTTAAAGGCAGCACTGATCGCTTTGGATTGGATGATCACACACGAGGAAAAAAATCATCGCATTGCCGCCGTTGACGAAAACGACGATGTGGTGGAAACCCTCAGGCTGACACTTTTGGGGAAGAACAGTCCGCTGCAGACAAAATATTAACAATAGAACTCTTTGAGTCATTTAGAGAGGAAGGACCCATGTCGAGGAACATACATGTTTGGGCAACTTTGATCGTCATGACATTCATTGCTTTTCACGTCACAGCACAAGCAGACGTTACCGGCAGTTTGGACATTGACATCAACATGATTCCAATGGGAACACAGACTGAAGCGGTAAAATACAACATCGATTTAGAATCCAATCTCGAAGTCAATGTCACCCTGAGTGGCATGACACTAGGGGCCGATTTGGGGTTCGGCATCCCAGGCATCGAATTTGGCGTATTGAGTCTGGCCACTGAACTGGGCGCCATGCTGGTATTCGACCAATTTGTTTTTGCCACCCCCTTTGCCCTAGATGATGACGAAACGGTGGTCACAAAAAATGGCGATGGCCAGATCAACGGCGTGGCCTTTGTATCTAAGCGTATCGGCTTATCACTTAACCTGGCGGGGGTCAACATCGAAAATCTTGCCGTGTTTGAAGATGTAGATTTCCCTAATCCTTTTTCTGATAACGTCATTTATAATATCGGTGTGACCAACAATATTGTGGGAGATCAAACTCCAACCTGGGGCTTTGGCAATCAACTGACCATTATAGGCCAGACAGTCAGTGGGATATCAATTGCCGCCATTTTCGGCATCTGCTTTGAAGATGGTTTAAAGCAAGTAAAAAAACGCACCTTTTTCGGCAGGGTGAATCCAGCCTGTGCAGGAGAACCTTCACCGCCAGAAAAATCGCTGTTGACCTTCGATTTTCACACGTTCCAAATTGAAGGTTTCAATCTTGGCGGGGTGGACCTAGAAATGGAAACCACCTTTACCCCTTTGGCCCCTGCCACCATTGATGTGGGCGCAGGTTTCAGGCTACTGGATGTGGTCAATATCAATGTGGATCTGGAAGCTGAATTGCCCTCAGCCACCAATGGGTTTCGCTTGTCGGGACTCTCGGCCTCGGTATCAACTGGGGCGCTGTCCTTTTCTTTTTCGGACACAGATGGGGATTTGGCCTTTGATACTGGTTTTGTGTTTACCAACATCACCCTAAATCCCAATCAAAATCCGGCCACACTGACCACCAGCTCAACCTTCATTAAAGATGAAGGTCTGACGAGTCAGGTATTTACCCTCAACTTGAGACGCGGCAGCATGAACTTTTCATCCACATCCGTGTTTTTCAAAGATTTTTTCGGGACTGAAAAGAAACTGGATTGGATCAGTACCAGCTTCTCGCTCTCAGGTGTTCTTTCGGAAGTATTGAACTACGCCATGCAGCTGTCTGCAAGTCCCACAGGCTTAAGCGGTCTTTCCATAGATCTTGGCATTGTATTCTAAAAAATTACTTTTCAGCAGGAACCCTGTTTCAACTTCCTTAAAAGGAGGTAGCCGCCTTTGCTGCCTCCTTTATTGACTGTTGAAGCAACAACACCTCTTCTGGTTGGTTTTGGTTAAGGATGATAAAAAGTTATTCCTAATAAAACAAAAGAGCTATCCAAATGGATAACCCTTTTAAAATTTCTCAAATTATATTTTTGTCTTTACGGACCTTGAACCGGCGTCGTCAAAATTGCAGTATTATTGGCAATGATAGGGTCGGTCACACCAGTGGTTACTGAGATGATATTGGTCAGCTGATTCCCACTGAAGCTGGCATCCACCAACACGGTGATTTGTACCACCACCACTTCATTATTTTGCATCTGACCAATGACACAAGAAACAACATTACCGTTGTTTCCACATTTATTGCCGCCCACCACTTGAGCCTTCTGCAACGTCACGCCTTGAGGCAAGGTGTCCGTCAGTACCACACCAAGTGCAAACGAAGGACCGTCATTGGTCACACGGATGCTGTAAGTAAGGTTTTGTCCCGGCACCACTGGATTACTTAAATCCACTTTGGTGATTTCCAAATCCGCTTCACTGCCACTGTTGCGATCAACAGGAGGGGCAGTCGGCGGCAGCAATACGTTGTCTGAGCAATTTCCAAAAATTGCGTCCCGTGTTTGCAGCAAACAGGAAAAATAATCTTCTGTTTCACCGAATTCAAAATCACCACGACCGTCCCAGCCTTCCCCGCCTAAAGCTGCAGGAACGAACTCATCTTCATCAATCGGTTCAGTGGTAACGGTGTAGCGGATCCACATCTCGCCCTTTTCAGGACCGGTCAAAATGAAGGGCAACAACACGTCGCCTGCAAAGCCTTTAGCCACATTGAAAGGTGGCTGATCGAGGCGAAGGTTTTGTATGACCCACTCAGGCGTGGACCAACCCAAAGGAATGGGTTGTGCCATGGGTGTACCCACCTGAATAGGAGGCTTGCGGTCGTTGGTGTTCAGACAAGCTGAAGCACCCGACCAACGCCCGTCATGGTCCCAGTCAAACAGGGCATTCAGATAATAAGGGCCATCTTCTTGCTTCAGCTCCTCAGGTACGCGAACAAACAATTCCAATTGAACCTGAGAACAAACTTCAAAGCTCGAAGGAATCCAACCGTCATCCACATCACGGTCTACCAGCAACGCATCTTCTTCAATTGTAAAATCCGGGCCCAATATGATGCTGCCAATGGGATTGCGATGCAGGATAAATCGTGCATCCACCCCATCTGAGAATAGTGACGGAAAAGCAGCGGCCTGATTGGGGTCAAAAACTGTGTACTGAGACAGTTCACCATCGGGCGCATCACCATAGTCACCCGGAATTCCCCTATCTGCTTGGCCCGATGCGCTCATCGAAACGCTCGAAACAATCATCAAGACCAGTAAGTTTATTAACTTTTTTTTAAATACCTTTGTCACCCAATGATCGCGCATGGGAGACCTCCTATTTTTTAGGGCCGAGCAAGTGAGGGATTAAACGTGGCTCAATTCTTCTTGAAACAATTTTTTATAATTTTCCTGGATGTTTATGGCATAGGTGATTTCTTTAGAAGAGACAAATCCCTTTTTGATCAGAATTTCTCCCAACAATTCGTTGGACTGCTGTTGTTCCTGGATACTCAGCGCCTGTTCCAAATGCTGCTCGCTCACCGCGCCCTGATCGCGCAAGATTTCGCCGATGGGCAATTTACCTTCAAAAAAGCTTTCCAAAATTGTCATAATTAAAGCACTTCGGCTTTTACGATCTTGTTTGGCTTGGTTTTCCAATTTGTCGATCAAGTAGCTGTCGGTTTCCTTATAAAATACAGTTAGTTGCATGTTGTTCTCCTTAAATAGAACTCAATTTTATATTTTAATATAATTTAGATGCATTATATAGAGTCACAAAAACCCTTAACGATCAGGTGATTATTTGTGACACCCGAACACTTCAAAATAGTTATGCTCAATCAGCTGAATCAGAGTATGTTTGGAAGTGTTAAAACGAGCAAAAAAGGGCAACCAATGCCCTTACCCCCACAAAACTAAAAAAGATTTAGAAATAGTTCACCAGATGAAGACCTCCCTAAAAGCGAAGCTTGGGAGCATAAACAGGGGGAATGGATAGAGATGAAATGTATCTGAAAAGGAACATTCACAATAAAATCGCCCATGTTTACAACTCCTTCGTTGCTTCACCATGGGCAATCCAGCTATCTGCACAAGTACAGATCTGTGATTTTGCGCCCCCGTCTCACAACGGGTTTGCCCTGATCACATGTGTGAAGTTGTTTAAACTATACACCACTTGTCCCCGATTGTCAATACCCTAAACTCATAGGTGGGTCGATATTCACCATCTTTTCTTAGCAATTAAAAATTTATAGATGTATAATTCACCGTCCTAATGATTTATGAAAAGGGCCAATCATCCGATAAAGATATCTTTCCATTGCTCCATCCTTTGGTTAGAGATTGGTTTCAATCGAGCTTCAAAAGCTTCAGTCCACCTCAACGAGGTGCCATCCCACTGATTCATGAACGCAAACATTGCTTAATTGCCGCCCCTACAGGGTCTGGAAAGACTTTATCCGCATTCCTGGCTATCCTGAATGAATTGGTCGAACTATCTTATCGAGGGCAGCTTGAAGATCGCGTTTACTGCGTCTATATCTCACCTTTAAAAGCATTGAGCAACGACATTGAACGTAACCTCAATGGCCCGCTGAAGGAATTGAATGATCTTTCTGAGCAAGAACTTGGCATCCGTGTGGGTGTGCGAACCGGTGACACCCCCCAAAGTCAACGCGCCAAAATGACGAGAAAACCACCTCACATTTTAATCACCACGCCAGAATCGTTTGCTATTGTGTTGTCTTCTCCCAAATTTTCTCAGAGTTTGTCCGGCATGGAGTGGCTCATCATTGATGAAATTCACGCTCTGGCTGAAAACAAACGGGGGGTCCATTTGTCCCTGTCATTGGAAAGACTCCAAGAACGCACTCGATTCACCCGAGTGGGGTTGTCCGCAACCATCAGCCCGCTTCCAGAAATTGCAAAATACTTGGTAGGACGAAACCTAGGTCAGGCTCTTGGCAAAGGTGAGTTGGATGTTTGGCGCGACTGCACCATTGTAGATGCCCGCTTCGATAAAAAACTAGACCTCCAGGTGATGAGTCCAGTTCGCAATTTCATTTCAAGTACAGGCGAACAGCTCACTGGAAGCTTGTATCAAACGGTGGGTCAATTGATGGTTGAACACAAAACCACCATTGTATTTACCAACACGCGCAGTGGTACAGAACGACTGGTGCATGAACTGAAAGAGCGTTATCCAAAGTTTGCCCATGCCATTGGCGCCCACCACAGCTCTCTTTCCAAAGAACGACGGTTTGAGGTTGAACGTCGCCTCAAAGAGGGCGAGATGAAATGCGTGGTGTCCTCGACTTCTCTGGAGTTGGGCATCGATATTGGCTCTGTAGACTTGGTGATTTTGTATGGTTCGCCCAAAAGTGTGAATCGTGCTTTGCAGCGTATTGGGCGTTCTGGTCACAAACTCTATGACACGGTCAAGGGGCGTGTTGTCGTTACTGGACGGGATGATTTGGTGGAATCTTCCATCATGCTGAAATCTGCCGTCGAACATCGCTTGGATCAAATTCATATTCCGAGCAACTGTTTAGATGTGCTGGCTCAACAAATTTTTGGATTCTTGCTAGACGGCCCACGTCACGTGGATGATCTTTGGGAATGGACGACCCGAAGCTACAACTATGCCTTTCTCAAACGATCTGATTTCGACAAATTGTTGGAATATTTGGCAGGCGAATACACTTCCCTCGAGGACCGCCATGTGTACGCAAAAATCTATTATGATCGCGATACCGGCCAAATTGGTAAACGCGGTAAGATGGCGCGTGTCATTTATTCTACCAATGTGGGCACGATCCCCGATGAAAGCTATATCACTGTCAAACAAGGCGATCAATCCATCGGCCACATCGAAGAAGGTTTTCTGGAAAAACTACGCAAGCAAGATGTGTTTGTCCTCGGAGGGGATCCATTCAGATTTCGCTACAGTCGAGGCATGACGGTACAGGTTGAAGGTGCTGGGACTAAAGATCCGACTGTCCCTTCCTGGTATTCCGAAATGTTGCCTCTGAGTTTTGAACTTTCGCTCGACATCCAGGATTTTCGCCTACAACTCAGTGAACTGTTTGAATCAGGCACATCCGCAGAAGATATCCAAGCTTTCATTGGCAGTGAACTTTATCTGGACGAACGCGGTGTAGAGTCTTTTTACAATTATTTTAATGAACAACACCGGTTTGCACTCATCCCACACCGAAATCGAATCCTGATAGAGTATTACCAGGATGGTGACAAATCCTGGGTCATTTTCCACACTTTGTTTGGACGCAAAGTCAATGATGTGCTTAGCCGAGCAATTGCGTGGTTAATTGCTCGGCGTGAGGATCGGGATGTTGAAATTAGCCTGACTGACCATGGTTTTTATGTCGCTTACGAAGGCACTGTAAAAGTGATGGATGCATTTAATCTACTCCAAGTCCGGGACTTACGTGAAACGATGGAAGATGCCTTGAAGGACAGTGAGATTTTAAGAAGGCGTTTCCGTCATTGCGCCACGCGCTCATTTATGATTCTTCGCTCTTATAAAGGACAGCGAAAATCTGTGGGAAAACAACAAATGCGCTCTATCGTTCTGCAACATGTCATCGAACGAATGGATGAATTTTTTCCCATTTTGCGCGAGGCTTATCGTGAAGTGTTAGAAGATGCGATGGATATCAAAAATGCATCCAGAATTATTGATGAAATAAAAGCAGGAAAAATTCAGATCGAAGGCCAAGTGGTCAAAGCGCCTTCTCCATTTTCATTTCACCTCATTATGCAGGGCCGCATGGATCTGATCAAGATTGAAGACCGTCAGTCGTTCCTGCAACGGATGCATGAACAATTAACACAAAAAACCTAAATTAATTCGTATCGCCATCGATTAAAAATTGATTCAGCCTTGATCGGAGCCTCTTGGCATCACCAACGTATTTATCCAACTCCGTCCAAAATTGAGGACTGTGATTTTTAATTTTTGTATGAACAAGTTCGTGAAGCAGCACATAATCAATCAGTTCCTGAGGCAATAAAGTCAATTGAATATTCAGACTGATGTTATTTTGATAGGAACAACTCCCCCACTTTGTTTTCTGGTGTCTTACGGTCGCTTTTCCGAAGTTAAATCCATGTTCTTTTGCCAATGCGCATAACCGTTGAATTAGTTTTTCCTTTGCTGATTCAACGTCCATTTGGCCAAGTTGTTTAGCTATTGCCCTTTTCTGTGATTCTATTTTTTTGACTTTAGAAGAATTTTTTTGAATCCAGGCTAGTTTTTTCAGGACAAACTGTTCTGCTTGTTGAAATGACACGCCTTTGGGCACAGACACCCGAACGCCCTCAAAAGGTTTAATGGAAAGATTAATGCGTTTTGCTCGAAGGCTTCTTACAAACAAAACAACACCAACACCTTCCACATTTTTTTCGATGAAGGTTGTCATCATTTCATTGTGATGGCGGTATGATCTCCTCGCAAATGGATGTTGAGGGCAAATCGGTTTGGTTGGTATAATCAGCCAAAAATGAGTTGACGGAGGAAATTGGATGATCATTGGCGTTCCCACAGAAGTTAAAACGGACGAATACCGAATTGGAATGTTGCCGGTTGGCGCACAACTGCTGGTTGAGGATGGTCATACGGTGTTAATTCAAAAGGGCGCTGGCCTCGGCAGTGGCTTTGAGGACGAACGCTACACCTCCGTGGGCGCAACTTTGGTGGACTCAGCCGAAGAAGTTTATGGCAAATCAGAAATGGTTGTGAAGGTTAAAGAACCCCAGAACGAAGAAATTAAACTTTTAAAAGAAGATCAAATATTATTTTGCTATTTTCACTTTGCAGGTTCTCGTGAACTCACTGAAGGCTGTCTGAAAAGTGGCGTGGCTGCCGTGTCTTTTGAAACCCTGGAAGACAGCCAAGGGCGATTGCCATTGCTAACCCCCATGAGTGAAGTCGCAGGAAAACTCTCGATTCAAGAGGGCGCAAAGAGCCTGGAACGTCCAATGCAAGGGCGAGGCATTCTTCTAGGAGGCGTCCCTGGCGTTCCTCCGGCCAATGTATTGATCATTGGAGGCGGTGTGGTTGGAGCCAACGCCGCACGGGTGGCAGCGGGTTTGGGTGCCAATGTGGTGGTTATGGACATCAACCTGGACCGAATGCGTTATCTGGATGAAACCATGCCACCCAACGTGACCACCATCTACAGCGATCCTCAGTCCGTGGAGTTCCACGCACAGCAATCCGATTTGGTGATTGGTGCAGTCTTGATCCCCGGTGCGTTGGCTCCCATTTTAATTCGTAAATCATTGCTACCAACCATGAAAAAACGTTCCGTGTTGGTGGATGTGTCCATTGACCAAGGTGGTAGTTTTGAAACCAGCCGTCCAACCACGCACACCGATCCAACCTTTGTGGTAGATGATGTCGTTCATTATTGCGTCGCCAACATGCCAGGCGCAGTTGGAAGAACCAGTAGTCAGGCACTTGGCAATGCCACGCTGCACTATTGCAGGGAATTGGCCAATCAGGGGCTAGATGCTTTCCTGGAAATGAGCCCTGGCCGACGGACGGCCCTGAACATGCGCCATGGAAAACTAACGTATAAAGCCATTGCCGATACATTTCCCGATTTGCCAACAGCCTGATGTCCAAAGGGTTTCGTACGATTTCGATTCATTGTTCAAAATGTCGAACCCTGCTCTACAAGTATTACAAAGGCGGAACGGGCGGCCTTGTAAAATGCTTCGAGGATCGAATTGCAGAAGACCACACGAAAGGCGATTTGATCTGCCCGAAATGTGGACAGGAATTCGCTCGGCTTAGAATGATTCAGAACAAGCGCGCCCACAAAATTATTCAGGGCAAAGTGTATACCAAAGGCATGACACGAAAGTAGGCAGACACCATGACTGAATGGGTTCAAAAATTACAATTGGGGCAGGCAACCATCCATGTGATCAACGTGGGTGACAGTCAAATTTCCATGGCCGACATCATGGATGTGGATGAAGAAGACCACCCTCTTTATCCAGAAGCATTTGCCAATCAACTGCGCTGCCCAATTAACAATGTGCTTGTGCAATTACCTCATGCCACCGTTTTGATTGATGCCAGCCTGCACATGCCTGCGGATTCTCCTTTCGCCATTCCCAACGAAACACCGCCTCCAGGGTTATTGGCACGTCTTGCTGAGTTGAACGTGTCACCGAACGCCATTGACCACGTGATCTTTACCCACGCCCACTTTGATCATATCAATGGACCACTGAAGGATGGAAAACCCTGTTTCCCCAATGCCAAACATTATTTGGGACGGGCCGATTGGGAAGATGTACAAATTCAGGATCACTTGTCTCAAACTTTTGAATCTCCCAACCCATTGGAAGTTTTAAAGGAAGCAGGTCAGTTAGAACTCACTTCTGGCAGCCTTGATATTGTAGATGGGGTAAAGATCATTGCCACCCCTGGCGAGTCCAAAGGACATCAAATGGCCCGAATTGAAAGCGATGGCCAAGTGCTGTACGGCATTGGCGATTTGTGTCATCATCCCATGGAAGTAGAGCAACCGACTTGGGCTGCGGGTTGGGCCGACAAGGAGGCTTGTGTTTCGAGCCGAAAAATTCTTTTTGATGCCGCCCTCAGCGAAGACGCCTTAATTGTTTCAACGCATATTCATGGCATCGGAAAACTTCAGCAAAAGAAAGATTCAACCATTACTTGGATTGGCCAGAATTTGTAGTTTTTGATGAAGGACAGATGACTTGATTTTAGTGCCCAGACTTCCAGATCCATTCACACTTTTCGCGCAGACGTTTCCCTCTTGGTAACTCATACTAACAACAAGTTGTTTTTGTGAATATTGGAGGAGGCATTTTGCTTAATGATGTAACTTTAGAAAAGGAAACCAGAAAGATTGAGGCACAAACAATCTGCGTTAGCCGTAATGCACCAGGCCCCATTAAAGAGCCAAGCATCCCAAGTGCGCAAGTTGCACCTCAACGCCTGACTGTACATCGGCTTTCCAGCGAGGACAGCCATTCAAACACATTTATGGTTCATGGTCACAATCTCGCTAGCTTTGAATTGGACATCTTTGATCTGGCAGGTCGAAAGATCTTTCATAGTGGGACAATCAGTAGCAACGCCTTATATTGGGATCATCTGAATGATCACGATCAACAAGTGCCAAACGGCGTGTATTTGTATGTGATTCGCGCACGAACTACGGATGGTCAAACTTTAAGAAGCGAGATCACAAAGCTCATGGTCTTCCATTAAATGAGCATTGAGCAAATCGTACTGATTGGCTTAGTTCTGTTCACAGGCAGCCTGATTCAAAGTGCGATTGGATTTGCTTTCACACTAATTGCCCTGCCCCTAGTCGTTTGGTTGGGTCTAGGCCTCAGTAATGCGGTGGCTATTGTCGCCGTGTCTAATTTCGTGCAGGTGGTGGTGGGGGCCTATCAACTCCGCAAAGCGATTGATTGGAAATTGACCGCCAAGGCATCCGTGATTCGCTATTTGTTCCTGCCTCTCGGCATTTTTACTTTAGTGTTGATCGACACTTGGTCACAAAGTCAAATTAAAGCTGTGTTGGGTGGGTTGATCATTTTCATCCTCACGGTCCAATCCGTTTGGAAAGTGGAGCCAAAAGAAAAACTCCACCCTTTTTGGGGATTTCTTTCGTTTGGCAGCAGCGGTTTTTTACAAGGATTGGCTTCACTTGGGGGGCCCCCCATCATTTTGTGGGTAATGGCACAAAAATGGCCAAATCAATCTTCCAGGGTATTTTTATTTACATTACTGTTGGTATCGACACCCGTTCAGATTGGCCTGCTCTATTTCAATTATGGCAATGAGTTGGTACAAACATTGCTTTTGGGTGTCATGTTTTCACCCTTGGTTGCCTTGGGTTCAACTTTTGGTGTAAGAATTGGAAACCATATCCCGAAAGACAAACTTCGAAATATTTCATTCTTGGTCCTGCTGATTGTTGCCATTGCTTCAGTGCTTGCACCTTTATTTGATTGAAGTTCTCTACTTGAGTGCTTTTAGTGCCTCACCCATGCGCGTCAACCCTTCAGTCAATTCCTGTTCGGAAGCGGCATAAGAAATTCTTACGTAACCTTCTGCCCCAAAACCGGAGCCTGGAACAACAGCAACGTGGGCTTCTTCCAGTAGATATTTTGCAATCGCAATGGAATCAC
Source organism: Candidatus Fraserbacteria bacterium (assembly GCA_029262795.1). Lineage (GTDB taxonomy): Bacteria > Bipolaricaulota > Bipolaricaulia > RBG-16-55-9 > JAJCYT01 > JAJCYT01. The sequence goes on from JAJCYT010000010.1 coordinate 96,132, forward strand.
AAAGTTCTTCATTAAAGAAATTCGACACATCAGGGAACACATAGAATGCACCTTCAGGCACCGGACAAGTGAGGCCATCGACCTGGTTCAGCAAATCGAGCACCATAGTGCGGCGTTTCGCATAGGCAGCATGCATTTCATCCACAGCATCCTGTTCGCCCAGAAGGGCTTCAACCGCCGCCCATTGGGCAATACTATTGGGATTGGATGCAGCCTGACTTTGAAAGCGATCCGAAGCAGCAGCAACTTCTTTAAGACCAATCATCCAGCCAATGCGCCAGCCGGTCATGGCATAGGTTTTCGATGCGGACCCAACGGAAACAACTTTTTCCTGATTCCATTGAATTGGGTTGCCGTGTTCTTTACCAAACACAAAGCATTCATAACATTCGTCATAAATGAGGGCAATATCTTTTTCAACAGCCATTTCCGTAATCTGTTTCAGTTCTTCAATTTCAATCACTGCACCGGTTGGGTTGTTGGGTGAATTAAGATTGATCACTTTTGTGCGGGGCGTGATGGCTGCTTCGATTTCTGAAGCGGTCACCTTGAAATCATTCTCAGCTTTGGTTTCCACAAACACAGATGTGCCCTGAGCCAATTGAACCAATGCTGGATAGGAAACCCAGTAAGGGGAAGGGATAATGACTTCATCGCCAGGATTGACCAGCGTCATCATCAAGTTGTAAAGCGATTGTTTGGCACCACCACTGACGACCACATGCTCTGGGCCAAATGCTGTGCCGTACTTGTTGTTGTAACGTTGGGCAATGGCTTCACGAAGTTCAACGATGCCCCGCGCGGTGGTGTACTTGGTCTTGTTCTGTTCCATCGCACCAACGGCGGCGTCTTTGATGTTTTCAGGCGTACCAAAATCTGGCTCTCCAACGCCAAAATCGTAAACCTTGATGCCGTCTCGCTTGAGTTGATCGGCAACCTGTTTCACTGCCGTGGTGGGCGAGCCAGCCAAAGCCTGCAATCGCTCTGTGATTTGCATTATAGTGTGCCCCCTTCAAAGCGCGTTATTCTATATGCTGGAGTTTCTATCGTCAACATATGGTGATCATCGTTTAAGGTGCGCTTAGGCTGATAGACAATGCCTCTCTTGGCCAATGGGGATATTTTACGACAAGCGGAGAGGTGTTGTAGAATAAGCCAACTGTTACAATTGCACCCCCTTAAGGAGGCGTTTTCAATGATGAAGAAATTTTTATTGTTTTTGCTGGTGGCGTTGTTTGGATGGTCTGCTTTTGTTCAAGCTCAAACCTTTAATGTGGATTTGTCGGCGAGTGTTCCATTTGACATGAGTGGTGTCTCTTTGGACAACGCAGGATTTGAAGCCACGGCTTCCAGCACAATCAGCGACATCAATGGCGCTTTGTCATTGGCTTTTGGTGGACTGAATTTTCAGGAAGGTTCTTTGACTTTGAGTGGTGCGATTCAGGATTTCAATTTGGTCAGCACCACTGTGTTTGACCCGAGTGGCTTTGCACAAGAAATTTTCAATGTCAGTGGCGCAACCGAAGGCATCAATTGGTCATCCACAACGATTCTCACGGCTGGAGGATTTGGCGGACAAACACTCAAAGGCACAGTCAAGCAAGATAATTTGACGTTAAGTGCCACCACACGCTTTGGCCCCAGTGGCTTTTCCGGCCAGACAGTGGATGTAACGGCTGTGTTGGATTCTGTTCGCGTGTCTCGTTCCACGTCGTTTGATGCCACTGGCATCACGCAGGAACGTTGGACAACCAGCCTCAATGTCAGCGGCTTTTCTGTTTCCAGGGTATCTGTTTACACACCTGCTGGTTTGGCTCAAGATCGTATCAGCATCAATACCCAAATGGAAGGTGTTCGACTTGGCAGCACCACGGTGTTTAATGCAGATGGCTTTGTGAGTGAAAGCTTAACAGGTTCAACCGTGCTTGAGGGCATCAACATCAGCAGTTCGGCACGCTTTACACCTGAAGGCTTTGTAAGTGAAAATATCACCTTGAGCCGCCCCGAAGGGCCAACCAATACCACTTTGTCTTTAAATTTGGCACCAGGTGGTTTCCAGAACGGTTCGTTGAATTTTTCCCTTTCATTGGCCGACCTTAGCCTGGGTGGTAGTACCGAAGAGGATGATGATGCTGATGGTGACGATGAAGAAGAATCTTCTGAGTAATTAATATTAATCAATCTTGATTTTGAAATCCTCTGGGTGTCCATTGCCCAGGGGATTTTTTATTCCAACCTAAATCGCTCACCCAGATAATATTTTCTGGCCTCAGGGTCAGCCACAATTTCCTCAGGTGTGCCCGATAAAAACACTTGCCCATTGTTGATTAAATAGGCATAGTCGGTGACCTTTAAGGTTTCGCGAACATTGTGATCGGTAATCACAATGCCAATTCCTTCATTCTTTAGTTCGATAATTATGTTTTGCAATTCTTCTACAGAGATAGGATCCACGCCTGAGAAAGGTTCATCTAGCAATAAAAACTCTGGTTCACAAGCTAAGGCACGGGCAATTTCCAAACGGCGTCTTTCACCGGAGGATAGAGTGTCCGCCTTTTGCATTTCCAGGTAACCTAAATTAAACCGTTCGATCAGCATTTTACGTTGAATTATACGATCAGATCGAGATCGTTTTGATCGTTCCAATATCAGATCTAAATTTCTCTGTACCGTAAGCTTACGAAATATGGAAGTTTCCTGAGGCAGGTAGTGAAGGCCCAAACGTGCACGCTGATATACAGGCTTGTCGGTGATGGGTGTTTCATCCAGAAAAATCTCACCGGCCTGTGGTTTAATCAATCCGGTTATCAAATAAAAAGTGGTTGTTTTTCCAGCCCCATTTGGCCCCAGCAAACCAACGATATCACCGCGTTTGGCTTCCAAAGATGCGCCGTTGACCACATTGCGCCCTCCGTAGCGTTTAATCAGCCCTTCAGCTCGGATGCTCATTCACTCTCCTTGAGGTTGCCAGCGCAGGATGGCATCACTTTCGCCTGTGGGGTCGGACAGCAAGATTTTCCCTGTTTGGGCATCATATCGAAAGCCAACCCCTTGTAATTCAATCAGTCCAGTATCTCCCCAAGGATGAATCACTTGCACCCCATCTTCGCCTTCCAACACTTGCTGTTTATTCGACCAGCGCGCATTGGACGTTGAAAATTTTAATCCCTGATCATTTTGAGCCACGATCGTCCCTTCAAAATTTAAATCCTGGCTCAAATTGTCAAAGGTAAGTTGATCCGCAACCACAGTCAACATCGCCACTTGTTCAGTTTCAACCGGGGCATCAACGCTCCAAAACTGAACTTCCACTTGCTCCGCCACCGTTTTTCTTGTTGCTTCATTGAGCGCGATCGCTCTGGCGGTTACCGTCCACAGGGCCCGCCCAGCTTCGTCGTAGCGGACCAAGCTGGATTGTGCCAACACAATGTCTGGTTCTTCTTGGGCCACCACCTGTTGAATTGGATCAAGCTCAAGCCAATCATAGGTGACCCACAAGAACCCAACAGCGCTGGCAGCCAATAAAATACCTAGGATGATTTGCTTTGTTCGTTTAAGCATGCGTGAATAAGTCCCAAGAACAATGGTCTGGGTTGATTAGGTCGGCTTAGAAATTCAGGATGGAATTGCGCTGCAATAAAATAGGGATGGTCCGCATATTCGGCAATCTCCATACGTCGCCCATCTTCACTGCGACCTGAAAAAATAAGCCCAGCTGACTCGAATTGGTCCACATAATCGAGGTTGACTTCAAACCGATGACGGTGTCGTTCATCAATAGATGGATTGCAGTAAAGCTTGTTGGCCAAAGAGTTTTCTCGGATCACAATAGAGTGTAAACCCAGGCGCATCGTGCCGCCCAAATCTTCCATTTCTTTTTGTTCCGGAAGCAAGGAAACCACCTGATGTTCGGCCTGATCATCAAACTCGCTGCTGGTGGCATTTTTCAATTTTAACACATTGCGGGCAAATTCAATCACGGCCATTTGAAATCCGTAGCAGATGCCCAAATAAGGAATGTTGTTCTCGCGTGCATAGCAAATGGCCTCAATTTTGCCATCGCTGCCACGAGAGCCAAAGCCCACAGGGACGATAATGCCATCAACCCCGCTTAATGAATCTGGCTGAATTAAATCCGATTCTATCCAGCGAATCTTCACCCCTGCATCCAGCGCTGCCCCAGCGTGAGTGAGCGCTTCCTCATAGCTCACGTAACTGTCAGACAAATCGGTGTATTTGCCCACCAGCGCAATTTCAACTTGATGCGTGGGTTGGGTCACCCGTTCCACAAACAGATTCCACTCGGACAATTGTGGCATTTGCTGCCCAAGCTGAAGTTGCTCACTGAGCAACTGGGTCAACCCTTGTTGTTCCAAAATCAAGGGCACTTCATAAATGGATCTGGCATCTGGTGCGCCAATAACGGCTTCAGGAGCCACATCGCAAAACAGTCCAATTTTCCGGCAGGTATCACCAGATAAAGGGTGCTCACTTCGTGCCACAATAATATCTGGTTGAATCCCAATGGCTCTCAACTCTTTAACAGAATGCTGGGTGGGCTTGGTCTTGGCTTCACCGACAGCCTTAAGAACGGGCACCAACGTGGTGTGAACCACAAGGCTGTCCTTACGCAATTCTCGCCGAAGCTGGCGCACAGCTTCCAGAAATGGCATGGATTCAATATCGCCCACCGTGCCACCCAATTCGATCACAACCACATCGGCATGGGTGTCCTGGGCGACTTTGTGAATATCAGCTTTAATCTGATCGGTGACGTGTGGAATAATCTGTACGGTTTCCCCCAGGTAGTCGCCCCGCCGTTCTTGCTCAATCACCTTTTTGTAAACCTTGCCTGTGGTGATGTTGTTGGCTTGAGACATGGATTCACCCAAGAAACGCTCATAATTTCCCAAATCCATGTCCACTTCAGTGCCATCATCCAGCACAAACACTTCGCCGTGCTGATAGGGGCTCATCGTGCCTGCGTCACAATTAAGGTATGGGTCAATTTTTATGGACGTCACCCGCAAGCCACAGGATTTCAACAACAATCCAATGGAAGCAGACGTTATGCCCTTGCCCAAACCGGACATCACACCGCCTGTGACAAAAATGAATTTCATAAAAGTTCCTCTTCGTTGCCGGGGAAACAACGTTTACTGCATGGGATAATCCATTATACGGAGAGAATTTTTCATTATCCAGCTACAAATGGTCAGCCAAAAAGTCCACAATGCGCTGTTCCATCCAATAAACGGGCCGAAACCCCTTGCTGGCAACAAATCCCACATGGCCGCCCGATCGGCTAACTTCCAAAGTCAAGGTCTCTGGCAATTCATCTTCATCTGGAATGACCTCTGCCGGCATAAATGGATCATTTGTAGCCTGCAAAAGCAAGGTCGGCACTTGAATATTTTTTATATATTGGCGACTGCTTGATTGATGGTAATATTCCTCGGCGCTATTAAATCCATGTAAGGGTGCAGTGATCCTTTCATCAAGCTCCCAAAATGAAAGGCGCTTGGGAACGCTTTTAGACAATTTGATAAGATAGGCAGCGTCGTCCCTTCTTCCAATAGACTCAAGATGTTCGATCTTTTGCTGTAGATGTTCTTTCAGCTTTTCAATAAGGTGATCTCGGTAAACCTTGGAAAACCCCCGATCCATATGGGTTGCACAGGCATCCAACAACAATGGAACAGACGCAGCTGCGGTAGCTGAAAAGGCTTTTATTTTCGTTTCACCAAGCCACTTTAAAAGCACGTTGCCGCCCAGAGAGTATCCAACGGCTGCAAATTTGGTATCAGGAAAACGTTGTTGAATCGTTTCAAAAGCAAACCGAACATCTGTGGTCTCCCCGGAATGGTAACTGCGTGCTCGATGATTAGGAAAATCGCCACATCCTCTAAAATTCACCGCCACGCTTCGCCAACCTTTTTGCTTTGCAAGCAACTGTAAACCTTTGACATAACCAGAATCAGATGACCCTGCCAGACCATGCAACATCAGCACAATGGGGCCATCCCCCTCTGCGACCCAATCCAGTCGTATTTCATCCCCATCTGGCAAGGTCAACACTTCGCTGGTTCGCTCCAAGGAAACCTCACCTCGAAACAAGGGCTGCCAAATGGTCTGAAAATGACCTCCAGGCAGCCACCAAGCTGGTTTAAATTGACTATTAATTCTCATCTCTGTAAACACAACCCATATACTTCAATAACCCTATATATTTTCCCACTCTGAGGCAGTTCCTGCCTGCCTAGCTAAGTCATATGACGTAATTTTGACACAAAAAGTCACAGCTTTTGTCGCAGCAACAAACCGTCATTATACCGATGTATCTGAATAGGATAAACGTTACTTTGGTGGTACCCGAGAGAAGATGACAGACAGTCAAACCGATCAGCAACGTAAGGAGGATTCCATGAATGAATTACAACAATTGCTGAGCGCACAATACCACTACGAAGATTTGCGTCGAGAAGCTGAAGAAGCTTATTTGATCAATCAAACATCAATCAAACGAAGTGGTTTGAAAAACTTTGTGGATCAATTCCAAAGTTACATGAAGTCCTTCTACAGCTTCTATACCAATGTTGCTGGATTAGGCACGAAATTGAACTAACCCCACGAACCCTGCAATCACGAGAGAGGCGAGCTGTTTCCAAAGACACTCGCCTCCCCTCTCCTTTACCATTCCCTGCTGTAAATTTATTCTATTGCTGAATTTTTTCTGTGGGAAAGTTGTGAAAGCTGACGCATCCTGGGCTTTTTTTATTTCCACGAAGATGTTTTAAATTTACTTTCAACAGAAAAGTGATCCAGCGAATCAGAACAGACCTTCTCAACCAATCATGCTCCCTTTAGATAAGGGAAGGATTATATACACTTCAATTTCTGGCCATTTTTAACGCTACTCCAGCATTTTTTCGTCTTTAAAGCACCAGCCCCAAGTTTCGCCAGGTTCGAGAGATCGCATGACGGGGTGGCCAGTTTCCTGAAAATGTTTTGTGGCATGTTTTCCATCTGAGTCATCACAGCAGCCGACGTGACCGCAGGTCATACAAATTCTCAGATGAATCCAGCGATGGCCTTCGCGCAAGCAATTTTCACAGCCTGGTGTGCTAGGAAACACACGATTGATTTGATCGGCGTGGGTGCACCCATTCATGGTGCTGGGATGAAGCTCAATCACTTGTTGAGTGTCGATGCCATCGCCGTCTAGCAAAGTGCTTGTGCCAAGCGCAGCAGCAGGTTTTTGGCTGAGCAATTGAGCTGTGCCCTGGCGAACAGCACAAATCATGTCTTCCACGTTGTCATGGGGTACTTTGAAAATATCCAACGTTTCTTTTAGCAGTTGGGCGATACCTTCAAATTCTTCAGACACCACTTCGGTTGCGCCTGCTTTGGTGAGTTCTTCAATCTCAGCCATATAGCGTGTGCGAATCAGAATCTCTACATCTGGATTCATCCCTCTTGCCACGGATGCAATATGATGAGCCACGGCAGGTTCGTCATCTGGAATCACCAGCAGCTTAGCTCGTTCCAGCCCGGCCAGTCCTAAAGTACGCGCCCGGGTGGAATCCCCTCGCATCACTTGAAAACCGAGTTCTTCAGCCTCATTTGCACCTGACGGGCTTAGGGTGGTGATTAAAAAGGGAAGCTTGGATCTAGCCAAGATTTGTGTTAGCGGTCGTGCAGCCTGCCCATAACCAGCAACGACAATGTGATTATTCAAATCCGTTGGCTCTATTTCTTCCAAAGCCTTCGCCATTGCTTCGGCTTCTGACTTGGCTTGCTTTTGCTCTATTTTCTTTGACAGCTTCATACCAAATTGCATCAAAAAGGGCGTCAACACCATCAGGATTACGGTGCCTGCAATAAAGGTTTGTGATCCCATACCTTCAATGCCTGCGGGGAACAGACCGACATCTCGGCCTGCGCGCTCCAGTACAAAAGAAAATTCCCCAACCTGCGAAAGCATCAGGGCCGCAGCGCTTGCTACAGGAAGTGAGTATCCAAGCACTTTTGCACTGATACCTGTGGTGATGATTTTGAGGATCAATACCGCTGCAACTGCCCCTAAAACCAGCGGGAAATTTTGCCACAAAAATTGAAGGTCCAGCAACATGCCCACTGAGATAAAAAATGTGGCGCTAAAGATCATGCGCAATGGGAGAATTTCGCTGAAAGCGTGTTCACTAAATTTACTTTCACTGACCAGCAAGCCTGCCAGGAATGCGCCCAAAGAGACACTGACCCCTGCCAAACTCGTTAAATAAGCGGTCCCAAAACAAATGGCACTGACACTCAGTAAGAACAATTCAGGAGAACAGGTTCGGGCCACCATTTCTAACAGAGGGGGCATCAGACGTCTTGCAAATATTAATACAACGGCAATAATACCGCCTGCCGTACCCAGGGCGATGGCAATGTCGGACATTGAGCTGCTTTGACCACTGAGAATCGGTACCAGCAACACCATCAGCACAATCGCCAAATCCTGAAAAATGAGGAAACCAAGACCGATTTGACCTGGCTGCGTGTTGGTTTCACCACGATCGCCCAAGAGCTTTAGAACAATGGCTGTCGAACTGAGTGCGACCAAAAAGCCTGTGAAAACTCCAATTTTCCAATCGACACCAAAAGCCATCAATCCACCAGTCACTGCCAAGGTGGTAAAACCTACCTGAAGACCGCCGCCGACAAAAATGAGCTTTTTGATCTGCGCCAATTTTTCCAGGCTAAATTCAATGCCAATGGTGAAAAGCAATAAGATCACACCAATTTCAGCAGTGGCATCAATTAAAGTTCGATCATGCACCAAGCCCAATGCATTGGGGCCAATGACCACACCGGCAACCAAAAAACCCACAATAGGCACCAGCCCTATACGAAAGCACAGATACCCTATAGCCGCTCCAACCACAATCAATGCAACAATTTCCACTAAAAATTCGGGTGTGGCCCCTGCAAACAATGAAATGGCTTTGATGATTGATTCCCCCTAAACGAACCCTGACGTGTTGTTTATTTTATTGCCTAAAGCTGATAAGACAAATTTTCTCTGGACTTGTATTGATGCAAACACTGACATTAAGATGAAACTGACAGTAAAACAAATGGGCCATAACATCAATAAACATTATGTTTCGCATACATCTGTTCGGAGAGTTTTCGATCCAAGACGCACAAGGCAACCCGCTGAAGCTGACCATTCGCAAGGCTCAGCTTTTGCTGTCTCACTTGTTATTGAATCCAGGACAACTCAAACCCAGAGAACGTTTGGTTGATTTATTTTGGCCCGATTCGGCAGAAGACAAGGCCGAGCGCAGCCTCAACCAGACCCTGTATGTGATCCGAAACCTACTTGAGCCCAAAGGAACACCGAAAGGCACCTACATTGTTACAAAACAACGCGCAGTTCAGTTCAACTTGGACAGCGATGTTTGGGTGGATATTCATGAATTTGAAAACCTAATCAAGGCAGGTGACTATCAATCCAGTGAACAAAAAGTGACTGTGCTCAAACAAGCATTATCACTTTATAAGGGCGATCTGATCGAAGGGTCTTATGATGATTGGTGCATGGAGGCTAGAGAGTCATTTCGCACGCTTTATCTTAATGCACTAAAAAGCCTGATAGAGCATTACATCGAAGAAAAAAATTATTCGGCTGCGCTTGAGTGGGCCACGCTAAGTTTGGCAAAAGATCCTTATCAGGAAGAAACCCATCGTCAATTGATGTTTCTTTACAATGCCAATGGAGATCGAGCGGCAGCCTTACTTCAATATCAAGAACTGGAAAAGATGCTTTCTGAAGAGCTTGACATAGAACCTCTGCCAGAAACCATTGCGCTTCATGAAGAAATAAAGGGGCGTTCGGCAACGTCTCAACTTGATCAAATGGTCAAACAAACTCAGGCACTGCAAACACATGAATTGGGCAGCCCCTTTGTGGATCGCACACAACATCTTCAACAATTTGCGCAAGCCTGGACCACCATAACGAAGGGTCAAGGTCAAGCCATCTGGATATCGGGTGAGGCCGGAGTTGGCAAGAGTCGTTTTGTCAACGAGTGTTTGTTATATGCTTCCGAGCAGGATGCGTTGATATTACAGGGGCGGTGTTACGAAATGGAAGGGGCGTTGCCCTATCAACCTCTGGTGGAATCCATCCGAAGCACCATCACAAAACTTCCAACAGATTTTATGAATGAGGTGCCTGAACGCGCCATGATGGAGTTGGTCAAGATCATTCCTGAATTTCAAAACATTTTTCCAGATCTCGAACCCAGTGGGGTACTCGAATCTCCAGAACAGGAGCGTGGCCGATTGTTTCAGGCCCTGCATCAGTTTTTCTCAAAAGTCTCAGAACACAAACCATTGATTTTCTATTTGGATGATTTGCAGTGGGTGGATGATTCCACACTGCAGTTTGTGCATTATTTGATCCGCCATCTCTCAGACGTTCAGATGCTGTTGCTTGCCGTCTATCGGGATGCAGAAGTGGATGAGGAGCACAACCTGTTTGCCACCTTACAACACCTGACACGGGATCATCTGATTCAAAACCTGAAGCTGGAACCCCTCAACGCTGAAGATACAGAGGCTCTGGTTCAAGGATTGCTCAACAATGCTTCACTGGAAGCCTTTAGCCAAAGCATCTTTTCAGAATCGAAAGGGCTTCCATTCTTTACGGAAGAATTGGTTAAATCGCTGATCGAAGCTGGCATTCTGACTTGCGACAATCAGGGTCAATGGCAAACAGAGCTTGATCAAATTCCCCAAAGCGCTGTCACTTCAGGCATTCGAGCTTTGGTTTCTACTCGGCTCAGGCGATTAAACCGAAACTCCCGTCAAGTATTGGAACTGGCTGCGGTGATTGGAAAATCTTTCACGTTTGACCTGATGTTGAAAGTGATGGGCCCTTGGCAAGTAGAGTTGCTCAAACCTATTGAAGATTTGTTGTGGGCTCGCTTTTTGCACGAGACTGATGGCAATTATCAATTCCATCACGATCTGGTGCGGCAGATTATTTACGAAGACATTTCCCCAGAACGCGTTCGACAATTTCACCTCAGATTGGCGGAGTCTTTGGAGGAAATCTTGGAAGAAGAACCCCATCAAAAAGACCATCTAGGTGATATTGCCCATCATTTCCATCGGGCCCAAAAACTTAAAAAAGCACTCATGTATTCGATGCAAGCTGGCATTCACATTTGGCAAACCACTTATGCAAAAGAAGAGGCGCTGCATTTTTTAAACCGGGCTTTGGAATTGGCCGGCATGCTGGAAGATGACCAACATTTGATGCTGGCACAAAAAGCCCTTGGCGAAATATTTTCCACAACCGATGAGCATGAAAAAAGCATGGACCTAAGCCTCCGAGCCCTTGCCTTATGTCAAGATTCTGATGAAAGAACAGACATTTACTGCACCATTGCCAGAAGCTATCACTATCAACAGGATATTGACCTGGCCCTCTCCTATTGCCAAAAAGCCTTGGAGGAGTTGGGAGATCAGGCAACCACTCCTCAAGCTGCCAAAGCCTCTGCATATGCTGGCGGCTTCTTGAATTGGTTATCTCGGTTTGAAGAATCAATTGAGTACTGTGAAAAAGCTGAAGCAATTCTTAAAAATCATCCAAATCCAAATCTTCACGCTCTTGTTCTTTCACAATTAGGTCATGCACACAGTGGGCTTGGAGAGGACAAAAAAGCTTTAGAATATTTATCAGAAGCAGCTATGTTGGCGGAAAAAGCGCGTGATCCCGAAGCTGTTTCTCAAGCTTACTTCCGATTGGCCATCGCTCACTTCAATCAGATTAATTTGGATGAATCCATTGACGCCTGGACAAAAACCCTTGAAACCTTGAAATCTATCGGCAATCGAGTGGGAGATGAGGCCATCATGTACAACTGGTTGACCTTTGCCACTATGCTAAAAGGTGACCTTGATCAGGCACTTGATTATGCCAATTTGCAGCTTAAAAAGAATCAATCCATAGAAAGAACAGAAAGCATTGCCAGTTCTTATGGCATGCTGGGTTGTTTGTTGGATGCTATTAAGGATGTCAAGGCTGCGAAATCGGCCTTTAAACAATCTCTTCAACTTGCCCCTGACAATGGAAAAGTTTATCAGGGTATCATTATGTCATACCTTTACATGGACATGGCTGATCAGGCACTGCAGTGGCTGGACAAAAGCAAATCCTTTTTGGAAGCCCGACAAATTCAACACCTCAATACCTGCCCTCTTTTTACCCCTTCATTCGAGACTCTGAGGCAAAACGATATTTTTAGGGCGTTGGTTTCAGAAAAACTGGGAACTGAGTAGAGGTTTGTTACACCCTCTACTCAGCCAGTATCGAGAAGTTATTCAATCTGTAAACATGGTTCCATGTTGGGATCCAAACAGGCGTCTAGCTGTGTGTTCGAAATGCCATTTAATTCAGTTTGATCCACTTTAAACTCAATCGTGTTGCCTTGAGGTTCATTGATTAAAGAGGAATGCATCACGCTTGTTGCATCTTCACTGTGCTGCAAACTGAGGGTGTGACCAATTTCATGTGTAACAATCAGAAAACGTTGATATAACGTCGCCTGATAGTTTTTGTTAAACCCATCATTATTTGCAGTCGGCGTGTGTTGTGACAGGGATCGATTCGCCGCAGGATTTAGATCACCAAATGGAGAGCGGCAGCTTGTAGATTCAGTTCGCCACAATCCTGCAACCCCTTCTGCCAACCCAATAATGTTTGGCCCTTCCATGCCACAATTATTGTCACAGAAACAACAACCGGAATCTGCAAACGACGGTGATGTTTCGTCAAAATATATTGGGCCCAGATCCTGACCGGTAAACAGATGAGTGACAAACGGCCCACTGACGTCATCCAGCACCGGAGAATTGGCAGGTTCGTTTGGAATTCCCTGTGCAAAATGACACAGCAATGTAAACGCATTTAAATCGTTGATGCCATCACCATTTTGATCAGGCAGCGCAGCCAAAATAGGATTGGGCTGTTCGATCAGTTTTTCTACAGGCACTGGATTGCTGTCATCAAACTCGCGTGGCTTGAGAATATTGAGTTCCAAATCAGCCTTTTGATAAAAAGCGCGAACCAATGTCAGCACTTCCAGCTGGGCATCCAGCCAGGATGTTTTAGTATTCAAATAACGAAAACGGAAAGCAGCATCGCCAAACGGCAAGACAGAGAGCCTGGACACAGATTGGGTTTCCTGAGTTTGATTAAATGTTTCAAGCGTTTCTGAAACATCTGTCTGAAAATGGAGGTCTCTGGTTGAATGAGATTCTGTTTCGGTTGAAACACTTCTTGAAGTTTGCTCTAGTTGAATCGAAAAATCCGTGTCCTTGGTGTTGTAAACAATGTGAAATTGAGTGCCCGGTGGGAACAATAAAGAGTCATTGATTAAACTCATGTATTCCTGAGCTGTACACATTGCGTTGGGGTCAAAAGAACGCAATAACGTTTCATTTTGCACTTGGCTTTGCAACAGGAATTGCAAGGGTTCAATAAACACCCAATCGTCACCAGAGGCTAAAAATCCTGAAACCAGATCATCCACCATATACAAAGACACTTGCCCGTTGCCGTTGGCATCAGTTCCCGCAAATGCATTGCCTGTATCGCCACTGCCGACATCACCAAGCAAGATTCGTCCGATGTTGGTGGGCACCACCTCCGCGCCTTGGGCATTTCTTTGTGACCCTGGGATAGGATCAGGCACAGGAAATTCTGTCATTGCATCAAACTGGCTCACATCCAATAGCGCAAAATTGCTGATTGAAGGCAGCAATCGTTCGGCCAAAGATTGACGACTGGCAGGACAATCGGCACTGCTGCAATCCGAGAGTAAAAAGGCACTGGAAACTGATTTTGTTTCGCTGCTCGTACCGGCTCGTGTGGTGGTTGCAGTTAATCGAACTTCAACAAAGCCACCTTCCGGTTGAATCAGATTAAATGTTTGCGTCCCTTGATTCCCTACCGAATTGAAGGTTTGCAGGTTTCCGTTGGCTTCGATCACCTCTAGGACCACATCAGCAGTGAGCGGTGTGTCGGTGATGTTCCATTGCACCGTGAGCAGATGGCTTAAGTTAGGCTCGCAAATCGGCGCATCAAAAACATTTAAATCAACTTCCAACGCAAACGCTGCTGGTAGCATTAATAGCCAACCTACCAAAGCCCATACGGCCAACCAGCGATGGTACCGTTTGGACATCTTTCTAACGATTGTTGTCATGTTTGAATGCCTCCTGAAAAATTTAGATACCCCTTTACCGTAAAGCTGAAAATCATTTATTTATCATTTCAAAATTTTTTGTTTGGCTAAGTAAACGTTTACCCCGCTTGATCTCAAAATTACATTTGGTGTAGTGTAATTATAGGTCAAAATGAATCGCTTTATTAATGTAAGAATCAATTTTGGGTTCTGTATGTCAGTGCCAATAAGTAGAAACTCAGCATAAACATTTTCAGGGAAAGTGGGGATTAAATCAGGGACCTGCTCTCAATCAGTCTGTAATTCGTTAAAAGGCTGGATGTCATAACGCATCGCAAAATATCATTCAAAAATTTGAAAAGTCAAATAAGTGCCTTCTATTCATCAATATGGCAATGAGAAAAAAATGATATTTGCACTTCATACTTCTTTCAAGTGGTTTCAAACAAAATCTTAACCACGTTCCAAGAGGGAAGCAGATGAAAGCGCACATGAACCCATCCCAGCCACCTGAGCGTGCATTAAGAATAAACCGTTATTTGAGCGTGCGCTTTATAGAGATAGGCGAATTGACTGAATTTAAACCGGAATTGCCCTCGGGCAAAGGTCCAGACTCACATCGTGTCAGCGATACATCCAATAAAGTTCCTGACGAACGTGCCAATTACCGTGGTGTTGTATGGTGTGCGTTTATCACAGCCACCAAGGCTGAATTTGAATTGAACATTGCCCAGGACTTATTGGTATCCCATTCATCAGTGTCGTGGCCGATTTGGCTTGGCCAGTGCCTCAGGCGGGGTCAATGACCCGGATGCAAGCGAGCGTCCGAGGGCTTTTTCCATCGGAAACTGGCAAGGGGGATGATAAATATCCCTGCCATAAATCAAATTGCGGTATAGACAATGGTATTTTCACTCACTCAAGGGAGGTTAGATGATCAAATTTTTTAAAGCCAGATGGGTGCTGCTTTGCCTAGGGCTGATGCTTGCCAGCCTAGTACATGGTATGGCTCAAAACAGCACTGCGCCAGCTTCGGATCTGGATCTTGAACGGCTGGTACAGGTAGCACAAGCCGCTGCCAGCGCCGCCAACAGCGCAGCAAGCACGGCCACGGCCACAGCCAGCGCCGTCAACGAAGCCCAAGCGTCTGCGGTCTCGACAGCCGAAGCACGGGCGCAAAGCCTGTCCAACGCAGCTTCAGAAGCACAATCGCTTTCAGAAGCTATTTCTAGGGCGCAAGCAGAAGCCAACGCTCAAGTCCAGGCAGTATCCCAGGCGGCGGCCAGCGCCAGCGTTCATGCCGCGAGCATGGCTTCGGCTGCATCTCAAGCTCAAACTCAGGTAGAAGCACAACTGAGCGCTATTGCCCGTGCAGCTGCAGAAGCATCCGCTGCCGCAAATGCCTCAAGTATTGCGTCAGCCAATGCATCGGCGGAGGCTGCTTCACGTGCTAGTGCCCAAGCGCAAGCCAGCGCTGAATCCAATGCCAGAGCAAGTGCCAGGGCCACAGCAGCCGCAGACGCATCGGCATTCGCACGTGCTTCGGCTGAAGAAAGTGCTGAAGCCATTGACCGCGCTGAGGACCATGCAGAAGCCTCTGCCCTGGCATTGGCCAGTGCCACCAGCAGCGCAAATGCAGCAGATACAGCCGTCTCCATAGTTGAAGATAGAAAGAATGAAGTTATTTCAGAAGTGCTGCAAAACGAGTTTCAGTGCGTCACCGTGACCACCGAAATTACGGGCGCGCTTGAAGCGGTGGTCTCTTCATCAGCATTGGCTAGCGCCTCTGCACAAGCCAGTGCCTCTGCAGTTTCGGCAGCAGCCAGCACCGCGTCGGCTCAGGCAGAAGCGGTTGCCGTGGCTTCAGCCAAAGCCCAAGCATCTGCAACGGCCGCCGCCCAAGCCTCCTCACAAGCCAGCGCCATGGCCACAGCAATAGCAGAAGCGCGAGCAGAAGCAGAAGCTGCTGCCAGCGCAGCTGCACAAGCCAGTGCCTCTGCCTCAGCAACCGCCCAAGCTGAAGCCCAAGCGGCAGCAAGTGCGGCTGCACAAGCGCAGGCTCAGGCAGATGCCACCGCCAGCGCGATGGCCAGTGCCGTTGCTGAGGCTGAAGCTCAGGCAGATGCCGCTGCAGAAGCGGCTGCCAATGCAATGGCCAGTGCCGAGGCCAGCGCCACAGCGTTTGCAACCGCTGAAGCTCAAGCCAATGCGACCGCGGAAGCAATTGCTCAAGCCAGCGCGATGGCAACAGCTGAAGCTCAAGCCCAGGCAGAAGCATTGGCCAATGCCACAGCCAGCGCCGAGGCCAGCGCCGAGGCCACAGCTGAAGCAGCAGCGGATGCACAGGCAGCTGCCAACGCGGCTCAACAAGCACAAGTGGATGGCAATGTTGAAGCTTTGACTCTGGAAGTATTGGCTGCCGTCAACGCGGCCGCCACGGCCCAAGCAAGTGCCATTGCAACCGCCGAAGCGCAAGCCCAGGCCAATGCCAGTGCCACAGCCACGGCCAATGCCAGTGCTGAAGCTGAAACCGAAGCCCGGGTTCAGGCGTTTGCAATGGCTCAATCGATAGCAGATGCCAGTGCTCAAGCCTCTGCCAGTGCACAAGCTGCTGCAAGCGCCAGTGCTCAAGCCTCAGCTACGGCCAATGCAGCTGCAACGGCTCTGGTAGATGCACAAGCACAAGCAACGGCAGCAGCCGAAGCTTCAGCCAATGCCGGTGCCCAAGCTTTTGCCAGCGCCAGCGCCAGTGCCGCCGCATTCGCAGATACACAAGCCAGTGCCTTGACAGGCGCATCTGCTATTGCAGATGCACAAGCACAAGCACAAGCTGCGGCCACAGCTCAAGCGACAGCCAGCGCAAATGCATCAGCCTCCGCCAGTGCCAGTGCTCAAGCCTCCGCCAGTGCCGAAGCTTCAGCAGAAGCCTCCGCCGATGCGGCAGCCCTCGCTTTTGCTCAGGCGCAGGCCAGTGCTCAAGCTGTGGTACAAACCAGTGCATCAGCCGATTTGATCAGCGACTTTGGTGCTTCGGTCAATGCGGCTGTTGACCCTGAATGTTTACGTGGTTCCTGCCCTCGCTTGCCACTGCTGTCGGTGAGTGCTGTGGTGACAGATTCATCAACCCCAAGTGGCTTTTCTGAAATTGCCATTGACATTAACGTGTCTGAAAACAACGCACTGTCTACATCAACAACGATGTTCACCCGCTTTTTAAATGAAGGTGACAGCTTGATTTTGTTCGCACCAACCACTGTTAATGTGCAAGGCGTCAGCGCTACATTTGTGGAATGGCAGCGAAATGGAGCATCTTTTTCCAACTCAACTCAAATTGCCCTGAATGCCAGCCAGCAAAATGAATCGCTGGTCGCTGTATATCGAGGTCAGGCTGGGACCACCTCAACGCCTGATCCAACAACCAGAGAGGTGCCAAATCTTACCTGGAACGTGGGCACCTTTGAGCCATTGAGTTTTGTACTGGCCCCAGTGTTTATGCCTGATGATTTGGCCAACGCAATCAATGCGCTGGCACCTGACCAAGCCAGTGAAACCAGCAATAATTTGCCCAATGGAATTGAATTTACGCTGGACTTACCTCAGCGCGGCGGATCATTGCTCGGTATTTTCCCTGAAGAGGGCAATCACACCATCACCTACGACCTGTTCGGTCAAGGTGAAAAAGTGGCCACACTGACTGCATTGTTCACCATCGGCGGTGGTACATCAACACCTCCTGGTGGGTCTACATCTAGCGGTCCAGTGACCGTCAATTTCAGAGCAATTTGTGGCAACTGTGCTTCTACAGGGCCAGTGGAATTGAACAACGTGGCAATCACCGTCAGTGGTCCAGGCACCCTATTCACCCCATTCATGGCAAGTTTGACCAGTGGTAATACAGCCACCTTCTTTGCCACGATCAATGTGCCTTTTGGGCGTGAAACGCTGAGTTTCAACTCATGGCGGTTGGGCGCTACATTTGCCAGTTCCAGCTTTCTGTCCAACGCCAATCCGGTCGAAACCACCATTGGCGGCGCAACCACTTATTACGCCGTTTACATGAGGTAATCACCATGAACAAAGTGTTTTTTATCTTGACGACTGTGGCGCTGGGTGTGGTGCTTTGGAGCGACACGCTGCTTTCAACAAGCACCGATGATTTCCAAGTGAGAAAAGCTCAAGCTGAATTGTCGCAGGTGTATGACGTTCTTAACGACAAGTTTCAGCAACGTATTGGCTCAAATACAGGAGAAATTGCACCCGGCTTTTCTTTGCTTGATCTCAATGGCCAATCGCTGTCTTTGGATCAAATGGAAGGCAAAGTGGTGCTGCTCAACCTGTGGGCCAGCTATTGTCCTGCCTGTGTTCACGAAATGCCTATGCTTGAGGAAGTTGCACAAGTGCATGACAACCTCATCGTCATTGGCATCAATGTAGGCGAACACCCTGACACCGTAAGAAACTTTATGACGCAAACCAGCATTTCCTATCCCATTGCAATCGATGCAATGGGAGAAGTGACGCTGGCTTATCAAGCGGTTCGCCTGCCGGCCACATGGTTGATCAGTGATCAAGGTCAGGTGATCTGGAAAAAGTTTGGCGGCCTCAGCCGCAACGACATTGAATTTCAACTTCAAGAGATCGAAAACATCATTGAAGTATCAGAAAAATCTCAAGGGTACTAAGGAGAAAACTCATGACCCAGACAATTCGCAGAGTATCCAAAAAAGCCAAGCTATGGCTTGCTTTAGGGATGGTTCTGGCTGTTGCCATCATGCTGCAACATGCTTTTGCCATCGGTGTCAGCCTTTCTGTTTCGGCGGAAAGTGTTTGTGGCTCAGCAGTCAGCCACATCGTTACGATAGAGTGGGAAGTTCAGGACGCAGATGAACCTCAGGTTTCAATCAACGTGACTTTACCTGATGGAACAGTTCTAACCACAGCCAGCAGTGAACCTCAAGGCACGACCATGTTTGACCTGTCTCTCAATGATGGGGGCACAGTGAGTGTTCAAGTCTCGGCTGAAATGGGTGGCAGTTCAGCTTCTTCATCTGGTTCAGTAACCTTGTCACCTTGTGATGAAATGGGCAGTGATGACGGTGGGCGCGATCCAAACAACGACGGCAGCACGGACGATGGCGATTCCACCATGCCTGGTGGACCGGATGATGATCCTGACGATGACACTTCAACCACAGACGATCGTGGGGATGATCCTTCAACCACCGGTGATATCACCACACCTGAAGACGATGACCGCCCAGACACTCCTGGCGAAATCACCGGCACGCCAGTGACGCCTGACCCAGACCCGCCGTTTGAACCTGAATTCCCCATTGCTTACCCTCCTATCCCCTTTAATCCTGGCTTTACCATTCCTAAGCCGGATTTGGTGGTCAAAGACATTGAAGTTACCCAAGGAATGCAAAACCTGGACAACGAAATGCCATTGATTGCAGGGCGTTCCACCATTGTCCGTGTCTATGTTGACGACATCAAAACTAGTGGCGCAGCCAATGTGCTTGGCAGCCTGAATGTGGAACTAATGTCTGTCAGCTATTTTGAAAACAATGGCGGAGGCAGCACCGGTGGGAATGCACTTTATGAAAAATTGTTGCCACCCAAAAATCCTGGGCTGCGTATCACCGTAAAACCCAATGGCGGAGATCGTAAAAATTTAAACGATTCTTACTGGTTTCAGTTGCCTCATGTGGAATTGTATGAAGCTGCAGAGTCAGAAATCCCCAATGGAGCAGTCATTACAGAAATGGTGGTCAAATTTACCGCCGAAGTCAACCCGGATAAGTTCATCCAGGAAGAAGATTTAGACAATAACACTATGGAAATCACGCTTTCCCTGCGTGGCGCCCGATGGGCCTATCTGCGTGCGGTACCCTTGCACCTTCATCAGAACTGGAACCCCAATTCTGGTGTCAATGTTGCGCCTTGTGCCCAAGACGATGACTTTTGGCGCATATTCAACAGTATGTTCCGCCATCATCCAATTTCACATCTATGGGTTAGTTGTGCATCAACCCTCGAGCCCCTTTTCCATGATGGCCTTGCACCGTTCATTTCCAGTCGAGAATGGGATATGAGTTTTACCCATAACCAGGAAGCTTTGAATCTCTTTGTGCCTGCAGGCTGCCTGGATGTCAACAAGGAAATCAAATTCCTCAAAGATTCTGAAGACTTAAATCAGCCAGATGCATTGTCACCAATTCTTTATCAATACATCGGTTTGGTCCCCACAGGCATCAGCAACGACTTTTGCCCATCTGGAAGCGGCAGTTGGAGTGGCGCAGCCTACAGTGGCACCATCTGGACGACCATGAATGCCAGCAATGGAAATCAGCCTTGGATCATTCCAGGGGGCAATACTATTGCACATGAAACCCAACATGGTGGCGGATTGGACCATGTATTGTGCCAAGGCAACGAAGGTCCACCCAATGGGGCCATTGAAACTGGATATCCCTATCCAACACAGGAAGCCAATGGCCAGGATTATGGCAACGACGGTCTGTTTGAATTTGATTTCAACATGAATGGCAACCTGGATGGATTTAATGATCCGCTGATTATGGACATTCCCGATACGGTATGTCGCCTGGCGCCGATTGATCCAGAAGGCTACTACGGTATGGACGTAAACCATTTCCTCTGGAGTGAAACCAACGGTAACCCAGCCATCATTCCCAACGATGACCCCCAGGTTGCCTTCCCCATCATGGGGTATCTGGGTTCACAACGTTGGACATCTGCCTGGACTTGGTGTCAGTTGATTAGCTTCTATTTGATCACCGGAAGCTGTAACTGGAACAGCATTGCTCCGGGTAACCTCGACATTGAATTTGTGGAAGAAACTGAAGACAAACTCATTGACAACAGGGTCAACCGTCCTGGTTTGACCAACAATGCAGGTGGACATGTCCATCCTGACATGGAAAAAAATCTGATGCTTAGCTTGGGCCTCGCAGTTCAAGGTTTGGAAAACAGCGAACGCTTTGTCACGGTTTCTGGTGGTGTAAACACAGAATCGCTCAACGGCACTTTAGATGATTTGGTTGTGAAAAATGCCGATGGCATTTCAGCAAACCAAATTGCTGAAGCCATTGACAAAGCAGAAACCCTGGCCCGTGAAGGTCGCGTTACTGGCTTTAGCCTGCATGTGTTGGATGCTCAAGACAACTCGTTATTTACACTGCCTATAGCCAGCGCACCTCACATCACTCATGGCGAAAACAATGCGCCATTGGTGCCAGTATCTTTCCCATTCATTGAGTTACTGCCTGCTCCAGACAACGCCACAAAAGTGGCATTGGTTGAAGATGAAACTGGTCGTCAATTGGACGTACACAACATCGACGGAGCGGCCCCAGTGGTTCAAGTCCTGTTCCCCAACGGCGGTGAACAGCTTCAGATCGGTGATTCCATCCAATGGGAGGCTTCTGACCCTGACGGCGATCCGATGCTATTCAACATTTTCTATAGCGCTGACGATGGCCAAACCTGGACTGGGCTGGTCAATGGCCTGCAAAAAAGTGAATATAGATTAGACAGCTTGGAAAACCTGCTTGCCAGCGATCAAGGCCGCATCCGGGTGGTAGCTCGTGACTTGACTCATGCTTCTCAAGATGAATCAGACCGTCCCTTCAGTGTCGCTGCATCTAAGCCCGAAGCCCGTATTCTCAGCCCCGCTGATGGCAGCACCATTCTGATCAGCGAAGCAGTGACCTTTTCCGGCATTGCTTCTGTCCAAGGGCAAAATGGTGTGGTTCCTGGTGGTTCTGGTGTTGAATACAGCTGGAGCTCCAGTTTGGATGGTGAACTTGGCACAGGTCGTGACCTGGTTTTGGACATTGGCTCATTAAGCGTGGGTGAACACGTCATCGTGCTTACAGCTGTTTCTGCGGATGGTCAGGCGGTGGAAGCAAACATCAACCTGAATGTTGAAGCGTTGCCTGATCGTGGCGAATTAAACATTCGCCTGGACACCGAAAGTGCTGAAACCTGCGACGATCAGAACACTCGAATCGTCAACGTGATCTGGGAAATTCAAGGAGGCATACTGCCCCTTCAGGTCAGCTTGACCATGAATGCACCAGATGGCACATCTGGCACATTGCCGGACCGTCCTTTGTTTGCCGAACAGCCTTTCCAGTTGGGTTATCCCGAGGGTGGCACGTTTGAAGTCATCTTAAGTGCCGAAGATGGCAACGAGATGATCTTGTCCGAACAAGCTGTTGTGGAATTACCACCATGTGAATAGCAAACAACCCTCCTTGAAAAAGGAAACCACTTTATGCATGGGGGCGCGGATGATGCGCCCCCATGCAATACCTTTGGCTTTACAGGGGAGTCCATAATGAAAAAAATTTGGCTAAGAAGTCTACTGTTGACAACCTGCTTGCTGGTCTCATTCCAGGCTGTGCATTCTCAGGAAGCAACCACCACGAGTTATATTGTGGTGACGCTTGAAGACATTGTGTTTGAAGCTAATTCAGATGAACATTTTCAACTGATGTTGGGCAGCGTTGCAGCATCAGGTTTTCGTATACAGAAAAATATCTGGCCAAGTACAACACCTGTTACTTTACTATCTGATCAAGGGTTGTTGCCCAACGCTACCAATGCCATTCCTTTATTCGCCCTACCAGAGTCCCAACTCGAAGACCAGTTGGGGTTTATTTTAATGGTGGTGGACAACCGCATTCAGGACCAATCACAAGCTGATGACTGGCTGCAACAATCTTTTCCTACAGCGGTCGAAACGGCCTCGGGGCCAGTCGCATTGTGGTCTACAAACTCAAACATTCTTAGCGAAACCACCGCTTCACGGATTGATGAAATAGTTGAACCTTTACTTGGCGGAAACAAGCTGCTTGGCATCAGCGCCATCCGGTTTTCAAGTGATGAAGATTGGGGGGTGCGCGAAGAGGTGTATCAAACCACTGTTGAAGCTGAAACCAGCTTTACTCTGACTTATCGTATTTCCAGAGTTGAAGTGCCTGAAAATATTGAAGTGAAAGTTTTGCTTGAAGATATGTCAGTAACTGAAAATTTGGAACAGGTTGTCATTGACAGCCAAGCCTCCACAGCATTTTCTGGTGAAACGCTCAATCGACTGCATCGGCTTTTGCCTTTTGAGGGTTCATACAAAATTGAAAGTGACAATCCGTTGCTTGTGAATGAGGTATTGCTCACCGGTCCCATTGGCCCGTTTCTTTATCTCGATGTTGGTATTAATTCCGACAACTTTAAATCCAACCTGATTTTCACACAGTTAATTGCATCGATTGAGTTTCCATTTGAGATCACTTTGACAGATGAATCACTTGGTATAGATCTCAAATTTCGAGTTGAAGCCAATTTTATAGGAGAATAGCATGTTTCAATCATTGGAGAAAACCATCATGAAGATTATTCATAAAGCTTGTCCTTGTGTCCTTCGGTGCAGCAAAACGGGCATTGATGTTTTAGTGTTTGAGCACCCTATATCCGGTGTTCAAATTCCCAAAGGCACTGTGGAGCCAGGCGAATCCTTGGAAGCTGCCGCACTGCGGGAGTTATATGAAGAATCCGGTATCAAATCAGCTCGACTGGTCACCAAAGCTGGTCAATTTGAACGAAAAGTCGGGGGTGGCCCGCATGAAGACGGTCCGTTAGAAAATCATCCTTGGCACGTGTTTGTGCTGACGCCCAAAGAAATTCTGCCCGACACCTGGCAACACCAAGCAGAGGGCAGCGTGGTTGAACGTGGACTAAAGTTTGACTATTTTTGGCATTCTTTAGACTCTAAAGACACATCCAATTTCCATCCTGCATTTATCAATGTTTTGCAAATGCTCAATGAATATTTTTTGAAGCAACCTTCATTGACTCAAAAATTATTTTCTATTTCTGGGACTTGAATGCAGAAAAGCGAAGGCGAACATAATCGACAATCCATGTCTTATTTTGAAATAAAGTTGGCTTTAGTTGTGCCTTGAGATCTTGATACACTTCATGCTGTTGGTGTTTGTCGAGACTGCTCAAGAAATTTTTGACGAACACATCAAACCAATCATCAATATCACCTGGAAGGGGTGTGGGTCTTGGAATCAGCTCAATTGTGGCAACCTGAAAACCCTGTGCTTCCAGTCGACCACGATAATCATCGACTGTTGGAAAATACCATGGATTTAACTGGGTAAAATCCAAGTCATGTTTTTTTAACGTCTGCAACAAGGCTGTTGTCACTGAAGCAACGTTTCCCTTGCCCCCAAATTCAGCCACAAATCGACCTTGGGGTTTAAGCGCCTGATAAACACCCTGAATGACAACATCGGCCTGTTTCATCCAATGTAGAGCCGCATTGCTGAACACTGCATCAAATTCCGATTTAAAGGTAAGCTGTTGACCGTCGATGATCTGTGCGTTTAAGCCACGGGCTTTGACTGCCTCAATCTGCTCCGCACTTTGATCCACACCAATAACATCACAACCCAACTTTGCAAGCTTTTCGGTTAAGGCGCCATCGCCGCAGCCTAAGTCCAATATTTTTTCACCTGGCTTTGGGTTGAGTAGTTCAACCACAGACATCCCAAGGTCAGACACAAAGCGCACATTTTGAGCATATTGTTCGGGGTCCCAGGTTTGATTCATATTTGTTGATAACTTAAGTATGGATTTCGACAACGTCGCCATCTTGCAGTTCATGGTCATGGGGCACGCGCTGACCATCATGTTGGGCCGATCCCCAGACGTTTGCGTATTTAAGATTTTTGGCAATATCCTTGTGAATCGATTGAGCAAAACCCATTGTGGTGGTACCCTTTTTGAGAATGGTTGGTTGAGATTGGTCGGCAGGTTTTCCTGGTTCTTTACTATAAATGCGAATGACATCCAAAGAGTCGAACAGGGCTTTTTTCAGTTCATCCAACCCTTCGATTTCGTTCACCATTATGAAGTTGAAATCTTCGACAAACAGGTTTTCAAACCGATCAACCATTGTAGGTTCGGCCATATCAGACTTTGTCCCTACCACCAGTGTTTTTTGAGTCCCCGTACTGGGTGCAAATGCTTCACCGTGCTTGCCACCCACCAATTGCAACTTGGCCCCCTCGAGCAAGGCGATGGTTTCCAACCATGCCTCTTCGGGATCATTGGTTGATAGATCAATTAAAACACAAACACGATCAGCGTTTCGTATTAAATTATAAACCCAAGGTTCCGTGTATTCTTCAGAAATGGGAGGCAAATCAATCAGTTGCAGTGGTGCATTCTCAAAAGTCACCATGCCCACAGTGGGTTTAAGACTGGAAAAGGGAAACTCTGCCACATCCGCTTCGGCATTGGTTATCGCATTTATCAGAGAAGATTTCCCACTGTTCGGCAATCCCACCAGCACAATTTGTCCAGCCCCTTCACGATCAATGTGTTCATAAGGGCTGGCACTTCCAGAACTTTTTGCTTGTGCTTTCTGGGCCTGGTCATTTAGTTTGGAGAGCCGCTTTTTCAGATTGGCTTGCATTTTTTCCGTGCCCTTGTGTTTGGGCAGCAAAGCAATCATTTCCTTAAGTGCAGCCAGTTTATCTTCCGTGGAGCTGGCTGCTTTGTATCTCTCTTCAGCAGACAAATATTGAGGTGTTAAATTTGCAGTCATGTTAGGATGTGGTTGGTTCTTCCTTCTTCTTTTTTCGCGACTGAATCATTTGAAAAATAAAAATTCGGATTTCAGTTAAAAAGCCTCTGGGCATGAAATACAAAATGGCAAACGCGACCAGAAATAAAGACAAAAAGCGTGAGCTACCAAGGGATCGACCAAATTCTTGAATTAAAATAAATAAATAGCCACCCGCCATGGGGCCAATAATCGTACCCATGCCTCCGATCACGGAAGCCACAATACAGAAAACAGAAATATCCAACAAGAAATGTGAAGCAGGAGACACGCTGCCTATTTGATAGGTGTAGAATGCGCCGGCCAGTCCTCCAAAAAATCCACTGATGGCAAAAGCAAGAACCTTATATTTTGTGGTGTTTAAACCTGCTGCCTTTGCCGCATCCTCACTTTCACGAATGGCTTCAAAAATCTTGCCGATTCGGGAACGCCCAATGATAACCAGGATCAACCCTACCGACAGCACCAAAATCGTTGAAAAATAATATGGATCAGTGAAAAAGTTTTCTGGTGATTGCCACAATTTTAGCTTTGTAGGGTCTATGATAGCCCCTTCTGCTCCAGAACTTTCAATCTTCAAAATACGAATGATCCGTTCTGCCGCCAAAGCTGCTATTAAAGTCACTAAGGACAGGTAAGGGCCGTGTAACCGAGCAGCCGGCAAAGCCAACAGAATATAGCCCAAGGCTGCAATTATGCCGCCAACCAGAATTGTCACAATAGCAGGCCAATCAAACCAGATGGCACTGAGCGCAGAAAAATACCCCCCCAGGCCAATAGACAGGGAATGACCGAAATTTATCTGCCCCGTGTAGCCAGAAAGAATGTCCCAACTCATTGCAAACACAGCCCAAGTGTTTGCCAATGTTAGAATGGTAAGCAAGTTCAAATCGCCTGTATTCGGCAAAAGAAAAAGAATGCCCCCCGTCAGAATCAGCCAGAAAAATTGATCAGGAAACGACTTCCGTCGTTTTGTTTCCGTCATGCTGCACTCCTTCCGAACAGGCCCTGAGGTCGGAATATCAGAATTAATAACAGCAAGACCAATGAGGGTAATCCTCTGGCTTCAGGGATAAATTGGGTGGTGATGGTTTCAGCAAACCCAATGATATACGCCGCCCACAACGATCCTGAGATACTGCCAAGCCCTCCCAGGACCACAATCGAAAATGAAACCACTAAAGGTACACGTCCTCCAAAGGGACTCATGGCCAGAAATGAGGTCAGGAACACCCCTGCAATGGCGGCAAGAACACCAGAAATAGACCACACAATCAGTTGGATGCGAAGCTCGTTAATGCCCACCAACGCAGCACCCAATCGTTCCATCGACAAAGCCGTTATAGCTTTACCAATTCGGGTTCGATTCACAAAGAACCATAGAGCAACAATAGCCACCAGGGCGACCAAACTGGCCACCACTCGGTTCCAAGGGATATTCACATTTGAAATTGCAAAGTTGCCTTCGATCAACGCACTGACAGTTCGCGGATTGGGAGAAAAAAGCAATATGAGAACTTGTTCGGTGATCACACCAATTAATAAGGTAGATAAGAAAACAGTCACTGGACGATCAATCACGGGTCGGATCAGATAGTAATACACAAGCGGGGCAAACAGTCCGCCTCCAACAATGGCAAGCAAGGTGGCAGGCAAAATATGCCAATCTAAAGTGGTGGTGGCCCAAATCGCCAGATAAGCGCCGATAGTAATAAACGCACCGTGGGCCAGGTTCAGTACACCGGCCACCCCAAAAATCATCGTAAACCCTACAGCTGCTAATGCATACAACGAACTGATGAGAAATCCGAAGACCAGTATTTCAATCAGCGTATCCATAACCCGCTCCCGATGAAAAGTGGGAAGGCAAGCTCAGGATTGAGCTTGCCTTCCTTTCAGTTTTAGCCAGTTTCAGTTGAGATAAATTTGTTGGCTTAGCGCAGCCAAGGTGGATTCACAAAACCAGCCGTAGCCAAGTTGGGCGGGAACAAGGTTTCCAAGTTGCCATCCTGCCACTGCACCCACACACCTTGAGCCTTATCCACACGTACATCGTGCGGGAATGCCAGATCTGGGCGGATTGGAGAAACGCCAACTTCATTCAGCTGGTAAAACTCCACAGTCCCTGTGGTGCCAACCACACTTGCCTGTTCCATCGCTTCAATCACAGCATCGGTGTTGTCCTCGGTGTCTGGGAACACACCTGCACGCTCAATGCTATCGACCAACACATCCATGGCATCGCTACTGATGAACGCATTGTAAGATGGAATGGTGACTTCTGGGAACACTTCGTTAAAGGCGGCAAACGAATTTGCAAACGGGATGGTTTTGTCCGTAATGGCTGTATTGGAACCAGAGGTAAAGGTGATTACCGATTCGGCAGCACCGTTGCTCAAGTTATCAAAGTTACCATCCTGTGCCTGCACGTTGATACCAATCAATGGCAAGGGCACCTGAGACGCCGCCCACTGTGAGGTGGGACGAATGCCGGTATGCGCCATTGAGGTCAAGATGTGGTCAGCACCGGAAGCTACAGCCCGGCTGAAGATGGAGCTAAAGTCTGCTGTATCTTCGGCGTAGCGAATGATGTCTACTACTTCCACCTGGGAGCCAAAGGCACCCAAAATAGCTGGCAAGCTGTCTGTGATTGCCTGAGTCCAAGAGGCATCTTCTGCCAACACGGCGGCTTTGTTCAGGCCAAGGCCATTTTCAACGAAGCCAATTTCAAACGTGGCAAGCAATTGAAGGATGAACAAAGAGTTCACCGGACCAATGCGGAAGAAGAACTTATTGCTGTCATAATCCTGCTGCACGGCCACAGAAGCATTTGGTGTCGATGCCCCGGTGCCCAGGAACAATTTTCTAAATGCAGCGAAAGATGGCAATGCACCAATCAATTCCTCACTGAAGAAGAAACCGGTCATC
>JAJCYT010000011.1 GCA_029262795.1 Candidatus Fraserbacteria bacterium
CCTCTGATTCGCCCTAAAAGCGAATAAAAGACGAAAATATATTGACACCACCTCTAGGGCAAGATACATTTATTTTCCAATCAATCACCCAATGAGGCCGTCATATGACAGCTGTCACCTCATCGCCCAATTTCAAGACCAATTATGGAAAATTCATCCTATGTAGATAAAATTGATACCAGGCTTTTCATGCTGATGCTTGCTCTTTCATATTTACCAGAAGTAAGCGGTATGGACGAAGGTGGCTCGTTAGCAATGTTGCCAGAACTATATGAGAAGTATGAAGAAGAAGGTTGTCCTGATTGGACATCTATGTATGGTTCCAAGATTAAAACAAATAAAATTTGGTCTATTGTTTTCCAAGCTTATCCTCCAAATTTCCTTGATGAATTGAGAGAGATTTCAGAGCTTAAACTAGAAATATATTTTGATAGGTTTATAGAAATTTGTAACAAATATAAAGAAGGGCTGAGTAAATTTAGCGAACTGGTATATGAAGGAATAAAGAGAAAAAAAATTACGGTCTTACTTTCCGCATATGTTTTGAAAAATATCATCGTTTGCCCAGCTCTTTTTGGAGTCACTATGTCAGAGCTATTAAAGCAAGCTAAAAAGGGGCATCACGAATCAATTTACAAGCTGATCCAGATAGATAAATCTTTTATTGGAACAAGATGGGTATTAAAAGAAATTCGGAAAGCTCAACTGTCTGGTAATTTTGAGTTTTTAGATAAATTAGGCAAAAACCTCAGAAAGGATACTTGGAGCAGCAATAAAAATAAAAAAGAAAATATTGCTCAGAGGCTTGTCCTTGTTTTGGGATGGAATCTAGGATTAAACAAATTAACACATCCCGAAATTCATGATTTTTTAACAGAATTGGGAGTCTGCAAGTATGAGGACACGGACTCTCTGTCTCATGAAATAAAAAAGCTAAACCTAAGAACCATTAAGTCAATTGAACAGACGGTCAACAAAACTGCAAAGAAGAAGGCAGTTAAGAAAACTATAAAGAAAGCCAAGAAAGCAACTAGGAGGAAGAGTGCTTAAATAAATTAACTAGGGGTACAACAAAATCACTTTTCGTGTCCTACCATAAAATTTAGAACTCTGGATAATTGAGGTCATCGACGGTTAATTCCGTTGGTGGCCTTTTTTTATTTGCGAAAGGGGCGATTGAGCAACGACGCCGCGCCACTGCACGAAGGAGGCGCGAAAGCGCACCCGAGCACGGTAAAGGGTAAACACCGTGCTTAGTATGCATATGAGTAATTTTAACTTTGGAATTGAGGAGTATTAATTATGGGATTGGATAAATTGAACCTGACTATTTATGAGCCTCCTGATACTGGGAAACTGGAAGAGGTTGGCTATATTCAGGAAAAAGACAGGAATAAAATCTATAAGTATTTTTGTAACTTAGGCCCGATTCAATTCATGTGGAAGCCTCACAAGTATGGCCCAGAGATGAATGAGAAAATGGCTTATACCAAGGTTGATTGCAGCCCCAAGTATTTCACATGCTTTCAGGAGTTAATGGATTGCGTCCAAACATACTTCCTTGCCCCAAACATCATAGCTCTTAATCGCTTCACCATTTCTCGTGTGGATGTGAAGTCCGACATTGAAAATATCCCTCTCGATATTGTTCTGGCTCGTTTGTACCTCAAAGGATCAAGGAGAGACAGCCTGAGAACCAGCTATGGAAGCATCTATCTGGGCAAAGACCCTATGACTCGAATCTACGACAAGTTGAACGAGCTTAAACACAGAGAGAATAAGGGCGATGAGTTAACGGAATGGGAAAAACAAATTTTAAAGGAAGAAAAACATATCACTCGCTTTGAGGTCGAAATCAAAAGACCCGGTTTGGATTTGGAACAGTTAGCAAAAGACCCTGAATCACTGGTCGCATATCTTGAGAGATTAGATTTTTATGACTTTGAAGACGACGAGAATATTTGTGCCGCTGGAGGGCTTCAGTTTCTCCTTAGAAACACGACAAGATCATTCCGCAAGGCTCTGGGTGAGTTCAGAGTTGAAGCCTTAAAACAACAAATAAGAGAGAAGTATTTAGAAGGTGTAGCAACTTGGTTTGATAACAAATCAAGAATTATTGACGATGTACCATTTTAAAATTAGGAGAGAAACCATGAACAATCATGAGAACAATGGAAAAGTCCCATTCGAAGAAGTAAGAAAAGAGTTATCTGGTTATAGGTTGAGGTTGGGGTTGGTTCAAATTGATCCAGATAAATCTAAGCCATTTGAAGATGTGGATCATTCAGCAGTGCTAGGTTACTTCGTCCAGTGTTTTCCCGGCTTTGAGACTAGCTATGGATCAGGTTGGGGAAACCTGTTTGGACCTGACGAGGATGAACTTTAATAAAAGAAAATAATTAACCCTCCTGCCAAAGCGGCGAGCGGTAATTAATTTCAACTTTGCTTTTAGATTCTATATTTCAAATATTTGTTTTCATATCAGGACTGTCAATTGTGGCTTCAAAACCAAGTAATAATTCAAATATGGTAGTATTTCCCTCGTGGAAACCTTGGCGTAGTGAACCGAAAGGGGAACCTATGCGAAAGGAAATCAGGTTGCGAGGTCGCAACTGGTATGCCAATACCCGATTTATGGGAGAACTATTACAAGATTG
>JAJCYT010000012.1 GCA_029262795.1 Candidatus Fraserbacteria bacterium
TAATTCCTGATCGTGACAACACCGTGACAAGTTTTCTTTATCCCAAAAGAATTGAAATCCAAAGTTCTGCACGCATATGATTACTGGGGAGGGAGGCCGATATATTGAGACAATCCTTGGATTGTTCTTTGGTGGGGAATGGAAGAAGATTTGTTTGAAAACAATATATTCGGCGAAAGCTGTTGCCTTAAAGAATGAACTTGAAGGAGTGGGTGAAATAACCCACTCCTTCATTAAAAAATCTATTCCGTCGCAATGACTTTAAGCACAGTGGAACCAGAGTAATCTGCCTTGACCCAGCGGTTTTGAGTCAGCTCATAATCAACCCGAATAAAATGTTCGCCTGCCGTTTCAGCAGAGAATTGTGGGGTGATCATATAGTGGCCTGCCCTCATGCCACCGTGCCCGACGCGAAGACCGTCAGATGGCAAATCAATATCTAATCCGGGTTTACACATCGGGGCGCCATAAGTTGGGAAACAGAAATTTGGCACCACGTAGGTCAACACAATATCCACCACTTCGTTGACTTTTACATGGATTTCACAAGGCACCAGCCCCATGCAACCCTCACCTCTGAATCCTGGCAACACAGCCACAGCAATTTCAGGATGAGGCATCCCAATACTCATCTGTGTAGCGGATGGTGTGCCGTCAGACGGCGCTGTATCTAACTCATTTTGGACCTGGGACATGCCGCACCCGGTGAGTCCGACCATGCCCACAACCAACAATATCAGCCACGATTTTTTCATGTGACCCTCCTCTAGGATCTCTGTTCAAAATCAGTTTATGTATTGCGGACCACATTGAGAAGGACTTTTGACCACTTTGGAAAATTGTTTAGAAAGGAATTGATAAAAAAGGAACGAGTGCGGTGGTGGGTGTTCCGGCACCCACCACCATTTAAGCAAAACTTATTCTGTTGCAATCACTTTGAGCATGGATGCCCCATTTGAATTTGACTTAAACCAACGATGGGTCATCGAAAATTGGACATCAATATAGTGTTCTCCAGGGGCTTTGGCGGAGAATTGTGGGGTGACCATAAAGTGGCCAGATCTCATCCCACTGTGCCCCACCCGCAAGCCATCGGAAGGCAGGCCAATATCAATTCTTGGTTGGCACATCGGCGTGATATAAGTGAGGAAGCAGTAGTTGGGCACCACATAACTAAAGGCGACCTCTACCGCTTCGTTGACCTTGACATGAATTTCACAGGGCACCAGCCCCATACACCCATTGCTTTCAAAATCAGGAATGACCAGCACCGCATGTCGGGGATATGCCTTGGAAACGCTCAGCATCTGAGCAGGTGTTGGAGATCCTTCGGTTGAAGACGTTGGCTCCATCTCGGTTTTGATTTCAGAAAACCCACAGCCCGTTAGCGCAATCATGCTTACAACCAGCATCATTAGCCAGAATCTGTGCATTATGTCACTCCTAAAAGATGGCTCTTTATTCACCATTCAATGTACGTGTTGCACATTACATTCAGAAGGACCTGTGAAACTTCGCTAGGGGCTCGCCCTTCAGCAAAGGAAAGGACTTATGACCTTTAAACAAGAGGCATACGGTAAATGACCAGATGAAAAAACAAGACAGGATTAGAGCTTAAACTCTAATCCTGTCTCACAAAACAAACAACCTTATAGAGAGTGAAGGTAAAATTAATGCAGCACAGCTATTTTCTTTATTGGATTGTGTACTTGTTGGCCATTATTGAGTTGCGCTTCAACCGCATACAAGTAAATACCGTTGGGCACACGCTGGTCATCCGGTCCCAGCATATTCCAGCGTAAGCTTGGCTTCGTTGTCGATTCACTTTGAAACACAGGAACGCCAGATAAGTTAAATACACTGACCTGGAATGCCTCAATATCTTCATGGTCTACAGAAAAACGTATGGCGAATGGTAGCCGGGATGTTGACGATGCCAAATCGATCACATTGGTATGCCGATCACTTAATGATGCGTGTGTTGCCATGCCCAACGTAACCAACATCCAGACGGCCACAACAATGCCCATACGAACATAGTTGATTCTTCTCACACCTAACCCCTTTGTAACGCTGCCTAAGTCACAGCCATAGTCTGCAACAAATTTTTCATTTTCCAAAGCATCGCTGGCCTTCATCAACGAATGATTGATCACATCATCTGCTGAAAAAGTTCCAACATCACGCCAAAATCTCGTGCCTCTAATAACAGACATGGAATGTCAACGTGGCCGCAATGACGATCATCGGCTTTAAATGTGATGTTTACCGCTTTGGAGTTTCTCTCGATCCCCACAAAACCCTCATCTTGCCATCATTTAATGTTCACACTGGCTCGGCATGATGAGACTAACCCAATGTGGCCTTAAGGAAGTTGACATGACAGAACAACAAAAGCGAATGAAAGCCTTTCAATGGACGGGTCTCATTACTTTGCTTGGATTGATGTTGCTACTGGGTGTTTATTTTTCAATTGAACGGATGTTTTAATTAGGATGAAAAGCACAAGCGGTCTTTGTTTTGTTGGATTTTATCAGAAAGGACGCCCGATGTTTGCCTTTACTTTATTGAAATGTGCCCGCATTTCAGTTCTTTTGACACCAACTGCAAATAAGCCGCTTGGGCTTTTCATCATTTGAATGATTTTTGAACCTTACCCTTTTCCTATCACCCGACGGGACAAGCGACAAAGCTTGTCCCGTCTCCTCTTTAAATTACCTAAAGATTATTAATTAAATTTGACCCACACCAAACAATGGTCGGTAAAAGCCTGACGTTCACCTAAAGATTCATCGCTAAAAAAGTTTTCCATGGCCAAAGCACCTGCAAAACGGTTCAGCAGATTACCAGATACCACGACATGATCAATTGCTTCGGTAAACTGACGCCCTTGCGGCTCACACAACATTTCTGGAAGCTCGTCGGTCAACAATTCCAATTCCAAATTTTCGGACATTAATTCAAAATTCCCAGAGCTATGGAGCCGATCATTGAAGTCACCCAATATCATCACAGGCGTGTCTGGGTTTTCCTCGCGCCAATCCATCAACCAATCATTCAGTTTACGAAGTTGATTCTGACGAATGAGCTCACCACTGGAACAACACTTTAAATGCACATTGATTACAAGGAAAGATTCGCCGGTGGCCTTGTCCTCAAACATTGCACCTAAACCATTTCTTAATCCTCTGGCCACGTCAATATCCTTAATCTCCATGATCTCCGAGACAGCAAAGCGTTCCTGGTTATAGATCATGGCCACACGCTGACACTCTCTTTGTTCACTGATGAATGTGGCATACTGCGAAGGCAAATAACTTGCCAATCTTGCCAAAGCATTAGAGTTTTCTATTTCCTGCAAGGCAATGATTTCTAAATTCTGAGTGGCCAGATAATTGGCCAAAGCCTGAATTTGTTCATCTGTTCTGGGAAAATTATCAACAATATCAAAACACGTGGTGGAATCATCGTCCTCAAAAAAAGCGAGGTTGATCGTGCCTACCTCGAAAGGTTCTTGCACAGGCCCATTTCCACTTTCACCATTCGAAGAAAATGGCAACAAGAAAAGCACCCCTACTCCCACCAATACAACCACGCCCAACAAAATCAAAATTGTTTCTAATCTCATGAATACCCCTTTGTAGCACCAATCTAAACGCTAACCCCAATCGATGCAAAACGAGGTACATCGAGACTGGAAATCTAAATTTTTCGTTGGATATGCCGGGCGTAAAGAAACCAACCCATGAAAGCTTTTGTGATAAAAACAAAAGCGACGATGAAATGGCAAAAGCTTAAACCATTTGAGTGTCATTGTTTTCGCTTGATTAGACGATTTTATGCAAGAAATGTTCCTTCAGAAGGGAATAAAAAAGGGCCGATCACCAGGATCAGCCCTTTTTCGTTAAGACCATGCTTGTTGTACGTAGTCCATCAATTCGGAAGTCATCCCCATCGACTCACCAAACTTTGGCGCATCGTTATAGGCTTGGGCTAACTTTCTAGAAATTTCTGGATCACCGCCGGTAAACATTTCGATCAACTCTTTCCAGCGTTGTGCCAACGCTTGAACAGCCGGATCCGAAGGCGGTGTGCCTTTGTCTAATT
The DNA here is from genome assembly GCA_029262795.1 of Candidatus Fraserbacteria bacterium. Taxonomy (GTDB): domain Bacteria; phylum Bipolaricaulota; class Bipolaricaulia; order RBG-16-55-9; family JAJCYT01; genus JAJCYT01. Next base: position 4,108 of record JAJCYT010000012.1, read on the forward strand.
CGGCCTGAACTTTAGCAATGAGCTGAGGCCATTCCTGTTCCACTTCGCGGATTTTTTCCTGTCCGAACATTTCTCCGCGCTGTTTGATCTGTTCCATTTCTTCTTCATTAAAACCTGGATCAAAACCATGTTTTTCGATCATGTTCATCACCTCAATAATTTGTATCAGTCGTTCGACGCTCACATCCTGTTGAGCCTGAAGGTGAGCGTGAATGTTTTCCAATCGCTTCAACAACTGCTGCTGGCTGCTAATTTTTTGCTGCAAATGTTCAATTTGCAATTGAATCACATCATCCATTGAATAGCGTCTATCCTCAAAACTGGACTGAATTTGTTCCAAAGAAAACCCAAGCTGGCGTAAGGATAGAATTTGTTGCAATCGAACGACATCGCTTTCGAGATAAACACGATAGCCATTCTCCATGCGCTGCGAAGGGATCAGCAACCCAATTTGGTCATAAAATCGCAGCGTCCTTACGGTTAGCCCTGTCTCCTTGGCCAACTGTCCAATTTTCCACTGCCGCATCATGATGCTCCTTTTTGTATACATCTTGAGCATACACCCTGACGCAACGTCAATGTCAAGCGTCAATTTAACAAAGATTTAACAACTTCGGTTTAAAATTCAGTGTCAATACCCCTGAGGCAGACGTTTCAATGCAAAAAGGCGTAGGAGGGTTGGGTAATGGCTTTTATCGCTAGGTATAGATCTTTATTCATTATCACCCTGTTATTTTTATTATTGGCGGTTGGGACTGTATTTGCTATCAATGCATTGCAGCAAACTCCAATATCAAATTCAAACCAGGATGCTGCTGTGGTGGGGCAATGTCCAAATGCAGGCAGAGTCAATGTGATTCATTCTGTTGAAGTTGATCGCAATATCGGTCAACTTGGCCATCAAAATTTTTCCTGTACTGAAATTCCATCAGAAAATATGCTCTTTGAAGTTGTGCCGATGGTCGATAAGAAAATTGAAACCATTGGTGCCCGACGTCTGCCACGTTCCATATCCAAATCACAAGCACTTTGTTCAAGACAGATTGTAGATGTCATCATCAGGCGCAATGAAAACTTAAAAATACCGCGATTTCCCTCTCTGCCCTACGGCATAAAACGCGAATCAAAAATTGGTTTGGACGTTAAACTCGAAAGACAAAGCATTATTCGTGATTTACAAAAAAAACGGGAAACTTCAAAAAAAGAATTTATTGAACAACTCAATAAAGGCGCTCTAGAAACTTTAAACATTCACCAGACATTCTGGATTATTGATGCTTTTTGGGCATCGATTGAAGACTGTTTTTTGTCAAAATTGATCGACCATCCTTTGGTTATTCAAAACATGTATTCAATAGAGATTGTAAACCGCATGAATGGTGTGCCTTCTCAAATGCAAGCAGACTCAGAAACCACTGAATTGAAATTTGATAATGACGACAGCAATGATCCTAAAGCTGCTGCTGGAATCATAAACCTTAAACCTTATTCAAAAAGTGAATTCACAAAAGGCTATATTGCTGTGATTGACTCTGGTGTGTTTGTAGAACATGCGTTGCTTTCAAACCACTTGGATTATTTGGTCCGCTATGACTGTGTCAATGGCAATAATATCTGTCAGAGGTTTTTTGACGACCAGCAAACCTATCCATTCTCGCGTGATGATTGCCAGAATCATGGAACGCGAACTATAAGCATCCTGCGAGCCAACAGCCCCGAAAACCCACAATTCAACGGCATGACCCGCAGCAAGATTGATGTTTACAGGACATTTGGAATTCTCCCATCAAATGAAACAGGCAGAGAAAAATCTAACTTACGATGTAACAAAGCTGATAAGGTTGCAATTTTACGGGCCATTCAAGCTGCATTGGAAAATTTCGCGTCTATCATTGTTTACGAAGTCGATTTAAAAGATGAAGACGAAACCGGCCTCATTGCCACGGCTGCGGACAATGCTTATGATGCCGGCGCCATCAACATAGCCGCGAATGGGAATTCAAATAAACCATCTGCTGAAGTCGCATCCCCTGCCATTGCCCACAAAGTGATTGGCGTAAGCGCTTACGGAATTACAGGCGAAAGTGTTTTGTCAGGCGCAACAGAGAAAATTAGAAGCAATTCAACCGCTAAAGCTCTTGGAACCTCAACCGTGGGACCAGCAACAGATGGGCGGTTTAAACCAGATATCCTTTTGCCCACTCAAACAGATACGGCTTCCAGCAAAGATCCTCATTTAGTAGATTCTTTTAAAGGCACCAGTGGCGCAACCCCCTATGCGGCTGCATCCGCTTTTTTACTGAATAATTGGCTGAAACAATTTGGAGAGTTTGACAACGGCCAAATCTATGTCAAGCTTTTTGAGCAAGCTCAATTTGGACATAGCAGCTTTGATGCCGATGATGCATTTGACAGCGTGCGTCAAAGCTGCTCTACGCCATCAACACTCTGTGACAAGTACATTGACAATCCTGACCCAAATGTTGATGGGATGGGAGCACTTCGGCTTGTGGATTGTGCAAAGTTTTGGTGGGGCAAGGTAGAGCTTGGCGATTCAACGGCAAATATTGTTGACATTCCGCTAAACATTCCAGAACAGTTTGGCGTTGAATTGGTTGGTGCCCTTTGGTGGCCGGAATCGTCAGATTTGAAAGTGACTAATAACAATTTGCCACTGCATCAACAACCGTCCGTGTCTCACCATAATGACATTGATTTAGAATTGATTCCACACTGCTCAGATGAAAATGAAAATTGTCCTTCAGCCTTTGAATCAAACTTTAAGTTGAGTGTGTTTGAACGAATCGAGATAGATTTATCAGCCATCCCTTTTACAACAAACTGGACCTTTCGTATTAAGGGCACTCACATCCAAAATTCACCACAAACCGTTTACTGGGCAGCGCATGCAAAGAGCTGTTCAAATAATCCAAATACATCACCTTAGGAGGTTACAGTCTACTAAGAGTCAGTTTTCAACCTAAATCATCAAGCAAGAAGAGGAGAAACCATGACCCCTTTGAAAGAAATTAAATACTCATTTGAACCAACAGGAGATAAAAACAGCGTAACAATTTTTGGAACGGTGCTTAAAGCCGATGAAGCCATTCAACATTTTATTTTGAATGAAAATCAGCAAGGTGTACAGATTAATGCTGATGTAGATGGGGTTTCATTGGTGGTCAGATACAATGACGATCATCTTTCAACACACTCAGTCTATTACAACGCAGATGATCTAAGTGATTTCATTAGAGATGATATTGATCCTGCACTTCCAAATATGGATGTTGATTTACCTGGAACCTCATCCTTAAACTTTCTTTGACTGTTGCTTCCACATTTTAATTAGACTATGCCGAGATTTTAGGAAAATTGATTTCAAATCTTCATTTTCTATTTTCTCGGCATTGTCTATTATTGACTCATAGGCAAACCCTAAATATAAGCCTGCTTTTTGGGTTTCCCCTAGGTGTGACAAAATTTGTGAATGTGCAAAATAAATTCCTTCTGTATTCGGTACTTGTGTTTCATCTAAGAGAGTCTCCAGTGATTTTACAGCGCGATCTGAGAACTTGAGCGCCATAGAGAATTGCTCCAAGTGAAAATAGGTGCAACCAATGGCTGAAAGAAACAATAAATTCTTCATCACAAAATCAAGATTTTCACTTATCATAAACCCCTGCTGAAAATAACCTAAAGCTTCCTGATAATTTCTCAATGCCAAGCACACTGAACCCAAGTTGAACATAATATCAATCTCATTTGCTGGGCTTTTCAATTCTTTGAGAATATTTAGAGCTTCCTGGCTAAATTCGAAAGCTTCGTTTAATTTGCCTTCATCAACTATCGAGCCCCAAGTAACACTTGGGTAACCACCCACACCAAGGGCTTCGCAGGCTGCGCTTAAGTTAATCAGTGCGCTTGCTCTATGGGCTTCATCTTTTAGCCCCTCAAACATGGAGAGAGCTTTTTTATGAAATTTGAATGAAGATTGAGCATCGCCAAGCTCTAAAAAAAAACTGCCTAGATTGTTGTAATTTTTTGCAGCACCTAATTGATCTCCAATTTCATCAAGAATTTTGCTGCATTGTTCATTTGAATCCAACGCATTTTTGTGTTGATTCTTGAGATAATACAACACACCCAAATTCGCGAAAATGTAGGCTTCTCCTTTACGATCCTCAATATCTTGAAACAAGGAAAGGGCATTATTCCAGTGATCCTGGGCTTTGTCAATTCGATTTAATCGCACTTGGTTTGTACCGAGGTCTTTTAAGACATTGGCTTGGCCCTCTTTACTATTGAGGGTTTCATAAAGCTCCAAACTGCTTTTGAAAAGTTTCTCCGCTTTTAGATAATCTCCTTGATTTTGAGAAAGCATCGCTGCTCCATGGCACACCTTGGCGAAATCCACGCTATTCTCCAAACCTTCGCTACGTTCTATTAGTTTTTCTAGCCATAAAAGGCCTTCGGTGAAATGGCTGCGAATGTTCCAAAATGGCCAAAATGTTCCTGAAAGCTTCAAGCCTTCTGGGATCTGCTTGTTTTCCAAAGTCCAGTTGATGGCTGCGCGAAAGTTGTCATGCTCTCGGGCAAGCCGGTTAAGCCATTCTTTTTGTTCGGATCCACTGAGTTGTGGCTCCGATTCGCGGGCAAGCTGCAAAAAATACTGTAAATGGTGTTGTGAATAGATAGGTGCTAATTCTTCTTCCTGAAGCCTTTCAACAGCAAAGCCACGAACTGTTTCCAGCATTCGATAACGGACTGAAGCACCATCCACCAGATCGACAAACACAGTGGATTTATCCACCAATTGTGAAAGCAAATCCAAAATATCGCCTTCCTGAATTCCTTCACCTTGGCAAACAGCTTCTACACTTCTTAAGTTAAAGCCACCTGAAAACACAGAAAGTCGATTGAGCAAACGCTTTTGTTTTTCTGTCAGTAATTCATAACTCCATTTCAACAACTCCAACATTGTCTGATGCCGAGTGGGTACGTCAGGAGAACGAGTTGAGAGCAATTGAAAGCGATGGTCAAGTCGTTGCTCGATTTGCTCCTCTGACAAAATATTGAGCCTCGAAGCAGCCAATTCTATTGACAATGGAATGCCTTCTAAACGACGACAAATGCGCACCACTGCATCAGCATTTTTTTCTGTCAAGACATAATGAGGTCGGATATTGCTGGCACGGTCTACAAACAATTTGACAGCTTCGTAGGTAAGGAGGTTTTCAATATTGGAAGAATGGCCCTCCAATGGTAATGATAAAACAGGCACGGCAAAAGCTATTTCCCCCTGGTTACCCAGTTTTTCAAGGCTGGTAGCAAGAACACTTAAATTCACGCAATCTGTCAACAGTTGATTGACCAACTCAGCACATGCCGCGATCAGCTTTTCACAATTGTCTAAAATCAATAGTAGTTTTTTGTGTTTGAGTTCGTTTTTCAGAGTATCAATTAAGGGTTCATTCTGTCCCTCAGTGAGGCCAAAAACCTTTGCCACTTCCTGTATCAACAGTGTTTCATCTTTCAATTCCGAAAGCTCTATGAGTTTTATCCCATCAGAAAATTCATCTGATTGTTGAAACTCGATTCCCACTTGAATCGCCAGTCGCGTTTTGCCACTACCGCCAGCCCCTGTGAGGGTGACCAATCGACTTTGTGAAAATAAATGTTTAATGCTATTTATTTCATTTTCTCTGCCTACAAAATGGGTCAACAACTGAGGCAAATTGTGGTTTTCTTGGCCTGGTATGGACACTTCAGCTCGGGTCATTTTGGGTTTTGGCGAAAGTTTGTTGGCTATGAAGATGCCCGATTTGATATCTTCAAAAAGTGTTTTTGTCTGAGCAGAAGGTTCAACATCCCATTCTTTTTTCAAAACATCTTTGCAGGTTTCATATTGTTGCAACGCATCTGAACGCTTGCCATTTGCTGCATACAGAGTCATCAATTGACAATGAATGTCTTCTTGGATTTGAGATTTGGACAAACTTTCTCTGGCACATTCAATAGCCAGGTCCAGGTGGCCGTCTGCCATATACAGTTCTGTAAGTTCATTCAGCAGGGCAACAAACTGCACATCCAATGCCGCTCTATCTTCGCGGCACCAGTCATCATAAATTTCCGGCAGCAACTCTCCCCCGTACAAGGTCCTGGCTTGTTCCAATGCTTGTATTTTCAATTTCCCAGAAGCCCGCTTGGCCTTTGCAATTTCAGCTTCGAACTCAAGCACATCCAGCCAGTAACCACAACTGCTGTTGAGACAAACAAATTTCTGCTTGACATTTAAATGGGTGCCTAAAGCAATTTCGCCAGGCTCAATGGCTTTTTTACGCAAATCATTGATGGCTGTGCGTAAGCTGGATTTCGCCTTTTCTAACTCATCTTCGCTTTGGTCAGGGTTTCCCCAAAACTTTGAAATCAAATCCTCTTGACGATGATTCATGTCTGGGTTCATCGCAAGGTGTGCTAATAAAGATGCCACTTTTTTGCTGATAAGCTTGATTGGTTGGCCCGAAACATCAATCAGTTGAAATCCACCAAACAAACTGAGACGAAACATGAAAACCCTCTTTCCAGACAGATACTTTATGATAAATGTTTTGGTCAAAAAACTCCAAAACATACAAATGAAAACTTAAGTTTAACAAATATTAATAGTTATAAAATTTAAGAATCTAATTCTAAAAGGCAAATAACAAATCATTGCTGAGGTGAAGCTTCCAGCACAGTCAGATTCGGATCACTAAATTCTCAACCATAGGCATTAAGGAGCTTATTTTAATGCATTGAAAAGTGTGTTAAAATGAACTTCAAAACTTAATTAATTTCGTCAAACGAGCCAAAGGGGGTAAGGATGAATGGGACAAAAGATCTTTTATTGGTTGGTGTGTTAGCGCTGGTGATGCTTGCCACTGCGGTGTTGGCCCTCACCTTGGTCAGCGTAGCAGAGGCCCCCTCCGAAACAGCCACCATTGTGCAAACGAGTGGCAGTCAAACAAGTACAACCACGGAGTCGACCATCACTCAAGCACAAATTTCCGGCCAAATTTATCAAGTTCAAACAGACGACCAATTGCAAGGCATTGCCGAAGCCTTTTACAACAATACCACTTTGCATCCAGCCATTGTGTGGGCTAGCACCATTCGGGCAATTGATGATACAGACTTTGTCATCAACACCGAAAACAACACCCTCAATGAAGGGCAGTCGTTGCTCATTCCAGATCAAGCCGATGTCGAAACTTGGGAGCAGCAATTTTTGCAGTTGGATACCGCGCATGCCGATATCATGGAAATGACCATCCAAGAACTCCAGGATGCCCTGAATGCAGGAACACTCACGTCTGCGTCATTGATTCAAGCTTACTTCGATCGAATTCAGGTCCTGGATCGAAGCGGACCTCTTTTAAATTCTGTGATTGAAACCAATCCTGAGGCGTTGAGTATTGCCAGATCACTGGATAGAGAACGCGCTGAATCAGGTCCACGCGGCCCGCTTCATGGCATCCCCATTTTGCTGAAAGACAATATTGATACCGATGATCAAATGCAGACCACGGCTGGCTCAATGGCATTGCTTGGTTCCAAGCCGGCTCAGGATGCTTTTGTGGTGGCTCAACTAAGACAGGCTGGTGCCATTATTCTTGGCAAAGCCAATTTGAGTGAATGGGCTAACTTTCGCGGCAGCCCATCCATCAGTGGCTGGAGCGCTCGCGGAGGGTTGACTCGAAATCCATACCGACTAGATCACACCCCCTGGGGATCCAGTTCTGGATCAGCTGTGGCCGTGGCTGCCAATTTGGTAACCGTCGCATTAGGCACCGAAACAGCTGGCTCCATTTCAGCCCCTGCTTCAATCAATGGTGTGGTGGGATTAAAACCTACCGTTGGCCTGACCAGCAGAGCTGGTGTGGTGCCTATTGCCCACAGTTATGACACAGTAGGGCCATTGGCTCGCACAGTGACTGATGCTGCTTTGGTGCTAAGTGCCATTGCAGGCGTTGATTCCAGAGATTCAGGCACTGCAATGGCTGAAGGCAATCTGTTTGATTATCAAGAATTCCTGGACGCTGACGGACTAGAAGGCGCACGCATTGGCGTGCCCATCAACCTGCTCAATTACAACGAGGATGCACACATTGAAGCATTGTTTGAACAAGCCTTGGATGTGATGAGAAACCAGGGTGCTGAAATTGTTGAAGTCGAGATGCCAGGATTGGATGAATTGTTTGAATATTTTGAAAGCCCAAACAATTTTGGCAATGTGCTTCGTTATGAATTTAAATCTGATATTGCTCAATATCTATCCACCCGTGTGGCAGATTCGAATGGATCGGTACCAACAACGCTCGACGATTTGGTTGAACTGAATGAACAATTGGCAGATCAAGAGCTTTCATGGTTTGGACAGGAATTGTTTGAAGAATCTTTGGACCGTGGCGGATTGGATGAAGCCGGATATCTTGAAGGCGTGTCAAAAGGGCGTCGCATTGCCGGCCAGGATGGAATTGATACGTTGTTGCAGGAGCACAATCTTGATGTGTTGGTGTTGCCTGCATTGGAGTCTTTCGCACGAATTTATGCAGCACTTCCAGGGTATCCTTTATTGACGGTTCCGGCAGCGTTTACTGATGGCGGATTGCCATTTAGCATTGGTTTTTTCAGTTCGGCTTTTGAAGAACCCACGCTGATTAAAATGGCCTATGCGTTTGAGCAAGCCACACAAGCGCGTCGCCCACCACAATATTTGTTACATGTGGCAAACCCTTATGCACCATAAACATGCTTTTGGGAAATATCAGTCTGCTGTTGAGCAGGCACTGGAAAAACTAACAACGGAAAACATCATCGACCGAATCAGGCAACATGATCACACCGTTTGGAAAGATTCTGCTAACGAAATCAGCAATCGCCTCGGTTGGCTCAATTCGCCTGATACCATGCTGGAAGACGTTCCACTGCTTTTGCAATTTACAGATGAAGTTCGTGCTGAAGGATTCACCCATGTTTTGTTGCTAGGTATGGGTGGGTCCAGCTTAGCACCAGAAGTGTTCCACCATGTGTTTGGTGTAAAATCAGGCTATCTAGACTTAGACGTGCTGGACAGCACCGATCCGACTGCCGTGTTATCAGCGGAAGCAAACCATGACCCGCGCAAGACACTTTACATTGTGGCAACGAAATCTGGGGGAACGGTCGAAACATTTTCCCTGTTCAAATATTTTTTCAATCAGGCGACCATTGCGCTGGGACAAGAGACGGTTGGACGACATTTTGTCGCCATAACCGACCCCGGAAGTGGGTTGGTGGATACGGCCAACATGTTTAATTTTCGAAAAATCTTCTTGAATGATCCCAACATCGGCGGCCGATATTCAGCCTTGTCCCTTTTTGGAATGTTGCCAGCCGCGCTGTTGGGCATTGATATTAAAACATTACTGACCAAGGCCAAACATGCAGCGGAGCAATTCACCGGTTTTGAGGATGGGGTTGCTATGGGCGTCCTTGCGCTGGAAGGCAAGGACAAGCTAACGCTTATTGGTTCAAGCACCATGAGGCCACTTGAGCCTTGGGTGGAACAACTCGTTGCTGAAAGCCTGGGTAAGGAGGCAAAAGGCATCTTGCCTATCTGTAATGAACCAATAAGTTCGCCTGAGGTTTATGGAATGGATCGATACTTTATTCATTCAAGCGTTATGAGTGAGCCTTCTGAACACGATGAAGCCTTACTTAAATTGGGAGCAGAAGGTCATCCTGTAAGCTATCACTGTTTGGAAGACAAGGGTGATCTTGGCGCAGAAATGTTTCGATGGGAGATTGCAACTGTCGTTGCAGCGCATCTGCTCAAGGTCAATCCGTTTGATCAGCCAAATGTGGAATCGGCAAAAGTGCTGGCGCGCAACATGGTCAGCGCCTATCACGAAGACGGAAAATTGCCAGTGTTGTCACCCATATTGACCAAAGATGAAATTCAGGCGTTTGCTGATGTTGAAGCCGCTGATCTCAAAACGTTGCTCAATCTATACTTATCTGAATCTCAGCCAGGTGATTACATCTGCTTACAGGCATACGTACACGGAACTGACGCCATCAAAGACGAACTGGAACGTTGGCGCGTTCAGCTAAGAGACCAATATCATTTGGCGACTACACTTGGGTTTGGACCCCGTTTTTTGCATTCCACCGGCCAACTTCACAAGGGGGATCGAGGCAACGGTTTTTTTATTCAAATCACTTGCGATAATGTAAAAGACGTGGCAATTCCTGATCAGGCAGCTCAGCCCGACTCATCCATGACATTTGGTGTGCTTAAGGCGGCTCAAGCACTAGGAGATCGCCAAGCGCTGATAGATGCTGGCCGCAAAGTCATTCGTTTTCATTTGGGTACCAATGTGATTGCAGGGCTTGAAAAGCTGAAAACGCTGTGAAATGAATACCCTCAATAACAAATTATTGTAGAATTCAACCGAGTTGCCACAGCATCCATCTCTTTTTGATGGCGGTTTTTCATCACCTCGAACAACAATTCCTGAAGGCTTGATGCTTTCTTGGAATAAGGACTACCCTCTGCTTCAAATTCCACCAATTGAGAAGCTCGATGACAGTGCCTGTTCGGATAAGTTTCCACCAATGTTGTAAATGGGTGATCAGTGGGACGATCAAACTGTCTATTTCTCATTATGGATTCAACGGTGAAAGAAAAAGGTTTGTGATGTTTTAAGTAAGTAGTATAGTCTTCATTTAACCTGCCGGGAGGAATTGCACGATTTTGTTCATCGCTCCAGTGCTTGTCTCTAAAAATATGTGCAATCATCTGAGCAGCGTGAATGTCATGGCTGGCGGTGGGTATTTCAAAAAGTTCGGGTGTTTGTTTTAATTCGGCGTATGATTCGAAAGTATCCTGATAGATCTCAAGACCCAGGCTTGCTGTTTCTGTTTTAAATCTTTCTCGAAAAGCCATGTAGTCATCCACAACCATTCTATGAAAATAAACATCAAGCTGTACTGGTTTTGAGCTTGAAGCTTCCGAATACAGGAACAGGTCCCGAAGATATGGGTTGAAGGCAATTTCAAGCAGGCTTGGATAATGATGAAGGAGGTGGGACTCAAACACCAATTCAAGAAAAATTGGATTGACGGACAGAGTTAATGGATGTTTATAGAGCTGTTCGTCATTTTCTCGTGTATGGCTATAGATGATATAATCGATGTTTCTCCGTTGAAATGCTTTGGCCAAATCCTCATATGTTTGAAAAACTTGTAATCTGGCAGGATAGTCAGAAAACTCGAATAACTTTTCAATGGAAGCAGCTGAATCCTGATCCCCTTTGACGACGCCAAACACCACAGCACCATCGTAGTGAATCATCATTCCCAATCCAATCACGGCCAGTAAAAAAATGAACAAAAGCCAAATTGCCCCAGGCTTTAGTTTAACCATTGCCCTTCCTTTGCTGCCGGTTGATATGGTTGACAAATTTGTCCAGCAGGAACTTGGTTGTTTTCTCTAGTGGCTTGATCCAGCGGATCAACTTGGCTGCCCAACGCCCATAGCGATAATAAACACTAATAAAACCCCGGCCGAACAGCGTTGGCTTCAGCACGCGATCACGCCATTGTCTTAAAGTTTCGACTTCAGCGCAGTTTGGATCACCATAAACAGTGGTGGCGATGATGCAGAAGGTTTGCTTGATCGGTTCATCGTAAGGGTCATACCCATAAAGCGATCGCTTGTCTTCCGGTTCTGTGTAGGGTCGATGAATTTGTCCGTATTCATCAACTTCATATTCATCATCGTGGTGTCGCTCGTTCATGGAGCATCTCCAGTTTCAACAGGAACATCAGTTTCTTCGGGTTTCGGTGTGCCGCACACTTCACAATGCGGGTCCCGTATCACATCAATGGATGTGGTGACTTGTAAAGGGTGTGAAAAAATTTCGACCAGTTCGCCCCCCACTCCCGGATTGTTGTTGTTGCAAACCAGCGTGAATGGTGACAAATACCCTAGCAAAGCCGGTGTATATTTTTCTTGCCCTTGATTGAGTAAATCGAGAACCAACTTTACCCCAACAGTGGTCACAAACACAATGTCGGTTGAGATGCCAGGTTCGAAATTGGCTTTGGATAAATCTTCCTCTGTGGTGTAGTGACGACGATTGGTCGATTCACGCTGAGTGAGGGCCGCAAATGCCGAACTCCCAAACAGGCAGTGATAACAGGGTGTCTTTTCAGGGTTGTAATGAAACACTTCACCAGCGCTTGCACGCTCCCAAAATCCAATTGACACAAACGGAATTTTATAGAGATGGGCAATCTTGTTACCATACAAGTCACCCTCACGATTATCGGCACAGCCAATGATAATGGTGTCCGGTGTACAAAATGCATCGAACGTGGTTTTGGAAACGGTTTCTAAAATGTCCTGGTGCGTTTCAACCTTTACGGTTGGATTGATGTGTTGAATCCGTCGCCTGAGAGCGTTGACCTTAAACTTGCCCACATCCTCCAAGCCGCATTGATGGCGACAGAGATTGTGGTATGCCAGCGTATCATTGTCCACCAACAAAAAAGACCCGACACCAGAACGCGCCAACTCTAGTGCGACAAAACTGCCCACAGAGCCACAGCCCACGATGATGGCCTTCTTGTCGAGCATATGGGAAGTTTCCAATATCCCAGAATTTCTTGAGAAAATATTTTGAATCAACTCGTATGGTTTTTTTTCACAGTCTTGATCGCCCTTTTTAAACAACAGCTCACCATTCTCCCAATGGCCCACAATCTGATCGGCACCCACATCGGCCGTGACGTGATCCGTCACGACCACTCCCATTGGGGGATAGTCGCTGTTTTCAAGGCCATAGGCAATAACATTGTGCTCGTTAGACTCTGAGTGCTGTAATCCATACAAAGTGCCACGAAATTCTTTTTCGCTGTGATCCAGGGCTGCAGGATAGTGGACGACCGGCTGTCTCTCTCGCTTTTTCAAACGCGCCATCAACGAGTTCCTTTCCCAAACCGAAGTTTAAACGGGGTCCAGATCATGGAAGTCCCCCACACAAACACATACGTTGCCCCTATCATCCAAAGTGCAAAAAATAAAAAACCAGGGAATGAGGTGTCGACACTAAAAAAGCCTCTGACCACAAAAAAAGTGAGCACCAACAAAACCAGTTGCCCCAACATCATAAAATAAGTGCGAATGGGGATAGGCGGAGGCGGCGGTGGTGCAGTCGGGCCACCTGTACTCACAGGTCGGAACATGCTGGGATTAAAAGGGGACTGCATTGCATTATTTCCCAGTGTTCCGAGTAAAAAAGAATTGATCACATTTCCTTGATAAACGCCATGATAGGTGATGGATTGATCGGTAATGGCAAATTTCACCTGGCCCGACTCAAGATAAAACAAACACAGCACATGGCTTGGATGTTGAGCATCTTCTCCAACATAAGCAAGGTGAATTTCAACCGCATGATGATCCCGGTTAAGCTCCACTTCATAATCATCAGGTTGTTCCAGACTGGCGACTTCATCAGTAACAATATCAAGCAGGGATTCAGTTGCGGCATCTTCCTGATCGGCCAATTGATAGTCATCGGGGTTTTTTAAGTCTAAAAATTCAGGTGGAACTAACTCATTGCCCACTTCTATCTGGGCAGGGGCAAGCTTGCGATAATGCGGTCGGCGGGTGGTGCTTGGCATCACATGGTAGAGCGTGAAGCGAAAGTCCGGATCAAAGTTGACCAGTGCAGAAATGGCACCTCGCGGCTGGAGGCTGGAAAAGCGCTGATTGGTGCCATCGTCGGTGGAAGAAAAACTGTCAAAGCTGCCTGGGTGGCGATGCCATAAGCCAAGCAGCTGTAATTTATGTTCATAAAGACGTGCACGTACATTGGCCAGATGATTGACATATTCTTCATCGTATTCAAAAAAGGAAACACTACGATGGATGTTTTGATACCCTGGGTCAATAGATTCAACCACGAACCAAGTGTCACCAATCACATGACCTAAAAAAATACCACCGGTTTCACGGTCAGGAAAATCTTTGCTTTCGGCCACCACACTGAGGTAGGCCTGATCCGTGAAGCAAACGCGATTACACCCTGCGACAGAAGCTGCCTCTTGCATATTGAGAATCCTCTCGCCTAGATCTGGTGCCCTGCAAACTCTTGTTCGGAGAGGTCCCCACTACGCCACAACTCAAATGCAGCGATCCACTTGACCGCATGAGCCAAAGCCGATGCAGCAGATGTCACCACGCTGGTGTCCTGAAAGTGGCGCTTGTCCACGGTGCAGATGTAAAGATAACCCGAAGAGTCAATCAATGTATGAGGAATAGGTTGTCCCAATTGCTCACGAATTTCTTCCAAATCGGGATCGATCGAATAGACCTTGATCGATCCTCCAAAGGTGTTGTTGTGCGGATGGTTGTGATCATAAATCACTTGTAAAAACCAATACTCGCCGTCATTGGCCTGGCTTTCCAATCTGCCTGTCCAGGCAAGTCGACCGTCATCAAGATATTCCATTTGAAATTGGGGAAAAAAACGGTTCATCGCCTTTTTTTCCGCCTCAAACAAGCGTTCGTCTTTTTCATACCAGTAAAAGCTGGCAAGCTTTCCTGGTGGGATGGTGATGGTGTCTTCGCGTTTGCCGGCTTTGTCATCCTCTTCATCAGGAGAACCCTGCATTTCGCCCTCCTGGTTGATTTTGACTTTTTCACCGCGCAACAACATTTTGCGAAGTTCTTCGCGCTTCTTCTGGCGCTGTTTGGCAGCGGCTTCAGGGTCTTGTTGCGGTGAGGCAAAACGACCTGGCAGGATCTTTAGGAATCTCATCTTGGACCTCCTTCTATTCATGTTTTATTGCTTGACCATCTGCTCAATGGTTTCAGTTAGCTTTTGTTTTACGCCCATGCCCACTTTTCGTGTCATCCCACAGTCAGGGCAGGTCAGTGTTTTGTCCAGTGGTTCTTCCCCCTGCACCGCCAAATCCAATTCCTTCTGATCGATTTGCATGGTGGTCCTTCCCAAGCCTTGAGCCTGGCAAGACTGGTTTTGGCACTCGTAAACAGCTGTAAGCGAGGATGAACCGGCTTTAATCCATTTTTTAAACTGGAACAACGGCATCGCGGCTGGTTTGATCTGCGCCTTTCCTTCAAGCAAATGTTCCATCAGTGTTTTGGGATCACCACTATAATAATCGCGTTGCGACATGGACAACAAGACTGGCGTTCGTTTTTGTCGTTGTTCGCCAATTTTCAGTACGCCCAGATTGAGCAAAAACACGCTCATGGTCACGAAAAAGATGTAAAATAAATTTGCAGGCATGTTGCCCAGATTGAACAACACAGGGGTCAAAGCCAACAATAAGGCCAGCAAAGAATATTTTAAGTGCACTCCGGCTGACATCAAAGGCGCTATCTTGGAGGTAAACCGATCAAACATATTGGTGATTGGGTTGACCTTCACCACATCAACACACTGTTCAATCGTTTTTGCATAATCCCCATTTGTGCCAGAAACGGTGAGGGTCACTGTGTATTCTCCAGGTTCATCATAAGTGTGCGTAGGATATGCCTGATCGCTGAAAGAACCATCCCCGAAATCCCAACGATAAGTGTGCGCATGACCGGTTGAATGATTGGCAAACTGGACTGGCTTGCCAGGCTGGGCTTTGCTTCGATCGGTGTCAAAATCGGCCAACAGGGTGGGTTCATAGACCGTCACCTTACGGATTTTCTCAAGATCCTGATCTCCAATTTTAACGTTAAATTTAACTGAATAGATGCCAGGGGCATCATAATGGTGCATTGGATCTGGCAGATCACTGCGGCGCCCGTCACCAAATTCCCAATGATAGGTTGCGCTCGGATCTTTTGCGCCGTTGATAAACTGAACCACCAGGGGCGGCTTGTCTCTCGTCAAGGATGCATTGTTAAGCACGGCATAATGCTCAGACGTTTTAGCTTGGGGACTGTCCTGATATTCAAAGGTAAAAGGCACCCCCACCATTTCCCAAGAAAAATTGGCTTCTTGTGGTTGCTCAGACGCAGGCTCTGCATCCCCTTCATAAGGTTCAATGGTGAGGTAGTTTTCTATCATTTTGGCATATTCACCGACGGGTCCACGCACATTTAATTTTACACCATAGGTGCCTGGTTTATGAAAAACATGGATTGGATCTTCGGTGGTGCTGACCAATCCATCCCCAAAATCCCATTCGAAGCGTTCGATGTTGCCCTGGGAACGATTGATAAATTGCACCACCTGCCCGGCCATTGCAATTTTGCGATCGCTGTCAAAATCGGCAAACAACATCAATGGCTGTATACGCACTCGCTGGGAGGAAAGAGCCTGCCCTTCTTCTGTATGGACAGTCAGTGTTACATCATAAATGCCTGGGCGTTCAAAGAAGTGCAGCGGGTTCTTTTCCTCACTCGCCCCCCCGTCGCCAAAGCCCCATTCGTAGGCATCAATGTTGCCCGCACACTGTGCTGTAAACTGCACAGCATAAGGAGGGCGCTCACGCACAATTTCACCTTTCTCCATCACCAGTTCAAAGCGACGCTCATTGCCATCTTCGTCTTTGACGTACTCAAAGATCATAGGCACTTGAGGTCGTATTTGTTGTGTGGTAAAGGCCACTTCAATGGCTTTATTCTGGGCTGGATAAAGAATGAGGGGCAGCATTTTGTTTTCTATTTTATGAACATATTTTTTGCCGTGAAACGGGCCACCCTGAGGTCGAATTTCTAAATCGTCCCCTGCATACCGATCATCCAGGGCAAAAGAAAGTTCACCCTTCGCGTCGGTTTTCTGCCGGTAAACCATTTCGGCACCCACCTTGAAGGTCAATTCCACATCCCCGGCAAGGGCCCCTTCAAGGTCTTTGGTAATGACTTTTATGTCCATAGGGAATCATCAATAGTTTTTTGCACTTATCATATAATATGTTGAGAATGACGGTTTGTCATCTCTCCACACGTTATCTTATCACACCTAGGAATCAAGACTTACAAGCTGTCAGGAGTTAAATGACCCTTTCAAATAGAATAAACGACTCAGGTTTAAAAAACTTCCCTGATCCTGACAGGCAAACTGGGCGCAATTTAAATTCTGGTCTACGCTTTGCCAGACGACCCAAACTCCTTCATTTTAGCCTGAACAGTTTGCTGAACCACATTGGCAGCAGGGCCAAGATATTTACGTGGATCGTACAGATCAGGCTTTTCGGCTAATATTTCTTTGACATGTTTTACAAATACCATCTGGTTTTCAGTATTGACATTGATCTTTGCAATCCCGCAAGAAATGGCCCGTTGAATGTCATCTTCAGGGATGCCACTGCCGCCATGCAGCACCAAGGGCAAATTGGTGCGTTCACGAATTTCTTGCATCTGAGTAAAACCCAGTTGAGGTTTGCCTTTGTAAGGGCCATGGACTGAACCCAAGGCAGGGGCCATCACATCCAAACCTGTTTCTTCGGCCAAGCGCACACACTCGTCTGGAATCGCATAGAATCCGCTGGCTTCATCCACCACCATGTCATCTTCAGTGCCAGCAATGCGTCCCAATTCTGCCTCAACAGACACACCTAAAGTGTGAGCAAGGTCAACCACACGTTTGGTTTCGACGATATTTTCTTCGAGTGGATGATGAGAAGCATCGATCATAACCGAAGTAAATCCCGCATGGATGGCATGAACGCAAGCTTCAAAGCTGCCGCCGTGATCCAAGTGGATGGCAACAGGGACGGTGATCCCATATTCCTCCATCAAGGACTTTACAATCCCAACGGAACACTTGTAGCCACCCATATATTTGGCTGCGCTCTCAGATATGCCGCAAATCAAAGGAGACTGTTCGGCTTCTGCCGCTTTCAAAATAGCCTGAGACCATTCCAAATTATTCAAATTGTACTGCCCAACGGCATATCCCTCACTGACTGCCGTTTCCAACATCTCTTTCATTGAAACCAACGCCACAGGAAACCCTCCCTAATTACGACTGTAATAATGCTGCATCTTGTATTACTATAGGCGCTAATGTCAAGTGAGCAAGTGATAGACGTTTTCAAACAAAAATATGAGTCTTTGGCTGGACACGTGCATTTTGCCGAGTCTGGCCCACAAGTGATTTCTGCTATTAAAGACATTATTGACAATGTCCCTGTAAATCGAATTGCTTGCGCTGGTCTTCAAGAGGATTTACAAACGTCCATAGAGCAAAAACTAGGACCAAGCATTGAGTTCATCAAGGCCCCCTTTAATCGAAGCGATTTGCCTCACCTGATTGACACGGCAGAAATCGGCATCAGTTATGCAGATTTTGCCATCGCCGAGGCTGGGGCGTTGGTGGAATTTTCTACCAATGATGAAGTGAGACTCGTTTCAACGCTTCCACGAACCCATATCTGCATTGTTCAGTCTGATCAAATCCTGATGACATTGGAAGAAGCCGCACCCAGGCTACGACAGGCGTTTACTGAAAATGAACAGGGATGTGTGGCAACCTTTATTTCTGGCCCCAGTCGCACGGGCGATATCGAAATGATTCTCACGCTCGGGGTGCATGGCCCTGAAGTGTCTCATGTGATTGTGTTGGAGGAGGCGTCTTAAATGAGCAAAGCCCGATACGTTCGTTTAGAAAAAGAAATCACGGAGGCTTTGGAAGAAAAACCAAAACGGGATTCTTTATACCGTGCCATGAAACGTGGTCGGGACAGCCGTATTGAAACCATTGAAGCGCTTCGGGTGGGCAACTCATTTCGAAAAGAAGTACGAGACATCAAACTACGCTGCCAAGATTGCCAAGCTGAACTTATTGAACGATTCACTGAAAACGCTGAAAAACGTGGTACTACAGTGTTTCATGCCAAAGATGGCCAAGCCGCCATCGATTATATTCTAAAGCTTTCCCAGGAAAATGACGTCAAAACCATTTCCAAATCCAAGTCTCTCACCAGCGAAGAAATTGAAGTCAATCATCCTTTAGAAGATGCCGGTATTCAGGTGATTGAAACAGATTTGGGGGAACTCATCATTCAGTTGGTGGGAGAAAAACCCTACCACTTGGTCTTTCCTTCGGTGCATAAAACTGCTGTTGAGGTTGCGGAAATTTTCAAAAAAGAAACCGGCGAAGAGATTCCAAGCGATCCTAAAGAAATCATGAAAGTGGTGCGACGCTATTTGCGCCCCATTTTTCTCAATGCAGATATTGGTATGACGGGTGCAAACATCGGCATTGCTGAAAATGGCGCTATCGCCATCGAAACGAACGAAGGCAATGCGCGTTTGGTGTCCAGCATCTCGGACATCCATGTGTGCATCATGGGGATTGAGAAAATAGTGGACACCGTTGAAGATGCCTTGATGATGATGTTGGCCCATCCCGTCAGCGCCACGGGTCAGCATTTGACCACTTATGTAACGTTGATGGCCGGACGCTCTTCTTTGGGAGAAGGTGCTGAAAAACCTCGTGAGTCTCATCTTGTATTACTCGATAATGGACGTACTGAAATGCGTGAAGATCCCGTTCTTAACGATGCTCTCAACTGCATTCGTTGCGGGGCGTGTATGAATATCTGTCCCACATATGGCGTGGTGGGCGGTCACACGTTTGGCTATATCTATCCTGGCCCCATTGGGATTCCCTGGACGGCGGGCGTGCATGGGCTAGAGAAAGCGGGTGATTTTTCCTCGCTTTGTATTTCATGCGGACTGTGTAAAGAAATTTGCCCTGCAGATATTGATATCCCCATGATGATTGCCGAAGTGAAGCATCGAGATATGGAAGAACATCCTCAACCTTTAGTCAATAAGGCTATGATGCAAGCCGAACAATTGGCCAAGATAGGCAGTGCCACGGCACCTTTATCAAACTGGATGTTGAACAATGACGCTTTTCGCTGGCTGTTGGAAAAGACGATTGGCATTGATCAAACACGAGATTTGCCTTCCTTTGATCGAAACAATTTGAGAAAACGTTTCAACAAAAGAAATCATTCTCAAGCTGAGCCAAAACACAAGATCGTTTTCTTTGCCGATATCTATGCGTATTACAACGCTCCTGAACTTGGGATGGCCGCCATTGAACATTTGGAAAAACTTGGGTGTGAAGTGGTGTTGCCGGAACAAAAATCGAGTGGGTATCCTTATATTGGTTATGGTGATTTGGATAAAGCAAGACAAGTTGCTCAGTTCAACATCGAAAAACTGATGCCTTATGTGGCACAAGGTTATCACATCATCACACCAGAGCCCACCGCTGCCTATTGCCTGAAAAAATCTTATCCAACATTGCTTTCCGATGCGGCAGATGCACGACAAGTTGCAGATGCCACTTATGAATTGTTTGAGTATTTACTAAAACATGCCGCAGATCACCTCACAAAAAATGAACATTTTGCAGGCAAGCGATTTGGCTTTCATGTGTCCTGTCATCAAAGGCCACTTACTTCTGGTCAGGCCGCGATGGATTGGTTGAGGCGGCAAGGCGCAGAGATTGAGCTGGTGGAAACCGGCACCTGTTGTGGCATGGGGGGCACCTTCGGGCTCAAAGCAGGGCCATTGGGGATTGGGTTGTCTCAAGCTGTCGGTGAACCCTTGTTTGATGCATTTGCAAAAGCCAATGTGAATGCCATTGTGACGGAAAGCAGCGTGTGTCGGATTCAGCTTCTGGAAGGTACAAAGCTGGCAGTGTATCACCCTTTGGAGCTTTTGATTTAAAGTTCTAAAACTTCAAAGACAACCGTGTAAGTTGCGTTGCCATCCAATCCTTGAATCATTTCTTGATCTAGATCAAAACGAATGGATATTGTTTCCCCCTCGCCATTGGCATTGTTTTTCCCACTCAGTGCCGAGGCCAAGGAAAGGCTTTCACCTGTGGGTTCAGGAAAGCTCGATGCCTCAATTGGCTGTGTATTTGCCTTGCCACTCGCTGTGGCGCTTAACATTAAACTGCAGGGAGTAACCGAGGATGAATTGCCATCGATATTTTTCAATCTCACCAGCACCTCGAAATTGGTGATGGCATGTATGTTCAAAGTCAGTTCAATGGAATCAGGTTGCTGAAGATCAACATCAAACGAAAATTCATTGCCTTCAATCTGACTTCCGTCAGCATGGTACAGGTACATGACATAGGTGAATTGCACTTCAACTTTTGCCTTTGAAGTGTCACTATCGGCAAATCCGATAGTGACAGTAATCAACAACGAACTCAAAATAAATACAGCAAAACCCAGCTTCACTGATAACGCCTTCATGCTTCCCTCTCGACTCGCTTTTAAACCTTCAATGTAATGGTTTAGACATTTTAGGTGGGTTCAAAATTTAAAGCAAATCGATCAAGGCTTGCGTTACCATGGCTGTAGAAGCCGTGCCCCCCAGCTCCGGTGTTTTGATTGGCCCTTGAAGCAGCTTGACCACAGCAGATTCTATGGCGTTAGCCTTTGCTGGTTCACCAAGATAGTCCAGCATCAATGCCGCAGACAAAATGGTGGCCAACGGGTTGGCAATACCCTGTCCAGCAATATCAGGCGCACTGCCATGCACAGGTTCAAACAGCGCATGAGATTGCCCAATGTTCGCACTGGCACACAAGCCCAGGCTTCCCACAATGCCTGCCATTAAATCGGACAAAATATCGCCATAAAAATTTGGTGCAACAATCACATCAAATGCAGACGGGTTCATAATCAGCTTGGTGCAAAGCGCATCGACAATTTCAAATGAGACATCGAGGTCAAAATTCTGAACCACTTCGCCAGCAATTTCGATCCAGAGTTCGTCGGCAGGTTTGACCACATTGGCTTTGTGTGCGATGGCCAATTTTCGTTGACGCTGTTCCGCTTGCTGACAGGCAAACTGAACAATTCTGCGACAAGCCATTTCTGTACGTCTTAGAATATTGTAGGCTTGCTGGCCTTCGCGTTTTCCTTCTTGAACATACAACCCTTCAGTATTTTCGCGCACCACAAGCACATCAACATCTTCGTCGCTGAATCGTCCGATATATGGGTAAGTTCGTGAAGGTCGCAAATTGGCATAAAGGCCCAACGATTTACGAAGCTGGATAATGACACTGGGATAATTCTTGGCGTTGGGTGGTGTGGTGATGGCCCCAAATAAAATGGCGTCAGACCTTTTTGCAATCTCTAACGTTTCATCTGGAAGGGGTGTACCCTGTTGCTGGAAGCAATCGTAACCAGCATCCGCAACCGTATACTCCGCGTTAAAAAAAACCGCATCAAGGATCTGTAAGGATGCATCAATCACTTCTGAGCCAATGCCGTCGCCACGAATGACGGCAATGGTTGGCTTGCTCATCCCATCTCCGGCAAGCGTCCGCCGTTGGCATTGAGATAAGCCACGATGCCTCCTGCTTTTTGGATGTTGAGCATGAAGGCAGGCAAAGGCTGCGTCACGATTTCTGTTGCTTGAGTTTTATTGTGAAGCAGACTGTTTTCCAGATCTAATGAAAATTCGTCGCCATCTTTGATGCTTCCTGTTGGAGCCATGATAGGAAGCAACCCAACGTTGATTGCATTGCGATAAAAAATCCTTGCAAAGGACGGTGCAATCACCGCTTTAATGCCACTTGCATGAATCGCCAACGCCGCACTTTCACGACTGGACCCTGACCCAAAGTGTTCGCCCGCCACCACAAAATCGCCCTCTTTTACCTGTTCGGGGAAATCAGGGCGAACCTCGCAGAAGCAATACTTGGCCATTTCTTTGGGATCGGTGGTGAGATTGTAGCGTCCTGGTGTAATGATATCGGTATTCACATTGTCTCCAAACACCCATGCGCGCCCCATGCTCACATCTCCCTCGGATCAGCGATTTCGCCAGCCAATGCAGTGACGGCAGCCACGGCTGGGCTGGACACAAATATCTCAGAATTGGGTGAACCCATGCGGCCCTGGAAATTCCGATTCATCGTAGACAGGCAACGCTCTCCATCACCCAACACACCTTGGTGTCGCCCGATGCAAGGACCACAACCGACATTGGTAATCACACCGCCGGATTCCAGAATCGTTTGAGCAATGCCGCGTTCGATCATCTGCAAATAAATTTCTTTCGAGGCTGGCGTACACACGAGTCGCATTTTGCGAGCAACCTGCCTGCCTTTGATGATGTCAGCCAAAATTTGAAAATCCTCAACGCGACCATTGGTGCACGTGCCAAAGAACACTTGATCAATTTTAATGCCCTTCAATTCTTGAACATCGACCGTCTTTTCCAAACCATGCGGCGCGGCAACCTGCGGGGAAATGTTATCCGCATCAAGCTCAAGAATTTTTTCATAATTGGCCTCTGGATCGGGATGCAGTTCTTCCAAGGTCTCATTTGTTCGAGACTTCAAATAGTCAATCGTCTTCCCATCTGATGCAATGAGCCCAGTCTTGCCACCCATCTCGATGGCCAAATTGGACAGCGTCATCCGATCCGGCATTTCAAAAGCATCCACCGTCGGACCACCAAACTCCAACGCTTTGTAAGCTGCGCCGATGGTGCCGACTTCTTTGGTAATGGTGAGGATCAAATCTTTTGATGAGGTGTGCTGAGGCAAAGTGCCACGGATATTAATGCGAATGGTTTCCGGTACACGGAACCAGGTTTGTCCTGTGGCCCAAGCCACAGCGATATCGGTAGACCCCATGCCCGTACCAAACATGGCAAAAGCCCCTGCGGTGCAGGTGTGACTGTCTGCCCCGACTAAGACGGAACCTGGTGTCAAATAACCTTTCTCAGCCATGATCTGATGCGAAATGCCTTCGCCATAATGAACTCGTTGGATACCATATTTTTCGGCAAATGCATACACACTCTTGTGTAACTCGGCTCCGGCAGGGTGAGGGGCAGGCACAATATGGTCAAACACAATAACCACTTTGTCTGCATGGAGTTTATCCATCTGCAATTTCTCGAACGATTGAATCGCCAATGGGGTGGTGGTGTCGTGAGACATAATCAAATCCACGTCACACAAAATGGTTTCGCCTGCTGAAACATCGCGTCCCAGTTTTTTGGAAAAAATCTTTTCAGTCAGTGTCTTTTTCATAGCCTTTTAAAATAATGTGTGTGGCCGTTTGCTCCACGCCTTCGGACACACGCAACTCCTCAATAAAATCGTTTAAATCTCCGATCGAGTTTGCCACGACATGAACGACCACATCGTAATCCCCCGTGATCTCATACACTTCCTTCACTTGAGAAAACCCCATGAGACGGCGGGTGATACGTGTCGTGTACAACGCACTACTAAGGCCCATTTGAATAATAGCCTCTACGCCCAACGGCACTCTGGCACGAAGGTCGATGTCCAGTACGTCATCGGCCACCTCGATTAAGTCAATGTCAGAAAAACGGCGTTTTTGCGGCTTGCTCTTGATCTTGGTTAATATTTCGTCAAGCTGTTCATCTGTTGTTTGGATGTTCATGTCCTGTAACCGCGCACGAACGGCATCATGGCCTGAATATTTATCAATCGTGATGTGACGGTTTCGATCCACCACTTCGGGTGGAAAAGCTTCATATGTTCTCGGATCTTTGAGCACGGCACGGGTGTGCAATCCTGCCTTGTGCGTAAACGCATACATCCCAACCACCGGACGGTTTTCGCTGTTGAACACACCGGAAGCGCGTTCGACCACCCGAGAAATTTTAGGCAACAACTCCAGTTTCCAATCATTCTCAACTTTGTAAAGCATCTTGAGTGCAATGGCGACTTCGGCTAGTGCGGCAATGCCACTGCGTTCTCCGAGGCCATTGATCGTGACATCACCCAACAAGGCACCCGCTTCCATGCCTGCCAATGTGTTTGCTGCCGCCAGGCCATAATCGTTGTGACAATGGACATGAAGCGGAATATTGATTACTTCACAAATCTTAGTGACAAATTCTCGAATGGTGCCTGGACTCATGGTGCCCACGGTGTCAGGAATACTGAACCGATCTGCACCCGCTTCCTCAGCCACGCCGAAAACATCTGTCAAAAAACCAAAATCAGTTCGTGTCGCATCCTCTGCGGTAAAGCGTACTTTGAGATCTTTGTCTTTGGCATAGCTGACGGCATCACGGATTCGCTTCAATGCCTCTTCCTGGTCAATCTGAAATTTGTGTTCGAGGCTCAATGGAGATGTGCCAAAAAACATGCCCATCCAAGGCACGTTGTATTTGACAGCATCGTCAATATCAGCAGGAAGCGCTCGGCCATGAATGAGTTTGTTCGCTTTAATATCAAGCTTTGAAATGCGATCAACGGCATCACGAACGTCTGGAGATACAGCAGGATGGCCCAGCTCAATGAACTCTACGCCGAATTCATCCAACAATTGGACAATTTCCACTTTTTGATCCACCGTAAAAGACACATTTGCAGTTTGCTCGCCTTCACGGATGGTCGTATCCAGAAGCTCTACGATCACTACAGATTCATCTCCATTTGCTTTAGTGCATGGGTTAAAACACGAATGGCACGTTCGTAATCATCCAAGTTTAAATGTTCGTTCGGCGTGTGATCCAATGAAGAATCACCCGGACCGTACGCTAAGATAGGGCATTCCCAGGCATTTAGCAAATTCATATCCGAAGTTCCAGTTTTTCTCTTAAAAACTGGACGAACATCTTCAGCACGAATGGCGCTTAAAAAGGATCTAACCAGTTTGTTTCGTTTATCTCCCAAGACCGCAGGCACAAAAAAAGTTCGTTGAACACCGGCAGGGCCAGCAAAAGAGTGTGCTTTTTCTAGAAACTGATCAAGATCAAAGTCTAATGGTGTACGGATATTCAAATGCAAATCCACGGCTTCGTGGTTATTTTGGAATTCTGAATTAATTGCAATCAGGTTGATGCCCACCTGATCAAAACCCGCACCATGATCTGGATACGCCGCACAAAGTTGATTGTAAAATGAAACGGCATCTTCAGTGGGCGTGGTTTGATCTGCACCACGATGAGTGCGCGGTTTCACCAATTCAAATAGCACAGAAAAAGATCCCTTGTAGCCAAGCGTAACCGCACTCCAGCCACTTGGTTCGCCGATGATGACAGCTTTTACATTTGCACCATCATGAGTTTTTAATAAATGTTTTGCGCCCTGAGAATCGTCTTCTTCATCAATGCAGCCAATTACAGTGAGTTTCAGCTTGGTTGAATCTTTGAATGCTGCAGCCGCCTCAATGAATGTAGCCAAACACCCTTTGGCATCCACGCTACCTCGACCATAAAGCGTGTTGTCTTCAACACGAACAGGAATTTTTCCCGACACCGTATCCATGTGGCCCACCAAGAAAATATACTGATCGCCCTGGCCAATAACGCCAATGGCGTTGCCCACTTCATCCATGTGCGTTTCAAAACCACGTTCATTCATTTCTTGGGTAAGCAGTTGCGCCACTTCAGTTTCTTTTCCTGAAGGACTGTCAACTTCCACCAATTTTTGTACCAATGTTTTTTTATTCATGTGATCCTCAGCTTGAACTGGCGCGTGGGTCCAACTCATCTCGCAGCCAGTCTCCTATCAGATTAATGCCCATGGTCAGCAACACCAATGCCAGACCAGGGAAAATGAGCATCCACCACTGATTCGCTAAAAATTGATCTTTGCCTTGTGAAATCATCATTCCCAGCGAAGGTTGTGTCACTGGCACACCGATGCCTAAAAAGCTCAGAGTGGACTCTAACACAATCACCACGGCAAAGTCCACCGCCGCCACGACCATCAATGGCTGGACGATGTTGGGCAGAACATGACGAAACATAATCCGGAAGATGCCTGCCCCTTGCGCCTGAATAGCGCTGATAAATTCTTCACTCTTAATGGCCAAGGTGCTGCCCCGTGATGTTCTTGCATAGCGTACCCAGTTGATAATTGAGATGGCGACAATCACCGGAACCACCCCTTTTTCCTCTGACAACCCCATAAAGAAGATCGCGGTGAGCGTGGTGGAGAAAGGGAATACAACATCAGCCAGCCGCATTAAGGCGGCATCCACCCACTTGCCATAAAAGCCTGCCCACAGCCCTGCCATAATGCCAACAAGCATTGAAATCAACACGGTCGAAACAGAAACCAGCAGAGATATTCTCAGTCCATACAAAATGGCGCTAAAGACATCACGCCCCTGTTTATCTGTTCCCAATATATACGGAAGTTTGCCGCCCTCCTGCCAAAGGGGTGGGATTTTGCCATCACGCAAATTCAGTTCCGCCAAATTAAATGGATTCTGCGGCGTTATAAAGGGTGCAAAAATGGCACCCAACACAAACAGAAGTACGATCACCGCGCTAAAAACAGTGATGGGGCTGGCTAAAAAACGCTTCCATCGAGTGTTTTGTTTCTGCTCACTCATAGCGAATCCTTGGGTTCAAATACAAATAGGCCACATCAACCATCAGGTTGAGGCTCAAAATGACAAATGCAGACAGAAAAATATAGGCCACAACCATCGGCTGGTCGGCCGAATTTACCGCATCCAACAACAATCTTCCCACACCCGGCCAGGCAAACACAGATTCGGTCACAATCGAAAAAGCAATCAGTTCTCCATAGCTCAATCCTAAAATCGTGACCACTGGAATCAGCACATTTCGCAAGGCGTGTTTGCCAATGACCTTGAAAGAACTGAGCCCTTTAGCCCAGGCAGTTCGAACATAATCCTGTGAAAGCGCATCAAACATTCCGCTTCGGGTCAACCTGGCCATCACACCCACCTGGAACATCCCCAATGTGATGACTGGCATAATCAAATGAATCCATCCATCAAGTGTGAAAATACCGGACTTCCATCCCCCAAGATCGACTGTTTCTCCGCGTCCAAAGGTTGGGAGCTGCGGCCACCACGACAAGGGGCGCCAATCTTGAAACTCTACAGGCAACCAGCCCCAACCCGTCAATGGTTTCCAAACCCAAAAATCCAAGGGAAGCACAGCAAAGAACCAAAGTAACATCAATCCCACCACAAACGTTGGCGTGGAAATACCGAGTAATGAAGTGACCATCGTGGCTCTGCTCAGCAAAGAGTTCGGGCGCAATGCCGACCACATGCCTAACAAAATCCCCATCAGCGTACTGATCACCAAAGCCAGAGTTGCCAATTCAATCGTCGCAGGCAGGCGACTCATAATGAGTGCAAACACGGGCAGGCGTTGACGAAAGGATTTTCCAAAATTTGGTTGTTCAAAATGAATAAATGGGAAAGCGAGGTTTCCCATTTCATCATAATTAAAACTGGGTTCACCTATCACGCGATAGAGCCACAAACCATATTGAATATAAAAGGGTTGATCCAGCCCCAATTGACGCTCGAAAAGTTCGGCCTGTTCTGCTGTGAAATCCTGTCCCCCAAAATTGGCCCGAATGGGATCACCTAAAAACTGAAACACCACAAAACAAACAAAAGAGACAATCAACAAAACAACAATACTTTGAAGGAACCGTCGAGATAAGTATCCAAGCATGATGGCGTGAAGCTTCTTTCACCCTAATCTTTCAGTATATTTTGAAGCCCCCTTGGGAAGGTTAAGTGTACTGGCACAACCTGGGGTTGAGCAAATTTGTTCGTTTTTGGTACACTGATTTTATGATTCGTTGGACATTAACTTTCATCATGCTGTTTGGCATTTCTGCCTCCGTATTGAGTCAGGAGTTGTTGCATCCATATCTACCGTTTGAACATCGGGTGCATATTTTGGTCGAAAAAAACAATATCATATTTTCGACAGTGCCTCTTGTTTTTCTGGAACTGGCAGGCGTTTCATTGGCTGACTACGACCAAGACGGGCAACTGGACATTTATCTCACCAACGGTCCCGGGTTTGAAAACGCTCTCTTATCAGGAAACACTTTTGAGAATATAGCTGAGGATTTGAACCTCAATCATTTAGGCGGCACAACTCCGCTGGCTGGCGATATTGACAATGATGGCGACAAAGATTTGTTTATTGCTCGACGGAACAAAAATGCGCTTTACCTCAATGAAGGGGATGGCGTTTACACCAATATCACAGAACAGGCTGGCGTGGGTGCGCCGGATCAATTGACCATCAGTGCGTCGTTTTGTGATTTTGACAATGATGGTTTTATTGATCTTTACCTCAGCAATCGCCGAAATTTTGAGGACGATGATCGCCATCCGAATCTCTTGTATCACAACAATGGCGACCTCACCTTTGATGAAATAGGCACCGATGTTGGTGTGGGCAACGCCGTCACCAGGAACCAAAGCACACCAGAACAAGCCCAAAACACCAGTTGGGCCACTGCCTGCTTTGATTACGATCAAGATGGCGATCAAGATATTGCCGTGGCCGTTGATTTTGGCACGATCACTTTGTTTGAAAATCAGTGGCAGGAACAAGGCGAGCTTGTGTTTGAAAATGTCACTGTCGAAGCCGGACTGGGCACCACTGGAAACTGGATGGGGCTTGCTATTGGTGATTACAACGGCGATGCCTTGCCCGATATTTTTGCCACCAACTGGGGCACATCGGCCAACATCTACGGTGTGGAGTTGCCTGTGGAAACGACTCTTCACGCGCTTTACATTAACAATGGCGATGGCACCTTTACCAATCACGCTGAGCAGGCAGGGGTGGCAGCATGGGCTTTTGGGTGGGGAGCTGCAACTCTAGATTGGGAAAATGATGGTGACCTGGACATCTATTTTGTGGGCAACATGCTGGAAAATGTAAATCGTCCTGTGTGGGACAACCATGGATTTTTGTTCCTCAACGATGGCAACGCCAACTTTGATGAAGCACGCCCTCTTTACGATTTGAGCAACCTCAATGATCGAAACGAATATCAAGTGGGTCACGGCGTGGCTATCGGCGATTTGGAAAACGATGGCTTTTTTGAATTTGTGGTGGCCAACTCTGCCTATCGGGACCAGGATCATAATGTGATTTCCGGCGTCCCCCGCGTGTTTTGGAATCGTGCAGAATTACACCAAGCCCCAGGCAACTGGCTCAAGCTTCAACTAACGGGTGCACAGAGCAACCGAGATTCAATCGGCACGAAAGTTTACCTCACCACCGGCAATCAAACCCAACTTCGAGAAGTCCAAAGTGGCAACGGCCACATGAGTCAAAGTAGTTTGGAATTGGGCTTTGGCCTGGGACAGCACACCATCATTGATCGCATCGAAATCCACTGGCCAAGCGGCGTGATAGATGTGCTTCAACATGTTGATGTGAATCAATTGATCAAACTTAATGAAGGCCAAAGAGGAAACTAAGACGATTTCTTACTCAATGTAAAATCTTTGAAAAATGTCCAACGATCTGGCCCCAATAACATATAAACAATTGCGGCTGTTAGAACAACAACTCCACCCAAAAATTCTTCCATTACAAATAAAATGAATGAACCAACCAATAACTCAACCCCAATCCACGCCAAGGCCAATATCATCACATGGCGAGCAGCAACACCGCTAAAGATTAGCAATCCAAAGGCAGCTTCCAAGCCAATTCCAAAGAAAACAGATAGGTCGGGAACCCCTTGACGAACCAAATCATCAACCAACAACAACACACCAACAAAATAAACTCCCACAGCCAGCCTCAACAACAAAAGAAATGTATCTTTGTATTTTGATAAATTGGAACGACGCTTGAGCATCATGGCATCCATGCTCCACCCTCCAGCGCCACTGATTGAAAAAGCAATACCTAAGACCATCATGGCAATTTGTTCACCGCGAACACTTTCAAGAGGCCTTGGCTCCAGGCCCACAAACACGGCCATCGCCATCGCCAGAAGAACTCCTGAAACTTGAACAAACATACCCGTTAGAACCATCATGCCCACACTCATCTTGATCATGCCCTCAACAAAAATCATTTGTTCTGAGGGGGAATCTGGCATTACAAGAGCCATTCCCTCCATCATCAAAACGCCTCCCAACATCATCCTAAGGACGGCTATGAGATGCTCTGAATTAAGTGTTCGCATGGTTCGAGTTTTTAGTCGAGCAACTGGGCTTTGTCCTTTAAACCCTTCACGTCTTTAAGCCGAATGTGGCCGTGGCCTTTTTCGATCAGACCTTCGTCTTCGAATTCACCCAAAATCACAGAAGTGGTTTCTCGTCGAGAGCCAATCAGGTCTGCCATGTCCTGATGGGTAATCTTCATTTTAATTTCGATGCCGTGACCATGTTCATTGCCAAAGTCCTTGCCCAATTTTAGCAGCAACCTGGACAAACGCGTGGGCACATCTTTAAAAAATAAATCTTCCAAACGATTTTCTAGTTCGACCAATCGCATCCCAATCAGCTTACTGATTCTGAGAGACAGGCCAGAATTATCTTCGGCAAATTGCAACAAATCATCCTTGGAAATAGCGCACAGCTCCACGTTTTCGTGAGCTTCTGCAATCAGATTTCGGTTGTCTTCACCTGCCAGGGCAGATTCACCAAAAGGTTCGCCTCGATGACAGATTTTAAGCGTGAGGCGGCGTCCACTTTCATCCAAGTAATCCAACTTCACTTGCCCTTGTTTAAGAAAATAAACCGTGTCCCCAGGGTCACCTGGTAAATAGATGATCTCACCACGCTTGTACTTCATGGTTTTAACGCGTTGACGCAGGCGTTCCATTTCCAGCATGGACAGGTGCTTGAATAAATCAAAATTTTCCATGCACCACAAAATTCCAGGGTTGGGTTCGTTCAACATCCTATTTTGATTGGACATAAATTATCTGAAGTCTAACCATCTGATGCAGGCTTGACAAGGAAAAAAAGAAAACCGGAGGCTGATGTAATCAGCCTCCGGTTGATTGAATTTTCGAATCTAAAGTTGGCTTACAGCCCAGGAACCAAATCGCGATACACGGTCCAATTTTCGGAGCGTGGCACAAAGCTGAGGCTGGAAGATGCCGCCCAAACGTTGCCTTCAAAGTGCAAAGGCACCAAAGCCACGTCATCCATGGCCAATTGATTGGCTTGCTGTAACAAAGCTTCGCGAGCATTGGCATCGACACTGGAATTGGCTTGTTCAATCAGCGCATCAAATTCAGCATTGCTGTACTGGTTGGCGTTGAAGAACGAACCTGTGGTCAACAAGTTACCAGAGGTGCGACCAAAATCGAACGCATCATCGGACCAGCCCACAATGAAGAATGCTTTTTCGAAATCATCGAAGAAAGCGGCAGATGGTCGAGCCTGAACCTGTGCGTTGATCCCCACCTGCTGTAGCTGCTGAGCCACAGCCTGGCCGACACCCACATCGTTCACAAATTGATCGTTGGTCACATCGACCACCAAATCAAAGCCTTCACTCAAGCCAGCCTGGTTGAGCAACTGACGAGCGCGATCCTGGTTGAACTCCAGGCGCTGAATGTTGGCATTGTAGCCCACCGTGGCAGGATCAGGAATCTGTGCGCCTGGGGCGCCAAAACCATCCAAAGCACTGTCAATAACCAACTGAGCATCTAAAGCGTGGTAAACGGCCTGACGCACAGCCAAATCAGCAAACACAGAACCCTCAGCAAAACTTGGAGAGAAGAAAATCAACTGGCGGCCAGCGCGGGTTTGTACATTGATGTCGCTATTGCCGGAGAGGCGATCCACAAACTGCGTTGGTAGCGTTTGCACCAACTGTGCATCGCCAGCAACCACAGCGGCGAAACGAGTGGAATCATCGTTAATCTGCTGATGACGTACGCTTTGAATCGCAGGTGCGCCAGCCCAGTAATCGGCATTGGCTTCCATCTGCACAAAGTCAGCAGGTGCCCAATCAACCAAGCGATAAGCACCGGTCCCAATGGCATTTTGTGCCAAATCTTCCAAAGAGCGACCTTCACTGGATTCAGCATCCAAAATGAAAATAGCGTGCATGATGCTGGCCAGGAAAGGCACGGAACCATCGGTGTTCACATCCACGGTGAAATCATCCACAATGTCCACACCAGTGATCATGCCACCAAAGAAGTTACGTTCGGAGAAATCTTCTTTAAGGCGTTCCAGGCTGAATTTCACATCTGCTGCATTGAAGTCGTTACCATTGTGGAAGGTGACGCCCTGGCGAAGGTTGAAGCGCCATTTGTCTGTAGCCGTCTGTTCAAACGAAGTGGCCAATGCAGGTTGTAAATTTCCCTGAATATCGCGTCGCAGCAAACCATCGTAAAGGTTGGCCAGCAACTGGGTGTTGGGGTCGTTGTTACGCGTGACTTCCATCGTATCAACAGTTCCTTTGGTCACTGCGGTAATAGAGGTTTGTGCAAGTACTTTATGTACAAAACCACCAGACAACGTCAAAGCGCCGGCGCTTGCGCCAAGCCCTTTTAAAAACGAACGACGAGAAACATGTGCCATTAGAATGTCCTCCTATGCAGCACGAAATATTGACTATTTTGGTTCAATGACAAACGTAAAAAACGACAGGCTCTTTGATTGATGAGGTCAGCGAAACAACCTAAACAAAAGAATGGATGGATTAAACTTCTCTCAAACTGTTGATAAGCCTTGACAAAGGCGACCACTGACCATGCCGATCACACCTTAATTTCTAAATTTCCTCAACGGATCGCAAATTATAGATCGATTTTGAAATGTTGTCAAGACGACAATTTAGTTCATTTAGACACTATCGGCATCTTCATGTTGTACTTCGACTTTATAGCCAAAGCCACGAACGGTGACAATTATCTTGGGTTGTTTTGGATTTTCTTCCAGCTTACGTCGCAAGAAATATATATATTGTTTCACATCCTGAGCCGAAGCAAAGCTGTGTTCTGCCCAGATATTTTTGAGAATTTCATCGTTGGAATAGACTTTGCCTGGTTCATCGCAAAGCAGTTTCAAAAGATCAAATTCCTTGGGCGAAAGCTCAACGGCTTCGCCTCGAACCTTTACGTACTTTCGCACGTCATCGAGTGCCAATTCACCAATTTGTCTCAAATCTGAGGACGATTCCACACTCACCACAACAGGCTCAATTTGATCTTTAGATACTGTGGTGGCTCCGTCCGTCTGGTCTTCTTCGAGCGCTTCCGGAGGTTGACTTAGCTCAGTTTGAACAACAGGTGCTTCCGGTTGCAACATTTCTTCTTCTCCAACCGCCAGCCTCTCTGTCCTGGGTTGCGTAAACCAGCGCAGAGTCAACCATGCTCCAAAAAACAAAGTCCCCCATATGGCCAAGCCAATGGCCGATACCACCAAACGTTCGCTTTGAATTTCAGCGCTGAGCTCATTGAGTGATCGACCAATCCGCACATATCCCGCCACCGCAGGTTGACCCTCAACTTCTAGCGGAAATAGCGTTTTAATAACATCCACGTAAGCTGAGCCATCATTGAGGTGCTTAAGTTTGCTTTCGATTGATCCCGAAGGTTTGAGAACGGGTAAATCAAAATCGGTGCCTGAGCCCAATCGCTCATCTAAAATGACTTCATCATCTTGGATCACTTGTACATAGAGAATGACGTTGCTGAACAACAACGCACTGACCGTGCTGGTCAACAATGGCCTGTTGTCACGCACAAGATACAAAGAAGCTCGGTCTGAAAAGTTGATCGTGAGATTTTCTATCAACGCCACAGAGACTTTGGTGCGTTGCTCACCAGACCAGCCCAGGTAGACACTCGCCACTCCCACCACCAAGACCGCCGTCACCAACGACACGATCAACAGAAATTTAGCGTTTCTGTTCATGCTTTAAAGCGTTCTGTTCCGTTCGCTTAATGGGGCAGTATAACCAACTTCCTAAAAAAGATAAAGCCTTTACCCCAACCCCCTTCTCTAAGCGGGCCCCTTCCAAAATTGAAAAAGGATTACGTTAGGACTGCGAAATTTTTCCTTTTTCAATTCGTAATTCTTCGCGAAATACGAATCCATGCAAAAAGATTTTTGAAGAAAACCAAAATATTGTTTGAATTAGAATTAATGAAATTTTTCGGCGGAAGCCATAAAAATCTGGTGCGCCCGAGAGGATTTGAACCTCTGGCTTCTGCCTCCGCAGGGCAGCGCTCTGTCCGCTGAGCTACGGGCGCATATTGAGTGCCTATTGTACTGTGCCAATTCAGCATCCTCAAGTTTTAGACAATTTCTTGTGTGCATGGGGTTCTTCCCGTATAATGGACATTCGTGAAATTTAAGTATAATTTTTGTGATTTGCGTCAATATCTGTTCGCAACAGAAAGGAGTGATCCTCTTGTTGCCAGGTCGTAATTCTGCACCTCAACATACGAAATCGCTCACTTGGTGGGCAAACGACAAGCCCGAAATTGAAGATTTGCTCCGTTCTCTTTTGGATCGTCGCGGCGTTCGTCCGATGACGCTCAGTAAAAAGAAGAGTAAAGACCCTATCTATATCGTTGCCATCTCGCATTATGAGCATGGCAATGCCGAAGATTTTCACTTTGGTCACTATAACACCAAGGCCAAAAAACTGCGCTATGAGCTGGATTTGACCCGAATTTCAGCGCACGGCCGCAAACAACGCCTCAATTGCGCGATGGAAGAAGCACGCGACGCCACCTTTGAAGATTTGGATGAGAACGAACGTTTGGTGCTGGTCAAGCCCGAAGAATATGAAGCGCTAAACGAAATTGTGATCACCAAGATGCACCCATAATAGCAAAATCAATTCAAATTATGATCGTTGGTCAATGGGCACATAATCGCGCTCTGTAGAACCTGTGTATATCTGGCGAGGACGCGCAATGCGTGATTGGTCTTCCATCATTTCTTTCCACTGTGCAATCCACCCAGGCAGGCGTCCGATGGAAAACAACACCGTAAACATATCGGATGGAAA
This sequence comes from Candidatus Fraserbacteria bacterium, assembly GCA_029262795.1. GTDB lineage: Bacteria > Bipolaricaulota > Bipolaricaulia > RBG-16-55-9 > JAJCYT01 > JAJCYT01. The sequence goes on from JAJCYT010000012.1 coordinate 39,896, forward strand.
ACCCAAGGCACGATAAATGATGCCGCTATAGAAATCGACATTTGGATAGAGTTTCCGTTGAGAAAAATATTCATCATTTAAGGCAATTTCTTCAAGTTTTCGTGCGATGCCAAGTAAAGGGTCTTTAACGCCAAGTTTGTTCAGAACTTTATCCACACTGGATTTGATGATCTGAGCGCGAGGGTCAAAGTTTTTATAGACGCGATGGCCAAACCCCATCAAACGAAAATCGCTGGTTTTATCCTTGGCCAAGTTAACGTATTTTTCTACATCATCTCCATCCTCATGGATGGCTTGCAGCATTTCCAGCACCGCCTGATTGGCCCCGCCATGCAATGGCCCCCACAGGGCACAGATGCCGGCTGAAACCGATGCAAACAAGTTGGCGTGGCTTGACCCCACCATTCGTACCGTGGAGGTAGAACAATTTTGTTCATGATCTCCATGAAGAATCAACAGTTGATCCAGAGCTTCAGAAATGTCAGGATCCACATGATAGGATTCTGTGGGCAGGGCAAACATCATATTGAGGAAATTGGCGGTGTAGGATAAGTCATTGCGTGGATAGATTAATGGCTGCCCAATTGACTTTTTGTAAGTAAATGCAGCAATGGTCGGCAGTTTTGCAAGCAAACGAATAATGGAAAGGCGCACATGATCAGGATTGCTATAGTCCAAAGAATCCTGGTAGAACGTGGACAGGCAACACACCACCGAGGAAAGGATTGCCATTGGATGAGCATCTTTTGGCAATGCATCGTAGATTCTGCGTAAATCTTCATGGATCAAAGTATGCTGCGTGATCTCATCCATAAACGCAGTTAGCTCGGACTGTGTTGGGAGTTCTCCATAAATCAACAAATAAGCGACCTCAAGAAAAGAGGCATGTTCACACAATCCTTCAATTGAATACCCACGGTGGCGCAAAATGCCTTTCTCACCTTGAACAAATGTGATGCCGCTTTGACACGCGCCGGTGTTGCCAAACCCGCCGTCATAAGTAATGTATCCCGATTGAGCGCGAAGTTTGCTCACATCCAATGCTTTTTCGCCTTCGCTGCCTTCAATCAAGGGCAGTTCCACATCTTGTCCATCCAACTGAATTTTCACCTGCTGACTCATTGCGTTCCTTTCCATGTGACCAGGGAGCACATCGGTTCGTTTTGAAATTTTTTAGATAGAGTGTGCCAATGCTTTTGCTGCTTCAATCATTTCATCCACTGCTTCTTTGGAATCCATTTCACAGTAAATGCGCAGCAATGGCTCGGTGCCAGAAGCACGAAACATCAGCCAGCCATTGTCAAAGCGAAGTTTTAGACCATCTAAATCTTCGACATGTTGAACGAGTTTTCCGCCCACTTCGCTGGGTGGATTGCTGAGTAAATGCTCGACCACTTCCAGACGGCTTTCCAGATGAAGATCGTTGCGGGTGTAGTCGTGCTGGCCGTATTCCTTCATCATATCTTTGACGATTTGACTGATAGGTTTGCCGTGCTTGGCAACCACTTCCAACAGCACCAGGGCCATCAACAGTCCATCACGCTCCATCACATGCCCTTTAACGGCGATCCCACCGCTTTCCTCACCACCGATGAGCACATCCGTATTGATCATTCGCTCGGCAATGTATTTGAAGCCAATGGGCACCTGCTCTACCAAGTAGCCATGCTTGTCACAAATTTTGTCCACCATGTCGGTCAGGGCAAAGCTTTTGACCACGTTGCCCACGCCGCCTTTTTCGATGAGGTGGCGCAAAATCAACGCATAACACAAATGAGAAGTAAGCACTTCGCCCTGATCATCCATCCCCCCAATGCGGTCTGCATCGCCATCGGTGACCACACCGATCAACAATTGTTTCGGTTTGATCTTTGTGGCTTGGGCGCGAACCACCGCTTTAAGCGGGGTCAGATTTTGAGGGGTTGGTTCAGGATTATCTCCACCAAAAAGAGGGTCTGCCTTGGCTCGAACCTCGACACACTCCACTCCGAGTGGTTTGAGAATGTCGGCCAGACAATGTGCCCCTGAACCGTGCATGGCATCAATTACCACTTTGAGGTTGGCCCCTGCAATTAAATCTAAATCGACCAACCCTTTTAATCTTTCCAGGTAGGGTGTGGTCATATCAATACGTTCCACTTCTGTATCCGCACGTTCGATCTTGCGAAGGTTGCGGGGCAGGCGGCGTTCAACCTCCTCAGTAAATGTAGGGGGTGCAGAGCCACCGAACTCGGCCTTGATTTTAAATCCGTTATAGGCAGATGGATTGTGGCTGGAGGTAATCATGACACCGCAGGCCGCCTGATGATATTCAACGGCATAAGAAAGTGCTGGTGTGGCCAAAAAACGATCGCACACTTTAACTGGAATGCCATTGCCCATCAACACTCGTGCTGTTTCCAATGCAAACTCTTCGGATAAGAAACGGGTGTCGTAGCCAATCACCACACCCTGACTGGCATCACGAAACGGCGCATGCCAATCGCGATACAAATTGATGCGCTCACGTTTGGAATCCTGCAAAAAATCAGCCAGTGCTTGCGCCACTCGTTGTACATTTTCAAAGGTATATTCTTTTGCAATGATGCCACGCCAGCCATCGGTGCCAAATTTTACCACTTCTTTGATAGGAGCCATTTTAGGACGCTCAGTCATCAAAATCCTGAGCTTCCTCCTTTACTTCAGGTCTGTTGACAAATTCTTTCGTGTTGAGTTGGATTCGTTCCACATTGGCAGGCCATTTCATCGGGCATTCTTTTACAATGTGAATCAACAACTCATTTGGAAGAGAGGTTTCAAGCCAAATATCTTCCATACGAAGTACGCCGTCTTCCACAATCAGTTCGGGCAAGGCTGTTTCAACGGCCTTGATGTAATGACCAATTTCTTCGGTGATGCCATCCATTAAGTTGTAATCAATTTGTGCAGCCTGATTTTCGTTGATCCAAATGGTGTCCTTGATAACAGGCGCATTGATCTTGGGGGTTTCTTTGTTTTTTGACCTGGATCTTGATCTTGTTCTTCGGGCCATGTTCAATCCTGTGTAATGTGCCTTTGTAACAGCACTATTGATTGGATGGCTCAGTATAACTTTTGACCCATAGGGCGTCAACAACGTTTGTCCATTTTCTGTCTTGCGTGTGATACAAACGCCATTTATACTGACGCCGCTTTTATATTTTGATAACTTTTAGGTCAACTCAGTTTCTTTTGGAGGGATCATCGTGGCACTGTCTTTGTATGTGATTGGCGCACCGAGTTCTGGAAAATCTACCGTTTTTGAAGCGCTCACCAACACACCGGCGGGACCCTCTTTCTCTACCAAAGGCGATCACCGTTTGGGCAGTGTCAAAGTACCAGACGAGCGTCTGGAAAATTTACGCGACATGTATCAGCCCAAAAAATTCAATCCCGCAGAAGTGAACTTTGTCGATGTGGGGTTGCCGCCTGGCGCACAGGACAATCGCAGTCTGAGTGAGTTGACCACTTTTTTAGGTGATGCTGATGCATTTTTATTGGTTCTCCAGGCGTTTGGCGAATTCGATTACCGTGGAGAAGCGTTGGATTCCAAAACACAACTTGAAGCCATTTTGCTCGAATTGATTGTTGCAGATTTGGATAAAGTTGAGCGCCGTTTGGAAAAGATTGCTCAAGAGCAACAAAGAGGCAATAAAGGATTGGATGCCGAAGCCGCGGTGGTGGAAAAATGTAAAGCCATGCTGGAGCAGGAAAAACCACTGAGCGAAATGGAATTTAACGAAGAAGAAGGAAAATTTCTGCGCGGGTACCAATTTTTATCTTTCAAACCTGTATTGGTCGTCGCCAATCTGGATGAAGACAATTTGGATGGCAGCGGTTTAGAAGACATTAAGTCCGTTTGTGATCATTATGGTCATGAATTGATGACCTTTTGCGCCACCCTGGAATCGGAAATCGCGCAACTGGACCCCGAAGCCCAACAGGAATTTTTGAAAGATTATGGTTTAACTGATCCGGTGCGTAACCGTTTAATTCGCACGGCCTATCATTTATTAAACCTTGTCAGTTTCTTCACTGTGGGTGAAGATGAAGTTCGTGCCTGGACCATTAACCGTGGCACCTCTGCCCAAACGGCAGCAGGTAAAATTCACAGCGACATCGAACGCGGCTTTATTCGCGCAGAAACCATTGGCTACAAAGATTTGTTAGAACAAGGCTCTTGGTCTAAATGCCGCGATCAAGCATTAATGAGGCTGGAAGGCAAAACCTATGAAGTGGCCGATGGCGATGTCATTAACTTCCGCTTCAACACTTAATTATCATGGCTTGGTTCAAACGTAAAAACAGAAACCCAAAAGTGCTGGTCATTGGCTTGGATTGTGTGACGCCTCAATTGGTGTTCGATCAATTCAGCGACGACATGCCCACCTTTACCAACCTCAAAAATCAGGGTGGTTATGGGTTGCTGGAAAGCGTCATTCCCCCCATCACCGTGCCCGCCTGGGCTTGTATGACCACAGGAATGCACCCCGGTACGTTGGGCATTTATGGCTTTCGCAATCGAGCCAGCTATGAATATGACAAGCTCAGCATCACCACCTCAGCGAATATTCAGGAAAAAGCCATTTGGGATTACCTGGGTGAAGCAGGCAAGGAATCCATCATCATGGGGATTCCACCGGGATTCCCGCCAAAGCAGATGCGAGGCCATGCGATCTCCTGTTTTTTAACCCAGGACACCAGCGCGGCCTTTACATATCCGCCCGAATTGAAAGATGAAATCCAAACATATGTCGGCGACTATCAATTCGACGTTCGAAATTTCCGCACGGATGACAAACAGTGGTTGCTCGATCAAATTTACCAACTCACCGAACAGCGATTTCGCGTTGCCAGCCATCTAATGACCACAAAGCCCTGGGATTTTTTCATGTTTGTGGACATGGGGCCAGACCGCCTTCATCACGGTTTCTGGAAGTATTTTGACAAAGAACACATTCATCATGAACCAGGCAACCCTTTTGAAAACGCCATGCGCGAATATTACAGATTTTTGGACAACCAACTAAAATTTTTCCTGGAACAAGTGGATGATGATGTTCAGGTACTCATTGTTTCAGATCACGGCGCCAAACGTATGGATGGCGGCATCTGCATCAATGAATGGCTGATGCAGGAAGGCTTTTTGAAGCTGAACAAACCACCGGAAGGCATTCAACGTTTTGAAGAACTGGACGTAGACTGGGCCAATACCATTGCCTGGGGGGAAGGCGGCTACTACAGTCGAATTTTTCTCAATGTCCAAGGGCGTGAACCGCAGGGTAAAATTCCGTCCGCTGAATACGAGTCTGTTCGAGATGAACTGATTCAAAAACTGGAAGCCTTGGGGGACGAACACGACAACGACATTGGTACAAAAGTGTACAAACCTCAGGATATTTACCATCAGGTCAATGGCATTGCGCCAGACCTCATCACCATTTTTGGCGATCTTCATTGGCGCTCGGTGGGTACTGTAGGTTGGAACACGGTTTGGGTTCACGAAAACGACACGGGACCAGACGATGCCAACCATGCACAACACGGCATTCTGGTCGCCCATAACATCAAACCCATGCGAGGAAAGCTTGAAGGCTTACACCTGACGCAAATCACACCCACAGTGCTTAAATTAATGAATCAACCATTGCCATCGGATTTGGAAAATTCCCCCATGTTCTAAATATGTTTTCGCCTTTATCATGAAGGTGGAGCCAACAACACCAGCAAATCATAGATTATGTTGATTGCATGGGTACCCGCTTCAATAGTGAAACCCAAGACAGAACGTTCAAACCATTCGTCGGATGGCCCTAATTCTGGGATAGAAATATTGTCCGTTGTCACCCCAATGGCCAGGGACACACTGCCACCCAAACTTGCCAGACTGCCAACAAAGCCATTTAAACCATGCCAAAAGGGCAATTGAGATCGCCAGAATAAACGTTCCTCAATGGATGGCTTAAATAATAAATCGACCACAAAGCCACCAACAGCCAATCCACCGTAAGCAATCAAAGCTGTCATCGGCTCAGTTTGGGCACGGCTTTGAGCGTAACTCAAATTGAGCAAACTTCCGCCAAGCTTCACCCCATCTTTTAACGCACTCCAAAGCGCAACTCGCTGCATGGCAGTTCGTCTTGCTTCAGAAAACACTGGATCGCTGATCGGGTCGCTTGATCCTGAATTGTCAGTTCGCACCACGGTGCTGGACTGGATCAATCGCATGGTCTTGATTTCATCACGCAAAACGGTGATTTCCTGATTGCCGGATTCTAGGGTGATGGTGTCGTCCGATTCTTCCACCACCAATCCTTCAAAGGATTGGCCATCATCCAACACCACTCGAATTTCTAAACCAAGCAATTCACCCACGGCAAAGGTAGTGAAAAACATTCCTACAACCAATGCCATTGCCAATAGGAGTATTGGCAGATATTTCTTATCTGAAATTCTTGATTGAGTCATCATTGCACCTCTCATCAGTTCATACTTTACGAAACAAAATCAGTCTAACAGATATTGACATTTGAAAGAAAATTCGCATTTCAAAACTGAGTTAAGGTATCTTTTTGAAGAAATGTCAACTTCAACATCAAAAATTCAGCTGGTGTTGTTGGGCACCGGCACCCCAAATCCTGACCCAGATCGTTTTGGTTCGAGTGTTGCCCTGGTGGTTGATGATGTGCCCTACCTGGTAGACGCTGGCCCTGGGGTCGTGCGCCGTGCAGCCGCTGCATATCAACAAGGTGTGAAGGGGCTTGAGGTGAATCGCTTGTCCACCCTGTTTCTCACCCACCATCATTCGGACCACACAGCAGGGCTTCCGGATTTAATGTTGACACCGTGGGTTTTGGAGCGAAATCAACCTCTCAAAATTTTTGGACCCAAAGGCACCCAGTCTATGATCGATCACCTTTTGGTCGCCTACCAGGAAGATATTCGAGAACGCCTGGAAGGTTTGGAACAAGCCAACGACGTTGGGCATCGGATTGAAGTTGAAGAAATCGAAGCTGGATTTTTTTATCGAGATGATCGTGTTGAAGTTGAAGCTTTTAAGGCGGTTCACGGCTCTTGGCCAGCCTTTGGTTTCAAGTTCAAATGTGGCAATCAAACCATCGTGCTTTCGGGGGACACCACCCTTCACGATGATATGAATCAACATTACGAAGGTTGCGATGTATTGATTCATGAGGTTTATTCAGCCAACCAACTAAAACAACGTCCGGCAAAGTGGCAGACTTATCACAGCAGCGTACACACTTCGACGGAACAGTTGGCCCAGCTCGCCAATCAGGTTCAGCCAAAACTGTTAATTCTTTATCATCAATTGCTCTGGGGTGCATCGGAACAGGATCTTTTGAGCGAAATCAGAGACCACTACAATGGTGCAGTGGTCTCTGGAAATGATTTGGATATTTTTGAATTCAATTAAAACGGAATCAAATTGGTCTTAGTCGTAATGCGAGCCGCCGTTTTTGCCAGCAACTTGGAACAGGCTTCTAAATCTTTGTAATTCACCAATTCGCAAGGGCTATGCATATAACGATTCGGCACACTGACCAAACCTGTGGCCACACCAGATCGATTTAACTGAATAGCGTTGGCATCTGTACCGGTGCCGCGAGGCTCCGCTGTAATTTGATACGGAATTTTTTCTTTCTTCGCAGTATCCACCAATAGATCAAAAATTCGATGGTTGATGTTGGCTCCGCGCACAATCACGGCACCGCCACCCATTTTGACATTGCCTTCGCGTTTTTTCAGATCTTCCACACTTGGATGATCCGTGGCGAAGGTCACATCAACGGCAATGCCCACATGAGGGTCAATGCCATAGGCAGAGGTGGTTGCACCACGCAGACCAATTTCTTCCTGAACGGTGGCAACAGCATGAATTTCGGCTTTGGGTTTGAGCGCTTTGAGTTGTCGAGCAGCTTCTAAAACCACAAACGAGCCCACTCGATCATCAATGCCTCGTCCCACAATCACATCACCTTGAAGCTCATCGTATTCTTGAGCCACCACCATTGGGTCGCCAATTTCAACAAGTTTTTCGGCTGCTTTTTTATCTTTAACACCAATATCGACCCACAAGTCATCAATTTGAGACACTTTTTTGCGGGCCAGCTCGCCAAGCACATGAATTGGTTTTTTCCCAACCACACCTAACACGCGGCCTTTGGCGCTACGAATCCAAACGCGCTGGCCCTGAGCAATCTGAGGGTCCCAGCCACCGACAGGCACAATCCATAAATAACCATTGTCATCAATGTGGCTGATCAAAAAGCCAATTTCATCACAATGGCCCGCAAACATCACCCGTACTTTTCCACCTGGGTTGATGATGGCATCGGTGTTTCCATGCACATCACGACGGACTTCATCCGCAAAGGTTTCTGCCTCAGCTTGGTACACAGCGGCAGCTTCGCCTTCATAACCCGATGGACTGATGGTGTTCAACAAGTTTTTGAGGAATTTCTTCGATTTCGCGCTCACTCAAAAGCCTCCTAAATATGATGTATGCCTATCTCTCTTTTGCAGGCGACTATACCAAAATATCTTTCAAGGTCAAACATTTTCCTCAACGGTTTTGCCGAACGTGCTACAAATGTCTTGAATCCTCAGGGCCGGGTCCCCTATACTTTCGAAGGAGGCAACCTATGAATCGCCGTATGCTAGTGACCCTTGGCATCAGTTTTTTAAGTTTGTTCTTGCTGGTCATCCCAGGCATTTCCCAAGAACCTGTGGATGATCATGGCGATGACCCTGACGCCCTTGTTGCCACCTTTATCACCGCCGATAATTTTCAACTCGACGCCAGCATTGAAGAAGCGGGAGATCGCGATTGCTTCACCTTTGAAGCGAATTCAGACAACACCTATTTGTTGCAAGTCACCCAAGCCACTGGTGACCTTGATCCACTAATCATTTTGTTTGATCGCAACGGCCTCACTTTACTCGCACTGGATGACGATGGTGATGGCAGTTCGCTCGCTGTGCTGGAATTGAATCCCTTGATAGATGGCTTTTATTTCGTCTGTGTTCGCAACACCAGTTCAACCAGTGGTTCAGGCAATTACACCCTTCGTATCACCAGCAATGCAGGCAGCGGTTCAACTGAAACATTGCCCGAACCACCCGAAAGCACAGGCAATGAAACCCCGCCGCCACCAGCTCAAGAGGAACCAGAAGAAGAACCGATGCAGGAAACACCTGCACCTCCTCAAGAGGAAGAGCCTGCCACTGAAGAATCTATGACCAATAATGAGCCGGAGATGCCGGAAGAATCATCTCCGAATGAAGAACCTGAAACAACACCCCCTGCTGAAGAAGAACCAACCACGCCACCCGAACCAGAGCAACCCACAACGCCTCCTGAGACATCCACCCCGCCAACCAACACAGGAGAGTCTACAGGACGTATCGCTGTGGTCGGTGGGGATGATTCTACGAGTCTTCAGGATGTACAGAGTTATCTGAGTTTTCTCCGCATCTTCACCGAGGTGGTCATCATAGATGCTGCTCAGTCCACGCCTACAGCTTCTGAATTGAGCGCATTCGATGCCGTGCTTGTTTGGGCCGACAACGGCTTTGATGATCCTGTGGCCCTAGGCAATCACCTAGCTGATTATGTGGATCAAGGCGGTGGCGTGGTTGTGGCAGCCGTAAGCTTCGATGAACCAAGCCCATTTGATCCAGACACCGTTGAAGGCCGTTTTTTCGATCAAGATTATTATGTGATCCAACCTGGTGTGGACAACACGGACGAAGGCCGCCGCATACTGGGCATGATTCAAGACGCAAATCATCCTATTTTAACTGGCGTCGCTTCCATCGACGGTGGACCGAAAAGCTTCCATTCACCCACCAACACTTTGACCTCCGGCAGCACGCCCATCGCTTTTTGGGACAATGGCGATATTCTTGTTGCCACAAAAACCATCAATCAAGCACGCCGTGCAGACATCAACCTGTTCCCCCCTTCTGGACGCTTAGACACCGACCTGTGGCCCTTCCGTCCAAACAACGATGTACCGGAATTGTTCGCCAACGCACTTCAGTGGGTGGCAGGAAACATTTAATGTCGCTGAAAAAATTCAACCAAAAAGTTATTGGCTGCACGCAATGCCCACGTCTGGTTGAATTCCGTGAAGAAATTTCTCAAACAAAAAAGAAACAATTTCAGGATGATGTCTACTGGGGCAAACCTGTGCCTAGTTTCGGTGACCCAAATGCTCGTATGATGATTGTGGGCCTGGCTCCCGCCCCGCATGGATCAAATCGAACCGGGCGTATGTTCACAGGAGATGGCACCGATGGTATGGGGTCATCAGATTTCCTGATGCGTGCCTTGCATCACATTGGATACGCCAATCAACCCACCTCTCAACACATCAAAGATGGACTGAAGTTTACAGACGCTTATATGACGGCTATTGTTCGTTGCGCCCCCCCTGCCAACAAGCCCACTTCAGAGGAAATTAAAATTTGTTCAGCCTACCTTCATGAAGAACTCAAGTTGATGAAAAATCTCAAAGTCATTGTCGCCTTAGGAAAGCTTGCTTTTGATCAATTGTTGAGAACGTTTCAGGCTCAGGGAGCAGAAATATCAAAGCCTCGTCCTCAGTTTGGACATGGGGTTGAGGTGCATTTGGGCGGAAATTTTCCAATCTTGCTGGGATCTTACCATCCCAGCCGCCAAAACACACAGACTGGCAAACTGAGCGAAACCATGCTTCAGAACGTGTTTTCTCAAGCCAAGAGGCTCAGCAGTCACCCTTTTTGAACCTAATTTTCATCTAATTTAGGGAAACAACTCCCGATTGAATCCGTATAGATTAATAACTCACACCGAACGGTGGTCACCAACTCCGAACCGCTTCGGTTAAATGAAGGAGGGAGTTATGAACTTTGCAAAATGGATACACGTTAAGGTCCAAGGCTGGAAAGGTTTGGCAACAATCCTCGTCCCTGATCAAACGACTGTAACAGAATTTAAATCCATGTTGGGACTAGAGATTTACGAAACCGTCAACGTACCTGCAAGCTTCCTCCCACTTCACGGTGAGAGCAACTTGTACGACTACGTAGATGAATTCGACACCGTTTCAGTCGAACGCCAACTCCCAATTTAACGTTGGCATTGTGACTCAGAGGAAAAGATTAAATAAAACCCGAAATTGAACATCCTCTTTGATTGACCTCCTTGAGGCAAAAATCGCTTGAGTTCCCCTGCTCAAGCGATTTTTGCCTTTACTCGTTACAATTAATTCATGTTAGATCTGGTCAAAGCCTTTTGTGAAACCGAAAACCTGCTGTCTGACAACGATCGAATATTGATCGCGGTGTCCGGCGGCGTGGATTCCATGGTCTTGTTGAATGTCCTTTGCCAACTTCAAGAAACGTTTCATCTGCAACTCCACGTTGCTCATCTGAATCACCAACTTCGGCCCGATTCGGAAGCTGACGCCACCTTTGTCGTAGACCAGGCTAAACAAAAAGGATTGGCTTACACTTTGAAAACATTGGATGTGGCTTCACTGGCAAATGAAAACAAACAATCTGTGGAAACTGCTGGACGACATGCTCGATATCAATTTCTAAACCAAGTGTCTAGGGCAGAAGGGTTAGAAAAAATTGCGCTGGCCCATCACAAAAATGATCAAGCCGAAACTTTTTTCCTAAACATCATTCGCGGTGCAAACGCTCAAGGTTGGGGAGGCATGAAGGCGATGTCTGACTGCTATATTCGCCCCTTATTGTGTGTTTCGAAGTCTGAAATTCTTCAATATGCCAAAGATCAAAACATTCCATTTCAAGAGGATAAAACCAATGCAGATGAACAGTTTCGCCGAAACTGGGTTCGACATCGTGTTATTCCTTTGCTCGAAGAAAAGAACAAAAATTTTGTGGATTCGATCACACGCAATCAAGTGATTTTTCGCCAAATGGCAGATTATTTGCGACAACAGGCTGAATTCGAACTTAGACAGTTGTTGGTTTCCAAAAGCAATCATGAAATTTCGATCCGGCGCCAAGCATTTATTGATCACCACCCAGCACTCCAAGCCGAGCTCATTCGACTGGTGATCAATAATCTACTCGGAGATTTAAACCGGATTGAATCCCAACACATCTTAAACATTTGCGATCAGGCAAAACGTCCCACATCGGGGCAAATCTTGGAGCTTCCTTTTGGCTTGAGGGTCAATATTCAACCCGAAAAATTGCTGTTCACGTTTCAAATTGAAGAATTTCCCGTTCTTGAAAAACAAGAATTGAATATTCCTGGTGAAATCAAATGGTCCAATTGGGCCATAAAAACCACATTGGAACAAGCAAATCACCCGCAAAACATGGGGCGTTTGTCAGTGTGTATGGATTGGAGTAAAATCGAAACACCTTTGGTGGTCCGCTCGAGGCAGCCTGGTGATCGAATTGATCCAATGGGGCTGAGTGGGCACAAAAAAATTCAAGATATTTTTGTCGATGCCAAGGTAAATCGCACAGCGCGGAATCAGGTACCATTGATCGAAGATCAGCAAGGCATCATCTGGGTGGTTGGCCATTGTCAAAGTGAGCGAACCAGAGTGACAACAGCCAGCAAACAGGTCTTGACCATTCGTGCTGAGCAGAATGAAACAGGCAATTAAAGAGAGGGCTTAATGAGTTTTATCATTACCGTAGTAACTTTTGTTCTTGTCATCGGATTTTTAATCTTGATTCATGAAGGCGGCCACTTCTTTGCCGCCCGCTGGGCTGGCGTTTGGGTCCACGAATTTGCCATTGGCTTTGGTCCTGCATTCTGGAAACGAAAAACAAAAGAAACGCTCTATGCTTTGCGCTACTTTCCCGTAGGTGGCTACGTCCGCATGGCTGGCGAAACGGTCACTGCCGCAGAAGCGGGAGACCAATCGGACGTTGAAAATGCTGGAGATGAGGATAAAGCAGCAAAGGCAGAAGAGGCCTCTGAAGAAATCACCGATGAAGATGCACTTGTGCCCGAAGACCGAATGTTTTCTGCAAAATCTCCATGGGCAAGAATGTGGATTATTTTTGCAGGTCCGTTAACCAACATCCTGGGTGCCATTTTGATCATGGTTTTTGTGACCGCCGCCTTTGGCGCACCTCAAATTGAAATTATTGATTTCACCGCGGATGATAGCCCTGCAGCCCAGTCACTTGAAGCAGGCGACATCATTGCCTCTATTGAAGGCGAAACCATTTACTCCACTTCTCAAATCACTTCTGCCATTGTAGAAAAAGGTGAGCGTCCTTTAGCGTTTGGCATCGTCCGCAATGGTCAACCAATGGATGTCACGGTGACGCCCGAATGGTCACCTGAAAGTGATAGATTCCTCATAGGCGCACGCTTTACTATTGCTCAAACCAATTTGATCACCAGTCTTCAGGATGATTCCTATTTGGCCCAACAAGGTCTGCAAAAAGGAGACCGCATTGTTGCCATCAACAACATGAATGTGGCCAGCAGCAGCACCCTCAACATTGCATTAGACGAACTTCGTGAGTCCGATGAAGACAGCGCAACCATGACGGTTCAAAGAAATGACGCCCCTCAAACCATCACATTGGATTTGGCAAACAACTCCATCGAATTTATTTTCACCGGCATTGGCCTCGAAGTCCCGACCCGCGCTTTTGGATTTGTGGAAAGTATTTCTGTAGGCGCAAGCCAAACCTGGGGCATGGCGCAAGCATTGTATAACGGCATTCGCACCGTCATCCGTGGAGATATTCCTGCGGGAGAAGCCTTTAGTGGTCCTGTAGGCATTGCTTCTATTTTGAGCGATGGCCTGGAGCGTGGGTGGACGCAATTTTTCTTCCTGGTTGCTTTCCTCAGTTTGAACTTGGGTATTTTCAATCTATTGCCTATTCCAGCGCTCGATGGCAGCCGCATTGTGTTTATCACCATTGAACTGATTATGGGCAAGCCTGTCCCACCCCGACTGGAAGGTTTTATCCATCAGATTGGCTTCTTCCTTTTGATCGGTTTGATTTTGCTGATCACCTTCAACGATATTTGGAAATTAGTCCAAGATTTCTTTGGCGGCTAACATACTGTGAATGTGAGCTTCTAAGTTTTCATAGGCAAGGTCAAAGTCATCATTGACAATTTGAACATCAAAGGTGTCTGCCTGCTCTAGTTCGTGTTGAGCTATTTGTAGTCGGCGTGCTTGTTTATCAGGGTCTTCCGTCCCTCGGCCTTTAATTCGTTCTTCTAAATGTTCGAATGACGGCGGCAGGATAAAAATAAAATGCATCGGCATGTCAAGCTGACTCTGCTTTTCTCGAAGCTGCTGAGCGCCCTGCACTTCAATTTCTAAAATCACCCCGTACCCTTGCTTTACCCAATTATGGATGGGTGGGATAGGGGTGCCATAAGAATTGTGATTGTAGGTGGCATGTTCGAGGAATTGATTCTCCAACACCATCTGATCAAAAGTTGCTTGATCGATAAAGTGATAATGAAACCCATCTGTTTCCTGAGGACGCTTGGGACGTGTGGTATAAGAAATGGAAAATTTGAGTTGATCCGATTCTGTCAGGAGTTTTTGCACCAGTGATGATTTGCCCACACCAGATGGACCTGAAATGATAAAGAGGTGACCTAATGAAAGCGCCTCATTCAATGTTACGCACCTGTTCACGAAATTTCTCCAGCACGGATTTCATGTCAATCACGTTATGGCTCACAGAGGCATCTTTGGATTTTGCCCCGATGGTGTTGATCTCTCGACCCATTTCCTGAGCCAGAAAATCTAATGTTTTGCCAGCAGGCTTGTCACTTTTGAGCGCCGTGTTGGTTGCTTCAAAGTGACTGTGCAAGCGTGCGATTTCTTCACTGATATCCGAACGTTCAACAAAAAGCACCACTTCTTCTTCGATCCGACCTTCATCGATGGTGACATTGCCATTGAGTGCTTCAATGCGTTCCAGCAAACGTTGCCTAAATCCTTCTTTAAGTTCGGGCATACGCTCACCAATGGTCCCTGTTATGGTTTTCAGCTCCCCTACAAACTGATGGAATTCCTGCTCCAGGCGATCTCCTTCCATCGTTCGCATTTGTTGAACTTGCTCGATGGATTGCAGCAACGCCGGCTCAATGGTGGTCCACAACGTGTCTTCTTCCACCATCACACGCTCGGTCACGCCCTCCATGCTTAACAAAAATTCCAGGGTGGGTTCTTGTTTCAGATCCAGCATTTCAGAAAAGTTTTTTAATTCGGCCCGATATTGTTTGGCCAATTCAGGATCAAATTTGAGTGTTGGCGTTTGACGGGTGCGCTTCAATTCCACATCAAGATCGATGCGGCCCCGATCAAACGATTTTTGCAAAATATCTCGCACTTTGAGATTGAGGGAAGGATAACGATCCAACCCACTCACGCGTGGATCAAGGTGCCGGTGATTTAAGGTTTTGATACGAACACTAATTTCCCAATGGTCGGTGAGGACGCTTTGTTCCCCATATCCTGTCATACTGCGAACTGGCACGTGATCCTCTCCTAATCGCGTGGTTTCGGCCAGTATAGGTTGAAGCCGCCATGAGTACAAACTGGATGGCTTAAGTTTCCCTTGAAATCACATTGGCTGCCACTTCATTTGCATACTGAGCCGCCGCTTTTCCCGATTGGCCTTGTCCCAACGCATATAAAAAGCCTCCACAAAAGGCGTCGCCTGCCCCAGTTGCATCAATATTTTTCAAAGGTTGGGTGGGAACGGTGGCTCTTTCATTTTGGTCAGCCAAAGAACATCCCTTGGCCCCTTGCTTAATGATCACCGTTGGAAACCGGTTGACCAATACATCCAACATATCGTCAACTTTTGTTTTCCTGGTGATTTCAGCCGCCTCGGCTAGGTTTGTAAAAAACACCTGAATCCCAGCACAGGCTTGCAAAAATCGATCTACGCCCACCTTTTCAAGCACCCCAACAGGAGGGGTATCGATGATGGTCAAATTTCGATTGTGTTGTTCGATGGCCTTTTGAATCTGTCCCACGCCTTGTGCATTGTTCATCAGGTACCCTGAAAAATAAAGTGCATCTTCGGGTTTGAGGTTGAATTTTTTTAGCTCAGTTAAATCAAGCATGGCATTGGCACCACGTTGTGTGTACATGGTGCGATCCTGTGAAGCCGCGATGGAAAAGACGACGCCAGTGGGTTGATCGGTTTTTTGCAGTTTGAACTTGAGCCGTTCCTGCTTGAGTTGACGTTTGATCCAATCGGCACTCTCATCTTGACCCACGGCGGCATAAAACAAGCTTGGTCCACCCAGACGGTGAAACACACGGGCAACATTGAGTGCCTGACCGCCGACACGCGTTTCAAACACACCTTGAGCTTCGTCACCTGAGTTCACATTTTCTGCAACATGAACCACCGTTTCGACCATCACATCACCCACACAAAGAAGCCTCATGTCATCTCCAATCAAATCATCCTGCCATTATCTAAACTAACCCTTAAATAAAGCAACTCAAGCCCTCAACCAGAAAAACGAATAATTTTAAGAACCCATCCTCGAAGTCCAAACCGGAGCCCCCTTTTGAAAGGGGGTTGGGGGTTAGAAGCCTTTAATATAAATTCTGTCTCAAAATTTTCTATTATGCTTTCCCGCTCCTGACCACTCAAAATTTGCGACCCTTTGGTCACTCCGATAGAATGCGGGGTGGAGTTATTTTATGAAAATTCATAACACAACAATCGTTGCACTACGCGACCCGGATGCAAAAAAAGCGGTGGTCGCTTCAGACGGGCAAGCCACAATGAACAATATGATAGTGAAGGCCACCACCCGAAAAGCACGGCGGATTTATGATGATAAAGTGCTAACTGGATTTGCCGGTTCAACGGCCGATGCCATTACATTGTTTGAACGATTTGAAGGCAAATTGAAAGAATATAGCGGCAACTTAACGCGTGCCGCGGTGGAGCTGACCAAAGATTGGCGCACGGATCGAATGCTTCGTCGTTTGGAGGCATTGTTGGTGGTGGTGAACGAAGAAGCGTTGCTCACTATTTCCGGCGCAGGTGATGTGATGGAGCCGGACGATGGCATTGTGACTCTCGGTTCCGGCGGTGGATACGCACTGGCTGCAGCAAGAGCATTGAAGCAGGAGACCGATTTATCCATCGAGGAAATCGCTAAAAAATCACTACAAGTGGCCGCAAGCATTGATATTTACACCAACGACAACATCAACGTTGAGGTATTGGAATGGTAATGGACATTATTGAAATTAATTCTGAACAGCCGCAAAAACGTCCTGATGATTTAAGCCCCAAGGAAATCGTTACGGAATTAGACAAATACATCGTCGGCCAGAAAGATGCGAAAAAAGCGGTGGCTGTGGCCTTGCGAAATCGTATTCGACGTTTACGAGTGGAAGGCGACTTACAAAAGGAAATTCAGCCAAAAAATATTTTGATGATTGGCCCCACAGGTGTCGGTAAAACAGAAGTGTCACGTCGTTTGGCCGCTCTGACACAATGCCCATTTATCAAAGTCGAAGCCACCAAATTTACTGAGGTTGGTTATGTGGGCCGCGACGTGGAATCCATCGTGCGAGATCTGGTCGAATCCAGCATCAACCTGGTTCACGATGAAGAAGTGAAAAAAGTTCGACGGGAAGCTGAACGTATGGTCAATGAGCGCATTCTGGATGCGCTGTTGCCTGCACCTGAACAAGCGGCAACTGAAGAACGTCAGGAATCGATTCAACGCACCCGCGAAAAATTGTCTCAAAAGCTGGAAGCTGGCGCATTGGAAGATCGCCCCATCGAAATTCGTGTGCCTCAAAACATGACCAAAAATGTGAACGTGTTTTCACAAGAAGGCATGGACCAAATGGGCATTGATTTGGGTGAAATGTTTGGCGGCCTGATGCCTCAAAAAACGGTCACCAAGCGTTTAAAAATCAGCGAAGCGCGAGAATTGTTATTTACCCAGGAAGCCGACAAACTCATCAATCATGAAGAAATTAACCGCCTGGGCATGGAACGTGCCGAAAACATGGGCATTGTATTTCTAGATGAAATTGACAAAATTGCTGCCGGTGGGCGCGATGAACGTGGTGGCCCTGGTGTTAGCCGTCAGGGTGTGCAACGTGATTTGCTCCCGCTTTTGGAAGGCACTACGGTTCGAACTCGAACCGGCAATATTTCCACGGAAAATATTTTGTTTGTCGCTGCTGGTGCGTTTAACATGGCCAAACCTTCGGATTTAATTCCCGAACTCCAAGGCCGTTTGCCCATCCGCGTTGAACTTCGTTCTTTGGGAGAAGAAGATTTCATCCGCATTCTCAAAGAACCCAAAGATGCGTTGACCAAACAGTACACAGCATTGATGGACACTGAAGATCTTAAACTCGATTTTACCGATGGTGCCGTGGATGAAATCGCCAAAATTGCTACGGTCCTAAATGATTCCATCGAAAACATCGGTGCCCGACGCTTACACACCGTCATGGAAAAATTGATGGAAGATTTGATGTTCGATGCGGTGGATGAAGGCGGCAGAGCGGTCACGATTGATGAAGATTATGTGAAAGAAAAATTAGCAAAAATTTCATCTGATCTCGATTTGAGTCGCTACATTTTATAATGAGTATGCAGAAAAAAGATTTTTGGATGAATTTATTTATTCGTTGGATCGTAACCACGCTGTCCATCTATGCGGTGGCGTGGTTGCTGCATCCACACATTGATACCGACAGTTTTCAAAGCGCCATCTGGGCTGGGTTGATTCTGGGCTTGATCAATGTGTTTGTGCGCCCACTGATTATTTTACTGACATTGCCAGCCACCATGTTGAGCATGGGATTCTTTTTATTGCTCATCAATGCTTTTTTGCTTTATATGGTTGGAGAAGTTGTGGATGGGTTCGAAGTTGAAAGCTTTGGCTGGGCGATTTTGGCTTCTATACTCATCAGCATTGTGGGCGCATTTCTGGGTCAATTCTTCCGCGAAAAAACCTAAATTAATTTCTAACAAATCAATGATTGTTTGAAAAAGAAAAGACAGCTTGTTTAAACAAGCTGTCTTTTTGAAGTTTGCTTAGAATTCTATATCGGTGTCAATCGAAATTTCCTGGCTACGGAAACCATTCTGATTAAAGCCGGTTGTGCTGGCAATGGTGTAGTTTTTCCAGGGATATTTAAAACGAACCGATCCGTTTGTAAAACCCTCGTCGATGAAATTGAACAAAAACCTTGTTTCGATATTCTCACCCAAAATGGTTTCTGTGCCCAGTGTGCCTTTTTGAAAACCATTTTCAGCCATTTCGACTTTGGCTGTCAAATCAACGTCTTTGGTTAAATCTGTTTTGGCTTCAATCACACCATCCATCACGCCCTTTGAACCAAAGGTGAGGGTCCCCTTTGCTGTCGCCATTTGGTTTTTGAATTGAAATTCAAAAACATTCTTGGTGATGAAGTTTAAATCGAAATAAGCGGTGTTTTCAAACTGCAACATCTCTCGATCCATCCTCAGTTTTAAACGTCCGCCTTCAAAGCCATTTTCATCAAAGGTGACCATTGTGGATGTTTTAAGATCATTGATGTCGTAATACGAACCAAAAGTGTGTTGATGAAAACCACTGGGGTCTAAATGAAAATTCCAGGAAAAATTGGTTGCAGAAAACAACGTTCTGATGGTGGCATCCAAATACGGGTTTTCTGTGGCAAGATCACTAAACAATGCGGCCAGAGCGTATTGATCCAAATTTCGATTTGCCCCTACGGAAAAATCTTTAAATTTATTCTCATTCCAAAACGTGTTCAAAGAAAGATTGTAGCCAGTTGAGCTTTCCTTCACACTCATGGTGGCGGATTGCAATCCATCTCGGCTCAGTTTGCCATTGGAAACCATTTGCAGCATGTCGGCAAGGCGCCATCCGCTTTTAAACGTGGCTTGCTTTAATCCCTGTTTATTGAGTCCAGCCACGGCATTGAAGTTGAAGCGATCTAAATCGACTCCAAATTTCAATGTTTTTCCCATGAATTCTGTGCCTTTCATACTGACGCTGGTGGACAGAGAAAGGCCAGAATCAAACGCCACACCGCCACGCCAGTTGGAAGAAAACTCACCGGCCTCAATCCCAACAGTGCTGCCCAGTTGAAACGTTGTTTGTGCAAATGTCAGCACGCCCATCACGAATGCAAGCCCTAGACCAAAGCAAAAACCTTTAAAAATTCTCATAATCGCCACCTAGTTTCATCATCCTAATGACTACTTAAAATCAGTATAGATTTACTTCCTCATAACAATCGGTTACTTGTGTGACGTATGTACAGGAAGTTTGACTTTTTGAAAATTTTCGACCAAAATGAGCGAGATAAATTTGGCAAAAAGTTGTACGCAATCAACCGTTAAAGCAATGGTAATTTCCGCTAGTGAAACAACTTTTGCCTAATAGGAAGGTTTTTTGGGATGGGTATTCAGACGCCAACCTTGGTGTTAAATCAACGCCAAGCCAAGCAAAATATTCAACGCATGGCGGATAAAGCCAAGCAAAGTGGTGTTCGGTTTCGGCCTCATTTTAAAACACATCAATCCGCAGAAATTGGCCAATGGTTCCGCGATGTGGGCGTTGAAAGCATTACAGTGTCTTCTCTTGATATGGCGCTCTACTTTGCCAATCATGGCTGGCAGGACATCACCGTTGCGTTCCCTGCCAATCCACTTGAAATTGACAAAATCAACGAGCTTGCTGGCTGTACACAACTTAACCTATTGGTGGAATCTGAAGACATTGTGTGGTTTCTTGAAAAAAATCTGGAACGCAATCTCAACGTTTGGATCAAGGTAGACACAGGTTACGGACGCACCGGCATCCCCTGGGATGCAGAACGCCTGATCGCTGTTGCCAATGCCGTTGATCAAACAAAACAACTTCAACTGAAAGGCTTACTCACTCATGCCGGACATAGTTATGGATATCGCACCAAAGATCAGGTCAAGGCTTTATATCAAGATTATCTTTTCAAGTTCAAATCAGCCAACCAACGTCTTGTAGATATAGGATTTGATCAGTTGGAACTGTCTCTTGGTGATACCCCCAGTTGCAGCATCATGGATGATTTCAGCGATGTGGATGAAATCCGTCCCGGTAACTTTGTGTTTTATGACTTGATGCAACTGAACATTGGTTCTTGCAATGAAGATGAAATTGCTTTGGTTGTGGCTTGCCCAGTGGTTGCCAAGCATGAAGAACGAAGTGAAGTGATTGTTTACGGTGGTGCTGTTCATCTTTCAAAAGACTTTGTCATAGATCAACAGGGTGTAAAGTCTTATGGTGGCGTGAGTTTGCCCCAACCTGACGGTACCTGGGGGCCCATATTGTCAAACTGTTTTGTCAGTTCTCTTTCTCAAGAACACGGTATCGTTCGACTTGATAAAGCCACGTTTGAAACTATAAGACTTGGCGACCTATTGATGATTATTCCTGCTCACTCCTGCCTCACGGTGAACCTGTTGAAAAAATATGTGGCGCCAGAACATCAGGAAATTCACGTCGCGAAAATCTAAACTTTGCGGAAATAAAACGTAAAAAGAATCAACTCATCAAACGCTCACAAAACGCGCACCAAATCTTAAAACCCCATTCGTAAGTTTGGCATTAAAGCACGCCACTTTAACGGCGAAAGGGGAAACAATGTTTCAAAAATCTCAAAGTAAAAGTATTCAAGCGGTGAAGTGGGTGTCCATGCTCACCTTGTTGGTGGCCTTGAGCGGCTGTGTCAGTGTGATGAGTCAGGAAAGCACAGTGAGCAACGCTTCGGCACAATCTGTGGTGCAAAGCGCTGGTTGGTCCAACAACGTGTCCATCAGCTTTAATGGCGACACCATGACCATTCAAAGCAATGGTGTACCCAGTCATGAAACACTGGATTTTTATGCGATTGGCAATCGAGTGATTAATAATCCAACGAGCGCCCAAAATTATTCATACACACTGCCGTTACAACCCCAATTGGCTGTAACGCCAACCAATGCGGGTGCAGGCATTATTGGCATCGCTATCAGCGGCGCAGCATTTTTTAATCCCTACGAAGGGGACCAGGTGACTTATGCGCTAGAAGATAACTTTGAGGTAAATGGCGCGCCATTTATTGACGCCTGTAACGGGCATGCAACTCCAAATAATGGTATGTATCACTATCATGGCATCCCATATTGCATCACTGATGCCGTGGATTCGTCTGGTCAGCATTCCAAATTGGTTGGCTACTTATTGGATGGTTTTTCCATCTACGGCCCCCAGGATGTCGGCGGCGGAACGCCAACGAATTTAGATGCCTGCAACGGACATTTTGGATCAACGCCAGAATTTCCAGAGGGAATCTACCATTACCACACCTCGGAAGCACGTCCTTATGTGCCAACGTGTTATTCTGGTGAAATAACAATTACGCAAAGGCCACCTCGTCGCTAATTTAGTAAAAAAACAACATGGCATCCTGGTTTGATATCCGCAGACCAGGATGCCATGTTTAATTTTTGGAGCGGGTATGAAAAAATTTTTAAATTTGGCTGGCTCATTGATGTTTTTGGGTTTGATGGGAATGATGATTTTAGGATGCAATGCTCAGCCGACAGAAACTGAGGCTGAAACCCACTTCGATTTTGAGCCAAAGATCGAAGTGGTCGACAATCCTCAAAATTTGAATGAAAACCTTGTTTTCGTCGAGCAACGCAGCCAGCCAAATTATCGGATAGCCCAATTCGACCCAGAATCACAGAAAATATCCACCTTGTTCGAAATTCCCAAAGGCGGTTGGGTGTATCAATTGGATGTGTCTGCCGATGGCACTCAAGTTGCCCTTGCCTATTCTGCGCCGCCAGAGAATGATCAGAGTTTATTAGATCGAAGTGGCATTTACTTGTTGGACCTGGCTCAAGTCGATGCACAGCCACAACTTTTGGTCGGCAGTCAGCAGGTGGATGTGTATTACGCCTACCCCACCTGGACTTCAGATGGAAAATTTCTTTACTATGAAGTTTCAAACACGACCGACTCTAAGTACTTCATCGAACGATATAACACAGAAACTGGTGAAGTACTACGGATTGTGGACAATGCGATTTTGCCTCAACCTTCTCCCGATGGAAATTCTTTAACTTATTTCCAAATTCAGCCAGAAAGTGAAATGAGATCGTTGATGTTGTCTGATGCTGATGGGAACAATGTTCAAGAAATCATCCCTGGCTATGCCTATTACGATTTGGATTGTCCTGTGTTTTCAGCCGATGGACAATCTATTTACTTCACGGTTTTGGAAGACCCTTTGGCTTCAATTCATTGGATCGATCAATTGTTCGGAACTCATGTTGCATATGCACATGCGAAACATAACCTGCCTGCTGACTGGTGGCAAACGTCTATTACTGACATTCGTCCCAAAAAAATAACTGAACAATCCATCATCACCCACTGCGGTCAGTTTTCTAACGAGGGTGAACACTTTGGTTTTGCCAGCAATGAAGGCATTTATGTGATGTCATCTGGCGAAAATGAAGCACACCTCATCTTAAAATCCAGAGCCATTCCTGTGTTTGACTGGATGCCTTAGTTCAGTCATTTGTCAAAATAAAAAAATTTCTCTAAGCTGATGAAGAGAGGGAGCCAGTGGCATGCAAATGAGGGTTTCATGCCACTGGCAAGTGTGAAGGGTTATGTACCAACCAACTCTGTCTCTGGTTGTTTAATTTCAATGTCTAAGTGGTTCTCTCGTAAGTCCACTAAAAGTCTGTCACCTTCTAATACGTTTCCAGCGATCAAAAGTTTCGCTATTTGTGTTTCGAGTTCTCGTTGCAGGAACCGCTTGAGCGGTCGAGCCCCGTACACAGGGTCATATCCTTCGCTTGCAATGTGGCTTTTTGCGACATCGCTTAATTCCAAACCCAGCTTGCGATCCGACAAACGTTTCATCAGATTGGCAATCATCAAATCGACAATCTGCTTAATTTCGTTCAGAGTTAAGGCTTTGAACAATACGATTTCATCCACGCGGTTCAAAAATTCTGGCCGGAAATGATGGCGCAATTCGCCCATCACCGCATCCTGAGCTTCGGTTTTGATCTCACCCTCGGCTGTCACACCTTCCAACAAGTGTGGTGATCCAATGTTGGACGTCATGATGATGACCGTATTTTTGAAATCGACGGTGTGGCCTTGTGCATCGGTCACACGCCCATCGTCCAAAATCTGAAGCAGGACGTTGAACACATCAGGGTGCGCTTTTTCGATTTCGTCAAACAGGATCACCGAGTAAGGCTTGCGGCGAACCGCTTCTGTAAGTTGGCCACCTTCCTCGTAGCCAATGTAGCCAGGAGGCGCTCCGATCAATCGGGACACCGTGTGCTTTTCCATGTACTCACTCATGTCGATGCGAACCATGTTGTCCTCAGAATCGAACAAGGCTTCGGCCAATGTTTTTGTCAGTTCCGTTTTCCCGACCCCCGTGGGACCAAGGAAGATAAACGAACCAATGGGCCGGTTCGGATCTTTAATGCCAGCACGAGCACGGAGTACAGCATCAGCCACAAGTTCCACAGCATCATTTTGGCCAATCACTCGCTCATGAAGAATGTCACCCAATTTGAGTAACTTCTCACGTTCGCTTTCTATTAAGCGAGTGACGGGAATGCCTGTCCAGCGTGAAACGATTTCGGAAATTTCTTCCTCGTTTACTTCTTCTTTCAGAAGTTGATGGTCACCTTGTTTAGATTCCAACTTCATTTCTTCTTCATGAAGTTGAGTTTCCAATCGCGGCAATAGACCATGCTTCAATTCTGCTGCTTTGTTCAAATCGTACTGACGCTCTGCCTGTTCTATATCGAGGCGCGCTTGTTCAATTTGCTCACGCAGATCACGAACCACGCTGATGGCGTCTTTTTCGTTTTCCCATTGAGCGCGCATTTCGTCAGCCTGATTTTTAAGGTCGGCTAATTCTTTGCGGAGTTTTTCCAAACGCTCCTGACTGGCTTTGTCTCTTTCTTTTTTGAGAGCAGCTTCTTCAATTTCCAACTGCATCACACGGCGGCTGACTTCATCCAACTCAGTTGGCATGGAGTCAATATCCGTACGCACACTGGCACAGGCTTCATCGACCAAATCGATGGCCTTGTCCGGCAAAAAGCGATCTGTGATATAGCGGTTGGATAAAACGGCTGCACTCACCAAAGCGTTATCCTGGATGCGAACGCCATGAAACACTTCGAAGCGTTCTTTCAATCCGCGCAAGATTGAAATGGTATCTTCAACCGATGGCTGATCCACCAATACAGGCTGGAAGCGCCTTTCGAGCGCAGCATCTTTTTCGATGTATTTTCTATATTCATCCAGCGTCGTGGCTCCGATGCAGTGAAGTTCTCCGCGAGCCAGCATCGGTTTTAAAAG
The DNA here is from genome assembly GCA_029262795.1 of Candidatus Fraserbacteria bacterium. Lineage (GTDB taxonomy): Bacteria > Bipolaricaulota > Bipolaricaulia > RBG-16-55-9 > JAJCYT01 > JAJCYT01. The sequence continues at coordinate 65,340 of JAJCYT010000012.1, forward strand.
ATTTCCGGCATCCGTAGAACCTTCGGTTTTTCCTGCGCCAACGACAGTGTGCAACTCATCGATGAACAGAAGGATGCGGCCTTCGCTTTGTTTGATTTCATTGAGGACGGCTTTCAATCGCTCTTCAAACTCGCCGCGATATTTGGCCCCCGCCAACAACGCGCCCATGTCGAGCGAGAACACCTGGCGGTCTTTCAACCATTCAGGCACATCGGCACGAACGATACGTTGGGCCAAGCCTTCGGCGATGGCGGTTTTGCCTACGCCTGGTTCACCAATAAGAACGGGATTGTTTTTCGTTTTTCGTGAAAGAATGCGAATCACGCGGCGGATTTCGCTATCGCGGCCAATGACAGGATCAAGTTTCCCCTGTCTCGCCAGTGACACCAAATCCACGCCGAATTTTTCCAAGGCTTCATACGTGCCTTCGGGTGAATCGGTGGTCACGCGCTGGTTGCCACGAATACTGGTTAAAGCATTTAAAAATGCATCTTTGCTGATGCCAAATTGTTTTAAAATTTTCCCTGCTGCAATGGCATTGCCCTCAGAAATCATGGCCAAAACGAGGTGTTCCACGGACACGTACTCGTCCTTCATGGCGTTGGCTTGTGCCTGAGCATCCACGACCAATTTTTGTAGGCGCTGGGTCACATAAATTTTACCCGCTTCCGTGCTTTGACCGGACACCGTTGGCCGTCGGTTGAGTTCATTCTCCACTTCAGTCTTAAATGCCTCAGTAGACACTTCCATGCGTTCCAACAATCGCGGCAACAACCCATCAGCCTGCTGCACCAGGGCCAGCAAAAGATGTTCCCCATCCACTTCAATCTGGTTTAAATTTGTCGCAATAGACTGGGCATTTTGCAAAGCCTCTTGCGATTTTTGAGTCAATTTACTGATATCCATCACTCACCTCTTTTCTTGAGTGAATATCAAAATTAGCAATCTATTTAATAGTCTGCTAATTACTATATCAGATGCATGTTAAATTTCAAGCTATTTCCAATACAAATTTAAAATATATAAGGTATAATGACTATGACTCTTTCATAATGAGGAATAGATATGAATTTAGATCATTGGTCAACCTGGGTTTTTATTTCTGTTTTAGCTGGAATAATAACCAAAATTGTTTGGCACCCTCTTTCTTCATTATTTTCAAAACCAGTAAATCGAACTGAATATTATCGTCAATTAAATCAAGCAAATGAACCCAATGGTTCTTTTCCAAGAATATCTAATCTATCATTATTTTTGGATGTTATGGAAGAAGTTGGAAAAAAACCTTATACAAGTAGTCACTATCAGAGCTTAAAAACATCATCAGATGAAATATACGACTTGATAAGAAATCGTTCTTTGTCACACGAAGAAAGAGACTGGGTAAAGTCACGTCTACAACGCATAAAATTATTCGCAGCTAATAATGGGAATTCTATTGCCCAATCACATGCTGATTCAATCATAAGACTTATAAAAAGACAAGAACAAGGTCTATTTTAGCTCCAAATGCAGATTTAAGTTGACGGCCGAAAATGGCCAGCTTTTTGACGAGTCAGTGGGTAAGCTGGAAGCATGAAAACACTGGACCCTCACATTTGCTGGACGGCATTGGAAAGCAAGGATGCTCGGTTTGATGGGCGATTCTTCACAGGTGTGAAGACCACCGGCATCTATTGTCGGCCTGTTTGCCCAGCCCCGTTGCCTCGGCGTCAGCATGTTGAATATTATCGCTGTGCGGCGGCGGCGGAAGCGGCGGGGTTTCGGCCTTGTTTGCGTTGTCGGCCTGAAGCTTCACCTGGCACTCCAGCATGGAATGGGCATTCTGAAGTGATCTCCCGTGCGTTGCAATTGATCGCCTCTGGCACACTCAAAGAAGGCGGCGTGGAAAATCTGGCCGGACAGTTGAATTTAAGCACACGACAACTTCGCCGCTTATTTATGGATCAACTGGGGGCCACACCGATTGCGGTGGCACAAACGTATCGGGTTCAGTTTGCCAAGCAGTTGATTACAGAAACTGGCTTGCCGATGTCCGAAATTGCGTTTACTGCTGGATTCTCCAGCATCCGAAGGTTCAACTCGGCGATGCAAAAAGCTTATAAGATGAACCCAAGCGAATTGAGAAGAACCAAGAAGGAACCCACCGGAAAAGCATCTGTATTGGAACTCAATCTCAGTTACCGCCCGCCTTATAACTGGGACGCCATGATGGATTTTCTATCAGTGCGAGCCATTCCTGGCATTGATTTGGTGAACAAAAAAGGGTATCGGCGCACGGTCAGCATCGACAATGTTTCTGGCGTGATCGAAGTACAACCGATGCCAGAAAAGAATTTTGTAAAACTGAGAGTCCCTCTGCATTTGGCGCATGGGTTACAACAGATTGTCGAAAAAATTCGTAACTTGTTTGACCTTCGTGCCGAACCGGAGAACATCAGCCACACCTTATCGGTTGATCCGTTGCTGGCTTCTATTATTAAAAAACATCCAGGCATCCGCGTGCCTGGCGCTTGGGCCGAATTTGAAATTGCCGTTCGCGCTATCCTGGGTCAGCAGGTCAGTGTGAAAGCGGCTTCAACGCTTGCCGCCCGATTGGTCGAACAGCACGGTCAGCCCATTGAATCTGATGTTCCCGAATTGAATCGATTGTTCCCTAAACCGGAACAACTGGCTGAGGCTGACCTCACCAAAATTGGTGTCACTTCCAAACGTGCCGAAACCATTCACAATTTGTCTCGCGCTGTAGCCGAAGGCGAGATTGACTTCTCGGTCGGCTGGAGCCTGGAGCAAACCGTGAAGCGCTGGACGGAACTTCCGGGCATCGGCCCCTGGACAGCCCACTACATCGCCATGCGTGGGTTAGGGGAACCAGATGCCTTCCCTGCCGAAGATTTGGTATTACAACAGGTGGTTGGGGACGGGCAACGTTTGACCCCGGGGCAGCTTCGAGAACGTGCCGAAAAATGGCAACCCTGGAGAGCCTACGCCACCATTGTCCTTTGGCGTCACGCAACGGATTTACAGAACGAAAGGAAATAACATGCAAACTTATTACGCCACCACCAATAGTCCCTTGGGCCAAATCCAGGTGGTTTGGAATGACAATGGCGTTACCCACATCGACTTCGAGAATGAAATGCCTGAACCACAATTGAGCTGGAAAAAGGTGTCGGCCTCAAAATCGGATGCTGTCCAACAATTGAAAGAATATTTTCAAGGCAGGCGCCAAAATTTTGATCTGCCACTTGCCCCTACTGGCACAGCGTTTCAGAATCAGGTTTGGAAAGCTTTAGTAAAAATCCCCTATGGAACCACCACCTCATATGGTGAGTTGGCCAAACAGATTGGGCGACCCAAAGCCTCACGCGCCGTCGGTGCCGCCAATGGGAAAAATCCCCTGGCCATTGTGGTGCCCTGTCATCGTGTGATTGGAAGCAATGGCAAATTGACCGGCTATGCGGGTGGATTAGAGCGCAAGGCAGCATTGCTGCAATTGGAAAATCATTAACACATAACCATTCTTCTAAACATGAAAGAGGGGGCAAGGTAAGTCGGTTGCCCCCTCTTTCGACCACAGCGATACGTTCTTTACCACATCAGGTAAAGTTTAACTTTCAACCGGCTTTACCATTTGAGGCCCCGCTTGTTTAACGGCATCGGACACTTTATCAGAGAAAGTTTCAAAATTTTCCCTGAACAGTTTTGCCAATTTCTCAGCTTGCTGATCATAAGCTTGAGGGTCTGCCCAGGTGTTTCTTGGCATCAATACTTCATCGGGCACATCCGGTACGTTTTTTGGCACTTGCAACCCAAACACAGGTTCGGTTTCAAAGGAGGTGCCTGCTAGCTTTCCTTCCATGACGGCGCGCACCATTGCACGGGTATAAGGCAACGACATGCGTTTGCCTTCTCCGTAAGGGCCGCCCGTCCAGCCGGTATTGACCAACCACACATCAACGTTATGTTTGGTGATTTTTTCACCCAACATGCGGGCATATACCGTTGGCGACAAGGCCATAAATGGTGCGCCAAAGCATGGGCTGAAGGTGGCCTGAGGCTCTGTCACCCCGCGTTCCGTACCAGCCACTTTGGCGGTATAACCTTGCAAAAAGTAATAGACAGCCTGATCTGCGGTTAGTTTTGCCAGCGGCGGCAACACACCAAATGCATCTGCCGTCAGGAAAAAGACCTGCTTGGGGTGTCCTACCACTTGCTGAGTGCTGGCATTGGACAAGTGGGTGATGGGGAAGGCTGCTCGCGTATTTTCAGTTAACGAGTCGTCTTCAAAGTCCAGACGCCTCGATCTTTTGTCGGTGATTGTTACATTTTCAAGAATGGTACCAAATTGACGAGTCGTGGCATAAATTTCAGGCTCGTCTTCTTTGGAGATGCGGATGACCTTTGCGTAGCAGCCTCCCTCAAGATTAAAAACACCGTTGTCATTCCAGCCATGTTCATCGTCGCCCACAAGCTTGCGCGTGGTGTCTATCGACAGCGTTGTTTTCCCCGTACCCGATAAGCCGAAAAACAGAGCCACATCTTCAGGATTCTCTCCAAAGTTGGCAGAGCAGTGCATGGACAACACATTGTTGATCGGCAACAGGTAGTTCATCAGGGTAAACACCGCTTTTTTCATTTCACCCGCGTAGGCGGAACCGCCGATGATGATCTCCTTGCGCTGAAAATTCAACACCACAAACACTTCTGAATGCGTGGCATCCATTTTAGGAATGGCGTGAAAATGCGGCGCATGGATTAAGGTATATTCAGCCACAAAGTTTTTTAGTTTTTCTTCATCCAATTCCCGAATGAACATCGTGCGGGCAAACAAGGCATGCCATGCAGATTCGCTGACTACCTGAATGGCAATTTGGTTTTCTGGATCTGCGCCCGCATAGACATCCTGAATATAAAGATCTCGCCCTTGCAGATAAGCCAGAACACGATCCCTCAAATGTTCATAATGGGTGGTGGCAAAAGAATGGTTTGATGCCCCCCACCAAACCAAACCTTCACTTTCAGACTCATGAACAATGAATTTGTCATTAGGTGATCGCCCTGTATAGGGGCCGGTTCGCACCACCAATGGGCCAAGGTGAGAAACCCTGCCTTCGCGGTTGCGAATGGCTTCCTCGTACAAAGCAGCGGTAGACAAATTCCAATGAACATGCCCCGTATTTTCTAACCCAAGGATTTTTAAGGCGGCGCTATCAGGCATGGACTTCCTCCGTTTCTGTGACCTCAGTATGTAAGATCTCTGGGAGTGGAACGATCAACACAGGACACGAAGCATCCTCCATCACCGATCGGGAAACACTGCCAAGGGCCCGAATTTTTCCTAGTCCATGCAGGGCTTCAAAACCCACCACAATGAGTTCGGCATCCAATTCATTGGCCAACGCAATGATTTCCTGAGCAGGTTTACCAACTTTCCCTTTGGTAAGATAATCTACACCCATTGCGCTCACAGATTCAGCAGCATGGGCCGCCACACTGTTGGCACGTTGCTCCGCATGGGCAAAGACAAAGGAATGGCCTAATTGTTCACTATTGAGGCGCGTTTGAATTTCACGATATAATTCATCCGGCATAATGTTGCACACCGTTAGAGAGGCATTCATTTTTTTAGCCAACTCCGCAGCAGCAGTTACAATATGTTTTCCAAATCCATCTTCACCCACTGCAACCAAGATGCGTTTCATGACTCCTCCATTCTTGATCGAAGGCCGCTTTGATCTTAATTGGCCTTACACAACAATTGAATCAAATTTACTTGAGAAATGACATGATGGTCATCAGTAAAGATGTTGATCTTAATCAAGGTTTATTTAATACCTTTTATTTCAAATTGAACATTGCTGCGGCAAGTATCTGGATCGTGTTATTGCACACAAATCGTTGTTTCATGGGAAGCGAGAGTTAGAGGTTTCAGGATACAGACCACCCCCAGGTTGGGCGGCATTAAGTTAAGGATTTTTTGAGACGGGCACTTCCTTTCTGATGTGGTTGTGATACCAAGCGAAGATCCAAAGCCAGTTCTGGATATGGTATTATCATTTGATCCAGGAACATGACCACTATTCCAATAGTCAGGTTTAAATCGGACTATTGCATTCAAGCTCAACATCTACTGGTCCAAATAACAGCCTACTGGTCATATTTTTAGCGATGATAAATAAATGATATTTGTCCTTCAAAATGATACTGTAATCAACTTCTCAGGGAGGCAGACATGGTTAAACAAAACAATGTGAAACGCAAGGAACGCAACACCAAACCGAACTCAAACAAGGAGAAGTCCATGAACATAATCAAAATGATCATCATCGCCCTTTTATTGACCTTCGGCTCTGCCGGGATCACCGGATGGGCAGAGGAAGAGTGCCGCGATGCCACTGGTGCACCGGTGAAGTGTGAGGAAGACGACAGCAGCGCTGACCAGCCGGAGCCAGATACGGATACAGATGGCCCTAACGAGGAACCCGAAGCAACAGGTAATGAACCAAGCATTGTAATAGATCCGGAAGTGGAAGCGTTTGTGGTCGCCATGGTCGAAAGGTTGCAACAAGAGCAGAACACCACGTCCGATTCGGCAGCGGTCGAAGCATTGGAAAAAACGATCGAATTGCTTCATGCCTGGAACCGAAGCTTACAGCCCTGTCCGCAAACTGCAGACGGTGACTTCAACCGCGACGGACAAGTAAATTCGGCTGATTTCAACATCTGGCAAAACACAACCAGTGACACCGACGCTGACGCAATTTTGGACCAATTATTGGTTGGTTGCGATCCAAGTTTACCCGAGCCTGAAGCCGGAAAAATTGTGGCTGCCGTGATTGAGTGGGAACCTGATGCATCCACCACCGAAACTGAAATAATTGCATTGGTTTTAAAACTCGAGTTCGAAGTGCCCTCAACGGGGCAGACTTTTGAGATTGATTTACTCGCCTTCAATAACCCAGATAACACTACTGGAGAATCGATATGTTATTTAAAATACAAGCTTGAGCGATAGTCAGACTTAGCCCAGGGTTGGGCCTGCTCAAGCCCAACCCTGACCTCCACTCAACTCCATCATGAAACGCCCAAAGAAATTTTAGCAATTTTGATCCGCACCTGCCCCACAAATGAGTTCTGTAACAAGCATCGAGACTAACGGGTTCTGTTCGACACTGTCACAGGGCGAACCTTAAATTGGCTTAACCAGCTTTCCATCTTTCATCACAACAGGAATGTTTTCGTTGTTTTCCAAAGATCGGATATCGGCGATCGGGTCGGTTTTGCTGATGATGAGGTCCGCGAGATTGCCGGATGCCAACGTACCAAGGTTGTCTCAGCCTAAACATTCGGCGGCAGTTTTGGTGGTGGCGACGATGGATTGGCTATTTAACCAGTTCTCGCGAGGTGTATTTCTGCCTGTTTCTTGATTCCCTAAACTCTTTGCGACACACCCATCTGGAGCAAAATCAAAGCAGCCCCGGATTCCCCGGGGCTGCTTGTTATCAAAGAGAGTTTTTCACCTTCATACCAATGAACAAATGCGTCTTGATCTGAGTTCGCCTTACCTCCAAAAACGGTTGAAGGTAAAGAAATACTGTCGATCATAGTCGTAAGGGTAACTCATGTAATTGAACGAGCTCGCAGATGCCCAGATCTTGGTGGGCATAAAGTAGCCCTCAAGTGGGTCTTGAGCCACAACGAACATCTTCAACTCAAGCAACGCCTTTTGGAACATGTCGTAGTCGTCCTGAGTGGTGACCATGTGGAGGACTTTGTCATCGAAAAGCTGTTTGAAGTTCGATGGCCCGCCAAATGTACCTACTTTAATTAGACGATCTGTGCCGGCGGTGGTTTCCACCACGGCCCGAACCACTTCATCAACCAAGGTGTAATCAGCGAGTACCAGGTAGTTGATCGGTGTTTCTTCGGCATCCCCTGTGCCCGTGATCACGGCCAGGGTGTCCTCGTAAGCGCTTTCGGCTGTGGTCATCACCGTGCCCTTGAACATCGCGCCCGCCTTGGCTTCCAGCCCGCGGACGAAACCGTTCTGGCGGACGTCGTTCATATCGCTGGCGATCGCCATAAACTCACGTTCTCCACCAACTGCGCCCTTGGCCCAGGCAAACCCTGCTGCAAACGGCTCGACGCCAACAAACGCAGTCAGGTTACCATCAAAGCCAGGAACGGATCGTCCAACCAAAACCACGGGGATCCGAGCCAGCGTGGCCCGTCCCAATGCCCCTTGCAAGCCGGCCACATCGGCTACCGGCGTGAGCAGGATGCCACCTACACCTTGTTCGATAAACGCATCAATCGCGGCCGATTGTTCAGCGGCGGTCGAGGCGGTCTTAACGTCCAACAAGATCTTTGCATCGGTTCGCAGTGGCTGTGGCAGCGCCGTGCCCTGATTGTAAGTCTCTGGCGGTGGTAACAGTTCCATATCACGCTCAAGGATTGGCACCATCAGCGCCATGTCCCAAGCCGTGCCCTCGTAGTCATGGGAGATCACCCCGATGGTGATCTCCGGCAATTGCTGTGCCACGTTATCAGACACACCGATAAAGCCAAGCGAAACCGCTAAGACTAGGACGGTTACGAATAATCGTTTCATGAAGATCCCCTCCTTAAAGTCCCGGCGCAACGCCGAAGATATTGCTGAGAATTTCGTCGCCCTGTTCGGCGCGTTCCCAGACTTGGGTCAGGATGATTTTTCCGTTCAGGTCAATGATGATGGCGCCTTGTGGGCGGCCCCCAAACATGTGCGTGACCTTGGTAGAGTACGTGCTGGTGCGCTGTTCTTGTGGTCCCTCCTCATCAATGAGGAAAATGCGGTTGTCTGGCGGCGCGCTGAGGTTACGCAGTGTATAGAGCATCATTTGCGCGCGCTGACGGCGGTCGTTGTAGGACTCTTGCAGGAACTCCGTGCTCGTACCCGAATTTTCGGGGTGGCGTTCGCGCCCGTAGACGTCCAACATCACGACTGGAAATTCTTCAAACTTGTTCAACATATCATTGTTCGGAACCCAGTTCCGTAGATAAGGTGGTCAGTACCAGCTCCCGGTAATTAGGACAATGAACTTCTCACCGATGTAATCGGACAGAGCCACTGGCTCACCGTCCATATCCAACAGGGTGAAGTCTGGAGCTGCCATACCCGACTGAATTGCGGTGGAGTCTCTGAACCCCCACATGTTGGGCCGGCCTTCGGCCAGTGGATTGTCGGTCAAGAAGTTCTCATCAACGTCTGCTACATAGTATGTTTCGGCTATAGCTTGCCATGCATCCATTTGGTCTTGAGTATATTCCTGCTGAGACAACAGTACCTGACTGCCGGCACTCAGGAAAAGCAACGATGCAAGGCTAACTAAGATGGTTAGCTTACGCATAAGGCGTCTACCTCCTTTTAGGGTAGGTTTAATAGGGTTGTTACAACAACAGGTGATACCCAACAACGGCACCCTCTCATAATCCTTTTGATATCGATGAAGGGTTTGCTGATTCAGAAATTTGTAGTTTGGTCGAAAAAGATGTCTCAGAGTCCCCCACTTTTGGGGCGAGGCTGCCCACGGCAGCCCATGCGTCCACGATCAGATGAAGGCCCAAACGGCAAGGCGGAGAACACCTCGATCTGCGTTGGGGGATGGATCTGTATGGTATTTGTCCATTTGCCGTTTCATGGCCACCTCCTTATTGACACCTCCAAGTATCCTCGCAAGTCAGCATAATTAAATGATCTGTATCAAAACCAAAGTTGATCCTCGTCACACTCCCAGGTTAAATTTGAATACAAGATAAATAAGTGAATGTAAGGCTGAAAATTATGTATTAATTGAAGTCACATTAAAATCATTACCCTCGATAAAATAGCTTCTCCAGTTATTCAAGCGAGCCGGTCAGACCCTCCAAAACATTGAGATTGACAGAGAAGGCCGCGTCATCCACAAGTTACGCGCTGTGTCTTCATCTATCAGGATATTTAACAACGTCGGATTTTGAAATATGATTGGCATCACAATCGTTTCTGATAGATATCATTTCTGAAAGGTGATCTTGAAACTATCCTACAGTCAAATGATAACAAGGGAGGCTGTCTATGCAGTTCAGGAAGTTACAATTGGCCCTAATCATTGTTGGCATATGGATGCTCGGTGGATGTCAGTCATCCGAGTTAGTGATTGATGACCCCGAAGCCTGGCTGGACCAAACCGTTGCAGACCACGCTATTTCCAGGGTGTATTCGGTTGATTTGAATGGTGTAAACACGTTCTACCCCAGTATCCGCTTGACACCCGAAAATTACTTCATTGAGGACCTGGATGCGCTTTTGGCCGAAGCCGTCGAGTTGTTTCAGGCTGTGTTTGATTTTGACAAAGTGCAGAACGTGGAAGTTATTTGGATGGAGGACGATTTTCCCAATCCTGCCAGTGAAATTTTATATATCAAGCTGACGCGAAATACGTTTGAACAAATCGAATGGCGGTTATCTGATCCAACCTTACTGCGGTCTTTGGCTGACCAGTTCGACCTCAAGTGAACTGCCGCCCTGATCAGGTATTTAATAAACCCTATGGTAGCCTTTATTGCTCATCTGTTCAGCTGAAACGATTGAGGCATACCAAGGGTCAATGATTTATCCCAAAAGATAAGCCAACATCATGATCAAAACAAATGCCAGGCTGGCGACCAATTGCTGAATGCCGATCTTGCTTGGCCTGTACCCACAAGCAGGACGAATGACGCCTGCCAATGAGCAAAAGAGCATCAACAAAAAGGCACCCAGCACCCACCAATTCACCATGGCAAACGCGACAAGCACCCCACTTACAGCGAGATTGAAAGCATGAAACCCCAAGCTGGGCAAAGCCTTGTTAAAATGCCAGCCAAGGGAGTGGCTCTCCTTAAGAATCCGTTGCTCCAGGCGAATGTAAACGTGAACAATGGAGGCAGCGGACTGTAACCATGTGAGTAAAAAAAGCGTCCAAGCCACGTCATCTGATACCCCTCCACTGATCCAGTACGCAGCCGGTGCGGTCAGCGCCAGAGCGCCCGCACCGATGAGTTCAAGCTGCCACTGGCGGCGCTCTTTGCGTCGCCAGATCAGCCACAAGTAGAAGGCAAAGATGGGAATACCGGGCACGGCAAGCCACAACAATTGTCCATATCCGGCCTGTGCCAACTTCCACACGCCCAGGCTTCCCAGCACGGTGTAGACAGTGATCCAAACCAAGGCGGGCAACAAATCTCGGCGTGCGCGCCGACCGGCGTTCACTTTGACGATTAAGGTAACAGGCTGGCGAATTAGAAAGGCAATGAGCGCACAAAATATTAAGAGGATGAGGTCACCATCTGGTTTTCCTCCGGCTGCCGCTCCGATGAACAACGGCCCCAGCAACCAAATCCACGCACCATGCTCCATCGGGATGAAGAAATGCTTATTTAGGATTTGCTTGTAGATGGGTTGATCCATTTGAGTGCCCCCTGTGCCAGTCGTTTATTGGGTTGTGTCGCAAAGCATTCAGGGAATCAAGAAGCAGGCAGAGATACACTTCGCGAAAACAGGCTAATTTTCTTTGAGCCATTGGGAAATCTCTTGCCGCTTGGGAAGCCCTCCCTTATGCATCAATTTGCCATCCACCATCACAGCAGGGGTGCTCATGATGCCACGTGAAACAATTTCTAATGGGTCATCCACTTTGATCAACTCAATCTCAATGCTTAGCTGCTGTGCTTCGGACCTAATCATTTCCTGAGTGGTGATGCATTTTTTGCAACCCGTTCCAAACACTTCTACTTTTTTCATAATGTGTTCCTTTTTTTGCTAAAACAACCAGTTAAATCCATACCCGACCAATACAAAAGCAATGGCCAGATACAGCACAAACAAGACCAACATCTGCGGACGCAATACTTTTCTTAGGATGACTAATTCTGGCAATGAAATCGCTACGGTGCTCATAATAAAGGCAAGGGTTGTACCTACTGGAAGTCCCTTCGCAATCAGCACATCTGCTACGGGGACCACCCCGGTAACATTGGAATACAGGGGTACAGCCAAAATAACGGCCAAGGGCACGGCAAAGAGATTGTCTGCGCCTGCATGGGCTATGAACCATTCTTGGGGAACATAACCGTGGATACCAGCGCCTAAACCAACACCAATCAAAACGTAAAGCCAAACACGCTTGAGAATATCTGAGGTTTCCTCCCACGCGTAATAAAAGCGCCTTTGCATCGAAACTTTCAATTCTTCCTGATCAATGGCACTGACTGTTGCTTGAAAAACGAAAGGCTCAACCCATCTTTCCACTTTCAATAGATCAATTAGCGCCCCACCTACCATGCCTGTAACCATACCCGTTGCTAAATAAGCCAACGTAAACGTCCAGCCAATGGCTTCGCCAAACAAAATCGCAGCGACTTCGTTCACCATCGGAGAGGTGATTAAAAATGCCATCGTCACCCCGAGCGGAATACCTGAACTCAAGAACGCAATAAATAAAGGAATAGAAGAACATGAGCAAAAAGGCGTAATCGCACCGAGCGTAACAGCAAGAAAATAGGCCAGAAGTTTTGGCTTACCATCTAACCATTGGCGCACTTTTTCTGGCGAAACCCAGGAGCGTAGAAATCCAACCAACAGCATGAGTGTGGTGAGCAGAAAAAAAATCTTGGTGGTATCTTCAATAAAAAAATGAACAGCTTCAGCCAGGTGCGTTTGAGGATCAAGTTGCAGCAGATTATAGGCCAGGAAGTCGGCCAGTTGGGTAAAGAATTCAAACATTTTTCAGTTGTCCTTCCGTCTAGCCTTTGTCCTTTACGGCACTCACAGGCACCTGCTACTTTCTTATTTTCATTGCGATCGAAGCTAAACTTGTCCGAGCCTCCAGCCGGACAGAATGCGCTAAGGAATGAAGGAAGCCTGACATTTTTTCAAATTGTTTTTGTTTTCAATATTTCCACCCCAAGCTCATCGCTTTAACGTGGCTTTAAACTCATTTCGCGAGACCCCTGATGCAGTGATACGGTTTCAAAGCCAAGTTCATGGTTAATATGAATCATCGGCCCGTTGCGATTTTCAACTTCTGCCCAAAGGGTGTCCAACCCCATAAAGCGTGCCATGGTCACCACAGCCATCAACATTTTTTTACCCAATCCATCCCCTTGAAAATCCTGATGCACAAAGACCATAACTTCCGCCCGAGTGTTATGGTCTTTGATCCAGGCAGCGTGGGCCACCACATTGGGGCCATGTTTGGCAACCAGTTGCACATCCGCTAAAAACAACTGGGTCAGCCAGGCACGAACGGCCTCTTCCCGCTTTGGTGGCAGTCCCATTGCCGACTGATCGCGATTGAAGGTCATATACATGGCGACCAGCCCTTCAAGATCCCTTTGCCCAAGGCGGCACAATCTGATTCGCCGCCCATGTCGATCCAAATACAACGACAGGGGCACACTTTGTTCAGGTTTGTTCTCCGCCAGAAGGTGACGCAGTCGTTGTATCTCTTTAGAATCATTCATGTGTTTCTTGTCCGATCTGCACGGTGAGTACTGGGATGGGGCTATTGCGAACCACCTCTTCGGTAATTGTACCCAACTGCACGCGCGCTTTACCGCGATGGCCGTGGGTGCCCATCACAATCAGATCAATGTGCCATTGATGCCCCGCCGCAATAATTTCCTCCGCAGGATGGCCTTTGCGCACATGTTCCTCTATGGCCAGGTTTTCTGTTTTCCTCATGGCATCCACCGTCACCCCAACCACTTTTTTGGCATGGACCAGCATATCGTTAGACAGGACATCAGTGCCAGATTTGCCTGTCCGCATCCCTTCAGGCAGATCGGCCACGCAAAGCACATGAAGCGTTGCCTCGTATTTTTCAGCAATAGAAACCGCCACCCTAAACGTATGTTGATTTTGAGTTGATCCATCCGTTGGCACCAGAATGTTTTTGAAAATGGGCAGACCTCCTTCAACCACATTTTGCGAAAAATCTAGAGTACAATGAAATGATTTTGATCAGGATTTTTCCTAATGTGAATCATGGTGATTGCCCCTGTCGTTGCCTAAGATCAGGCGACAGAAAGCGAGGTCATAAATGCCTAAAAGGATGTTAAACGCTTATCAGGCCAAATGCACCACGGCAGAAGAAGCGGTCAAGGCCATTCGCAGTGGACAACGATTGTATGCCAGTGGCAATGCAGCCACGCCCTTTGTGTTGTTGGAAGCCCTGGCAAAACGCGGCCCAGAACTTTCTAATGTTGAAGTACTGCATGTGCTCTTATTTGACAAAGAAAAAGTCGATCCCCTTTCACTGCCTGCATTCCCTGAACTGGGCAATAACTTTAGACACAACTCTCTTTTTGTCGGGCCAGCTGACCGCAATGCGGTCAATGATGGACGCGGCGACTATATTCCTGTGTTTCTGTCTGAAATTCCACAGTTGATACGCACCGAATTACAACCGGATGTTGCCCTGATTCACACCTCACCTCCAGATGAACATGGCTTTCTCAGCCTGGGTGTAGAGTGTGTCAGTACGCTGGCCGCCGTGGAAACTTCGGAAACCATTATTGCCCAGGTGAACGAGCAAATGCCGCGCACGCTGGGCAACGTGTTTGTGCATCAGTCGCAAGTGGATCACATCGTCGAGGTGGATGAACCCTTACCAACATTGGAAATCACAGACACCGACGATGTTGCAGATCAGATTGCCTGGCATGTTTCCATGCTGATTGAAAATGGCGCCACCTTACAGATGGGCATCGGCGCCATTCCTGATGCGGTCTTAAAATTGTTAAAATACCATCAGGACTTGGGCGTTCATACCGAAATGGTCTCTGATGGGGTGATGAACCTGATCGAGCAGGGCGTAATCACAGGCAATGGCAAAACCCTTCACCGTGGAAAGGTAATCACCTCCTTTGTGTTGGGCTCGGACACGCTTTACGATTACGTGCAAAACAACCCTTCTTTTGAAGTGCATCCTGCCGACTATACCAACGACCCGTTTATCATTGCGCAGAATGAGAAAATGGTGGCAATCAACTCCGCCATCGAAGTGGATTTGACCGGCCAGGTGTGTGCCGATTCCATTGGACGAAAGATTTACAGTGGAATCGGGGGACAAGTGGACTTCATTCGCGGGGCAGCCCGCTCCAAGCAGGGCAAACCCATTATCGCGCTGCCTTCCACGGCCAGAGGGGGAACGATTTCACGAATTACCCCTTGCCTCACAGAAGGCGCAGGCGTGGTCACCACCCGAGGCGATGTGCGCTATGTGGTCACCGAGTATGGTGCAGCCAACCTTTATGGGAAGAATTTGCGAGAGCGCGCCCGTGCATTGATTGAAATTGCACACCCAGATTTTCGAGAAACCCTTGAGCGTGACTTCTTTGAACAAATGCCTTCGGCAAGCAAAGTCTAAGAAAGACGCTCTGGCATTAAAATGATGTATTATGAAAGTGTGATATCCAAATACAGCATCACAATCAGGCCGATAATAAATCCCAGAGTGGCCAGTTTTTCGTGACCTTGGCGATGGGTTTCGGGTAAAATTTCATGACTGATCACATACAGCATCGCGCCAGCAGCAAAGCCCATAGCATAGGGCATCAACGGTTCAGCCAATTGCACTGCAAAGGCACCAAACACGGCCAAGGGAATTTCCACCAAACCAGCGCGAATGCCTACAAAACTGGCATAATAAAAGGACCCAAAGCCCACACTCACCGCAGAAACAGCCACAGCCAACCCTTCGGGAATGTTTTGAATGCCAATGGCCAGCATCAGTTTTATTGCATTGTTCAAATCGCCTGAACCAAATCCCACCCCAACAGCCAACCCTTCAGGCATATTGTGTAAGGTAATGGCGATGATGAATAGCCAAACCCCTTGAATGCGTTTGTTGCTGGGTCCTTCTGGCCCTTTGAGCAAATGGAGGTGGGGCGTCCAACGATCGGCAAAGCCCATGACCAAGGCGCCAAATGCCAGCCCTGTAATCACGGTATACACCCCGCCCACGTCAATGCCTGGCAAAATTAAGCTGGTAAAGCTTGCGGTTAACATGACGCCCGCTGCAAAACCCAAAGCGGTGTCTATGATTTTTTGTGAAGGGTTACGCCACAACAGGACAGCAAGTGCCCCAAAGGTGTTGAAGAGGGTGATAATCAGGCCAGCCATCAGACCCTGCAACACAGGCTGATCTGATGCAATTGCAACAAACAGCTCCTCCAAGCCCAACATACAATCCCTTTTCTAAATTGAGAAAACCTTTCTCAATGAAATGTTATGTATTTAAGGGCATTTCTCCCTTAAATAGCCATTATATCTGGACTGGCGACAGGCTCTAAATAAAGCTCGGCCAACCCTTTGATGGCATCTGTGTTTGTCAACACCACGCGGTTTCGGTGGAGTTGAATCCAGCCGCGCTGCTCAAATTTCCTCAAGGTTCGGATCGTGGTTTCAGTGGTTAGACCGGCCATTTGAGCCAGTTCGCCACGCTTGAGTTCAAGCCCCACATCCACCCCTTCAGCATTTTCAAACCCATATTTTTCTGAGAGTCTGAGTAACAAATTGGCCACTCGTTCGTTGCTGCCTTCATAGGCAGTTTCCACGAGCTTGCTTTCGAACATTCTCATTTCCTGTGACAAAGTTTCGATGAAGGAAATGGCGATGTCGGGTGATTCTCTGATGATGTCCAAAAATGCCCTGCGTTCAATGAAACGAAGGGTGGTTGCTTCCATCGTTTCGGCGTGGCTATCATAGACGTCGCCGCCAAAGACGGTTTCTGCACCCAACACATCTCCCGTTGAGAAAACACGCAAGATCATCTTTTTTCCAGAGCTTGTGCGTTTGGACAATTTTGCTTTGCCAGAACAAATTAGATAGAAACCAAAGGCAGGCTCGCCTTCGTGAAAAATTTCTTCATGTGGCCCATAACTCACCAATCGAGTGAGATCAAAAAATGTAGCTTTCAAATCTGGTTTTAGACCACTAAACAACCAGTGGTTGCTGAGTTTATAGGCTTCAGCCTCATTCGCATTCAGGGATTTGGGGGAGTCTGCTAAGGCTCTGTGAGACAGAGTCGCTTGTAAGTTGATGGCTGTGGTCATGGTCCCCTCCTTAAAAGTAATTCATCTATTTAGGATATTAAACTCTTTTTATCTGTTTGTCAAGAGACAACATCTCCTTCACAGCCATCCAGATGAATAAAACTTTTTTCTGAAGGTTATTCCAAGGCCTTCATCAAATTCCAGTGCTTAGTTTAGCGGTTGAGTCAGGTCGTTGAGGGTGGTTTCTTTTAAAAAAATTTCGATTTCATTTTGTAATGCTTTCCACTGAGGAAACCTATGAAAGGGGGTGTCTGAAGCAGGAACTTCGTGGCTGGATTCCTGACGATCAAGCAGCATCATAATATCATACAATGAAATCTCTTCAGGGCTTCGATCAAAAGAATATCCTCCATAACGGCCAGGGATGGAGCATAAAAACCCCTCCTTTACCAAGACTTGAAATGTTTTTGAAAGGGACGGCGCAGGCACCTCCAATTGGGCTGCCAGTTCCTGAATGGTATAAATTTGATCTTGAGGATGTTGGGCCATTTCTGCCAACCCACGAATCGCATATTTACAACTCTTGGAAAATAGCATGTGCTTGCCCCTGTCCTATTTTGAGTCAAATATGTTAATAGAATGTCAACATAAACCTGTCGATACGATGATCAAAATCAATGCAGCCATTGATTTGCATCATAGATTCTTGTTCAGCAAAGGGGTAAACCATTGGAGTGCTTGCCTGGAATGGCGTTTTCAATTAGTATTTCAGTAATTAGGATAATAATATCTAAAAAGGGTCTGTAATGATTTATTCCAAAGAGTGTGAATATGCCATTCGTGCCATGACATATTTGGCCCAACATGCGGATCGCCGTTGTATGGCCAAAGAAATCGCCGAAAAAGAAAACTTGCCCCAGCACTTTCTGAGCAAAATTTTGCAAACCCTGGTCAGAGAAAAACTATTGGAATCGGCCAAAGGGCCAAAGGGAGGGTTTCAACTTTCTAAGCCCGCCAAAACTATTACTCTGTATCATATCAAAAAGTTTGTGGACGGGGTTGATGATTTAAATGAATGTGCCGTTGGCCTGACCAAATGCAACGATGAAATGCCCTGCCCTCTGCACGACGATTTCAAACCTATCCGTGAAAAGGTCAAAAATTACTTAAAAAGCACTTCGTTGGCTGACATGACCAAAGCCCTGGATAATAAAAAGAAAATCAGCAAAGCCGCATCAGGTTAGCCAGCATCAAGTTTTTGAATTCAAGCAACTTTCAAATGCCTTCCTTCTAAGTTTATGATTGTTGTTGTTGTTTGTTTCTACTGCCTAAGGCCACCGTCAGCACCGGTACCGGACTCAGACGGACGACTTTTTCTGCAACGCTGCCCATCAGCACATGATCCAGTCCACGCCTACCGTGGGTGCCCATCACAATCAGATCCACTTCAAGCTGTTCGACATATTGCAAGATGGTGTGGGCAGGCTGGCCTTCCTGAAAAACCGTTTCCATCTCTTCAAGCCCTTCTTCTTTCAACTGCTGAAGGCCCTGCGCCAACACCTCTTGACCAAACTCGATCTGAGCCTTAGGGTCAGGGTCCGAGTAGCCTAGATACTCAACAGCCGTGAGCGGTTCCCTCACATGAAGCAGGAACACCTTTGCTGCAAATTGTTCAGCCAACTCAGCCGCTTCGTGTAAGGCTTTTTCACTGCCTGGAGAGCCATCCAAAGGCACAAGTATTTTCCGATACATGGGATCTCCTTTCTCAATTGATGCGCACTCACTTAGTCAGACTCTTGAGCCAATTGCTGATTCAATATTTTTTCCTGCTGATGGTCACCCAGCTTCTCTTTAAAATCTTTCAATTGTCGTTTCATGGCATTGATTGGTTGCTGCACTGTCATGTTAAGATCATGAGATTCATGCGATGCTTTGATAATCTTTTTACGTGGCAAATGTGCAATTAAATTGAGGCTGTAAAGCTGGTTTTTTTGTGCAAAGTGAATGTCAATACTGATGATCTGGTTATAAAATTTCTGCAATTCTTCAAGCTTTGCCATCAAATTTTCGCGCACGTCTTCTGGGATACCTGCATGCATCTCGGAAACTTTGATTTTGGTGTTATTGTTCATGGCTCCTCCAGATTTGGTTGAATGTTGATTCTATGCTACATGGCAGCTGAAACCGGCACGGTCAACACAGGACACGTTGTTTTTTCCATCACTGCCCTGGACACACTGCCCAATGCACGAAGTTTGCCCAAGCCATGCAGTGCTTCGAACCCCATCACAATCATGTCGGCATCGATGCGTTGAGCCAGCAAAATGATTTGATCGGCTGGATCTCCTACCAGCCCCCTGGTTTCATAGCCCACATCCTCTTCTTCCAGTTGTTTGGCAAGCGTGTTGGCAACAGACTGAGCCGTTTTCATCGCCTGGTCAACGGTAAAGGGTTTGGCCTCAATGTCGGTGGGTGGATTTCCTGAGAAGTGAAGGTCGTAAACCATCCCATAGGACACCATAGGTATGGTGGCTGCTTCGCTATCAGCTCTTGTAATCTGACGATAAATCTGCTCTGGCATGACATGGCAGACCATCACCTCAGCCTCCAGACGTTTTGCCATCTGACCCGCTGTTTTTACGACTTCTGCGGCGAAAGTGTCTTCGTCAACGGCGACTAAAATACGTGTCATGATTTGTCTCCTTTCTGACGCAAATAAATCCACCAGTAAATGCCAGCGACCATCAATCCACCGCCAATCACGTTGCCCAAGGTGACGGGCAGGAGGTTGCCCAAAAACCCGTAAAAAGTAATTTCGGTGATCACACCTTGAGTTATTGAAAGGGCTTCAAGTGAATGCTGCATCAACATGCCCATTGGAATGAAATACATATTGGCCACACTGTGCTCAAACCCCATTGCCACAAATGCCGTGATTGGAAATAGAATGGAGAGGATCTTATCCGTGGTTGTGCGCGCACTGAAGCAAAGCCAAACCGCAAGGCACACCAACGCATTGCACAGCATCCCCAGGGTCAGCGCCTGGCCAAACTCAAGCGACACCTTGGCTTGGGCAATTTTTAGCGCATTTAAGCCAACCATAAACTGATCCGCTGTCCAGTGTTGTGAAGCAAAAACCAGCCCAACGGTTGCCAGTGCGCCAATCAGATTGCCCACATAAACAATGCCCCAGTTGCGAAACAATCGCTTCGTGCTGACTTTCTTGCTGGCCCAGGCCATCACGATCAGATTGTTTCCGGTAAACAGTTCCGCACCAGCCACCACCACCAGAATCAATCCCAGGCTGAACACAATGCCACCAAGCAACCGATTGAGACTGAAGCTCAGACCCGAATCCGCCGTTGCCAGCGTGGCAAAAGCTGCCCCAAGCGAAATAAACGCACCGGCTAAAACAGACAAACCAAAGGTCGTCCAAAAATCCTGTTTGGCTTTTTGCACCCCCACAGTTTCCACACGGTGGGCCATGTCCTTGGGTGCATACGCATCTGCTTGGATACCTGTTGGGGCAACATTTTTTTCGCTCATTGTCGTCACCTCGGTTCATTTCATTGAACAGGATGCAATGAGAAAACAATATGATTCTGATCAGAGTTGGTTGTGATTTTAATCATTGAGCCAAAAGGTCAAAAATTGAACCCTTTTCCTATCGGAATAATCTGATTCATGATTTATAATTTGATATAAATCTCAAACAAGGCTTTCCTTCATTGGAGGTTCAACATCGATGGTTTTTTCAAAAAAGCTGGAACAAGCCAGGGCCAGTTTTCTCAGCCGAGTCAAAGCCGGTGGCATCGGCCTTATTCCCGCTTCCCAAAAAGAATCGCACGGTGGGGCAGGCGCTTATGTGGGCGACATGGTGTATGGGGGACTCGATGGCATTGTCACCACCTTTGCCATTGTCAGTGGGGTGGCGGGGGCACAGCTGGGTTCAAGCATCATTTTGATTTTGGGATTGGCCAACTTGCTGGCAGATGGATTTTCGATGGCCACTGGTGCCTATCTATCGGCCAAAAGTGAACGCGAATATTATGACTGGGAACGACAGCGAGAATCCAAGGAGGTTGAAAATTTCCCTGAAAGCGAATTAATTGAACTCTACGACATCTACTTGGAGCAAGGTTATTCTGAACAAGATGCCAAAACGCTGGTCGAAATTAAATCCCGCAATGCCGAACGCCTGGTTGATGCCATGATGGTCGAAGAACTCAACATGTTGCCCAGCGAACGAAAACCAATTTACAGCGGCATGGCCACCTTCGTCTCATTCATCATTGCGGGCGTGGTGCCTTTGCTGGCATACCTGATTGGGTTCTTTGTGGTTATCCCATCAGATATGGCTTTTTATGTCTCTTTAAGCTTATCAGGCCTCACTTTGTTTGGATTGGGCGCCGCCAAGAAATTTGTAACGGGGCTCAATCCCTTTAAAAGTGGCCTTGAAATGATGCTGGTTGGCGGACTCGCCGCTGCCGTCGCTTATTTGGTGGGTGATCTCTTAAAGGGCATTGGTCAATAACTCCATTTAGGGTATCTTACTTTCGTTTTCTTTGATGCCAAAGCAGATAAAATGGATCTTTCCCCCAAAAGCCGGTTAAAGCCGCATAGGTGCCAACCACAACCAAAACGATGCCCACAGGATCACCCCAGCCCACGCGCGATGCATAATAAAAACAAGCGCCAATCAAACCCAATCTTGTAATTCGATCAGTGGGGCTGAGTTTTCCAGGTTTGACAACAACCGCAGATTCAGGCTCAGGTGTGGGCAGACCCAGCATGTCGTACTTCGGTTTTTCGGTATCAAACTCTCCGCGTCGCAGGCCGACTAAGATCAAACCAACAATGCTCACACCCAATCCTGCTGCCAGCCATTCCAGGGGCGTCATATTAAGAGCCTCCTAACGATTTGATGTATTCCACCAGCCCGTTCAGTTCTTCATCACTGAGATCGTATGGCTGCATCACGTTTGGAAATCCCTGCACAATGCTTGCACCCGGGTCAACAATGGCTTCGATCAAATACGCCTCATCCACAGTGATCACAGCACCATCGTCCAGCGTTTCTTGTTTGCCCCATAGGTCTTTCCAGGTTGGGCCAAGGCTGGCGTTGCCATCAATCGTATGGCAGCCCACACATCCCAAGCCGCGATACAGGCTTTGCCCCAGTTGAACGGCTTCACTGGCGTTTTCATCAGGTGGTTGCTGTGTAAGTGTACCCGCCTTCAGGTCCACAGGGTTGTTGCCCAGGCTGACCAGATATGCTGCCAGATCAGCCAAATCCTGATCCGACAAATAGTCAAAATTGGGCATCACCGTGTTTGGCTTAAATTTCCCAGGATCTTTCAAATGTTCAATCTGATAAGTCATGTCAGGAATTCGCTTGCCGATAATGGTTAAATCAGGGCCGGATCGTTGCGTGCCCAACAAACCGAACGGGTAGTTGACAAAATCTCCCATCTGAGAAACATCGGCTTCCTGCGCGCCTTCTCCCCAGCCCGTGACAACATCCTCAGGGCGAAGGTAAAGGGTATGGCAATAGGTGCACCCATTGGCCAGATAAACGTGATAGCCACGATAAGGTTCACCGGCGATGTTGGCACCACCAGGATCTTGAAGCATTTCCCCAGGCTGCCAATCCCAGGCCCGGTCGGTGGCGGGGACGCTTTGGGCTTCAGTCGCCACGATCAGATAAAGCGCCAAAGTGAAAAATGTCATCACCACCACCAACGACCCCAATGCATGATAGCGGGTCGTGCTGGGTTCCTCCGGATCTTTGCCACGCAGCCACAAAGACCATGCCACAAAGGCAAACAACGAAACCATGATTAAAGAAGCAATTAGCCAATATCCAAGGCCAGCATCTCCCCATGTCGCCCAAGGGCGATTTGGGTCATTTTGAGCAAAGGCCAGCCCCGCGTAAAGAAACCACATCAACAAACCCGATAAAAAGATTTTCATGCGGTGGCCTCCTCCATTGTAATTGTGTTAGGCACCTCTGGCGTTTCGTTCATCCCTTCATCGAAAGGTTTCCCCACTTTGATGCTGCGTAAGATCAGATAGGCAAATAACACAAAGGCCAACACCACCCCACCGCCCGTGATGGTTCTGAACAGGCGCGACAACCAGACGGCACTGAGCGTTTCATAAATGGTGTTTCCAAGCAAATTGATACTGATGGCCGTGACCAATCCGGCGTGTGTGAATCCCAGGTAATAGATCGGGAAAATGACTGCCATCAACCAAAAGCACCAACTGGCCAACTGACGACTGTAAAGCTGACGGCCCACCACGCGTGGGAACATATAAAAGGCTGCCGCCATGCCAAAGCAGGTAAACGCACCGGTGAGGGCCAAGTGCGCGTGGGCCTGAACCCATTCGGTAAAGTGAATAAACCAGTTGACCGCTGTGGTGGCTTGAAATGGGCCTTGGATGCAGGTGAGCAAATAATAGACAGCGCCCAAAATGGCAAACCGCAAAGGAAAACTTTCTACAGCCCGCCGCCAGTTTCCTCTAGGTGTTGCCAAAAAGTTAACCACCACGGCCAATACGGGAATGGCCAACAGTACAGAAGAAATCACAGCAAATTCGTTAATCCAGGCAGGCATAGGCATTTGTAAGAAGTGGTGTAAACCTGTGCCTGGATAGAAAGCCATTAAAGTCCAAAACCCCAAAATACTCAGACTGTGTGAATATAATGGGCGCTGGGCTGCAAGTGGAATAAGATAATAAGCCACCCCAAGCCCAAGTGGTGTGATGATAAACCCAACAGCATTGTGCAACCACCAAGCCTCAATAACCTGATTGCCTAGCCCTGTAAAACCAAGCACAAGGAAATTACCAACCAGATAGGTGATGGACGTGGTGTAAAGCCCCCCCAACAAATACCAGACGGAAACGTATAAACGTTTCTGCGTACGCCGAACCACCGTTGGATGCACACTGGCAATCACCATAACGGCAGACAATACGATTAAAATATCGCTGAGCATCGGTGCTTCGGCATATTCCATAGGCTGAATAGACAACAGTGGATTGCCCACAATGCCTGCCCAGATCAAAATCACATTCAACACAAGTGCAAGGTTCCAAACCCAGCCAGCCCAGTAGGCGAGGGATTTATATTGCAATTCAACTTTGCACAGACGAGGCACAATATAGAACACCGCACTGATAAACATCATCACCAACCAACCCAAAATTGCGAGGTTGGTGTGCATAATGCGCATTTTGCTGTATGGCAAAGCCATCGATGAAAAAATATTCATCCACTCAGGCCATAAAAATTGGAACGATTGCAGCAAGCCAATCAATGGCCCCAAGGCCAGCCAAAACAACGACGAGTAAAACCAAAGTTTAATTGCTTTTTTATCCATAAAAACGCCTCAGTTCAGTGGTGAGTTTAAATCAAACGGGCCAATGAAAAACGCATAAATCACCCAAATGGCTGCCACCAGCCAAATCCACCACGGAAAGCCTCCTCTACCCTCATGAATTTCATCCATTGAATCTTTATTTTGATTCATACCCACATCCTTTTAGTCACAAACATTTACTAAAAATTGGAAAATGTCTCCTCAGAATCAAGCGATCTTTAATAAGAGGCATATTGTAATATCTTCATCAGACTAGACAATGATCTTGATCAGCATTTTATTTCCAACATCCATTAAAACATGTACAGCTCTATATAAATAAAAAGACAAACCCGGTCTATTTATGCCTCGCCCAAATAGGCGTTACGCACATATTCATCCTGTTTGAATTCAGAAGCGGTTCCCTCTTTAACCACTTCACCCGTTTCCAGCAAATAGATTCGATCCGAGTGTTCAAAAGCAAAGATGACATTTTGTTCAGACAATAGAATGCTGATTTTTCGATCGGTTCTGTTTCTGATTTTATAAATGGCTTCTGAAATGGCTTTGCGGACGATTGGAGCCAAACCAATGGTGGGTTCATCCAATAGAAGCAAAGAGGGGTTGCTCATCAATGCACGACCAATGGCCAACATTTGTTGCTCTCCCCCCGATAAGGTTCGAGCCATTTGCTCAGAGCGTTCTTGAAGGCGGGGGAACAGGCTGTAAACCATATCCAAATCCTCGTCCAAATCTTCTTCATCGCGAAGATATGCACCCAGCATGAGGTTGTCCATGACATTCATGTATGGGAACAAATGACGATGTTCTGGACATTGAATCAACCCCGTTTTCACAATTTCATGCGCGCGCTTTGGCAATGGCCGACCTTGAAAAACCACATCTCCCTGTCCCGCTTTGAGGCCGGAAATCACATGAAAGAGCGTGGTTTTACCCGCGCCGTTGGCACCAATGACAGATACAAACTCACCTTCGTTGACCTGAAGATTGATGTCGCGCAACACCTGGGCTTTGCCGTAGGATGCATTTAGCCCTTGAACCCGAAGCACAGACATCAGTGGGTGCCTCCTGCCAAATAGGCTTCCTGCACGGCCTGATTGTTAATCACTTCATCCGGTGTGCCCTCGGCCAATTTTTGACCAAAATTCATGACCACCAGACGATCCACCAATTTCATGATCTCGCGCATGTTGTGATCAACAATGATGACAGTTTTGCCTTGATCCCGAAGATTAAAAATAAGCTGGGCCAAGTCTTTGATTTCATGTGCAGTTAAACCTGCAAAAGGTTCATCAAGCAGCAACAAGTCGGCATTGGTGGCAACGGCTTTGGCAATTTCCAGGCGGCGCAGGCCCGCTTGAGGCAACGTGCCTGGCAGCTTGTCTAAATCGGGCAATAAGCCGGTGATCTCGCAGCAGTCATAACAAAAATCTGTGTTTTGATTTTTACCGCTGCCTCCCAGAATTTTGTTGGGCAGGGTAGAAATTTCAACGTTTTCAAACACCGTTTTGTGATGCATCGGCTGAGCAATCTGAAACACGCGCGCAATACCACGATTGACCACACGATAGGTAGGCCAGCCTGTAATGGCTTCGTTTTTATATTGAACACTGCCTTTGTCCGGCTTGTGGACGCCCATGATGAGGTTAAAAATGGTGGTCTTGCCCGCACCATTTGGGCCAATCAGGCCCAAAATTTCCTGGGGCTTGACAGTGAAACTCAAGCCATTAACCGCCTTGAGTCCACCAAAACTCTTGCTGATGCCGTTGATTGAAAATATCTCTGTCATGATGAAATTTGTCTTACTGTAAGCGTTTCTGAAAAAACTGTCAAGTAGACTGAGATTCAATCATACCCAGGCACTCAATGACCACACGCGCCGCCGCCAATGCTGTGATGCCATGCGGGTCAAGCAACAGGTTCACTTCAACCAAATCCATTGCCACAATGGGTGCTTTTATCGATTGAATCAATTGAAATGTCTGGCGAGATGAAATGCCGCCTGGCACTGGATTCCCACATCCAGGCGCGTGAGCGGGGTCGAGTACATCTATGTCAAATGAAAGATAAACAGGATCATCGCTTTCATAAATAAATCCATCCACGTCCCAGGCAAAGATGGTCTCAATACCAGCTTGCTTAGCCAATGCTTGCTGCGAGGGGGTGGAGGCCCGAATGCCCACTTGCGTGATACGATCTCCATTCATGTCGTCAAGGTTGGCAATGTGATAGGTTGAGCAAGCATGTGAGTAAGGATCACCATCATAATCTGGATACAAATCTGGATGGGCATCAAAGTAAAGTAATTTTAAATTTGGATAGCGTTTCAGTGTTGCCTCAAAGCAGGGCATCGTGATACTGTGGTCGCCGCCAAGCATGATTGGAACAGAATCCAATTCGAGCAAATGACTGACGTAAGCCTCGATTTCAGCGAAAGCATGTTTCACGCGATTGCTTAAATTAAGGTTGCCACAATCCATGGCATCCAATTCAAGCAAATCAACGCCACGCTCCGTACAAGTATTTAACGAAACGGCCAGATCTCGAATTGCATTTGGCCCCATACGACACCCTGGTCGATATGAACTGCTGGCATCATAAGGAATTCCCAATAAAGAATAACGAGCAGCTTGGTCTGACAATGGCTCAAAAATATGATTAAAACTACCTGTGTTCATCTCAACACTTTAAAGGCTTAGGCAGGAAAGGGTCAAACGGCATTGGTTTCTTTGTTCACGGTGTAGCCTTCAAGCTCCATGGCTTTGATCAGTCCATTAATGTGTTTGTCTCCATTGGTTTCGACTTTAATACCAAGACGCACTTGGGTAAAGCGTTCCATGCTTTCAAATTGGTTGTGTTCAATTTGAATCACGTTTGCATTCTGTTCAGCTAAAATTCGGGCGATGGCCAAAAGTTGACCGGGGCGATCCGGCAAATCCACCGAAAATTCAAACACGCGCCCCATCTTTACCAAGCTGCGTTCGATCAGAGAAGACATGGTCACCACATCAATATTGCCCCCTGTGAGGACGGACACCACATTGCCACTTAACTTCAGCTTGCCATTAAGCATGGCGGCCATGGCCACTGCCCCGGCAGGTTCGGCCACGACCTTGTGCTTTTCCAGCAAAATTAAAAAAGCTTCCATGATTTCATCATCGGATACACGCACGATCTCGTCGACCAATTGGCTGACCACGGAGAATGTTTTTTTCCCGACCGCTGCCACAGCCACGCCATCGGCAATGGTGTTGACACGATCCAGCAGCAGAATGCCTTCGTTCTTGACTGAACGATACATGGCATCAGCGCCCTCTGGCTCTACACCGATAACTTTGATGTCTGGCTTCATTGCTTTGGCTGCAATCGCAATACCACTGATCAATCCACCGCCACCGACGGGCACAAGAATAACATCCGCGTTAGGCAGTTCTTTCAAAATTTCAATGCCAACAGTGCCTTGCCCCGCAATCACATCCCAGTCGTTGAACGCATGAATGAAGGTATAGCCATACTGACTTTCTAGTCGATGTGCTTCCACCGCGGCTTCATCATAGTAGGTGCCATGCAAAATCACGTTGACACCGTAAGACTCTGTCCTTTGAATCTTGATAAACGGCGCGGTGGTGGGCATCACGATGGTGGCTGGCACACCGACTTGTTGTGCCGCATACGCCACCCCTTGCGCATGGTTGCCTGCGGATGAGGTGATGAGGCCGCGTTTTCTGTGCAGTTCATCAAGCTGGCTGATTTTGTTAAAGGCGCCACGGATTTTGTACGTGCCCGTCATCTGCAAATTTTCGGGCTTAATCCACACCTCAGTGTCAGCCAATTCAGAAAACACCTTGGATGGAATCAGTTCGGTTTTTTGCAACACCGGCTGAAGTCGCTCCGCCGCCTGTTCAATTTCAGTCAGTCCAATTGGAAATTCATCCGCCATGATGGTCACTGTTATCCCAAACCATGCCTGTTATTTCAACTGCCTCAGATCAGGATTTTGGAATTTGATCCCCCAGATAAAAATATTTCCCCTGATGGTAAAACATCGGCTTGGCCTGATCGTCAAATTTGGCTTCAACAGCATTGCCAATAAAGCCTGTATAACTGCCAAGCACAAAGCTTTCCTCAACTTCACATTCTGCATTGACGATACAACCTTCAATCAGTGGCGCTTTGATCTTTTTCGCGGGAGACAAACGATCTTTAAAAAGTGAATCATCCAACTTGTTTTTCTCCCGACCCGACACACTGCCCGCCAAGTTTGATTGCGATGCCAGCTGATCTGAGCACAGGTTGACGCCAAACTCGCCACTGGCTTTGATGTATTCGTGAGTCAAATGGCCATTCCAGACCATGACTAAAATTTTCAGCGGGTTCCAACTGACACACATGGTCCATTCACAGGCCATCACGTCTGATTTTCCGTCGTGGTGAGAGGTCACCAACCCAACGGTTGTGGCAAAATAGCGGTGGACATTGTCCATAAACGCCTCCTAGAGATGAAATAAAAAGTTGAAATTTAATAGGCTTTAAGCGGTTTCTGGTGAAGTTGATTCTGAAACTGGCGGGGAGTTGCTTTTGTAAAGCATTTCAAGGGCCGGTCGGCTACGCCACCACATCCAGCCGGTTTGTGCAAACACACCCATAAAGAAAGCAAGCTGCCCCACATACACACCTGTCACCTGCCCCCAGACAATGCCGCCAATCAACACACTGCCGCTGATGGTCAGGAAGATGACCACAGCTTCGGTGATGCTGCGTGTTTTTTTGCTGTGAATCACCACACCCTGATACCAGCTTTTGAACGTTTCCACAAACGGACGAAGTAACGCAAACCACATGCTGGTCTGAGCCAGGTTTGCCAGGGCAGGACTCAATCCAGACAGCGACTGAAACCAAATGGCTGCCGCAGGCGTGGCCGTCACCAACAGCGTGATGGCAGAGGTGGCAAGTGCCAGTCGAATCGCAAACCGTCGTAAGGGTCGGACTGAATTTGGTTCATCAAGCAACGACACCACCACTTCGTTATAGGCAATGCCCGTGCTCAGCAGCATAAACAAAAAGCCGGACACCACCGGCCAGGCCGCAAGTGAATCCAACGCATCAGGCATACGCCCAATGGCCGCAGTGCCCAATGGCATGGCAAGCAAGCCCAGTAAAGAGGTCATCACCAGCGGAATATAAAACTTAAAAAAGGCCCGATAGGTCAATGCGGGTACGATTGGTTTTGTCGACTTCAGTTGCACCAACACAGGGTGCACCCGCCAACCGACATACAGTGCTTCAAGAATTACTGCAACAGCAATCGCGCTGGTTCCAACCACAATGCCTTGTAAATCATTGATGAAATAACCAATGGCCAGAACCACAATCAACCCCACCAACCGAATGGCTGTGCCTACCGACACGGCTCGCGATTTTCCATAGCGAATTAATACCCCTTGGTGAAAACGTCGATAGGCAATCGCCCATGTCCAAGGTGTCATGATCATCAGGCCAATGCGTGCCGGTTCAATAATTTCGGGTGGAGGACTGAACAATGGCACCACAATCCAGTCATAAAGCGGTGTAAAAGCCACCACCACATGCAACATGCTGAGTGCAAAACCAGCCGTGATCATGAAGCGATTCATCTTTTGATACGATGCCCAATCCTTACTCAAAGCAGTAGAGGCGGCCAAGAGCATGATAATGGGCGATTCAATCAGCAATGCGAGGGGAAACACCACGCCACCGTAAGCGGCCAAGTGAATTTTCGGATCAGCAAGACGAGCCACCACTGCGCTGAGGATGGGCAATTCAAACCCCATTAACAGCCAGCTTGCGGCCAACGGCCACCAGGCTTGGAAAATCTTTCGCTGAGAAAGTTCTGGGAACTTCGGTGGTGTCATAAAAGTTTGCTGGAATCCTCCAATCTGAATGTTACCCGCCATCAACCCTCCCCGCATTAAAATGTTTTGCATCCATACCCTCAATTATCTTTAAAATCATTTGCTTCGTATTGATCAAGCTTTTGACAAAATTTGCTGCTTTTATATTCGCTCAGATACTTTCTCATTCGCTGTTTTCGATAAGCGCTCATGGTGAAGTCAATTTGATAGAAAAACCTCAACGCGCTTTCAGAAAAAATGAGTGGGTGCAACTGAATCTTCCAGCCAAACAAGCTTTCAGTCTGATGTAGGGTCTGGAGCTCAGATTCAGTCTCAATCGCAAAAATTGCAAATCCGCCAGGTTCATCCACAAAGTGATCGTGGCAAAGCACCAACCCTCGATTCACATTTTCTACAAATGCGTTTACAGCCTCATTCGCTTTACCATGAGACACGCTGGTAGGTGCATAGCCTGTCCACAAATAACAACGTTTGTCTCGCGCCGAAAGTGTCATGACATTTCCCACAAACGATCAAGATGTTCAATCTGTTTCCAACCCTCATCTGGTTTGACGTGTTCCACAGTGAGGTCTGTGAAAAAACCATCAATCACCGCAACACGTTCCATCGCCAGTGGCGGACGGCAATAATCTTCTTCTTCCCACATGGCCCAGCCTTCTTCATCCAATCGCGCCTTAGACAGGCTATGATGCAATGTATTGCCAAAGGGGCTCATAGGAAAAATTTCCTTGGCATCCAGCATCTCTCTCAGTTCAGACAATTTAGACACAATCGGTTTGGCGCGGACCAAGTAATGAGCCATGATTCATTTCCTTTCATGCCATTTTCTCAACAGCATCTGCTCTTCTTCTGAGGTCAAACCCGACATGCGTTGTTCATCAATAGGACGAGTTTTGTCCCACTCAAAAATATCTTTGGCGGTGTCAGTCATTGAACGATAATTTAGGCCCAAAGCTTGAGCACGATCACTGTTGGCGGTCCACCAGTGGCCCATGCTTTCGGCCATGAACAATGGATAAGCGCCATAAGGTCGGGTGGGATTTGGCAATTCATTTCTCAGAAATTCACGATCATAAATCCTAGTAAATGAAGCATCGCTATCGCTTACCTGCTTAAATGTATTGAACCATTGCTCCCAAGTAAGGGATTGTCCTGTGCAGTTGTATACGCCTGTAAATTTTTTCTCCAATGCCAGCATTGCAAAATCAGCAAGATCTCTCGCATCGACCACTTGAATCGGCTGGTCCGGCTCACCAGGAGCCAACATTTCGCCACCCTGTGCCACACGACTCACCCAATAGGTCGTACGGTCTGATTCATCGTAGGGACCGCACACCAGACCAAGACGCATCACCAGCGTTCGATCAGGAAAAGCGTGTTCGATCTGCTGTTCACAAAGAACTTTCAACGCACCGTAATGGGCTCGAACGTCTTCGCTTGCTTCGTCTTCGACGGTCTCTACAGGTGAGCTTTCATCGTATCCCACACGGGCTGGCTTTTGATACACAGCCCCTGTGGAGATAAAAATGTAATGGTCTACCAAGTCTTTGAGCAGCTCTGCTGAGTCCCGAACAATCCGTGGCACATAGCCGTTAACATCCAAAACGGCATCAAAGCGTCGACCTGTAAGCGAGGAGAGCCCCCCATCCCGATCCCCTTTTAGTTTTTCAATTTCAGGGAACAAATCAGGGTTGGTCTTGCCACGGTTAAAAATCGTAACTTCATGGCCTGCTCGAATTGCCGCCTCCACCATGTGCCGACCAACAAACAATGTGCCACCAAAAACCAGAAGTTTTTTCATTTAAAAAACCCTTTAGGCGATCGCTCGGTGATTGTCTAATTGCGGGAATGTTTCACCAAAAGTGAGTGAGCGCACGAAATCATCTTCCAGGAAAGAGCGCGGGAAACCGACTTCAAAGCCTGCGACCTCATTCAGTTTTTCCAATTCCTCAGCGGATAATTCAAAATCGAGACATGCCAAGTTATTTTTCAACTGAGTGTCTGTGCGGGCACCCAGAATTGGAATGATGTTGGCCTGATGCTGTTGCTGACGCACCCAGTTGGTGGCAATTTGTGCAGGCGGTTTTCCGATTTCTTCAGCCACCTTGCCGAATTTTTCTGCCAACGTGAGCGTTTTTTCGCCCACCTGTTCAAATCGTTTGGGTTCATCGGTATCGCTGTTGTATTTGCCCGTCAATGCACCACTGCCCAAAATGCCCCAAGGGGTCACAGCAATGTCGAGCGCCTTAGCCATTGGAAACAAATCGCGTTCAGGGTCACGACTTCCCAGGTGATAGGGAATCTGCAATCCGACAAAACGAGACCAACCGCGCAGTTCGGAAATCGCCACCGCATGAGACACCACCCAAGCGGGTGTGTCAGAAATGCCCACATAAAGCACTTTTCCGGAACGAACCAAATCATCCATCCCTCGAAGCACTTCTTCAATCGGCGTGGTATAGTCCCACATGTGCAGCCAGAGCAAGTCGATGTAATCAGTATTCATTCGCTTTAAGCTGGCTTCCACCGTTTGCATCATGTTCTTGCGATGATTGCCGCCACCATTGGGATCTTTTTGATCCGCGTTGAATGCTCTCAGCGTGTATTTGGTGGCTACCACATATTGATTGCGGTTGGACTTCACAAACTCCCCGACAAATTCTTCGCTTGTGCCGTTGGTGTAGTTGCAAGCTGTGTCGATGAAGTTGCCACCCGCTTCAATGTACGTGTTAAACATTTTCTGGCTTTCTTCTTTCGAAGCACCCCAATCCCAATCCTCACCGAACGTCATGGTGCCCAAAGCCAATTCGGACACTCGCAAGCCACTTTTGCCAAATAATTTATAGCGCATGAGTCAAACCTCTCCTACAGATGAAGTTAAAGTTGTTCTAAGATTGAAAAATTTATACTGTGAACCCGCTACACTTATGCCAATGTTGGATGATCTTGAACCTGAGCCTCCTTCTCATAGCCTTTAAACAAGGCCCAGAAAAAGATGGTTGATAATAAGAATAAAAATGCCATCAGGAAAAACGGGGTGCGAAAATCGCCCAACCCCATCAACCCCGCACCAAGGAACCCAGCACCTGCTGTGGCAATGCGCCCAATGGTTGATTGAAAACCAGTGGCGGTGGCACGTTCTTTTGGATGGAGCAACTCCATGCTGAATGCGCTCAATACAGGGCCGGACATATTGAACAACGTCGTTCGCAATATGTAGGCCAAACCAGCAATCGACATTACCGCCGTGGGATCAGCCAAGGAAGGCGCAAAACCAATCAGCAAAATAAATGGAACAGCCGCAAGTCGCGTCACCAAAATCGTGACCGTTTTGCCAAATTTTTCGACCACAAATGGCACCATCAATGCACCCAGCGCCAGGAACAGTGAACCTGCTGCAAATGTGGTTCCAATTTCGTGAGCGTGCGCGTGAACGCCTTCATGAAAATATACGTTGAATAAGGGGACGACAAAGCCAGCACCCAAGCTGATTAAGCCATTCACCAACAACAATTTTCCAATGATGACTGGATTCTTAATATTGGCCGTCAATGATTTTATTGCCGCCATCACAGAAGGTTTCACTTTTTTAACAGGCTCAACTTTTTGGTCAGGCACCTGTTGTTTTAACAAAATTGCCGGAATCAGGGAAAGAAACCACCAGCCTATGCCAATAAACGCAGCCCAGCGATAAGCCACCACCGTTTCAATGCCAAAAGCGCCAGCAGCCCACAATGGCACAAATCCAGCGATCAGGCTGCCAATCATTGCTGAGAATGTTCTCAAGCCTTCGGACACACTGAACAAATGGATGCGTTCTTTTTGTTCGCTGTTTTCAGCCATAAATGGTGATTCTGTCACATGATGCAGTGCGCTGAACATCGCAGCCAACGCCGAGGCAACCAGAATAATTGTGTCATCAGTACTTAAAATAAGGGTGAGCGACATGACCGCACCCAGACCATCACCGAGGATGAATCCTGCTTTGCGCCCCAATTTATCCGATACCCAACCCATTGGAATAGAGGCTGCCGCGCCTGCGACGCCCATGACGAGTAATCTCAAACCGATAAATTCCAGTGGCTTACCAATGGCCAACAAATACAGGTTAAACATAACTTCCCACGTGCCATGAATCATGTCCATGCCAATCACGTGAAGTAAATAAAGTCGGGCGTTGTAACTGAAGAGTTTTATTTTGGCCAGATAGCCGCGAATGCCTTTGAGATCATCGAAAGAATGTTGTGCTTTCACCATTGTTTCCCCTTTCGCTGACCTCCGAAGATGAATTTGGCTCTCGATTTAAAGCCTTTTAATTGAGATATAATCACATTGAGATAAGACGAGTATAGCACAGTTTTCTTATTTTGTCAATTATTTAGTTTATAAAGTTTACAAACTCCAAAATCCTTGTTATACTAAGTCTAAGTTTTTAATAAAGAAGGTAATGATGATTGACACACCTGCACTTAAGCAGATGCCGGAAACGCGGCAAAAAATTTTAGAACTTCTTAAGCAAAACGAAGGCTTAACCGCCGACCAGATGAGCGAATCCCTCGGCATTACTTCAATGGGGGTACGCCAACATTTGGTCGCCCTGGAACGCGATGGACTGGTGCAATATTCCGCCGAACAACGGGGTATGGGCCGACCCAAATATATTTATTCATTGACCGATACGGGAGATGAACTTTTTCCGAGAAGTTATCCACAACTGGTCAATACTTTTATTGAAGCCACGCGTGAAGCCTTTGGCGAAGAGGGGGTCGATAAAGTCTTTGCTGCAAGAAACAAATCGCTTCAAGCCATTTATGAGTCGCGCCTCAATGAAAAAAATTTTGAAGATAAAATTGCTGAACTTGCCAAGATTCGTAGTGAAGAAGGTTACATGGCCAATTGGGAACAAAAGGACAAAAACACCTTCTACCTCAACGAAAACAACTGTGCCATCTGTCAGGTTGCCAAGCAATGCTTGAATGCCTGCAACTTCGAGCTAAAATTGTTTCAAACGGTGCTGCCCGAAGCCGAGATCTCCCGCGAGGATCACATCATGAACGGGGATCGTGCTTGCACCTATGTCATTCGCAAGAAGAAATAAGTGCTCAAAATGTAGGTGATTATCATGCCGGATCTTGCAATTTTTGGTGTATTCACGCTAGCTGCGTTGGCTTTGCTCATTATGCCTGGACCTGCTGTACTTTACGTCATTGCCCGTAGTCTAGACCAAGGATCACTGGCAGGCATTGTGTCTGTTCTGGGCATAGGTGTCGGCACTTTGTTTCATATTTTTGCGGCTGCATTTGGGGTTTCGGCCATCATTGCCTCTTCGGCAGAAGCATTCACCATCATGAAATTTTTAGGAGCAGCTTATTTAATTTATTTGGGCATCCGACGCTTTATGACCAAAGATGAGCATGAAACCCAGATGTTTAAATCTCAAAAATTGTCTCAGGCATTTTATCAAGGCATTTGGGTGAATTTATTGAATCCTAAAACCGCCTTGTTTTTCTTTGCATTTTTGCCACAATTTGTGGATGTTTCCAGGGGCAGCGTGTCGCTTCAAATTGTCTTTTTAGGTGTCTGGTTTCTATTGCTGGGGACCTTCAGTGATGCCATTTATGCTGTCCTTGCAGGCAAGCTCAGACATTTTTTGAAAGGGAACACTAAATTTTTAAGGCTACAACGGTATTTTGCCAGCGGCGTTTATATCATTTTGGGTGTCGCTACCGCGTTTGCAGGATCAGGAAAGAAATAAGGAGAATTTATTTTGGCAACTCGTACCCATCAACCACATGTTTTTGCTGATCAAATTTTAAAACAGAACAGTTTATTGAAAGATGCGTTGCTCGTCATTGGCGGTAGTTTAGTTGTGGCATTGACTGCACAGATTGCCATTCCCCTTCCTTGGACGCCTGTGCCCATCACTGGTCAAACGTTTGGTGTGTTGTTAATTGGGATGCTGCTTGGCCCTTGGCGTGGCGCGGCTGCCATGTTGCTTTATCTGGCTGAAGGTGGATTGGGATTGCCGTTCTTTTCAGGTGGGGCTGGTGGTGTCGGGGTTCTGATGGGTGGCTCTGCCGGTTACTTATTTGGATATGTGCCTGCTGCACTGGCGATTGGTTGGTTGGCTGAACGTGGTTGGGACCGCACTTTCTTCAAAACGGCATTGATCATGCTGGTTGGCAACATCATCCTCTATGTTCCTGGATTGATCGTACTCAACGCAGTTTTTCCAGACTTAGATACTTTGCAGGCTGGCTTGATTCCTTTCATTCCAGGCGATTTGACCAAGCTTGCACTTGCCGCTGCATTGATGCCAACATTATGGCGATTCTTCGGCATGGGCAAGCCTGAGAAACAGGATGAAAAAACTGGCTGACATTTCTCACAAGATTTCACGAACAACAGTCATTTGAATTTGGGCGACTTCTGATAAGCCAGATGGGTTCCCATTTTACCTAGTTGCTATTTTTTTAGCACTTCGGTTATAATCCTCCACGAAGGAGGCGTTATGCGGAATCGCTCAATCTTAATTTTTGTTGTTCTTTTAGGGTTATTACTGTCTATTTCTCAACCCACTTTGGCCCATGTTGAAGACGAGGGTGGCTTCTTGGCAGGTTGGATTTCTCTGGAAAACTTTGACGATTTCAATCAGGTTCTGGAAGACAATGATTATGCCCCACTTTCAAGTGGATTTTTCACGTTCGGAGGATGGGGGCCTTTGGCCTATTTTGATAGCGTTCGTTTGGGTTTTGGCGGGGCAAGTGGAGAGTCAAAGTCTCAGAAAGTCGATAAAAAGGCCCGACTCGAATTTGGCTATGGCATGTTAGATCTTGCATATTCATTGTTCCGTTCTGATATCTCTGTGGTGACCATTGGGGTTGGAGCCATTGCTGGTGGGACCACATTAACCTTAAACTCAAACCGCCCTTCCTCATTTGAGGATGCAATCCAAAACCCCACCAGCACAGAACTCAACCGATACTTCGCCGGAGCAAAACCCTATGTCAGCTTAAGATTTGATTCTGATGTTTTAAAGATGCAAATTATTGGGGCGTACCTGTACACATTCCCTGACAGGTGGGAACTGAGAGACAATCGCTTTGAAGGTCCACCGATTGACCTCAATGGCTGGAGCGTAGAAGTCGGCTTACACATTGAACTTGATCTACCTGACTTCGATTACGATTTTCCCGACCATGATAAAAAAGATGAAGAAACAGAAGAAGAATCTGACGCCGATGCATCTTAGAGTGGCTTGATTATCTAGGAAATTGTTTTGTATTCTGCCAATTCACTTAATGGATTTTGATACTCATTTAAACATAAAAAAGAGGTCTATAGGAGGCATTTTTGAAAATTTCCATAGACCTCTTTCTTGCTTTCTAATTCGACGATGATTGACTTAGGCTTCTTCATCAATGGGTTCATTGAAAATCTCTTCCAGTGTTGCCACGTCATTGTTATCGACAACGCCATCGTTGTTGAAATCAAAGGCGCGGGTGTTGTTTTGAATCTCAGGTGCCAGAAGATTTAAATCGAAAAACACAATGTCATTGCTATCAAAGCCATTGTCACCGTTGAGGTCTTCGTAAAAACCGTCGCTATTCAAATCTTTTGGCATATCTGGAGAAGTACCAATCGGTGCCAGATCCAACGGTTCGATGTCCAGCACAAATTGTCCACCCAGCAAATTGTCACCGCCAAAGTCGAGAATAGACAAAATCAAATATCGACCAGGTTCAAACACATCACCTAAATCTCGGGCGCTGGGTACATCCACTTCTCTAACAGCGCCAGGAAGGACTGGAAAATCTTCGATGGCAATGGACTCCAACACTTCACCTGATGTGTTGCGAATTTCAACTCGACCTTTGACGTTGGTCAGATTGACCAGGCTGGTGTTTTCAAACTCGACCACCGCATTGAGTGGGTTCAGTCCGGTCACCTTGAGGCTGTTGATCTGCCCATTGGGTGTGCCGCTGCCTGGTGGGGTTTCCAATATTTTGACCGCAAAACGTTTGCGCACAAAAATGGTGGCGCCACCTTCTGCTTCAACTTCGCGCGGGGTGCCTTCAACAATCAATGAGGTCCAATACGTGCCCTGAATGCCTACAGGCACGGCAATTGTAAAGCGCACTTCCTCAGACTCACCAGGTTCCAATGTGAACTGTGTCGGTGCGACGGTAACCCATTGAGAGGCTGAGCGGATCACATTGCCCACATCCATAAAACGATTTTCGCCGTCAATGCTGCGATCCCAGTCGGCCAATGAAATGTTGACCGTGGTTGATTCTTCCTCGTCGTTAATAACAAAGAACGTGCCAATTTCTGTGGCACCGCCAGGCAAAGACAAATCAAATTCGATCTGTGACAGCCTCAGCCCGAACGATGACATTGAAAAAACACCAACCAGCAACAGCCAATAACAGCAGAGCAATGCAAAACGCTTCATCGTGTCCTCCAAAGACCAGATAATTTGGATGCTAAATCAGGATACCATTATTTAAAGGGATAAAAAAATATTTTTAAGTGTTTTGAGTTACTTAGATCGCCCGAACAATGCAACAACGCGGGATCCTATTGAAAAATAGAGATTAGACAAATACCGAAAGGAAAACCAATCGACTGTTTGTTACTTAGAAGGCGTTGAGATTTAATTGCTCGATGGCAGTGTACTTTCGCTGTAAGGTGAAAGGTGTCCCTTTCGAGCATGGATAAACGCTTCAAACGAATGCAACAACGCTTCAACTTCTGCTAGTTCACCCAGATAGTGAGCTCTTTGGGCTTCATCCGTGCATTGCTGCGCCTCGGATTTAGCGCGTCGAAGATGTGCTGTAGATTGTTCAAGTTTAAAGGATGCGGTTTCAAAATCTGCATCCGTCCATGCCAATGCCAGCGCAAGCAGCGAATCAATAGAGCGATTGATCTCTTGTATCAATGGAATCATTTTATGAATGTCATCCTGACTTAAATTATCGTTCATAAACACCGTTTTGTGTTCTACCTCAACATGCGCTTGTTCCTATTAATGTTATACCTATCACCAAGGATAAGAGACTGAAAATCTCATGAAAATAAAATGAAAATCTTTTTTCCTTGTCTAGGAAAACTGAACATGGCGCAAATCCTCTTCCTGCCTACAGAATATACCTAGGCAGGAAATCATTTAGACAAAATTTTTTATATTGAGGGCAAGAAAAGAAAAATGGAACAGATAAATGATGTAAAACTTATCTGTTCCATTGAAGCAATTTTGAAATTAATTGGGGTTGATCTCTTCCATCAAATCTTGCTTGATGGTTTCCAATACATCCTGCTTGATGCGTGAAATCTGGCGTTGGGACACACCCACTTCTGCACCAATTTGAGCCTGAGGTTTGCCGGAGTAGAAAATGTCGTGAATCACTTTTTGCTGTAAATCACTCAATTTTTCGATGGCGGACGCAATTTTAATACGATATTCAATCGGAAAATCCTCATCGTGTTTGCTGCGAATTTTGGTCACGTCTATTTCTCTGGGACGCGGATCGCCTTCGCGCCGTTCGGCATCAATGGAGATGTAATTGACTGAACTCCTGGCTTTGAGCGCCTCGCGAATGCCATCTTCCTCAATGTTGAGGTCGTTGGCCAAATCGGAAATGCCGGGCAAACGCCCATACTCTTTAAAAAAGCGTTCTTCAGCCTGCTTGATGTCGTTGTTCAGTTTTTGCAACCATTGAGGCACACGCACTGTGGTGTGCTTGTCGCGAATGTAATGGCGAATTTCTCCCTGAATCAAAAAAGTGGCATAGGTCGAAAACTTTGCACCACGATTCAGGTCATAGTTGTGGGCCGCATTGAGCAAACCAATGTAACCCGCCTGCACCAAATCCTCTAATGGCTCTCCTGAGTGGATGAATTTCTTGGCGATGGAAATCACCAAGCCCATGTTGTTTTTCACAATAAGCTCTTTCAGTGGCATTGTTTCTTCAACAGGGGCACCACGCTCAGTCAGCTCGTTTAATTGTTTTAGTAATTGTTCGGTTTCCATCCAGCTGCCTCCGGAGGAACACGGACAAGACCGACCAAAATCTCTCTCATTTTAGTTCTCATTTCTTAAAGGATCGCTCTTAGCCCTATTGCCATGTGAATGTTTTCACGCTCACTAATAATCTCACTCAATTTCCCGCTGATGCACTACAGTTATTGGCTGCTGATCGTATAGATCAGCGCTAGGCGATAACTGCCGACCTGATGGGCCTGGGCATCAAATGTCAGTTTGTAATCGATGTCAAACTCAAACTCCCCGCCAACGTGATGCAACAAAGGTTGAGGATCATTGCTGATCGTCAGGTAATCTTTGTTGCTGGCGTTGCGAAGCTGAAAGTCTGAAATCGGTTTGGTATAGGCACCATCACCACTCACACCCATGTGTTTGTCGTCTGTATGCACCTGCAACACCCAGGGCACATTGCTTTCCACGGCCAAATGAACAGCATTGTGCTGACTGATAAAGCCTCGTTGTAAATCGACGCTTTTTGGTTGTGGTAATTGCACACTGGCAAACACCGATTGTGAAGATGACACACCTGTGATGGACAAAGTTTGGTAAGGCAGAACTTTGAAAGTCGTACTGATTCTCACGCTGTCGGCAAAAAGGTTGACCGCTGTAAAAGCGAACACCAAACCAGAGATGACCAACCACCTTGCCAAGATGGTTCTCAAAATAACCTCCTTCGGTAGCTCGGCTGTCTTTAGCGTTTAACAAAAGCTTGATGTGATTTAGGAACATCAAATGCTTGTGATCGCTTTCAAGCATCGACTTTTGCCAACGGACAAAGACCCGTGGCTTTGCGTCCCTGCCTCGCAGCAGGTTTGCCTTTTCATGGAGGAGCAGGCTCCTCGAATTTGAAAGTATAGCATAAAACATTTACAAATACAATAACTAGCTTATAAAGTTTATTAAAATACATCACTCCAACCAAACATTCACCTCGCTCAACCAAAAAACAGAGGCCCTCTTGACAATAGTGGGCAAGATGGATTAGTATTGAACAAATGCTTATTCATGGTGAACAAACGTGCAAACATTAATGGCAGCGGGTGAAAAACGAACGACTCAGTTGGTCGAAGTCGCCCGCCTTTACTATGAACACAATTTCAGCCAGGAAAGAATCGCTTTAAAGCTGGGCATTTCCCGCCCAACGGTGTCTCGCCTACTGCAATCAGCTCGAGATGAAGGGATTGTGCGGATCGAAATTGTTGATCCTTTACATCGCGGCACGCAGATTGAAGATCAACTCAGAGAAGTTTTTCGGCTTAAAAAAGCTGTGGTTGTGCCCAACGATGATGAGGCAGACCACATCATCAAACAACGGCTTGGAGAAGCTGCCGTTATTCTGCTTGACCAACTGGTAGAAGAAGCCATTACCCTGGGTGTGTCCTGGGGCACCACCATGCAGGCGGTTGCCAGTCGTTTAAATAGAAAAGCGATCAAAGACATGATAGTGGTTCAGCTTAACGGAGGCATTTCGCGAGCTGAATACGACACGCACGCCAGTGAGATCGCGCAAAAAATGGGACTGAATTACAGTGCCATTCCCTATCTGTTGCCGCTGCCTGCGGTGGTCGATCAGCCGGATGTCAAACGAGCCATTGTGTCCGACAAAAACATTGCAAAGGCACTGGAATTATCTCGAAAAGCCGATATTGCCATGTTTACCATTGGCTCATTTGGTCATGGTTCTGTGTTGGTAAAAGCCGATTATTTTGAGTCAAACGAAGTCGACGATTTGCTGGCGGGTGGGGCGGTGGCTGACATTTGTTCACGAATTATCAATCACGATGGTCACCTTTGCTCCTCTGAATTAAATGACAGAACCATCGGCATCGAATTAGACGAATTGAAAAAGAAGCGCTACGCTATCGCCGTAGCCGGTGGCAAAGAAAAACTATCAGCCATTCGCGCCGGACTCAAAGGTCAGTGGTTCAACACCCTGATTACTGATGAATGGGTGGCCAACGAATTGTTGAAAGCGGCATCTTAGAGGATAATTATGAGCGGAAATTTTAACATTGCAGTGGGTGCAGATCATGGTGGATATCCACTCAAGGAACAATTAAAAGCATTTCTTGAAAAGAATGGCCATTCAGTCATTGATTGTGGCACAAACAGCACTCAGGATGTGGACTACCCCAAATTCGCCTATGCTGTGGCAAAGCAAGTGTCCGATGGTAACGCTCGTTTTGGCGTTATCGTGGACGGTGCTGGCATTGGTTCTTGTATGACCGCAAACAAAGTCAGTGGTGTTCGTGCTTCATTATGCTATGATCTTTCCTCTGCCAATAACGCACGTGAACACAACGATGCCAATGTACTCACGCTGGGATCTGGCCTGATTGGCCAAGCGTTGGCTCAACAAATTGTTCAAAAATTTATTACGACAGAATGCACGGTGGATCGTCATCTGCGGCGTGTGGAGATGATCAACCAAC
Source organism: Candidatus Fraserbacteria bacterium (assembly GCA_029262795.1). Classification (GTDB taxonomy): domain Bacteria; phylum Bipolaricaulota; class Bipolaricaulia; order RBG-16-55-9; family JAJCYT01; genus JAJCYT01. The sequence goes on from JAJCYT010000012.1 coordinate 108,154, forward strand.
TGGATCATGGACGCGCACCTGATGTGCCAAGTCCATCCATAAAAGAAGGAGCTGCTGTGGATATTTCACAAACCGATGTCAACAGAATTGCAGAGCGGGTCGGCCAGATGTTGCAGTCGCCCGGAAGTGCACCCACTTCATCCGGCAACCAGTGTCGAACGGACATGGTGTGTCAATGTGGGGTTTGCGTAGAAAAAACACCGGAAACGCTGCGGCAGTTTATGGAGTCGGGTGTGGATCGCATTGGCTATCACGATGGCACTGGTTGTGATTGCGTTCCCGAAGATGTCGCTCGTTGTATCGACCACACCATCCTGAAGCCGGACGCAACCGTGGACGACATTAAAAAGATTTGTGCGGAGGCACGGGAGTTTGTGTTTGCAAGCGTGTGTGTCAGCCCCAGCTATGTAACGCTGGTGGCACAGGAATTAGAAGGCACGCCCGTTAAAGTGTGTACGGTGGTGGGTTTTCCATCTGGTGCACACACGCCTGAAATCAAGGCAATGGAAACGCGCGATGCCATTCGCAATGGGGCCAAGGAAATTGACATGGTCATTAACATCGGCGCGCTGAAAAGTGGCCTGGATGAGTTGGTCTACCGCGACATCCGCATGGTGTGCGAAGCCTGCGAAGATGGCGGCGCGATCAGCAAAGTCATCATCGAAACGGCTTTGCTTAACGACGATGAAAAAGTCCGTGCCTGTGAAATGGCCAAACGCGCTCGCGCCAACTTTGTCAAAACCTCTACTGGATTTGCTGGTGGGGGAGCCACGGCAGAAGACGTCAGTTTGATGAGCCGTGTGGTTCAAGGGGCAGGCATTGGCGTAAAAGCATCCGGCGGCATCAAAGGTTATGAAGACGCACAACAAATGATCCTGGCCGGGGCCACGCGACTGGGGGCCAGTGCAGGTATTAAAATTTTAAAAGAAGCGAAAACGGTGACGGTTTCTAGCTGACCGCGCCAACAACGAAGGAGCCAACAACGTGGTAGATCTTAGATCATATGTCTTTTTGGACAGTTTACAGCCACAGCATGCGGCCTTCCTGGGTACGATTGCTCAGGGGTTTTTGCCCATCGCTGGCATGGCATGTTTGTATGTGGAAATTGCACCGGGCATTGAAATCAACCGCATCACTGACATTGCGCTCAAATCGACCAATGTGACGCCTGGGATGCAGATTGTGGAACGTGTGTTCGGGTTACTGGAAGTGCACTCCGATTCTCAGGCCGATGTACGTCAGGCGGGCATTGCTATTTTGGAAGCACTTGAACTCAAGGAAGAAGATCGCTGGAAGCCAAAAATTTTCTCACAACAAGTCATCCGCAAAGTGGACGACCATCAGACGCAGCTCATCAATCGCATGCGTCATGGCAACATGATTATTCCAGGCCAAACCATGTTTGTGATGGAAGTGCAACCGGCTGCCTATGCAGCACTGGCGGCCAATGAGGCTGAAAAAGCAGCTGACATCAATGTGCTGGAAGTTCGCTCTTTTGGGAGCTTTGGTCGCATTTACCTGGGCGGAGAAGAAAAGGACATGGATGTGGGCTGGCGTGCGGCAGTCAAAGCTGTTGAGGAAGTCACTGGTAGAGTGGTTGACAAATAGTTCAAGAATTTTTTTAAAATCAATTAAAGTTACTAGAAGGAGGAAGCATGTCAGAAGCACTCGGAATGATTGAAACGCGTGGGTTTCCTGCTGCGGTAGAAGCTGCAGATGCCATGGTAAAAGCCGCTAAAGTTGAATTGGTGTCTTATGAAAAAATTGGAGGTGGGTACGTCACGGTCGTTATTCGAGGTGACGTGGCCGCAGTGAAGGCCGCTTGCGATGCAGGCAGAGCTGGTGCAGCCCGCGTGGGTGAAACCATTGCCGTTCACGTAATCGCACGCCCACACGCCAATGTAGACGATGTGTTGCCATTGGGTCGGGGCAGTGGTACCGGCGGTTCCACCTCAAAGAAAAAGTAAATTGAGGCTGCGATGATTCTTGCAAAAGTGGTGGGCACCCTGGTGTCCTCCCAAAAAGAGCAAAGCATGGATGGCCTCAAGTTCCTTATTCTGCAACAAGTGGACTTGAGTGGTCAGGCCAACGGCGGGTTCGTCGTGGCCGCCGATGCGGTGCAGGCCGGCGTAGGCGAAATGGTGCTTTATGCGTCGGGTAGTTCCGCTCGCCAGACCGTGATGACCGATAAAAAACCTTGTGACGCCGTGGTCATGGCCATTGTGGATCAATGGGAAGTCGACGGCGATACCAAATATAAAAAGGGATTGGACGACTGATTAGCAAAGGAGGCAAACCATGACTCGTTTGACAGATCAACAAGTGGATCAGATTGCCTCACAGGTCGCAGGCATGTTGGGCAATGCTCCGGCGCAATCTGTCCCATCCAGTCAAACTTCCACACCGCCAGCCATTGATGAAGCGCACGGCGTGGGTGTGTTTGGTTCAATTGATGCTGCCGTTAAGGCAGCGCAGGGCGCACACGAGGCGTTTCGTTCCATGGACCTGAAACGACGCGGCAGAATTATCGCCAGCATCCGCGCCAAGATGTTTCAATACGAAGAAGAACTGGCCCGACGCGCCCATGAAGAAACCGGCTTTGGCCGCTTTGAAGACAAGGTGCGTAAAAACCATCTGGTCACGGAAAAAACACCGGGGCCAGAAATGCTTCACCCCAACGCCTACACTGGAGATCGCGGTTTGACTCTGGAAGAACCCGCACCCTTCGGCGTCATCGGAGCCATCACACCGAGTACCAATCCCACGTCGACCATCATTTGCAATGCCATCGGGATGATCTCGGCAGGCAACGCGGTGGTGTTTAACGTACATCCATCGGCAAAGGATGTCAGCGTTTACAATGTAAAACTGCTCAATCAGGCCATCACTGAAGCGGGTGGACCGGCCAATCTGGTGACCACTGTGGCACAACCCACGATTCAAAGCGCGCAGGAATTGATGAAGCATCCTGGTATCCGCGTGTTGACCGTGACAGGCGGTGCGGAAGTGGTTCGTGTGGCAATGCAAAGTGGAAAACGCGCCATTTGTGCAGGACCAGGCAATCCGCCTGTGGTGGTGGATGAAACGGCCGATATCGAACACGCGGCCTATTCCATCGTTCAAGGCGCATCTCTGGACAACAACATCATTTGCATCGATGAAAAAGAAGTGTTTGTGGTCGAATCTGTGGCCGATGAATTGATTGCCGCTTTCTCGCGTCAGGATGCGGTGGTGTTGAAGCCTCACGAAATTGAACAATTGGAAAAAGTAATTTTCAAAGAAACCCGCGGCCCACGTCAACCCGCCGTGATGGAGCGTAGCCTCATCGGCAAATGCGCCAAAGAAATTTTGTCACGAATCGGAATGCACGTCGAAGACCGAATCCGCGTGGCCATTGCGCCTGTGCCATTGAGTCATCCACTCGTTTGGACGGAGCAGATGATGCCCGTACTGCCTGTGGTTCGAATGCCCAATGTGAATCAGGCCATTGATATTGCCAAAGAGGCCGAGCATGGCTTTCGACATACGGCCATCATGCATTCGAAAAATTTGGATAATTTGAGCCGCATGGCGCGTGTGATGGATTGCAGCATTTTTGTAAAAAATGGCCCTTCCTATTCAGGCCTGGGCTATGGCGGCGAAGGCTATTGTTCGTTCACCATTGCCAGCCCAACAGGTGAAGGCTTGACTGGACCGCACACATTTTCGCGACAGCGCCGATGCGTGCTGGTGGATCATTTCAGGATTGTTTAATGGGCAGATATCCCGCCATTGCGCTGATTGAATTTTCCAGCATTGCCGTCGGTATCAAAGCTAGTGATGCGATGGTGAAAAAAGCACCGATCACGATGTTGAAATCGGGCACGGTGCACAATGGAAAATTTTTGGTGTTCATCGGCGGAAGCGTGGCCTCGGTCAGCGAAGCATTTGAAGAGGGGCTGTGGGTTGGCTCAGATCAAACCATTGATCGCGTGATGTTGCCCGATGTTCATGAACAGGTACACGATGCGGTTTTGGGAAAACGCCAAAAATTTTCCAGCGATGCAGTGGGCATCATCGAAACAACCACTGTGGCTTCGATGATTCGCTCAACCGATGCAGCGGTCAAAGGGGCCGATGTGAACATTATGGAAATCAGATTGGCTGATGATCTTGGCGGCAAAGCTTTTTCAATTTTTTCAGGCAGTTTGGAGGATGTGGAAATGGCTATTGACCTTTCCAGGGATGCGGTGTCTCATCCAGATTTCTGGTTGAATCACACGCTCATTCCGCGACTGCATGAGCAAATGGCAAAGCAGATTGACCATTCCACGCAATTTGCCCAAGCCAAGCTGGACGCATTGGAAGGCGGGGAAATCTGATGATGTTGGGTAAAGTGATCGGCACCCTGACTGCGTGTGTGGTTTATCAAGGTATGGAAGGTTTGCCATTGCTTCTGGTTCAACCGCTTGATAAAGAACAGAAACAATCCGGCTCACCCTTCGTTGCCGCCGACCCCACCCGAATGGCGGGACGTGATGAATTGATTTACTACGAAAGTTCGCGTGAGGCGGCATTGCTCTGCGATCCCTGGTTTGTGCCTGTGGATCATGCCATTATCGGCATTGTGGACGATGTCAACCTGTATTAAGGAGCTTTGATGATTCTGGGCAAAGTGTGCGGCACCATCCATTCCACCATCAATCACGAATTTTACAACAACAAACGCCTGTTGATTCTGGATCGCCTTACTCCGGAAGGCGTGCCCACTGGCCATTACCTGATCGCCATTGATTCTGTTAGCGCAGGTGCAGGCGAAACCGTCCTCGTCCTCGATGAAGGCAACGGTGCCCGCCAAATCGTTGGGGACAGCATGGCGCCTTTACGCTCCATCATCGTGGGCATCGTGGACGATATCAACGTTCAATAATTTCTGTCTACGAAAAAAGTTCGGTTCTAGGATGAAACGTCACCCATGCAAACCAGAATGAAGGCAAGCCTGCAATTTCCTTTAATGTGGTTCCTGATAAAGAGCCACTCGTTGCAATCCCGTCAAATCGCCAGGTGCTGCCAGTTTGCTGATCTGTAAGCTCGCCTCCATTGAGGCTGAAACTTAAGATCTGGCCATTCACTTCACGCTCAAAGAATTTGATCTCATTGGAGATTGGATCAACCACCACCAGGATGGACGTATTGCCCAGGGTGTCGTTGATCAGTTGGGTCGAAAGTAACGAGCTTTCCCGATAGGCTTTGGCTTGGCCTTGAATCGTAATGCCAACCACAATTTCACGATCCGGCAGGCGTTGATCTCGGTCTGCTTCACGTGAGGAATCGCGAGTGCCACTGGCAATTGATTCGTAAATGACCAGTTCTTCAATCGTCTCATTTGATCGACGTGAAGAGCTCAGCGCAGAGTCCACATAAATCAGGGAATCAGGATGTGCAGCCACCCAATCAGAATAGGGAACAATATCGGCAGGCACACGATGCAACAATCCCGTTTCTCCAACAATGGGGCCTGCCAAGGCTTCGCCTGTAAATTGCTGCCACAATGATCCTGTGACATTATCGTACATCACCAGATCGCGACTGAACAAACCTGCGGTGGCAAAGCTCAACACCTGGCCATCAATGGTGGGGCGTTCAAACACCACACCAGAGAAACAAAGCGGACAAAAGGAAACAGCCAATGGGGTTCCATTGAAATCGTCATTGAGCACGTGGAATCGGACAGGCGACAGGGTGGGCAAAGGATAGGCTTTGATCACACCGTTGAATTCAACACCCAATACCAATTCATCACTGCCCCATTTGCTGTTGGCCTGAGCCACGGTATCAAAGTCGGGCTGGTCCACAATGGTGTAGCCACAGCCTGCACAAACGTTAAGTTTGGTCAAATCCAGTTCATTGAGAATATTGACACCATTGACCACAGAAATATTGCTGCTGGACGCCACATCTTCATGGTGGGCAAAGGCCAACCCTGCAAAGGCGGACACCAGAATGATCCAGGCTGATAAAAACTTGATTCCGTTCATCAAAACCTCCTAAAATCGTCCCGACCACATTAAAATCTTTTTGCGTAGAAAAACTATAGAAGGGTGATCAAAACCAGGTGAACCATGCAGATTAGACCCGAACAACCCAAAGATGAATCAGCCATTCGAGATGTACTAACCCAAGCCTTTCATCCAAGCAAAGGCGAGTCATCGTTGGTTGATCAACTCCGCCAGCAGAATGCGTTCACCCTCTCGCTGGTCGCTGTGATCGATGAAGTCATTGTCGGCCACCTGTTGTTCACCCCTGCTACGATTGTGCCTCAAACACCTATTGCTTTAGCCGCACTGGGGCCCGTGGCGGTGCTTCCTGCGTATCAAAGCCAGGGCATCGGCAGCCAATTGATCACATCAGGATTGAATACATGCCAAGAGCGAGGGTACGAAGCCGTGGCTGTGCTGGGCCATGCAGACTATTACCCGCGCTTTGGTTTTGTGCCTTCAATAGAATTTGGGTTGAAGTGTGAGTGGGAAGTGCCTGAACCTGTATTTATGGTCAAGGAATTAAAACATGGCATTTTAAGAAAGCAGGAAGGTGTGGTTAAATACCTTCCTGCTTTTTCAGAATTGTAAAATTATTCTTCTATCTGAGCATTAATAATGCTTGTAATCAGCACCAACGCAGCAGCCTGCAAAGCATCGTAATCCACTTCTTCATTTTCGTTCGGAGATGTCGAGAAAACTTGAAGCAGTTCAGACCCCTGTGACCAGAAAATATTGATCTGCCGTGCATCTTCATCAATATACTGCATCATCGTATAGCCTAAATAGTCAAAGGAAGTGAGGGTGTTTCCCAAAGAAACAATGGCCAAGGCAATCTCAATTTGATCAGGTTCGTCAAAAAAGTAAAGCATTGAAGTCAACCGGAACACTTCCCCAAAAAATGGAGAGGTTTCTGTTGGTGAAAACGTGTTTAGGGTCGAATATTGTTCGCCATCAAAAATGGGGTCCAATCGTTCAACCTGACTCAACATTTCAAAGCCAATCACTTCATCGGCCAACACCTTCAGGCGCAAATCAGGATTGTACGTCGGCTCAGGTATGGTTTCGGTGTTTGTTTCAATTTCGGTGGTGATGGTTGTGTTTGACGTTGGCTCCACCGGTTTTTCTATTTCAGTGGGTGTGCCAATAGATGAAAAATCATTCAGGCTGCTAAAAAAGACGATGCCGCCCAACAGCATGGCCGCAATGCCCAAAATCAATGCAATCGTTTTAAGGTCCATAAATGTCCTCCCTGTATTTTACGTTGTAGCGCCCTCACCCCCCACTGTCAAGGTTTTTTCCGTTTGTCCATAGTTTTTCCATTTGGCCATAGATAGTTGCTTGTTCCCATGTATAGATATTCTATTGGCTTATACTTTGTTCTGGTTGATTCTTTTCTTCGCTCAAAACACTGTCATTGAGAAAGAACATTCCCTCATATGCCGGCGGTCGCCATGTAAAACATTCTATATGCTCAAACTTTGTTCTAACTGATTTTTCTTGATTCAAATCATTGACATTGAGCAAGGATATTCTCTCATATGTCGGCGGTCGCCATAAAAAACTGTCGGCGGTCGCCATGACAAGTTGATTGATGTCGGGTTTGGGATTATAAAGGGGAATTGTCGAACAAATTGATTTAGTTTGCGTGGAGGCTATCGCGTGAAAATTGCTGTTTCCAACGAAATAAATACCCTTGAACGTCGCGTTGCACTCGATCCAGATCGTGTCCAACGGCTCAGTAAAAGCGGGTTTGACATTTTGGTTGAACAAGGCGCGGGAGAAGGTGCCGCCTCATCCGATCAGCTTTATCAGGATGCAGGTGCCACCATCGTCGGATCCAAACAGGATTTGTTTCAGCAGGCGGACGTGATCCTCAAGCTAAACAAGCCTTCTGTTGAAGAAGTGGACCTTTATAAAGAAAACACCACACTCATCAGTTTTCTCGATCCATTAACGGATCACGATCTGGTCAAAAAATTGCGCGACAAAAACATCACCAGCTTCAGCATGGAACTGGTGCCCCGTATCGCTCGCGCTCAGAAAATGGATGCCCTTTCTTCAATGAGTTCCTTGGCAGGATACAAAGCTGTGTTGATTGCGGCAGATGCCTTGCCAAAATATTTTCCAATGCTGATCACAGCGGCTGGCACCATTGCACCATCCAAAGTGCTGGTGTTGGGGGCCGGTGTTGCAGGACTGCAAGCCATTGCCACAGCGCGACGTTTGGGAGCAATTGTGTCTGCTTATGATGTTCGTCCTGCTGTTAAAGAACAGGTCGAAAGTTTGGGCGGCAATTTCCTAGAAGTTGACTTGGGCGAGGACACCGAAACCGAAGGTGGTTATGCCAAAGCCCTGTCTGAAGAAGCTCAACGAAAAGGACAGGAAATGATTCACGATCACGTCAAAGGCATTGATGTGGTCATCACCACCGCGTTGATTCCCGGCAGAGCTGCGCCGGAACTGATCACGGAAGACATGGTCAAGGACATGCCGGCAGGTTCAGTCATCGTCGATTTGGCTGCTGAAGCAGGCGGCAATTGCAAACTGACCAAAGCAGGCGAAATCGTGGTTGAACATGGTGTGAGTATTCATGGACCACTTAATCTGGCCAGCACGATGTCAGTCCATGCCAGTCAATTATACGCACGAAACATCATTGCCTTGTTTGAGCATTTGGTTGAAGAAGGCAAATTGAATCTCGATTTTGAAGACGAAATCACCCAGGGAGCTTGCATCACGCACCAGGGCAATATTATCAACGAACGAGTGAAATCTCTGGTAGATGCATAAGGAGGGACGGCATGTTTGATTTGGACAATCTGTTTATTTTTGCATTGGCCGTGCTCATTGGATTTGAAGTTATCACCAAAGTGCCACCCACGTTGCACACACCGTTGATGTCCGGCTCAAACGCCATTTCGGGCATCACACTGATTGGGGCAATTTTGGTGGTCAACGATTTGCCCCTGGAATTGGGCAGCATTTTAGGCTTTATCGCCATTGTATTGGCAACCATCAATGTGGTGGGAGGGTTTGCGGTGACTGATCGCATGTTAAACATGTTCAAGTCATCCAAATAAAATATGGACTTTGAAATTCTTCGTAATTTTACGTATTTGATTGCTTCTGGCCTGTTTATCTTTGGCCTGAAGTTGCTGAGTAAACCGGCCACTGCCTCCAAAGGCAACCGCTTGGCCGCACTTGGGATGCTGCTTGCCATCATCATTACGATGGTGGATCGAGAAATCCTGACCATTCCCATCATCCTGGTTGGTATGGCAGTCGGCGGCATCATCGGCATCATCGCCGCGCGCCGAATCCAAATGACCGCTATGCCGCAAATGGTGGGTGTGTTCAACGGATTGGGCGGCGGCGCTTCCGCTTTGGTGGCCATGGCGGAGTTTGTAAACCCGCAAGTGACATTTGCCAGCACGGACGGCTACATCTATCTGGGTACCATCATCCTCAGTAGTTTTATTGGGATGGTCACCCTGTCCGGCAGCTTTATTGCCTTGGGAAAACTTCAAGGATTTGTGACCAGCAAGCCTGTCGCACTGCCGATGCAGCAGATCGTTGATATTGTTCTGATTTTGGGCATCGTGGGGCTGGGCTTTGTTGCGGCCAATCCGGGCAGTGAGTGGGCTTTTTATGGCATCATTGCCATTGCGTTAATTCTAGGCGTCGTGCTTGTGATGCCCATCGGTGGGGCCGACATGCCCGTTGTGATTTCACTGCTGAACTCTTACAGCGGCTTGGCCGCTTCAGCCACAGGATTTGTGTTGGGCAACAAGGGGCTGATTATCAGTGGTGCATTGGTCGGGGCATCGGGTTTAATTTTGACCAGCATCATGTGCAAGGCCATGAATCGGTCGTTGCTTAATGTGATGTTTGCCGGTGTGGGTGGAGATGTTGCAGCCAGCGGTGCAACCGCACAAGACAACTCTGGGAAGTCGATTCGTGAAATTTCCGGCGACGATGCAGCTGTGGTCATGGCCAATGCACAAACGGTGATCATCGCACCAGGTTATGGTTTGGCTGTCGCTCAAGCGCAGCATGAAGTCAGCGAGTTGGCCAACCAGCTGAAATCACGCGGTGTAGACGTAAAATACGCCGTTCATCCTGTGGCAGGGCGAATGCCGGGCCATATGAATGTGTTGTTGGCTGAGGCCAATGTGCCCTATGACCAGCTCTACGACATGGACGATATCAACCGTGAGTTTGATAACACGGATGTGGTCCTCATCATCGGCGCAAATGACGTGGTGAATCCTGCGGCCCGACATGATAAAAACAGCCCCATTTATGGGATGCCCATTTTGGATGTTGATAAGGCAAGAACCGTCATTGTCAACAAACGCAGCATGAATCCAGGCTTTGCAGGGATCGAAAACGAACTCTTCTTTGCCGACAACACCTTTATGTTGTTTGGCGATGCCAAGGCCGCCATGGCACAATTAAACAAAGAGATTGTTGACGTTTAATGAAAGGCCATGAATGACTCACAATGCTTTGGCTAAACTGATGCCTGTGGTGGTTGTGTCTGTGTTGGGCCAATGAGCAATCTGGTTAGCACCGAAGGCTATGTGCTCAGGATTGTTCCGTTTCAAGACAATGACCTTATTTTGACCGCTCTCACTGTGGATTTAGGGAAAATTGCAATGTTTGTCAAAGGCGCAAGGCGGCCACGCAGTCGATACGGGCCGGAGATTGATCTTTTATCTTACAGCGAATTTATCATCCTCAACGGCAAAAACATCAAGCCCTTGCGCGAAGCCACGCTGAAAGAATATTTTCCTCGTTTAAAAGAAAACTATGACCATTTAACCTCTGCACTCCACAGCGCAAAATTATTGTCCCATCTAATTCGTGACGATCAAAAAGACCTCAATAGCATAAGGTTGTTTTCAGCCTTGCTGCATACCCTGAATCAGGAAGAAACACAAGTCGCATTGTTTGAGCTGGCTTACAAACTTAGATTGCTTGACAATTTTGGCATTGCGCCTCAATTGGATCGCTGTGCCGGTTGTGGACAGGAAAGTGCTCGATGGTGGTTTTCGCTGGATCGTGGCGGTGTGGTGTGCGGCAACTGCCAATCGGCCAGTGACATTCAGCTTAAATCAGGCATTGCTCAAAGCCTCAACGCGCTGCGAACGATGTCTTGGGACAAGTTGGACAGACTTCGATTAAGTGTCAAAGAAATGCTGTTTGGAAATAAATTACTGGATCAATTCATGGCCTATCATGTTCAGGGTGTCCCCTCCAAGGCCAAGCAGAAATAAGCTGAAAACCGCCCCCATTGCGGAAGCGATTCTCAATTCATTATAAAATTCAGAAATAAAAGACAAGTGCTTAACGTGGTGTAAAAATCGAAAAATTTACATGTTTTCGAAATAACCACCCAGGCGCATCAAGAGGATCGCCACACCTGCTGCAATCAACAGATTACCAATCGCAGTTAACAAATCACCCATGAAAGTTCACCTCCTCTACTCCAAAGAAACACTCGGTTAGAATTCTTGCGAAAAACGACCCAAAAAACCAAGGCCGCACGTCACCATGCCAAGGATTATAGGTCCAAATAAAAAAATTGTCAAACTGATTGTTGCCTTCCTTTCAAGCTTTTAGAAACCTCTTTGCAGGCAGCCTGTCTGCTGGCTATAGAAGAGACTCGCCGGCATCAGAAAATTTGGCTTGATCCCCCCTCCGTTGGGAGATATCATTACGGGCAACGAGGTGAGTGGTATGAAATTTTCATTATTGACGCCTGAAGGCGAACTTTACAGCGCCGATGTCGATGAAGTCTCCGCCCAGGGCATTGAAGGCGAATTGGGCATCCTGGCCGATCACATTCCCCTGGTCACGGCTTTGGAAGTTGCCCCATTAAAAATTATTTCTAATGGCCAGGAAACCCGCTTTGCGGTGTACGGCGGCATGTTGCAAATCACACCAGATAAAATCACTGTGCTGGCTGACAATGCCGAATTGCCGAATCAAATTAACAAACAATCGGCAATGTCCCGTCGAGATCAACTTCAAGCCCAAATGGGTCGATCTCACGACGCCGAAGAAATTGAATCGCTGAAACACGAGCTGGAAACAGTCGAAGTTCAAATTGAGGTTGCACCATAACAACCAAGAAGGTGGTCATCACTGGATTGGGCGTTCTTAGTTCCATTGGTACGGGAAAACGTGCTTTTTGGGATGCCCTTAAGGCGGGCACTTCGGGCACCTGTCGTGTGGATGGCTTCATTGACTTGGAAGGCGTTGGCTCAAAAGTGGGCGGTGCCATCCTGGATTTTGACCCCACTAACTATATGGAAAAACGCAAAGTGCGTCGTGTCGGGCGAGCGTCTCAGTTTGCACTGGCAGCCTTGAAAAACGGCCTGGAAGACGCGCAGTTGGACCTGGATGGTGTGGAAAAAACCCGCATGGGTGTCATCATGGGCACGGGTATTGGGGCCGTTGAAGCCATTTTGGAAAACCATTTGGCCATGTTGGAAAAAGGGCCGCGTCGTGTGAGCCCCTTCTTTATTACCAAATATATGCCCAACGATATCGTGGCCGAAATCTCCCTGGCCACCGGTGCAAAAGGTCCGAACTTTGGTTCTGTCTCCGCCTGCGCCAGTTCTGCTCAGGCCATCGGAACAGCAGCCGATTTCATCAAATTGGGCTATGCTGATATCATGATTGCTGGTGGGGCCGAAGCCACCATGCTTCCCTTAACCTATGCCGGTTTTGATCAAATTCGCGCAATGTCCCGTCGCAATGATGAGCCTGAAAAAGCTTCACGACCTTTCGATGCGCAACGCGATGGGTTTGTGATGGGCGAAGGTGCAGGCCTGTTGTTTTTGGAAAGTGAAGAACATGCCAAAGCCAGAGGCGCCCACATTTATGCCGAAATGTCCGGCTATGGGCAAACGGCCGATGCACACCACATCACTGAGCCTGCGCCCAATGGCGAAGGTGCTCAGCGTTCGATGAAACTGGCTTTGGAATTGTCTGGTCTTACACCAAACCAAGTAAATTATATCAACGCGCACGGTACCGCGACCCAATTAAATGACAAAAACGAAACAGCCGCCATTAAAGCGGTGTTCTCCACCCCGCCACCGGTCAGCTCAACCAAATCACAAATCGGTCACTTGCTCGGTGCCGCAGGCGCAATGGAAGCCATCGCAACCATGATGGCATTTGAAGAAAACATGCTGCCGCCCACCATCAATTACGAAAATCCAGACCCAGAGTGTGATCTGGACGTGATCCCCAACAAAGCGCGCCAAGCCCAAGTTGATGTGGCGTTGTCGAATGTATTCGGCTTTGGCGGTCACAATGTGACCTTGGCATTTAAGCGCTTTTAGTTTTCCACCTGTAACGTCAAGCGGTAATCTTCAGGTTTAATTTGCAGGTCTGATCTGGTTTGTGGGTGAAGTTCGATCAATCGAATCACCCAACTGTTCACAGATTGTTCGCGCGGTCCATCTGTTGAATTCAACGTAATTTCCAGCTGAGTATCGGGCGTTTCCACCCCAACCCGTATTTCTGCGTTTCCAGCGGTGATACAAACCACGTCTTCAGGGCAACGGGAATCGTTGACCACTTCCAGAAAAACAACTTGTAATTTACCATCGTTACTTGCCATCACTTCATTGACTGACAGTTGAAACGGCACATTGTAACTAAACTGATTGTCTGAAGGGATTAAGTCACAAGACGTGTTGCCCAAGCAAAAAACCGCCACTGCCAGCAAAAGCATCTTTTTGAACATTGAAATCAGCTCCTCATGGTTCACCCATGTTCATGCTGTTTTTACGCCTCCGATGATCTACATCTTCCCTAAAGCACGCAACACGCGTTCAGGACTCAATGGCAATTCATGCACGCGAACACTGATGGCGTGTTTGAGGGCATTCGCCACCGCAGGGGCAGGACCATTGACAGGAATTTCTGCCACAGCTTTTACGCCAAAAGGTCCACTGGGTTCGTAAGTTTCAACGAAAATCGTTTGCAGCTTGGGCATGCCGACTGCCTTGAAAAGTTTGTAGTCGATCAAGCCTTTGTTCATGGCATATCCATTTTCATCGAACAACATTTCTTCAATCAATGCCTGTCCCAACCCCATCGACACTGCGCCATCCACCTGACCTGCTGCCAGTTCTGGGTTGATGATGGTGCCTGCATCCACTGCTGAGACAAACTCAATCACGTTGATCACGCCGGTTTCGGTATCCACTTCGATGTCGGCAAACTGCGCCGCAAACGGCGGCGGGCTGACGGGTGACACAAAATGCGCCGTGTGTTCGATCTGTTCTTTATAATCATGGCCATACATGGCTTTCATGGCCACTTCTTTTAACGTCAATGGTTGACCCTCTACCAACACGGGTTCACCGGAATCTGCCACCACATGATGTTTTTTCAGGTTTAATTGATCAGCAGGCTCACCCGACATATCGGCAGCCACTTTGAGAATGCTGGCTTTCACTTCCTCAGCCGCTTTCAGTGCTGCGTTGCCAGACACATAGGTGGTGCTTGAGGCATACGCACCGGAGTCAAACGGCACCACATCGGTGTCCGTGGCGATGACCATCACATTGTCCAAATCGGTGCCCAACACTTCGGCCACAATTTGAGCAATCACCGTGTCACCACCTGTGCCGATATCGGCAGCACCAATCAGCAGATTGACAGAACCATCTTCGTTGAGTTTGACCGTTGCATTGGCCGTATCAATCCCCGCAACCCCACTGCCCTGAGACAAACACACCATGCCCACACCTTTGCGAATGACAGGATTGGTGGCGTTGTGCTCCGCATAGGCTTTGCGTTTTTCATGCCAACCAATCGCTTCAGCACCCTGATTAATGCAGTCTTCCAGACCACAGGTGTCAATGGGCCAACCTTCACCTGTGGTGTCTGAAATTCCCTTAATCTCATAAATATGTGGCGACAAATAATCCTTGTCGCCAGGACGAACGGTGTTTTTCAAACGAAATTCGAGCGGATCCATGCCCACCGATTCGGCCACATCGTCCATGTGACATTCCAACGCAAATGCCCCTTGAGGCGTGCCATAGCCACGCATCGCACCTGCAATGGGCAGGTTGGTGTAAACGGCATTGAACTCGTAATGGACGTTGTCGCACTTGTAGCGAGGCAGATTTTTATTCCCCGTATTCGTCGGCACCGTGGGACTATGTGATCCGTAAGCGCCTGCATCGACCAGCGCGCGCATGTCGATAGCGGTCAGTTTGCCATCTTTCTTAACGCCTGTTTTAATTTTGAAACGCATGGGGTGGCGAGAACGTGCCGCCGTTAAATCCTCGTAACGATCCATTTCCAGACGAACCGGTCGATGGCTTGCCACGGTCAAGGCCGCACAAATATCTTCCAGCACCATCTCCTGCTTGCCGCCAAAACCGCCACCCACTCTGGGCTTGATCACGCGGATTTTGCCCACAGGCAAGCCCAAGGCCGTTGACAGTTGACGGCGCACATGGAATGGCACCTGGGTGCTGCAAATGACGACCAGGCGATCGTCCTCATCCATATAAGAAATAGCCACGTGAAGTTCCAGCTGGCCGTGCTGCACACGTTGGGAATAATAATGGCCTTCCAATATTTCATCGGATTCTGAATAAGCTTTTTCTAAATCGCCCAAAGTCACATCCACCCCCGCACACACATTGCGTTGCGGGTCTTTGACATTGAGCACATCAGGCTCGTCGTGGATGACGGGTGCGCCTTCGGCCAACGCATCTTCTGGCGTATAAACGGCTGGCAGCACTTCGTATTCGACCTTGATGAGTTTGAGCGCTTCCTTGGCAATTTCTTCAGTTTCGGCAGCCACAGCCGCCACACGATCCCCCACATAGCGCATTTTGTCATCCAGCAGGAAAAAATCCCACGGAGAGGGTTCTGGATAATCCTGGCCTGCGCGTGTGTAAGGCACCCGATTGAACAAATCAGCGCGACGCCCAATGGGCCCTTTGGCTTTGGGCACATCTTCATAGGTCAGCACCGCATGAACCCCAGGCAGTGCTTTGGCTGCGGAAGTATTAATGCTCTTAATGCGAGCGTGAGCATGAGGACTGCCCAACACCTTGCCCACCAACATCCCCTGTTGGGGATAATCATCGGTAAAGGCCGGTTTGCCCGTGGCCAGTTGGCGACCATCGACTCGCCATAAATCTTTGCCGACCACATCAAATTCTGGACGGGTTGCCATTATTTTCCCTCCTTCATTTGCTTGGCAGCATTGAGAATGGCTTTAACGGGACGCTCATATCCTGTACAGCGACAAAGGTTGGCTGAAAGAGCTTCGCGTGCATCATCTTCCGTTGGATCAGGATTTTCATCAATCAAGGCTTTGGCAGACAACATCATGCCAGGAATACAAAAGCCGCACTGAACTGCGCCCACATCCAAAAATGCTTCTTGAATAGGGTGTAGTTTTGGTCCCTGAGACAAGCCTTCAATCGTCAACACAGAAGCGCCTTGCGCCTGTCCAGCCAACATCATGCAACAGACGATGGGCTCATTATTGAACAACACGGTACAAGTACCACAATCGCCTGTATAACAACCCACCTTGACGCCAAAATAACCTTCGCGTCGCAGCACATCGCTAAGGCGGTCGTGGGGGTGGACATCAAAGATCTGATCTCTGCCATTTACGTTCATTTTCAATTCAAAGGTATTGCTCATTGATCCTCCCGAATCCCTAAACAATGTTGCAATGCACGGCGAGAAAGCACCATGCTCATGTGTTTTCGATAATCAGCACTGGCGCGTTGATCGCTGATGGGCTTTGCAGCTTCAGCACACAGATCAGCCGCCTGTTGAATGTTTTCTTCATTGGCAGGTTTGCCTTCTAAAAAGGACTCTGCTTCCAAAATTCGAATGGGCGTGGGGGCCACGGACCCCAATGCAATTCGTGCTTTTTTAATCGTGTCGCCATCCAATTCTAAAAGAGCCGCCACACTGATCGAGGCAATGTCGCCTGGGTTTCGACAAATTTTCAGAAAATCCGTTTTGATATTTGCTGAAGGTTTTGGAATGCGAACTTCGATCAGCAGTTCCTTGTCGATCACGCTTTGATGTGGGCCGGTAAAAAAATCAGCAATGGGCAAGGTTCTTTGCCCATCCTGTCCTTGTACCACACAATTGGCTTCCAGTACCATCAAAGGCGGTGCCACATCGGCAGAAGGCACGGCGCTGGCAATGTTTCCACCCACCGTAGCCATATTACGAATGTGCCTGGACCCAAACTCCTTGGCGCATTGAAGCATCAGTCCCTCATCGGCGGCGGCCAGTTCGTCCCAGAATTCAACTTGGGAAATCGTTGCCGCAGCTCCAATCACAAATTCATCGCCATCCTGTTTGACTGTGTTGAGCAGGTCCCGCACATTCACCACAAAATCCGGCCATTCATGCTTACAAAGCACATCAGTGCCGCCAGCCAGATATTCTCCACGGCCGGATTGTGAATACATCAATTCGATGGCTTCTTCCACCGACGCAGGATTAAAAAATGCTTTGACCGTCATCCCACACTCCTCCAAAAGATCAAAACCACTTTTGTATTAGATTCAGATTTTTGATATTAAATCACGTTTTGCAGCCAACAACATCTCATTTGATCTGCATTATATGACAAATACACTCTCATTGGCAAAGAAAAAAAACACTTGTCAACTCTATGTTTTTCCCAATTTCATGATCGAAAAAAATCAAAGATGGAAAGAAAGAACCCCTATTCGCAGTCTAATCGTAGCCCCCTTAATGCCTTAAGGGGGTTGGGGGATTAGAGCCCCTATCCATGGTATTGGTCTATTTTTCTAATTTAGATATTTTTCTTAGATAAAACGAAGTTGGACTTTTGAAGTTTTGTTAAATCCTAAAGTACAATTTTAATTGCCTCATGCTGGCTCAACAACTCATAGATGCTCAGACGCTGAGCTTCGTCCTGGACGACCAATTCGAGTTTGAGGGAAAGGTAACGGCCTGTTTTGCTGTTGTTCGAAAAACTCAAGGTATGTTCCAAGTCGCCAATCACATCGGCAACCGCTTGGCGTAAATCCTCTTGAATCGAGCCAATGATCTTATACGTCCAAGGACAGGGATATTCGAGTTCAATTTGATATTCATTCAAGTCCAAGCCAAATCACCTTTTAATATTATACATTTGGTTTTCAGGTGATTTCAATCTGCCAGGTTTGATAAATAAAGGACGTGCTTCACTTTCAGTTGCCCGCCAGCCTGAGCACGGATGAGACTGGGAACTGGCAGGTTAGCCCTTCCAGTTGGTCAATTCTGCGACCGGCAATGGGATGGGTGCGGAGAAATTCTGGTGTGGTGCCTGGGTCAAGCTGTTGAAATAGTTCAAACACTTCTTTCAAGCCTGATGGATCGAAGTTGCTGGCACAAGTGAGCACATAACCAAACGCATCAGCTTTGGATTCCTGCTCGCGGGAAAAGCTGAGTTGAAACAAAATATTTAACCCGCTGGCAATGTCGTTGGTCAATTCGCTGGAAAAAACATTGCCCAACGCCCACAACAGGATGTCGCCTTTGGCTGCCGTTTCAAACGCCCTGGCGGTGTGGCGCAATACCACATGACCGAGTTCGTGACCGAGAATACCGGCAATTTGATCGTCGGAATTCATTTGATTTAACAAACCGGCGGTGATGTAGATGGAGCCATCCGGCAACGCAAACGCGTTGATCTCTTCACTGTTTAGCACTTGAAACCTGAAGGGATGGACGGTCCAATTTGGGCTCTGGCCAGTTTCAGATTCGATTTGCTGCTCCAGACTCAACAGACGTTCCAGCAACAAGCGTCCGATTTGGCTAACTCGGTCTTGAGGGACACCGCGCATTCGGCCCCCCAACGCATCTTCAAACTCAGGGGCCAGGGTCCGACCCTGATTGATTTGTTCGGTGACGGATAACGGCACGCGATCGCGCTTCATGTTGAGGGGATCGACAAACACATCGCCTTCACTGATGGACAACCAGACCCACAAGCCTGCAGCCAGCAACACAACCAGGCCGATATTGATCCATTGTTCGTTGGTCATGGTTCGATGCCAAATTCCGCGGGGTCAAATTCCGCTAAATTTTCGACCATGAAGATTTCATCAGGAAGGTTTTCCAATTGCTGTCGTTCAGAGATGATAATTTCCGTTTTTCCGTTTTCCAACACATCGTCAATCACAATCAGATTGGGCTCGATATCGTCATTGAACTGCACAAAATTGTCCACAGTGGTCATTTGAGCCAGTTGTCCATTGGCGTTGTTGAGTTCGGCTTTAAGCACCACAAACGTTTCCATATCCACCCAGGCGGTGCCGCTGGGGAAATCCACATTGGCTTCGGGCAGCTGACTCAGTTCCAGGCGAAAGGCCATGCGCTCCTGCAACTCACCTTCCCAGGTGACGCTAAGTGTGCCCTCTCCCACCACTTCAGCCGTGTAATCCTCGCTGAAATCCAGGCCGGTGCCAATTTGATCATTGCTCAAATTGCTGCCTGCAAAACCGGAATTGCGATCCTCACTGGACACCAGTTCCTTGGCCTGCCCCAACGCTGATAAAAACAACCAGAAGCGTGCCTGATCGCCCGTGTTTTCAGGATCGACGCTGAGAAAAATGGTTCCACGCTCAAGTTCGGGCTCCAGGAAAAAAATCAACAGGCGGTTGGGCTGGCTTTCCTCACGTTTGCTAAAGGTCGCAAATTTGCGCGTGATCTTTAAATCAGTGCTGTCGGTGATGTTAAAATCCATCAAACTGATGCGATTGCCCAGGGCTGTGATCGACCCTGCGTTGGATGCTCTTTCCAAAATGTCATTCCCAGTCAAAGGTTGAGCGCCAAGCCAGCCGACACTCATGGTCAGCAACAGGGCAACCAGCGCTGTTATCGCCGTGATTCTTTTCATCAAACGTTCCCCCCAGGGCATGTTTTTATATTTAAAGTCATATTGTATCTATTCACCAGTTCGTGCACCTTCCTATGATACGTTTTTTGGCGCATTTGTCAGGTCGGTTTGATCCCCTGCCAAATGAACTCTGTCAGCTCCTCTGCCGCATGATCACGGATGCGTTTTGCAGCGTCATCATCGTACAAGGAGGCGCGCACCATAACGGAGCGATTGGCCCCCATGATGGCGTGGGCCAACACCAATGGATCGGCTCGACGAAGCTCACCACGATCCATGGCTGCCTGAAGCATCAGCACCATGCGATCTGGAATTTCTTTAAACAGCTTGTAGGTGAATTTTTCCAGCTTCCCGCTCAGGTGTAATTCTTCGCCAAGAAAAAGCCGCATCATAAATTTGTTTTCCACCGCCCGTTCCATATGGAAGGCAATAATTTGCTTAATTTGTTCACGCATCGGCAAATCTTTGCCCACAATCTGCAGCACCGCAGCTTGGCGTTCGTTCATCTCTGTGTCCAGAATATGAATCAGGATATCTTCTTTATCCTTAAAATGGTTGTAGAGCGTTCCCACAGCCACATCTGCCTCGGCTGCAATTTGCTGGGCGGTGGTCGAATAAAACCCATGCCGGGCAAACACACTCAAAGCCGCCTGCCGGATCAGTTCCTTTTTGTCCACTTTAATTGAAGTTGCCATAATTTCTGAATGATCATTCATTCATATTAAAGCGTATAACTGATGCCGCTTTTTGTCAAGATCAAATGGGTTCTGCGGTGATCCATAAGGCAATTAGTTCCAAAATCAAGTCATCGCCCACCAACACATCCGCCCCCGGCACAAGTTCTGCCGTGATCCAAAAGCGGATGGAGACCAACACTTCATCATCACCATGAATCCCATCGACATTCACATCCAGCGCGCGCGCCACTTTGGTTAAATCATTCACCTGATCAGGCACAGGTTCCGTGACAGTAAACGTGATGCTGGTCTGGGCCACCCCACCTCGCCCATCTGACACTTGCAATTCAACCGTGTGCTCACCTAACGGTGGATTTTCCCAAATCAGGGTTGGGTCGTGGGTGCCTTGTATAAACCCATCCACAATCCAGGTAAAGGTCAATGGATCGTTATCAGGATCATTGGCCTGAGCAGTAAAGGTGATGGTATCCTCCGTGCTTGGTTTGCCTGGAGACATCCTCAGGCTCAGACTGGGCGGTTCATTTTCAAGCTCCAACAAAGACAACACCGCTTCAAGGGCATCGATCCGTGGAAAGGTCAGCCTGCTGAGCGGGTCGGTGATCGGTTTGCCGGTGTCGGTTAGAATTTCACGTATTTCTTCAAGGGTCAGCCGATCATCTATCTGTAACAGTAGGGCAATCACACCCGCCACATGGGGGGCCGATGCTGAAGTACCAATGCTGACCAGCGACTCATTGACCGCGATCACGCTGCCCGGGGCCAGAAAATCCATGAAGTAAGCACGATTGGAGTAACAGGTGATTTTGTCGATCACCGGAAAATCGGAACAGACATTGGCTTGTTCCAGCTCGTTGGAGTTGTAATCGTAAACCGCGCCCACTGAAATGGTTTCAGGCATACACTCAGGAAACCCCAACGCATTGGTAAATCCGTTGTTGCCTGCCGCCGTGACAAACATCACGCCTTCGGCCACCAGCTCTCGAATGATTTGACTGAAAGGGTCAGATTCCACACATTCGCGGTCGAAACGGCCCCCGCCGATGCTGTAGTTGATGATGTCAATTTCCCAGTCATCCACGTTTTCCAAGGCTTCCTGAAGGGCTTCAAACAGTTCTTGCGCGCTGAAGGCAAAACAGGGTCGGTCTGGCGTGCCGGGTACATCCAACGACACATTGATGCGCCTGATGCGCGCATCAGGCGCAACGGCTTCCACCACGCCACGAACCCAATCCCCATGAGCAAAGCGACCACAGGGATCGTCCCGTTCCGGGCGAAAGTTATCGATGATCAAAATATTGACATCATCGCCCGTAATGCCCAAGTCATGAACACGATCCACCCCAATTTGCGGCAAACTCTGATTGAGGTTTGGCAACAGGGGGATGTTTGTAAAAACATCGGATTGACCGTAGCCGTTGGGTGCATCTGAAAACATTGCGAAGGTGGAGATGGCCAGCACCAGGCCAAGGAAGGTTCGTAGAAAAATCATATGCTCTTTTTATACCATTGTATTGCAGTGGTTTAAAGGGGCCGTATACTTTAAAAGTGAGTGATGTCCTTCCTCTTTTACATCTAAAAATTATGACTTGGATCATGGCGGTCACCATATCGACTTGCTATACTATTTTCGACTGATGAGTCGAAAAACTATTTCAAGGTGATTTTATGGGTGTTTCCGAGCGCCGATTACAAGAACGAGAACAACGTCGACACACCATTGTAGACACTGCCCTTCAAGTGTTTTCCGAACAGGGCATTAAAGATGCAACCATAGATGAAATTGCGAACCGAGCCGAGCTTGGCAAAGGCACTATCTATTATTACTTCTCCTCCAAAGAAGAAATCTTAGAGGGCGCCATTGAAGCCACAGTCGATGCTCATTTTGAAGGTCTTTTTGAACGCACGGATCAACTCAAAACACCCTATGATATTGCTGAAGCCTTGCTGGTGGGCTGTGTAAACAATTTCCGCAAGAATCCTGCCATGTTTAAGGTGCTTTACATGGTGCTGACAGAGCCCCGCAATGCCCACCCTGGTGTGCTTAAAGGTTTTGTGCGACGCCATATGACCTGGTTGGATGATCTTAAAGCACTTGCGGTACCAATATTGGAAGCCCACGACCTAGAACCTTCGCCTTTTTTGCATTTTGTTGGTACCCATGTGCATGGCATCATGGTATTGGCATCAAGTGGTCGTTCCGTAGACGGCCTGCTCAACGATTCTTTAATAGCACTGAAATCCATTCTCGACAAAAAACCTTAGGAGGATGCTTAAAATGTTCCGCAAAATTATGGTCGTAAACCTCATATTCCTTTTCAGTCTGACCTTGCTGATGGTCAACGCTTCATCTGCTGTCAACCCTGATGATGTCTTGGTCCGTTACCCAGATGGCTTCACTCGCCTGCTGGTGGCTGATTTGGCCACGTTGGCAAACAACCCTGTATTGACCGAAGGCTTTTTGGATCCTTTGGCCGCAGCCCGTCATCCACTCAACGGTATTCGCCAGATTGTTGAAGACACTTTGGAACTCAACGCTGGCCTCACGTCTTTCGTGGCACATGGCACCGGCCCTGGCATGACAGGCGTGTCTTTGATTCAAGGCCTGCCGCTTGAAGCAGCCTTTGGCCCATTGATTGGGCTTCAATTTGCGGTGGGCGTGCCCATGTCGCCATTCACCAATTGGGAGTTGCAAGACAGCAACGGCCTTCCATTGATTCGCGCCGGCGGCGTGTTTGGCCCTGTGCAAATTCAATGGGGTTATGCTTTTGACTTTGTGGGTGATGCGCTTTGGGTGGGCACTGAAACCAGCTTCGGCCCGCCTGCCAACGTGGAAAAGTTGGAAGCCACGATGGGCGACATCACCGCTCTCATCCAGGGCGATGGTGATTTTTTTGATGAATTGCTAATTGCCTTGGGCGCACGCGGTGGCGATGTTTCCTTTGTTCGCACCACGGATGCCTCAGTGGATCGCCCGACCTCAGCCGGTGAACAGGCGCTTGGGCTGGCTATGAGCTTTACCGAGTCCGGCGCAGTGGTCAACTTCGACGTGCGCTTTAACAGCAGTGCCGATGCGGCCGCAGCCTTGGCTGATCTGAACGCTGGCACCAGCCCGTATCTGGCTCAAGATCTGTATCAGGGCGAGTTATTAAACGCCCGCCAGCAGGGACCTGAAATACTGTTTAGTGTCTCCACCACGCTCTCTGCAGCGGTTGGCCTGGTGATTCTGGTGATGCCACAATAAATTTCTTCTATATAGAAAGGTGCCCTCGCCTCGTTTTGGGCGAGGGCCATTTTCTTTAATGCTCAAATTCTTGAAAGCATATGCCGGTTGGATGGAGCGCTATGCCGGATGGGCATTGGCCCTCCTGGTCGGCGTAACGCTTGTGCTGGCCTCGCAGCTTCCAAGGCTGGAAATCCACAACGATTTGCAAACATTTTATCCCAACGCCCCTGTCACCCAAACCTATCAACACATTTCAGAAACCTTTGGCGGCGATCATTTTTCCCGCACCCTGTTCATCCGACTCACCCCGCAAGAGGGACAAACCATCACCTCCCCCGAAGCCATTTTGGACATGGAGGCTGTGCTGGAAACACTGAAGCAAACGGTGGGGGTCGTTTCAGCCAAAGGATTGCCCGATTTGGTCAAACTCATTTCAAGCGGCCTGCATGGGGGCGATCCAGCATTTGCCATCTTGCCTGTTGATGGTGATCCACTGGGATACAGCTTTGCCCAAGTGATCCAACTCACCACCCAACGCCTGAGTACGGTTCAGGATTATTTGTCCCCTCAAGGAACAGCCCTGGTGGTTGCCAACATTGCACAACACGCAGACATCCTTGAAGTGGCTGAACGAGCGGAACAATCGCTTTCAGGCATTTTGGCATCCGCCACCCAGATTGAACTGATGAGTTATGGCAACGCCCTAAATACGTTCAATGACACCACCCAGCAGGATTTGCAGTTGATCATTCCTCTGATGGCGACACTCATGGCTCTGGTTTTGTTGTGGACGTTCCGGTTAAAAAATCGCGCCTGGTGGGTGATAGGGTCATTGGTCACAGCCGTATCAGCGCTCGCTTTAGAAGGCGGCATCAACCTGATCTGGTGGTGGTCACTGGTTGCGCTGAGTGTCGCTTTTTGTTTGGTTTCCCTGTGGATTCAACTGAGAGATCGTTACAAATCCGCGACCAAACTCAAAGCACTTGTTGTTGTGTTGATTGCTTTTGTCGGTGTGGGCCTGGGTGTTTCATGGTCGCTGGCATTGATAACACTGATGCTTGTTTTGTTTTTATTGAGTTTTCATTCACTTCACGAAATCTATTTACCCCTGCTTGTGATTGGGGTTTCGACCGTGTGGACCTTCGGCTGGATGGCCATGTTTAATATTCCACTCAGCTTTTTATTGATTGCTATTTTCCCGTTGCTGTTCGGCGTCGGATTGGACGATGCACTGCACCTGCTGATCCGTTTCCGCCAGGAGCGCCAAGCAGGCCAACCCCATCAACAGGCATTGAGCGAAGCGCTTTCTCATACTGGCCGAACGCTGTGGTACACCACGCTTTCAACCATCGTGGGCTTTGCGGCGCTGATGTCTTCTGGCAGCCCGCCTGTTCAGGCTTTTGGCCTGCTGGCAACGTTTGCCATGTTCAGCGCTTTTATTGTCACCGTCACTTTGATTCCGAGTATTCAACAACTGTTAGGCAAAGAAATTTCATTGTCTGCCTCAAGCAGCGAAGCGCCGGTGACTGGGCTATGGCGCAAGTTCACGCAGCCTCGGCTGGCCTGGATGTGGTTGATATTGGTAGCTGGATTGGGCGTGCTGGCCTTTGCCAATGGACAGCATCTCAAAGTTTTTCCTTATGATCTTCGCTGGTTGCTGCCCGAGGGCAATCAACAGGCGGTGCTTTACGAACGCATCAACGAAGAATTTAAAAATTACGATCAAGTTCAAATCCTGATCGAAGGGGATGTGGTGCGCCTCGATTTGATGCGTTCTTTAAATCAAACTCTGGGCCCAGAGCTTTCAGCTTCCCCATTCGTTCGACAGGTTCGCCATATCGGACGATTGCTGGACGATGTCCGCTTTTCAGATACAGCTGCGGAATCCCGCTTTCTGGAAGATTTTGGGATGGATGCAGATCGAGCGTATTTGAATTTGCTCAACCATGCGAAGGCACAGTCTCCGCTTCAATCTCGATTCGATGGACTGATTCATCAAGCCGATGAAAACGAATATAATTCAACTGTCGTTCGTATCGATGTGGTTCGTGCGCACGAACCAGAGGCTGTTTCCACCATCACAAATGACCTTCAGCAGCGATTGGAAAGAGTGAGGCCAGAACTGGAAAATCTGGGCCTGAGCGTGTCTATCACCGGCTCACCTTACTTAGAAGCCCTGAGCCTCACTGCGTTGAAAGAAGGATTTTTTCAGTCGATGGGCTTGGCTTTCATTCTTGTGGGTATTGTGATGGCCTTCCTGTTTCGTTCTGTGTTATGGAGCCTGGTTTGTTTGCTGCCCTTGGCATTGGTGATGGCCTTGGAGCTTGCCACGATTCATTGGCTTGGGTTGAGGATCAGCGCATCTACGGCATTGGTCGCGGCGCTGGGTATTGGATTGGGTGTGGATTATATCATCCATCTGGCACAGCGAGTGCGAGAAAATGGAAAAGTGATTGCTGGCAGCGCCTTGGTGTCTCGCGCCCTCATCAGTGCATCAGGAACCACCTTGGCTGCGTTCGGCTTGATGATATTTGGACAAATTCCCTGGAATCGGGATTTTGGTTTATTGGTCAGTACCGCGATTATTTACGCACTTTTAGCGACGTTGTGGGTGTTGCCCGCCTTGTTGACTGTGGCAAAACCCTGGCTGTTTCGAACAGAAAGCAGGACCGTATGAAAAAATTAATCACCATGTTGTTTATCTTTGTTTTTGGCCTCACCATGACCGCCGTGTCCCAAAGCGGCGACATGGACAACGATGGTCTCAATGACGAACAAGAAGCCCTTCTGGGCACGGATACCACCAAACCTGACACGGACGGCGATGGTCTCAGCGACGGCATAGAATATCTAGAATTGTTTACCGATCCCACCCAGGCCGACTCTGATAACGATGGCATCAACGATGCTCAGGACCCTTTCCCCAGCTGGCTGGATTATGTGGATTTAAATGGGGTGACCTCGCAACGAGATCGTATCATCAATGAAAACAACACTCACACAGTGAATCAACTGGTCGAAGTGGCTGTGGGCAACGTGATCACGATTGATTGGTTCAGCCGCCTTTCTCCACAGTTTGATCTGGCTCAAGCCGACTTTACGATTTCGTTTGATTTCATTGACCCCATGCGCCAGGATTTTTCGGACGATGGGTTTTATCGCGTGGCTGACGATGCTCAAACGGCCAACGTGCGCATCCCTGGCTCAACGGAGTTGGTTGAAGAAATCACCGAGTGGCGCGTGCCCACCATGACCATCTCGGACTGGCCCTATCACTTGTTCAGCAAAACCATAGAGCTTGGTCAAACCTGGGATTTTAACGTCTTTTATCATGAATTTTTGCCACAGGACGAAGACCCTTATTTCACCGGACATGCCGAAGTGGTTCGTATTGAAAATTTCCCCATCGAAACTCAACTGGGGCGACGTGAATATGAAGTGTTTGTCATCGAAGCCACGCTCTCTCACGTCACGTTTAATGATCCATTTTTCAAAGCATTTCTGGGTGAAGATCCTGTGTTAAGAACTTTGGTTCATCTGACCACAGACAACCTAAGAATGTTACGCTTCACCACACCATTTTTCCGCATCACACCATCAAAACAGGTTGGATTTTCTGACTTTATTGTCAACCATTAATTGAGGAGTTTTTTGTATGGATTTCACCTTTAGCACCATCACGGCACTTTCAGAACTGGCAGTTACTGCGATTGTCCTTTATGTCATCTTCGATAATTTAAAAGGCAATGCGTTACGCTGGAAACTATTATCAATCACGCTGGCTTATGAAGTTTTTGTCAATGTGTTTTATATGGTTTACCGAGCCGTTGTGGTGGTCGAAAACCATCCCGAACCCTTGAGCAGTTGGGTGACATTGTTGGGCGCTTTCCACGGCATCCTTTCATTGGTCATGCTGATTGGCTTAATTGTAATGGCCTTCTTTGCATATCAGGCTTCCAAGAAAGGAATTCCTTATTTCCGAAACCACAAAGAATTGACTTATTTATTCGTCGGACTTTGGGCAATCAGCATTGCTTCAGGTGAATTGCTCTACTTTGTCGTTTGGAATCCATTGGGGATGTAAATCTGAGGAGAAAAATGGCTTAAGCGTTGGAAAGCGCTTGTTCTAAGTCGGTGATCAAATCATCGACATCTTCGACGCCAACGGAAAGGCGAAGCAGGTTGTCTTTCACACCGTTTGCAATGCGGATATCGCGCGGGATGGAAGCGTGTGTCATTGAGGAAGGGTGGCACACCAGCGATTCAATCCCACCCAAACTTTCAGCCAGGGTAAACAAGCTGATGCTCTTGGAAAACGCGTTGAGGCTGCCGTTGAGTTCAAAACTCACCATGCCACCAAAACGTTTCATCTGATTTTTAGCAACGTCGTGACCAGGATGATGTGCCAATCCTGGGTAATACACATGATCCACTTTGGCATTCCCCTGCAAAAATTCAGCCACGGCCTGCGCATTGTTGGAATGGGCTTCCATGCGCAAGTGCAGCGTTTTTAAACTGCGATGCAACAGCCAGCTGTCGAATGGTGATGGCACTGGGCCCACCGCATTTTGTAGGAACTTGAGTCGTTCGTGGATTTCATCACTGGAAGTGGTCACTGCGCCACCAACAACATCACTGTGACCCCCCAGATATTTGGTGCTGCTGTAAACCACAATGTCTGCACCCAAAGCCAATGGCTGCTGTAAATAAGAAGATGCAAACGTGTTGTCCACCACCACCAAAGCGTCACCTTTTTGCTTTGCCACCGCTTCAATGTCCGTGATTTTAATCAACGGATTGGTCGGTGTTTCCAGCCAGATGAGTTTGGTTTTATCAGTGGGCTTAAAGTCAGCCGTGTTGTTGGGATCGACATAAGTAAAGTCGATGCCCCAGTGACGCCACACATTTTCAAAAATGCGATAGGTACCACCGTACAAATCGTTGCCGGCAATCACATGATCGCCAGGAGACAGCAATTTAAGGATGGTGTCCGTGGCGGCATTGCCAGAGGCAAAAGCCAAACCGTGCTGTCCGCCATCGAGGGAGGCCAGCACGGTTTCTAATTTCTGTCGAGTTGGATTGTCCGTTCGAGAGTACTCGAACCCCTTGTGCACACCCGGTGTTTCCTGAGCAAACGTCGATGTCATATAGATGGGTGGAATCACCGCACCTGTAGAGGGATCGGGATCTTGCCCGGCGTGGATGGCACGTGTAGGGAATTTCACTGTTATTCCGCAGCTTCCTCAGAAGGCGCTTCCGCTTCTGCCTCTGCTTCAGCAGCAGGTTCGGCTTCTGCGGCAGGGGCTTCTTCTGCTTTTGCTTCCGGTTGCTTGACTTTACCGTAGCGGCGTTCGAACGTTTCCACGCGGCCTTCGGTGTCCAAAAAGCGCTGTTCTCCAGTGAAAAACGGATGGCAGTCGGCACAGATTTCAACACGAATTTCGTCCTCAGTGGACCACGTTTCAAATTCGGTGTTGCAACCCGAGCAAACCACCTTGATCAATTTAATTTCAGGATGAATTCCAGCTTTCATAATAAAATCCTTAACGTTTAGAATACTGCTCGCTGCGGCGGGCTTTTTTATAGCCGTATTTCTTGCGTTCCACCATGCGGGAATCGCGAGTCAGCAAGCCTTCTTTGCGCAGTGCTTTTCGATGATTTGCATCCACCTTCAGCAAAGCGCGCGCAATCCCCATTCGCAGGGCGTCAATTTGACCCGTGACACCGCCACCAGAGAGATTGACTTTCACATCGTATTTATTGAGCGTCCCCGTCACTTCAAATGGCTTATACACAGCCACAGCAGCGCGCTGTTTGAAATAAGGGTCTGCAGCAAAAAATTCTTCCATCGGTTTGCCATTGGCGATAATTTTGCCTTCGCCAGGCTTTAAATAAACGCGGGCAACCGATGTTTTTCTTCGGCCCACGCCATGAAGTAACTCTGCCATATAGAACTGCCTCCAAAATGTTTTACATCTTCGCACTGATACGCTTAAAACCATTGACCTTAACTCTTTAACTTGGGTCTGATTCCTAGCGAATCTATTGGCTTTTTATCATCAAACTCAACCGCTATTTGACCTGATCCTTCATTTCACAATCAAGCACCTGTCTCTTAGCGATTCAGTGTGTTGAATCAAAGCCGATTCAAGTCATTATTTTTACCCAAATTATTGCCAAGATGCAAGGTACTGTTGTTGCTTTTCAGACAATTCGTCGATCTTCACACCCAGCGCATCCAGTTTATATTGGGCAATCTCAGTGTCTAATTCTTCGGGCACTTCATAAAAACCAGGCTTCAAGTTATCTTTATTCTTCAATACATATTCAGCACTCATGGCCTGCACCGCAAAACTCATGTCCATAATTTCAGCCGGATGCCCATTGGCCCCTGCAATGTTGACCAGGCGGCCTTCGCACAACAGATTGATGCGACGTCCGTCTTCCATCACATACTGATCAATGTTGTCACGCACCGTTTTCTTCTCTTTGGCCAGGCAGTCCAAGTCTGGTTTGGAAATTTCGATGTCAAAGTGACCAGAGTTGGCCAACACTGCACCGTCTTTCATGTTTTTGATCGCATCTTGAGTGATCACATCCGTGTTGCCCGTGGAAGTGATGAAGAAATCACCGTGCGGTGCAGCTTCGACCATCGGCATCACCCGAAAACCATCCATCACAGCTTCGATGGCTTTGACTGGATCAATTTCGGTCACGATCACATTGGCACCTAACCCTTTGGCATAGTTGGCAATCCCACGGCTGCACCAACCATACCCGGCCACAACAACTGTACTGCCAGCCACGGTGAGATTGGTGTTGCGCATGATGCCATCCCAAGTGGCCTGACCTGTGCCGTAACGGTTATCAAAAAGGTGTTTCATTTTGGCGTCATTGACGGCAAACATCGGAAATTTCAATTTGCCTTCTTTGGCCAGCGCATGAAGGCGCACAATGCCGGTGGTGGTTTCTTCCGTACCACCCCAAATGCCTTCAGCCACATCCGTTCGGGTGGTGTGCAGCAATTTTACCAAATCAGCCCCGTCATCAATCAAAATCTGAGGTTCGGCATCGAGCACACTGTGGTAAAACCCTTCCATCTCGTCATCGCTGGCACCGTGCCAGGAATAAACTTCAATATTTTCTTCTGCGGCCAAACCTGCGGCCACATCGTCCTGTGTACTTAGAGGATTGGATCCACTGACTGCCACTTGTGCCCCACCGTCGCGCATCACGATGGCCAGATAAGCCGTTTTGGCTTCCAAGTGGACGCAAACGCCCAATTTCAAACCTTTAAAGGGCTGTTCTTTTCTAAAACGTTCTCGAATGACATTGAGCACACGCATTCGGGGTTGTACCCAGTCAATCTTTTGTTGACCTCTTGCGGCCAATCCGGCGTCACGAATTTCAGATGGTTTCATGTGTCCTCCAAGTGTGTTTCTTTGCAAATTTCTCATTCAGTTTGGCGTAAATTTCTACAGTATCAGTCGTTTAAATATTTCCAGATTTAAGGATTTGAAGATACTGGAATCAGGCCCAATTCACAAGGATTGTCTAAAACGCTACATTCCTGATAAATCCTATTGTTTTTGCGGTGACTGCAATCACAGACCTTTTGATGTTTTCCAGCCTACGATCAAAGAAAAGCGATCATCGTGATGAAATGAGTTGTTGGGGGAAATAAAAAATGGTGTGTACTCCCTAAAGGAGGTTGTTTTATGTTTAGGGATACTTTGCCTATTGCGTTGTCAATTGTTGTGGTGATATTGTTTTCAACCGTAACTCTTGGCGATGTGACAGGAAATTTTGATATTCAAATCGACATGCTGCCGGAAGGCACGCAAACAGAAGCTGTTAAATTCCATTTCGACATTAAATCTAACTTGGGGCTAAATATCACCCTTAGTGGACTGATCTTTGGTGTTGATTTAGGCTTTGGTATAACTGGTTTGGAGTTTGCCGTTATCAGCCTAGACACACGTTTGGGCATTTTATTTATTCTTGACGAATTTGTATTTGCCACGCCTTTTGGTTGCGATCTATTTCCGGTCGGTGTGAGCAACACCAGTGGTGGAATTTCCGGCCAATGTCCAGGCACATCTGTGACCAGCCTTGGTGATGCTGATGGTGATGGTGTTCCAGACAATGCCATTGGATTCGTAAAAAAACGCCTTTCAATGAACATGACCTTGTTTGGTGCAGATATTACCAGCCTTGTTTTGTTCGAAGATGTAGATTTTCCAGATATCCAAGGCTTGAGCAACGGTGTATTGACACATGAGCCTGACCATTTTAATGGTGTGCTTTACAATACCGTAGACTTAAACGGTATTGTTGACGATCAAACCCCAACCTTTGGCTTTGGCAATGTGCTTTCCGTGACCGGTCAAACGGTGAGCGGTATTACAGTGACTAACATCGTTTCCTTATGTGCCTCGGGCCAAAACTTTTTGAAAAATCGCAGCTTTGAATGGGAAGTCAACAAAACCTGTACCTCTCAATTCGGCCAAAACACAACGGCCATTGAAAACGGTGCCAAAACCCCTTTGTTTTTTGAGCAAGAAACTTTACAGGTATCAGGCATTGAGTTTGGAGGCATCAGCAGCAATGCGGCTGTAACCTTTGTGCCTTTAGAGCCGATTCGTTTTGTGGCTTCGTTTGCATTCAACATTGCAGATTTGGCAAGTGTATCTACCTTATTGTCGTCAGATAACATCACAAATTTCGCTCTGTCCAACATGACCACAACCATTACTTCAGGTAATTTAAATCTTGTATTAAGCGACAACGACATCGATTTCCAAATTGATGCAGCTACAGCCACGCTGAGCCTGGTGTTGAACCCCAATCAAAATCCGGCCGACTTGGACATCACATTAAATTCTGATGGCGATGGGTTAAGTTCAGCTTCGTTTGGATTTGGCTTTACTCGAGGCATTCTTAAGCTCGATGCCACCAGCACGCTTTCGGACACCAACAATTCTGGTGAACTGAACTGGACGCAAACATTGTTGTCGCTCACTGCCACTTATGACACAAATGTTTCTTTCAGCGCATCGTCTGATTTTTCGCCCAACGGACTGGGGCAAACCAGCATGCAATTGGGCATTGTTTTTTAAACCGAGACTTTTCTAGATACAAACCCTAAAAGAGGCAGCCACTTAGCGGCTGCCTCTTACTTTTTTCTTGCAGTCAATTCATCAAAAATCTACAATGCGAGCAGATTCTAGCCAGATGCGTCAGCATCGAAGGAGCTTGTATGCAACCGGAACTGGAAGCGTTGCTTGCCATCCAGGACAAAGATTTGGAAATCCTTGAGGTCGAACGGAAGATCGAGCATCACAAGCGTCGTCGTCAGCAAATTCAGCAACAATTGAATCAAGCCACAGAACGCCACGAAAAAATCCACGCCGACCTTGAAGAAAAAAAAATCGAAGGCCGAAAGCTTTCCGAAGAAGTCGACCATTTGGATGACCACATTCGAGAGCAGGAACGCAAACTGGCCGAAGATATTGTCAGCTTTAAAGAAATTGACATCATCAAAGAAAGCATCGAACACGGGCACCAACATATCAGCGATCTTGAAGAAAAAGCACTGGCTTTGTTGGATGAAATCGAAGTAGATGAAGATACCACCAAGGAAAAAGACGACACATACGCACAGCAAAAATCCAAATTTGATGCCGATATAGCTGAAAAAGAAAAAGAGATTGCAACGCAAGAGGATACAAAATCCGGCCTTCAAAAAGAACTGGATGACCTGTGGGCCGCGCTGCCCAGCCACCTGAAAGCCACTTACGAACGTCTGAAAAAAAACTTTTCAGATCCATTGGCCCGACTACAGGGAGTAAAATGTAGCGGCTGTCAGCTTCAACTGAGTTCTCAAATGGTGCAGGATGTCAAATCAGCCATGTCATTGGTCCACTGTGAACATTGTTCAAGAATTCTTTATCAGCGATAGGGTGGATGCAAGGTCATATCTCAAAGGGAAGCGTTTCCCTGATTTTCCATCTGTTATTACGTACAACGTAAATGAGGCACAAACCTCTTGAAAAGTTGATGTACGTTAAGGAAAGCAAATGGAACACACAAACACACCTTTGGCCCAAATACTCTTTTGGGGATTTTTTCTGGCCATTTTGTTTTCCAGCACAATCTCAGTCCATGCTCAGAACTTGCCACAACAAACAGGCGCCATCAATGATTACGCTGCCGTGTTGGGGGGCAAACCGCAACGTTCAGCGTTACAACAATCCATTGACCAGCTTCAGGAAAAATATCAGGTTTCTTTAATTTTGCTGTTCTCAGAGCGTGATCCCTTTGATGATCCAGAACGCTATGCCGCCGAAATCCGTCATGCTTGGAACATCGACGGCTCAAGAGCCATCTTCGGCATGTTTTTGGAAGACACGCCAAATTGGTCACTCCATCTCTGGGCAGGCACTGAGCTTCAGGGTTTTTTGCCATATGCAGTAAGAACCAATCTGGAAAAACAAATCAACACGGCGGCCCAGCGTGGTCGCATCCGACCCGCCTCCCAGCAACTGGGGCAAACCCTGCTTGATCTTTTTGAAAAAGGCGTGGTCAGCGTTTCATCTAAAAATTCTGAATCCAACTGGTTTACGCCCACCGCCTTCACCTTTTCTGGCTTGATGATGTTTTGGGGATTTTTGCGATGGGTCAGATCGTATTGCCCACACTGCGTCAAACGCCTTCACCAAACGCGTCGACGTGGTAAAAAATTGCGACACTGCCCAAACTGTGGGTACAATCGATAACGGAGAGGGTCAGAGGGTCGCAGCAAATGTTTTACATTTGTTGAGGAAAGTCCGGACTCCTCAGGGCAGGCTGCTGAGCTGACGCTCAGACGGAGCGATCCGTGCATGGCGCAACAGAAAACAAACCGCCTACCTTGGTAGGTAAGGGTGAAACGGTGGGGTAAGAGCCCACCGCCCCAGCCGCAAGGTGCGGGGGCATGGTGCCACCAGCCGGAGCAAGGCCAAATAGGCAGGCGTTTGAAGGCGGCCCGCTTAATCGCCGTCTGCGGGTAGGCCGCAAAGATGGATGACTCTCACTTGATTTCGATCAAGCACAGAATCCGGCTTATGACCCTCTCTTTTTTACTTCTCTACTTAACAAAGAATTAAGAAACCCACCTGATCCCACATAAACCAACACCCAACCCATTTGTCAAACCTCGAAGAAAGTCGAATTCTGTTGCATTTGGCTAACAAAAAAATAACGAATATGATGTAACATATTCTAGTTATTGAAAGGCAAACATGGATATAACATTCTTACTCATTTTAGGTGCCGTGGTTCTGGTTGCTCTTGTGGTGTTGTTTGTTGTGCTTGCTTGATATTTTTATGAGCAATTTGGTTTTTTCGCTATAGCGAATATTTTTGAAATCAATTCTAATCATGGAAAAAGATAATCAAAATGGTTTTATCTCGCTTGTTATTTTGTTGTTGCCTGCCATGGTTATGGTTGCTGTTTTAGTTTTTATTGAACCAGCTTATGAGAGAATCGTTTTGTTTTTCCAGGGTGTTTCTCCCAGCATTTCGCTTGATATGGTATTTCTTAGCGAAGATAAAGGGAAAATTTGCTACGGTGATGGCTCACTCAGACCCGTTTGCCAAACCATTAATGAAGGCGGGTCAGATATTTCCCTGGGAGATTTCAATGAAGATGAACGTCAAGATATTATTATCACCAATTTTTCAAATGGCCATCGTCTTTGTTTGAATTTAGAGCAAAGTTTTGACTGCACCGACATTTTACCTCCAGAAGATTTTGATGAAGAAGAATTGAGAGGACATATCGCTGTCGCTGACACCAATGAAGATCAACACTTGGACTTGATATTTGCAAATAATAAGCACCCTAATATGGTCTGCCTCGGTGATGGTAATGCTAACTTTTCTTGCTCGAATCTTTCCCAAGATATAGGCGAAAGTTACCACGTGGCACTAGATGACATTGATCAGGATGGAAACATTGACGCTATTTTTTCTACAGTGGGTTTTCAAAACCGACTCTGTTTTGGAGATGGAATTGGAAAATTCATTTGTAAGGAAATCGAATTTTCAGAAGAAACATGCTTGAGCTACAATGTGCTTGGCAAATGTATAGATGAAGACTTATGGGTAACTCTTGAAACTGATTTAGGAGATATCAATGGAGACACTTTTATTGATATAGTAAATGTATACACTCAAGCTGTAAGCTGCTTGAACCTAGAAGAAAAATTCCATTGTTCTTTGGTTCTCTCTAAAAATGCGGACAAATTTAATTTTGGCAGAACAAATGATGTTAGATTGGGTGATTTCAATAAAGATGGGTATTTGGATGCTGTTTTTTCACGTTTACCTGATGAAGACGAAGATGCCAAAACGGTTACACGTTATACAAGAAAGTGGCCTGGTTACAACAAAATTTGCCTTGGAGATGGCACAGGCGCATTTTCCTGTAACGATATCAGCAAAGTTGCAAACGATTCTCACGGACTAGATGTTGGTGATTTGAATGGTGATGGCAACTTGGATGTGATTTTTGCCAATCAATACAAACCTATGAAATTAGTTAATCTCGATGATAGCAATCAAGTTTGTTTCGGCAAAGGCAATGGTACATTCCATTGCATCAATATGGGGAGAGACTCTCAAGCTGTAGTCATTGGTGAATTGGGTGACCCTAAGCCTCCTAAATAATCCTTCACCCTATCCAAACCTCTACTCAAATTGAAAAATGAGCCTATAATTAAGTACACCTGATTTTCAAAGCACACTAAAGGAGTCTGTCTTGATTCGTAAGTTTGCATTGTTGCTTGCCATTATCTTTTCATTTGCTGCGGTGGATGGTGTGAGCCAGGACCCGCTTTTGCTCTCACTTTCCATGAACGAACCTTATATGCCTAACACAGAGTTTCGTGACGATTACCGTTGTTTCCTGGTTGATCCTGAATTGGCTGATGATGTGATGGTGAAAGCCTATAACATCGAACCAGGCTTGGAAGAAATTGTGCATCATGTGGTGCTGTATGTGGCTGGCCCAACCTCTGTACCTGGAGCCGTTGCAGCCGATGAGGCCGATCCTGGTCCTGGCTGGACGTGCTTTGGTGGTCCTGGCATCATCAACGGAGAAGGCGTCGAAGCCATCTTGCAGATTGGGCGCGACTTTTCCCGAAGCCTTGGCACTTGGATTCCTGGCAGTAACCAGTCGATTTATCCAACGGGCACAGGCAAACCCTTTGAAGCAGGTTCTCAATTGGTGATGCAGGTTCACTACAACCTGCAAGGCATCGACCCTTCTCAGGTTCGGCCCGACCTTAGCAGCGCGAAACTCACGCTGAGCGAACCAGGAGAACAACTGGAAAGTTTGCGCTTCCGTGGCTTGATCGCGCCGGTTGAATTGCGATGTCCAGGGCCGTATCCACAGAACCGCAACGACCCCTGCCATCGTGATTATGCATTGAGTCAAGTGAATCTTCCTGGCGTGGCGGACATCGTTCATGTGGAATGCAGTTCCAATCCAAATGATTTTATTGAGCGAGATATCGGTTTCGGCGATGCACAGGAATTTTCCTGTACCGTATTGAATGGAAGCCAAGGCTTGATTCTCGGCGTGTTTAACCACATGCATTTGCGAGGCCGATCCATCACTATC
Source organism: Candidatus Fraserbacteria bacterium (assembly GCA_029262795.1). Classification (GTDB taxonomy): domain Bacteria; phylum Bipolaricaulota; class Bipolaricaulia; order RBG-16-55-9; family JAJCYT01; genus JAJCYT01. Next base: position 145,694 of record JAJCYT010000012.1, read on the forward strand.
GAATTGAATCCGAACACACCCAGTTACCAAATGTTGCACCACAACCCCGCCTGGAATTTCAACAACCAAGAAGGTGTGTGGTTTGAGGAGCCAGTTCAAATGAATTTCGGCGACCTACTCAAAGTCACCTGCGTGTTTGACAACAGTGGATCAGTCCTCGGCCCCGATGGTCAGCCACTGGAACCCCGCTTCGTCACTTGGGGTGAAGGCACAACCGATGAAATGTGCCTGGGTGGCATCCACTGGATTCGCAACTAACTCTCATGTCCAACACTGATCTCAAACAAACGTTGTCTGATTTCATGGAAGCGATTTGGAATCAAGGCGACTTTGATCAAATCGAAACTTTTGTCGCCCCAGAGTACACAATCCGTCACGATCCAGGCGATCAGTGGGAGGGACAAACACTTGATCATGCCACCTTTAAGAAACGTGTCCAATACTCTCGAAATGCGTTTCCTGATCTAAAATTCACGATCCTCGACATGGTGGCTGAAGGCAATAAAGTCACAGCCAGTTGGACGATGAGTGGTACTCAACAAGGTGAGCTTGCAGGTGCGCCAGCTTCAGGGCGGCCACTCAACACCACGGGCATCACCATTTATGATTTTGAAAACGGCAAAGTGCGCGGGCATTGGCAGGCGTACGATCGACTCACCGCCGTGGCACAATTAGGATTACTGGAAAACCTCGGATGATCAATGACCTTGTGCTGATTAATGATTGGCACCCCGTTGCCAATATGCAACAACTTCATGATAAAAAACTGATGAGCATTCGCCTGCTTGGTGAAGATGTTTTGGTCTGGTCTTCACAGGGACGAATTTACGCATGGCAGGATTTATGCATCCATCGAGGCACCAAACTGTCCCTGGGCGAAATTGTCGATGGCGACAAAGTGCAATGCCCCTATCACGGGTGGACATACAACACGGAAGGTCGATGCGTCCACATCCCTGCCCACCCTGAACAAACACCACCAGACAAAGCGGTAGTAAAAACGTATCAGGCTCAAGAAAGATATGGATTTATCTGGGTCACATTGGGCAAACCTGAGCATGACATCGCACCGTTTCCAGAGTGGGATAATGACGCATATCGAAAGATTCTTTGCGGGCCTTATACAATGGATGCTTGTGGTACACGCATCGTGGAAAACTTTCTCGACATCGGTCATTTTCCATTCGTCCACGAAGGGATTTTGGGCGTGAAAGAACGCCCTGAAATTGAAGATTATGAATCTGAAATCACACCTGAAGGTGTATTGTCCAAAGGCGTAAAGGTCTATCAGCCAGATCCATACGGTACGGGCCTAGGCGACACGGTGGCCTACACGTATCGGGCCATACGTCCATTGACCGCGTATTTGCTCAAGGAATCAGATGGCCCCAGTTTTTCAATTCTACTCACCATCACACCCCATGAAACCGTGGGAAGCACCGCCTGGATGTGGATGGCCATGAACTACGGCCACGATCTTCCAGAAAATGAATTGATTGCCTGGCAGGATGAAATTTTTGAGCAGGATCGCCCCATCGTCGAATCTCAACGGCCCGAATTGTTACCTCTGGATTTGCAAGCCGAACTCCACCTCAACTCAGACCGCACTGCCATCTCCTATCGAAAATGGCTTAATGAGATGGGGCTTACTTTTGGCACGGCTTAGAAAGAGTATTTGAGTACCAGTTCCTCGCCCTCGTATTTACCAGTCGAAACAAAGCCTAGTTTTTCGTAAAAAGGAATGGGGCTGTTGTCACCGGGGACCGCGCTGACCATCAGTTCATTTGCTTCTGGAATTTTTTGAATATAATCAATCAACCAACGAACCGCATATGCACCGAAGCTCATCCGCTGATGATCGGCATCTATCATTAGACGCCAGAGAAAGTATTCTTTCTCTTCAGTATTTTCCGCCCACATCATAAAGCCGACAGGGGTCTCATCGGCGTAAATACCTCGAAATCGGGCATTCTTGGAGAAGTACGCCTGAGCAATCGAAATGGAATTTTCAGCCACCAAATTGCGTTGATCCTTTGCCACTTTCATTTTCAAAAAAGGTCGTAACGTATCCTCAGTAATTTCTTTCAGGCTGACAACACTGTCCTTGGTCACAGTTGTCATAGCATCCTTTCAATCGTCAATACAAAAAAGATTGGAAACCACTTTAGGAATCAAGGGGATTTTCGTCAAACCGATTTAAAGGTTCTTGTACTCGTCAGAAAAAGGGCCAAAATAAAATGCGTGGCCTTCGCATTCGATGCCAGAATTGGGTGGGACTTTTTCTCCTGGTGTTACAGGCAGTGTGGAAAACCCTGGGTATTTATTTAAAAGATCCTGACCATTGATGCCAGTAATAAGTTCCACATACACATCGCTTTCATGCGGCAGTATGGACCATTCCTTAGCCATACAATCACAGTCTTCAAGCGCCATAGATTCTTCCCAATTTTGACGTAACACCAGCCAATTCAATAAATCCTTGAGGGAATTTAGCGCAGTAGGATTTGAAAAGTCATCCTTAAATAATGAGGTAATTTGACTCATGTTTTCCTTTTTATCTATGCTTCAATATATTCACAAAGCGTGGTGGCAAGAGGGGGCGCCATACCATCTTCGCGCAAGCCTTCCAAGTGAAACTGAATAGCTTCACGGATGTTTTGATGTACTTCTTCCAGTGTTTCACCTGTACTCACACACCCTGGCAAATCTGGAACATAGGCAGAAAAATTTGTTTCTACTTGTTCAATCACAATGGCATAACGCATGGTTACCTCATTTTAAGCCTGCTTGCTTTAAGATACTATTAAGTGTTCCTGGAGGAAGTTCATGTGAAAGCTTTCCAGGAACCGTGACACGTCCAGGCTTTTGAAGGTGCTTATATTGTCGATGACTGCCTTTGGTTTTTACCAAATACCAACCATCTTTTTCGATCTGTTCGATAACTTCTTTCACCTTCATAATTTATTATATTCAATTTTTTGAAGGATGCACAGATCACAGCTATCAAAATAAGTTGGTTTTCACCTCAAAATTTCCTTACCCTAGAGTGGCTTCATGAGATAGGCAAAAATAGGAGGCAGACACATGGCTGTCGCAAAATATTCGTATCCCCAGGCTCGCCGTGCTGATGTGGTGGATGACTTCCACGGCACATCAGTGGCCGACCCATATCGCTGGCTGGAAGATCCAAAATCAGAAGAAACGCAATCATTCATTAACTCACAAATGGAATTGTTTCATCAATTCATGGATCAGATTCCAGAACGTCACACGATCCGAGATCGTCTACAAGAGTTGTTTGATTACAAAAAATTTGGTGTGCCACAAACGCGAGGGGATCGCCTGTTTTTCATGAAGAATGATGGATTGCAAAACCAACCTGTGCTGTATGTACAAGATGGCGCAGATGGTGACGCTCGCCCATTGCTCGACCCCAACACGCTCAGCGACGATGGCACAGTGGCCATCATTAGTTACTACCCCAATGAAGATGGCACACTGTTGGCTTACAACACCGCCGCCAGTGGCAGCGACTGGCAGGAAATTCGCATCCTCAATGTTGAAACCGGCGAAGCATTCTCTGAAGTGATCCAATGGTGCAAATTTGCCTTCGCCGCCTGGAAACACGATTCTTCTGGTTTTTATTACAACCGCTTTCCCGAACCTGGCTCCGTGCCTCCGGAAGACCAGGCCAAGTGCGGCAAAATCTATTGGCACACACTGGGAACAGATCAATCCGAAGATGAGTTGATCTTCGAACGACCAGACTTTAAAGAACTAATGTCCATCCCCTTCATGAGTGAGGATGATCAGTATTTGATGCTTCATGTAATGCACGGCTCCGCATCTCAAAACCGCTTTTACTATCGCCCAATTGACTCTGATGGTGATTTTGTTCGATTGCTCGATGATGCGGATGGCAAATATCTGTTCATCAACAACATCGGCTCTATCTTTTATTTCCATACAGATATTGATGCCCCCCAAGGTCGGATCATCGGCATCGACGTCAACCAGCCGGAGCGTGAACACTGGAAGGAAGTTATTGCTGAACGTGAAGAAGCTCTCGATTCTGCCGTGATGACCAAGGATCGTTTTGCTGTGGCTTATATGAAGAAAGCCTGTCATCAGATCAGTGTTTATGACCTCGAAGGAAATCTTCAAAAAGACATTGAAATGCCCAACATGGGAACAGTATTTGAAATGCGAGGCAAGCAGAAATCATCAGATGTATACTTTGGCTTTGACACGTTCTTAAAGCCAATGAGCATCCAAAAGCTGAACACCGATTCCAACACGATGGAAACGTTGTTCGACTCAAACTTCAACCTGCCTTCTGATCAATACGAAGCAAAACAAGTGTTTTATCCATCAAAGGACGGCACTCGAGTATCCATGTTCCTGATTCACAAAAAGGGACTTGAACTGGATGGCACGAACCCCACATTGCTCTATGGCTATGGCGGATTCAACATCAGCATGACACCGATGTTTGCCCCAATGCGTATGTTGTGGGTGGATCAGGGTGGTGTGTTTGCCGTGGCCAATTTGCGCGGTGGTAGCGAATACGGCGAAGCCTGGCACAAGGCAGGGATGCTTGAAAACAAGCAAAATGTGTTCGACGATTTCATTGCCGCAGGTGAGTGCTTGATTGAACAGGGATACACGTCTTCCAAAAAGCTGGCCATCTTTGGCGGCAGCAACGGCGGATTGTTGACATCTGCTTGCATGATCCAACGACCAGATTTGTTTGGCGCAGTGCTTTGCGGTGTACCTGTCACCGACATGCTGCGCTTTCATAAATTCACCGTGGGGCGCTTCTGGACCAACGAATACGGTAACGCAGAAGAAAACCCTGACCACTTTGAATTCATTTACAAATACTCTCCATTGCACAACGTGAAGGAGGGCGAGACTTATCCACCCACTCTGATCTTTACTGCTGATACAGATGATCGTGTGGTGCCTGCCCATCCATTTAAATTTGCCGCAACAATGCAAGCGGCAGACTCTGGTGAAAATCCTATTCTGTTGCGGGTTGAAACCAAAGCGGGGCACGGCCTTGGCAAGCCGACCTCCAAGCTCATCCACGAACAAAGCGAGTTTGTATCGTTCCTGCTGAAAACGCTGGGCAGTTTATGATTCTGTCGAACTATCATCTGCACAGCGTTTATTGTGATGGAGACGATCATATTCGAGACTATGTTGAAAAAGCTGTTCAATTGGGCTTTCACAGCATTGGTCTGTCGAGCCATTCTCCAACACCTGTAACAAAAGGATATGGCCTACCGATTGAGAATTTTTCAGCGTATCTTGATGAGCTGGCTGTCTTGAAGCAAGAGTTTGAAGGCACCATCGAGGTGTATGCTGGGCTAGAGCTTGATTATCATCCTGACTTTGTCAGTTTTTTTGAAGAGCATTTTTTCTCAGCTCAACTGGACTATTTAATTGGTTCGGTTCATTCAATCGGACACCGCCCTGATGGCACCCCCTGGTTCTTCGAGCGAAAATCAAAATTTGATGAAGGCCTCTATGGTTGGTATCAAGGCGATATCCAGGCAGTGATGCGCGACCATTACCAAAGTGTCCGCAATATGGTCAGTCTGGGTAAGATTGATTTCATCGGCCATATGGACCGAATCAAACGCCATTGTATCAATGTGGATGGCTTTGATGAATCAGCCTCCTGGTATCAGGAAGAAGTTGAACAAACGTTGGAATGTATTGCCAAGCATGGGGTCATGCTCGAAATCAACTTGGGTGGCCTGCGCCATCCAATTCAAACCCCCTACCCTAGCCCGTGGGTTTTGAAACGATGCCATGAGCTTGACATTGGCCTTACGGTCAACACCGACGGACATCAACTAAGCCATCTCGACCTTGGTTTTCCGCAAGCCTTGGGTTTCTTAAAAGATGCCGGCTACACTGAGATTTTTCGACTCCAACAAGGCCAGTGGATGCCTGTTACCTTGGAACTATCAAAAGCCATCTGATGTATTTTTAGCCAACATAGTGGTTCATTGCGCCTAGAGTGACTTGTAGGAATTTGTGCAATGTTCCCTCCAAGTCGCGTCAAAATAACCCTAGCTGTGAATGGTCCAACCCTATTACAATATTTGATTGACAGAAAAATCGAGGAGGTCACATGTTTCATCGGATGAGGTTTATGGTATTGGCATTATTGATATTGGTTCTGGGTGTATCTGCTGCACCTTTGTCAGCGCAGTCTGATTTGAGAACACAGTCATTTGGGACACAAAGTGATGAAGCAGAATTGACATTTACAGTGAATCCTGGAGATGTGTCAGTTTTATTTTACGCCCGATCTGCTGATCCTTCAGATAACGTCATCATTGTCGAATTGGTTGGCCCTGGCGACGAAATTCTGTATCAGGAAGATGAGGACACAGGCGAAATTTCTGGCGATATGTTCACCGACTTGCTCATCAGTCCAAAGGAAGTGGCATTATACATGCCGCCTGCACCGCAGTTTGAACTGGCTCCTGGTGAGTACACTGTGGTGGTTTTGACTGAGAACGGGAGCAACATCAGCGATGCTGGCATCATCGTCAAATCGGGCAACGCCAACAGCCCTCAAGCCATTGACTTTAATTTGCTTATTCTTACCAACAATATTACGGCTTCCGATTATGCCAGCATTGAAAGCAACCTTCGAAGTGAAATGGATGCCATCTTAAGCCCTCACAACCTTCAGGTAGGCAGCATTAATTTTACGCAGGGGACAGCCTCACAAATTCAGCAGTATTCATCAACCCTTTTTCCAGAAGAAGATTTGATCAACGCCGAACTTCTTGAAGTCTGTGAATTGATGGACAGCACCGTTGGCGCAACCCGCGCGCTCAACGTCGCCTTTGTGGATGAGGTCGGCGACGATAGCACGGCTGGCATTTCCACAGGATTGCCCGGTTCACCGATGGTGGATGGCTCTCCCATTTCCTGTGTGGTTGCTGCACTGCAAGGCGACACAGATTTTTCTAACAATACTCAGGGCATTAATCTTTTACACGAAGGCTCGCACTTGATGGGGATGGTCCATACGACAGAATCTGAAGGTACATTTTTTGACTTGTTTGACGACACCCCAGAGTGCAACGCCGATCAATTTGATGACAACGGCGATGGCGAAGTGGACGACTTTGAATGTGCCAGCGCAGATGGTCGAAATTACATGTTCTGGCTTGGGGGCGGATTAAACATGTCCAATGACCAAGCCTGGACGTTGCGCCGTCATCCATTGTTCTATCCGGTGAGCGCACAAACAACACCTCCATCGAACAACAATGACAACAATTTGGAAAAAGCATTGGACAGCAACGACAACAACTTCATCGACGACATCGAAATTAAAAGCGCCATCCAATATTGGATTTTATCCGAAGTGGTTCCTGGCACCGATGCTGAAACCATTGACGATCGCACCATGCTCAATCTGATTCAACAATGGGTCACCGGCAAAGCCATCAGCGCTTAACCATAAAACACAAGGAGGGGTACACATTCACGTGTACCCCTCTAACTAATTCATTAAGAAAATTCCATCAGATAAGACTAACGATCAATTCTGAACCCACGCTCGTAAAAGGTGAGCAAAGAGCCGTAAGGGTGTAATTCAAGATAGACAGAGGTCACACGATTGCCAAGTCGGCTCGCATTCCAGGCATCAACTGTGGAAGCCGAGGTGGTGTATATCACATTCTGATCTTCAGCCAGCAGCAGTTGCATTTCACGAATGAGCGCAAAACGTTCCTCAGAACTGGCCAACTCAATCACCTCCACACCGCCAACTTCACCGCTGCGCATTTCAGGTGGTATTTGGGCTTGTGTGACCCAAAGTCCATCCAGCATTCGTTGATGATCCGGTTGGGTGGGTGTCAAACTGTCTGAGTAACGAAAGAAATGCAAAAATCCGTTGGATGTCGCCATGGACAATGCCAGGGTAGGATCTACAATTTGGCTACTGATACCAAAATATACCGCTTCCCAGCTTCCAAACACTGCGCCGCTGGTGTTAATAAAGGTCAAAATTTCACTGACAAGAGTAGTAAATGGTACAGGGTTTGGCACAAATTCAAGTTGCAGCAGATCTCGATATTCATTCACCAAAAAGGTGACGGTTTCAACACGCACATTGTTATCCGAATTGGTGGTAAAAGTAATCGAAACTTTTTCACCCGCTGATGGATAGCTTTCCCCGAACACCCGCAGGCCATCCGACCCAATTGGCAAATCCATCCCATCCAATAGTGCGTTGGCTTCGCCTGGGTCGAACTCAAAATAATTGAGTGGGTAATCAGCATCTAAATGGCCGCCACTGCCCCTACGCCCCGAAATATCAAATGGACCCAGGCCAGACATTTGGTAAATTGGCGAAGCGGCACCGAGAAAAATATTTTCCACAATCGCCTGGCGATTCGTGGCTTTGGAAATGGCGCGACGAAACAAAGGCTGCTGAAATAATTGACGCAGACTGTTTTTATAGCGATCGCCATTGGGGATGACTTCATTGGACCCTGTCACCGTTAATCCCAAATCCTGATTAAAGGCGACTAAATTGGCTGTGGCATTGGGATCAGGTGAGGGTCGTATATCAATAGAAAAGCCTATCCCCTCAGAAGTTTGAATGACTGGCAAATCGCTGGCGCGCGGGCCACCGTTGCGACCATTGCTGACAGGGCCGTTGACATCATCGGTTTCACCATTTAAAAAACGAGCCAATTGCAAATCGCGGTCATCGACCACGCAAAGGCGTATCTCGTCAAAGTACGGCAAGCGCGTCCCATTGGCATCAAATTTCCAATAAAAGGGGTTACGCTCAAATATCCAATCCTGGCCTAAAATTACCTGTTTCAGCCGAAATGGCCCTGCGCCTACGACCATCAGTGGATCATCACTGGCTTCCAATGAATTCCAGTAAAGTTCCGAACCAAGCAAGCGATTGTCAAAGGCGTCCTGATGCACATGTTGAGGCAACAAGGGCAGGTTTAACTGGAGCAGAAATGGGCCAATATTAATTCGAGCTGGAATCAGATAGCGCCAGGTGCGCTCATCAACCATTTCAAACAACGGCAATTGATCATTTACCGACAACCCACTGCCCGAATCCAAATTAAACAGTTGCGGGTCTGTGTACACGCCAAAAGTAAACGCTGCATCTTCCGCATCCATCTGCTCTCCATCACTCCAGCGCAACCCTTCGCGCAGTTTCATCGTAATCGTGACGGGCAGCTCTGTGTCATCGATTTCAAACATTTCCAACACGGCTGGCATAATTTGAATCGGATCACCGGCCAGCCAACCAAAAGGCGTGGCGGCATTGATGCCCGCCAACTCTACAAAATCTTTTGAGTTGGAATCGACATTGGATAATAAAGGATTGAAGGTGTTGGGAATGGCCGTGCTGCAAAAAGTATAGCTGCCACCAGGGACACCAAAACCATCAGGGAAATTCTCCTCGGGCAGCACAAATGGGTTGACCACCTGACCTAATGCAGCAAACGCAGTCAAACAGACAATAAAACAGACAATAAAACCCCAAATTGGACCAATCCACTTTAAGCGCATCTTTGCTATCCCCGTTTGGCTATATTTAGCGTGCCTCAATTAGCATATCTCACGGTCTGATAAATTCAAGCACAAACATTAAAGTTTCGCCTGTATTTGGACCAAACAGCATCTTTCAAGCTGTAGAAAGATCGCCATCAAATAGTGTACCGAAAGATTCAGCTGCATTGACAACATGTTCAAAATATCGCCTACCATTGTAACGGATAAGACATTCGCCTGCGGTGATTGCCACAACCTCTTGTGGTGTGCAGAAAAACCTTCTAAAATCGATCCTTATGAACCACTCCATTTTTCAATCACGAACCGAAGCCACGCAGGCGGCCATGCAAACCAACGGGATTGATTTACTCGTTCTGTTCCCCAGTCCGAATCTGTATTACCTGACGGGATTCATGGAAAACCCTGGGGAGCGCGTGCTGATGCTGATTTTGCCCGCCTCTGGCGAACCCTGCATGGTGGTGCCGCAGATGTACAAAACACACATCGGCCACGATGCCTGGGTCAGCGACCTTCGTGCCTGGAAAGATGGAGATGATCCCGTTTCATTGTTGAAACAAGCAATTGATGAGAAAGCGCCAAATCCCAAAAAAGTATTAGTAGATGATCAGATGTGGTCATTGTTTTTCTTGCCGCTTCAACAAGTGATCCCTGGAGCGAAGTTTGATGTAGCGTCTTCTTTGCTCGGCCAACTGCGGATGCGAAAAGATGCTGCTGAAATTGATTTGTTAAAGTCTGCGGGAAAAATGGCAGATCAAACCTTTGAGTGGATCATCACCCAACCATTTGAAGGCAGCACTGAAAATGAGATCGCTAATCTGCTTTCCGCCAAAATGACCGAACTGGGCGGCGAAGAGGTCGCCTTTACTATCGTGGCTTCCGGTCCCAACGGCGCAATGCCGCACCACAACACTGGCTCTCGAAAAATCGAACGTGGCGACGTGATTGTGATGGACTTCGGTTGTCGTGTGGGCGGCTATTACTCCGACATCACCCGTACTGTGATTTGCGGCGAAGCCTCCGAAGAAGTGAAAAAAGTTTATGAAATTGTAAAACAGGCTCAGGCCGCAGGAGTGAACGCCAGCAAACCCGGCGCGACCTGTGAAAGCATTGATCAAGTCACCCGCGCTGTGATTGATGAGGCAGACTACGCCAAAGAATTTTTACACCGCACCGGCCACGGCCTCGGTCTGGAACTCCACGAACCGCCCTATATTGTCACAGGAGACAAAACCATTCTAGAACCTGGCATGACCTTCTCCGTAGAACCAGGCATCTACATCGACCAAAAATTCGGTATCCGCATCGAAGACATCGTCACCATCACCAACGACGGCGTAATGCCACTCAATCAATGCACCCACGAAATGCAGATTGTGAAATAAATTGACTATGAATCTTGAAACCGTTCAATTAAATATTAAAGAGCAGATCGCAACTATTAAACTCAACCGACCTGAGGCTATGAACACATTGAGTTTAAAACTGGTGCAAGAAGTCAATCAGGCATTGCATGAGATCGAAGGTCGGGATGATGTTCGTGTAGTCGTATTGACGGGGTCGGGCAACTCGTTTTGCGCGGGTGCGGATTTGAAGGAAACTCAGCAGCAGACAGAAATTGGCTGGTACTTGAGACAAATCACAGCAGCGTGTCACCAATCCATTGCGACGATGAAGTCGATGGCGCAGCCGGTCATTACGGCCATCAATGGCGTGGCTGCAGGAGGTGGCTTCGGCTTATCCTTATCTGGTGATTTGGTGATTGCCAGTGATGCGGCTCGCTTTACCACTGCGTTTTCTAAGTTGGGATTGTCTCCCGATTGTTCGACCACGTATCATTTGGTTCGACTGGTTGGAGAAAAGAAGGCGTTTGAACTCGCAGCGTTTAGCCCCCTCCTCAGCGCGCAGGAGGCGTTAGATCTCGGCCTCATCAACAAGGTGGTTCCCGAATCTGCGTTTAAAAGCGCAGTCACTGAGTGGGCCACAAAACTCGCCTCAGGCGCGCCACTGGGATTACACCGCACCAAACAACTTATCATTCAACAAAGCCACGAAAATTCTCTACATGCCCAGCTAGAACTGGAAAGCCTAAACATCGTCAAAGGCGGACAGAGTGAGGATTTTCAAGAAGGCGTTAATGCGTTCCTGGAAAAACGATCACCTGAATTTAAAGGCAAATAGCAACTTATTGGAGTGGATCATCTCCGTATTGATTAGACCCAACCGTACCTTGAAGGTGGCCTACTTCAATCATGGTCCATATTAACCCTACAATTGGGACCAAAATAATTAATACCCACCAAGCAGATTTATCGCGATCATGCCATCTTTTAACTGTTATGGCGAACCCTGGCCAAATCAAGACGCTACTGAGGATAAGAAACACAGGGATAGAATCTCCATACACATAGTCCAAAGCAAGATCAACGCCGATTGAAAAGAGAATAACAGGAACAAAAACCATCAGCAGTCCGTTAAACCAATACTGCTTTCGACTAATTCTCCCTTCAAATGAAAATAGAAGATCCTTCCAATTGAACTCGGTGTTTGATTTTGCCAACTGAATCCCTTTCCCTGATTTCAGATAACGAGAATCTTATGATAAGTTGAATCTAAAAAGCGAAATATCACTCGACTTCATACGTCCAAATCCTTACTCGAACTTCTCTTGCGAAGGCGGAGCTTCGGCTGCGTTGAACGCTGATGGTGTCCTCGGTGAGTTTGGTCCAGATGACTTCGGGGAAGCCGTCTACCAAATCGCCTTCGTTGATATTTTCGGCGATGTCGCGGGTGATGATGTCTACAAACATCAATTCAGGATCAACATCAAGGTCGTGATCCAGGATTAAAACTTGGTTTTGTAAAATCTCGACCCAATCGCTGTCCCAGTCGGGTGCAGGAAAAATGGGTAATTCTTCTTCCTGTTGGGCGATCACGGTTTCTCCTGGCCCAAATAAAAGGACGGACATAAAAAATGTCATCACACTTGACACCACTGCCACGATCACGATCAGGAAAACAATTTGAGAAGGTAATTTTTGCGTCTTCATCCAATCCCCCTTTGCAGTGTTGAACTGCAATTTTGTAATACATCCATCATAAACAAGGGAACCTTCTGATTAAATAGAAAGCGGACCGAACAATTGAGTTCGATCCGCTGCTTATTGAACTATTTTAAATAAAACTATTTGACGCGATATGAATTCTGAATACGGTTGATTGTCGCCAAATCATTGGTGCTGAGACTTGGGGTTAAACCCATCTGAAGATTCATGGAAGACATGATGTTGATGTCCTGACCGCCCACATTCATGTTGAAGTTCATGCCCATTGGCTGAACGCTCAGCATGAAGTGTCGTTGGCCGTTGGCATCTACCAGCGTTTCCAAAGAAGCGCCAATAGAAATCATGCCATCCGTCATGCCAGCACCAAAGTTTGCACGTACAGGGCGTTGCCAATTGAGGCTCAATCTGCCACCAAAACCATTGAAATCCGGCATATCGCCTTCAACCATCGCCAGCATTTCATTTTTCAAATCCATATAAAGGCCCACAGAAAGCACTAAATCGCCGTTGCCCAAACGGGGCATATTCAAGATGTGGTCATAATTCAACCCAAAACGCATGGAAGACATCAATTCATTGTTTTTGCTCATCAACGAAATACTCATGGAGGGTTCCAGCGTGTCAGCCTGTGCTGCAAACGGAATCAATAATAACGCGGAAAATACCATCCAAACAATCGCTTTTTGCATCAAAGCTCCTTTCCAGATAAGAACATTTTTATTATAAACCGAAAAAGGTGAAATGTCAGTCGTTATTAAGAAATTTTAATTTTTCAGTGACTTTAGCTTCGACGAACATACCGACTGGAGCAGCATCTTCATCCCCACTTCAGAAGATGCTGCCGAAGGTTGTTTGCCTTAATTGATAAGACAAACTAAATGAACTATTGTTTCAAATCATCCAATAGTTTTTTTCTAAATCTATATTTGGAGTAATGGAAAAGAGCTAAAGTTAAAAAACCTATCCCTGTCCCCCATCGACAAAAGTGTAGACCGTTTATCGTTGAGTTGGGAACATCTTCGGAAGTCATTATTGCTCCACCAATAAAAATAATGCCCCCGAAAGCAAATAGAACAATTACGAATATTTCTCCTCGAAGTGAAACATTAGGGTTTTCACGAAACGATTCTTCTATACTTTTTTGAGATTTCAGCTCATCATCTTTTAGTTTCTGTCTAAATTTTGAAGAAGAATAATCTAAGAAATATTTTCCAAAGAAGAATGCAGCCCCAGCAGCTAGTCCCATTTGACATGCTGGCTTAGTTTCGACAAACCCAAACAACCCTGCAAATATTGCTATGGTCGAAGTTACTAAAATTGACATCCCGAGGCTATGCAATAGATTTATCATTTGGAACTCCAGAAACTAATGATCTTCAATAAATTATTAACATTAGTTTAATAGCTACATGGTATCAAATCATAAGAGAAAACTTCCGATTTATGAATTAATGATCTATCCAATTTTAGAATCAATACACCTATTCTTAAATCCAACAATAAAAGGACAAGGGCCGAGCGTATTGCTCAGCCCTTGCTTTTGTTCTCTCGGCGTGTTGCCGGCGGTTCGGTTAGCGTAAGATCATGATTTTCTTAACGATACGTTCAATGGTACCATCGGTTTTTTCCAAAGTGACAGCGTAGAAGTACACGCCATTGGCCAAGGGCTGACCACTATTGCTGAGGCCGTGAGCCAAAACTGTGCCCGTGGTGGAGCTGGTGGAGTACATGCGCTCGCCACTGGTGCTGATGATGTCCAAGTGCATGACGCTGAGTGTGTGAGCATTCAAGGCACGGAACTCGAATGCACCGTGGCCCAAAGGCGTCACGCTCAGGGTCACTGGAGAACTTACGGATGTTGCCACAGCGTTACTTGGCGCAGGGTTGGAACTTGGCAATTCGCAGTCGCCCAAGTTGTTGTTGATCTGCTGGACGGAACCCTGATCTGTCACCTGAATATCTACGTTTGGATCGTTCCCGTCCAAGCCGTTGCCGGTGATGACCACGTCCTGCACATCGTCGTTGGCATCGATGAGGATGCCACTGCCATCGTTGTTGCAACTGAGGCTGTTCATCACGTCGATGTTTTCACCGTTCTGGCCTTTGATGTTGAGATGAATGCCATCGTTGTTGCCACGTGCTTCAACGTTGGTGATGATCACGTCGCGCAAATCGTTGGTGGCTTCAAGCTGCACGCCGGAACCCACACCGTCGATGTTGAAATCGTTGTTGTTGTAAGTGTCGCCAGAAACGTTGATGTCGTCCGTGTCGTCCAAGGAGTTGATGAACAACCCGTGGTCGTCGTTGAAGGACATCGTGTTGTCCTGGCTCGTTACCTGATCCACATTTTCGCCAAGCAAGTACACGCCCACACCTGCGCCGGTTGGGGCACTGTTGCCGTTGTGGTTGAACTCGTTGTTGTACATGCTCAACACACCCAAGTCACTGGGGTTGGCGGCGAAGGTTTGTTCCATGTTCACCAAAGAATTGCCATTGGCATCCACAAACACCCCTGCACCGCCATTGCGACTGGACACAGAATCGCGAATTTCGATGTTGCTGGTGCCGCCAAAGCTGGACAATTCCAAGCCGGAAGCCATATACCCCATATTGGTGGGGATGCTGAGACCATTTTGCTCATAATGTTCATTTTTAAACAACACATTGGTGATGTCGCCGTCAACAGAAGCCACAAACACACCACGGTTGTAATTTTCGGAGGAAAAATTATTTTCAAACAACACATCTTCTACGTCATCACCGGCAACAATGAGCACACCATTGCCGTAGTTGGTGCTTGGACCGAAGCCACTGACACCATTGTTTTCAAAACGATTGTCCATAATTTCAGCATCGGACACGTCGGTGCCATTTCTAATGCGCAAGCCATCGCTGCCATTTTGATTCACTGTGTTGTATTTAAATTCCAAACCATCCACATCGCCACTGTTATAAAAACCAACTGATGGGCAGAAGACACCACGTCCGTTGTTATTAAAATTATTGCTGGTGATGATCGCATCCACATTGGTGTTGGCGCCGGAAAACATCACACCATGACACTGATTGCCAGAAATGCCGCCGTCATTGCCATCACGATTGTTGGCAATAAGCACTTCGGTTTGGCCCATATTATTGAAATACACGCCGTTCCCTCCGGCATTGCCGTTGCCCATAATTCGATTGTGTTCAAGTGCAAAATCGCTGACATTGGTCACAGGATGATTGACAAAAACGCCATTCCCTGGAGCAAAACGAATGAGATTTTCAACAATGGAAACATCGCTGAGGTTGCCCGTATTGCCCAAATAAATGTTATGAGGCGCATTGCCATCAAACTGATTGCCCACCACACGAAGATCATCCACATAACCCACGGTGGGGTCTATAAAAAGTCCACCCATTGGATTGTTACGAATGTCATTATTAAGGATTTCCAAAGTTTGCAAATTGATCAAATCCGTTGCGATGATGCCAAAACCAGAGGTCGCAATCACCAAATTTTCAATGCGAATATCTCGGGTGGCTTTTTTGAGGATGGCGATACCATGCCCTCCGGTCACTGTAAAACCTTCATCCTCATCGCCACCAAGGGTAATGTTGGGGTGAAGTAACATGAATGCAGCAGATGCCGCTGGGCCAACCACGCTTGTGGCACTGGACGTGGCCCGTACCGTCATATTCGCAAATTTAACTTTTGCTGGCACAAGCAACATATGGCTACCCGCATCCAACACACAATCATCTCCGGTACCCGCTGTTTTGCCAGCATCGGGGCCAGCGGTCAATGGAATACCTTCCACGCAGCGGTTCAACTCACCGGGTGCTGTGGTCACGCGGAAGTCATCAGCGAAACCTGTTTCGGAGATGGTAAAAATCATTGCCAAGCCGATGATCATTAAGCTGACGTTATTCCAAAAATTCATTTTATTTGTTTTTCTAAATGTCATTGTTGCCTCCTGGGACCCTGATACTTCTACCCTAGTCACCATGCGTGACAGCACCGTGACAAAAAGAAAGCGGCTGAGCATCATGCTCAGCCGCTTTAAAAAGATCTCTCGGTTTTTCGATTGTGAAGCGTTAGCGTAAGATCACCGCTTTCTTGACGATGCGTTCCACGCTGCCATCGGTTTTTTCCAACGTGACTGCGAAGAAGTACACACCATTGGCCAAAGGCTGACCACTGTTGCTGAGACCGTGCGCCAATACAGCACCGGTGGTAGAGCTGGTGGAGTACATGCGCTCGCCACCTGCACTGATGATGTCCAAGTGCATGATGCTGAGTGTGTGAGCGTTTAAGGCACGGAACTCAAAGGCACCGTGGCCCAACGGCGTCACACTCAAGGTGGTAGGAGCACTGGCCGAAGCAGTAAAGCTCGTTGGTGCAGGGCTGGTGCCCGGCAACTCACAGCCGCCACCCACATTGTTGTTGATCTGTTGGATTGCACCCTGGTCCGTCACCTGGAAGTCCAAGTTATGATCATTGCCGGATGCTGCGTTGCCTTCGACCAACACGCTACTTACATCATCGTTTGATTTAATTTTGATGCCGCTGCCGCTGTTGTCACAACCGGTGCTGTTGCTTACGGTCAACTGTGTACCGTTCTGGCCTTTGGCATAGAGGTAGATGCCGTTTTCATTGTCGTTGCTTTCCACGCCATCGACGGTGATGCTGTGCAAATCGTTGGTCGCTTCCACTTGGATACCGGAACCCACTGCGTCGTGGTTGAAGTCGTTGAAGTTGTAGACGCCACCTGTCACCTGGAAATTATCCGTATCGTCCATGGCATAAACAAACAAGCCGTGATCGTCGTTGCGGGACACATCGTTGTTGTCGCTGAGTACATCGTAAACATTGTCGCCGCGCAAGAACACGCCATCACCAGCACCACTTGGTGCGCTGTTGCCGTTGAAGCTGAACTCACTGTTGGAGATGACCACATCGCTCAAGTTGCTCAAGTTGGCTGCTGGCAAGAGGCCAAGCAAAGCCACACTGGTGGCTGTGGAATCGAAGTACACGCCAGAGCCACCGTTGCGATTGGCAGTCACTTCGTTGAGCGTCACATTTTGGATGGCATCAAAGCTGGCAATTTCCAAGCCTGCGCCGTTAAAGCCGCCACCTGGGGCAATGCTGGTGCCATTTTGCTCAAACGTATCGCCCTGAAAACTTAATTCTTTCACGTCGCCTGAAAGGCTGACCACAAAGATACCGTGGTAATAGTTGCCCTGAGCCACATTGTCTTCAAATTCCAAACCTTCAACATCTTCACCTGGCACGATGAACATACCATTGCCGATGAAGGCCAATGGCCCCATCACACCGATACCATTGTTTTCAAAACGATTGCGTTTGATTTCAGCGTCAGAAAATTCGTTGCCATTGAGAGCCAACACACCATCGCTGCCGTTGTGTTCAAACACATTGTCATTCAATTCCAAGTCTTCCACATCGCCACTGTTCAAGAAGGTCAAGCCAGGGCAGGGAGAAGCACCGATGCCGTTGTCGCTGATGTTGTTGTCTGTGATCACGGCTTCCACGTTGGTCACGTTACCGGCAATCACTGGGCCAAAACCAAGAGCGCTGAGGCCATCAAAGAAAATACCAGAGCACGCATTGCCAGAGATGCCACCACTGTTGCCCTGCTTGTTGCCATCAATGATCACTTCTACCTGACCTGTGTTGGCAAACAACACACCCATGCCGCCTGGACCTGGAACGCCGAAGCCGTTGCCCTGAATAGCGTTGGATTCAATGGCCATGTCGCTGACGTTGCTGACGGTTGGGCCAACAGCAATACCGTGACCTGGAGAGAAGCGGATGAGGTTGCCGGAAACCAATACATCACTCAAGTTGCCGGAGTTTGCAATCGCAATATTTGCTGGGAAAGCGCCGCCGCCATTGCCATCAAATTCATTGTTGTAAATTCTCAAATCATCAACAAAGCCAACGGTGGGCATAATCACCAAGCCACCACCGGGATTGTTGCGGATTTCATTGTCAGAAATTTCTACGGTTTCAAGCTTTGCCAAGCCTGCTGCAATAATACCAAAGCCGCCTGTGCTGATGAAAAGGTGAGAAATTCGAATGTCATCCGTGGCCGTACCTGTGATACCAATGCCCAAGATGCCACCGGAGATTTGAAAACCACTGTCATCGTCGCCACCAAGAGTCACGTTAGGCACCGTAATGATGATTGCGGGAAAACCACCTGCGACCACAGAAGTTGCGCTTGACACTGCACGCACTGTTAAGCTAGGTACGGTCACGGTTGCTGGTGCGGTTAACACATGGTTGCCCGCGTTCAATACACATTCATCGCCAGCCGTGGCGGCTTTGCCGGTGTCTGGGCCTGCCGTCAATGGGAAACCTGCAACACAAAGTTGCAATTCTCCAACGGCGGTGGTGACGCGAAGCTGGTCTGCCTGCGCCATTTGAGTGATCGAAAAGATTAAGGTCAAAATGAAGATTAAGCTGAGTCCGTTCCGCAAAGTGTTTTGTTTATTAAAAAGTTTCATGGTGTGCCTCCTTCAAAATTTGTTTACACCCCGAGCATAAATTTTGACCGTGACAACACCGTGACAAATCGTAACAAACAAGTCACAATAGCTTTGAGATCACCAACAGATTGTTAAGGAGTTCCTCATGAGCATTGAAGAAAAATTGAAGTCATTGGACCTAACTTTACCTGCATCTATGGCCATCCCCGACAGCATGGCCCTGCCTTTTTCTTGGGTCAATGTTCGAGGCAACCGTGCGTTTGTATCGGGTCACGGTCCGCAAAATGAAGATGGCACCGTGTCCGGCCCGCTGGGCAAAGTGGGGGTGGATGTCACGGTGGACCAGGGATATGAACTGGCACGAAAAACCGCACTGGCCATCCTGGGAAGTCTTCAGCGCGAGTTAGGCAATCTGGACCGCATTCAAGGATGGGGCAGGGTGTTTGGCATGGTCAATTGCGCACCAGGTTTCACCCAACAGCCCTTGGTCATCAACGGCTTTACCGACCTCATCATCGAAGTGTTTGGCGAAGAAAAAGGCCGACACGCACGCTCTGCTGTTGGTATGGCTGGTCTACCATTGGGCATGGCGGTCGAAATCGAAGCCGAAGTCCTGCTTATTGATTAGTGTTTAAGGTGGGAAGCAGGCTCGCCCGGGCAAGACGAGCCTGCGCTCAAGGAGGGTTTTTCGATAGGTTTTTCAATTTATTTGCAAAGCTTGTTCTCTGTGTCAATCTAATGCCACTGTGATGGTTCTCAGTTATCGCCACATCTGTTGATCGAGTGTATAAAAATTATTTCCAAATCTTCACTTCACTCACGATAGCTCTCTGAAAAAGACAAGCGCTGGCCATCCATCGTCAACCGTTTATGGAGACAGTTGCCTGTTGAGCTACGATTGATTTTTTTGGAAGTTGCCTTACCAGCACTTGTCTTTTCGTTATCGCCAAAGCGTCAAAATCACACTGATAAGAAGTAAATACGTCAGGTGATGCAGCGTGTCAATCACAAATACAGAAATGGGTTTATCCGAAAACAGGTTGCCCGTAAGACCAACCGGGGCAGCAAATCCAAGCCAAAACAACAATCCCATCCAAAGACCGTCACCAATGGTTGACACATTGCTGTATGACACAAAAATACTGATCACAAGGGTCATCACCACATAACTCACCGCCGAGCCAAGGTAAGGCCAGGGCGTAGATTCACTTTGCATTTGCTGTACTTGGGCATCGGTGTAGCCATGCGCCTTAATCCAGGCATTGCCAAATAAAATGGGAGAATACCAAATCGCCCCCGTACCGAATGCCAGGATGGCGGATACCACCACTGCAATAAAATTGATCTCAATTGGAAGCATAAAAACGATCCTTTCTCCACTCCGATTTGTGTTATGAAAGCGATTCAATAAACGGCTGTTCCGGTAAAAACATTGGCACAAAGTGATGTTCCTGGTCATCAGAACAATGTTGTCGTCCACCCACAGGATCACGGACTTCAAATGTGCCAAATCCGTTAAAAGTAATTTTCTCCTGCCGACTGTTAACAGACACAATTAATTCCAAACAGGTGTTCAACGCCATGCGTGCTTCCTGAATGGAAAGACCTGTCATTTTTGCAAGCTGCTGGATGAATTCTTTCTTGTCCATACATTCCCCCTGGAATTGTATTTTCAAATACACAATTTATACATTACACATAATCGAGATAAAAGTCAAGTCGCACACAACCCTTACCCATAGGACATTTATCCGAGAATTCAATATTTTACGTTGATGTGTGATGGTATGGACATTTTGGAAGTGAAAGCGCCCAAAACACTCGCCTGTCTCGGCAACTATTTGTGGCTTTTATCCAGCACTTTTCTCATTGTCTGATACAATACTTATATAGGAGAGTTGGATGATTCAATATGGTTAGCAAAAATGTTTTCTCCCTATTTAAATATGTCAAAACACTCCTGAGTCGTATATTCAATGCCAGTATCAAAAATTTACAAAACGCTCCCATGATTATTCGCTGGTCTTGGTACGACTGGGTTATTTTGGCAGGATTTATTGTGATAGGGCCAATATCCCTTCTTCTGGTTCCTATTTGGATTGGCATGAAGCTGTCCATCGGAGAAGATTTAAGGGATCTGTTTAATACGGAAAAAGCGTTCCATTACTACAGTCAAGAAGTGAATCGTTTGAGATATCAGGTTAGTGTGCTGAAAAAATTAAAATCTGTCACCGATGCAAAACCAACCCCCAAGTCCACCGAATCCGACGACAAGTCAATTTACAACTGAAACTTCAAATTAAAAAACCCCTGAATGATTTCTCATCCAGGGGTTTACCTTAAGCAGGGGTCATACAAAGCTTGTCTAGCAGAACGAACAGCCTTCCCTAAGCCTTCTGTAACGCTCTTTTCTCTCGGGTCAATTTCTTATAAATACCTCTTAGCCGACGTTGAAGCTGGGCCAAAGACATTTGCTCAAAGTCTTTTTCAAGCTGGGCAAATGTGGGCAACACCCAATCCCACTTTTTATGGCCGCCTTCTTCCCAGATGCCGGCAATGTGCGACATACTCGTCTGCAACAGTCTCAGTTTCTCTTGACTCATATCAGCAGCGCTCCCTTCGCACAAGCACTCTCATCATTTGAATCTATTGTTTCAAAAACCTTGATGGAGAAACGTGATTGGGGTTACACCAACAAATACTTATTGAGCGGGACTGCTGCGACCTATAGGCTGGACACTTGGGAATTTTTAGGAAAGAAGTGCTTCGAGACGGTCTTTGGCCTCTTGTGGCTGGGAAAATTCGGCTTTCAGTTTATCTTCAAGCTGTTTGATAGGAACCCCGCTCTGGCGTAATGCTCTGGCGCGATGCAGCACCTCGAGCGCTTCAGGCTTAAACACAAACGGCTGCCCAGGTTCACTGATGCACAACGATTGCATCAAAGGCTTCATCGCCCAAATCAAACGCCAGGTGCGCCAGGTGCTTTGTTCTAAACAAACAGACAAGTCGGTAATATTGAACATATCTCTCACAATTTAAGCCATCGTTGCAGGTGGCAACATCCCACCTGCCTCATCTCTATTGGACATTGTGCCTAGCGCTACACATTTATAGTCAAATCCCATTAAACTAATTCAACCCTTCAATCCCCCAACCCCCTTGATCTCAATGGGGCACGATTGGTTTCTGGGAATGGTTTTTTTAGATCAAGTGATATGCTATTTGGAAGGTTGTTTGATGATGATAAAGACTGATGTGGTGATCATTGGGGCAGGTATTGTTGGCCTGTCAACGGCCATGCAATTAAAACAGGCTTTACCGCATAAAAAAATCATGGTGATTGACAAGGAAACAAAGGTTGCTCCACATCAAAGCAGCCACAACAGCAACGTCATTCACTCAGGCATCTATTATCGGCCAGGCAGTTTCCGCGCAGACTTCTGCCGCACAGGCTGCCAGTCGATGGCGCAATTTTGCAAAACCCACGACTTGCCCCACGATATTTGCGGAAAAATCATCATTGCCACCCAGCAAGAGGAATTGCCACGACTCGAAAGCCTGTATCAACGCGGGCTACAAAACAAACTCGAAATAGAAAAAATAAATGCAGCACAGGTCAACGAGATTGAACCTCATGTAAAATCTCTGGGCGGCATCAGAATTGCCTCAACAGGTATCACCAATTATGAGTTGGTCAGTCAAAAATATGCAGAGATTTTTGAGCAGCAAGAGGGGCATATTCAACTGGGTGCACCACTCCAAAACGTCAACATCAGAAACAACGATCTCATTCTCACAACATCGCAGGCTGAAATCCAAACGTCATTTGCCATTAACTGCGCCGGTCTCCACAGCGATCGAATTGCCCGGCTCTGGAACCTGAATCCACCATTAAAAATTGTTCCCTTTCGCGGCGAATATTATGAATTAATTCCCGAACGCCGCGGCTTAGTCAACCACATCATCTACCCACTACCCAACCCGAAATTCCCGTTTCTGGGCGTGCATTTCACCCGCAGTGTGGATGGCAGCATCCACGTTGGCCCCAACGCCGTGTTGAGCTACAAGCGCGAAGGTTATCGCAAAACGGATTTTGATCTCAAAGATTTTGTTGAAGCCATCAGCTATCGAGGGTTTAGAAAACTCGCGCTTTCCAACATGGAAGAAGGAATCAACGAATTGATCCGATCCTGGAGCAAAAAAGCATTTTTGAAAAACATTCAACAATTGATTCCAGAAGTACGAAAAGAGGATATTGTGCTTGCCGGCTCAGGGGTTCGGGCTATGGCACTGGCACCGGATGGCAGCATCATTGATGATTTTTTGTTTGAAGATGGCCCTCATTCGCTTCATGTGCTCAATGCACCATCGCCTGCTGCAACCAGTTCTTTAGAAATTGGCGCAGCCATTACCAAACGATTGCTGCCACGATTGCAATAACGGATACAGGCTGATTTAATGATTTGCTGAAATGATTGCCTTAAGAATGGATAAACCATGACCCAATTGCTCGCAGGCGACATTGGCGGCACCAAAACGCATTTGGCGCTGATTTCCCCTGAGCAAGGGGCCAGAACGCCCATTGCTGAAAAAAAGTTTGCCAGCGATAATTACGACAATCTGGAAACAATTATTCAGACCTTTTTAGAGACAACTGACCACGACATTCAAAGCGCCTGCTTTGGCATTGCTGGGCCCATTTTTCAAGGCAAGGCAGAGGTGACCAATCTTAATTGGCATGTTGATTCAAAAGCGTTACAAGCAAAATTTGGCTTGAACCATGTTGCTTTTCTCAATGATTTGGAATCTGTGGCCAACGCCATTCCCTTCTTAGGTTCCAATGATTTATTGACCCTGAATCAAGGCCAACCCGATCCCACAGGCCACATCGCGGTCATCGCTCCAGGCACCGGCCTGGGTGAAGCTTTTCTTACTTGGAATGGCAAACGATATGTGCCTCACGCCTGCGAAGGTGGTCACACCAGCTTCTCACCCAACAACGATTTAGAGGTTGGCTTGTTGCAATATCTTTATCAACACCAAGGCCATCATCATGTCAGCTTTGAACGCGTCTGTTCAGGTGAGTACGGGATTCCAAATATTTATGAATATCTGCATTATCTGGGATTGATCAAACCTTCTCCTGATGTTGCAGAAAAGCTGATTGATGCTGAAGACCCCACCCCCATTATTGTTCAGGCAGCCCTGGACGAAAATCAACGATGCCCCCTGAGTGAAAAAACGATGGAAATGTTTGTGTCTATTTTAGGCGCCGCTGCAGGCAATATGGTGATGAGTTATCTGTCCACTGGCGGCGTTTATCTAGGTGGGGGCATTCCTCCCAGAATTATTCCCTTTTTGGAAAATGGCACATTTATGAAAGCGTTTAAAAACAAAGGGCGTTTTTCCGAACTCAACTCCAAAGTGCCAGTCCACATCATCATCAATCCCAATGTCGGGTTATTGGGAGCATCTTTATTTGGGCTCAACCGATTCGCCAATGAAAAGTAAATTCAACTCGGTTTAAGCGTTGTCTTTTTAGGTTTGGGTGTGTAAATACTCAATAACAAGCCAACAACAATGGCAACCCCACCCACCACAATCTGCCAGGTGAGTGTTTCGTTCAACACCACCATGCCTAATATCACCGCAACAAAAGTGCTGATCAAGGGGGTTAATTGTGTCTTAAACACATCCATTCGCTGAATCAACCAGAACATCAGTACAAATGCCAGTGCCGATCCAATGAACGCTAGATACAATAATGAAAACAAAGCTGTTGGCGTCCATTCAAACTGAAATGGATTGCCTTCCAGGGACACCGCCAAAATCGTCAAAGGTATCACCCCAATGGCAGTTTGTGCGGTGGTTAAGATCAACGGATCAAAATGCTGGCCCTTGCGCTTGATGAGCACGGTTGAGAGTGCAGAACCGATGGTTGCCAATAGGATGGCACCACTGCCTAAAACGGCCATCCAATGATTAATCTGCAATTGCTGCATGAAAAGAACACCCACGCCAATCATGCCACATCCGATCCCCAGCAGTTTCAACCAAGTGATACGTTCATTGGGCAGCATAAAGTTTGCAAATATTAAAGTGAACAAAGGCAGGGCCGTGTAGAGGGTGGCAATTAAACCGGCAGAAATATAATTCCCTCCCCAAAACACCAAACTGTAATTCAGGGTGATCGTGAGCAACCCGGTGATCAACAGCAACTTCCAGTCACTGCGTGTGTTTGGCAAAGATAAACGGCGAAATTTCAACAACCCTGCCAAAGGCAGCAGTGCCAGTCCAAACCGTAGTGCAGCAAAACTGAACGGTGGCAGATCCTGCAATCCAATTTTGATAAACAGCCAGGTTGATCCCCAAATAAAGCCCACCAACAACCAAACGAAATACACCATCCACGGCCTCCCTTAACCCTGCTCAAGTCATGTTGAGAATAAGATT
This sequence comes from Candidatus Fraserbacteria bacterium, assembly GCA_029262795.1. GTDB lineage: Bacteria > Bipolaricaulota > Bipolaricaulia > RBG-16-55-9 > JAJCYT01 > JAJCYT01. Next base: position 171,292 of record JAJCYT010000012.1, read on the forward strand.
GTTAACCAGATGGATTTAGCGTAAATGAAAGGAAGACAAGTTGCTGGCCATTAACGGCCGTCAACTTAAAAAGAAGCTCTTAATTTTCAATTGAAAGAAAAAAATTCGAAGTTATAAATCAATTCAGTTCCATAGCGCCTGGCCAAGCAACACCAGGAAGTCTACACCTTTTTGAAATTAATAAAAAAACATTGCAAATCCATCGAAAGCTCTGGTAAAATATCCATGGCATATTCCACTTCCCAAACATTCTATAGTCTTGGCAAAAATAAAGTTTTTATTTATTTGGCTAACTTGCTGTTTGCCATTTCAACTTCTTTTTTAAAGGAGCGCAACATGTATATTGCGTTGCTCAACCCCCAAGGGAATTTTGACCCCAAAGACAGCTATCTTACCCAACATCCAGATTTTGGTGGTCAGTTGGTTTATGTCAAAGAAATTGCCCTGGCTCTGGGAGAGTTAGGGCACACCGTCGATATTTTGACCCGCCAAATCATTGATCCAGATTGGCCTGAATTTGAAGCGGACCAAGACACTTATCCAGGCCATCCACATATAAAGATTGTTCGAATCCCCTGTGGTCCAAAAACATTTCTTGCCAAGGAACACCTTTGGCCATATCTGGGCACGGACTGGCTCAACGGTATTTTAGATTTTTACGAATCTCAAGGCAGGTTGCCCGATATTTTCAGCGCCCATTATGCAGATGGTGGACTTGTTGGGGGGCTGCTTCAGGCCAAAACAGGAATTCCATTCACATTTACTGCCCACTCTTTGGGCGCACAAAAAATGGACAAGCTTGGTGTCAACAAGGACAACTTCATAACCATTGATGAAAAATTTCTGTTTCGACGCCGCATCATAGCCGAACGCCTTTCGATGAATCATTCGGCCAGCATCATCACCAGCACCCACCAGGAACAGTTGGAACAATACACCCACCATGCTTATGCAGGCAGCGTGGATGTTCAAGGCCAGGATGCCCATCGACTTTTTGTCGTGCCGCCAGGAGCCAATCGGGTTGTGTTTTCACCAGATGCAAATGAACTGGACAACGACATACAAGCCCGAATTAAACACGCATTAAAGCGGGATGTTGCTGAAGACCGACAACATTTGCCCTTGGTCTTTTGCTCCAGCCGACTCGATCCGAAAAAAAATGTCACTGGATTGGCGCAGGCATTTCTTGAAAGCTCCGAACTTCAAACCAAGGCCAACCTTGCCATCGTTGTTCGAGGATTGGACAACCCACTTCAGGAGCGCGCTCAACTGAACGATCAAGAACGCACCATTCTTGATGAGATTGCAGCGCTGATCGACCAACATCAGCTTTGGCACACGGTCACCTCTTTCCCACTCAACAGCCAAGCGGAACTGGCCGCCGCATATCGCTATGGGGCTTCAACCCAATCTGTGTTTGCCTTGACCGCGCTCTACGAACCTTTTGGACTTGCACCACTTGAAGCCATTAGCTGCGGGCTGCCCGCAGTCGTCACGAAAAATGGCGGCCCAATGGAAAGCCTGTTTGATGCTGAAACTGGCAAAGAATACGGCGTGTTGGTTGATCCTGCAGATCCGGCGGATATTGCCAGAGGGCTGCTTAAAATAATCCAAGACGAAAAAACTTGGAAACATTACCAACAGGCAGGCATGGAGCGAGTCATTTCACGATACACCTGGAACAGCACGGTCAAAGGGTATTTGAACGTTTTTGAGTATGCATTGCAACACAAATCTGATGATCAATCTTTACTTCCTATTCCAGAATATTTTTGGTCACCCTCTTCAGAAACGGATATTGATCCAGATGTGCTGAAAAAATTTTATTTAAACAAAACTGCACAGCTCCCATAAAAGGATGTTGACATGATTGGTGACAAATTATTAATTGAGCCATACCATACTGAACGCGCTGGCGACATCTGCAAATTGTTGCAGGGTAAATCCTTAGAAAAATTCACAATCAGCGTGGCGGGAGAAAGTGGTTCTGGAAAATCGGAAACCGCATCTGAAATTGCAAAGCTGTTGATTGAGCAAGGCATTCCTGCCGATGTGCTGCAACAAGACGACTACTTTGTATTTCCGCCTAAAACCAATCACAGGATGAGGCAAAACAACATCGAACAGGTGGGCCCTTACGAAGTGAAGCTGGATTTGCTCGACAGCAACCTGCGATCCTTCAAACGCAATGAAAGCCCGATCTACAAGCCTTTGGTCATCTATAACGAAGACCGCATCACCAGGGAGGAAATGGACGTTAGCCAACTACAAGTGCTGATTGCCGAGGGCACTTATACCTCATTGCTCGAGTTCGTGGACTTTCGCGTGTTTATCGACCGAGACTATCACGAAACCCTGGAAGCCCGAAAGAAACGTGCCAGAGATAAGTTTGACCCATTCATCCAAGACGTGTTGGAACGAGAACATCAAATTATTTCCAAACACAAACAACGGGCCAATGTGATTATCAACAAGGACTTTAGTCAAATTGAGATACGTTCGCTGTAACGGCTTTGGCTCAAAATATGCTATGATGATCTGAGCAAAAATCAATTGTTCAAGTTTCTGTTTCTAATTGCGCGAAGAACATCTGGGTGGTTTGATGATGGAAAAATATCCGCTGCCAGGAACCAGGGAAGAAATTCAACAGTTCACCTGGTTGCAACAAAAGTTGACTCGACTGTTTGAAGAGGTATTTCCCGATCCACAACAACCTCGTACGATTGTGGTCATTCCAAGCCTCACCTTAGATAAAGATGTGTTGTCAAGAATTACAGGGCTGCAACATTATGAAGAGCGAATGTTGTTTGCACTCATGTTGCTGCGCATGCCGCGCACCCAGTTAATTTACATCACAAGCCAACCTATCCATCCTTCGATCATAGATTATTATCTGCATTTGCTCCCAGGGGTTCCGAGTATTCATGCCGCAAGACGACTCAAACTGTTCAGTTGCCATGACGCATCTCACACCCCTTTGACCCAGAAAATTCTGGAACGCCCTCGCCTGCTCAGTCGAATTCAAGACAATTTGGGCAACCCTCAAGATGCTCACATGACCTGTTTTACCGTAACACCCTTAGAGCGTACTTTGGCTGTGACACTGGGCATTCCCATATACGGCTGTGATCCTGACCTGGCTTACCACGGGAGCAAAAGCGGTGGCCGACGTATATTTCGCGAGGCTGGGGTTCAAATTCCTGAAGGGTTTGAAGGGCTCAAAAATGAACGTGATATTGTAGAAGGGCTTTCTGATCTAAAGCTCAAAAACCCAAAGCTCAAGCAAGCCGTGGTCAAGCTGGATGAAGGATTTTCTGGCGAAGGCAATGCCGTGTTTAAATACAACGGTTGTCCAACTGAAGGCAATCTTAACGCCTGGGTAAACAAAGAACTGTCCTCACGTCTTGCTTTTGAAGCCAAAGGTGAAACCTGGGAAACTTTTTCACACAAATTTTCTGAAATGGGCGGCATTGTGGAATCGTTTGTGGAGGGGGAACATATTCGCTCACCTTCGATGCAGGGAAGAATTGATCCTTTAGGAAATATTGAAATTGTCTCGACCCACGACCAAGTGTTAGGCGGCCCCTCCGGCCAGGTGTTTTTAGGGTGTACCTTTCCAGCCCACGGCGCTTATCGGCTTGAAATTCAAGAGGCAGGACAACGCGTGGGCAGTGTTTTACAAAAACAGCAAATTCTGGGGCGATACGGGGTGGATTTCATTTCCGTAAAAGAAGGCGAGCAATGGGCACATTACGCCATCGAAATCAACATTCGAAAAGGGGGAACCACTCACCCTTACTTGATGTTACAGTTTCTTACAGACGGCTATTACGATACCAAAGCTGGCTTATACAAAACCCCATCTGATCAAACCCGTTACTATTATGCTTCGGACAACCTTCAGAAAGATATTTATAAAGGGCTCACCCCTAAAGATCTGATAGATATCGTGGTCTACCACAACCTGCACTTTCACAGCGCATTACAAAAAGGCGTGATGTTCCACTTGATTGGCGCACTTTCAGAATATGGAAAACTTGGCATCATGTGCATTTCTGATACGCCAGGAAAGGCACAGGCGCTCTATGAAGAAACCATTTCTGTACTCGATGCTGAAGCGGGTCACGTTTAACTGTTTTTGTTTCAAGAATTTATCACGCGGATGAATCTGCTCTGGCAGGGACACTGCCGTTGGTCACCCACAGTTCAATCAGGAACATAATTTTAAGATCTGAAATCGCTTCACCTGTGCCAGGCACAATGTCTCCCACAGTCCAAAGTCCAACACATGTTGTGATTTCAGCATCATCAATACGGCTGTTGTCATTGGCATCGCACACGGATTCAATACTGACGCCGGTGGTGCCAAGTACATTGACCATCACTGTTTGACTGTCGTTTTGAGTGCTCACTGTCACAGCACATTCACCACCACGTGGAAAGACCACGTTGAAGTCAACCTCTATTTCAGTGGCTGGATTCAACGTGCGAGTGACTGCGTTGCTTTCTATAAAATCGGAACACTCGACCCTCAGCTTCAACGACTGTGACCCCTCTTCTGTTCCGTTGTTGCGAACAAGAGCATTGATCGAGAAAGGCTCACCCACGTTGGCGGTTTCCGGCACATTCAGTTCCACCAATTGAAAATTCACATCGGTTTCAACAGCAGGCTCACCCAACCAGGGTTCATAACTAATTTTGTCGGTGACACGACCACCCAAGCCGTTAGGGTTACCATCGCCATCTGGGCCAGAAGGTTCGCCCCACCAATTGTTGGTGGCGTCAATCTGCTCACCTGGCTTTAAGCCCATAGCATCAATGGCATACCCTCTGTGATTTGCAATGTTATTGTTGTTGATATTGGTATCAATCGAACGTGTTGCCAAGATACCAATGCGCCCATCTCGGATGGAGTTGTTGATCACACTGATGCTGATGGCCTGCAAACTGATACCGACACCGGCACCATTCTTACCTTTAATTTGATTACCATCAATCACCAACTGACCCCCACGATCATTTGCACGCAATGTAATACCCGTATTATTTCGATAAAAAATATTGCCAACCAAAGAGACTTCTGAAAGATCGTCAGAGCCATCGACAAAGGCACCCTGCTCATCGTTGTCGTTGGCAGTCGAACCTTCGATGGAAAGGTTTCGGCCATTTTCACCTTGAATTTTTAAGCGGATACCAACGTGGTTTTGATTGGCAACCACATTGGTCAAATGAATGTTGTTCATATCTTGTGCGGAGTTGATGTCCACACCTGATCCAACGGAATCTTGATTCTGGTCGTTGCCTTCAAATGTTGCGTCCTGAAAACGAACATCGTTGGTATCATCCACTGAATTAATCTGAACCCCATGATCATCGTTCTGACCAGCATTGATGGAAGACCCTTCAACCTGATCAACATTGTCTCCCAAGATCAAAATGCCATTGCCGGCCCCAATGGGTGCGCTGGCCCCATTTCGATAGAACTGCCCATTCGTGAACAACACTTGATCAATGTCTGCCAAATTTGATGCAACAGCAGCAGCAACACGGGCAACAGGCACGGTTCCTGCTGGAGGAATTCTAAAGCCATAGAACACGTTTCCGAGCGTACTATTGTTTGCATCCAATAAAACGCCATTACCACCATTGTCATTGGCTTCACCGCCATCCCAAAGAAAATCTCGGATGTCACCAAACGCGCTGATTTCCAAGCCTTCTCCGGAAAGTGCAAAAGGAACCCTTTGCGTGCTTAATCCATTTTTGTTGATCTTGTTGTTGTAGAACCTGGCCCCATCAATATCGCTGCCAGAGCTGCTTAAAAAGACGCCGTTATTGCAGTTTTCGGACACTTCATTGTCGCGAAAAATGATATCTGAAATGTCATTCTGTACAAAGATGCCAAGCCCATCACCATGAGGCAACACACTTGCACATGGCCCTGGTGTAAATTGCACCGGCCCTGAATTGGCCGCACCATTCAGAGTGAACACACCACGACCGTTGTTCCAAAACACATTGCCTTCAAAAATCGCGTTTTCTACATCCCCAGTGAGTGCATATCCTGGGTAGGTTCTTGCAAAAATAGCGTTACCAGGCAATCCAATGCTGACACCGGAACCTGCATTTAAACGAATATTGTTATAGCGAAACACTAAATCTTTGATGTCGCCTGAATTGAGAATCGTCACCCCATCAAAAGGCATATCTGCTCGAGATAAAATACCTCCCACTGGTGCAAATCGGGCTGTTGGGCCATTCGCGTTCATCGGAAACAAACAACCGCTACCCAATGTATCGAGGTTGGCGCCATTGTCGTTGATCACATTATTCTCAAACACCATGTGGTCAATATCCTGAACGCCACCAGCCACAGCCAAACTAGGTAATGCCGTTTGACTGTAAATCAATATGCCAGCACAGGCATTGCCTGTAATGCCTTCTTCAAATTGGGCATCGTGGTTGTCAATGATATAAAAATCTTCGATATCGCCAGAGTTATTGATTTCTAAACCCGTACAAGTTTCTGTACAAACACCATTGGCCCCACCGAAACCATTCCGCATCACAATGTTGTTTTTGAAGAGAATGTTTTTAAGCTTGGTGATCTCATCTCCCCATTCAACACCTTCATTACCATTGCGAAGGAAATAGTTGCCTTGAATGACAATTTGTTCTTGATCACCACTGTTTTCAAAATCCAGTCCTTCATCGGAATTATCATCGAAAATGTTTCCGATGAAGAAAATGCCTTCATCTTCAGAGGCGCCGCCCATGTCACCCACAGAGTCATCGAACTCAATGCCATCATCTTGTGAGTTTGGTGGACCACATGGGATGAAGTCCCCACCATTGTTGCGGATAGTGTTGTACAAAAAACGGTAATTTTCGATATTCTGAACAGGGGCATTGCCACCAAACTCAACTTCGATGCCATCACTGCAATTTCTCTGGATAAAGGCATGTTGAATGGTGATGTCTTCTCCAGCCTGACCTGCGGGGCGTGGGTTGTTGGGGCCAAATGTGGAGTATAAACTTCCACCACCATCTGCACCAATTGTAATACCATCTGTCACACAGTTTTGCACGGTGATGCCTTGATTAGCCTGATCTCCACCAAACGTTACATTGTTTGCAGCAATCAAAACACACTCGTCAATAAGTGCAGTAATAAAATTCGAAGCTTGACCATCAATGACGGTTACCTCAGCACCATCCCTGGAACGGATGGTTAGTCCTTCCATCAGAAAAAAACCAGAAGAGAAAACCGCAGCCGCAGCCGCCAACGTCTGACCAGCAACCAGAACCTGACCAGTTCCATTTGCCGGAGCAAGAACTGCATCAATGATCGGATCTGTTAAAAAATAAGTGCCTGGAGCCAACACCAACTCATCACCCGGTTGAGGTTGAACGCCCGCATCAGGGCCAGTGGTGGGAGCAAATCCAGCAGCAGCACGCACCAAATCGCAAGCCGTGTAAACCACCGCGGCTGAACAAGGTGCAACAGGTGCCAAAACCGGATAAATCCGAATCACTCGGGCATCTGCCGACTGAAACAGCAGCCCTAAAAATAGCACGCTCATGACCACAAAAGAATATAAATAGCGCATCAATAAAATTTTCAAAACGTTTCTTTTAACCCCCATTAAGATTACTACTCACCAACAGTATTCATTTCATAATCTATCGGCTGAGTTTATTCTAATAATGTCATGATTTCAACGAACTTTATCCACAGATTAAATGCCATCAAGTACAAAAAAACAACGAGTTTAAACCGAAAGCAAATACCTTTGAGCCAATTGTGTGAAGGCTTTGATTTGCTGACGCTGCCAGGCTTCATCTTGGTGCAGTTCGATCGCCATGAGCCATGCCACCTCAGAGGCTGCTTCGATACTGGCTCTGGCGTCTAACAACAAAGCGCGTGTACGGCGCGAAAGTACATCTTCCACAGTTCGGGCCATTTCCTTACGAACCGCCCAAACCACCTCAGATTTGAGATAAGGCAGGCGTGGATGCAATGGCTGTCCCAATTCGGGGTCTAAAATGGCCAATTGCTGAATGGATTCAGCGTCTGCTCCATAAATAGAAAGCCCGTTAAATGAGCCTGATTGCTTTGTCCAGCCCTTAAGATGAAGTTTTTCTGTTGTGGAGTTGTGTTGGGGCAGTTTTCCCAGCGTTTCCGCCCGGTTAATGGTGTCATTGCCCATATTTCGATATGTGGTCCACTTGCCACCAGTGATGGTGAGCAAACCAGAATCTGAAACAAACAAGCTGTGTTCGCGTGATAAACCGGCCGTTTTCTGGGAACCTTCTTTGCTCCCACTGACCAATGGGCGCAACCCGGCAAACACACTCATCACATCTGTCGGTTGTGGTTGCTTGGTGAGATACCGCCCAACATGAGACAACAAAAACACCACTTCTTCTCCCAATGCCTTCGGCTCCAAAGAAGCTTGATCCACCGGTGTATCAGTTGTGCCAACCAACACACGATCGTGCCAGGGAATGGCAAACAATACGCGCCCATCATCGGTGTTGGGAATCATCAGGGCGCTATCGCCTGGCAAGAAAGACTTGTCCAGCACCACATGAATGCCCTGGCTGACTGACAACAAATGGGGCGCTTCGGGATTGTCCAGATGACGAATTGTATCCGTAAAAATGCCAGTGGCATTGACCACCACCTTGGCTTGAATTTTGTGGACAAGTCCCGTTTCCAAATCTTCAGCCGTAACACCAGCAACCTGATGGTTGGCCTTTAGTACGCCATTCACCTTCATGTAGTTGAGTGGAACCCCACCTTGGCCAGCCATAGTTCGAGCCAAAGACATGGCCAATCGAGCGTCATCAAACTGCCCATCGTAAAAGAGCGTGCCGCCTTTTAGGCCGTCTGATTCAATTGTGGGGAGATGTTTTATGGTGTCTTCTCGCGAAAGATGTTTAGAAGGCCCCAAGTTCAACTTGCCTGCCAAAAAGTCATAAACTTTCAAACCAATGGCATAAAAAGGCACTTCCCACCATTTGTAATGGGGCATCACCAACCCCAGGCGATGCACCAGATGTGGCGCGTTTTGCACCAACAGGCCACGCTCGTGGAGGGCCTCCCGAACGAGAGAAATATTCCCCTGTTTGAGATAACGAACCCCGCCATGAATCAGTTTGGTGCTGCGACTGGACGTGCCTTTGGCAAAATCGCTCTGCTCCAGCAATAGCGTTTTATGACCACGGGAAGCCGCTTCCAATCCGCAGCCCAGCCCTGTGGCCCCACCACCAATGATGACAACATCCCAAACTTGGTTTTGGTCTTGTATTTTCGATAAATCTCGCTTCATAAATTCGCCCAGAACAACGTAAATTTTTTAGAACCGGTTTTTGCAGTCCAAATCGTGCCCCCTTGTGTAAGGGGGTTGGGGGTTAGGAGGCCCACCCTTTAGATCGGTCCAGTGCTTTTTGCCAACCGGCTTGGAGCGCTTGGACTTTTTCGGTAGTCATTTGAGGCTCAAATGTGTGTTCAATTTGCCATTGTTGGGCAATTTCTTCTTGATCCTTCCAATAACCGACAGCCAAACCTGCGAGATATGCAGCCCCCAATGCTGTGGTTTCCAACATCTTTGGACGGATCACGGACACACCCAGTAAATCCGATTGAAACTGCATCAACAGATTGTTGGCTGCTGCGCCGCCATCCACACGCAATTGAGTTAAATCAATATCAGAATCTGCAATCATGGCATTGACCAAATCTGCTGATTGAAAGGCGATACTTTCCAGCGCCGCACGGGCCAAGTGTGCCGCTGTTACGCCGCGGGACAATCCGACAATGGTGCCTCTGGCATAAGGGTCCCAATGGGGCGCACCCAACCCGGCAAAAGCGGGGACCAGATAAGCGCCTTCGGTGTCTTGGACACTGGATGCTAATGCTTCAATTTCTGAAGAATCTTTAATGATGCCCAGGCCATCACGCAGCCATTGCACCACAGCGCCGGCGACAAAGACACTGCCTTCGAGCGCGTATTCAGTTCGATCTCCAATCTTCCATGCAACGGTAGTGAGAAGATTGTTTTTGGAGGGAACGGGTTTGTCACCCGTGTTCATCAACATGAAACAACCTGTGCCATAGGTGTTCTTCACCATCCCAGGCTGGGTGCAGGCTTGGCCAAATAAGGCCGCATGCTGATCACCTGCAATCCCCGCAATGGGGATGGATGTTGAAAATACATCGATGTCTGTTTCGCCATAAACTTCGCTGGAAGAACGGACTTCTGGCAAGATGGATCGAGGCACATTTAGAATATTTAACAGTTCATCATCCCAATCGAGATCGTGAATATTGAACATCAACGTTCGACAAGCGTTGCTGACATCTGTGATGTGAACTTTTCCAGCGGTCAATTTCCAAACCAACCAGGCGTCAATGGTGCCAAAAGCCAGTTCACCAGCCTCTGCTTTGGTTCGTGCACCTTCTACATGATCGATAATCCAACGAGCTTTGGTACCTGAAAAATAGGCATCCAACACAAGGCCGGTTTTTTGCTGAAAGGTATTGACATGACCAGCGGCTTTGAGTTGATCGCAAAATTCAGCCGTGCGTCGATCCTGCCACACAATTGCATGATGAATCGGCTCGCCCGTTTTTCGATCCCAAACGACGGTGGTTTCACGCTGATTGGTAATGCCGATGGCGGCAATGTCCGCAGCCTTTAGGTTGGCTTTTTGTAGCGCTTCAATGACAACACCCATTTGGCAGGCCCAAATTTCATTGGCATCGTGTTCTACCCAGCCCGAATGTGGAAAATGTTGCGTAAATTCTTTTTGCGCCAAGGCGTGAATTTCACCTGCGTGATCGAACACTATGGCACGGGAACTGGTGGTGCCTTGATCCAAAGCCAGGATAAATTGGGTCACTGTTCACGCTCCGTTACGATGGCAGGCCAATCGAGATGTACTTGGTTTCCAAATATTCCTCAATGCCCCAAGGGCCACCTTCACGACCTAAACCACTGTTTTTAACGCCGCCAAAAGGTGCTTGTGGTGTAGAAGGTACCCCATCATTGACGCCGATGATGCCATAATCCAACGCTTCAGCGACACGGTAGGTGCGACCCAAATCACGCGTCCAGAAGTAAGCAGCCAAACCATAGGGTGTGTTGTTGGCTTTTTGGATCACTTCATCTTCGGAATCAAAACTGAGAATCGGCGCCACCGGCCCAAATGTTTCTTCCTGAACCACCTGCATATCGTCATTGACATTCAAAAGGACGGTGGGATGATAGAAAAGGCCTTCTTTCAATGCGCCACCTGTAACGGCTTCTGCACCTTTTTCAATCGCATCCCGCACATGTCGATCAACTTTATCAACGGCTTGTTGATTGACCAACGGTCCCACATGTGTCTCGTCAGCAAGTGGATCACCCACGATGAGTTTTTTGGTGGCAGCGGTGTAAGCTTCCGCAAATTGATCTTTAATCTTTTTGTCCACATAAACACGATTGGCTGCCACACAGGACTGACCAATGCTGCGGAACTTGGCAATCATGGTTTGTTCCACAGCCTGATCGATGTCGGCATCTTCAAACACAATGAAAGGGGCGTGCCCGCCCAGTTCCAAGGAAATGCGTTTGATTGTGTCAGCCGCTTGCTTATAGAGTAATTTCCCAACAGGTGTTGACCCTGTAAAGGTGACTTTGCGAATACGAGAATCTTCCATCATCACTTTAGAAACATGTACGGGATCTTGGGCGGTCATGACTTGGAAAACCCCAACTGGCCCGCCGGCTTTTTCCCAAAGCTGTGCCAGCTTCAGTGCAGTCAACGGTGTTGCTTCGGCAGGTTTGACCACAAAGGTACAACCCGCAGCCAATGCAGGCGCTGCTTTTCTCGCAATCATTGCAGAAGGAAAATTCCAAGGCGTCACAGCAAAAACCGGCCCTACAGGTTGTTCTTGTACCAACAATCGTTTGTTGGGAAATTGGCTCGGCACAGTGGTCCCATAAATGCGTTTGGCTTCCTGTGAATACCATTCAATAAATAAAGCTGAAAAATTGACCTCTCCACGTGCCTCGGTAATGGTTTTGCCCATTTCCATGGAAATGGTTCGAGCCACATCTTCGCTGTGTTCACGCAACAACTGTCCCCATTTTTCCAGAACAGCTGAACGTTCGTAAGCCGTCAGGCTTTTCCAGCTTTGAAAAGCATTCGCTGTTGCTTCGATGGCTTGATTGGCTTGTTCAGAACCGCAATCGGCCACCTCAGCAATCACTTCACCTGTGGCGGGATTGGTGACAGAAAATGTGTTGCCAGTGTTCACCCATTCTCCCGCAATAAACGCTTTATTTAGTGTTTGAACATCAACCATGATGATGTTCAACTCCTTTCGGATGACTCATTTTGCTCTTTTAAATAATTTTGTAATGCGATCCCCGCATGACGGACGTGGTCACGCATATAGTTTTCGGCTGCCTCGGGCTGTTTTTCCACAATGGCATTGAAAACCAGTTCGTGTTCATTTTTTGATGCCTTAAAACGCACGGGCGTCATCATAGAAGTGTTGATAAACAGCCCCACCTGATATTGAAAGGTGGATGCCACTTCAAGCAAACGCTGGTTATTAGAGGCTTCCCAAAGCGTTTGATGAAATGCATTGTCCATTTCGCCATAGCTGTCAATGTGATCCTGGGCAAAAGTCAACTGTTCTTTCAATAAAGATTCCAATTGTTGAATGATGGCCTGATCCGCGTGTGTTGCCGCCAACCGGGCCGCAAGCCCCTCCACCACTTCACGCAATTCATAAATTTCTTTTAAATCGTGGGCATCCAGTTGGTGTACAAAAAAACCTTGGTGAGGCACATGAACGACCAACCCCTCTTGTGTTAAGGTAGTCAATGCTGATTTAATCGGCGTGGGCGAAAGGTCCATCACCTCAGACAACTCTCTCACCACCAGCTTTTTTCCTGGCTGTAACTGCTGATTTAAAATCTGCTCACGCAACGCAAGATAGGCCTGCGTTGCCAGTGTGGTTCGCTCAATAGATGTTGCAACATTCATCATTACCCCTTTAACATTTCACTCAGTGTAGTCTTGTCAGTTTGCCAGGTCAAGATTTAAAATTTAAAATTTTCCTACACCTTGACCCACACACAACGAGGCAGTTTTGAGAATGAGTGAACATGATCATTATTAGTGAATTTATCCACCCTAAAGGCCTTGAATTGATTAAAGCGTCTGGATTGTCTCATCAATACGATCCGGGTCTTTGACAATCTGACACTTTTCATGACACTTTGAAAGAGGCTAAAGCATTAATCGTAAGGAATCAAACCCAGGTGATCCAAACGCTACTTGACCTTGGATCATCTTTAAAAGTGGTGGGCCGTTTGGGCGTTGGTTTAGACAATATTGATCTAAAAACCATCTTGGTGCAGTTTGCATTGGCGCCCCCCCTGCAAGGCGGGACATTGGGTCAGTATGAAACTATAAAACCGGAGAGATGTTTCATAATAATCGATTTTCGAATTTCAAACACTTATCAGAGAGTTGATGCCAGTGTTGAGCTAAATCGAGGGCGTCGAGGTTAAGTACCGAGATTGCTTAAGCTATATCTTTGGAAAAGCCAAATATCTGGGTACTTCTCTGCAATATTGCTCGTATTCTGATCCAAAGGTTTCCCTCAAGTGCTGTTCTTCCGTCCGCACCATCATGTGCACGATCACGGCGTATATCAGGAGCCAAGCCAGACCATAGAAAGACGGCCATAAGGCTGTCACTCCAACCAGCGCAAGACCATAACAGATAAGCTGAGGATTACGGCTATAGCGATAAATGCCTGAGTTATGGAGACCACCAGCTCGCTGACCAATCGCTTTGCGAAACCCCAATCCGCTCATGGCCCAGATGGTGGTTATCAACCCAACACCTAAGATACCCAAGCCGACTGTAGAATGAAAAACACTGCTCGGAAGAGGTGGAAGAGTAGGCCATGCTGTGGGAAGAAACGTGTAAGAAAGGTTTGCATGAAGAGCGAAGACTAATGATTGAAGCAAGATGGAGAGAAGCGAGAGCCTATGTGTTCGCGCGTAACTTTTTCGCACAACGACCCGAAAAACGAAATAATTGAATAAGATCAGGAGAAAAGATAGCATAAAGAACCAAGCAAACTTCATAGTTCATCCCATTCAATGCTAGAATGAATGGGATGCATGATTTTGTGCTCTCTTAACTGATTTGTCATACAATCCCTCCCGGCGCTGAGAAACGGAAGACTGTTACATTAGTGTATCAGATGCAGATAACAGGGTGAACATTCGGGCTTCTCGAATCAAATCGCATTCACAAAAGGTACGTTTGGAGTTTTCTTCAAGGCAGAAAGACTATTGCCTAAAGGGTTGTGTCACAAAAAATTCAGAATAGCTATGCCAAGGTGTGAAAACGCCAGAAGTATCTGTGGATGGGGTGCTTCTGTTCAGTGGTCAGCAACAAGCCATAACAGTGAGCGTAAAACAACAACTATCTTCGTTAATTTTACAAATATTGGGGGGCAGCGCATAAAATGCTGCCCCCCAACAATGCCTTTGGAATATTTGTTGGCTTATTGACCAAGCTCAGCAAGCAATGAGGCATCGAATTCACCAGGTAAGGTCTGATACTCTACAAAAGCGCCGATCCCGGCATCCCAGTAGTAGAGCATCATGCGCCACATCTGGGCCGGGTAAGCCACCACAAATTCGCCGTTGGCTTCGTAGACCAACACTTCAATGGGATATGCTGCATTGTGGTTGATGCCCGGCACTGGATTCGTTGCCGAAGCCTCCAATGCGTCCCCCACGATTTCAGCGGATGCAGCTTCTACATCGGCTTTGGTAATACCAAACAGACGGGTGTCTCCCACATCGAGCGTGGCAATGAGTTCCCAACCGTCGTTGACGTTGGCAAGGTTGGTTTCCACAAAGGCCACCGCTTCATCGAAGCTGGCAAATGCTTGAACGAAACCCTGTTCATAGTTCATGGCGTAATCGCTGAAGTTGACCATCACCTGGGCATCGCCATCGCCAATGTAAGGGTGCAGTTGATCAAGGTCACGAATGGCACCAGAGGGTTCATTAAGCACAGCGCCTGTTACATTGGCAGAGATGAGGTCTAACACATTCTGATTCAACGTGGCTGCCGTGGCGATAAAGTTATCGTGTGCTGCAGCATCAATGCCATTTTCAAACAGGTAGACGCAAGCCAACGTTTCGATATTCACGAAATTGACCTTAACCACTTTATCCGCACCAAATTCATAAACATTGATGCGCAACAAGGCAGCAGCAGCGTGTGGACCTGCAAACGCGCCAATATCTGCGGTGTAAGCCGGATCATGGAACACAAAGACGCGGGAACGATATTCGGCGCCAGCTTCGGGTGCTGTGGTGTCAAAGGTGTTGAGCAATTCAAAGCTGGAATCGTTCAAGGCAACTTCAACGGCTGCCGTTGCGTCTTCAAACGTCATGTCACTTTCAACCGCTTCGATGAATACACCGAATTGTTGACCTTGTCCAGAGACCAATGCGCCAGCCAATACCACAATTGCTAGAGAAAGTAATAGTTTTTTCATGACATCCTCTCCATGCTTTCAAGAGATTGATTTGAAATAGACTGATTTATGTCGTTATGGTTTTTTGTAAAGCAGACATGGCTCAGATGATCATCCCAAAGGGCTTGCTCCGTCTCAGCAAAATTCAACAATCGTTCAGCCAGGGCTTGATAAAATTCCAGCCTGGCAAAATTACTCAGGTCTTTTGCAAACGGTTTGACCCACCTCCCTAGATGTTTGTTCCAAAACGTTTGCGCTACGGTCATCAGGTCGGTTTGGTCCGGCCCGATAGCAACCAACATGGTCTGCATCAGCAAATGCATAAATTCAAGTTCTACCGCAATGTGATCGGGAAGCTGATCGTGACTGTGAAGCCCCCACTGGTGGTAGAAAACGCTCACTTGTTCCGCTGCGGGCCCTAAAAGTACGCTGTCGTCTCGATAGATAGATTCATGAGGTGAACATGGTGTGTGTGGATAACCATTGATAAATAAACCCGTATATTCCGCCTGGATTTTTTCTAAGGAACTTTGAGCCAGCGTTTCAAATGCGGCACTCAGGCGTGGCTCCTCAGGATTCAGGCAGGCCAGCGCATCGCCCAAGGCGGTTAGATTGTCTTGAGAAGGCCAATCCAAACTGAGGCTCAAAGCATAATATAACTGGCTGCGACGGCAGATTGAGTTTACCATGGAAATTCAAACACCCCCGCATACACCACGTAATGACGCAACAAATAGCCACCAACCAGCACAAGCACCCCAGACAACAGCGACAGGACGGTATTGAGTCGGGGTGATCTTTCATGCCGGAACAAGGTCCAGAACTCTAGCGCCAAAGGCACCAGCAATCCCAGCACCAAGGCGCCAAACCAGAACCCCGGTTGACTCATCAGGTAGTTGATGGAAGCCTGCACACCCAGTGATCCCATGCTGGCAAAGTTGAAATAGGCCAAAAGCAACAGCACTTCAAATAGAATCAGACCCACGTCAAAACCCTCAATGCGCTGTTCCAGTCCTTCTTGACGATGACGGATGAACACCAGCACCACCAGGGCATAGGCTGCGCCAGTGGAAAATGCTGACACCAAAAACAACAGCGGCAATGTGGGTGTGTGCCAAAACGGGATGCTGGGTGCCATTGACACCAAAAATCCAGTGTAGAAAGCGGTGCCAAAGCCAAACCAGCCGGCCAGCAAGCCAAACAGGCGTTCCCCACGTTGCAGTTTGCCGCCCACAAAGGTCAACAGGCGCAACGGTTTTGACAATCCACCGGTGGAAGAACGCTCACTCCAGCGTTGGAAAAACGGCTCAGCCTGCGCCCATCCGTATAACGCGCCAAAAACGAGGGTGAGGCCAATGAACAGGGTGCCCCAGAAAATCCATGAGCTAGGGTTGCTCAGCAAATAGATGATGGCTTCCGGTTGCAGCAGGTCAAACATCAGCATCAAAGTGCCAACCGCCAAAAAAACCACCCCGCTGAGGCTCATGGTCAACGTGAACGCACGGTTGGGCTGGCTTTCCGTTTCACCTTCAGCCTCCGTTTCAGCCGCAGCGCTCAGGGTCACGCCACTCCAGGGGGCAATGATGGGCAACATGCGCTTGGAATAGACTGCGATGGATGCCAGCGACAGGCAAGCCCCGCCCAGTCCTCCGAGAAACAGGTAGATGACAATTAATTCTCCCCAAATCGTTTGAAATTCAAGTGTCATTGTTGATCCTTTCCTACGTAACTTTGCGGATCACCGATGTAAAACACCTTGGGCGCAGTGCCCAGTTCCGGTCGTAGCGGCTTGGCTTTGCCTGCGGAAACGAGTTTGGCAACTTCGCTATTAGGGTCGTCCAGGTCGCCAAAGATGCGGGCCTGCAACGGGCAGGTGTCCACACAGGCGGGCAGCATACCTTGGCGCACGCGGTGTAGGCAGAAGTCGCACTTGTCCGAGTGAGGTTTCTGGTGGGCGATGTCTTCGCCAAACGTCGCTTTCGCTTCTTTGATGTAGTCGCGTTCGTAGGGATAGCGTGCGCCATAAGGGCAGGCAATGATGCAATAGCCGCAGCCGATGCAGCGGTCTTGATCCACCTTGACCACGCCTTCTTTCGTGGTATAAGTCGCACCCGTGGGGCAGACATCCTGACACGGTGGCTGTTCGCAATGCATACACAGCCGAGGCACAAACTGCCGTCCGACATTGGGATATCTGCCCGTCACCTGTTCTTCTATGTGGGTGCGAAAGCGGTTGTGCCAAAAAGGAGTATGATTTTCCATCGTGCAGGCAGCCACACAGCCTTCGCAACCGACACACGTTCTCAGATCGATGACCATGGCATAGCGCGTCATGCGTGGCTCCTTTCACTTTCTACGAATCCGACAGGCGCTTGGGTCTTGCGGATTCTCACGGTGAACTCACATGTTTTCAGGGTGCCCACGCTGGGGTCAAGGCGATAAGGTTGTAGTTCGTTAATCGGCGTCCACTTTCGCTCAGCGATCGTTTCTCCATGCCGTGCCCCAGCATTGCTGGCCATGAATATGGTGTCCGGGCGCGTCATTTCGGTGACGTAGGCGCGGGCCAACGTGTGATATGTCATGTCTTCCGCGTTTTCGATTTCAATCCAGTCACCAGTCTGCAGCCCCAACGCTTCAGCGCGTTTTGGGTTGATCCACACGCCATAGTTGCGCAGCCCTTTGGTTTCGGTCAGCGCAGCCAGCAGATCGTTGCCGGCAGTGGCTGTGTGGCTCATGGTGGGCAGCTTGCCAAAGTTGAAGAAAAATTCGTCATCCGGTAGCGGACCATCATGGCCGTGTTGGTACATGGGAGGCACATAGGTGGTCAATGGATCCCAGTTTTTCTTGTAGCCGCGCTGCTGGACGAAATCGGCCAGTAGCGAGCTGAACAACTCCATGCGGCCCGATTGCGTGGGTGCAGGATATTTAAACGGTATCCCCGCCTCATGCAGCATTTCGTCCGCATCAAGCAGGTGGTAGATGCCTTCGTCATCCAGCGACCTGGAGATTTCAGATGGGTCTATGTCAAGTTTTTCGGCAAGGTGCTCGGTGGTGTAGTCTCGCAACGCCCGCCCAGCGGGAATCCCCTGCTGCCGGGCATCGTCTACGGCTTTGTAAAGCTTGCGTCCATCCAAGGTCAGCAAATTGGCCAAGCCGTAAAGGTAATTACGATAAAAACCCATGCGTTCTGCCAGATCAATAAAGATATCAAGCATGTGGCGACCATCCACAATGGGAGTGACCGGGTCACGCGTGATGATCTGCAGGTCATGGGCGGCTTCAACGTGGAACAGTTGATCGTAGTGTTCCAGATATGACAGGTCAGGCAAAATGACATCCGAGTACCTCAGCGAGTCGTTGTTTTGAATGTCAATGGACACATTGAGCTTAACCGTGTCGCTGCTGAGAATGTCCACCCAATGCTGGTTGAAGTTCTTGGTCATGTTGGAGGCAATCCCGAAAAAGGCTTTAATTTGATAAGGATCGCCATCGTAGGCCACCTTGCCTTGGACAGATTCCAGATAGCCCACATCAGTAAACAGTGAAAATGCCACGCCATCGCGCCCCTGTGCCCACTCCTGCTCATTCCAGGCGTGGGACACGCTGGGACGGCGATGCCGCCAGTGCAATGGGTTGGTAAAAAATACGCGCTGCATAAAGGAGGGGCCAATGGCACCAGGCGGCATCGGCGTTCGTTCGTTGTTCCATACACCTTCCCAATAGTCCTTGACCACTTCGTGATAACCGCCCGAGAACATCCAGCCGCCAGGCCGATCAATGCCGCCTATCAGCGCCTGAATCATGGCTTTGGTGCGGTGTGTTTGCAGGTGGTTTTCATAGCGCCCATCAAACCAGCCGGGTTCGAGCAGGGCTGGGCGGGTCAGCGTAAATTCTTCGGCAATCTCGGCAATTTTTTCAGTGGGAACATCAGTGATGTCCGCCGCCCATTCCGCCGTGTAATCCTTCACCTGATCTCTTAAGAATTGGAAGGTTGTCCGTACCGGTTTGCCTTGGTAGGTCAGGCCATCCGGAACTTCAAGGGCGGGGCGGATGGCGTTGCCATCTTCGTCACGATCGTTGCGGTTGTCAGGAACCATAAGCGTGCGAATTTCGCCTGAGATTTCGTCAAAAACTTGAGCGTTGGCCAGATCGCCAGTTGATTCGTTCAGGTCGCCCGTTAACACCATGTTGTCGCCATCCATATAGGCCAGAAACGGCACATTCGTATGGGTGCGAGCAAAAGCCTCATCGTATCGTTGGTGTTGGATCAAAGTGTTTAAAATCACCAAC
Organism: Candidatus Fraserbacteria bacterium; assembly: GCA_029262795.1. GTDB lineage: Bacteria > Bipolaricaulota > Bipolaricaulia > RBG-16-55-9 > JAJCYT01 > JAJCYT01. Next base: position 191,153 of record JAJCYT010000012.1, read on the forward strand.
AGCAACGCCTGATCCGTGCCGGGTTTGATAGCGATCCATTCATCAGCTTTGGCGGCCAGTTCGCTCATGCGCGGATCAAGCACCACCACTTTAGTCCCGTTGCGCATGGCTTTTGAAAAGCGCACGGCCCGGCCCGTTGAGATACCGGCAAGAGCCGCGTTGCTGCGAAGCGCCAGGATGTATTTGGCATTTTCATAATCAGCCATCATTTCAGCGTGCGGATTGAAGTTGCCGGTGACCGTATTGAGGCCAAAGTGTTCGCCCATGATGCAGTGCTGTAACGGGGTCCCAATGATGTTCGGGATGTTGGCTGTGAGTGCAAAAGCCACCAAATGAAAACGATAAAACGCACAGATAAACCAACCGCCTATCAAGGCCATTTCATAAGGCTGGATGTTGTGTGTTTCAATTTTATCCATGATGTAGTCATAAGCTTCGTCCCAGGTGGCGGCACGAAATGCCCACTCTCCGCGTTTGGAGCCTTCCACTCGAATCAGCGGTTGACGAATTCGGTCCGAGCTATAGAGGCGACGCAGCCCTGACTGGCCGCGCGCGCAAAGATGTCCGAGGTTAAATGCATCGTGCGGGTTGCCTTCAATTTTGACAGCGCGCTGATGGCCTGCCACGTCTTTGACCGCAACCCGAATCCCACATGTGCTGGCACAGAAAGTGCAGATGTTGTTTTTCCACTGGTAGTCGCCTGTTAAGGCTGCATCTGCAAGGATATCTTCCTGCCCTTCAAGCTGTGCCCTGGATATGGCCATGGGCGTAAGCAAGCTGCCGGCTGCCCCACTGGCCCCCAGTAGTTTGAGAAAGCTTCTGCGATTGACTTTTAAGTCCATGCCCCCTCATTTCTCTAGGTCTTCTTTCAGATGCTTTGAGAGCATTCCCATGTCCTTGAGTTGATCCTTTAACACTTCAGCCATAATGCTGCATGCCTCAATGATTCGAGGATCTGATAGTGAGTAGTAGATAAACTTGGCTTCACGTCGTGATTGAATGATGCCTACATTACGAAGGATAGAAAGGTGTTGGGACAAAGTGGCTGCTGCCACATCAATGGTGCAGGCCAAATCTCCGGCAGTGAGTTCAGATTCTTTGAGCGCATCAATGATCTGCATGCGAATAGGGTTGGCCAGTGATTTACAAACTTGAACCCGCATTTTGATGATTTCCTGATTGAGATTGGTCTTTGTCATGAACCTTACTCCTTTGCCTTTATTGATCAATCTGTCAATTGATCATTTTAGATTTTTCGAAACTAAGGGCCATGATTCAGGACAGGAAGAGAGATGATCCAAAACAGGTTTGCAAAATTGAAAAAAGCAAACTCAAGTATTTTTCATTTTGGATGGAGTGCCGTAGGGCTCTGCCCGCTTTAGACTGAAGCGGCTTGGCTTTATTGGCCATAGCATCAATGAATTGTGCATGAACGGTTTCATTGTAAACGTGGGCATAAATCTGTGTGGTGTGGATGTGACGATGCCCCATCAGTTTTTGCAGGGGCTCTCAATCGGTATCCTACGGTTGGTCGCGAGTGGCCAAAGTGTGGCGGAGTTTATGCGGGATCACATCAATCCCAGCCAGTTCTCCAAACTGACGTAAATGCCTCAAAATCTTGCGCGATGTTGGACTGCAACCCTGTGTTCCCGAAGGAAGAAATGGTCTATTTCAGACACTTTTATTCGTTGCTCCAGGTAGAAACCCAAAGCGTCCTGCATCTGCATGGTCATGTAAATAACACGATCCCTGTCAGATTTAGTCCCCCGCACTGTCAAATATCCTGCTTCAACATTCACATTTTCCAACCGTAAATCCAATAACTCGGAAACACGGATACGTTTCTATAAAGGGAACTACAGACCCAAGCTTGTCGGTTTGACAGGTCAAGATTTTAAATTTAAAATTTTCCTACACCTCGACCCACACACAACGAGGCAGTTTTGGAATGAGTGAACATGATCATCATCAGCGAATTTATCCACCCCAATGGCCTCGACATCATTCAGGCATCGGGATTGCCTCATCAATACGATCCTGATTTATGGCAATCAGACACCTTTCACGCTGTATTGAAAGAGGCTAAAGCATTAATCGTTAGGAATCAAACCCAGGTCAACCAAACATTACTTGATCATGGATCACACTTAAAAGTGGTGGGCCGCTTGGGGGTTGGACTGGACAATATTGACCTGAAAACCATTCAGGGAAGAAACATCGGCTTTGTCGATGCCAGAGGCGCAAACGCAGCTTCTGTAGCAGAATATGTGATAGCAGCCATGCTTCACTGTTCCAGAAAAATCTTTGCCGCAGATGCTGATGTCAAACAAGGTGGTTGGCACCGCGCTGCCTTTGGCGGGTTTGAATTGCGCGGCAAAACGCTGGGGTTGATTGGCCTTGGCGATATCGGATTGCGCGTGGCTCGACGTGCCAATGCATTTGATATGAACGTGCTTGCCTCCGACCCCGTTCGTCATCATAAAGAAGCGGTGATTGAAGAAAACCATATTCATCTTACGAGCGCTGAAGAAATTTTTAAGCAGAGTGATTTTATTAGTTTGCACGCGCCGTTACTGGATTCAACGAGACAGATGATCAATGAAACGTCAATAGCAGCCATGAAACAAGGCGTTTATCTGATCAACACGGCAAGAGGTGAGTTGATTGACAGTCAAACGCTGTCCAGTGCACTCACATCGGGTCATGTGGCTGGCGCTGTTTTGGATGTGACTGATCCCGAACCTTTGCCCGCAGATCATATTTTAAATAGAAGTCCTCATGTTTGGGTCAGCCCACACATCGCAGGACTGACAGAAGAGGCCCAGGCCCAAGTGGGCATTCAGGTTGCACAAGGCGTTTTGAACATTTTGAAAGGACTCAAATAATGCGCGAGATTCGCATTGCCTTTATCCCTATCGTTCGTCCTATATTTCGCGGTGCTAGCATGGGCCTGCGAGAAGAAAGCCTGAAAACGCTCGAAACCATAAAAGATGATTTGTGCGTTACCATTGCATACCAAGTGCAGCCCATTGCAAAAGAAGCTGAAGCAATTGCATGCGTGAAAGCGATTAATGCCTTCTTCAGTTGGATCAGTCAGTTGCGCTGGGTAGGCCGTGCTCAATCGGAACAAACTTTTTTAGCGAATATTTTACATCACCGGCTGCCCCATCATTTGACCTGGGGGCGAAATGATTATGAACAAGCCATGCTGGAATGTTGCTGCTGGATGGGTTATCAACCTCTAGAAGCCAACCCGCAGGCAAACAATGGACTGGTATCATGGCCCATGTAATTTGTTTGGGTTGGGCCTGTTTGGATCATCGATATTGGGTAGAAAAATTTCCACCCGAATCAGGACGTACCCGCACCAATGATTTCCGCGAAGACTTGGGCGGCCCTGCCGCCGTGGCTGCCATGACGGTTGCCCGATTGGGCGGCCGAGCCACATTTGTAGGACGCCGTGGAGACGATGCAACAGGTCAACGGCTTGCAGATCGCCTGAAATCAGAAGGCGTAAATATTGATTATTACAAGGCGTTTCCAAACATACAAACCCCATTGAGCGCCGTGATGATTGCACCCAACGCCGAGCGTTTTATTTTTTCATACCTTGGCAATGGCCTGCCAGAAAATGCCGACTGGCTTGATGATGCCATCATTGATGATGAAAGTGTTCTTCTGTTCGATCTTCGTTGGCCTCAAGGGGCCTTATCTCTGGCCAACGCAGCCAAGAAAAAACATCTGGATATTGTCTTAGACATGGATAAAGATACAGAAGTCGCATGGGATTTGGCAGCAGCAGTCACTCATGTCATTGCCGATGAAGACTTGGGCGCTCAGTATGGCGGGTCCAAAACCTTCCTCGAAAAATTGGCATCGACGCATACTTGGGGAGCCGTCACAAAGGGCGCTCAGGGTGTTAAAACTGCGGACACGCACATTCCAGCATTTCGAGTCAAACCCAAGGACACCACAGGTGCAGGGGATGTGTTTCATGGCGCCTTTGCTCTGGCCTTGGCTGAAGGAAAGACAGAAGAAGACGCGCTCAGATTTGCCTCAGCCGCATCGGCATTGCGTGTGCGGGATGCCGATGTGCCTTATCGGGAAGATGTTGAAAATTTCATGAAGGAATTTTAAGGAAGTGTCATGATTAAAGTTGCCATTATTGCTGCAGGAAGTGTAAAATTTTCACGTTGCCTGGCTCGTGACATATTAAATTAACTTCGAGAAGTCAAACAAATAAAAAGGCAAACAAAACACCAATGAATATCATTCAAGCCACCAAAGAAACAGACCTTTTCACCGCATCTGCCATCATGACCGAAGTGGCTGAATGGTTGACAAAAACAGATCAGCCTTTCTGGTCTATTGAAGAACTCACACCCGAACACCTGGCCCAGTCATACCAACTGAATGAATTTTTCTTGGGCATCATCGAAGATAAACCTGTTGCTGTCATGGTATTAAAGTGGGAAGACCCATTGTTCTGGCCTGATGCAGCGCCTGGGGAGGCCGTATACCTTCATAAATTTTCGATAAGAAATAATTTCAGAGGACAACAGCTTTCGCAGAAAATGTTAAATTGGGCTATGGATTATGCACATCAAAATGATAGAAAATATTTGCGCCTGGACTGTGATGCCGACCGCCCCAAACTTAACCGCATCTATCAAAACTTTGGATTTAAACCAGTGGATCGTCGCATGGTGGATGAAGTCTACGACACCATTTTTTATCAACTGGACGTCACCCCACAAACGAAGACTCAATGAAAATTATTTACCAGACTTCAACCACATCATCAATCCAGGCAAGCGAGACTTTAAATGCATTCACGTAACAATTGTGCTGCCATTTCAGGTGGTGTTGAATTAATATAAACGCCTGATCCCCACTCAAACCCTGCCGTCACCGACAGGCGTGGAATGATTTCAATATGCCAACGAAATGCTTTTGAAATCTTAGCATCCAATTCAACAGCTTTTGAATTGGGAGAGGTGTGCAGATAAAAATTGAAGGGTGGATCATTGAGCAACAACTTGAGTCGCTTCAGAGCTGAGGCTAGGATTATGCTGAACGAAACTTGTTTGTTCTTATCCAATTGAACAAAATCATGCGACTCAAAGCGCGGTAAAATGTGCATCTCATACGCAAAGCGTGACGCATACGGAGTAAAAAGCAAAAAATCTTCATTTAATTCAACCAAAAGTTCTTGATGATTTAACAGGTCGTTGCCAACCCCTTCAAACAAACTTTGGCCTTTTTCTTCAAAATATGCGATTGAGTGGTTGAGTTCAGTTCTAATTTGATCAGGCAACAACGGCAGTCCCATCAGTTGTGTGTGCGGATGAGCCAATGAAGCCCCGGCATCCTTGCCATCGTTTTTGAACAGTTGAGCATAAACACAGTGTTCGTTTTCATAAACCGCGCTCAGTCTAGACACATAAGTATGAACCACTTTTTGCACTTGAGCTTGCGGCAAGTCAGCCAAGGTCAAGACATGATCAGGCGAATCCACAATGACTTCGTGAGCGCCAACGCCATTCATCGATGTATAAGGGCCACGACTTTCAGGGTTCAATGCACCTTTGGGTGCCAACGCCGGAAATTTATTGGGTATCACGCGCACGTCCCAGCCTGCGGTATCTGCCTCCCCCTGCTCACGAAGGGCAAACACTTCCTTTGGTGTCTGATCTTCTCTCCCCATGCAGAACGGACAGGTCTGCGCACTGTTGTCAGGGAGGCGTTCATTTTTGAAATCAGATGGACGTCGGCCTCGCTCCTCAGCCACAACCACCCAGGTCTTTGAAATCGGATCTTGTCTCAATTGCGGCATGAACTGCTCCCATGACTATAAAGTGAATCGGCAGTTTAACCGCTGGCCTTTTACCAGGCCAGTCAGAAGATTACAGGGAAGATTGAATTTGAGCCACTGACACAGACCATTACTTCTCGTTCAAGTTCCAATTTGCTTGAACCAAAACATTATTCTATAGTGCTTGCAATTTTGAATGAGGGTCGCCTGCTCAAACCGGGTTGCTTGTTCATTCAATCGCATGATATGGAAAAATTATCTGGCAACCGTGTTCACCTCAGCGCTTTTCTTTATTTCCTCGCTTTTATTCTTTTCGGGTTATCTGGTGCCATTATTGGCCCCACACTGCCCAGCCTTGCAAAGCAAACCGGTACTCAATTGGATGGCATCAGTTTTTTGTTTGTGGCTGCCTCATTGGGATTCACCCTCGGTGCCTTGATTGGCGGACGGCTGTTCGACCGCTTTGCCGGGCATCGCATCCTTATGTTGAGTTTGTTGGTGATGTCGTTGATGCTGGCGCTCATCCCTTTAACACCATGGTTGTGGGGGCTATCGCTGGTTGTGTTTGCTCTGGGCTGGGCATCGGCTGGCATTGATGTGGGTGGAAACACATTGCTGGTTTGGATGTATCGACAGCATGTGGGACCCTTTATGAATGGATTGCACTTTGCCTTTGGGTTTGGCGCATTTTTAGCCCCTTTGCTGGTGGCACAGGCCGTGGCTTTGACAGGGAATTTTTCTTGGGCCTATTGGTCGCTTGCCTTACTGCCTTTGCCTGTTGCAGCTTTATTGATTCGCACCCCCAGTCCACAACCGTTTCACGACCAGGACATCACCAAAGCAACGGGCAATGCTTCGAATATTTTGGTGGGAATGATTATTGTGTTTTTCTTTCTTTATACAGGCGCCGAGGTGTCGTTTGGCAATTGGATTTTCACATATGCCACAGAGTTTGAGTTGTTGGATGACGAATGGGCCGCTTATCTAAATTCAGCATTTTGGGGCGCATTGACCCTGGGGCGTTTGCTGGCCATTCCTATTGCCGTACGGTTTCGGCCAAGTCATATCCTCTGGTTCGACTTGCTTGGTTGTCTTGCCAGTGTGGGTGTGTTGTTGCTTTGGCCGCAACATCAGGTGGCGTTGTGGATCAGCGCGTTAGGATTGGGCTTGTTTATGGCGTCTATTTTCCCGACCACAATGACTTTGGCATCGCGCCGTATGGCCATTACTGGAAAAATCAACAGTTTCATCTTCGCAGGCGCAGGTGCTGGCACGATGATTTTACCCTGGTTGGTGGGGCAATGGTTTGAGCGATTCAGTCCAGAGATTATGATTCATGTGGTGGGCGTGGCGCTGTTGCTGTCACTTGGCATTTTGATTGTTTTCCTAAAACAATCTGTGCGAATTGATCAGGAAAATCCAAAGTGAATTTGTAAACTCACCTGTTTCCAATGTAATATGTGCCAAATGAGGTGAGCACTATGTCAAAAGTGGTTTTTAAGGACATTGTCAAAATGTATGGCGATTTTACCGCCGTGCATGGCGCAAATTTGGAGATTGAAGACGGCGAATTTATGGTGCTGGTCGGCCCTTCAGGATGTGGTAAAACCACCCTGTTGCGCATGGTGGCCGGGCTTGAAGAAATTACCAATGGAGAAATGTATATCGGCGAACGTCTGGTCAATGAGATATCTCCCAAGGACCGCGATATTGCCATGGTGTTTCAGAATTATGCCCTTTATCCTCATATGGATGTTTACAACAACATGGCATTTGGGCTGAAGCTTCGCAAATCACCGAAAGCAGAAATTGACAAACGCGTAAATGAAGCCGCAGAACTGCTCGACCTGACCGACCGACTGAAGCACAAACCACGTCAACTGTCCGGTGGTCAACGTCAACGCGTGGCATTGGGACGCGCCATTGTGCGAAACCCTCAAGTGTTTTTATTTGACGAACCGCTTTCTAATCTTGATGCCAAATTGCGCGTCCACATGCGGGCCGAACTTCAGATCCTACATCGCCGCTTGCAAACCACCACCATCTACGTGACCCATGATCAGGTTGAAGCCATGACACTTGGCAGCCGCGTGGCCGTGATGAGTGCGGGTCACTTACGCCAGGTGGACACACCTCAGAATTTATATGACAACCCGCGAAATAAGTTTGTGGCTGGCTTTATCGGCAGCCCTTCGATGAATTTCATCAATGTGACGGTGGTCAGCAAAGGCGAGGGAATTCAACTGGTCAGTGAGTCCTTCTCAGTTACTGTCCCCAATAATAAGGTTGATTATTTGAAAGGCCATATTGATCGACAAATCATCCTGGGCATCCGACCAGAAAATTTCAGCCTGGATCATGGCTCGTCTTCTGAATCATTCATCCATGCAAAAGTCGGTGTGTTGGAACCCCTTGGTGACGAACTGATTGTTTACGGCGAAGCCGATGGACAGGAAGTGGTTGCGTCACTGGACCCACGAGAAAAAGTGACTCCCGAACAAAGCGTTCGCCTGGCTGTCGATATGCAACACATGCACGCCTTTGATCCTGACACCGAAGAATCTCTATTAATTCGGGAAGAAGCTATAGCCACTGCTTAGCTAAATTAAAGCGCCATCTCATTTTTCTGATAAAAAAGCACACCTTTTGGTGTGCTTTTTTAATTATCAAGGTTACATGACTTTTGGAAAGACAACGCAACCAAAATCAGAAATTTTAATTGCAATTCGATGCTGATCTTTTGTGCCTGACAATAAAATTTACAAAAGAAGTGATGGAGAATTAGGCTTTCCAGGCCGCTAGAATCTTTTGATTCAAAGGCACTTGATTCAAAAATGCTTGCTTAAATTGATCATCCTGAATCGTATCTGCCTGACGTATAAGGGATTGATGTGCTTTTTTCAATGCAGCTTTGGCTTTGGTCTTTTTATCCTGAGCATTGAAAATTTGATATTGGATGAAACAAGCTTCGGTAAGGAAAATAGAGTCATTCAACTCTTCAACAATATTGAGAGACTGTTGGATTCTCTTTTCAGCTTGATCCATGTCCTCCAATACCAAATCAAGAGAAGCCTGATGGGCAAGATGGTAAGCCTCAATAGCACGCGCACCCAGGCTTTGGCTGAGTTCCATGCCTTGTTCAAATTGAGCCTGGGCTGATTCTGTTTCACCAAGATCTCTTAAAATTTCCCCCATCTTGCCCAATAAATCACTGAGGCTGTATTGGTCTTCAATTTTTTCGAGCAAGGGTTTGGCTTGTTCATAAACATCCAACGCAGAGATTAAATCCCCCTGATCTCTCAAGAGAACGCCTTGGCAGATGAGGGCAATGGCCTCACCGCGTAAATAGCCCACCTCTTTCAAAAACTGTAATCCTTGCTTATAAGAACTTTCGGCCTCATCGAATTGACCCACACTCCAATGCGCGTTTCCTAGATTAACCAACACCAGCCCTTCATTGTGTTTGTCACCCACTGCGCGGCAGAGTGTGAGCGCTCTTTGATAACTATCAAATGCTTTTCCATAGTTGCCTTGATGCCAATGGGCGACACCCAGGTCCAACAATGCCAAGCGCATATGATCCAAATCTTCATGGTGCTCTGACTGTTGAAAAAGAAGTTCCGCAGCTTCTAGCGATTTGTCATATTGGCCCAAGGCCTGATCAATAAGCACTTGCTCACGCTGAAGTTGAATCTTCAATTCAGGTTTTGATTTAACAGACTTTAGCCCTTTTTCAACAACATCCATTGCCTCAACAAGTTGGCCTTGGAGTCGCAAAAACTGCGTTTCTAGCAACACTGTTTGAAACTTTAGTTCCGCATCACTAATGGTCTGAGACAAATCTTTTAATAATTGAACACTGGACGCCAATTCATCTTGATCTCCAAGAACACGGTGCACATTTGCCTTTAGCAATAAAAGCTCAAACCTGCTCTGGAGTTGAGTTTTGGTTCGCGTGCCTTTTGCATCCAACAATGCTTCTGCTCGTTTGAGATGTTGCAAAGCTTCGAGTTGAGCAAATTCAAAATGAGATTGGTTACCCGCTTGCAGTGAATATTCCAAGGCTTTATCAACCACATTCGCTTGATCAAAATGATAAGCCAACGATTTGATGTTGCTTTCAGCTTCAGCTTGCTGTTCCAAAGTTTCGGCCCACATCTTGTGGAGATATTGACGCTTTGGCTCGGTGAGCTGCTGATAAGTGATTCGCCTTAGAAGTTCGTGACGGAAGGTAAATCCATCTTTGGTTTGGGTCAAAACCTGTCGATCCATCAATTGCTCCAACATCTCCATCACATCCAGGGGAGATGTATTCAGAGCTACCGCAATTTTTTCAGGATCAAACGTCCCCTGAACCACTGATGCCAACTGCAACACTTGTTGTACAGGCAAAGGAAAACGTTTGAGCCGAGTACTCAATAAGTTTTGCACGCTTTCGGGGATTAATTCTTCTTCTTGATCTCCCTGCATGGCCCAGGCATCTTCTTCATGTTTGAGCAATCCATGTTCAATCCAGGCCCGCAGGCTCGAAAGCGTAAACAATGGATTCCCACCAAACTGCTGGATCTGTTGGACTTGGAACCCTTTGTCACTATCAGACCCTCCCAAAGCTGTACCCACCAAATCTTCTAAATACTGATCCGCCAATGGCGGCAATTGAAGCTCCTGAGCCAACCGAGCCTGAATCAACTGATCCTTTGTTTCTGATAAGAAGGGATTTTCTTCCAAATCTTCAGGTCGATACGTTGCCAGAATCAGCAAGGGCGTTTGCGTTAGTTGACGTGCCAAATAACTCAGCAAACGCAGTGATGTTTCATCAGCCCAATGCACGTCATCCAACACCACCACCAGAGGATTTACCTCGAGCCATAAAGAAAGCAGGCGAACCAACGCTTCCAAACGACGGTTTAAATTGGATGCCGCATCTAGCGAAGGATTTTTCTTAACTGTCTTATCCTCACCCAATTCTGGCAGCAGTTGAATTAATTCATTGCGCCAAGGGGTTTCTAGCTCTTGGAGTTTTTCAGAAGTGTCTTCACGGCTGCGGAAGATTTGAAGCCAAGGAGACAATACAATCTGTTGTTCCAATGGGAAGCAACGTCCCCAAACCACTTCGACTGAATCTTCTATCGCAGTGCGAATGAATGTTTGAATCAAGCGTGATTTGCCCAACCCCGCTTCGCCACGAATAAACAACAAACGCCCTTGCCCTGTATCAACCTGATCCCAGATGGATTTTAGTTGGGCCAATTCATCTTGGCGGTTGATGTATTGAACTGTTTCTTCTCGAAATGGCATCTGCACCACATTGGCAAGCAGGTGTTGCAAATCGCCTTCCACCTCATTTTGTTGTGTCAGTTGCTGGTAGATGGCTTCCGTTTCTGGCAAAGGCGGTGTGCCAAAAGCTTTATCCAATACGGCTTTGCATTTTTCATATTGTGCCAGGGCTTTGGAACGATCACCCGATTGCAGATAAAGCAACATCAACTTTTGATGCAAATCCTCCTGAAGCTCGTTGAGTTGTAAACCCTTAATACAAAGCTCAATTGCATCCTCATAAATTCCTTCACTCATGCCATGGTCAATAAGTTGCCCCAACAAGCGAAGAAACACACTGCGCCAATGCTCCTGCTCTACCAAACACCAATCTTCGTAAAACCCTTGGAGAAAATCACCCTGATAATAGTCAACAGCTTCTTTCAGTAATTCGATTTTCCGATCCGATTCAAACGCTTTTTGCAGTCGTTCAAACTCTCGAACATCAAATACGCATTCAAACTCGGGATGCAATTGAATCTCGTTACGCCCCGCCGCAATGATTTCCACATCCGTTTCTAATTTTTGGATCACTTTTTTAATACGGCTCAATGTCGCACGAAGGTTGGTTTTGGCTTTGTCATCTTCAAAATCAGACCAAAGCAACCCTGCAATATGATCGCGAGTAAAGATTTGTTGAGGTTGGGTGACCAGATAAGCCAATAACAGTTTAGCCTTTTCGGTGGGCAGATCCACAGGCGTGCCATCGTACATCAACACAAAGCCGCCAAAACATCGGATCTCAAATCCCATCTCACATCACCTCTAGCAGTGTAAACGGAACAATTTTAACCATGCAAGTTAATCCCCCAACCCCCTTTACATAAAGGGGGCTATGATGGAAGTGCGTGCGATTGTTCTATTTATATTTCTTCATTCTGATTGTAAGTTGATTTGTGGAAATAAAAACCTTTCATTCAGCAAAACAACTCATCTTACTCTTAAAGAGCCCTTCCAAACCAACGGAACCAATTCCCAGCATCGAATAAAAACTTGTCACGGTGTTGTCACGGTGAAGGAATAAGCTGGAAGCAGATACACGAAAGGAGTTGTTGAAAATGAAAAGAACAATTGAATTTATGATGATTTTTTCACTGCTGATGATCACATTAAGTCCTGTGATGGGCTTGGAACTGGGTTTTGCTCAAGGCAGCCATTGCACCCAAGCAGATGAAGATGCAAGGGATCCATCTCCACCACCCAGCCCGAATGGAGAACTGGATTTAAATAATGACAACAAAATCAGCGAAGAAGAGTTTTATTTTGCAGTGGAACTTTGGGTGACTTGTCAACCGATTCCAGGAACCAGTCAATATTTGTCCGATCGAGATATTGATGAGCTATATGCACTGTGGCAGTCCAGTTAATGATAAATTGCTCTCCCTTTGGTTAAAGGGGGATTGATGGGAAATTTTAAACACTGGGGTTGAAAATTTGAAGATGTTTACATCTTCTGTTCCCCCGATCCCTCTTTACCCAAAGGGAGAGATGTAATTTCATAATTGGACAAAAAGCTGTTACCATAGCCAAATACATTTAGAAGAAAGATGAAAGATTTTCAGGAGACATCATGCCCCAGAAAAGATTATGTCTAATTGCACTGTTGGTGTTGACCTCATGGCTTTATGTGTCTGCCAATATGCCTGCCTTTGCACAAGGTGGGAGTGTCAGCATTCAAACGTTGAAGATGATTGATGAAGACAAAGATGGCGATTACAGCGATGCAGAAATGATGCTCGCTATGGATCTGTGGCTGACGGGAGATCCATTCCCAGGCACAGACATCACCATCAATGATGCCACCATGATTGATGCCATGCGTCGCTGGATATTGGGCATCGGTCCGCCATCAGGCTCAGACTCTCCACCGCCCAGCCCAAACAACGAATCGAACTAAAAACCACTTGCTTTAAAGGGATGGAGAAACCTCCATCCCTTTAATCTTTTCCACTTGTCACGGTGTTGTCACGGTTGTTTTTTATCCTGTGTTCAGTAAACGAACTCAGGAGGATCACCATGCTAAACTTAACAACAAACAACACCACTTGGACACTGACACTAGGATTATTTTTTGCACTACTAATTTCTGTCATCACACACGCACAACCGATTCCTTCCGGTCCTTTAAGTGAAGGAAATCTGTTGAACGCAAACAGCACATCTCCAGGCACAAACGTACAATGGCAAACCATTGATGGTTTTAGTTCATTTGAATTTCAGTTTGTACAAAATGGAAACACCCTTGCTTCCATTCCCAACCTGCCTAAAGCTGGTCCAAATCAAATTGTGCGTCTTCGTGTTTATTTAAGCCAGAATGAAGCCTTGGCTGCTGTGTTTTATTCGTTGCAAAACACGAATGGATCGAGCATCTCCGATGACCAATTGTTCATTATTCAACTTCATTCCAGCCAGCACACCCCCATTGTCCACAGTCAGAGATTTGCTTTAGGTCAATGGCCAAACTTGGTTCATTTCAGCCAGGATGCCAATGTGGGTCAAGGCTTGTTCCTAGTTACCTATCGCAGCAGTTGTAATATTTCCAATCAACAATGTGCATCACTTCAGGCTGATTTTTGGCGCTTGCCAAAATCCAATGCATCCCGACAAACGTCTGTGTCTGGCAACAGCACCGATGTGAGCTTAAACGTCCTTTCCAACGGAATAACCATTCAAGGCACGTTGGGCGGCCAAAACTTCAGCGCCAGTGCCCCTGGAGGCAACTCTGGTGGTGGCAGTGGCGGCGGCACCCCAACCCCACAACCAGTTGACCCAAAACCTGTCATCACCAACATTGATTTAACCAGCCAAATCCGCATCTACGGACACGCCAATGGCGACTTGGATTTCACCGATGCTCAGGGCGATATCAGAAATTTGCTTTACGTAGAACAGGGTGCATCTGCCGCTTACTTTAGTTTTGATCCAAAAGTTCAGGGTCAGACCAGTGGCAACATAAAATTTGGAATGTTCTGCCCGCAACGTCTTCGTCAGCCCAACCAGCAGGCAAATGTTGTGGTCGACTTGTTCCTTGTCGATCAGAACGGCAATCGAAGCCAACCTGGCACGGTACGTTTTACCTGCTTGCCAGCCGCTGCACCTCAAATTACGAATATTCAAGTGCCTTCCAGTATCAATAACGGTGAAGAAAAGTCAGCGTCGTTTGATTTTGCAGACGCTGATGGCGACGTGGTTCGCGCTTTGATTCAACCCACAAACTTTGATCCACAGTGGTTGAATCAATTCTTGCCAGGCACCGCTTTTTCAAACCCTCAAATGGCACAACAACTTCAGAGAAAGACCAATGGTCGTTTTGGTTTCAAAGTGCGTTGCCCTTTTGGTGTGGTAGTGGGCCCCTCAAATTTGCCAACCAATCCCACCATGAACTTGATCCTTCAAGATGCCACCAACCAAGAAACACGTGCCCAGTTGAGCTGGAACTGTACCACCAACGGCTCTGCACCAGCAATCAACGGTGATTCCATTCCGAGCCAAATCGGCATCGGTCGCGGTGAAAATTCAACCTTGAGTTTCTTTGATGCAGACGGCGATATCATCGGTCTGGAAGTACGACCTTTGAATTTTCCAGAAGCACATTTAAGCAAGTATTTGCAGGTGTTGGACCAAATCAATCGCGTGTCCTTCACAGTTGGCGCAACCAACGGTGTGGTCAACGTTAACGCCATGTGCCAAAACGTAATCACCACATTGGGCCTAACCCTCAATCCTGAAATGGAAATTATTTTGACCGACGCCAACGGCTTGCAAAGTCAGCCTTACAACGTGAGTTGGAATTGTGTCAACCAGCAACCATTGGCCTTGGCATCCTCTGCTCAAGCATTGCACATTCAGCCTATGGCTGGCGGTGGCTTAAACATTACAACCCTCGCCACTGACATCCAATCCATCCAACTCGACGTGTTCAACACCGCAGGCAAACGAGTGTTCAGTCAAAAAGAGCAGTCTGGTGCTTTGAACTATCAGGGCCTCAACGACGATGGAAACTTCCTTGCCAATGGCGTGTACTTCTATGTCATCACAATTCAAAAATCCACTGGGGTAACTGAGCGTGGCAGCATCCAAAAAATGATGGTGTTACGCTAAGTTCAAAAGAAGGGAGAGGCCGGTTTCCCCCTCTCCCTTCTTTCTTTTGGTTTGGTTTCCCTGTAAAATTTCTTAAGATCAATGCAGAGAGTGGATAATATCATAGGGGGAGCCAAATGAAATTTCGCTGGTCACACAGCTTTATCATTCTGTTTGCGATAGGGATTTTTTTCCTTACAGGTTGCGATAATACATCATCAAACCAAGATCAGGACACAAACACCACCCAAGAAACAAATCAAAATACTGACAACAATACTTCGGCAAACACTTCAACAGAGACCAATACCACCACGGAAACATCGACCACCGACTCAGGCGTCATCATTCCCAAATCCGGCGGCATTCTCGATTTTGCTGTCCCGCGTGATCCACCTAGCTTTGATTGTCATCGCGAAAACACGTTTGCTTGTATTCATCCCATTGCGCCGTTTTACAGCTTGCTGGCGCGTTTTGATCAAAACAATTACCCAGCCATTGTGGGTGATGTGGCCGAAAGTTGGGATGTTTCTGATGATGGCTTAAACTATACCTTCCACCTGCATGATGATATTCTGTTCCACGACGGGTCCAAACTCACTGCAGAAGATGTGAAAGCCACTTATGAAAAAATTATCTTCCCGCCGGAAGGCATTGTGAGTGCGCGTAAAGGGTCTTATCTGATGGTGGATTCTGTCGAAGCCCCAGATGATGTGACGGTGGTGTTCAATCTAAAATGGCCATCCATCTCATTTTTAGCCAACATTGCCTCCCCTTGGAATTTTATTTACAAAGCCAGCATCCTGGCCGAAGATCCCACCTGGTACGAGTCAAACGTAATGGGTACAGGTGCTTTCAAATTTGTGGAATACGTCAATGGTGCGTTCCTTTCAGGCGAACGTTTTGACGATTATTTTATGCCAGGACGCCCCTACCTCGATGGATTCAAAGCCATTTTCATCAACTCAATGTCTGCCCGTGTGGCTGCTGTTCGTGGCGGTGAAGCGCTGATTGAGTTTCGTGGATTCACCCCAACCGCGCGTGATGATATCGTGCGTCAATTGGGTGATGAGGCCGTTGTTCAGGAAGGCCCATGGATTTGTTATTTGAACGTGGCTATCAATAACGAACGTGAGCCGTTCAACGACTCGCGCATTCGCCGTGCGCTCAACTTGGCTCTGGACCGCTGGGGTGCATCGGACACCATCTCCAAAATCACTTTCATCGGCTACGTCGGTGGTCTGATGAGACCTGGCTCAGAATTTGCAGCACCTGAGGAAGAACTGACTCAGTATGAAGGCTTTTGGACTGACATAGAAGCTTCACGTACCGAAGCTCGTCGCTTGCTAGAAGAGGCTGGTATTGATGAAGGCTTTTCATTCCAGTTCAAAAATCGTGCTATTGGAGATCCGTTTGAGCATGTCGGTGTTTGGCTGATTGACCAATGGAGCCAAATTGGTCTCAATGTCGAACAAGTTGTTCAGGAAGATGCCGCTTTTTTTGCTGATCGCAGCGGCGGTAACTTTGATGCAACAATGGATTGGGAATGTGGCTTTATGGACGAGCCAGACTTGCAGTTGTTCAAGTTTTTGTCCACTGGTGTGAGTGGTTCCAACTATTCTCGTTATTCGGACCCCACACTCGATAGCCTGTATGAACGACAAAGCAAAGCAGCCACCATCGAAGAACGGATTGGCATTGTGCGCGAATTTGAACGATATCTTTTCAATGAACAAGCCTATACGTTCCCAACGCTGTGGTACTATCGCATCAGCCCGCACTGGGCCAAGGTGAAAGGTTGGACACAACTGCCCAGCCATTATTTAAATCAGGATTTACGAGACGTCTGGTTGGATGAATAACTTTTAAATCATGCAGCAATACATTGCTCAACGACTCTTATTAATGATCCCCACCTTATTTGGAGTCGCTTTATTCATCTTTTTGTTGATGCGTGTGTTGCCTGGCGATATCGTCGAAATCCGCTTCACCAGTGAAGGCGGGTTTGTCAGCGAAGAAATGATCCAAATCGAACGCGCCCGCTTGGGCTTAGACCAACCCTTGCCCGTTCAGTTCATCAAGTGGATGTATGGCTTGATTGGCCAACCTAGTGTAGATGCCCAATTCCCTTTCATACATTTGCAAGCGCCAGACTTGGGCGTGTCCATGTGGACAGGTCGTCCCATAACTGAAGAAATCGCAATTCGGTTTCAACTCAGTTTGCAAGTGGCCATCATGGGAACGCTGCTTTCGATCTTAATCGCAATTCCCTTGGGCACATTGGCCGCCATGTATCAGGACACGTGGATTGATTATTCGGTCAGAATATTCAGCGTGGGTGGCCTGGCAATCCCGAGTTTTTGGCTCGGCATCCTGATCATTTTGTTTTTACTCAACACGTTTAATTGGATACCTCCGTTTATCTTCACTCCAATTTGGGAAGATCCTGGAAAAAATTTGACGCAACTGATCTGGCCCACACTCGCCATTGGCTATAGCTATTCCGCCATTGCAACACGCATGATGCGCTCCTCCATGCTCGAAGTGCTCAGAGATGATTACGTTCGCACCGCCAGGGCCAAAGGGTTACTGGAACATGTGACTGTAGTTCGTCACGTGCTGCCCAATGCCATGCTGCCTGTGATCACTGTGGTTGGTTTGGAGTTTGCTTTTTTGCTCGGTGGATTGGTGGTGACTGAACAGGTATTTAATCTCAATGGCATTGGAAAATTATTTGTAGAAGCTATCAATCATCGAGATTACACTTTGACACAAGCGTTGGTCTTGTTGGTGGCAGTGACGTTTATTTTCGTCAATTTTGTGGTCGATTTACTTTATGCAGCCTTCGACCCCAGGATTAAATATGAATGACACCAGTGCTTGGTCCACTCTGAAACATCTTTTATTGGAAAAACCATTGGGAGCCATTGGGTTTTATTTGATTGTGTTGATGATTTTATCTGCTTTGCTGGCAAACTTCATCTCGCCCTATAACCCCCTCAAAACAAATTTTGGCAATGCCCTACAGGGTCCAAATTTTTTCCACTGGATGGGCACCGACACCTTTGGGCGCGATATCTTTAGCCGCCTTCTCCATGGCGCTCAAACTGCTATGCTGATCGGGTTTTCAACCTCATTGCTTGGTTCAATCCTGGGCGCATTGCTCGGCGTGATGGGCGCATACTTTGGCGGCAAAGTGGATTTAATTTTACAACGCGTGTTGGATGTGTTTATGGCATTTCCAATTATCATCATGGCCTTGGCTGTCGTGGCAGCAATGGGCACAGGCACTTTCAATTTAATCATTGCCATTGCCATTCCCATCATTCCCAGAGTGGCACGGGTGGTGCGTTCCAGCGCCTTGGCCGTGCGTCAAACCACCTATGTAGAAGCCGCCACTGCATTAGGATCATCACACAGTCGCGTCATTCTTCGCCATATGATGCCCAATGTGATGGCCCCTTTTTTGATCATGATCACGGCCCAGTTGGGTCAGGCCATCGTCCTGGAAGCTTCTTTAAATTTCATTGGCCTGGGCGTTGCCGAACCGACTCCTGCCTGGGGCCTGATGCTGCGATCTGCCATTGATTTTGCAGAATCCGCACCGTGGATGGGCATTTTCCCTGGCCTGGCCATTAGTATCGCCGTGTTTGCCTTCAACGTGTTTGGGGATTCTTTACGCGATGTCCTCGATCCTAAATTGGGTTAGCTATAAAAATTTCAGCCGAAAGTCTGAACTGATTCTGGACCTTCAGCCTGTTCTCCATCATCGAGTTTCCTTTTACATTGATGATGACTTCCAATGTCAAAGGAGAAAACAATGAAACGTGCCTTACTACTGACCATGATCACACTCATCGGCATTGCCAACTTGACAGGGGCAACTGCCCTACAGACACCGTCTCAATTTCAGGTTCAAGGATTGCCAAACGATGCACCACAAATTGCGCGCCAGATATTTGATAAACATACGTCTGTGTTCGGCATAGATATTTTTGCAACAGCCTCAATGCAAAACAACCAAATCCTTCATGCCGCCAATATGATGGCCGAATATCTTGATAATGATGAAGATGGCAATGTTGATGATCCTTTTGTGGTTGCGGAAATGAATCGCCGAAACGCAGCCTTGATCGTGTTTGAAGATGAGAATGAGTTTGAAAATCTCTTTGAAGAAATTGAAGACACCCCAGGCGCAGAAGATATTTTCCAAAGCTGGCAAACGCTCTTTGATCAAGACATTGTGCCCAACGGTGCATCTTTTGGGGAATTTGATGCCACACTGGAAGAAGTGCTTCATCTCATTAGCCAATTTGGCTATGCCAATGCGTACCCTGAAGCATTTGGAGAAGATCCTGGTTCCTTACTCACAGATGCGATGGATGTGGCCCGTGGGGGGCGTTTTTTTAATGTTCCCAATCGTTATCCTGCCAACGCCTGGTACACTTATGATGATCGAACATGTGAGTATAACTGCATGGCCGCCGAATATTTCTACTGGGCTTTGACTTCATTATTGAATGGCCAAGCCTTTTCTGGCCGATTTGAAGAAATCAACCATGAATGGCGTTTGAACACGCCTGAAAAACTCAGAAATGGTGACACAATGGTTTATGCCTTGTTGACCAATCCCATTTACAAACTGCCAACTATTTTACCTGATGGAGTTTATCGATAGGCTCAAGTGACCAAAGGCACTTCGTTGTAATTCTCAAAAAGTTCTTTGGTCATCACTTCACGCAGACGTTTTGCGCCTTCGTACACTTCTTCAAAGGTGGTGTAAAGCGGCGTGAAACCAAAGCGGATGTTGTCCGGCGGTCGAAAATCCGGAATGACTTTCATGTCATGAATGAGTGCTTGGTCGATTCGTAAACCATCCTCATGCCCCAACGAAAGATGAGAGCCACGCCAGTTGACATCCAATGGCGCATTGAGCCTAAAGCCAAACGGCTCTAACCACTCACGCCAGAGTGCGATAAAGTATTCGCTTTGCTGCATCGATTTTTGCCGGATGCGCTCCATGCCTGCTTCGATAAACATATCCACCGCAGGCTCGATCGCCGTGATTGACAACACAAAAGGGGTGCCTGTCATGAATTGGCGAATGTTTGTTTCAGCATCGTAATGCAGATCAAACTTAAACACATCACGATGCCCCATCCAACCTGTGATAGGGTTTATTAAACTGGATTGCAAATCTTTGCGAACATACAAAAAAGCAGGTGCGCCTGGACCTCCGTTCAAATGTTTATAAGTACAGCCCACCGCCATTGGGGCATTACTTTTGTTAAGTTCAACAATTGCTGAACCCACTGAATGGCTAATATCCCACACCGTCAATGCCCCAACACGGTCAGCCATTGCTGTGATGGCCGCCATGTCGTAGGTGTAGCTGGTTTTAAACACCGTATGCGACAACGTGACCAAAGCCGTGTTTTCGTCATTCAATGAGTCGAGTTCATGGACAGGGCCGTGTCTACCATCTGTGGATTTTGCCACGTGAATTTCAATTGGACGATCCAGCAATTTACAAAGCCCCTGAAGGATGTAGTGATCAGATGGAAAATTGAGATCATCCGTCACAATCTTGTTGCGATCTGGATTGGCTTCAAGTGCTGCATATGCCAGTTTGAACAAGTTGACGGACGTGGAATCGGCAATCGCCACCTCACCAGATTGAGCGCCAATCAATTGGGCGATATTGTCACCGACGCGCTCATTGATTTCCATCCAGCC
>JAJCYT010000013.1 GCA_029262795.1 Candidatus Fraserbacteria bacterium
CCGCAGCCAAAGAAATTGAAGAGCGTAAAGCTGAGTTCGTACTATGACCATGAAACCTATACGTCTTCACTGGCAGTTGATCGATCCCTCAACCAACAAAGCTCGATGGTACTCTTTAACCACTTCGAAAGATTTATGGGGTAACACTGTACTCATCAAGCGTTGGGGGAGGATCAACCGGATTGGCCAGCAGCAGTTTGAGTGGTTTGATGACGAAGAATCTCTTTTGCGGGCTATTCAAACCACACATCAAAAGCGAATGCAACATCAATACCAGGTTGTTGAAAACAAGGATCTTGCAGGTGTGTTCAAATAATAGACTTTTCCCAAATGCACTGGTTATCAATAATTCAAAACAAAATCATCTAGGGACGTCAGTCCAAATATGCAACTTATTTACGTTCAGTTGAGAAAAAGTTGCAATTATACCCGATACATAGGAAACCTTTTAGAAAGTTATTATATAGAGGCACTTTGAGCGATGTTCCTAATGCAACCTAATGGTCATTTGGTTGCATGGCTCGCTCTAGATAGTTGAAGATGAGAAATAGAAAAACATAATCATATACCAACTTCAAGTAGAAATACCCGATGCCTGCTTACAATAGTTCATGGAGAATCAGCATTTATGAATCCATCAGGAACTTCAAGCGCTTTTGAACAAAAGTCTTCATTGTTGGAGTTAAAAATATTGTTCATTCCGGCAATCGATACATTTGGAAAGTCAGTGGTTAAGCCAAAGATTGATATTGCACATTGGGTATTTGAATTAAATTCATTATTTGAAATATTCAATTCACCTTGATTAGCAATTATCTGTATAGCATCTTCATTTTTTTCAAAACGATTATTAATTACCTGAAATTCATTTATGCTTTCAGTTGAGAATGTAATTGCTGTGCTAAATCCTCGGAAAACATTTCTTGTTAAAGAAATTCTTGAGTCTAAAGCTACAATACTATCTACGAGTTTTTCGTTGCTTCCTGTGAGAGTTGCTTCAAAAACATTACCCATGAACAAACTTTCTTCAGCTGCAAATACTTGAACCAATAGTGACAAGGATGAATCATTGAATTCACCGGGAAAAACTCTAGTAAATACTCCAGTAATATGATTATCAATCATTGAGAGAGTTCCTCGACCTAAAATCGACGAATTTTCAATAGTGTTATTATCAAATTCCATATGAACTGATGCACTTTGAGCTTCGATATTACATTGATTAAATTGATTTTGATGAAACTTAGCTTCTCCAAATACGATGATAGATTGAGGACTAATTCTTTTAAGTGAAGAAGGGCAATCAAATCTGCTTTCAATAATTTCTGAAAATCCATTTTTCTCGACCCTAAGGGTAAATGCTTGCCAATCTGAAAGATGGATATTGGATGCGAATAATCTGCCATTTTCTCTTACAGTTATTCCATTTGAGAGAAAAATCTCATTATCTTCGAAAAGTGAAATCTCAGGCTCATTTTGTAAGGTTAAATTCTCTATTGACAAGCTTGATTCTGATTCAACAGTAAAAACAGATGGACTATCCTCTATTGTCACGCCAAGGTTTTGTGTTTCGTCTGGCAAGAAAATTACGGTTTCAGGGAATCCCAATCCTTTTAAGGTCCAATTTCCTTTGAACGAAAGCGTTGAACGATAAATTCCGGATTGAAGTAAAATTGTTCCTCCACCTAATGGCTCCAAAAATGCTTTTCCCTCTTCAATAGTTTGAAATTTTATAACTGTTTCATTTGAGCGGCATAATTCTAATGGATTACAGATTTCAGCAATTGCTTCCTCCTGAGAAATCGAGAATGACTGACCTGCAAAAGATAGAAAAATTGAAAAAACGATAATATAAAAACTTTTTCTAAAATTATGGTTCATACCACTCTCGATTCTAGGTATAGTGGATTTTAGCACTAAAATGCTCAATTTAGTAAATTCTGCTTTTGTCTTTATTTGCTTCAGTTTTAGAGTGTCATGCAAAAACCTGTTTGGCATATATCTCCTAAGGTGGTTTTGATCGATGTTGTTGTTTTCACAACTAAAGATTTAGGGCTAATAGCTGCTCTTCGATATCTCGTAATTTTTTGTTAACAGACATGAAAACCCTGACCTGGATTAACCCCTTTGCATTTTTGTCGGCTTTTCTATGAGGGATGTTGTTGGACTTTCAGCTTATCTTAAATTTGAGGGCCGACGATGACCTGCTTTTGTACGATCTCCGTTAGATGAATACGAAAGATTATTCAGAAGCCACAAACCCCTCTGGTAATAAGAATTCTTCTGGGCATGTAATCTGTTGATTGTTTTCAGATGCATTTGATGATCCAGAGATTTCTATGAATTCGTTTGAAGATTCAACATGAATCATGCATGTATTATTAGAGAATAGGTTTTGCCTAGCCAGCAGAATTAACTGATCATTTATCATTGGGTCAAATTCAATGGCTGTTGCATTTCCATCAAAAATATTGTTTGAGAGGGTTATTTTCGTAGGTGATAAGCCCGATGAAAAATATAAGGCTTTATCAAAGCCAGTGAAGAAATTATTTTCAATGGAAAATTCACCTCCCGAAATAAAAATGCTCTGATGGACTCTATTCTCAGGTATATCAAATTGTTGCCTGTTTTCAAAGACATTGCCTTCGATTACCCCATTACCTGTCAAGAGTAATTGCGCAGTAAAATCAAGAAGGGTACGCGATGAATTGAATGTATCTCTGAAGGTATTATTCCTGAATTCTGGATTTCCTGAGAGTAGAATAGATGTATTGCGAAATTCATTGTTAGTAAAAGTCTTTGGTGTATCAAAATCTGAACTACCACCGAAAATTTGGCAGTGATCAAACTCAGAATTATTGAATTCAACACTCCCATCTAGAATAATTCCAAATGAGCCTTTGGTGTGAGGAGGACATCTAAACTCGCTATTTTCAATCAAAGCCTGTGAGCCACTGCGAACTACTAGACCACCTTCAAAGAAATTTTCAAAATAGACATTCTTCATTGTAAGATTACCACCAACAGACTCACCAAGAAAATTACGTGAATTAAGCATCGAAACCCCTGATGCAGTTTCAAGCCCCTTTGGTAAATCTATCAGATTAACGTCATCATAAAAAGTTAGATTTTCCAGTGTTATAGTAGCATTGACTCCAATCATAATAGCCCCAGAGGGTCCAATAATTATGCCATTACTACGTCTCGCTCGATCTCTTGAAACCAACACAATTGAAGATGGGTCTCTTAAACCTTTGAGTGTCCATTCACCCTCTAGGAAAAGACTAGTTTTGTATATCCCTGGATTGATTAGAATTTCACCACCTCCATCAGGCACTAGTGCTTCGTAAGCTGTATCAAGTGTCGGAAACACGACTGCACCTTCTTGAAAATAGCATGGGAGTGATAAGTCAGGGTCGGGATTCGGACAAACAATGACGGTTCTTACCATTGAACTTTCAGGCGAAGACTCCTGTGATAATAACTCATGTTGAAGATTTGGGAAAATCGTAGCCAACAATATGAACAAAATAATCCATTTCCTAATCATATCTTCCTCCTGAAAATATTACTCATATCTTACACAAATTGATGATAACTTTAATCAGCATGTCACAGCATTATGGGTGAGAGGTGTTTTATCCCTCTCACCCATAACCAGGAATTGCTATATATCTGTAAAGCAAAAGCCTCCTTGACCACATGCTTCTTCAAGTGTATCTCGTGTTTGTGGATCAATGATAGATACAGAATTATAGGATGCATGCTTAATCCCATTTCCACCAACCGTATCTACTGGATTGCCTGTCTGCTCATTTTCTGGATTGTCACTTTGGGAAACATCGCATTCCATAGCATCTAGAGTCACTTCACAAATTTCTTTTGCTTTTCCCTCAGGGTCTTCCACATCCCCCCGCATCTTTTTACAAGCTACGAAATCGGTAGTGTTGCGTTAAGAGATCCGTTTTTCGACCTTGCAACAAACTGTCGGGGGATTCTTTTCGATAAACACATTTATTGCATAAATCCTTCTGGTAGTGTAAAGCCTTCAGGACAGATATTTTTCTCATTATCTTCAAAGTTGTTTGTTGAACCTGTAATTTCAACTAACTCTTGTTCTGAAGAAATAAGAATAGCACAATCACTATTCAAAAATTGGTTATCTTCTGCATTGACGCTTTGGGAGCGCTTTATGGTTTCTAGAAACTCTATAGCTATGGAATTTTCCGTAAAGACGTTATCTAGTAATTGAACCTCCGTACAACTAAAAATTCCATCTAAGGCTATGGCGCGATCAAAATCTCTGAATATATTGTTTTGCAAAACATGACTTACCCCCGTATTCTAACTGCCTCAAACATAAAGAATAGAATAATTAATCGTTTCTTCAATTTGAATCACCTCTTTAATAATACGTGAAACAGGTAGTAAATTAAAACTCTGTCAACACGAAAGTTGATACACCTGCACCTGAAATAATGGGAGCTTTTGCGTTGTTGCATAACTATCGAGTAAGATATATCCTTAGGAAATTAGTGATGAATTAAAAATCTACATCTTTATAAGGTTGAAGAGCTTTTAATCCATTGTTCAAGTTTTTATGTAACGCATGTCACATAACTCAGTCGGGTAATGCACATCACATCTAGAAATTTTTCACATTATATCGCATGAGCTTATCATACCGTGTACTACATATTCATTCTTCGTTATTTGATTTAACGTTATCCTAAGGGGGATATTGAATGGCCCACGTATCGAGAGTATACGGAAAATTCCTTGCGATTTCTGGATTACTTCTGGCAGTAGGTATTACATGGAGTTTGTTTTTCTCTGTGCATGGTCAGGGAACAACTGAGGCAGTGGTTTGGACCAACATGACCTTTGTCGGAAGTAATGGAAACACATTGACCAAACAGAGTGTA
>JAJCYT010000014.1 GCA_029262795.1 Candidatus Fraserbacteria bacterium
TTGGTTGTTGAGCAGAATAGGGCCATGGGCATAGTGACCATCTCGGATATGGTCTTACGATACATAGATCACCATCATTTCGACTAACGCGAAGCCAACGCCGACTGTAGCTGAGTGAGCGTTCTAGTATTACGAAAGGAGTGAATTTGGAAGAAAAGGTTTCAATGAACCCTGTTACTTACAAATTCGATGCTAGAGTGGATTGCAAAAAAATCCGATGTGTAGAGGATACATAAGCCGTAAGGCGCTGTTGCAAAAAATCGAGTGGGATGAGAAGTTAGATGCATGAGCGACTTCAAATGGCGTCATTTTCGCGGTGAGATCATCCTTGGCTGTGTCCGGTGGTATTGTAAGTACGGAATCAGTTACCGAGATTTGGAAGAAATGATGCTAGAGCGGGGCTTGAAGATTGATCATTCAACGATCAACCGCTGGGTGTTGGAGTATGCAGTTGAGCTTGATAAACGCATCAGGCGTTACCTACGCCCTGCCAACGGATCCTATCGTATTAATGAGACTTACATCAAGGTCAAAGGGAAATGGAAGTATTTATATCGGGCTGTGGATTCAGATGGCCAGACCATCGATTTCATGCTCAGCGCCAAGCGAAACAGACAGGCTGCCAAATGCTTCTTCCGCAAAGTCATTCAATCTCAACATGCGGTTGCACCCTATGCTATGACGGTTGATAAGAACCCTGCCTATCCGATTGCATTTGAGCAATCACAAGACCGTGGCCTTATTCCCAAAGGCTGCAAGCTCAGGCAAATCAGGTATCTCAACAATATCGTGGTGCAGGATCATCGCTTCATCAAGCGATTGGTCAAGCCTGGAATGGGGTTTGGCTCATTCTGGACTGCTAAAAACACGCTGGCGGGCTTTGAAGTCATGAATATGATTCGCAAAGGTCAAGTACGTGGTGTGCCCAAAGGCGACATCCTTGGCCAGGCGAGGTTTGTCTCCAGCGTCTTCGGGTTGGCCTAACAATGGGCTTTTAACCAAGAAGGAACCTTACTCGTTTTGTCCTTAAACAATTTCTTGCGACACAGCCCCTTTTTCTCTCAGCTTTCGGCATATTATTGCTGTCCAGTGGCACTGGATAACTAGAATTATTGAAACCACTGAGGTTCGCCATATTTGTAGAAGATCATGGGTTCGATTTATCATCGAGTATGAAGTTTAAGCTTAAGTTGCTTGGTGCCTTCAGATTGTTAACTGCTGACGGAGAGGTTATCCATATAAGATCTCGAAAGAGCCGGGAGATCCTCGCTTTCCTGTCTTTAAATCAACAAACTTCAATTCGCCGTGAATTCTTAGCAAGTCTGTTTTGGCCTGAAGAGCCCGATGTCTCGAAAAGCAAACGAACTTTACGTCAGTCAATCTATTTGATAAGAAGCGCCCTGAAGCAGCAAGAGCAACAGCTACAACAGATAATAGACGCCGACACCGAAGCAATTTCTTTTGACTCAAGCGAATTTCTTGAATTGGATGTCTATTGTTTTGAAGAGTTGGCTAAAGTGCCGCGAGATAGAACGATAGACAGTCAGATTAGAGCGCTCGAGAATGCTATAGCATTATACGAAGATGACCTTCTGTTATCCTGCTACGATGATTGGATTCTTGAGTTTAGACAATATTACAGAGATTTGTACCTTGAAACGCTCAATCGTTTGACGGAACTGCTTATTAGAACTGATCACACACGCAAGGCAATAGAGGTGTTAAGAAAGAGTTTGAGTCTTAATCCGTTTCAAGAACAGATTCACTATGCCTTAGCTCAGCTTCACTTACAGAAAGAGGATAGAATCTCAGCCCTTGATCAAATAAAAGAGTGCAAAATATTATTTCGCAATGAGTTGGGGATTAATCTCTCTGAGGATACCCTAGAATTGTACGACTTCCTCATGAGATCTGACAATGATAAATTAATATACAAACAGCAATCAAGTTTTGCCTCACTCACAAATCTCCATGCAGAGACAACTAGTTTCGTTGGACGATCTGAAGACCTTAAGTCGCTCCAAAGCTTATTTGAGGATCATAGGCTTATCACAATATATGGTTACGGAGGAGTTGGAAAAACTCGACTCGCCAAAAAGTTTGGCAGGCAGCTCCTAATCAATTTTGAGCATGGTGTCTGGTTTATCGACTTTTCTCAACTATCAACACAGGAGACCATCCTCACATCTGTGGCTGATGTGCTGGGCATCATCTTGAAACAAGACAGACCAATAGCAGAGAGTATCTTTGAAACTTTGGCTAAGAACAATATTTTAATCATATTGGATAATTGTGAGCATGTTGTCGATCATTGTGCCAAGTTCTGTATGGATTTGATTCGCAGGTGCCCCAGGGTAAGTATTCTGATTACTAGTAGGGAAATAATGGGCATCCAGGGAGAAATCTGTTGGAACTTACTGCCGCTACAGCTACCAAGCGACTCAGAGAATCTTAAAGAAGCTCATGAAAATGAATCAATTGAATTATTTGTTCATCGAGCAAAAGCAGTGGTCCCATCATTTGACATTCATGAATCCAACGTCCACGCGGTTATAAATATTTGTGAGAGGCTTGATGGAATCCCCCTTGCTATTGAATTGGCGGCTTCCAGAATCACTACCCTTGAGCCAAACGCGTTAGCTGATAACCTAAAAGACAACTTCGATCTTTTAAATGCTGGTGAGAATGCTGATTTATCTCATCATCAAACCCTCAGAGCAACATTTCTATGGAGTTTCAATTTGCTTGATAAAAATCTCAGGCAGTTGCTAATAAGCATTTGCATATTTCGGGGACAATTTCTTGCTGAAGCCGCTGAAGATGTCTGTTCAGGAGGTAAGTGGAGTGCATCTGATGTTATTTTTTCGTTGTCTCAATTGGTTCAAAAGTCTCTTGTTCAGGTGACTCGCCGCAAGGATTACAACTCCTATGCACTCTTGGATTCAACGCGATATTTCTGTGCGGAACTCCTTGCATCAGCGAATGACGTAGATCAACTCAGCCTTGCACATTTCAAACATTATTACGGTTTCTCGAAAAGCGCGAAAGAGTATATAGAAACAGGCAAAGCGATTTGGCTGGGGAAAGTAGACACTGTAAAGAATGATCTAATCGCTGCCATTCAGTGGGGTTTAGAAAACGAGAAATATGAAGAGACCTTACAGATGTATGATTGGATAGGGCGATGCTGGACTGATAAGGGCTTAATCTCTGAGCGAAAACAGTGGTTAGGAAAAATATTAGAGCAAAGGAATGAACTTTCTGAGGGAGCTCGGGCAACAGCCTTGTTCCAGAGTGGCATTCTTGCCTTTCTCCGAGCCGAATATCAATCGGCCATTGATTTACTAACTAAGGCCAAAAGGACTTATAAAGAACTAGGTAGCCCAAGCGAGCTTGCTCACGCTACAAATTGCTTGGGTGATGCACATTTGAGCGCAGGGAAGATAGATTCTGCTGAACATCACTATCGTAAGGCACTGAAGCTATATACATATTCTGAAGATAGAAATGGAATAGGTCAGTCCCTCAATGCTCTAGGCAATGTTGATTGGAGCCGCGGAGAGCTTTCTTTGGCTCGCAAAAAGTATGAAGAGAGTCTACAGATATTTCGAGAAACAGAGAACATCAGAGGCATCTTAAAAGCGCTAAACAACTTGGGAGGCATACTGGGAATGCTTGAAGAGTATGAATTGGCTCAGAAACTATACTCTGAAGCATTAATACTAAATGAAGATGTTGGCAATTTGGCAGTCCACGTTCATATGACTCTGAATATGGCAAGCTGGGCGCTTTGGACCAAAGATATCTATAAAGCTACACACCTGTTCAATCAAGCGGCTCAAATCTGTGAACGCCATAACTTGCAAGAGAGCCTAGCTTTCGCATGCCGTGGATTAAGTGAAATCTATTTAGAAAATGGAGATTATGACACCTCTTATGGGTACATCATCAAGAGCATCAACATATGTGCAATGAAAAAATATATACTTGGTCTCTATAGGGCATTGTTTCCGCTAGCCTCTCTACATTATCACAGAAAAAGAGCTCAAAACGCTGCAGTGATATTAGGTATGTCCCATGCTTTGAGAGAGGAGCTGGGAATTGTTTCATTGCAGAAATATCATCACCAGATGCACGAGGAAATTCAATGTAAGCTGAAAAAGACTTTGGGACAATCAGTATATGAGAAATTGATTATTAAAGGTTCTGACATGTCTATTGATGATGTCCTTTCTAATGTTCTCGATGATAAATGCAATAGGTAACTCTCTTAGTTGATAGCAAATCTGACAATCCTCATTTTCTTTAGGAATTGCTTAACTAGGTAGTGTCGCAAAAAATCCGTGAGCCATTTAAATGGTAGTGTCGCAAGAAATCCATCAGCTGTTTAATCTGGCGATATGAAATCATCTGATCCGTTCAAATGGCGTCACTTTCAGCCGGAGATCATCATATTGAATGTCCGTTGGTACTTGCGTTATCCACTCAGCAACCGAGACCTAGAAGAAATGATGCTGGAGCGCGGCCTGAAGATTGACCATTCGACGATCAACCGCTGGGTGTTGGCGTTTTCGCCTGAGCTTGAGAAGCGCACAAGGCGTTATTTGCGACCGGCCAATGGTTCTTATCGTA
The DNA here is from genome assembly GCA_029262795.1 of Candidatus Fraserbacteria bacterium. Classification (GTDB taxonomy): domain Bacteria; phylum Bipolaricaulota; class Bipolaricaulia; order RBG-16-55-9; family JAJCYT01; genus JAJCYT01. Next base: position 4,633 of record JAJCYT010000014.1, read on the forward strand.
TTGACGAAACCTACATCAAGGTCAAGAAGAAGTGGAAATATTTATATCGAGCGGTCGATTCAGGCGGACAGACAATTGACTTTATGCTTAGCGCAAAGCGGGATAGGCACGCTGCCAAACGATTCTTCCGCAAAATGATGCAGTCAGACCATGCTGCGCAGCCTTATGCCATGACGGTCGACAAGAATCCTGCTTATCCAGTTGCATTTGAAGCAGCACAGGACGATGGCCATATTCCCAAAGGCTGTAAACTCAGGCAGATTAAATATCTGAACAATATCGTGGAGCAGGATCATCGTTTCATCAAATGATTGGTCAATCCTGGTATGGGGTTTGGATCATTCTGGACTGCTAAAAACACGCTGGCGGGCTTTGAAGTCATGAATATGATTCGCAAAGGTCAAGTACGTGGTGTGCCCAAAGGCGACATCCTTGGCTAGGCGAGGTTTGTCTCCAGCGTCTTCGGGTTGGCCTAAAATTGGGCTATTAACTGAGCATCATTCGGGTTTGTTTTGATTCCTACCAATTCTTTGCAACACAACCTTTTAACCAATAGCTCATTCACGGCACATGATGATGTGTTTGATTTCCGAGTCGTGAACCTTATCGAAGCAATGCGACGATTCTGGGACGATGCAGAAGGCCCTTATCCAGGCGACCCGTACATTCACAATAAGTTTAGACAGCTTTATTCCGATCATCATCCTGTGGTGGTGGAGTTGGTGATTGGGCCAGATGATGACTAAAGATCAACCAATTTCGAATTTCTAAAACAGTTGAGAGTTTTGTTCAATCAATCTTGTATTCAAAAAATATGATTCTTTAAAATCTCTTAATTGTCTCTGATTTCCAGGGGTCCAGGTCCGGAGTTTGATTGGCTTATAGTAAATGGCCCTAAATCAGTACTAATAATATTATCAAAGATTTCAAGGCCGAGACTTCCTGAAATTGTAATTCCAGTTGCATTTTGTGTAGAAATATCATTTGCCATAACTATTCCCTTAGAATCAACTAAGAATAATGCTGAATGTATTTCAGAATTGCCCTGGAAAAGCGTAATCGCGTTATTTTCAATTGAAATAGTGCTTTCTTTGCTGAAAACTCCATTAGAATATTCTGCATCAGTAGTTAAATAAATTCGACTGTTTTCTATTCTCCCTTCTGCATTTTCAAATCTGATCCCAGATATTCTTTCTTCATCTGCAGAAAGAATTCCTACTGAGACGATATCAACATTTTGAATTGAGGCGTTTGCACCAGATTTTATTTCTAATGACAAAGCAAATTCGAAAAATTTGGAAAATCTAATTGTTAATTCTGTTTCGCCTATTGCAACAATTCCCTTTTGTTGAACAAGATTTTGAGTTATTGGGAAAAAATTAATTCCTTGTAAATTGACCGTTCCTGCATTTTCAATTGTTATCGCTGGGGCAGTCGGTTTGGATTTGATGACGATTGAATCAAAACCATCCTTGATAAGTGTTAAGCTTTTATTGATCAATAGGTTTTCTTCATACAGACCAGGTTTAATTTGAACAACTCCCCCCGATGAAACCGCATCTATAGCAGCCTGAATTGAATCAAAATCTTGTGGAACTTGAACTGTATTCATTTGTGCCTTAAGAGTTGAAAAATTTCTTTCCTTTATTGCTATAGAGCCAGTAAATCCGCTCCCCATAGTTTCTCTTTCTACATCAAGAAAGCTGCCTATTAGAACCACAGCCAGAATAAACACTTTAGCAACGATTCTAACTTTTCGCTTTCTTGTACGTTGAAATCTTAAGCTCTTCAAAGGGTATATTCCTTTCATGTCTAGCGATGTCACAAAAACGTTCTTCTATAGTTCTCATAACATCGCCAGCTTTTACTAAAATTTAAGATTAGCTTTCGGTAAGACACAATAACCTACTGCATCCCCCTTGATTGGCCACGGTATTCGGAGGGAATGATTCAATATACGTAACGGGACTCTCCTCTTCTTCGGTTGAAGCAAGCCAATCATCCGAACTTTGTCCAGTAACTGTTTGAAAAGTTTCACAATTATCAGTTCTTGGGGAAACTGCAACACAAACTCCCTGTGCTTTCAAAGGATGTATGCTGTTATTGTGGGCAACACCAAACTCGGCTGTTAAAGGACTTGCACAATTAGCTATACAAAAAACAATCACAGTTGGAACACCAAATTGATTTCCCTTATTGGCTAAGCGTTGTGCTAGCCTCGCCGTTTCAAAAGGATCCTTAGGTATGTTTCTTCTGTTATGGAAGACAAACACGGCAATATGAGAATCTGAATTGACATTTAACTCAGACTGGAGCATTCTTTCCTCCATTTGTCGACGCACATACTGGATATTTTTCTCAACTTGCACCTTTACTTCATCAAAACCTTCAATGCGAAGCGGACCATGCTTGACTTACTTATGTGAATCTGTTCTGACAAATCGAATTGTGAGTTCTCGCTGGCTTACTTCACGGTTATTACTACATTTCCCTTCTTGTGTCCCCTGTCAACATACCGGTGAGCTTCGACTATCTGCTCCAGTGGATATTGTCTGTCTATGACCGCTTTGACGTGACCCGCTTCGATCAATTCGTTGAGCAGAACGAGGTATTCAGAGCGCAGCTTCGGGTCTTCATCGTCAACCGAGGCGTATTTTCCATTTTTCCGAAGTGCTTTCCTACTATGTTCTTTTAATCTTGAGCTTTTGAATTCACCTACAGTATCAAGCACGAAATCATATAGCTCCAGCTCGTGTATGGACTCCTCTTGTGTGTAATCAATCACTTTGTCAGCTCCAAGAGACTTCACCAATTCCAGATTCGTGGTACTACAAACCCCAGTTACTTCAGTGCCATAGTATTTGGCAAGCTGCACTGCTGTAGTTCCTATAGCTCCAGAAGCTCCATAGATAAGCACCCTTTGCCCGCTCTGGATATTCCCTTTCTTCACAAAATGCGTTGCTAAAATGCCTGCATAGGAAAGGGCTGCAGCCTCCTCATGGCTTATTGTGGTTGGTTTAATTGCCAAGCATCCTCGCGGTGAGTCTTTTTCAGACAAGCATGTGTACTCAGCATATGCCCCAAAGCTATAACCAGTAAACCCATAGACTTGGTCACCTTTCTTAAAGCGCGTCGCATCCTTGCCAACTGACTCGATACCCCCTGAAAGAACCAGGCCCAATATAGGGTTCCGTGGTTTTCCAAAACCTATTACGAACCCCATCATCAGCTCCATAAATAGTCCTTTTGGGAACCAGCGCCTCACAGGAATCTTGAATTTCCTGATAATACAGTCGCTTGCAGTTACCGCTGTTGCGCGCACTCTAATAAGCACTTCATTGTCCTTCGGGATAGGTTTTTCTACCTCTCTAAGTTGAAGAACATCCGGTGATCCGTATTTGGTGCAAACAATGGCTTTCATCAGTCCCTCTCTTTTCAGTAAAGTCCTTTATGATAAAACCATATGCACACCTAAGTCTAAACAGTGATTCCCACCCTTTGCTATGAAAATAGTTGCGATAAATACTCTCTAGTTGGTAGTGTCGCAAAAAATTGGTGGGCCATTTAAATTATCTGGATGAATTTATCCAATCCCTTCAAATGGAGACATTATCAACCTGAGATCATCTTGCTGTGTGTTCGGTGGTATTTGCGATATTCGTTGAGCTACAGAGATCTAGAAGACATCTGCAGCCGCCAAGGGTTCGTATCGAATTGATGAAACTTACATCAAGGTCAAACGTAAATGGATGTTCTTGTATCGGGCCGTAGACCCCAAGGGGCAAACGATCGATTTCATGCTGAGTGCTAAGCGCGACAGACATGCGGCCAAACGTTTCTTTCACAAGATGATTCAGTCAGAACATGCCACGGTGCCTTATGTTATGACTGTCGACAAGAATCCAGCCTATTCGATTGCATTTGTGCAAGAACAAGACCGTGGCCTTATTCCCAAGGGCTGCAGGCTCAGACAGATCAGGTATCTCAACAACATCGTGGAGCAGGATCATCGCTTCATCAAACGATTGGTCAATCCTAGCATGGGGTTTGGATCATTTTGGACTGGAAAAACACGTTGGCTGGCTTTGAAGCCATGAACATGATCCGCAAAGGCCAAGTGCGTGGCGCGCTCAAAGGCGACATCCTGGGCTAGGTGAGGTTTGTCTCCAGCATCTTCGGATTGGCCTAAACTTGGTTTTAGGTGAGCATAAATCTGACTCGCTTGGCCTTCAACCAATTCTTTGCGACACAACCCATAATATCACGATCAAAAGTGAACACTGAAACGCAATGTTACCTCGCGTTTTGGATCATCTTCCTGTGTGCTGAACCACAACGGTAGTTCCAACCTCATCCAATCTCGCTGGCCAAGGGTGCCACCTGTGATGCCCACACCCGCTTCGGTCCGCTGGGCCATTTGCTCGTCAAGCAACAGCGCGCTATCAGCGAAAAAGATCATCCCAAACGACAAAGGCAATGCCAGCGGTACGAAGTTTAAGCCGGGAACGGGCAAGCGCACATCGACGTTGACGGCGAACAGTTGACTGGTATGGCGCTCGAAAGTGCGAAACAGACCGTGCTGTTGCAGTGTGAAGTCATCATCTATGGCTTGATTGCCATCCTTCCAGCCAAAGAAGGCGCGAGTGTTCAGCGAGGTTTCCCAACTCAACCGCTGATTGATGTGAACTTCTGCCAGGTGTTTGTTAAACGCAAACGTGCTGCCCGGAAGGCTTTGACGATGCTCCAGCTTGAGTTGCCCTCGCTGACCACGGCGGTCGGCCCAGTCGAGTTCGTAGCCCAGCCCTAGGCCCTGCTCGGTGCCGGGGGCTTCCAGTACATCATAACGGTCATCAAAATAGAGGGTGGCCGTCATCGTGTGGTTCCCACTGGAGGTGGGGGTCAGCGTCGAAAACCAGTTGAAATCGACATCCGCCTGAACCGAGCGTACGCGGCTGTCGTCCAAAACGCTGAGCGAAAGCCGTGATGTCCGCTGATCGGCAAAGGAGAAGAGGTGTTCCAACGTCCCTTCAAAACGCAAGCGCTGGCGGCCCAGCAAATAGCTCAGCGTGCCCTGAGCGTTCAGCGGTCGCAGCATCACATCTGCGCCCACCACAAAACCGTCTTCAGCGCGTCCATAAAGCATCCCGTGGTCGAGCACCGGCGTCACGCTGAACAATGGTTGCAGCCTGTTGTTGGCACGTTGGAGGTCGGGCAGCACGCCTTCGGGGTCGATGATGGCGTTTTGCACGGGCGTTTCGCTGAACACAGTAAGCACACCAAAGCGCTCGCGGTTGTCCCATCGTTGGCGTAGCGGTTGTGATGCACCAGGAATGATGAGGTCAACGTCCACCGGCATATGCATTGAGCCATCGTTGCGGATGACGATGCGGTTGAGCACACCATCCCCCAATGGCTGTTGTTCGATCCGTTCCAAGACGTAATCCACGTTTTGGGTGGTGCGCAACCAGGCGTCGAAGAACCAATCCAAGGACCGCTCGCTGACGGACTCGCTGACTGCGATGAAATCCTCACTGGTGATCTGTTGGAACTTGAACGTTTCAAAGTAGGTTTGCATTACCCGGTTGAACAACTCGACACCCAATTCATTTTCTAAGGCGAACAAGAGCAGCGCCCCTTTTTCATAAGGATGGTTGGCTTTGCCCGGTGGTATCTGGCCCGAATGGGTGAGCAATGGAACCGTTTGCCCTCGTCGGGCGGTGGAGATATATGCCTCAAACAACTGATCTCGGATTTGGCGTTGCTGCCCAAAGATCTGAGAAATCATCACTTTGATGGGCTCAGCCAACCATATGGGAGTGTCTGCCATATCGAAAGCATTGTCTTCTTTTCCATATTTGTGCTCCAGATAAGCCGCTTGGCTGTAGCGGGCAAACCCTTCGTCGAGCCAGGTTTCGGCGGTTTGATCGTTGGCCAGCATCCCGTAAAACCATTGATGTGCCACCTCATGGGCGTTGACACTGTCCAGGATGGTTGAGTATTTTGGGTACTGATAAAGGGTGTGGGTGTTCATCACCAATTGGGGGTACTCCACGGCGATGCCCCGCATGCCAGCCTCGGCAACCGTAAATCTTTTATAGGGATACGAACCAAACCGTTCGCCGAAATACCTGAGCGCATCGCATGAAAAACCTGCAGCGCTGCGTCCACGTTCGGCGTGTTCCGCCCAGTAAAGTGAGGTGACCTCGATCCCATCGCAGTCCAGCACTTGCGTTTGGTATTGCGGGTCGGCCACCCAAGCAAAATCATGTACCTGCTCGGCTTGGTAGCGCAGGGTCTTGGTGCCATCTCCGTTTGCGGTTTCGGACGTCAGGTTCCCGGTGGCAGCCACGACAAAATCCTGTGGCACGTTGAGGGCGACATCGTAGCGGGCAAAATCCTGATAAGGCTCAGCCGCCCAATAGCCGACCATCCGCTCGGTGTGCCAACCGCCCTCGTCGAAGACAGCCAACTGCGGATACCACCACGACAGGAAAAAGTTCGTTCCCGAATAGCCAAGCCGCTCAACGCTGCGGGGAATTTTTAGCTGAAATTTCAACTCAAGCTCAATCTGCATTTGAGGGTCTAGCGCTTGCGGCAACTGAGTGTGCATGATGATATCGTCTATGGAAAAGGCAAGCGGCTCTCCGTTGAGCGTCAGGCTTTCGACATTTAAGTAACCCCATTCGGGGCCGAAGGGAAACCAATCATCGAAATCGTCCATGCCCATCAAATGCGCATAAACACTATGAGGCTGAAAACGATTGGGATAAAGATAAAGGTACAATTCGTTCAATCGCTCGCCGCTGAGATTGGTTAACTGAATCGTCTGCTGGCCCGTCACGGTCTTTGTAGCTGGGTCCAAAACCGCCTCAATTTGATACGCAATCTCGTTGGGCTGCGCCCAGACCACTACACCCCACATTGCACACACAACGATCAGCATAGCGATTCGAATCGTCATAACTGCCTCCTCAAATGTGTTTTCTTATTGAGATTCCCAATAAAGCTACGGTTCAAGCTATTATTCTTTGGGAATTGCTTCTGTCCTGAGTCACTTCGAAATAGACATGCTCAAGCCGGATTTTTTGCAAATCAATTGACGAAAGAGGAAGCCCATCAAAGTGTTCGACAATCTGCTTGAGCGTGAAATGTTGAGGCAGCAACAAGGTTAACTTGCCACCATACTCGCGATAATCCCAACCAAGGCTGCTGGCCTTCTGGCACAAAGCCAATTTATTGTTTGTTTCAAGAACAGCAAGCGCCTGTGCAGTCACCAGGGTGCATAATTCATCCATCGCTCCCTCAGCAACGATGCGGCCGTGCTGTAAAATACCAATACGCGAGCACAGGGTTTCGGCTTCCTCGAGATAGTGAGTGGTCAACAAGATCGTCATGCCAGTCATTTTTAATTGCTCAATCACCCGCCACAATTCATAGCGCGCTTCAACGTCAAGACCTGCCGTAGGCTCGTCAAGGATTAAGATAGATGGCGCGTGGACCATGGCAACTGCAATATTCACACGACGCTGCCATCCCCCACTCAAAGACCCTACTTTCGTGTTGGCATGTTCATGAAGTTGAAATGTGTCAATGAGGTCATTGATGTTTTCGGTTCGTTTTTTCCTGGATACCCCATACAGATTCGCAAAGAAGTGCAGATTTTCTTGACAGGTTAAGTCCTTGTACAGAGAGATTTCTTGTGGAGCAACGCCAATCAACGACTTGGTTGTGTCGGATGGTGCTTTTCCATCGATCCAAATGGCACCATCATCAACATCCAGCAAATTACAGATCAGATTAATCGTCGTGCTTTTGCCTGAACCATTCGGGCCAAGCAGTCCGTAGATCTCCCCAGGAACCAAAGAGAAGGTAAGTCGATCCAATACCTTCTTATCCCCGAACGATTTTTCAAGCGCCTGAATATTGATCATATGCTATCCCTTCTTTTCCTGCACAAGCATCACTCGATAGGAGTAGATGCCCAACGCCAACGCCGCCACAGCAAACAGCGCCAAGAACAAGAGGTGCGGAAAAATCTGTTCAAGGCCCTGATGATGAGCGGACACCCCCCTCAGCGCCTGATTCATGTGCAAGACAGGATCAAGGTGGGCAACCATTAGCAGATACGACGGGAGCAGTGAAATCGGGAAAAACGTGCCCCCCAATACGAGCAACGGAACCCCGAATGCCGAAACAGGACCATTGACATCTTCGGCCCGTTTGCTGAAACGCGCGCCAAAGAAAAATCCCATGCCAACATATGCCACAACACTCAAGCAGATAATGAGCATACCTAAGAACAAAGATCCCCGAAAGCGTCCACCAAACAAAAATGAGACGCCATACACGATCAAAGTTTGTCCAGCGGCAATGATCAAGAATGCCATAACAATGCCTAAAAAGTACGAGATAGGCTTAAGGGGAGAAAGAAGTAGGCGGCGCAAGGTCCGGCGTTCCCGTTCCGCCACAATCAGGGCAATAGGGCCTCCCAGGCAACTGAAAAACAGGGCGGCGCCAATCAGGATGCCAGGGGTTGTGCGATCAAATGAATTCGATGTTGTCCCAGCACTTCCGGCATAGATCAGCCCAAAGAGCACAAGCATCAATGTGGGAAACACGACCCAAAAAATCAGCGTTCGGCGCGTTCTGAGCAATTCGCGCACAATACGAAATGCAATCGTTCTTATCTCACTAATTTGTGTTTGCATGGTTTTCCTCCTGGTTGCTAAAGTGCACAGACCTGGTGTGGAGGGGTGGTTATGGTTCTGTGCCTTCGATCAGCTTTCCAAGTTGTTTAAGATAGATTTCAAACGCCCGACGTCCCTTTTTGGTAATGGTGTAACAGGTACGCGGTTTGCGTTCGACAAACGATTTTTCCACGGAGATGTAGCCCGAATCTTCCAGCTTCCGCAGATGGGTACCCAGGTTTCCATCTGTCATCCCCAAGCGTTCCTTCAGGTAGACAAACTGAGCTTCTTTGATCACGACAAGGATACTCATGATGCCTAAGCGGGGTTGTGAATGGATTACATCATCGAGTTCGCGATAATCAAAGCCAGCTTCATTATCCGTCATGCGATACCTTGCTTTGATGATGCAACACCATGCCTGTGACCAAAAAACCCGTCCCCACAAACAGCCCAAAAATGAATAACACCCACTCCTCAGGGGTAAACAACAGCAGCGCAGCACCAAGCCAGCAGACCATCGCAACCCATTTCAACACCCGCAATTCATTCAGACCACTCGTCACGAACAAGGCGTAAGCCAGCGATGCTGATAGTCCCACAAATCTCATGCCGCTATGGATGCCAGTGACATTCAAAAACCCAAGAATAAGAGGTCCAAAATAAGTGAGCAGTAACGCATTCACTGTAAAGCCAATCCACACGAAACCGAGAATCCGATTATCAGCCCTTATAGCTTGGCCCCCGTCTTGTACACGGTGCCTCCTGATGCGCATTAAATGCACAACCGTGTAAACAAAGGCAAAGGTTAGAATAGCCCACTCCAGCCAGTTGATGTATGCGGGGGGGGTAGGGCTTGAAAGACCAACCAGCTCTAGATGAAACGCATACGTCAAGAACACAAGCAACCAGATGACAATACCCCAAATGAAAAAAATGGATTTTGATAGCATGGTCATCCAGCGGGTTTGTTCGATCACCTGACGGATATAATGGAGGTCTTGTGCCGCTTGTTGTTGATCAATGATGCTTTCTTCCTGAGATGGTGACCCTGCAGACTCTTGATTCTCCGGTTTCATCTGGCTCCCCTTATGGATAGCTCTACGAAATTTCTGGCAAGTTCTTTGGCTCGAGAGCTTGAGTTACCCATGATTTTTAATCCGATTTGCACAAACTGGCAGCCCAAACACAGTTTTGCACTGGCTTTAAGCTCACAAGTTTGGCACTTCCGCAGTTTTGTAATTCTGCAATGATTTATCAACTCACGATGTTTCAACCGTGCCAATTCCCGTTGTAAGAAATCATTCATTTTTAGCTCCTTCAAAGAACTTTGAATTACAAAGTACTTTGCAATCATTTTAATATAAACAGCGAAGAATGTCAAGTGTTGCGCTCCATTAAGAAGCAGCAGTGTCTTATTAGGACTGATCACGTTTCCGTTAAGAATGGGCACTAGATCAGTGAATTCAAGGGGGGCATTCTGATAGTTCAAAATTTTGAGAAAGAACATTTAATTATCATTCTTCTAAGTAGCCTTATCATTGTCAAAGTAAAATCATAATTAATCCAATGTGTGTTATAATTTTGGCAACACTACCTTTAGACAATGTTGAACAGCAAAATAGCATATTTCGAACTTCATCGAAATTAAATAAATTTCATCCGGAGTTCATTTATAACTCTCCTACTTCAGAGAAAATCACGATTAACATTGGCCCCCTTACTTATTAATCAGATAGAGAACGCTAAGTAAAGGGGCCATTAATGTTAACTATTATTCATGCCGGAACACGGATTTTTTAGCCACTTTGACTTGATGATCGTTGGGCTTAGAACTGTAGTTGCTACCAACAACAACTTTGTAAATGGATTTGATCACATCATCATCAAGATCAAAGCCAGTGTTCGAGGGTTTATACTTTACAGCATTGTTATAGGAATCAGGTGTGTATACACCATGCAATGCATAGACAGTGGAGGGTGAAAGATTGAATGGTTGCACCAGCACATTTTGATTCAGCTCTACCTCCATCAATACAGGCCGGATACTTTGATAGTTTTCTGAAATGTAATCTTGTAAAGCTTTTGAAATAACACCAATGTTTTGCAACGTGGTCATATCAAAACTGCCGATATAACCAGCAAACATTGGTACGTATTCTGCAAGCACTTGTGGAGAAATCCCCACCACCTGCATTTGAATTGCGGAGGATGCGCCGTTGATGGTACAGTCGGCACTAACTGATTCGACTGAAACATTACTTTTAGTGTCCAAATTCCAAGCTTTCACACAGATGCGGAAACCAACGCCATAATATTCATTGGTGATCATCGACCCCGATTTGCCAGGCACCGGATCAGCCAGCACCTTCAGTTGCAACAACAAGTATGAAGCCTTTGCAGATGCATTAAAGTCGACCAACCCTTGAAACCCAAGGCTCATCGCCCCGGCTGCATTGATGTTAGTTTCGCTGTAAGTCACTGTGTTAGACACATCTGGCAAAGAATTTGGCCCATTTCCACTGATTTTAATTTGACTGGAAGGTGCAAATTCCTCCAAAGACGGAATGACACCGTTGGTCATCACATATGGCGTGACCGGAATTCGTGAATAGTTTGTAGACATGAAGCACTCCTTTTATGAGAGAATGACTATCTAAATCAATGGTCGCTGTTGGTGGGCCAAATATCATAAATGGCATGTGCCGCATCTTCTTGATCGTGGCTGGGGTCGCTGTAAAGATCGCCGTCCATGATTTGGTTGTAGACCGAGGCAACCAATGTTTCATTGACCCCTTCGTAGTAATAGTCATCGTCATGGTTTTGGATTTTCTTGACCAGGCGGTCAATAGCATCGTTATACCCATCGCCCTTGGTCAAGCGGTGCAACGCATAGCTGGTTGAGATAGCGTGCAAATAAGTGTAATTGACGTTCGAAAGCAACTCAGAATATTCCAAAGGTTGAGGTGCATTGACCAAATCAAGATTGGCAAATTGGCTGGCAAGCACGGTGGTAGCCTTACCCAGGTTCACCAAGAAACTGGAGTCAAATTCTGTACCACTGCTGATGCCTAAAATGTCGCCAAGTTCGCTGATTGCGGCGGTTTGCAACCCAAAGTATTGAGCTTCAATGGATGTCGAAACTCCCTCTACGCTTGCTGCGGCGGCCAGTCCTGCCAGATTGACTTCGCTCGAAGCAGAGGCTTTTTCGGCCAACACACCGACTCTCATACCAGAACCATAAACAACACCGTATTGAATTTTTCCATCCACTTCGGGTACCACCGTGGGGCTTGTGGCGGCAGCTTCAAACAGAAAGAAAAAGAAATCTCCTTCTGCCTTACCAGACACCAAATTGGAAAAACCTAAACTGGCTGCTGCTGAAAGTGATGCCTGAGTGGTTTTTACAGCCATGTTCACGCAAGGCAATAAGTCAGCTGGTGCTGCGTTTGAAAGCGCCAATGTTTTGCGTCCCGGCTTGCGAATTTCTGGCTTGTGTGGATTTAGAAACAAAGATTTCTTCATCAGATACTCCTTCAAGAAATTTTGACTTATATTGATAAGACGTTTACTTTTTGAATTTGTGAACCAAATGATCCTTACTCTCAAACTGGCCAATCCTTTAACACCTCCGACCTTGAGGGAGCGTTCACAAATTTTTCAAGGCGACGACTGGTAGATAGAAAACCAAAGCTAGGCATCCACATGACGACGGAGAATGGCTCTTGCTTGTTGAACGCGTTTTCTAGCGTTTGTCTGTGTAATATTGAGTTGCTGCGCTATTTCTGAGTAAGGCCATTGAAGAAAAAATTTTAGCTTAGCCGTTTCTTTTAATCGAGGTGGAAGAATCTCGAGCAACGTTTCTAGATCTGAAACGCTTTTCTCTGAATTTGAGGATTCCAGTGACTCAATCACCCTATCATCGAGGTGGTATGAGGCCTGAATTTTCCTGACAGATCGAAGATATGTTTTTTTCTTTCTGTGACTGTCCATGCAGGTTCGAAAAACAATTGTTGTGAGCCAAGCTTCAATGTTTTTTATCTTTTGTGGCTGCCGTAAAAAACCTCCAAATGCTTTGATCATGGCTTGAGTCAATGCATCTTCTGCATTGGCCTGATGATAGTTCATCCACTTCAAGCTCAATTTTTTCAAGCGGGGTTGATGCCTGAGCCACAGATGCCAGAATTCATTGGTCGAATTTTTGGTATGATTAGTTTTTGGAATATGGTCGCTTTCAGCAAGCCTTTGTTTGAAGCGGGTTGGTTGTGGCATGTTTTGCCCCCTCACAAGTTTTCTATACGTTCGTTAGTGAAGAGGAACGTATGAGGAGGCTGTTACACTTTAGTGACATCCGTTAAAATTGAGGTAGGATTTAACTAAAAACCACCATTTCTACTGCGAACAAAATAGCATATCATGCTGAATGATTGATCGTTTATGACGAAACTTAAAATAAAGCAATTTGGGCAATTTAAAGTTTGGCAAAACAGCCAATTGATTGACGCAAAAGCATGGGGGCGTCAGAAAACAAAGCATTTGTTAAAAGTGTTGCTGACCAACCCAGGAGGCCTATTTAGCCAAGATCAATTGATGGAAGCGTTGTTTCGGGAATATCCGGCAGACAAAGCGCGCGTCAATCTCAGAGGCCGCATCAGCGAATTAAGAAGCGTGTTGGAGCCAAGTTTAGAGCAAAAAAAAGATTCAACATTTATCTTAACGGTTGGGCATAGTTATTGTTTCAACAAAGCATCTGATGTATGGATTGATACCGATGTTTTTGAAAGGCTTCTGCACGAAGGTCAGAATCAACTTTCTCAAGAAAAAATTCCCCAGGCATTGGAAACATTCCAGCAAGCCATTCATCTGTATGACGATGTGTATCTTGCAGAAGATCTTTATGAGGAGTGGTCGCTCCCTCACAGAGATCACTTTCAAAAAACCTTGCTGCATGCGCTGAGCAAGGCCGCCCACTGCCAATCGTTGTTGGGCAACTTGACTGCATCGCTGAAGTTTTGCCATCAAGCCATTGCTGTTGCCCCGTATGATGAGCGTATTTTTCAACAGTTCATGCTTTATCATTACCTAAACGGGCAAAAACAATTGGCCATCGAATGCTATCATCAATGTGTCCATCAACTTCAAGTCTTGGACCAAACGCCAAACACTGACACAGAAGCGCTTGCGCAACAAATCCAACACGATCAGGTCGAACCGATAAGGCGATTTATCCCCAACAATCTGCCTGTCAATTTGAGTGAGTTTGTTGGCAGAGGTGAGGCACTTTCTGATATCGGCCAGCTCATTGAATCACAGCACCTCATCACACTCACAGGCATGGGAGGGTGTGGAAAAACGCGACTGGCCATTGAATTCGCTCAACAATGTTTAAACAAAGCTCAGTTTAATGACGGTATTTGGTTGGTTGAACTCGGCAATTTGAACGATGAAGCTATTATTCCACAACAATTGTCCCAAACAATGGGATTAAGAATCAAAGTGAATCAACATCCAATCGAAGATGTCATTGAATTGATAAAGTCAAAAAACTTGTTGCTTGTGATCGACAACGCTGAACATCTGATTGAGTCCTGTGCACATCTCTGTGAGGCAGTCGTTCAAAAATGTCCCGATGTTTACATGGTCGTGACCAGCCGAGAGCCGTTTAATATTCCATCAGAGTACGTTTATCCAGTCCTTCCACTGAGCGTGCCTGAATCCGAATTAGAGATTTCATTCAGTGCGCTCGAACAATATGAGGCGGTTCAGTTGTTCGTGAGACGTGCTCAGAGATCACAATCTTCATTTAAGCTTTCTAAAGAAAATGCTCAAATTGTCGGGAAAATTTGTCGATATTTAGATGGTATCCCTCTTGCACTAGAGCTCGCCTCTGCACGGTTAAGAGTGCTTTCAGAGCATCAGATTGCAGAACGCCTAACCGATCAGTTTGAATTGTTGTCTTCTGGCACCCGTACGGCTGATGAACGACAGAAAACGCTGCTGAATCTGATGGACTGGAGTTATGAATTATTGTCTTGGCCTCAACAAGCGCTTTTAAGACGATTGGCCATTTTTGAAGGTGGGTTTCATTTGGATGCTGTTGAGGCTATTTGCTCTGGAGATGGAGTTAGCAAAAACAAAGTATTTAAGTTTTTATCAGAACTGGTGGACAAATCCATGGTTATGGCCCTTGATGAAAGTTTATCAGAACGTCGCTTTAAATTATTGGAAACAGTGAAACAATATGGGCGGTTGAAGCTTAATAAAGATCAGGAGTCTGCCAACATTGATCGTCAGTATCTGGACTATTATTTAAAATTTGCCGAGTTGGCGGCGCCAGAGCTTAGAGGGTCTGATCAGTCTACTTGGCTGGTAAAACTGCAACACGAACTTGACAATTTCCGCAAGTGCTTAGAGCTGGCATTGCGCGCATCTGTAAATGAAAAAATCATGCTCAGGTTCTGCAATGCACTGGCCAGGTTTTGGAATCTTCATGGGCATTGGAGTGAGGGCCGCTACTGGTTAGAAAAAGCGATCCAGGAGGCCACTGAGGATTCATTGGAAAAAGCCATTGCCATGAATTATTTAGGGATTGTTTTGCAAAATCAAGCAGTATTTGATAAAGCAAAAATTATCATTGAACAAAGTATCGCGATCAAAAAAGAATTTGAAGACACACAGGAAATAGCCATTTCCTTAACCAATCTAGGGAACCTGTATGTTCGCAGTGGAAACCCTGAGCAGGCCATTGACATTTACCATCAAGCGTTCGATCAGTTTTCTCACCAAGGAGACCTTCAAAGGGAAGTTGAGGTCTTGCAAAACATTGGTGCAGTTCACTTTTTACAATTCCAGTATGATCTGGCGCTGGATAGTTTCTTAAAAGCACAAGCTCACTTCCAAACATTAAGCGACACAGAAAATTTTGCCAAGAGTTTAAACAATATTGGCATTTGCTATAAAGAACTAGGCAATTATTCGAAGGCCATCTTAAAGCACATGGAAGCTCTGGATATTTTTCAATCGTTAAACGATCCGAACAACCTCGCCTTAACCTATAGTCAACTCGCCATTGCACACGCAAATTTAGTGTTGAAAACCCACTTGTACCTGATTTTTGGTCCTCTAAGCACAGTTGAACTTTTATCGGAACCCATTGATTATCTAACAAATGCTATTGAAACTCACCAGCAGTTGAACAACAGCAAAGAACTAACAAAAGATCACTTCAATCTGGCCTGTCTTTTTCATGCTGCAGGCGAATCTGAAAAAAACATTACACACCTTAATAATGTTTTGAAACTTGAACAGCAATTGGGAGATGCAAGACTCAGGGCGCGAACGCTATCCGCGTTGGCCCGCGCTTATCTTCAACTTGATCAATCTAATACAGCTTCTATTTATTCAAATGAGGCAGTTGAGCTGATGGAAAGTGATGACTTAACAGGCCTGGAAGATGTTCATTTCACCCATTACAGATCACTTCAGCTTGACAAACAAAATATCAGCTTGAGTTTAAAACATCTTGAAAAAGCACATGAGCTCATCTTGAAAAACTTACATCAAGCCACAACAAAAGCACACCGTCAGCATATTCATCAGCTCAACCAGCCAATCCTTTTAGCCTGGAAGAAACATATGCCTTAACCTTGCCCTGTGATGTCTCCTCCTGAAAGTGATACAGAGGATTCACCGGAGATGATGTCTGATTCATCTGCTGATGGAATGTAGGGCAGTCTGTATTCTTTTTCAAAATCAAACTCACCTGGGCCAACATTGTATGAGGTCATGCTATGTCCTAACTGGATATAAGACAACTCAATCCCGTTGGGCACCACATCTTCTGGCAAAGGAAAATTTTGTGATAATACTTCCTTTTGTGAATCTAGAAAAAAACAAGTACCAGGAACAGGTACTCCATTTGAGGTCAGTTGGCCAAATACTGAAATCACGCCTTTTCCATTAAAATTCAGCTTAATATACATAGGACTCCTTAATGCATTCATGTGTCTTAATCAGAACATTTAGAATATACCCATTATTGTGCCTAAACGTAAACTTTTGTGGATAGAGCCCTAACTAAATTTAATGTATTCGCACTGGGCTTCTAATATTCTTTTTTGTTCATTTGACAATTTACATGGTTTAAGGTCTGAAAAAATAGTTACGGGGTTTGCATCATTGGTATCGACAGAATATCCAAAAGTCACACCATTGATATAAACAGTATTTTTTGCCAAATCAACTGGATAAACTGCAAATTTTGTTGATTTTCTTCCTGAACCTCGATGGCTAATTTCTCTAGGTGTATCGTTGATAGTTCCATGTTCAGCATTTGCAAATATAATAGAATCAGTGCCACCAGGGTGCTTGTGATTGTCTAAATTCCATTGACCGGCACGATTATTACCTACATCAGTTGCTGGAAAGATAAGTTGGGTTAGGGCAAAACCTTTATGGTTGACCAACTCAAAGTCCATTCCGTATTGAATATCTTCATCTTCAGCATTAATAAACAGGTTGTAATCAATAGTAAAATCTCCAGAAACTTGAGTAGGCATAATATGGTCTCCTTATTATTAAGTTTTTAAATCGCTAATGAAAAAGCAATCATTAGGTATAGACGCATCGAGGGTTATCTTGTGAACGATGTGTAATTTTTAAGGAAAATTTTACTCTAGATAATGCAACCAAATGTATATTAGGTTGCATTGTGATGGCTTATTGGTATTGGTTTTTTCATTATCTACGTTGATTTCATCCATACTGCAACTTTAGATCGTCTATGAATTTATCGACGCACAATCAACTGCCTTTATACCCCTAATGCAACACCACCAAATTATTGAGTACTTCTATTGTAATTCGCCTAAGAGAAATGTTCTGGTCACATTTGCAAACACTATCAAATTATTCTTGGTCTAGATTGGGCTTCAATGATTCAATCATTGCCAATATTATGGGCTCTTGCCTTTTTTCTAGTTCACTTTGACTCAGAACAAAGTTGAGTATTTTTAGACAAAGCATCTTTTTGCCTTGAACATTAAGGAATTTTGCGATATCAACGAAGATGTTTAGCATCAGAGGTGTGCTTTGGATTTCATCTGATATGGTCACAGCTTTCCAAAACGTACGGCAAGATTTCTCAAACTCTTCATTTTTATCAAAAGCAATGGCCAACTGATGTAATGATCGAGCTGAGTTTAGCTGATCTTCAAGAGCTTCCTGTATTTTCAAACCAATTTGTAAAGATTCTATTGCTTGTTGAAATTGCCCTTTTGCCAAAGACAAACAACCCACAGAAAAATTTGTTTGGGCTGCAACATGTGAGTTCCGTGTCTTCTCGCTGATTTCCATCATATTGTCTGTCATTTCCTGGGCTCCCTTGATGTCGCCTTCTGCGATTGCGATCTCTACAAGCGTTTCCAGAGAGTAGATTCTTTGTACCTGATGGCCTATCTGAGTACTGCTCAAATAACTCCTTCTCAAGGCTGCCTGGGCTTCTTGGTAGTTTCCAGTCGCCACACCAATCAAGCCCAGATTATGGGCAATCAGAGATTCAAAGTGTTTCGTTCTTGCTCCATGATCTAAGCAAGCTTGCCAGTATTCTTTTGCCTTAATATAGTTTCCTCGGTAGTAGTAAATATTTCCTAGCAGGCCAAGTGCACTAAGATGGCTGGCTGGATTCATATTAAGGTCGCAGTTTGCTAAGCTTTCGGTAAGCGTATCAATGGCTCTTTCATATTCTCCAAATCTGTAATAGATAAAGGCCAAGGTGTTTTGTAACTTGAGTTGGTTTGAGTGAGCTTTGGTAGCATTTAAGTCTAATTCAATCTTCCTAGCGAGTTCAAAAGCACTCTCTTTATCGCCCAAATACGCTTCCGTGTTTGCGAGCGTTGCGGCCGTAACCATCTGTTCATTTCTATCATTGAGGCCCTTAAAGATTTCTAATGCTCTTTTTAGTAACTTCTTGGCCTGCTTGTGTTGTCCTACTCGCATTTCAAAATGACCAAGTTGTCTCATTGTTTTGGCCAAGAGAGCGCAAGACTTTGCCCCAGGTTTATCGAGTCCTAAATCGTCGCTGAGTAGATCAAAGGTTTTGCTAAAGAAACTGCGCCCTAAGGAATACAGCATTTTGTACTCAAAGTATTGAAAGATGGTCTCTGAGCATAACTCAAGAAATGAAAAATGCTTTGTTTTAAGAGACCAATCCCAAGCGCTATAGATATTCTTAATCTCTTTTTCGATGGTGCGGAGCACAGCTCTTTGTTTTGGGCCCTCAACGTCGCGGGCTCTCTTGGTTAGAAATTTGCCAAAATATTCAGCATGAAGTCTTTGTGTTGCAACCGTAAGGTCTTGATTCTCGTAAAGCTCTTCTTTGCCAAATTGTCGTAGTAAATCATGTATGCGATACGAGCCATTCGTGGCCAGAAAGATCATTGATTTGTCTACAAGCACCAATAGCGTCGAAATTGAAGCAGATGCAACGAACAAAGCAGCTTCTTCTGTGAAACCTTCCTTGAACAGGGTCAATTTTAGAAATGTTTCTCTTTCTTCATCTCGACAAAGTGCCAATGTTTGATTGAATACGGCATTCATACTTCTGTGTTTGTTGGCTTGATTCAAATAAGGCGATTTTAATATTTGTATATTCTCCCGAATACCCATCCAAATTCTCTTGCATTCCATAACGCGAGTGAGTGATGCAGCCAATTCAATGGCCAATGGTAGTCCCTCGCAAAGTGAGCAGATTTGCCGAACGTGCGCTATGTTCTGCTTGTCAATACGATTAATTCCCATCTGAGCAGATCGTTCAACAAAAAGCCGTTCAGCCTCCGAATTCTTGCTCGAATCTAATCCTTCCAGACGATGAATCCATGCTTCCGCGAGTCTCAATCTTTCTCGTGATGTAACGATAATTTTTATATCTTCAGAATTCCGAAGGATCTCTTCTATGAGGCCTGTTTGGCTCAGCCACAATTCAAAGGCATCGATAATTAAGAGACATTGTTTGTACTTTAATTGATCCAGAAGTTGTTCCTTGATTTCCTTTTGTCCAAAAAAATCAGCCCGCATTGCTTCGGCGATCAACTGGATCAGGCTTGCCTCGGAACACTCCTCCCCTAGAGAGATGTAGTAAATGCCATCGACGAAATTCTTGTGCTTCAATAGGCGGTGACCAAACTCAATCGCGAGCCGAGTTTTCCCAACACCTCCAGGGCCAAGAATTGTGAGTAGGTGGCAACCCGGCTTTTCGAGATGCTCAAGAAGCTCATGAAGTTCTCTATCTCGCCCGACAAATGAATTCAGCTGTTTGGGTAGGTTATGAAGAATTTGAGGCAGTGCCGGTTCAATTTTACCTTGAGAGATCTGCTTGTAGAGTCCATATGTTTCAGTTGAAGGCGTAGCGCCCAAATAGGTATCAGCAATATTGTGAAACTCTTGGAAGGTATCAAGCGCTTGTTCTTTTTGCCCAAGCAACGCTTGTAGTTCCATCTTCTCTTGATATAAGCGCTCATGATGAGATTCTAGCTTGATCGCTTGATTGATGTATTCGAGGCTTTCATGGAGATGTCGTTTTTGACGACAAAGCGCTGCCATTCTCTCGAGGCAAGACAGGAATTTGCAGCGATATTGCTCTCTGAATGGCTGTGTCCATTCTTCATACAAATCTTCACCCAGGAAATCACCCGCATAAAGTGATATGGCTTGTTTAAATGAAGACATGGCTTGCTCCCAGTCTCGATTTTCTTCAAACTGGGTAGCAGATTCGATGTGTGTTTTGAATTCCTCAATATCGATCCAACATTCTCCAGCGAAACTAAAAGCATAGCCGTTGCCTTTGCGGGTAATATATTCCGATTGGGTCGCACGTTTGAGGTTTGGTTCCAATAGATGTCGGATATCACTGATGCGGCTATAGATTGTTTGTCGGTTGTTGTTTGAAGGGGAGTGGGCTTCACACGCTTCAATGAGCTGATCGATTGTAACAATATTGGGTCCATTAAGAATTAGAATTTTAATGATAGTTCGAGCGGTTTTCCTCTTCCAAGCGTTATCAGAAATAGACTTTCCATCTATGCTGAATTGAAAGTCGCCTAGAAATCTTATTTCAATCTGAGTTAGCTTATTAGATGACATCTAAAACACCTGCCATTCACATGTTTCTGACTCAGTTCAAGAGTTATTAGATATTTTAGCTTTTTTTGTTTTTTATGCCAAAACAAGCGTTTCTAAATTGAGGTGGGAGAAAATGGTTAGGTCCGGACTTTATTGTTCAGCGTATAACAT
Source organism: Candidatus Fraserbacteria bacterium (assembly GCA_029262795.1). Classification (GTDB taxonomy): domain Bacteria; phylum Bipolaricaulota; class Bipolaricaulia; order RBG-16-55-9; family JAJCYT01; genus JAJCYT01. The sequence goes on from JAJCYT010000014.1 coordinate 25,608, forward strand.
CACCATAAATTCCAAAGGAGGAATTGAATGAAAACTCTAAAAGCTGTAGTTATTGTTACGATCCTTGCAGTAGGACTCATGACCGCGATATCAATGCCCGCGCAAGCTGGGCCTTTGGGCGTTGGAGACTGTATTTCAGGTAGTGGGTATGTGTCATGCGTTGTTAGTGTGAGCATCATTTCTACAAGCCCATTTGCGACTTGCGCGCTCGTCCTATGGGAAACATATGTAGCGGGCGAGTCGTGGCCTAGCTACTCTCGTAGCATCATCTGCTGGTAGGAGCGTAGCCCATGGAATTTATCAAACACAAAGGAGGAGTATCAAATGAAGAAGGTGTTAATAGTATTAAGCATTTTCATTCTTACAATAGTGGGGACAATGGTAGCCGTCGATACAGCGCAAGCTCAATCAAATTTGGGAAGACAATTCCTTGATCCAGGTACAAATCCACCCCCACCTCCGCCTGAAGATAGCGGAAATTGCGGATTTTACCTGCTAAAGTTTGTGGTCAACCCAAATGGTTGCTGAATGCCAACAAACTCGAATTCATTCGTGATTACCTAATAGATGTACGTCATATAAGGGGCAGATCTTTCGAGGTCTGCTCCTTTATGCGTATTACCTGCCCTCACCTGCTCCATCTAAGAAGACTTAGTTTAGAGCAAGTTTCGCTATATTAGAAACGTTTGTTTATTTGAACTCAGATGCGAGAGCCTGGTTTTCAACAAACTGGTACTGATGTTGCATTCGCTTTTGATGTGTGGCTTGTATAGCCTTCAAAAGAGATCTTTTGTCATCAAACCACTCAAACTGCTGCTGACCAATCCGGTTGATCCTCCCCCAACGCTTGATGAGTACAGTGTTGCCCCATAAATCTTTCGAAGTGGTTAAAGAGTACCATCGAGCTTTGTTGGTTGAGGGATCGATCAACTGCCAGTGAAGACGTATAGGTTTCATGGTCATAGTACGAACTCAGCTTTACGCTCTTCAATTTCTTTGGCTGCGG
>JAJCYT010000015.1 GCA_029262795.1 Candidatus Fraserbacteria bacterium
GGGCTTTGGCGCTGGGTTTGCTTTGCTTGCCCTCTAGCTTGAAGGCCACACTGGCATCGTTTTGATTTTTAAATGTCTCGTTCGGGAAAATGATGGAATTGAGGCTCACATCAAAGTTGGATTTCAAGGGCTTCATGTCGAATGCAAAACTGGTTCCTAAAAAGCCTACAACTTTGTCTTTGGCATTGTTGTTGGGCAAAAATTTGCTCTTAAACTGGAAGCGCGTGTTGCTGTCCACCGCATCCGACAACTCAATTGGCAAATCCAAAGTGGTGTTACTTTTGACGGTTTTGTTTAATAGATCAAGCGCAGACTCATCAGAAAGCGTCAGTTTGAATTTTCCCTTTTTGACAAAATCGACAATAGAAAATTTAAGTGAGAGTCTCGATTCCAACAATCGAGTTTGATTGTCCAAAATCTGATTTTTATGTTTGCTCTGATTTTTAATCAATCCTGAAATATCAACACCGTCAATGCTCAGTTGAGCTTCGGCATTGATAAGGAATATCAACACCGAAGCCAAAAAAATACTCACTATACAGAACGTCTTAAACGCCCGAGATAAATTAACTCCCATGATCCCCTCTTGACCCATTGTTCAGGATAGATGCATTGTCAAGCGTTACAAGGACATTCGTCCTTGAAGGAGTCAAAGAACCTTGGCGTACAGGAAAAATCATCGTTGAACGCTACCCTGTTGATCTGAAATTAGTTTTTCTTTGATGAGGCTCAAGCTGTCCAACAAAATGCGATTTTGTGAACGTAGTGCATCCAACTCATCACGCTCTGAAAGTGTTTGAGTTTTCAACGTAAGCAGCTCTTGTTCCAGGGCAGTCAGCTGTGCTCTGAGTTGCTGATTGGATGTCTGAAGGTTCGTTGCCACCGCCATCATGGATTCATCCATCGAAAAAGCATTGACATCGTTGAGTAGGGCCAAAATTTCTTCACTATGGGTTTTTTCCGCTGCAATGTGTGTGGGTTGAGCGGTGGCAGACAATGCCAGAACGGCCTTAAAGGTATCGAGCTGCGGGGCCGGAACCAGGCCTAGCAATACAGTAATATCCGCAGACACATTTTTTACAAACCCATCTACAATTCCTTGAACTTTATCTGGAATACGATCAAGCTGTGCCGGAATCCCTTGGATCAGGCTGGTTGCACCAGCGGAATCAAATTCATCGATCTGGGCCAAAACTGTTGGCAAACCTTCGATGATGACAGGCAACTGATCAAGAAAAATCTCAGCGGCTTCCAATTGAATCAGAAATCTTTCTTGCTGAGCCAACAACCCTGTTGGAGAGGCAAGGGCTGAGGTTTCAACGGCCAAACTCAACAGGCTGTCCAGAATGCTGGTCACTTTCTCAGGATCGGTGGCAAGATTTGCGACAGTCACTCTAAGCCTTTGGATTGTGGCATCGATCTCTTGAATCCCTTCAATCACATCAGGGATGGCAGCAACAGCTTCGCCCACGCCTTCCTGCAGGGCAACTCTGAGTTCAGCAACTTCTGGCAAACCCTCTTTGATGTCTGAAAGTAAGGTGGTCAATGATTCAATATCCAGTTGACCAAGCAGGTTTTCTCCAAAGCCAGTAATCTGTGTGTTGATGCCGCCAAAGCCATCGGACTCTAGAAAGTCAGAAAGATTTAAAACTTTTTCATCAAACCCCTCGCTAAAAGTCTCAAACATATCTGTTGAGTTATCAACCAGTTCTGTCAGATCCTCAAACAAATTGTCTTCAAACAATTCATCCAGCTTTTCAGAAAAAGTGGATACGATATCAAACGACTCTTCGACCAAAGATGGAAAGGTGGATGTGCTTAATTCTGTTAGACTTTCCAAGGTGGATAAGCTGGCTTCGCCAAATAAATTGGCAGTTTGATCCAATTTTTCAATAGTTTCAGGAGCTTTTTGCGCAAACTCGCCTGCCATATCTGCTACTGTCCCCAAAGTTTCTGGGCCTTTTTCTGCCAAAGTGGCTGCTTGATCCGCCACCAGCCCAATCACTTCAGGCCCTTTGGTGGCAACGGTTGAGATTTGTTCGCCAACGGTGCTGAGAGCCTGTGGGGCGTTGGAAGCCAATGTTGTGATGGTTTCACCAAGCGTGGCCAATGTTTCCGGTGCCTTTGCCGTGAAGTCAGCGATCATTCCACCCAATGAGGCCAGAATTTGTGGTGTTCTCTGAACAAAATCTGCTGCACCCGCAACAAATTCAGGGATCTTGTCGCTTAAGATGGTTGCAATTTGTGCAATTTTACCCACCGTTTCATTGACCAGAAAAGTCAATCCGTCAATGATGGGACAAACCACTTCGTTAATAAACCCTGATACAACGCTCAAAACTGATTCTACGATTGCCGAGCAGATGGCCTCGCCATCACACTCATCATCAGCTATTTTTCCTGGATTCCATCCAGCCACATCTGCAAAAACATCTACGGGATGCATTATGGGCAGGGCCATTAGAAATAGAATCAATAACATTTTTTGGACAAAGTTGTGTTTGGAAAAGGTATTCATTAGTTTGCCCTGCCTTCGATGGATAGATTTGGTGTCGAATTGTTGGAAATTTCTTCCCGACTTTCAGATCCGTTAGATAATCCCATCAATTGCATGATTAATTCTAACTCAGCCTGAATGGCTTCGTTATCAGCCTGGGCTGCGCGAAGTTGCCCTTTAGAACCTGTTTGATTCAAGGACTGAATTTCCGCTCTCAATCCAACGATTTGTTGTTCAAGTTGAGCGCGTTCTTGCAACGCCATGGACACTTGTTCCGAAACTTCTTGTTGCGTTGAAAGTTGTTCTATTAAACCTTGAACTGCCAGAACCAATTGGCTGGACTGTTCTAGGTGAGTCTTCGAACCACTATAATGATCTCCCACGGTGGTATCTCCTATGGCGGCCAATTTCAAAATAGTTTCGGTTCCGGGGACAAAGCTAAGCAATTTAGTAATGTCGTTTTGCAATGTCGTTAATATGCCTTGGATTTTTCCATCAATCAAGGCAGGTAATCCATTGATAATCCCAGGCAAATTCACCACCAATTGCTTTTGTGCTTCTGCCAATACCACTGGAAATTCAGTGTTGAAGAATCTGAACAATTCTGGCAGTTCAGCGAGAATCTCTGGCGTTTCCTCAATGGCCTGAACCAGTAAATCTTCGGTGGCGCCGTCATCTCCTTCGACATTTGCAAACACTTCAGCCAGAGCTGGAAGAATTTCAACCAATCGCTCAACCGCCATTAAGGCATCCTCAATAGGTTCTTCAAGCGATAGAATGCTGGTTCCATCTGGTGATTCAACAAATTGTGAAACAGTTGTTGTGAGCTCATCCAAGGCGGCTAAATTGCTTTGAATGGATTGGGTAAATTGGGGAAACTCTGTAGAAATACTTGTTAGATCTCCCGAACTCAATGAGGTGGTGAGATCGTTGAATACGCCAGAAATTTCGGTAAGAGAGTCCAAAAGTTCAAGACTTGAGAAACCCTCTTCTATATCTCCAAAAACGGTTTCCAATGGAGAGGAAATACCGGATTCTGATAGGCCTGCAAAGGTTTCCTGAAAACCTCCACCAAAAAATTCATCCTGGGCTTCGGTCATGGATTCAAATTGATCCACCAGAAAATCTTCTTCAAAGCTGCCGATGGTTTCAAATGCGGTTTCAAATTGGTCATCCATTTGTGTGGTCAGATCATCAACAGTTTCTGTAAATGTTTCAAAATAAGTAAAGATATTTTCGCTAAATCCGCTGATACCTTCGGATAGAGTCTCAAAGAATGACGCTATATTTGAGGCAAACGTATCGATGTTGCTCAAGATGGAACCAAAGAAACTGGCAATTTCCACACCAAATTCGGCTAACTTTGGAAGCAACTCCCCAAAGAAACCAACCAACTGGCTTCCAAATTCAGCCAAGCGAGGAATCACATCTGAAAAGAAATTGAGTAAGTCTTCACTTAAAGTGGCCATTTGTGGGAGCAGGTCGGCGAAGAAAGTAGCCAGATCCGAACTCAACTGAACCAGCCTTGGAATTGCATCACTAAAAAAACCAGTGATATTTTCAGCCAATACGGGAAGGTCTTGTTCAAGTGTGGCTAAAAATGCTGGTAACTTTATGGTAATGAATTCCGGCATCGTTACGGTAAAAAAATCGGTCACATCAGTTAATACACTGCCGATATCACTAAGAATATCTGCTTTCGCTGAGTGGCTCGGTGCCAATACCAGCAATAATGCCAGAGCCAGGGTCAGCAAACCTATGCGTGAAAACATGATACCTCCTTATTTATTTTGACAACCTCTTTACACATATGAGCGAACAGCAGCGGGTTGTTCTGATTCGACAGCATCTAGGTTTTCGAGATGGCTCAAGCCTTTGATAGGGTTGTCCATTTCTGTTTCAAAATCAGCTTCGATAGGCTTTTCTAGCGACTTGCGAATGGCATCCAGATGTTCATGGTTTTTGTGGGCCATGAGCAACAGTTCGCTGATAACCCGCACAACGGGAATACCAATGGCTGCCAGTAAAAAGCTTTGAATAATAAACACGCCGCCTAGCTCGGATAAAAGCCCACCGATCAGACCAGATATGGCAATCATCAAAAAAAATACAAACCCGACCCAGAAAAAACCTTTTGCGATCACAGGCAGCACCAGCTTTTTAAAGCTAAAGAAAGCTTTCATATTTTCTCCTTATCTTTTTGAGTCCAACGCAAACTGCTACAAATTGGATCTTGCTTATTAACTGCAAAGATCAAAACGTATCGTTTGAGTTTTGTGAGAATATAGATTTACTAAGAATTGTATTTTTGACATTCACCAATGATCCCCCACTTGGATGGTGAAACTGGGAGATGTTTTTAATCAGAAGGAATGAGAACGGTGTCGACCATCTTTTTCCAGGAAAGCTTGGCCCCTTTTTCATAGGCCTGCTTGAAACGATCTTTCCCAAGAGATTTGACAAAATGAGTTTTTGTTTTCTTGATTTCTTTCAACTCATCAGGGGAGTGACCTGCCTCTAATTGTTTATGATGGGTTTGATATGCGCCAAACAATACGGAGGCACTAGCATGATTTTCGATGGTTTTAATGTAAACCATAATGTTTTTTAACACCATACGTTTATCGCCAATTTCATCGGCCATACGGAGGCTGTCTTGGTAATGGTCAAACGCCAGTTCAATATCATCCAAATTGCGAAGGACGTTGCCTAGGCTGTGATGGGATGAAGCCTCCGCCTTGCGGTCTCGCATGTTTTCATCAAGCGTCAATTTTTCTTTAAAGTAGGATTTGGCTTTATCGTATTGCTTCTGGCTTCTAAAAACTTCCCCAAGGTTTCCTAAGCTTGTTGTGATAATTCTTTGATCACCAATCTCTCGGCCAATTTCCAGACTTGCGAGATAGTTTTTTTGTGCAAGTTCAATGTCTCCTTGATCCAGGGCAATATTGGCAAGATTCCCCAAAGATCGAGCGATGCCGTTGAGGTCTCCCACTTCTTTTCGGATGGCATAACTTTGCTGATGAAATTTTTTTGCCTTGGAGTACTCACCCTGATAATGGTGGATGATGGCTAAGTTGTTATACGTTTCTGCCAAATCGATTTTGTTGCCTAACGTTTTTCGAATTACAAAACTTTTTTCTTGAAACTTTAGTGCGGTTGGAAAATCTCCCTGGAAGTGGTTGATCAAACCTAATCCGTTGAGTGCACGGGCCTGTCCATCTGCATCTTCATTTTCTTTATAGATAGAAAAGCTTTTTTCAATGCAAGCCTGGGCAACGTCATATATGCCTTGATAAAGATTGAGTGTTCCTTTCCATAATACCCCCTGAGCATATAAGTGAGATAACTCATTTTCATCCAGTTTTAAAGACTGGTCAATCCAGTCATTTCCTTCTTTAAAGAGCCCTCGTGTGTTCCAATACCAACCCAAAGCACATGCCAGAGACAAAGCTTCTTCTGCCAAGTGTTGTTTAATCGTCCAGCCAAGTGCGGCCCGCAAATTATCATAATCAGCATCCAGTTTGTCTAGCCATTGTTTTTGTTCAGTTGATTGCTTTTGCGCTTCAGCTGATGTGACAAGTTTTTGAAAATAGGTTAAGTGGCGTTTTCGGAGATTTGTTTTTTCATTTTCTTCGAGGCGCATCTCCGCAAACTGGCGCAAGAGTTCATGGATTTCAAACCGATTTGCGTTGGTCCGTTTCAATAAGCTGTTGTTGACGAGGGCAGAAAGTGCTGCTAAATCTATATCTGCAATATCTTTGGCAGCTTCCCTCGTCACACCGCCTCGAAACACAGAAAGCCTAGCAAATCCTTCTTTTTCATTTGAAGACAACAATGACCAAGAAGACTGAAAAACAGCTTGTAGGCTTTGGTGTCGTTGAGGCAAGTCTCGAAAATCCGATTCAAGAAAACCCGCGCTCGATTCAATTTCATGTGCAATTTCTTCAATGGGCAAGAGTCGAATCCAAGCCATCGCCAACTCAATTGCCAAGGGCATACCTTGAACCAAGGCAGAAATTTTCTTCAGATAAGGGCTTGAATGATGGGTGATTGTAAAGGTGGAATCCACACGCTTAATACAATCTGCGCACAATTGAAGTGCCTCTTGTTGATCTGTTGCTATTGCGTTGTCCTCTCCCACCCCAAGCCCGGACACCTCAAAAGTAACTTCCCCTTTAAGTTGAAGACGTATTCGTGAAGTGGCCAATATGTGAAGGGTAGGAACCTGTTCCAATAATTTCGAAAATGTTAAAGCGCTCTCAATAACATGTTCGAAATTATCCAAAATGAGCAGTATCTTTTTTCCTTGAAGATATTCAGCCAATTGGAGTAGGGGGTCTTGTTTCCCCTTAAAGGTAAATGACACAACAGAGGCAAGTAAATTGACACCTAAATCTGGATTGTCAATGGTTGTTAAATCTACAAAATAAACGCCTTCGTCAAATTTGCTCAAAGAGGAGGTCGCAGCCTGAATGGCCAATCTGGTTTTACCTATGCCTCCAGGGCCAACCAGGGTTAGCAAGCGGTTTTTTTGAGACCCGATAAGTTGATCTAGAGATTGGAGCTCTTTTTTACGACCTATAAATGCAGTTGGGGCCACAGGTAAATTATGATACACTGCTCTTTCAGGCGTGACCAAGTCTTCATTTTTGATTCTTAAATAGAGGCTAACCGTTTCTTCATTAGGTTCAATATCAAAGTGTTTTTTGAGTGTTTGAACACAACTCTGATAAACTTCAACTGCTTTTGAATTGCTTCCTGCCAAAGCATGGGCTTCCATGAGACAGCGGTAAAGTGCCTCGTCGGTTGGAGATTTTTCAATGGCTTGTTCGTATGCCTCGGCAGCATTTCCATACGCCCCCATATGGAAATGGCATTCAGCTACCGATTGCAACACCTTCAAAAATTGTTTCTGGAAATATTGCCGATAAGGTTGACTCCAATCTTCATAAAGATCATCCAATAAAAAATCGTCTTGATATAGATCCAGAGCTTGTTCAAAACATTCCAAAGCGGGCCCCCAGTGCTGGCTTTGTTTCATTTCATGGCCTGATTTTGAAAGATCCATAAAAACTTCTGTGTCTATCCAACATGGGGCTTCTTTAGAAAAACTATATTCATGATCTCCAGCACGAAGAATGAATTTAGAGGGCGCTCTTTTATCTCTTTTAGGCTCCAAAAATTGACGTAATTCGCTGATGCGATTGTAAAGGTTTTGTCGAGCCTTGGCAGGATCAAGCTCGGAGAAAAGCCATTCTATAAGCTGATCTTGTGTGTAGGTCTGCCCTCGGCCTGCTACAAGAATCTTAAATAATGACTGCACTTTTCGCCTGGGCCATGCACTGGGTAAAACCAATTCATCGTCTTGATAGAATTCGAAATTTTTAAAAAGTAAAACTTTAATTTCTTGCTGACTCACTCATTTCCCTCTCATGAGTATTAACTGTAGAAACTCGACAACTTCGCCAATTTTGGATGCAAATTTTTTACCAACTGTCCGGTTTGATGCGGACTTCTTAAACAACAAAAAGAGGACTATCAATAAAAAATTTTTCTACAAACCTTATTGGTATTATATTTTAAATTGGACCACATTCGGAAATCAACACTGTGAAATTGAACAGTTAGAAGTTCTAATTTTCTTCTTTGGTGATACGCCCTTCATTCATCGCAAATAGAGCTGCCTGGGTGCGGTTGTTGACGTGTAATTTATCAAAAATTCCTGACAATCTGTTTCGAACGGTTTTTTCGCTGATATCCAGTGTCTTTGCAATTTTATTGTTGTCTTCACCTTGAGCCAGCAAATTTAAAATATCCTGCTCTCTTTGCGTAAGTTGCTCTAGACCATTTGTATTATCTACCCCTTCGGCAACTCTAAATTCTTTGATCAATTCTTGTGCTATGTCAGCATCTAACATGACACCACCTAAATGGACTGCCCGGATGGCACCAACAAGCTCCTGTGAGTCTGTTTCTTTGAGAAAATACCCTTTGGCACCCAATTTAAGGGCTTTCAACACAAGGTCTTCGCGTCGATGCATGGTGAGAATAATGATACTGGTTTCAGGAAATTGACTGCGAATGATTCGCGTGGCTTCCACGCCATTCATGCCAGACATGCTCACATCCATCAGCACAACACTTGGTTTCAACAAGCGAACTTTCATACACGCTTCTTCTCCGTCAGCAGCCTCACCAACCACAGTGATGTCTTCTTGAGCATTGAGAATCTGAGTCATTCCCTGTCTAACCAAACGGTGATCATCAACGACCAACACTTTGATGGTTTCCATTTTGTGTCCCCTTAAATGAATTGAGCGGCAAAGTGACTTGAACGCTTGTCCCTATCCCTAGATCAGTATCAACTGATGTTCGACCGCCTTGACGCTCCACCTGTTCTTTCATATGGGTTAAACCTAAATGGGCTTTTGCATCGACCTTGTCGGGCAAAAATCCTTGACCATTGTCTTTGACAATCATAACCAATTCATTTTTGTTGTTTATAATCATTGTTACCCAAACCTGCTGTGCATGTGAGTGTTTGGTCACATTATTCAAACATTCCTGCAACGTGCGAAATAGTAATATTTGACTACGTCTTGGGAGTTGTTTACCCAAAGAGTGCAAATCAGTCGTCAAAGAGAAGTGATACAGTTGCTTATATTGTTGCAATAAGTGTTGAATAGCAGCGTCAAACCCCATTTCTTCTAAATCAATGGGCTGCAATGCAAAGATGGCACGGCGGACGTCACGCAACCCCTTTTTAATGACCGAACGTACCAAATCAATTTCTGTCTTGGTTGCTTCAAGCTCTTTGTCCTCAATCAGTTTTTGACAAACCTCGAGCTTTAATGTTACTGAATAAAGATCTTGAGCAAAGGAATCATGAATTTCGCCAGCAATTCGTTTGCGTTCTTCATCAAGCATTTTTTCACGGCGTTTGCTCAAACTGACATCATGGACAATCATCGAATAACCTTCTAATTGGCTGTCATCATTAAACATTGAAGTGATCGTCATTTCGACAGGAATCGGTGTTTCGGTGCGTTGTAAAAAAGCTGTTTCATAATCGAGTACGATGCCGAGTTCTTTCAAAGTATTTTGCAAATCAATTATCTCGCTTTTACGATTATGAATAGAAAAAAGTTTTTCAATATGCTGCCCAACCATCTGTTCTGAAGTGTAGCCAAAGATTCTGCGTGCGCCCTGGTTCCAGGAGCGCATCAACAAATTTGTATCAAGGCTGATGATTGCCTCAGCAGAATTGTCCGTAATGTTGGCCAAAAACCGCTCGCGTTCATGGACCAATCGTTCTGCGTTTTCCTTTTGTCTCAGCCCTTGGGCCACCCAACTCAATGCCAGAAACATTATCACTGGACCGACGATGCCATAAACTGAGATTTCTAAGGCTGTATGTTGAACGAAACCAACTTCATCGTGAATCCAACGAAACAATACCAATTGGTAAACCAAGACCACGACAAAAATCGTAATTGGCAACACCCAACGCAATAAGACAACCCGCTCATGTACCTTCATATTTCGCCAAGGCATGTTGTTTCCTTTCATCCATTAGAATCCCCTTCTTCAGACTAAGCGATTTGGCATCTAAACACTAGGGACAAATATCCCTAATGATAATGGGACATTTGCCTCTAATCAGGCGCTTTTGCCTCAACTAATATGAGGCATTTATTCATATTTAATTTCGAGGAGAGATAAAATGTTTGCTGGTAGCCATAGAAAGCCGAATAGAAAAATCAGATTTGTATTGTGCGGTGTCTTATTTTTTGCCACACTCGGAACATTAACGAGCTTATTGCTCATGAACCCAATGGTGACAGGTGCTCAAACTGTAAAAGAATTTACCTTGGTTGTTCAGGAAAAAGAAATCACTCTGCTGGAAAGTCCCAATAAAACAGTGACCGTGTGGGCCTATGGATTCGAGGGCGAAGAAGCCACTGTGCCAGGGCCAGTGATTCGCGTAAACAAGGGCGATCTGGTACGTATTCATTTTAAAAACACCCACAACTTGCCTCACACCATCCACATGCACAACATTCATGATTTAAACATGGATGGCAACGGCGTCACCGCGTTGGGACAGGAACAGTTACAGCTTCCAGGGGATGAATACACTTACGAATTTGTCGCCAATCAGGCTGGGGTTACCTTCTACCATTGCCATACAGATACTCGTAACCATATTGACTTTGGGATGTATGGCCTGATCATTGTTGATGACCCTGAAGTGCCGCCTGTGGATCAGGAGTTTATCACTGTTTGGGATGAGTGGGACCTGGACAGGGATGGAGAGTATGAGACGCATACAATCAACAGCAAATCATTCCCAACGGCAGCTACCTTTACCGCTAAAGTTGGCGAGCGGGTGCGTTTGATTTTAGGCAATATTGGATTTCAAGTACATTCGCCCCACATGCACAGTACCGTTTGGGATGTCATGAACCCTGGGGATTTCAATGACGTTTTATGGACCGATCCAAATGCAGTAGTGTCTCTGGTTCCGGGCGAAGTGAAAGTGTTGGAATTTACTCCACAGAAACCGGGGACATGGTTGTTCCATTGTCATTTTGTCACACACGTAGAAGATAACGGTGTTTACCCTCGAGGCATGTTGGCAGTGGTGACCATTGAAGAGTAGTCAAACTCAAACCGTATAAGGGGCCTCAAACGCTAAATGAGGCCCCTTATATCTTCATTTCAACTCTGATGCATCATTTCTATAAATTTTCTTCTTCTGAAGTTTTAGAATCAGAAATCCATTTGCTAAACTAAGCCCTTTATAGATAAACGCTCAAAACCAGAGCAAGAACCCAAGCTGGGGTTCTTGCTTTTTTTAATCGATGGGTAAATTTTAAATAAATCACCCAATTTTAAAAAGTGTATTGGCATAGATATTGCCAATTCTAGTCTACACTTTCTCTTTTCTTAACGACACGATAATCAAGTCGAATAAAATTTCACAATTCAATACAGTTAAATACTTTTAAAAGTCATAATAAATTTACCAGGGACAAATATCCCTAGTGTTGATGGGACATTTGCCTCTAGTTAGAATCTGGTTCTCTATTTAAGATAAAAATACCTTTAAAACTTAATTAACAGGGGGAAAGATACATGAAGATTTCGAGACGGAAGTTGTTCAAAGGCGCAACAGGGTTGGCTTTAGCTAGTGCTGCAGGCGCTTCAATCACTCACCGTGCCAGTGCCCACGTGGACATTGATCAGGAAATTGTGATCACTATGGGCGAAATGTTCTTCCAAGCAGCAGGTCAGGACGCTGGTGCCGCCATTACCGTGCCTGCAAATCAAGTGGTTCGCTTGGTCTTCATCAACGAAGGCACCGTACTCCATGATGCTCACTTTGGTCGCGATGCAGACTTAACAGGACGCAAATACAACGAAAACCTTGCTGCTCCATTTGACATGCTGGAAATCCCTGCAGGTGGCGAAGCTTGGTTGACTTTTACCTTTACGGACGACCAGAAAGGCGAATGGGAAATGGGCTGCTTCCAGTTGGGCCACTACGAAGGCGGCATGGTTGCACCATTCATCATTGAGTAGCGGGTTTTGCAACCACACCCGGTTTCAAGGAGGAAACCATGAAAAGATTTTTGCTGATATTGCCTTTGATTGCTGCACTGCTTTTGCTGGGAAATCAGCTTGGGACAGCACAAGGGTTTGAAGCCGAAATGACCATCCTGATGGGAGAATTCTTCTTCCAGGTGGAAGGTCAGGACAAAGGCGAAGCGGTGGTTCTTGAAACCGGCGTGCCTTATCGCATCACCTTCAGGAACATCGGAAACACCGTTCACCGTGTCAAATTTGGTCGAGGCTTGGTTGTAGAAGAAGGCGTGCCTTTTGAATACACCGAAAATTTGTTTGACAACGTGCCCTTGCGCATTGAAGGCATTGGCGACGGCGGCGTGGATTTTCGTGTGATCACGGACAGGCTTTTGGAGCTCGATCTTGATCCAGGTGGCGAAATGGACATTGTCTTTACGCTGCCTCTTGGCGCTCAGGGCGAATGGGAACTGGGTTGCTTTGTGATCGGCCACTATGAGGCCGGCATGCTTGCACCATTGATGGTGCAATAACACAAGCCGAGGAGGTTCTTGTGAAAAACTTGCGAATAGCTCTCATCGTAACATTGCTGATCGCAATTGCTGGAGGCGTTACCGTATGGAATGCCAGTCAACCAGTGATTGAAGTTCAAGCACAAAACGATGGTTGGGAAACCGACTGGTCGAAAAACTTAGGCGTTACATTGTTGGCCGAATTCGATTCTAGCGGCCCTGCCGCATGGGATCCAGGTGCTCATCCCTTGGTGTTCTTTACCACTGAAGGTCCAGGTTACTCTGGCCTGATGAGTGGTTTGACTGAGCCTGGTGTGGCCATCATTGATGCTGTGACAAAAGAACCAGTTGCTTCTGCCAGCTTTGCACTAGAAGGTGTGGAAGCATACTTTGAACCACATGGTTTGGGTGTGTCCCCTGATGGTCGCTGGCTTTACTTGCCAACCGGAACAAACCCAGGGTTTGGCGCAGTGGGCGGTGGGCGCTTGCTCGTCATTGATGCGCTGACCCTAAAATTGAACAAAGTGTTGGCCGTGCCAACCAATCCGCACCACGCCAAAGCATTTACCGATGCGGCTGGCAATTCCAGAGTGCTGGCCTACACCTTCCGTGAAGGCGGCTTCTATGTGCTCGACCACAATGACGACAACCGTGTGGTTGGCGGTGTAGACAATGGTCAGTTGCAGGGCCGCGGCTACTTGGCGTTCGTATCGCCAAACGGTAAGTGGATGTTCATCACCACCCGCCCACCTCGTGGCGTGCCTGGCGAAGGCTTCGTTGCAGTGGTCGATACGTCTAACTGGCGAGTGGTCACACGTTTAGACACCTTTGACACCGATCCAATTTGGGTGGCCTTTAACGCAGAGAGCACGAAGGCTTATGTCACCGGCGGTCACAGCAGCGTGGTTGTTCGCATCAACATGGAAGGCGACAGTCCCAATGCCTGGACCGTGGATGGCGGCTCAAGCGCCGCAGCCATTGGCCCATACGGCGTCCATCTCAACTGGGATGAAGACGAACTTTGGACTGTCAGTAAAGGCGAAGGTGCCCATAATCGCGGCATCAGCTTAGGGTTGGTCAATCCTACAATTTTCCGCCCTCCTCCAATTGCTGCCTGGACACCTGGTTCCGTGGGTGAATTCTTCACCGGTTGTATGCGCGGCGACCATGGCACATTGCACCCTGATCCAGACCTTGAAGAACTTTGGGTCACCTGTAACGGCAGTTTTGAAATTGTGGTGTGGGACATGTTTGCCCGAGAAGTGATCAACCGCATCCCAATGCCTAACGGCGGCAGCACACACTCCGGTGCCTTCGTTCAGTATGAAGCTGGCCCAATGGGTGAATTCTCCGGTGAAGTGGTTTCCGACCAAAACGGTTTGCAGGGCAGTGCCTTGGAAACCAAAAAAGAGATCCTGGGGATCGCCGACTAATCAAACGAGTAAGACAGTTACGACCTGGGAGGGCATTTAGCCCTCCCAGGCTTCATCATCAAGGAGGGAAACCATGAGAAAATTATTTACCATCCTGACGATCACAGTCTTGCTCATTGCCTGGGCTTCTGTTACGCCATTTGTGGTTGAACAAACTCAAGATTTCTGGACCCATTGGGTTAGCGCACAGATGGAAGAAACGGATGAACCCCTTGAACTCGATCCTGAAAAAGTTGCAAAGGGTCGGATCGTTTTTGAGAAAACAGCTGGCGATGTGGGTTGTGCTGTGTGCCACGGCAACTTCGGCATGGGCGATCTGGCCACGGCCCCCAATGTGCGTGGGGTCGATGAAGTACGCATTCGAGGTGCCTTGGAAGGTGCCGAGGAAATGGAATTTTTAATCAATGTTCTGACAGCGGATGACATTGAAAACATCGCTCAATTTTTACAATTCCTGGCACAGTTTACCCCAGCAGAGTTTCAACGACGGCGTGGCGTGTTCACACCGGAGATCGTGATCGTACCACCTAATACCGATGTGCAATTAATTGTGAACAACATTGATCGATCTGAATGCACCTTCACCTTTGAGGGCATTGATGTTGAAGCAGAAGCCATTGGTGGACGCTCTGCAGAGGACTTTATCTGGACCACGCCTGAAGCGGACAATACCTTTACCGCCTTTTGTGCGGAAAATCCAGAAGACGTGGTTACCCTGAGTGTTGAAGAGGTCGAAGACGCATCGGCCTCCGAGTAGTTTTTAAGTTAAAGAAGGTGATCTCATGTCCAACCAAAATTCATTATCACATAAGCCACACTTTCGCTTTCATATGCCACGCTGGATTAAACCCAGCTTCCTGGCATTGCTGGCGCTGTTAATTGCTGGTTCATGGTTATTGGTTGTTTACATGCTCAACGGACAAGGCATGTTGAATGAAATTAAAGTCAATGTTCAATCGGGACGTGCGGGTCAAATGCAAACGGTCAATTCAGTATTGGCTCGACCTGCTTCCCTGGGCCCTCATGTCGAAATGCTGGCCATGTATGCCACAGCGGAATTTTTTCAACTTGCAAATCGACAATCTAAAGGCATTACCTACGATCCAGCCAAGTCATTGATCTTTTTGTTCAATGAAAACACACATATGGATGAATTGCCACTTGATTCAACACCACTACAGTTGCGCGTCAATGGAGGCGACTTGATCGCCCCCACCACGCTGGAAATGGTTACCTATTCAATTCATCACAAAATGACCATCGCCACATTCGATAAATTCGATGCAAATGGCCAACCTTTGTATGACGAAAGCGCAGGCACGTTTGAGCTGGTGGCACCTGCCATGGATCATTCGGGGTTTGCCTATGACACAACTCAGGAAGTGGCTGTCAGCTGGGAACTGCCCATCATTTATCCGGAAGGGTCGCTGGAGGCACAGCCTCTTCAGTTCGGCACAATGATTGCCCTTGCTATGGGTTTATTAGCAACGGTACTGACCCCTTGCCTGATTCAGTTGTTGGTCTTTTACTTTTCCACCTTAACAGGTATGGGCGCAGAACAATTGGAACGCGGCGAGTTGGATCCTGCCACACGGCGGCGAATGATGAACTTGGCCTTGGGCTTTGTAATTGGATATACCATTTTGTTTACGGGTGCGGGGGCATTGGCTGGTTTGGCCGGTGAAACCCTACAGAGCACCTGGGACGATTGGACCCGCCCATTGGCCATTGGCTCCGGGGTGGTCATCATTTTCCTTGGTTTATGGATGGCAGTGCGCAGTCGTGCGCCCTTGGTATGTAAGTTGCCATTGGCTCGTACAAAACTTTCGAAAACGGCTTCTGGCAAAACCGAATTTTGGCGCTCCAGTTTGGCAGGTATGAGTTTTGCTGTAGGGTGTTCAACTTGTTTTGGCGGCGCTTTAATTGCCACATTATTACTTTACGTGGGCACCTTGGGATCCGCCTTGGAAGGCGCTTTGATTTTGTTCTTCTTTTCTCTCGGTGTAGGAATTCCATTTTTAATTGCTGCGGCCTTGTTGACTCGTGCCCTTCCGATGATGCGCGGTTTACAAAAAGCTGCACCAGTGATTGGTTTGGTCAGTAGCATGATTATGATTGTCTTTGGGCTGTTGTTGATCACCGACAACTTTCACATCGTAAGTGCCTGGATAACCCCTTATTTAGGATTGAGCTAGGGGTGGCAATATGTGGATTAAAACACTCATGGTTTTCCTAGGTTGGATCACCTTCGTTGGTAGTAACGTCCTGGGGCAATGTCCGCTGACCCAGGACGTTACACCAGCACCCACCTCTATCCCATTGGGACTGGTGCTTCAGGAATCCAACAACCGTTATCAACAGTTTGCGACAGATGTGCAAACGCTGGTCATTCAACAGCAAACTGTTGTTGAAGCAACTGGACAACTAATTGAAGAAACCCTCTGGGTATCAGGCAATCGTTATCGCCTGGAACGTACTCAGCTCAGTGCTTCAGGACCAAGAACGTTGACCTATCTGTTTGACGGTACACAACGTTGGATCATTACCCCTAGCGGCCAACAGGCAGAAACATCACTGCTGGAAACCCCTCAGCCTTATATCGATTGGTCACAGTGGATCAATCAGGATTTCCAGCTTGAAGGTCTGGGCAACTACATGAATCATCCCGTATTTATGCTTCAGCATCCCGATCCTGATGTGAGTGATTTTACAGAAATATGGATTGATGCTGAACGTCTATTGCCACTTATGGTCCGTCAAGACACAACTCTGGGCCGCACTGTCACTGCATTTGAGGATTATCAATTGCTGGATGGCACGCAATCAGGATGGATTCCCTGGACGCGCGAGCTTTATCGAGAAGGCGAGCTTTTGGAACGCACACAAATTATAGATATCGTCCTCAACGAACCGTTGGATGATGACTTGTTTGAAGTGGAGAGGTAAGAAAATGAAACAATTCACCCGACGGCAGTTGCTTAGAGTAGTGGGCAGCACAGCATTTGCAGGTTTGTTCTTTAATGGTCCAGGCAGGGCGCTGGCTTCACAGCAAGACGAAACAATTTCCAATTTACTGCTCGATCCAGCCATCTTAAAAGACCGTTTAGAAGATAGTGGCATTCAATTATTAGATATCCGCGATAATGAAAAATATTTGTCAGGTCATCTCCCAGAGGCAGTTCAGTTATGGTATCCAGAAGTAACTGTCAATGTCAACGGCGTGCCTGGGTTTGTGGCGCCCCCGGAAACGGTGGCTTCAGCAATCTCGAAGCGCGGTATTGATTCGGAAACGGAAACCATCGTCTATGGAGACACAGGCGCCATTTGGGCGGCGCGCCTGTTTTGGGTACTCGAATATCACGGACATACCAATGTTCGTGTGCTAGACGGTGGTTTTCCGTTTTGGAATGACAGCTTACTACCGCTTGCTTTGGGTCGAGTCGAGGCAAGTGAAAAAACTTTTGAGCCAGAAGTTCAGTCACAAAAACGTGTAGATGCAGACTGGGTGATGAATCATTTAGAAGATCCAAATGTTGTCTTGGTCGATGCACGGGACACCAACACATACCTGCAAGGCCATATCCCAGGCGCAATTTCCAAGCCCTGGCGAGAAAACATTGACTGGGACACTGAGCGTTTTAACCCCTTGAATACTCTTGGGGGCCGATTTACCGAAGCGGGCATTACAAAAGACCGCACAGTCATCAGCTACTGTCAGACGGGCGTGCTCAGTGCTCAGAATTTTTTCGCCTTCCGCATGTTGGGTTATTCTGATGTTCGCCTTTATGATGGTTCATTTGCCGATTGGTCGAGTCAGCCAGATCGTCCAATTGAAAAGTGATCGGGTAATCCTGAGTTTTTCTTAACGAAGCCTTTTCTAGGGCAGAATTGAACGGCTAACCTTAAACAGATGTATCATCCCATCCCTGATTTTCCAATAAGATAAATCTTTACAACCCTCCTTAAGGCTAGAGGGTCTGTCGCCGAATAGCATATTTTATCCTATAATTGTTTTGAAGGTTGACCTAAAACAAGTAAAATTCGAAAATTTACTCGGTTAATCTGTATCATTAATAAATCATCCCAAGTTCATTCAGCATCTTTAAGAAAGAGGTTTGTATGGATCTAAAAGGCCAAAGCTTTTCTTGGTGTGTGGGAGGTGCGCAGGGAAGTGGCGTAGACTCTGCGGCCAACTTATTTGCACGGGCCTGTGCTTTTGGTGGGTTTCATGTGTTTGGAAATCGTGAATATTATTCCAACATTATCGGGGAGCACAGCTACTTTGAAGTTCGTATCTCTGATGAACCTGTGTTGGGACATACCAGTTCTGTTGACCTATTGACCACATTTGATGCTGAAACACCATTTTTGCATCTGGATCAAATTTCAGAAGGTGGCGCACTTCTCTATGACGCAAGCTTAGTAGATGTGCCTTTGGAAAAACTTCCGACAATCGAACCACGAGCCAAACAGGACTTGGCAAAAATGTTTGATGAGCATGGGCTCCCACACACGCTCGACGCCATCATCCAGTTGGCCCGGCAACGAAATATTTCGCTCCATGCGATTCCGTATGAGGACGTTTTAAAAGCGGATGATGCGTTAGGCCAATTGCCATTTTCAACCCTCAAGCGCATGGTCAACACCATGAGCGTTGCAGCTTCGTTTGCATTGATCGGCTATGACTTTTCCTATTTTCACAAAGCATTGGAAGCTATTTTTCAAAGCAAACCAAAAGTCGTTGAAATGAATGCCAAGGCAGCTCAACTGGCTTTTGACTACACCAAAAAAGAGATGGGTGAGCCAACATTACCTCAACTCAAACCCTTGGAAGTCAATGAGCCTCGCGTTTATATCAACGGAAACCAAGCTGTGGGTTTGGGCAAATTGGCTGGAGGATGTAGTGTGCAAACCTATTATCCCATCAGTCCTGCCACCGATGAAAGTACGTTTTTGGAACAACACCAATCATTTGATGTGGAGCAAGGGGATGATGGTTCAATCCTGGTGCTACAAACAGGAGATGAAATTGCCGCTATATGTTCAGCAATTGGCGCAGCACTGACTGGCGCTCGAGCAGCCACATCCACTTCCAGCCCAGGTTTTTCTTTGATGGCTGAAGGCTTAGGGTGGGCAGGCATTAATGAAACACCCGTGGTGGTCACGCTTTATCAACGAGGAGGACCAAGCACAGGCTTGCCAACTCGCAGCGAACAAGCCGATACCCAGTTTGCTTTAAACATCGGTCATGGAGAATTTCCCAGAATTGTGCTGGCTTCAGGCGATTTGGAAGAAGCGTTTTATGATGCCATTCGCATTTTTAATTATGCAGAAAAATATCAAACCCCAGCCATTCATTTGTTGGACAAAGCTCTGGCGAATTTTGGCAAGACATTTTCATACTTTGATTTATCAAAAGTTGAAATCGAACGGGGGGCCCTACTTAAGGATTCACAATTGACAGCGGGTGCAGATTTCAATCGCTTTTCCTTCCAGGAAAACGGCATCTCTCCGCGCAGTGTGTTGGGGCAACCTGGTGGTCGAACATGGTATTCAGGTGACGAACATTTAGAAGATGGACATATGTCAGAAGATCCGATTAATCGGGACCGAATGATGGAAAAGCGCGCACAAAAACTTGTGGTCGCCCTAGAAGAAATTCCAACAGAGGATCAATATACACTGCATGGCCCGTCTGATGCCGAAACCACGCTGGTCAGCTATGGTTCACCAAAAGGCGCACTTCTTGAAGCGATTCAGCGGTTAAACAGTTCTGGCCATGCAGTCAATTACTTACAGGCTCGGTTACTCAGTCCATTTCCTGCCCAGGCTTTTACTGAAATTTTAAGTAAATCCAAGCTGAAAATTGGCATTGAAGCAAACTTCTCTGGGCAATTTTCTCAGTGGGTGCAACAACACACATGTGTAAAAATGGAACATTTGGTGGTCAAATACAATGGCAGACCAATCACAGTGGATGAAGTTGAAGCAGCTGTTTTGAACATTCTTTCCGGCAATGCTCCACAAAAGGTGGTGTTAAGACATGGCATTTAATGTTGCAGATTATAAAACAAGTGTGCATAACAACTGGTGTCCGGGCTGTGGGGATTTTGGAATTCTCAATGCCATTCAAATGAGCTTGATGGACATGCAGCTTGACCCCGAGCGTGTCACTGTATTCTCTGGGGTGGGCTGTTCCAGCAAAACACCGCATTATATCAATACCTATGGGGTTCACACTTTACATGGACGCGTTCTCCCCTTTGCAACAGGTGGAAAGCTGGCCAATCCTGAGATGACTGTGTTGGCAGTTGGTGGCGATGGCGATGGCCTGGGCATTGGGGCCGGTCACTTTGTGGCAACTGGCCGCTTGAATTTGGATATCACCTATATCATGTTTAACAATGGTGTTTATGGCCTGACCAAAGGACAAGCTTCTCCAACACTTCATTTGGGTCAGCAGACCAAGAGTTTGCCTAACCCAAATATTATTCATGAAATCAACCCGTTGATTTTGGCTTTATCATCAGGCTATACCTTTATTGCACGAGGTTACGCATACGATGTGGCACAGCTCAAAGCTTTAATTCGACAAGGGATAGAACATCCTGGCTTGTCATTCATTGATATCTTGCAGCCGTGTCCGACCTACAACAATATCAACACGCGCGATTGGTTCGGCGGCGCAGATCGAAAAGGTGAAGATGGCAAAGCCATGCCCCGCGTATACAAACTAGACCCAAATTTGTACGATCCTTTGATCAGTGCAGAAACAACCGATGAAGAAATTCATCAAAAAATTGCCGCCTTTTTTGCCAAAGCCACTGAATGGGGAGATCAAATCCCAAGCGGTGTTTTGTTACAAAATTTGACACAATCCACTTACGAAGAGCGCGTCATCGAAAGCCTGCCCAAATACAAGAAGAATCCCCCGGCAAAGCGTCAGATTGAGTCAGACAATAAACCTGTCTTAAAAATCAACACAATTCTTGATGAATTAAGGGTTGCCTAATTCGTTGAGAAATTCTTTATTCAACATCATATTCGTAACGGACCTGTTAAATTTAACAGGTCCGTTACGTTTTCATCTTGCTCCAAAAACAATGACTTGTTTTGTTCAATCCCAAATGGATCTTGACAATTACACAATGTTGCATTACTGTGTAATTCACATTGGCTCAAAACAACTTATCGGGCATCCAAATCATAATTGTTATGTGCCAAACAAAAGAGGGTCAAGTTTATTACATTTTCAAAAGAAATTTTGTGAGCAATAGGCCATGTATTGCAAGGGGTTTAATTTTATGGTCAGAGGGAGAAATGTTGAGTACTGAGCGAAAGCAATATAAAAGTCTTTTAATTGATAAAGATTCCTGGAAAAAATTGAAGCAAATTGCCTTGGAGGAAGAAAAAACGCTCATTCAGGTCATTCGTGACTTGTTGATCCTCCGAGAGCAAACACATCGTTCTTCTTAATAAATTTCTCCAGGTAGGCTGAACCCTTTCATGATATGGAAACACCTCTCTAAAAAATCTTCTCGGCATATTTTGAAGTGTTCGTTTTCTTGAATAACACTTGATAACCCATTCATATTCGTATTTCAAAACGAAAAAAGAGCCGTTCAATTATACGTATCTCTTTGATTCAGTTTTACGCTATCACAAAACAAATTGATACTATGTAAATCAAATAAAAAACCAGATGAACTTTTTTTTGCTATGATAAATATGTTAGAATAACCGTGGGAAAGAGAAAGGCGTGGATCAGTGTCTAAAGCAACCGTTGAAAAATGGTGGCCTATATATTTGGTGGGTGTTTTCATTGGCATTGGGTTTGGTTGGTTGTTGGCAACGGCCACTTCCAATCAACAAACCAACGGTGCTTCAGCGATAATTTTAATGGATGCATTTCATTCTGGATGGGTGCCTCAAAGCATAAGTTTGACCGAAAAAGTGGATATCAAGCTTGCTGAAGGTCTCCATGCTTCTGAGATTTCTGTGCCATTGGGTACAGCACTCATTTTAATTTTCCGCAATGAGCTTGGAAATTATGATCTACAAGAAAGTTTTGAATCACAATATCAACCCTATTTTGCCAATAAATATGGTGAAGATTGGGATATCATACACGCTGATCTCCATAAGCCATCAATGAGTGGTCGAAACTCGCCAGGCAGTGGATCAGTTGAAGCACAACGGTTTACCCGCGACGAAGTTAATCTGCAGGACTTTAAATTAGAAGGCTACAATTTAAACATCACCTTAGAAAATACACTTCGCGGCAATATCAAGGTGGTTGAATTCGTTGCAGATCAATTGGGAGAATTTAAATATCAGTGCCACAATGTTTGTTTTTCTGATCAGGAAATTATGGTTGGAAAATTAGTGGTTATGCCTGTTAATTAATGGGTGAAGTCAAAATAGTTCTTTTGGATCGCGCAAAGATTGGGCATTTTCCAGCAGCAATTTAATCAACAATTGTTTTTGCGCCTGGGCATTCAATATCATTTCAATATGAGTTTCTAATAATTCCGCGTTGAGAACTGGTAACTTCGCCAGCTTATCCATCAATTCAGCAAATTCGGTATCCACAACTGCATCTGCCTGCACAAGTCCTCTCTTCTGAGCAAATTCCCACGCTGTTCCATTTCACATTATACAAAAAATATAATACACAAAATAGTCACTCTTTGTCAATTCTCATGAGTTGCATGAGGTATCTATTAAGATAATACATGATAAGTGGAAACACGGTACTAAAAAGGTGAAAATCAAACAATAGCAATGCAAAAAAGTTTTAATGCACATCGAAAAGGGTAGTTTGATCCCTTATAATGCAAACAATAGTGTTTTGAAGGATTTTTTATGCCTGTAGACCATGAAATTGAAACCACCGATGAATTGAGAGAAAAGCTTACCGGAACATGGCTTAAGGAAAATACCAGCGATATCGAAATGGTGTTGGCTCTAAAAAAAGATGGCTTTTTCTCTCTCTCAATCGATATATTAAAAGAAAAAGAAGAACACATCATCTTCCAAGCAATTGGGCGAAAACTTGAGGGTGATTGGAAAATTCGCGAAGGGCAACTGGTTTTTAATATCGAGCAGCTGCCTGAGTCGCCAGTTGCATCAAACATCATCAATTTCTTCCAGGGAGCCTGGGAGCTGATTGCCAACTGGCTTGGCCAGGACGGAGGACCAGAATTTTCTTTTGGTATCCGTGCCATTACCCAACGAAAAATGCACTTTGATAACAACGATTCCTGGGTGAGACTATCCAGCCATACTGAGGATTAGGCGCTAAATTGCTTAATGTACAAAACACATCAATGGCACAAAGATGTGTTTGAGAAATCAGCTGGTTTTTCATAATTTTCCGATTTCTTATTACCTTCATTGAGTTATTTTTCAGCCAAGAGCCAACGAATTAATTCAATCATGCCAGCGACGCCTGCGCCAAAAAAAGCACCCCAGGACCGCGCCTTGGCTTTGAGTACAGCAATTTCTTGCTTAATTTCTGCCAAGGATGTGTTCATCTGTACTTGTCCCTCTCCCATGCGCTCCAATTCCTTGAGCACATAATTTTCCCATTTGTTCCAGTCGTGATCGTTGTTATTGGAGTTATCGGTCAAAGCAAATCACCATAGCCGTTTGGATGATTAAAAACGCGAGTGAAATGGCTTCACTCGCGTTTTTACCAAGTTGGATTATTCAGGGACAATCCTAAACCCGGGAGGGGCAGCAAATTGTCCTGTGCCACCCTGGCCTACCGGAGATGTTCCTAACTCACGTGTTTGAAACGTGTTGCGATAGCCAAGCAATCGCGTATTTTCGGTATTGGCAACGGCTGCTTGACGATTGGCTTCAGCATTTGGATCAATATGGCGGTCATATCGTTGTTTGAGTTCAGTTGACTCATCTTCAATTTGACGGTTCAACTGGCGAAAGACAAAACCAATCGCCCCAAAGAACACCAATGCCAACATAGCACCCACAATGTAAATACGGCTTGAGATTGCGCTGGTTTGTTCTGCATTGGACAACTCGCTGCGCAGTCGCGTAATTTCATGCTCTGCCTGCGCCCGTTGCAGATCCATTGGCGTGCTGCCATTGTAGACGTTCTTGCTGTTTTCTTGGTTGGCTAATGCTTCGCTGGGAATAAGCATCACCACAGCCAACAAAACCCACAAGCCCAGCAAAAAGGATTTTGACATGTCGCTCCTTTCTAATTCGATGAGACCGAGTATAGAAAGGAACGATGAGGCTCTTTTATAAAATTAATGTGCTTTAGCTTTTTGATAAGCCAACGTTTTCTCGATGTAGCTGGCAGCATCTGGTGTTTTACAGCTGGTATCGCCGTGATCGACATGTACTTTGCCAATGCGCTTTGCTGTTTTAGTGGCAAGGTCTGCACAATCTGGATGCCATACCCCAATAGCGATGACACTGGAATTCATGGAATAGCGGGCTCGATTAGGAGAATCATGGATTTCTGTTTCAATGGTTTTCAGGATCGATTTACAATCTGATTTACTAAACTGAGACCCATCCTGTTTTAACAGAGATGAGAAGATACTGTAGCCGCCCTGTTTGACAAACTCTTTTTTAGATTTCATCCACTTGTCCATCAACTTGCGTGAGTGAGGGCTTTTTGCAGCCAAATCTGCAATTTCCCCAGCCAACACATAATAGGTCGTGCTATTGATCCAAGATGAGGCTTGAGTAATCGTAAGTTGTTCAGGGTCGGACACCATACAGGCAAGCAGTTGTGCATCCATATTTTCGGTGTCCCAAAGTTGTAATGCCAGCTCATGGTCAATTTTTATTTTTTTCTTGAGTTGTTTTATGTTTGCAAAACTTACCCCGAAAAGCGGTTCGCTTGCACCATGACGTTTGTAGATTTTTTGGTTTTGTTCCGAACCCATTTCCAAAAGTGTGTCCATCACTTGTTCAACATTCATCTGAATCTCCCCCAACTCTGATATTTCAATCATATCATGAATTTGAGACTCATTTAAAAACGAATTTTCCTTAAAGTCAGTTTTGGTATTAAGTTGTTTGATTTGACCGAGTGAAGCCAGGCCATCCAATCCACTCCAAAACCATCCTGTCAACAACAAGCAACATCCTACAACCACCATAAATTTATATCGTTTCAAGATCGACCCTTTCCTCTATTGAGAACCCATGCTTGAATACGGTTTCTTTTTAGTGCTTTGACAATAAAAGTAGAATAGAAGTTGAGTAAAAGCGGTTGGAAGGATTCAAAATTCGCTTAATTAGTATTTTATTGGTGTCGAATTTGAACCAAATTAGCACGGAAATATTATCCGCCTCCCTTCCTTTCAGGTGAGGTTAACAAGTCATGCCATCTCCCAAATTCATTTAGTAGCAGAAAAAATGTTTCAGAATTATTCCAAATTTTTTGAACTGAGGTGGTCATCTGAGGTATGGTGTTTTTATGAAAATTTCAATAATAAAGATACTACATTCTAATATTTTTGCTTTATTGTTTGTTTTACTATTTGGGCAACTGGCTTTTGCAGCATCATGGTCCACGATGACCACACCACACTTTTTGATCACGTTCGAAGACGGACATAAAACTGTGGCTCAGCAAGCTGCCTATTATTTAGAAAAATCCTATGACACACTTACCGTGCAATTGGGGCATGAACCCAAAGATAAAACTCGTATTTTATTGGCAGACACCAGTGACGTGGCCAATGGATTTGCCACCTCACACTGGGGTTACAACATGGAGCATTTTTGGCTGGTGTACGGGGGGCCTAACAAAACTTTGCGTGCTGGTGTTGATACTTGGTTGTACACCCTGGCCATTCATGAATTAACTCACACTATTCACATAGATATGAACAAAGGACTCGCCAATGGCCTTCGTGGTGTTTTTGGCCGAATGGGTCGCCCATTAGGCCTTTTTGTACCGCCTGTATTATTTTCCGATTTAACTTCCCCCAATGCTGACTTGCCAGTTTTCCTTGTCGAGGGGTTTGCTTCCTATATGGAAACCATAAACACTGATGGAGGTCGTTTGGGTGGTTCTTTGTGGGAAATGATGTTGCGTGCCGATTTCGTTAATGAGCGTGTGATGACCAGAGACCAAGCCTCTGGTCGTTATGACCCTTATTCCCGCTATGTCGGGGATGCACCTTACTATATGTATGGCGCATATTTTTGTGCGTACATAGCTGATACTTACGGCCAAGATAAATTGTTTGAGCTCATGGAACGTAACAGTGGTCGCGATGCGTCGTCTATTGGAGGGACATTTAAAAAAGTTCTTGAAAAGGGCCTGGTCGAGGTTTGGAAAGAATTTATAAGCGTTTCAGAGGCAATTTATCTGGCACAAGCCAATGAAATTGAAACAAAAGGCCTGACCGAATCCATTCAACTTAGTCGAACTGCAGAAACAGCGGCATTGCCTTTGTACTCGCCTGATGGAGAACAAATTGCCTATGCTCAAGCTGGTCGTAACCATGCAGCCGCCATTCGCATTATGACCTCTGAAGGGAAGCGAAATCGAACACTGGTGCCTTCGGATTTAGTACATACTGGAGATGGTTTCTCCTGGTCACCCGATGGTACACAAATCGTATTCAGTAAGTTAGAAAATTTTGATGAACGACAAGTCAATGATTTGTACATCAAAAATCTTGATTCTGGTAAAACCGTCCGATTGACAGAAGGGTTACGCGCCAGTGGACCTACCTGGTCACCCGATGGACGCCACATAGTTTTCGTGACCAAAACTGGTGGACTACAAACCAGTCTAATGTCAATTCAGTTAGCAGACCCAGATTCAAATGACGATGAGAAAACTGAATTGATTGAGCTTGTTTCTGGCCAGAATGAAATGCAATTCAGCACACCTCGATTCTCGCCAGATGGTAGCCAAATTGCAGTGGCTGTTGGTCAATTTGGTGGCTTTGAAGATATCTATCTAGTAGATGTCAACAGTGGTCAGATGCGTGCTTTGACGCAGGACCGCGCTCACGACTTCTCACCTTCATGGTCACCAGATGGTCAATATGTATTGTTCAATTCCGATCGCTCTGGAGTGAGCAATATCTATGCATATCGGCTTTCCAACAATTCATTATTTCAGGTGAGCAATGTGTTGTTCGGTGCGTTTTCGCCGACCATGTCACCTGATGGGAGCCAGATTGCATTTGTGAATTACAATATCAAAGGTTATGACATTCATGCCATGGATGCTCAGCCAGCCGATTGGCAATCGGTTAACATTCAGCGAGATAATCTGCCTCAACCTCCCGACTATGCGGCTTTTGCACAAGAATTTGAAATTAATGATTACTCTGCTTTCGACACGTTGCGCCCCCATGCCTGGCAACCTCAACTGGCTGGCATTCTTGGTGCGCGATTGATGTCGCAGGACCTGATGGGCTTAACAACCTATGGTCTCATAGGCGGAATGACCTACACCGGTGTACCTTTTGCTCAACTGGAAATTCAACACAAAATTTCTGATGTCCCTGTGACGCCTTTTGATCCACAGCCGTTAACGCTCAATTTTCTTGCAAACTTAGGATCAGTTGGAGGTGGGCTGACGTTGCCATTGATGCAAACCAAAAACCTATCACAATCCATCAGCCTTAATGGGAATGCAGGAATATTAGGCGTAGAACAAACACAACAAGGGCCTGTTGTCCTCAGCGGTTTTAGCATTGGCGCTGCCTGGGGGCTTCAGGGCAGCAACGCCACAGATGGTTTAAGAACCACTTATCAATTGGCACTGAATGGCGCCTATTTTTCAACAGACCTTGGCGATGGAATGAGTCTAGGGGCACAAGGGGGCCTTAGCCTGATCTTTGCCAGTGAAACCACTTTGTCGGCCTTTGCTAGCTTGAGTCCTCAGCAAGGAACTGGCATAGTTTCATTGACACTGCCCTTGTTCTATCCAGAAACACATTTTGGTACCCTTCCTATTTATTTTAGCCGCGTTCATGCTCAGGGATTTGTCGGTGCTGCAACAATGCCTCAAGGGAGCTTTACGCAGTATGGAGGCAGCTTAATCTTCACATTCTATTTGTGGCACAACATTCCCATTACACCCAATATCGGTGTTGTGATGTTAAATGGCCAGTTGTTGCCAACCTTTGGTCTTGGAATATAAATAAAAATGAGGTGATGAATGACTGAACATTATTTAGACGATACTGTGATGCACGCATTTTGGGACAATTCACACCCTGCCCGAATCGAAATCGACCCAGGCGACATCGTTGTGTTTGAGTGTCGTGATGCACTGGATGGCCAATTGACGCCTGATTCTTCTGCAGACGACATGGCTGCTGTAGACTTCGGCCGGATTCATGCTCTCACCGGCCCCGTCTTTATTAAGGGCGCTCAACCAGGTGATGTACTCGAAATTGAAATCATTAAACTGGAACACAAAAATTGGGGATTTAACGGATTTCTTCCCGGCTTTGGTTTGTTGGCAGAAGACTTTGACTATGGTTTTATCCAGCACTGGCGTATGGAAAATGACCTCTGCTATTTTCAAGATAGTGCTAAAGTGGCTGTACCCTTTGAACCTTTTTGCGGTGTGATGGGGGTTGCCCCCCAGGAGGCAGGGCGGTTAGATACGGTACCACCACGTTTCAACGGTGGCAACATCGACATTCGTGGTTTGGTCATGGGTGCCACAGTCTATCAACCTGTGTTGGTTGAAGGCGCATTATTTTCATTGGGAGATTGTCACTCCGCCCAAGGCGATGGTGAAGTTTGTGGCATGGGAATTGAATCTCCCATGACAGTTACAGTCAAGGTTAATTTACGAAAAGATTTGTCGATGAAAGAATTACAATTCACCACGCCAAGCCCCCTGACCAGAGCTGATAGTAAAGGTTATTATTGCACCACAGCCCATGGTGAAGATTTATATGTCAACTCACAAAATGCAGTTCGGTATATGATCGATTGGCTGGAAGCAAATCACAATTTATCGCGTAGTCAAGCATATTGTTTGTGTGGTGCTGCGGCTGATTTAAAAATCAGTGAAATTGTAGATCTGCCTAATTGGATTGTGTCTTGTTACATGCCACTTAGTGTATTGAAATAAAGGGAAATTATGATTGATGGATTGTTTGAGACTCATATTAACGTCACCAACCTGGAAAGATCCATGCAGTTTTATGGCGATGTGCTTGGGCTTGAATTCGCTCACCAAGAAGAAGGAAGGCGCGTTGCTTTTTACTGGATGGGGCATCGTGGCCAAGCCATGCTTGGGGTGTGGGAAAAACCCCAAGCTGAAGTCCAAAGACAACATTTTGCTTTTCGATCCTCAATTGAAAATATTTTGAACAAGTCAAGCGATTGGCTCCATGCGCGCAAACTAAATCCTCGTAACTTTTTTGATGATGGCACTGAAGCGCCGATGGTATTTGGCTGGATGCCTGCCATTGCAATTTATTTCCAGGATCCAGACGGACATTCTTTAGAGTTTATCTCTATGCTCCCTGGAGAACCTCGCCCAGAACTTGGAGTGGTCACTTGGGAGGAATGGCAGACTGTAAGTCAACCCACATGAATCACACACAGGAACCATCTTTGCGCCAGGTAATATGGCTGGTGGTGATTGGCGCCATAGGTATGAGTTTAACGGTTGGCTTCCTGGAGTTAAATAATGGACCAACTGCAATGTGAACATGCATATAAGATTTATGAAACCATCAAAGACATTAATGGTCGAATTTTAAACGCTTTTGGCACTTTTGTGAAACTGGCCGCTGAACGTTTTCAAACCACCTGTCAATCGTAACTGACTTGAAGTATTTTATTCTTCCTCATCAATGTCTTCAGGAAAAATTTCCTCATACAGTTCGATCATGTTGCCATCGATGTCTTTGATCCAGGCATGTTTACCTCGCTCCCACTTGATCATTTCGCGTTCCTGCTTGATGTCTTGATCTTCTAACCTGACTAAAAATTCGTCCAGATTGTCTACACGGAAATTGAACATAAAGCCACGATTTGAGTCTGCCAGAGTTTCTTTGGCCTGATTGATTGCGAAAACAGGATTTTCTCGCTTCACCCCTGTTTCCGCATCAATGGTCCAAAACACATGATAGCCTCCACTGTTGGAATGCTCTGGTATCATCTTGATTCCCAGAAAAGTTTCATACCAAGTGGCCAGTTTCTTTGCATCATTACTTTCCATAAACGCGCCGCCAATGCCTTTGATGCTTGCCATAGAGTAGCTCCCCTCAGTTTTCAACTTCGATGTTTGAAGGATTAATTTTAGCTGCTACCAGGGATCCAATCCACATATCAATGCGTACCCATTAACAACAACAGGGGTACTTCATTTCTGTTGATTTTGCACACACATGCAGATCAGAAGGAGTTTGATCATGTTCTTGAATTATCTAAAACAATACAAAGTGGCAATCTTTTTAGGGTTTGTAGCCCTCACCTTGGTTGGATGCCAGCATATTGATGCTGTGACACCAGGTGCATTGCGCGTTGATGCACAAAATTTTGGTATGCTTGAAAATGGTTTCCATTATGAAAACTGGGCCATCATTGACGGTGCTCCTATTCCTGCAGGAAAATTCAACGTCAGTGCTGATGGGCGATTGACCACGGTAGATGGAGCTTTCATAGCAAATAATGAATTCAATGTGTCGGGTGATTTGTCCCGTGCCACCGCCATAGTGATCACAATTGAGCCTACTGGCGATACCGACACGATTCCTGCTACCACCCATTATGCAGCGGCAGCGTTGGCAAATGGAACCGGCACATTAACCATCAACCATGCCAATGGCGTAGGAACAGATTTTTCAAAAGCCTCAGGAAGTTATATTTTGGCCACCCCAACCAATGGTCCTAACAGCAATGAAACCAGTGGTATTTGGTTCCTTGATCCGACGGCAGGCCCAAGCGCAACCTTAAACTTGCCTAACTTAACAGCCGGCTGGGTGTATGAAGGCTGGGCTGTGATTAACGGTGTCCCTGTCAGCTCAGGGCGCTTTACCAGCGTCAATGGGGTGGATGATTTCGATGGCTTCAGTGGACCTGCAGGTGGTCCTCCATTCCCAGGTGAGGATTTTCTGCTAAATGCCCCTTCTGGCGTGAGTTTTCCAACTGATTTATCTGACGCCCCAGTTGTGATTTCTGTCGAACCACACCCAGATGACAGCCCTGCACCATTCCACCTCAAACCATTAATCGGAACAACGCCAAGCCCGGCTGCAGCCGCGACCTTATACAGCTTAGACAATACTGCTACCAATTTACCAACTGGTTTTGTAACAGTTAAGTAAAAGCAGTTCTAATTTTAGTGGATGGAAAAGCGGAGAGATTCTAAGATCTCTCCGCCTACTTTTTGAAAATTATTCGGATGGAATGGCAGAATCGTAAATTGCTGTCTTGCGACCCAAGCGCCATGCCCAGCAAGAATCTCCGTAAGACCAATGCCAATACTCACCGGTATAGTTAGTAAATCCCGCCTTGGTCATCGCTTTGATGAGCATCAATCGGCTTGATTTTGCTCTGTCACTTACCTTTTCTGCAAACGTAGGGCAATAGAGCAGTGAATTGTCTTTGCCAAATTCATAAGGCGAGATAAAATCCAACTGTTCACCATCCCGCCCGACAATCATTAAATCAACTGCACCGCCAGTGCTGTGCCCAGGTGGTGTCCGCACATCTGGGGGATGCACCCAACGATTGGTTTCTCGACGCAAAATATTTTTTGGCCAGCTTGGGTTTTTCTTTTTCGCTTCTTTGTATTGTTTATTGTACATCTCCGTTTGCTGCTTTAGCCCACGATAAATGGACATAATTTTCAGACGATGTCCTTTTGGCAACGACTTCTGTGCTTTGTTCAACATCTCCACCACTGACTCGCGTGCATAGAAACGATAAGGCGTGTGCTGAATATATTCATTCTCTTCTTTGGAGAAGATAATGTCTTTACAATGCTTTTCGGCATCAATTAACCGTTCACCATTGTCTTTTACTTTTATACGATTCAATTCGACCAACGGCTCTACCAATGTGGTCTTTTTCTGTTTCAATAAGGATGCACTTAATTTCGTCATCTAGAAAATCTCCTAGCATCTAACAATTGAATTGAATGATATGAGAAAATGGCGAAAATTCCATCTGAATATGTTGATTTACTTGACAAAACAAAAATAGGTGTATATACTCTTATTGTGATGACGATGAAATTAAAACTTGACATGGCAGCAGGAGAAGAAATTTTATGTACCACCACGCGCTTGCGTCAAGCATCGCGGATGGTGACACAGTTTTACGATAAAATGCTGCAAGACAGCGGCATACTTTCAACGCAACTGCCATTGCTGGCTATTATTCGCACGGCAGGCACCATCACCATTTCAGGATTGGCAGAAAAGGCTGTGATTGATCGAACCACACTCACCCGAAATTTACGTCTGTTGGAAAAAGATGGGTTAATACAAAGTGAAACAGGAAAAGATCGTCGTCGACGCGAATTGAGTATTACCAAAAAAGGTAAAACAGCTATTGAAAAAGCATATCCACTGTGGGAGAAAGCACAAAGGCAGGTGATTGAGGGACTTGGCGAAAAGCGGTGGCAGGAATTACTGCACCGTTTGAAAGACACCATTGCCACAGTCCAGGACGAATAAAATCCAACTATTTTATTTTTTGACAAATAGGTGCATATGCACTCTAAATAACCATACATCAAAGGAGTATGAGATGAAAGAAATTTTAGTATTAGGATTAGCTGCATTGGTTGCTGTCGGTTCCGTATTTTTAATTACTTCGAACAACACCGCACCGACCCAAACAGAAGTTCAACATGTTGACGAGCTGCTTTCGTTCGAAGATGCCCCTGAAGGTTTTTTTCCTCCCCCCTTACATCCAGGGGATACAAAACTTCAACTGCAAAGGCTGGCACCCGATGTATATGCGATTGTGTCCAATCACCCCGCTATTGACAATACAGGCTTTATCGTCGGCGAACGTGGGGTGCTGGTGATTGATTCCCACATCAATGCAGCCATGGCCAATCAGATGCAGGACCTCATCCGTGAAGTGACGGACAAACCCATCTTGTACCTGGTCAACACCAACTTCCATGGCGATCACACCTTTGGCAATGATGCATTTCCAGAAACTACAACCATCATCTCGCATAGAAACACGTATAAACGCATGACTCACTTTGAACACGAAAAAGAGTTCATGATGGCAACTGTAAATTATGACGAAAGCGTTTTTGGTGACGCCACTTTGCGTTTACCTGATGTCGTGTTTGATGAATTTGTCTCTGTTGATCTCGGTAACCGCATGGTAGAAATCTATCACTTCGGTCATGGTAACACCCCAGGCGACGCGGTGGTCTATGAACCTCGATCCCGCGTGGCTTGGACGGGAAACTTCATTTTAAGTGAAGGCGCAACGCCACTTCTCTTCGAAGGTGGGGCAGCTGCATACCTCGAATCTGTAAAGAAATTTCGTGCCACTTTACCCATCAGCACGATAGTTCCAGGGCATGGCGCGCTCAGCAGCCCTCGTATTTTTGACCATTACGAAGACTATTTGGGAACGTTGATCAAAGACGTCCGCAAAGCAGTACGCAGTGGTTGGAGTTTAAATAAAACTTTAGAAAAAATTAAAATTGACCTCGAAGCTCCCGAAGGCCTCGATGAAGAAACATTACAACAAGTGATTGCCTTGATGACAGGCTTTCACCGCCTGAACGTTCAGCTCACCTACCTAGAGCTGAGCAATTGATCCCACAGGATCAAGGAGAGAAGCGCCCTGGTTGGTGGCGCTTCTCTCCATTAATTAATAGGAAAACCAATAGACTAGCCCCGAAATCCCTAATTGTCTCATGGCTGCAAGGGAAGCCTCAAGAGGTAAATCTGGTTTAATTTCTGGAACCACTTCATAATATTTTTGAACAACCAATTCTAATCCCTCGAGCGATATCCATGAAATTGAGTGATTAAGTTTATTTATTCGTGAGATGTCATATTCAACCGTTGGCCCTAAATCCTCGGGAGCCTTGTGAGCTCCCAGTTGATCATCAAGATCAGAAGTCATGTTGCTAAGTACATAAAAGAATGTGTTATCACGGCCCAAGTCAATTGGGCCTGCAAAGCTGTACCATGAAGTGAAATCTCCATGATCCCAAATATATTCAATGGTAGGCGTGAATATCTGTTCCCATGATTTAAGCATTGTATACTGTCCAACCATCATGAAAAAACCTGAGTTTGAAGAACTGGAATATCACGAGACCCCACTTGGGGAATTAATTTTACGGTGGCGCACAGTTCCCTCCTTGAATCACCAGGAAGTGTTTGAAGTCATACTGGATGGAGAATTCTTGATGTCCAGTCTCAACAACACAACGGAAATTGCATTGGCTGAAATCCCTTTGAGACAGTTAGGTTCAGGTTCATATGATGTTTTGGTTGGCGGACTGGGTTTGGGATATACGGCCGAAGCGGCACTCTATGAGGAAAACGTGGCATCAGTGACTGTCATCGAAATGTTGCCAGAGGTCATTAACTGGCATCGAAAAAATTTGTTACCGTTGGGAAAAACACTTTCAAAAGATAACCGTTGTCATTTGGTGCAAGGGGATTTTTTCCATTGGGTATTAAACCAATGGAACGAGAATGCTGAACCGATCCCGGAGAAATTTGGAGCCATCCTGATCGACATTGATCATTCACCAGAATTTTTGATAAGTCCTGCCTCGAAACCATTTTATGAGGAAGCTGGCCTTAAACGACTATGTCAGTATTTATTGCCCGATGGGGTATTTGCCCTGTGGTCGGCTGATCCAGCTGAGGAATCATTTCTAGCCGAACTTCGAAAAGTGTTTCAGCAGGTGGATATCCACGATGTGGAGTTTTACAACCCCTTGTTCTCCCGCCAGGAGGCATACACAATTTATGTTGCGAAAGTTTAGTCGACATGCTGGAAACAAATAGCCTTAAATACGATGTCATAGTCATTGGCGGGGGAGCCGCTGGGCTGATGTGTGCCATAGAAGCAGGCAAGCGGGGACGAAGCACATTGGTCATCGAGCGCAGCGAAAAGATCGGAAAAAAAATTCTCATCTCTGGGGGAGGCCGTTGCAACTTCACCAATCACAATGCGGCACCCCATACTTATCAATGTCAGAATCCACACTTTCATAAATCGGCGTTGTCTCGATACACACAAGAGGATTTTCTCAGGCTTATCGAGAAACATGGCATCGATTATTACGAAAAAAAACTGGGTCAGCAGTTTTGTAAAGAAAACGCAAAACAGATTGTCAACTTATTGCAAGCCGAATGCGATGAAGCAGGTGTGGAAATCCGCTGCAATTGCAACATCGAAAAAGTTTTCAAGAACGAAGATTTCAAGTTGGTCACTGCTGATATTGAATTCCATGCAGATTCGTTGGTGATTGCTTCAGGTGGGCTTTCAATTCCAAAAATGGGAGCCACAGGCTTTGGTTACCAAGTCGCCAAAAAATTCAGAATGAAGGTCACGGATCGACAAGCTGCACTGGTTCCCTTCGTGTTTGGAAAAGACTATTTGAAAAATTTCGAAGGGCTTTCAGGTATCTCAATGGACACCACCGTAAAATGTGGAAATACCACCTTTCGCGAAAACATTCTGGTCACACACCGTGGTGTGAGTGGGCCAGCCATTCTTCAAATTTCCTCTTATTGGCGACCAGGAGATACTGTCATCATCGATCTATTACCCGACCTCAACATGGAAGAAATCATCGAAGAACAAATCAGAAAAAACCCTTTGCAGGAAATTAAGACCGCAATCAGTGAGCATTTACCTAAAAGATTTGTGGATCGAGTGTTTGAACTTTGGTTAACCAATAAACCTCTAAGACAATTGACGCCAAAAGAAATTGAAGGCATTTGCAGATTCTTTCATCATTGGGAGATTAAGCCCGATGACACCGAAGGCTATCGAACTGCAGAAGTCACCTTAGGGGGGGTAAACACTGACGGCATTTCTTCTAAAACATTCGAAAGCAAAAACCAGCCTGGCCTTTATTTCATTGGTGAAGTTTTGGATGTCACTGGTTGGCTTGGCGGCTACAACCTTCAATGGGCATGGTCTTCCGGATTTTGTGCTGGACAGTATGTGTAGACCCTATGTCCTTGCTCGTTCTGGTTTTCTCTCATAAACTCCCCTTGAACAGATAGGGGAGACACTATGAAAAAATTCTATATATCCGCTTGTTTTTTGATGTTGGGTTGGGTAAGTGTGTTTGGTCATACCGGCATTGTCGGCGATGCCAACAATGATGGAAAGTTTAATGAGTTCGACCCGCAACGCATTGAACATTACTTTGACAATCAGGCAACGATTGACGACACAGGCCATTTTCTCGCAGATGTGGCCTCACCGTGTGGTACAGTTGACTTTGAGGATGCCCGCCAAATGGTGTTGGCCATGCAGCGCCGCAGTAACAGTGCCCCAAGTCAGTGTCATGACAATGTAAAAATTGGCGACGAAGTAGAACTCCCGCATTCGGATGATAGGGATAATACCATCGAGTTGGCTTTCGACAAGAACAAGAATTTTAAGCTCGACGACACTGAAATTCTCGATGCCATTGGTTATTGGATCTTGGGTGGCCAAGCCCCAGGCACTGAAGAGTTTATCAATGATCGTAAAATCTTAGAATTGATTCAGCTTTGGATCACAGGCTCAAGTTTAAATACAACTTGAGCCTATGCCTCATTGATCCAAAATTTCTGTAAAGCCGGAAGCGTTTCGATGCCCACCACCCCCGTGCGCTTTAGCCACTTCACTCACATCAAAGCTGCCTTTAGATCGTAATTCCCAGATTCGTTTTCCACCTGGAGTGTCACTATAGCAGGCTGCAAAAGCCGCCTCTGGAAATTTAATACAGAGTAGATTGCCTAACTCAGAAGCCAACATGGGGGTATTAACCACTGGAATATTGTGTCCTCCAAGGTCGCGCCAATAGGCCCTTTCAGCCAATCTTTCGACCATCCCATCTAACATACGCAATAAAATTTGACCTTCTTGCTTGAGCTGCTCTAATTCGGCCTTATCCCAAAATTCAAAGTCAAACGGATAGGAGGACAATCCAGCACTAATGGCTTTACTGTCTGGCAGTTTGAATTGCCACAAATCTTTATCTTGTACATAGCGAATTAAATCAGGAATGGTCTGGCCTTGATGAAAATGTTCCCAAGTCAGCATTGCGCCCGACTTTTCCATATCAAAAAGAACCCCGATATTGCTACTGCCTTGCTCAATCGCTTCAAGGGCTGGAAAATTACCCAATGCAGCTTGTGCCGATTTATGATGATCCAGCACAATCACCCGATCCATCTCTTTTGAAAGGGCTTCCAGCACATCAGCGGGGTAAGAAAAATCAACGATGTATACCTGTGAACCTTTTTCAAGTGCTGGCACTGGATAGCCATGTTGAACAGGCAAATACGTCGCTTGATCCCCCAAAGACTTCCAGGCAGCCCATGCAGCACCGAATCCATCTGGACAATTTCCGTGATAGAGAATATAGATATTCATAGTACTTTAGAATGTATGTATT
Source organism: Candidatus Fraserbacteria bacterium (assembly GCA_029262795.1). Classification (GTDB taxonomy): domain Bacteria; phylum Bipolaricaulota; class Bipolaricaulia; order RBG-16-55-9; family JAJCYT01; genus JAJCYT01. The sequence goes on from JAJCYT010000015.1 coordinate 37,633, forward strand.
CTTTTTCTTTCCTTTCCAATATTATCTGACAAGTTTGACACAATATAGCAAACATTCGATCTATAATTGAAAAATCGAAACTATTGACTAAATCATCTAACTATTTTATATTCGAAGTGGGATTCATTTTATAATAGAGTTTACAAAAAAACTTGGGAGAGGTGGGGAAGTCAACCCAGTCATCATTATTTATCTATGAACGCGTTTCTATCCGAGCGGGAAGTTATAGGCTTTTGGTTAAGAAAAGGCGCAACTTATGCTGTCTTGTTAGGCGGGGTTGTAGCTATGTCTGTTCCCTTTTTATGGATGATTTCAACGTCCCTAAAAGCGCCCGATCAAGTAAAGGTATTTCCTCCCATATGGATTCCAGAAGTATTGCACTGGGAAAATTATGTGATTGCATGGACTTCTGCACCCTTTAATTGGTATTTATTTAACAGTTTTTTCATTGCCACAGTCAGCACAGCTCTTGAACTGATCACCACCGCAATGGCTGCTTACGCATTTGCAAAAATGGATTTTTTTGGGAAAAAAATTCTGTTTGTGCTCTTGTTGGGCACCTTGATGATCCCTGGTGAAATGTTATTAATTCCTAATTACATCACCATTGTAAAACTCAGTTGGATCGACACTTATTATGCACTCATTGTGCCTTGGATTGTTTCTGTTTTCGGCATTTTTCTTTTGAGACAATTTTTTATGAGCCAACCCGATGAGCTTTGGGATGCCGCCCAATTGGATAATTGTTCGAGATTTCGTTTTCTTTGGCAAATATTAATACCTTTATCCAGGCCAGGATTGATGACAGTCGCATTATTCAAATTCATCGGCAGTTGGAATGCTTTCCTGTGGGTCATCATTATGACAAATTCGCCAGAAAAGCGAACGCTGCCGGTGGGGTTACGGAATTTCACTCAAGAAGCGGGAAGTTTGTTCGAGTTGCTCACAGCGGCTTCTACCCTGGTTATTTTACCCATTTTGATTTTATTCTTCTTTACTCAAAAACAATTTATTGAAGGCATTGCAAGAAGCGGTATTCGTTAATTTTTGAAGGGCGGTGATTCATGACATAAAGCTGGGGGGAGAAAGGGAAAGGGAAGAGAAAACGGTTGATACTATTTAACAAGCTACAACACAAAACCAGGAGGGTATCAAATGTTTAAAAAAGGACTGATTTTTGCAGTATTACTGGCAACCACATTGGCATTCTGGGCACCAGCTCAGGATAAAATTCAAGTGACATTCTGGCACGCTATGAGCGGCGGCTTGGGTGAAACCGTGGATACATTGGTTGCTCAGTTTAACGAACAAAGCGAAACCACCGAAGTCACCGCCGTGTTCCAGGGGAACTATGGCGATTTGTTCCAAAAGAATTTGGCTTCCGTGGCCGCAGGGGAACCGCCAACCATCACACAGATGTTTGAAAACTGGACCCCATCTTACTTGCAGCCTGCATTGGATGAAAATGCATTGGCTCCAATTCAAGGCTTGATTGACCCATCCATTGTGGCAGACATCCCAGGTATTTTTGTGAGTGCTAACACTTACACCATTGATGGCGAAGCCACTTTAACAACCATTCCATTCAATAAGAGTGCCACTATTCTTTACTACAACCAGGAAACGGTGCCAAACCCACCAACCACCTGGGACGAATTGCTGGAGTTGTCCCAAAGCTTGCGCCAGGACACCGATGGTGACGGCGAAGATGATGTCTTTGGTTTCTACATGCGCCCAGGCTCCAGTGGCGTTGGCGAACTCTACCTGACCTACCTCAAAATGGCAGGCGGTTCCATTATCGCCGATGACTGTAAGAGTGTGAACCTCAACGGTGCAGAAGCTGTGACTGCAGCTCAGTTCATGAAAGATTTGGCCGATGTCAGCTTGACCGGCAGCGACTTCGAAGACGGCTTGTTTGCTGCAGGTACCATTCAGATGTATTACAGCACATCTGCCGGTATCGTATTTGCAACCCGCTCCGTAGGCGATAACTTCCCTTGGACCACCTTTGGTGGTTTGCAGGGTCCAGCTGGCACTTCCAGCGTGATTCAGGGCACCAACTTGGGTATTTTCCAGATGAACCATACTCAAGAACAAGTTGAAGCTGCCGCAGACTTTGTCTCTTTCTTGGTTGACGTGCCTCAGACCGTTTTCTGGGCTCAGGAAACAGGCTACTTGCCAGTGCGCACTTCCGCCATTGAATCCGCTGAATTCCAGGACTTCTTGGCAAACAGTGACACCTATCGTGCACCAACCGAATCTTTGGACAATGCCTTCATCACCCCAGGTTTGGAAGAATGGAGTGACGTTCGCTTGACCATCGCTGATGCTGTTGAACTCATCCTCGTTGGTGGTGTGGATATTCAAGAAACTTTGGACCAATTGGATGCCGATGTGGATGAAGCTTTGTCCTCCGTGTCTGATGGCATCTCTTGCACTGGCTAAGAACTTAGCTTTTTAAATCTAAAGGGAGGCTCAGTTGAGAGCCTCCCTTTTCACCCTTTGAAAGATTCTTTATGACCCAAGCCGCGCCAACCCCAAAACTGTCTTTAATACAACGTATTCAGGCGTATTTTGCCTCGGACCAACTGCGCAGCCCTCGATTTTGGAAAGATTCTCTGCAGGCATATATCTACTTATTGCCCACACTTGTAATTTTGGGGGTATTTACCTTTTTCCCCTTTGTGAATTCATTTTTCCTCAGCCTGCATGAAGGCCCCATTACCAATCCCACTAGAACGTTTACAGGATTGGAACATTTTGAAAAATTATTCCAGGATCGGAAATTCTGGAAAGCCATGTGGAACACCACTTATTATGTGATGTTCAGTGTGCCCACAACCATCTTTTTGGCGCTTTTCTTTGCTGTGCTGTTGAACACAAAAATTAGATTTAAAGGCTTTTTCCGAACTGCCTTTTTCTTACCATATATCACGCCTACCGTTGCAGCAGCGGTGGTATGGGAATGGATTTTCCATCGAGATTGGGGCTTATTCAATTCCTTCCTGAATTTCTTTGGCATACCTAAACAGGACTTTATCAACAACCCAGAATTGGCAATGCCCATGGTCATATTGTTTTCCATTTGGAAATATATGGGCTTTAACATTGTAATCTTTTTGGCGGGTCTCCAAAATATTTCCAAAGAATATTACGATGCCGCGGCCATAGACGGGGCCAATGCCTGGCAACGGTTCTGGAAAATCACGTTCCCGTTGCTCACGCCGGTCACCTTCTTTGTGCTGATTATTTCGATGGTGGGTGCGTTTAAAGTATTTGACGAAATCTTTGTGATTTTCCATGGTTCTACCGGACCTTTGGATAGTGCAATGACGGTCATGATCTTCTTTTATCAAACAGCCTTTGGTCGATTTAAAATGGGATATGCTTCAGCCATTGCCTACACCATGTTTATTGTCATCTTCCTGTTTACGTTGTTGCAGATGTGGCTGGCCAAACGGCGCGTGCATTATGGAGGTTAACAATGACTTTCAATAAAAAGACTTCCTGGATCAAATTGATCCCTGTCATGATGCTAATCACTCTGTTGAGTTTTCCAGAGGTTATTGGCATGGGGTGGGGTGAAAATGGTCACAAAACCGTCACACACCTTGCAGTGGATGCAACACCTGAGCCATTACGCTCTATGTTGTTAAAAACCCTGAATGAATTGGAAGAAGCCTCCATGGACCCTGATCGCCGTAAAAGCGAACCAGGCACTTCCGAGGAATCGAAGCGGCACTACATTGACATCGATTTTTTTGAAGCTTTTCCCTTCGGAGCATTCCCACAAGATTTGAATATGGCTGAAGCCAAGTACGGGCGTATAGAAATTCACCGCCAGGGCATTGTGCCTTGGGCCATTGATGAAAGTTTTCAAAACCTGGTCGAAGCCTGGGAAACGAACGATCCCAATTGGGTGCGCTGGTTTGGTGATTTGGCCCATTATGTAGGCGACTTGCACCAACCGATGCACACCACGGCCAACTTCGATGGGCAAAAATCCGGCAACCGGGGCATTCATGCCTTGTTCGAATCCGTGATGGTTGATGGCTTTTGGAAGGCTGAGCAGATCACCTACTTCAGACCACCGGATGCCATGTGGCAGGCAGTGGGCCACTTTATGCCAAGGGGCATAGGATCGCTCGTGAGCTTTACCAGTGCTTACATGACTGACCTGATGATTTTGCAAAACTTCGAACCAGTAGACAATGCGCTGGAAGAAGCGTTCCTGATTGTGGCTGATACCTACACCATGCTTGAGCCGTTGCTGGCCGCCCACGACAAGGCACAGGAATTTCGACAGACCAATCCAAAATTTTACAGCACTTTCTGGGATGAGGGTGCGGATAAAGTGATGGAGCGTCAGCTCAACAAAGGCGCATACACCCTGGCCCGATATTTGATGGGGGCCTGGCTGAAGGCAGGACAGCCTTCGCTCTGAAGTTCTTTTAAAAACTAAAGGTAGAAATCCATGATTCGCAGAACCCTAGGGTTTGTGGTATTGATGCTGGTTGCCGCAGGCGTGGTCTATTCCATCAATCCCGATTTTCCAGTTGGTGTGCTTTATTTCCCTGAAGAAGAAACGCAGGAACAACCCACAGTTATCGAAGCAGAAGTTTTAAATGCCACTCTCAGCGAAAAATATTTTCAACAGGATGAGTTGGATCGTTTTGGACTTGAAATTGACCTGACCAAAGTGGCCTACCAATCTGATTTAGACTTAGATGCGTTGATGGTGGGCTGCCCTGAAGCGGATTGTATTCCATCCATTGATGCCCCGCGATTTGAAGCCGCAGATACAATTTGGATGTATGACGAGGACATCGTCATTGGTGTTAATTTCAACGGAATTGCCAAAGCCTATCAGATGCATATTTTGAATCGCCATGAAATCGTGAACGACATGTTTGGCGACATACCCGTTGTGGTCAGCTATTGTCCTTTGTGCAATTCGGCAGTGGCGTTTGTGGCTCCTGAAATTGAGGGGGAGGTCGCGGAGTTTGGTGTGTCGGGTCGATTATATAAGTCAGACTTGGTGATGTATGATCGAGTGACCTATTCTTTCTGGTCACAAATTGAAGGGCAGGCCATCGTCGGGCCATTGGCCTCGGCATCTCCTGTGATTCAGCGCATCCCTGTGGATATGGCCCTTTGGGCATCGTGGAAAGCGGCACATCCTGACACTCTGGTACTGTCCCGCCCCACCAATGCAGATGGTGTGGGAGGTCGCCCCCCTGAACGCGAGGAAGGCGAACGGGAGAAGCGTCAGTACGATTACTCCGAAGACCCCTATCGCTGGTACAAAGGCAATGAAGCGGACACCAACGGGCTGGTCGTGGAAGATCAACGCTTGTCCAATAAAACCGTGGTGATTGGTATTGAAACTGATCAAGGCTCAAAAGCTTATGTCAAAGACGTTGTGAAAGATTTAGCCGTTATCAACGATGATATTGAAGGCCAGCCCATTGCCATCATCTACGATGCAACATCGGATCAAATACGGACATTTCAACGCCCCTCTGACGAACCATTACAATTGGTCGATAACCAACTCTCTGATGGAAACAATATGTGGTCCCTAACAGGCTCCTCCCTAAACACAACGATTCCACCACTTGTAGTGCTGAAAAGCATGCCTGTGTACTGGTTTGCCTGGGTATCCTTCCATCCCGACACTCAGCTTTTCCAGTAAGAACTTTGACAATGAGTTTGAAAAAGAAAGGGCAGGTTTTAATTTTGCCTACCCTTTCTCAAGTATTCAATTATGCTTCAATCACAAAAGGCACTTTCATGCCGGCCTCGTAGTGGCCGAACTGGAAACAGCCCAGTTCAAAGGTACCTGCTTCGGTTGGAGTGAAGGTGAGTGAGGCGGTGCCTTCTCGGTCTAACACCAGCATGTCGAATGGGGCCATGATGTTGTTTTCAAACAGACGATCATTCAGATTGGCTTCCAGCCCAAAGTGTGCATCGTGGACTGTGTTACCCACGTTGGAGAAATTCAAGGTTACGGTTTCGCCCACTTTCAACGTCACCGCGCCACCTGTTTCACCATCCACCGTAAAAGTGAACTCACTCATTTCGATGTTTATGGTGCGATCAATGAGCGATTGGTCATGCGCCTGCGTGATGGCCGTAGGCATCGACAGGTATACCAGTGTCACTGCAACGCCCGTTAAAACAATCAAACTTGCTACTTTAAATAAATTAATTTTCATGACTCTCCTTACGCGTGTTTAATAAATTTAGAAGCGACATGAGATTTTTGTCCCTGAAGTAAAAATTCACCTCTCTCTTTGTTCAATGTGTCTTTTTAGATTACAGTCATTTTTAGATAAAAATTGTAGGCTCGCATACCAAATCATGACCAAAATCATGGAACCACTGCCATCAGTGCTTACAATGATCTTTATGGATGAAAATGTGTCCAGCCTTATTTTGACGATATTATGGATAGGTGCCTTGCTGTTTCCTGTGGCAACCGGCACTTGTGCCATCCCTCTGGTGATGGTGTCACCAATGTCGACCTCATCCGACGCTCAATTTAGTTGTGAGATGGACGACGGCACCGATGCGTCTATGCGCTCCATGCTCCAACCCATCAGTGAAAACCCAGAGCGTCTGTTCCTTCAGGGTGAATTTTTATCCCCACATTTAATGGAACAATCACTGATTGCTGATAATGCCATCGTTCCCTCTGCCATATTCTTTGACCAATCGCCCAAACCTCCCCAAGTCACCTATCTGGGATAAGCAAGTATAGATGCTGTTTCAAACCAACAAAAAGAATTTTCCACTGACTTAAGGAGTGTATTCATGAGCAACTTCAAAGAACGAAAACAAGAAGCCATTCGTAAGAAAAAAGCGCAGCAGCGATTGACAATTATCACAGGTGTGATTGTGTTTGTGGTATTGTTTGGCGTATTGTGGTGGACGCAATCGGGCCAGCAATCCGTGGAGCAGGATCAGTTCAGGTTGGCATCACAACCTTCGAAGGGCGATCCGGATGCGCCGGTGAAGGTGGTTGAGTTTGGCGATTACAAATGCCCATTCTGCAAATTTTTCCATGAAGAAGTGGTGTCTCGACTGAATCAATATATCGTCAGCCGTGAAATTGAATTTTATTTCATTAACTTCCAGTTCCTGGGGCCGGATTCCACCACCGCAGGAATTGCTGGTGAATGTGTTTTAAACCAAAATGAAGAGGCTTTTTGGCAATATCATGACGCCATGTATGCCAACCAAGGACCGGAAAGCCAGATTTGGGCCACACCTGAGTTTATTTTGTCCCTGGTTCGACAAAATGTAGACGGCATAAACGAATCGGAACTGGAGCAGTGCATTGCCAATAGCACATATCGTTCTGCTGTGGAGCAGGATCGTCAAATTGGTAGCGCATCGGGGGTTCAAGGCACCCCAACCATTTTTGTTAACGGACAAAAAGTCAGTGACCTTTCATTTATAGCCATCAGTAATGCCATCGACAATGCCCTAAGCGAAGGAGAATGATGGGGAATTTCTTCAAAAACTTCGGCGTCTATCTGGCCTGGCTGGTGGCTCTGGTGGCAACAGGCGGTAGCCTGTACTTCAGCGAGGCACTCCATTACATACCGTGTCAGCTTTGTTGGTATCAGCGAATTTTTATGTATCCGCTGGTGTTCATCCTGGGCATCGCCAGCTTTCGCCACGATCATAGAATCTCGATTTACACGTTACCTTTGAGCGTGATGGGAGCTGCGCTGGCGCTGTTTCATTATCTGGAGCAAAAAGTCCCCGGCTTTGGGTTTCCTGAGCTGTGCAAGGTGGGGGTGCCTTGTAGCGCCTCTTATATCAACTGGGCGGGGTTTATCACCATCCCCATGCTGTCATTGATTGCCTTTGTATTGATAGTGATATGTTTGCTTGCCTCGAAACGACAACCAGAGCAAAGCTCCATTGATGAATGACGAGGGATCCAATTCCACCATTTCTCCGTAATTGTTAGTGAGACCATAGAAACAGGTCCACAAAGGAGATGATGGAAGTGTCATTATTTTAATGTGTCGGGTCCGGAAAGTTCGATGCTGAATGCATTCAGCCATTGCTTTTCAGGATCTGTTCACCTCCTCTCCTTACGTTGTGTGCGCCCTGGTCCGCTGTGTCTGTAGCAGCGGGCCAGGGTTTCCTGATGTTTAAAAAAGCATCAGGCACAACTTGTTGACGAAAGGGGTTGCAACAGCAATGACAACCTTTGTTGATTGTGCTTCACAAGCCACCTTCGGTATAATTTCTGGACACATTGTGGCTAAGGGGGAAAGGGTTTTGCAGCAAGCCGATGGTGATCTAATCGAAAAAATATGCCTGGACAATGATCAACGCGCTTTTGAAACATTGTATGACCGTTATGACAATCTGGTCTTTTCCGTTTCCGCCCGCATGTTGGGGCGAGATCTGGCATCGGAAATGTTGCAAGAAATTTTTCTACTTGTGTGGCGCAAAGCATGCGATTTTGAGAGCAAACGCGGTAGTTTTAAAAGCTGGCTAATGCAAATCACACGCAATCGCTCCATCGACGAGCTGCGCCGGATGCCACCCACTGTCAGCGCCCCCGCAGACGAAGAAAACGAATGGTTCGACATGCTGGTGGACGATGCCCCTAACCCCGAAGAACAGGCGTTTGAAGACGATCGCGCAGCCCAAGTACGTGGCGCACTGACAGAACTGCCAAAAGAACAACGAGAAGTTATTTTGCTTGCATATTTTAAAGGTTTCAGCCAATCGCAAATTGCAACAAAACTGAATTTACCCTTAGGAACCGTTAAAAAACGAGTTCGCCTAGGGATGCAGAAACTCAAGGTTAGCTTGATGAAGGAACACGCTTATGAATTGTGAACGCATTGAACCCCTGTGTGAGGCATACGCTCTAAACGCACTGGAAATGGAAGAAGCACGAGATGTCGAAGCTCATCTGGTTTCTTGTCCAAAATGCCAACAACTGGTTACTGAGTACGTCAGTCTATTGGCTGATCTTCCAGAAATAGCTCAGATGCTTCGACCGCTGAAAGCACCAAAACATCTAAAAGATACTGTGTTGACACAAATAGTATCTGAAACCGGACCAAACACTACACCGGCCAGCCTTTCATGGTTGGAAAAACTGTTTCAAATGCCGCGTTGGGTGCCTTCATTGGTGGCGGTTCAAGCAGTGGTGATTATTGCTTTGGGTTTTGTGCTCTTTCAACAGACCAACTCAAACGACCAAATGCGTTCCAGCGCATCGACAATGCGTGATGCTCTACAAATCATGATGGCATCTTCACAGGAAACACGCTTCCTTAGTGCAAGTAACGATGCCCCAGAAGGATCGTGGGGGCGCATCTATAGCCAACCAGATATGGATGTGGTGGTGGTTTTGGTTGCTGATACCCCTCCTGCCCCCGACGACGCTGAATATCGCTTTTGGTTCAAAAATGGCGATAGCTATGTGAGTTCTGGAGTGGTCTGTGTGATTTCTGAAGATGGGTCCATTCAAGGGCGAGGTTGGCTTATTGTGCCCAAACCTGAAGGTTATGATCAAGTATTGGTCACCCTCGATCCAATTGGCAGCCCAAGTGACGCCCCCGTTGGTCCCATGATTCTGTCTGCCGATTATTCATGAAATCATCATTCGAGATCATCATAAAAGGCATCATCTACTGGCCTTAATGTCGAATGAAATCGTTCATTCATATGACCTTTCACCAAAATTCCACTTGAGAAAAATGCTACCTGGACAAGCATTACGACGTTGCTTCAATCAACTTCCCAGAGCGAGGGATCCAATCAAATAGATGCTGCGTATTGGTAGTCGTAGGATGCAACATACACACAGCAAAATACAAATATAAAAACAAATTAAGGATGGAATAAAAATGGCTACTCCAGAAAGCAAAAAAAACCTTGTCAACAAATTTAAAACTTTGAACCCTTTCGCTAAGTTTATCATCGTTACCCTGGGGTTGGTGGTCATTGGTGGTGCAGCTTGGGCTGTTTCTCCGTATTTTTATGATGTAGAAGTCAACGAGTCGGTGACCGCCGACCTCACCTCCCAAGAAACTGCCCAAGTGAACAATGATGAAATTCAGGTCGAAACCCTCTTTGCAGGCAACTTCAAAGACGCAGATGTTGTTCATAAAGTAGCTGGTTTGGCACAGTACATTGACCGAGGTTCGGACCGCATCGTTCGTTTTGAAGAAGATTTTGACGCCACCAATGGCCCTGATTTGTACGTATGGTTGGTCAAAGATTTGGACACCATCACCCAGGATTACGTGGACTTGGGCCGCCTCAAAGGTAACAAAGGCGCACAGAATTATGTGATTCCAACAGATGTGGATTTAAGCGAATATGACACCATCATCATCTGGTGTAAAGCCTTCAGTGTCCTCTTTGGCTCTGCTGAATTGAGTTAAGAAATTCGAATCAATCCCCGAGAGAAGCATTCATAAAATTATGATGACAGCTCACGCCCTCTGTCCCTGATTCTCATCCTAGTTTGAGCTGTCATCCTTACCCTTCTCCTTGCCTCACCCTTCGATGGCGGAAGAAAGTGATTGTAAATAACACTTTCTTCCGTCAACACACTTTTGGCAGACACTCTTTCAATGGATAAAATGAACTCAAATCTTCAACGCTTCTGAGGAGGGCGATTGAGATGATAGGTTTACTCTCAAGAAGAAAATACGAACTGTTTGCGCTGGCATTTCCCATTTTGGCTCATTTAGTGGCAGCGTATCTGATATTTACAAAAGCTTTTTTCCAAGCACCAAGTGAACTTGCGCTGGGCATTACGCTCGATCTAACCATTCTCGCGCCGCTGTGGTATTTATTTTTTATTCGCAAAACCAATGTGCCAAATACCACAGCGCTGCCCATTTTTATTTCCGGCATGGTCCTGGCTTCGCTTTTGATTCCCAAAGAATTTCAAACGCCGCTAGAGTTTATCAAAGTTTGGCTCCTCCCAGTTATAGAACTAGGGGTGTTGGCCTTCATTGGCATAAAGGCTAGAAAATTTTATCAACAAACCAAACTGGCCCAAAATGAAGATGTTGATTTTCTCGCCGCCTTGAAAGAAGTCGCGCAAAAGCAACTTGGTCCACGCCTGGGCGCCTTACTTGCTTTTGAAGTGGGTGGCCTGATCTATGCTCTATTCATCTGGAAAAAACCGACTCATAAACAAAACTCTTTTAGCTACCACAAAAAAAACATGTCCACAGTGTTTGTTGGTGCCCTGTTGGTGATTCTATTGGTTGAAACTGCATTGCTTCATTTGTTCCTGATCAATTGGAACCATATCGTTGCTTGGGTGGTGTTTGCCTTAAGTGTTTATTCTGGTATTCAAATGATTGCCTTGTTCAAAGGATTTTCCAGAAGATTAATCCAGGTTACAGATAATAAAATTTCCATTCACTATTCCATACTGCGAGATGTGGATATTGAATTAAATCAAGTTGATCAAGTTATCATTGCCAAACGTGATCTTGAGCAGGAAGAGAGTGCCCTTTACCTTTCCCCTGCAGCATCTTTCGAAGACGCCAACACAGTTATTCGACTTAAAACATCAACTTATCTGGAAGGTTCTTTTGGCTTTAAAAAACCGTTCAAAACACTTCTGCTTCATATTGATGAACCAGGTGAATTCAAAATGCTTGTTGATTCACAAATGGATGAAAAGCCATCGATCTAAGAATTATCTTGAGTTTAACAAGGTCAATTTGATCGAAGTGAAAGCTGTCCAGTATGTTTTCACTCATTTGTGAATGACGTCATCCATTATGAAACATGGTAGAATCTAACGTTCTTCAGGAGGAATGTTTTTTATAGATGTTGCAAATTGGCTGTGGGTTTCCAGGTTTACAGGATTGTAGACCACACGTTTGCCAGCAGGATGTTTACCTAGAAAATTTTCATCAATAAGGTTTGTTTTTGGACGGATAGGTCGATCACAAAATCCCCCTCCACAGTTGGGACAAACATTTTCTAGCAACAACACACAGTCTTTACAGAAAGTGCATTCAAATGTACAAATCATGGCTTCTGTTGAATCCGGTGGCAGCGATTTATTGCAGTGTTCACAGGACGGTCGAAGTTCCAGCATCCTTTTTGAACCTTTCTAAAGCTTAAGGTTCAAAAATTATAAAGAGCTTTACCAATAGCATCAATGTTCTGTTTAAGAGGAGGGGACATGCCTGCCCAACAATCACAAACCTATCTTACGGCTAACGAAATGAGGTCATTATAAAGTCCATGTTCAAGCGAGCATGCCACCTGCGAGAGAGTGGTGACTGAATCAAAGAATGAAATTGAATCGGAGGAGCAACATCATCAAAATTCATACATTGATTCATCTTTTATGGATCTATAAAGCTGACCCCGATTAAATTAAAGTGGGGTTAAAATGCCGTGAACAATCGGTTTGTGTCCAATTGAAGAATCGAACACCTTCCCTTGCTAAGGGTATCGTATTAATTGTTAATTGATTCGTGTTTCTTTTTGTATAATTTTAAGGCCATTTCTCATCTGCATCCCATTATGCCTAACAAGAAATTCTTTAGACATTCACTATATTGAAATACAAAATGTGATTTTGTTAGATAATTTGTACAGACCAATCTAAATTAAAAGCCGAGTGGTTGGAAATTACTTATTGGCTCATCTATGCTAAAGGCAAGATGAAAATTTTGCTGGTTAGCGACAAAGTAAGTGATTATGTTTACAGCGATGGCCTCAAGCAAGCATTTTCTGAAGTTGAACTGGTGCTTTCTTGCGGCGATCTTCCTTACCCATATCTTGAATTCATTGTCTCCATGCTGAATGTGCCATTGCTGTATGTCTTAGGGAACCATGATCACGAATATCTTGATCATGCCGATGAAGTATTAAGCGCCCCCCGAGGAGGTTGTGACATTGATGGAAAAATAATGTCCATCTCTGGACGGAAAAACTCACCAACAGAACTTTTGATTGGAGGATTCCAAGGCACACACTGTTTCGGTGAAAACCAGCCCCCTTTAAGCGAGCATCAAATGCGAAAAAAAGTTTGGGCAATGAAACCTGGCCTGGCCTGGAACCAGTGGCGCAAAGGGCGAGCGCTGGATATTTTGGTCACACACGCACCGCCACTAGGCATTCATGATGACACAAGCGGCAGCGATTTATGCCATACTGGCTATCAAACCTTTTTGTACTTTATGGAGAAGTACCGCCCACGTTATCTTATTCATGGGCATACGCACCCTACCTATGGTTTCGATGACAAGCCTAGGTTTTATAAAGATACAGAAGTGATAAATGTTTATGGCTACAAAGTACTGGAGATAGAATCCCATGTTTGACAATAACAACCCTGTCGCCATTTCCGAAGCCAACCATCGATGGGACCGCGCTCGTCGCCGTTTATGGCGTCAACGGTTTGTGCGGTGGCTGAAACGGCAGCCAGACGATGAGTTGTTATCATTCGAACAAGTGCAAAAAGAATTACGCTTGATTCAGGGCATCAGCCGTGGGATTCAAAACATTCCTTTAGATCGTATCCGAGGCAGTGTTGGCAGATACAAAGATTTTAGCTCCAGTTTTTTACCTCAAAATACAGAGTTGCGTGAACGCTGGCAACGTGTGGATGCTTACTCCATCCACGATGGTATTTCGCCTATTTCCGCTTACCAGGTAGGTGAAGCATATTTTGTGTTGGATGGCAACCATCGAGTCTCTGTTGCACGCGAGCAAGGGTTGGAAACCATCGAAGCCCATGTGCTTGAATACAAAGGGCTTGCCTCACTCAGTGCACAGGCCAATTTTGATGAAGTTCTTCTCAAGGGAGAACTGGCAAAATTTCTTCAGGAAACAAACATTGCAAAATTACGCCCTCAACATGAAATTGAATTCACGGTGCCTGGTCGTTTTCGGCAGGTGAAATACATGATTCGAAGTTATGCTGATTTCCTGAGAGAACATACCGATTCCAACATCTCAGATTCAGATGCGTTGGTGTCCTGGTACGATCAGGTGTTTGATCCACTGATCAAGCAAATTAAAAAAAGTAACGTCATGAAAGATTTTCCACGCCACACCCCCGCCGATTTATTTATCTGGATGTGGCGCTATCAAAAACCTTTAGAGCATATTGTGCCAGCTCAACGGTTTTCCTGGTTGGAACGTCTGACAAAATGGCTGCGTCGCCATATTTCGCGCCACGACATTGGTCGAGCATAAAAGCCAATTCCAGTTATAATAATCCCCATCTTTAGATCATTTCTGTATGCCTACTTCTGATTGAAACGGAGAGTTTATTGTGAACACTCAGCCATCTCTTGAATCAGAGATCAAGCCATGGGAGCACATTTTAAAACTTGAAGATGCCAACATCACAAAGACCCTGCTCGATTATCCGGATAACGTTGCGGGGGGCTGATGTCAACGGATTTTCTACTTTTTCCAAAAAACTGGACGGTGATGAAGCTTATCGAGGATTTCAACCTCAATCACGAAACCTATTCCGATGAGGATAACACCCTCTCCAGTGTGCTTCCGTTTCGCAATGTGTTGCTGGCACCGCGTAGACAAACGTTGGGGGAATTGATGGTGGCTTCTTCATTGCCTTGAGTTTTGCCCTGGCTGACCTGATTCAACGCTTGAACAGTTTGCGAAGAAATAAGGTCGGGCTGGTGCCAACGGGCAGCGTCGCTGGCCCATAAAAATTCTTGACCAGGCGCACATCTTGCACAGAAATAAAAGCGTTGGGATGAAAATCTTCAACGATACTTTGTAGCCGAGGCAGGTGCTTTCTTTTGATAAGAATCACCAGCATTCGAACTTTTCCACTCATGCCGGTAGCGGTCACGCTGGTCACTCCAAAATTTTCTGCGCGCAAATATTCGATCATCTCCTGAGCATCGTTGTTGGTGATAATTTGGACGCTGAGCAAGCCCACTGCGATCTTTTCCTCGAACCACAATCCCACCACACTGCCGCTGGCAAACCCGCTGGCAAAGGCAATGTAGTTAACCCAATTGCTTAAATTGCTTGTAATCTGCCCCAAAGCCAACAAAAAGACCAGCACTTCCATAAATCCAAAAATTGCTGCTGGCAATTTCAAACCTCTGGCCACGAACAACACACGAATGGTCGCAAAGGTCACGTGTAAAACCTCAGCTAAAAAAATGAACAGAGGGAACAAAAAATCCATCAATGGGACTCCTCTCAACAGCCCCGCTCAGCATACGAGTAAAGCTATAAATTGCCAACAATTCTGCAAATAGGTTACCTTGGATTTAGAAAAAAGGAGTGCATCATGAAAGCTGAAGTCAATGGTACGGAACTGTTTTATATCATTCATGGCAGCGGCCCCCCAGTCATGTTCATGCACGGAGGATTGGGCGCTGACCACACTTATTTTCGCAAAATGTTTGACCCGTTAGGGAAAAACTACGAGCTGATTTATTATGACCATCGGGGCAATGGCCGATCTCGCCCAGCTGATTTAAGCGGCATGACCCACGCCGATTGGGCAGCAGATGCTGATGCCCTGCGCCACCATTTAGGCCATGAGAAATTCATCCTTATCGGACATTCTTATGGCGGTTTCCTGGCTCAGGAATATGCACTTCGCTATGCAAGTCATCTCCAAGGTGTGGTCTTTATGTGCACTGCCCCGGCTCTTGACTACCCAGATGTCATGGCAGCCAATGCTGAGGCTAAAGCCACCTCTGTCGAGGCAGTCTCAGCAGTTGAAAAAGCCTTCAGTGATGACCTGATTGAATCTGATAATGAGTTTGCTCAGCTGATGGGCAAACTTGAGCCTTTGTATTTTCACAATTACGAAGCCCATCAAGAGATCATGAATGAAGTCATGAAAGACATGCAGTTCAGTGCTTCAGCATGGAACCACGTGAATGCACATTGCTTGCCAGAATTTAATGTTGAATCTCAACTTTCCAGCATTTCGGTTCCAACATTGATTATCAGCGGTCGTCACGACTGGGTGACACCGGTTGCGGAGGGAGGGCAGCGTATTGCCAATGCAATCCCTCATTCAGAACTGTTGGTGTTTGAGGACAGCGGACATTATCCGTTTGTCGAAGAAAATGAGTTATTTTTCTCCAAATTGAACGAATGGCTCAAAAACACATGGCAGAATTAGCGCCATAGCCCGTTTGAGCCAACAGAGGCAAATTAAAACGCAAACCGCTGCAAAGGCATTTTAAAGGGACAATCGTCCCAAACCTCTTGAAAAACGACCTTGTTTCGGCTAATAAGGAAACAACAGAACAGAGAGGTGACATGGTATGAACAAAAAAGAGTTCGTCGAAAAACTGTCTAAACAAGCGGGGCTTTCCAAGAAGGATGCGGACAGCGCTTTGAACACGATGCTGGATATGATCGTGACCACCACCAAAAAGAAAGACAAAGTGACGTTCACCGGCTTTGGTACTTTTGAAGCTACAAAACGCAAAGCCACTGAACGCCGAAACCCACGAACGGGCGAAACCATTAAAGTGCCTGCCACAATGGCACCAAAGTTCCGTGCCGGCAAAGCGTTTAAAGACGCGATCAAATAGTATTTTTCCAAACAAAAGCGGAGAACGTTTTGAACGTTCTCCGCTTTTTCTTTTTTGAAAACCATCTCTAAATCACAGATAGACTTTATATTAAATCTTCATACTTCATTCTGTGCTATAATATCTTTAAGACTAAAGATTTTTTGGTCAGAGAGGCTTTTCTTAGGCAAAAGAAACTAAAACCCCTGACCTTCCTTGATTGAGTATGAACAAGGGCTTCAGTTTGAATGAAGCCCTTGTTCATTTATTTGAATGCGTAAAATACTTTACGATGAGAGGCAACATTTGTGTTTCCGTATTGATGTTGAACATCCACTGTAAACCCGATTTCGCGAAGCATATCCTTAATGGTCTCAGTGGATGCAATTTCCTGATAGTGAATTTCTTCTGAACGTTGATATCCTTTGCCCGAGTCCCTAAAAGAAATGATTTCCCGCTTTAAAAACTGACCTGACGGATCTTCACAAGTTTCAGCCAACACAGCCCAGTTTTTGCCAGTACGCCACATATGGCTAAAAATCTTTGATGTATCGTCCTTAATGATTAAATCGAATAGAAACAATCCATCGGGCAAGAGTTGCTGATAGATGTGTTGAAAAAGTTTTTCAAGTTGATCTTGATGCGATGATTCTTCAAACACATAGCTAAGTACTTCGCCAATTGACGTTACTGCAATGCATGGGGGTAATTGAACCTCATAAACTGAACCTTGTTGAAAGTCGGCCTCAGGTGTAAGTGCCTTAGCAATCCTGAGGAATTCAGGTGAAATATCCACGCCATGCAGGTTAAACCCAGATGTTGACAACATCTTCAGCAGGCGTCCGCCACCACACCCCAAATCAACTATGGTGCCTTCTGTCAGTCCACGCTTTTTAAATTGTGCAAGCAATTCATCTACAACAGCTTCCTCATAAGAAAGAAATCCGTGATGATGGATATATGCAAGATCTTCTTTATAAAAATCCGACATTGAGGATTATCGCTTTGACATGCCTTCCAATGCGACGGTGTATTGACCTTCTCTGGCATTGTATTCAATGCGATATTGCGTCGGATAGTACATGCCGTGACGCTGCACATCGGCAGCCTGGCGAATTTCGGATGTATAAACACCATCCAGGTTTTGCAAAAAATCGACTGTAATCATAGGTTCATAAAAAGTCATCTTCCCACGGTAATAACCAAGAATGAAAGTTTCATCAAAGGGCTGACCATTCATTTCTGGCGAAAATGCGTCGATCCAGTGTACACCCATGTCGGGCACAGCATCGACTGTATTGATGTAATTATCAGGCACATAGGCAGGATCAACCTCCACGGGGTCGGGTCCGGGCACAACTGATGCCTTCTCTTCTTGTGAAATCATGTAAAAATGAAAGTCGAAATGTGGCACATCATACACGCCTGGAGGCTCGTGTCCGTGAGGATTCCAATCAAACATGGCATGACGGAACGGACTACTCAAAAACTTTCTGGGCAATGCCATTTCTATAATTTCAATTTCTCCAGGAGCGGTGTACAATATTTCTTCATCAAAAGTAATGCCTACAGCCTCAAGTTCACCATTTGGTCCCCAGGATTCCCAGGCACGCACCACACCTTCGCCAATTACGCCAAAATCCCCTTCGGCCACACCTGATGAAGTGGACCCACTGTTAAACAAAAAGATACCGCCAATCACAACCGCCAATGCAATCGCGCCGATAATGAGCAACTGTTGGGTTTGCATTTGCCCCTCCCTATGAATTCAGAATATATGTATATGAACAAGAATACCTATTCTAGGAGGCTTTCAAGACATTTGTCAATTCGAAAAAATTAAGAGTTTTGACCCCAGTCAAACGGAATAGAGCCACGATCGCCGTGTTTAAAAGTAGCGATATTGAAAAGAAGGGTGCCACTGCCATCACACGTTTGATCAAATTTGCTCCAGTTAAATTGAACATGGTATAAGCCAGGGTCCAATGACACGATGGTTTGAACTGGTGTAAACGACAACGGCACAGGATCAAAACAGGCAGGAAGCTCCATCGACACTTCCGCATATTGCAGCCACTCCACCGCCTCAATAATGACAGACGCCTGCGTGGCATGGTCTCGATAAAGGCTAATGCTGGCAAAGTGAAACTTGGACACTCCGGCAATCAATGGAAGTTCAAACAATTTTTCACGATTTGGTTCAATCACATCATTTTTGAGCCAATTAAACGTCAGAGTCTTGTTTGACCAAAATTCCTCGCTTCGCAAGTCATAAACCACTTTGCCCTCGGGGCTACAAAACTCGCCCACTTCCTGCCAATTGGAGATGAGAAATTCCACCACTTCACCTCCAGCTTTTTGCTCAAAGCGAAATTCGGGACTAAACCCAATGGACGCCTGCTTTGGCCGAAAGCGAAGACACTCTGGCATATAAACCGTAAAACCACCTTCGTCTAAATCTTCAAGAAGTTCAATTTTGAGCAGAGCTTTGGTGTAGGACAAACGAAATAATGACATATTGGCTAGGATTCGGCGTGATTCAAAGTCCGCCAGAATCCAGGAATCAACCAACACGGGCGCTTCTGTTTCAATCACTTCATCATCCACCACAGGAGGTGGTGAAGCATCAAACACCGTCGCGCATCCTGTCAGAGACAAAACCAACAGGATTGTTAAAATTAATCTAGACATGATCAACATTACCTAAAAAGCATTTTAACAAAAACTCTACACAAATGTACCCATTTTGATAGTAATATTTTGTTGACCTTAAATCACAAATTGCATACGCTGTAAGAAAAATTTTTGTAAAGGAATTATCATGCCTTATATGCCATCTATGGAAGAAACGGACGGTGTGCCTCACGCGTTTCAAAAATTCAATACTGGCACTGGAAAACCACTGATTGAGTTTCATCAAATCTTGATGCGCTCCGAGGAATCCCCTCTAACTGTTGCCGAGAGGGAATTGATTGCAGGATATGTATCCGGCGTCAATGCCTGTAAGTACTGCCATGGATCACATACCCGCGCAGCAGAATTTTTTGGCGTGCCCGAAGGTTTAATCGCCAATCTGCTCAATGATCTTGAAAGTGCGGATATTGACGAAAAAATGAAACCTCTGTTGGCTTACACCCGAAAATTAACCGAATCCCCTGCCAAAATGATCCAGGCCGATGCAGACGCCGTATTCACTGCCGGTTGGGACGAACGCGCCTTGTACGATGCCATCCAAGTCTGTGCGTTGTTTAACTTCATGAATCGGTTTGTTGAAGGTTTAGGTATTGATTATCTGCCACCAAGACCCCAAGTTTCCGAAGACCAAAAACCTAAAGCACGAAACTACACAGACCTCATTGAAATGTTCGGGATCAAATAAAGATTTATTTAATTAGTCTTCGCCGCATTAATACCAAAGCAATGTGAGTTGCAATCACTGCAACAACAATCATCCAAATGACATCAATCCAGAGGGCGAGGGAAAAATCTCCTGCTGCGAGCGAGCGTTGCAGGTTCACGGCGTGATAAAGAGGGATGAACCAGGCGAAGTTTTGTAGAAAGTCAGGATATTGGTCAATAGGAAAAAACACGCCAGAGAAGACGAACATCGGCGTTAAGCCCATTGTGATGTAGTAATTGAAGCTGTTGATGGAGGGGGCAATGGCAGTGAAAATTTCTGCGAGTGCCGAAAACATCACGCCACTTAAAAAAGCAATGGGGAGTGAGGCTAGAATCATAATGGGGTCAATGAGACCAAACAATGAGATAATTACCAAAACTGCAAACGAGGCAAACACGGCGCGAGTGGCACCAAATAGGATGTCGCCTGCGATCACATCCTCGATGCTGAGTGGGGTGGCGAGCATGGCATCAAACGTCTTTTGGTACTCCATTCGAATAAAAGCCCCATAGGTACATTCAAATGATGCGGTAAACATGCCTGCCGTCATGGCAAAGGCAGGGGCAATGAATTCGAGATAAGACAAGCCATTGATCTGTTCCACATAAGCGCCCAATCCAAAGCCTAATGAAACGATATATAGTAGTGGGTCAATAAATGGGGGCCAGCCTTCCGTTTTCCACAGGCGTAAAAACGTGTCTGTATTACGCTGCCATGCACGAAAGGCGCGGTGTGTGACTTGTCTCAAGGGAAAGCTGAACAAGACTCTCTCCATTTCACATTCTAATGATTGGCATTGTAGAAAATTCTTGCTCAGTCGCAAAATTTGGAAAAGCCAGCTTGGAGCGCCACCACTGATTTCGAGCAATCTCAACGTCGCTGTTGATTTTCAACCTGTACGCTGTGTGGCAGCACTCCCGCCAGCAAATTTTTAGTGGCTACCGCCGGCAATTGAAATCTTACTCTTGTGAAAAAATTTCATTATTGCGCGGTGATGGTGTAAACCACTCGGACCAGATAGTTGCCGTCAAGATGCGTGTTGTTGCTAAACAACGTTTTGTAATCGACAGCAATGTTGTGACTGCCATGATTGCCAGCCATCAACGTCTGATCACGGTTACTCAGGCTCAGGTAAGATCTGCCCTGCGCTCGCACCTTGAGGTCAGAAACGGGTTTAACGAACTGACCATCAAAACTGCGCCCCATGTTGAGGTCGTCAGTGCGGACCATCACTTTCCATCGGATATTGCTCGTCAGACTCAGGCGAACCGCATTCAATTGCTCCACATACCCACGCTGCAACGCAGAGGCGCTTGGGCGAGGAATGCGAACAGTTGAAACTGCGGAATTGCCTTGAGTGCTTCCTGAACTGATGGAAAGCGCCTGTGAAGGGGCCAACTGAAACGACACATTGGCCGTTCCACTGGTCGACTCGGCAAAAAGGACTGCCGCAGGAATGACGACAAACACCGCCAGGCCAACCAACAGTTTGGCCTTAAGACCAAAA
>JAJCYT010000016.1 GCA_029262795.1 Candidatus Fraserbacteria bacterium
ATCACACTCATCGGCATTGCAAACCTGACGGGAGCAACTGCTCTACAAACGTCATCACCATTCCAAGTTCAAGGGTTGCCAAGTGATGCACCGCAGATTGCACGTCAGATTTTCGCCAAACACACGTCTGTGTTTGGCGTGGATATTTTTGCAACGTTATCCACGCAGAACAACAAGATTTTGCACGCTGCCAACATGATGGCCGGATATCTGGACAATAATGAAGACGGCAACGCCGATGATGTTTTGGTGATTGAAGCAATAACTCGCCGCAACGCTGCTTTGATCATGTTTGAAAGCGAAGATGAATTTGAAGATCTTTTTGAGGAGGTCGAAGACACGCCAGGCGCAGAAGACGTTTTTCAAAGCTGGCAAACGCTGTTCGATGAAGAATCCATCCCCAATGGCGCATCAATCGGTGAATTTGATGCCACGCTGGAAGAAGTGCTTCACCTCATCAGTCAATTCGGCTATGCCAATGCGTATCCAAATGCCTTCGGAGAAAACCCTGGCACGTTGCTCACAGATGCTATGGATGTGGCACGTGGCGGTCGTTTTTTCAATGTTCCAAATCGTTACCCTGCCAACGCCTGGTACACCTATGATGATCGAACATGTGAATACAACTGTATGGCTGCCGAATATTTTTACTGGGCTTTGACCTCGCTTCTGGATGGCCAAAATTTTTCAGGCCGTTTTGAAGAAATCAACCACGAATGGCGTTTGAACACGCCTGAAAAACTCAGGAACGGCGACACAATGATCTATGCCTTGTTGACTGATCCTGTGTACAAACTGCCAACTGTTTTACCTGATGGCAATTATCGATAATCTCAAGTGACCAAAGGCACTTCGTTGTAATTCTCAAACAGTTTTTTCATCATCACTTCACGCAGTCGTTTTGCGCCTTCGTACACTTCCTCAAAGGTGGTGTAAAGCGGCGTGAAGCCGAAGCGAATGTTGTCCGGCGGACGGAAATCGGGAATCACTTTCATGTCATGAATGAGCGCTTGATCGATACGAAGTCCATCCACATGCCCCAACGAAAGATGAGAACCGCGCCAATTTACATCCAAAGGCGCATTGAGCCTAAAGCCAAACGGCTCTAACCACTCACGCCAAAGCGTAATAAAGTACTCACTTTGCTTCATCGATTTTTGTCGGATGCGATCCATGCCCGCTTCGATGAACATATCCACCGCAGGCTCAATCGCCGTAATCGACAAAACAAAGGGCGTGCCCGTCATGAACTGTCGAATATTTGTTTCCGCATCGTAGTGCAGATCGAACTTGAACACATCACGATGCCCCATCCAACCAGAGATTGGATTGACCAGTTTGGATTGCAAATCTTTACGAACATATAAAAAGGCTGGTGCGCCAGGTCCACTATTGAGATGTTTATAAGTACATCCCACAGCCAAAGGTGCATTGCTTTTGTTGAGTTCCACCTGAGCAGATCCCACCGAATGACTGATGTCCCACAGCGCCAATGCGCCCACCCGATCAGCCATTGCTGTGATGGCTGCCATATCGTAGGTATAACTGGTTTTGAAAACGGTGTGCGACAGTGTGACCAACGCCGTGTTTTCATCAATCAATGATTCAAGTTCATCGACAGGCCCATGAATCCCATCCGTTGATTTAGCCACATGAATTTCAATCGGACGATCCAGCAATTTCGAAAGCCCCTGGAGGATGTAATGATCGGATGGGAAATTTAGATCATCGGTCACAATTTTGTTTCGATCTGGATTGACCTGAAGGGCTGCATAAGCCAACTTGAATAAATTCACTGAGGTGGAATCCGCAATCGCAACTTCACCAGCCTGTGCCCCGATCAATTGAGCCACTTTGTCACCGACGCGCTCATTGAGTTCCATCCAGCCTTGATTCCAACCTCGGATAAGCTGCTGACCCCATTCATGATCAATTGCGTGCTTGAGTCGATCGCGCGTCACTTTAGGCAAACGTCCCAAAGAATTCCCATCTAAATAAATTAAATCAGGGTCATCAATCACGAAGCGATCTCGAAATGCTTTTAGCTCGTCTTGTTGATCCAGGTGTTGAGCGTAGCTCACATCCAGGTTAAAGTCCATAAAGCTCCTTCAGGGGAGAAAATCGTCTCGGCCAACAGATTAAGTGATTCGACCCACGTTTTGCAACGCGAAAGGATTTTTTTAATTATGGAAGTATGGAGCGATCCCAACCTGGCCCAACGCTGGAGCGAAGATCCCACGCGACGTAACCCCACTCGCGTTGAACAACTGGATATTTTGCTGTCCCTGATCCAAGACTTGTATCAACCTAACAAAACCATAGTTGATGTTGGCATCGGCTCAGGCATTGTTACATCCATGCTGCTTGAAAAAATCCCTGATGCCAATGTGCTTGGTATTGATGGTTCACCCGCCATGGTCAAACTGGCCCACGAACGACTGATAAAACATCAGGATCAATATGACATCATCTTTCAGGATTTAACCAGCCTGGATTCTGCTTCGTCACCAGAAGGGAATTTTCAAATTGCCTTTAGTGTCCAAACCATTCACAACATTCCAGACGAGCATAAGCTCAAAACATTCGAATGGATTTATCAATGGCTCGAAGCCGATGGCTGGTTCTTTTTGCTGGATCGATTCGAGGTACACCAAGAACGATTGTTTCCAGCCACCCACAGTCTGTGGCAACGCCTGAATCATGTCTATGATTCTGACGTGACAGAAGGCGACTCCTTTGCCGAACACGTCGAAAAAATCAACAATAGCGAAGATATTCCCGCTTCCCTTGAGCAACATTTAGATTGGCTCAGAAACATTGGGTTTGATGCTGAATGTCTACACTTGCACGGCAATCGCGGTCTCATTGTCACTCGAAAATGACTGATACGCATCATAACCAAAGTTGACCAAAATCATCTTATCTCTTAGCTTCAGATGAGCTATAATGAAATGATGCAGCATGAGAGAGGAGGCGCAGGATGGCTCCCAACAAATTGCCTTTCCTGACGAGAGGTCAAAAAATCATCAGCGTGTTGATCGTGGGGCTGATGTTGTTTCTTGCAGGCTGTGACAACAACTCACAATCGTCTTCAAACCAAACCGACAATGAAGGTATAGAAACAGCAGACACCACAACCAACACTGACAACAATACCGCTTCGAACACAGATACGAATCAATCTGAAACCACAAACACTGAGGTGACAACGGCACAACCAGAAACAACCACTTCAGAACCTGAAACGCCCGTGGTTGCTCAGCAGGAAATTAAACTGGTGATCAGCTATCTTCGCCAAGGGGTCCAGCCGAATCAACATTATGTAAAAGTGGAGGAAGTGTTGGCAGGTCCCACCCCATGCAGCCAGGACAGCTTGTTGGTCACACTCGACAATTCTGGTGTCGCATTGGCATGGCAGGCAGATGATCGCATGGAAATTCTGGGCGCTTATGTTAATGATGTCAGTGGCTGCCAAATCAGCCTAAACCAGGCCACCCATACCATTAAGGCGCTGCCAAAGCCTGAACCAGTGATTGAGGCTGAACCTGAAGTGCCTGAAGTCACAGAACCAACCACCACCAGCGAATCAACAGAAACAAGAGAACAACCAGAATCTTTGCTGGAATATCCGGTTCGGATTCATGGCACAATGAGTGCACTTCGAGACACCACCGCATTCTTTATTGTGGATGAAGTGGTCGAGGGAGAGTTTGACTGCACACAAGCCACCGTTGAATTGAGTGATCCTACCTTGGCTCAAATTGACGGCGCATACGAAGTTCAGGGGCTGTACGATCCTGTGACTGGCAACTGTGAACTTCGATTGGTCAACCCATTGCAAGGGGTTCAACTGATCACACCACCGGTGTCCACCCCTGTGGTTGAAGCAGTTCCTTCCGGTGGCGTCTCCACACCAGTCAATCCAACAGCACCCTCATCGCCATTTTATTTGTCTGCGGGTGTGTCCTTGGTCGAACAAATTCCTGTTTTCTCAGGATCAGCTGGCCTCACGCTCACCCCAGAACTCAAAGGCATGGCATCATTTGGCATGGGGTCTGGTGAAGTGGAATTGGCATTGCCCAGCGGAGAACCGATCACCGCCGATGTCAGCATCATGCTGGTCGAAGCGACAGGCTTATATCAAGTCAGCGGCCCGTTTCATGTGGGTATCAGTGGTGGCGTGATGATGCTTTCAGGTGATTACGACCTGCCTTATCCTGTCAGCGGATCGACGCGCTTTTCGGCCACGGTCCCCGTACTTGGGGCGATGGTGGGCTATGAATTAGGGCTGGCCATGCTCACCCTCAGTGTGGGCGTTGCCTTGGGAGGTTGATGATGAAAAAATTATTGCTCATCCTTGTCATAACCCTTTTTGTGCCACTTATGGGCTGCAAATATGTGGTGACCCCGTTGGTCAATTTGGTTCCGGAACCACCTGAAGCGGCAGCCACAGCAGCAAAAATTTCAAACTTGACGCTGTCTCCGTCACAAGTTCAGGCAGGTGACACCAGTGCGATTACAGCTTCCTTCGATTATGAAGATTTAAACGCCGATGTGGATTCCGCATCCGCTCAAATCGAAGTGACACTGAGCGTTGCCACGGGCAGTTTTTCGCTTGACCCCACACCCAATTTGGTGTCTGGTGTGATTGAGCAGGATGCAACGCAGTGGGGACGCAAAGGCAGTGTGCGCATGTCGCGCTTGCTCAGCTTGCCTGATGATGCCGATGGGATTGTCACATTGCGCATTGTCTTGGTGGACGCTGCCGGACAACGCAGCAACACCCTAACGGGCGAAGTGCGGGTGATTCCAAAGCCAAGCCAAGGTGGCGGTGTTGGCCCCGGTGGTGAACGATGCACCATTACCGATGGCAACAAAAACCCTGTCACTTTAGTAAGAATTGGCCGTCAGGTATTTTTCCGGGTGGACGATCAGGACAATAATTTTTCCACTGATCGCCAGGATCGGCTGTTCCGAGTGGCCGCACTTCAAGCCAGCTCAACAGGGGATGTGGAAATCATCAACTGGATGCTGGAAACCGGTGTGAATACAGGTGTGTTTGAAGGGCCAGCCGGAGGTGTGCTGCTCACTTCGCGCCGCACGGTCATCGATAACGGAGAATTGTCCGTGATAGACAACGACACCATCATTGCTTACTACGAAGACCCCAACTCTCCAGGGGACTCTTGTTTGGCCATCGCCAAAGTCGACTAGATTGTATTCGAGCAAGGAACAGAGGGTGAAAAGCAGATTGCTTTTCACCCTCTGTTCATGAATCTACCTGTAAAATCACTCTCCAGCGATGGTCTCAGTTTCAATCAGCACAATCAGGAAAGTGCAAGGCATTCCATCTCACCTTGATCCATACTCAATTGTAGCCTCCATTCGGAGGGATTCACTGATGTTCATTTAATATTGATGTGAATGCGGGCACCCATTATTTATGCAAAATACTGACAATGGAGGCTTTAAAGGGAAACATGAGCAGATGTGTTTTCAAACCTGAACACCATTTCATGGCATCTGTGATATAAATGACCATTGACTTTTAAATCTTAAAATGTTAGTATATATTTGTTAAAGGTTTAAATCAGCGAGCGAAGGAGCGAAATAGCAACATAATTGGAAAATTCCTTTGAGAGAAAGGGGGTTTTCATAATGCGACCGGCGAGATCGCATGTTGCTAAAAAAATGACAAAACTCAAACCATTTCTTTTTTTTCTAGCCGTTATCGTGTTGACCAGCCCACTGCTGTTGGGTCAAGGTCTGAGCCAGAATTTCGGCTTTGGCATTTTGCCATTTCAATCTTTAAACATTAGTGGATTGGATGCCCAATCGACAGGTTCAGTGTCTACTATTGCTTTCCCTGAAGCCAGTTTGGAAGATTTAGAGCGAGGCTATATTGAAAAGCAAGAAATTGTTGAAATGACTCTGGAAAGCAATGTGCCCTGGTCTCTTTCTTTCTATACAAACGATGAAACCATGGGAACCAGTCATGATGGCACTTACACCAAACCCATTCAACACTTTCAAGTACGGGTTGATGGTGGCAGTTATATCGATTTAAGCAACATCAATCAGGAATTTTTGTTTGGTTCACCCACCAAAACTTCTTTCAGCATCGACTATCGTATGTTGTTGGACCGTGAGAATCACAGCCCTGGAAATTATCAGGCCAGCGTGACTTACACCTTGTCAAGCCGTTAAAACTTTTTTTGACCATAGCTCCTTGTTGTTCATTTAGGACAAACAAAGTGAACCTCAAATGGAAGTTGCTGGTGGCATTGAAACGATGTGCGGGAAGCGCTCCATGCCACCAGCAAGTTAATGTCTATCTCCACTCTCTTGTTGGTCAAAATTATTACAATCCCTAGGTTGTTGGCATTTCCAGTTTGTGCTAGTTGACGATGATCAGCACCGGCCCTTTAACGCCTTCTAAACCATCATCATCTGTGGCAATCAGCGTCACTTCAAACTGCCCTGGTGTTGTAAACACATGCGTCACCCTCACGCCTTCGGCATCGAACACCCCATCGCCATCGAAGTCCCATTCGTAGCTGACCACTTCGCCATCAAAGTCGAAGGTGAGGGAGGCATCAAATGTCACTTCTTGCCCCGCGCGAGGATTGGATGGGTTAAAGCTAAAGTCAGCGGCTGGTGCAAACAGAATTTCACGTGGCCGTTGGAAAGCGCCAAACATCACAAACGCCCGTTGTCCAATGCCCAAATTAACCACCGCTTCCGCTGGCGTGGTCAGCTCAAACCGGCTTGGCAGTGTATTTTCATCCAAACGAACCACATACTCCCCAGCAGGCAAATCATCGAAGTTGAAGATGCCGTTCTCGCCGACTCTTAATCGGAAAGGCGTCTCAAGCTCACCGCCGGACAATTCAATGGCCAATCCAACCAAACCAGGCTCGTCGGCATCTTGCTGTCCGTCTCGATCAAGGTCGTTAAACACCACCCCATCAATGCCTCCAATCGGCAACAGAGGAATGTCGATGAAACGACGCTGTCCTTCAATCACACTAAAGTTAATAGGCAATTCGATCCCAGGCACAAGCGTGTTCCGCAGCACCACCAGATTGATGTCATAGTTGCCTGGATCAACTGGTGGCGAGCGATAAAACCCTGGTTCATCGGTGCTGCTGCTGTCGGTAAGTACATTAAAATCGCCAATGGACACCACCACATTGGGCACACCTGGTTCATCTATATCACGAATCCCATTTTCATTGAAGTCCACAAACACCACGCCCTCTACCTGCCCTTTCACAGGGAACGGTGTTGGAATGGTAAACAGGCTACGGAAAGACAGGCCAACGCCTGCGCCAATCAGGCCGGTGTCCTTACCATATTGCAAATTGGCGTCGGCCCCGATAGAAAAATTATCCAACAACACATTGATGGCTGTGGAGATTCTGGATTCGCGATCCTCAACCACTTCGTTAGAACCCAAAATATCAGTGCGGCTAAGGCGCATATCAAAACTCAGATTATTCAAAATAGCACTGATTTGCGCCATCGTGCGGTTTTCGCCTTCAATGATTAAACCATTAACGTTGTCAAAGGTCCGGTCTCGTCCAAGTTCCAGACCTAAGGTTAAAAAGTCGATGTCCACCTCACCTGCAAACGCAGAGCGATCCACAGTGAAACTTTGGTTCGTCACGGCATTAAAAATCAGACTGCGCTCGCCAAACAGATTGACATCCATCAAGGACAACACACGCTGACTGGCATTCAGCGACAACACTAGAATTTTGTTGTTCACGTCAAACGATCCAGCTGGACCTTGTCCGAGTGATTGCTCATATTCTATTTCTGCACTGATGATGGGCGTATTGCGCCCTACATCCAGGCGCGCCCTTAAACCTGCGGACGTGTCCGCAACAGAGGACATCAGTGGGTTTTTCAACAAATTTTCGATGTCAGTGCCTAAAGAGAATACGGTCACTGCACCAGAAACGCCTGTGCTCAGGGTCAATCCCAACGCCAATGCATCTGGTGAATTTTGAAATAGGGCAGGTGCGTTTTGCAGCATGGTTAAGTTCACATTCAATGGCCCAAGGGCAAAGCCCACATTGGCCAGGGTCGAACTGGTGCTGCCCGAAGTTTCTGGTGTGCCGCCATCCACGGTAGACAGGGTAAATGCCCCGCTGAGACTAATGCCAGACATTGGCGCAGAGAAGCGTCCACTAAAATCACTGCCATTTTGTTCGACAAGGAGGGTCAGGAAAAATGGTTCAAAGTCCAGCACCGATGTCAATCGTCCCCCGGTGTCCAATATTAATGAGGCCGCCAGAAACTCAAATGCCGCCGTGAACGTGGGAAAAAAGGCCGAATCGGCCAAATCAGATTCGCGCATGAAAAAAGAAACTTCAATACCTGGAGGCAAACGAAATTCCGTCGACAAATCCAATGGCGCTGCAGGGGTGCTTCGAATGCCCACAATGGGATCGATGGCACCCAGCATTTCGATGGGAATCTCCAGATTCAGATTGGTGCTAAACGCCGATGAGCTTGGCGGTAACAGCTCAATCCGAGCATTCACCTCGGCATTTACATCAGGAAACAGCACCGAATTTACGTGCAGCGTGATGTTGATAAACTGAATTTCCAGTTCCACTGGAATGTCAAGCGTGATCACAATGGGAACCGAATCTCCCGCCTGAAGTGTGACCTGAGTCGGGGTGAGATCAAAAGGCACATTGGGTGTGGTTTCAGCCAAAATCTGAAACTCATTGATGGTGTTGCCACGATTGGAAAGCAGAAATTCCACATCGGCCGAAGTGCCCACCTGGGCCTGAATATCATCCGGCTCGTTGACATTGATTTGGGCCACCTCCAATACATCAATGAGGGCGATGGCACTGTCGTTGTTGTTTGCATCAAGTTGCGAGGTGGCCGTGAGGATCACTTCATTTTCGTTGGCAAGCGCCTGATTGGTCACCAACACGGTCACAAACAGTGGCACGCTTGTACCACCACTCACAAAAATCGAATTCGGAAAGCCTATGGGCGTCATGCCCACAGGGAGGTCCAACCTAAGGTCAAACGTGGCGTCAGCCCCTCTGTTTGATATTTCAAACGTGTGGGTGACAAAATCATTGGGCCCGGCGGACTTGGGACTAGACCTTACCTCAACATCAACAGTCTGAGCATAAGAAACATCGCTCCAAGCCCCCAAGGCACACACGATGACCAACAAAATAGGTAAGGACTTCTGGATCCCCCAATCCAGTAGCATAAACAGCCCCCGCACACCTATCCTCGTGCTGCGATATTAAAATGAGGACATAGATAATATTTTTTTAAACTTTTTCAAAGCGTATTATACATCACATTCAACTACAAAAACAAGTCCCTTAAAAAAACTTAAAAGTAATGAAGAAGCCAGTGTTCAAGGCAAAATGTACGTTTTAGAAAAGGTTTTTATGCCATAATTTTAATCTATTTTTTTCGCTCATTATTTTCAAAGATCTTCTGAATTTATTACCTGTAGGCAATTTCTTGATTTATGAAAATTGCCTTACAAAACCATCCGTATGCTTTTTTATTCAAAAATAACTTTTTCTACTGTAGACACCCAAACCTGTTACAATTATAATCAACTACAAAAAGATTGTAAGCATGTTTATTAACAGAGCGATTACACGTTTTAAACATGTGCATACAGCGAGCATCATCTATCAAGCGAGAAAATTTGAATACGATTAAAAGCGTTCCCTCACATTTGGGGATGTAACCATGGACGCTGCAGTATTTTGCTAGGTTTGTAATGACTAAGGGTGAAACTTGTCCGCATGGCTTTCTCATGAAAGTCAGTGTGATCAAAACAAAGGCAAGCAAAAAAGATTATGCAATAAACCTTGCTATATTTTGAAGGAGGTGTCCCACCCAATAGCACTTTCTATATTAAAACCCTAAACAGTGAGAGCGGCTTCGGATGAGAGCGCGGCATCTATGAATTGAAGGCATGGGTGCTGAAAAATCAAGATCGACTGCTTTGTTCTCAAATGGACAAAGAACAGTCACTTTAAAAAATTAGATTATTTAATTAGGAGCGATGATTTTAATGAAAGCTAAAGTGTTATTGATTGCATTTGTTGCATTGGGTGTTATGTTGTCCCTGGGTGGCGCACTGGCAATTGGCCAACCTGCTAATGATAACGATGACAAATCCGTACAGATCAACACCGAAGTCGTGAAACGTTTCGGCGTAGACTTGGGTGCTGATGTGACCTGCCAATTCCGCGTTGTGATTGATCCATTGCGCCAGGTTGACCCAATTGTGGAAAAAACCACAACCTGCGACAACATGTTGCGCTTTGCATCCAACAGTGACTTGGGCTTGGCCATCACAAAGTTTGATCGTACGCCTAACGCCAATGCAGACAGTGATGCTGTGTTGGACGCTTTGGGTTTGTCCATCGATTTCAGCGACCAAGCTGATCCTTTGCACGAAACCAAGTGTGACTTCTTCTTGGGTAGCGCTGTGGGCATCAACGGCTTCAGCGAAGGTTCCGTGTTGGTGAACGCACCTGCAAACCACATCTGGTACGATCCTTCCATTGATGGTTCCCAGAACGTGACAATCACCCGCCCAATCGGTGCTGGTACGTTTGACTGCCGCTTCCGCCTCGACTTCTTCCTGAGTGCTCAGGACGTTGTTGCTTTGGCTGCTGGCGCTTACGTATTCGAAATGGAATTCACCACCAGCATCTTGTAACACTTAAATTTTAGGTTTGTTATACGAGAAGGTGGGGTTCAGTTTCCTGAACCCCACCTTCTTTCACCTAATGACCCACTCTGCAGGGAGACGTTATGAACAAAAAACTAGGCGCATTGATCTTTGCTTGCACATACCTGGGACTGATACTTTTTGTTGCCAGTCCATGGCATGCTCAAGGCGAAGACGAAGAGGATGAAAACAAACCTCCATCTGCAACTGTGTTTGTTGAAATTCCTTCCTTTCTCACCCTGACGGTGGCCGATGGCCTTTTCTTTTTAGACATGGGTGCCAGTACGGGTGGTCAGGATATCGAATCAAGCGATGTCAGTCGCTTGAAAGTCATTTCCAATTCAACCCATGGCTGGACTCTGTTTATGTGGACCGATTCTGCGGACTTGGGCCCGATCAATCAGCCTGATGCAGATTTGCGAAAATCGGTCAGCGATGTCACCTGGAGAACCAGTGGCGGCAAAAGTGGTCAACTAACACACCAGCGTCAAGAGATTGCAACCACTCGGAAAACGGGTGAAGTTGACCTTAATTTGGATTATCTAATTGATATTAGAGAGAGTGATCCACCTGGCCAGTACGGCTTGAAACTGAAGTTTTTGGCTGTTGTCAATGAACCCTAAGTAGAGATTGCCTTTATGAGATGAGACTTTAATGAGGTGCCTAAATTATTACCTTCTGATATGAGGTGGAGCGAAATGAAGAAATCAATTATTAAACTTACACTGATGTTGGCCCTAACCTTATGGCTTGGTGCCATTTTTACAAATTCCGGTTATTCAATTACCATTTCCAATGCTGCCATTCAAATCCGCATGGACCCAGGACAGGAAGTCAGTTCGTCATTTGAAATCGGCAACAATGAAGGCAAACCCCTCAGTCTGTCCATTGGCGCGATTGATTGGCATCAAAGCGAATCAGGCGGCTTGCGCCTGCTTGAGCCAGGCAGCCTGGAACGTTCCATGGCTGATTGGATTGATGTAAGCCCACGACAGTTCGTTTTGGACGTTGATGTGGTGCAAAAGGTTGATTTTACCGTCACGGTCCCAGAAGGGGTCACCGGCAGTTTTTGGGTTGGCCTGCTGATTGAAGTGGAAGATGAGGAAACCGTGGGCAGTGGAGGCGATACGGTTGGTTTGTCTCTTGGGACCAACTTTTTGGTGAAAATTTTTGTTGATATTATTCCAGGTCAACAGCCCAACGCCCAATTAAAAGGCGTGCAACAGCGCGGTTTAAATCCACTGACCATGCAGGTTAATTTTGAAAACACAGGCAACATTCAATTGGAAGGCATCAAAGGCCGCGTAGAAATCCGCAACCTTGAAGGTGACACCATCAAATCGATGCCTATCCGCGAATTTAGCATCTTGCCTGGCGACACCCGTCATATTCTGGCTGTGGATCAGGAAGCAGCGCTCGGTGAAATTTTGGCCTCGGGTCGTTATTTGGCACTTGCCGTCATTGACATCGGCGAAGATTTCTTGCTCGGCGGACAATTGGTGTTCGAGATCAAGGATCTGTCCCTGTCTCCGATTGGAGATGCCAGCAACATGCCTCAGGATCTCGACGGCGATGGCAGATACGAAGATGTCAATGGGGACGGCTTGTTTGACGATGCCGACATTGCATTCCTTGAAGCCCATCTTGCTGATACAGCCGTTCAGGCCAATGTCCGTGCCTTTGATTTTGACAACGATGGTCAGGTCACCGCCAGTGATTTGGAATTTATGGTGGAACCTGTCAATCCAAACAATTAACCCAATGAAGGGTCTTTCTGGTTGACTCAATGGTCAAGGCCAGTGAAGGAGTTTTCCAATGAAATCGATGAAGTTCTGGCTAAAAATGTTTTCGCTAGGCGTTCTGGTTTCCGCTTCCCTGATTTTGGCAAACCCGATGATGCCAGAATTATATGGTCATCATCAACCCTGGCATGGCGGTGGCGGCAGTGGCGGCACTTCATGCAGCCCTGGCGGCGGCGGTTTTAGCTATAACTACCGTTGTATTGGGC
The DNA here is from genome assembly GCA_029262795.1 of Candidatus Fraserbacteria bacterium. Lineage (GTDB taxonomy): Bacteria > Bipolaricaulota > Bipolaricaulia > RBG-16-55-9 > JAJCYT01 > JAJCYT01. Next base: position 12,750 of record JAJCYT010000016.1, read on the forward strand.
AGGAACTTGTCAACTTTTTAAGTTTGGAAGCACCGCGTGATGTGTTCTGTTCGCTCAGTGTGGAAATTGACATTGATCGAATCAGTGATCCGGTCATCACGCAGGTCACCAATTGTGACAACGAATTACGATTTGTGTCTAACAGTGATTTGGATTTAACCATCACAAAGATTGACGAAACGGTCCCGCAAACCCCCCAAAGTCAAGCAGTGCTTGATGCATTGGGGTTGTTTGTTGATCGTTCGGAATCAGATTGTGATTTTTACAATCCTGCGGGACGCCGCATCAACCGCAATCCACAGGTGAGTCTGGATAAAGTATTGCGTGATTCTCCTGGCAATGATCTGTGGTTTGATCCACGCGGTCCGTTAACACAAACTTTACTGTTGATGAACAAACCAGGGCGCGCAGGCGTGTTTGATTGCAGCTTCCAACTTGATTTCTTCTTGGATCCCAATCAAGTCATGGCCATTGCTGCAGGTGAGTATGACTTCCGCATGAACTTCTTGTCTTCAACGGATAGTGACTCTGGTTGTGATGAAGACTTTGATGATCCAGAAGCCATTTGTGAAACCGGCAATGAATCCAACCCAGACGCCAATGATGACTTTGCTTCAACCACCGTAAACAGCCCTGCAATGATGGTCGACGTGTTGGAAAACGATTTTGACATCTTTGACCAGGACGATTTGTACATCATCGAAGCACCGCAAATGCTAAACCCCGAAGCGGGCAGCGTCATTTGCGATTTGGATGTGCCAAAATCTTCTGGCGGCCAATGCTACTTTACACCGGCATTTGGCTATCAGGGCAGCGCATACTTTAACTACACCATTGCAGACAGACCATCCAGCAATCCGCTTGGAAAATCAGATCGTGCTACAGCCACAGTGGCTGTGGGCAACAACATCGACCTGTATTTCTGGGATGGAACGGTAGATGGTAACGTGACCAATGACCCAACCTTTATCGATGATGATCACTTTGAAGCCTACATTGACGGCGTGCCCGTTGGCAATGGCGTCGGTACCAATGCAACGCCATTAAAAATTGGCTTGTCACTCGATCCAGGCTGGCACACCGTCAACTTCTGCTTTGTAGAAGAACGTCCTTTTGAAGGACAGTTAGGTGTGTTGTCTTATGAAGTCAGAGATAAAATCACGGGCAGCAAACTCAAATCAGGTTATGGTTTAAGCACCGTCACTGTCGACAACGAAGATGATTTCCCTGTCTGCTTTGATGAGTTTTCCAGCAGCTTCCCCAGAAGTTTCTATGTGCCTGATCATAACTAATCAATAAATAACCATATGAAAAAAGAAAGCGGGTGGACTTTTTGTCCACCCGCTTTCTTTTTTTGAAACTTTAAAATAATATTTCAATCTTAAATCAAGGCAATCTCAACACACCCTGCTTTTCAAAGATCAGCAACCCATTGAACGTGTCTGAAACCAACACATGATTTTCTAAAGGAAACACCCCAAAGGCACCACGAAAGGGATTTGTTCGCGCGTTGTTTCCCACAGTGTCGTGGCGGGCCACTTCCTCAATGCCTCCATCCCCAATCTGTAGCACACGCACACCGTCGAGATAATGAGACACGTAAGCGTAATCCCCCTGAACAATCACATTGTGCGGCATGGAACGGGGACTGATACGATATTGTCCAAGTAGGCGTGGATTGGAAAAATCAGAAATATCAAACGCTCGAATTGACTCCCCCACCACTTCATCTGTGGACCAAAGTACCATGCCGTCTTCGGAGGGCCATAAATTATGAGTGGATGGATTGGGAAAGTTAAAGGAACTTGCCGCAGGTTCATATTGATGGTGCATCATGGTTTCATACGTCAAATTTTGTGGATCATCCAAATGTTCAAAATCAACGATATAAATGCCATTCACCCATGCAGCTATATACGCTCGGTTGCCAATCACGGTCAGGTCATGATTACGAGTGATGGGCATGTCCGTCAGGGTGTCCATCACCGGTCCTAAATCCTTTGGATTAGATGGATCTGTCACATCAAGCATCCATAGACGATTGCTGCGCTCTGGAGGCACTTCATCTTCCCCTTCGCGCAATGCCGTTTTCACGGTCACGAGAAACACCACGTTTTCTGCAACAAATAGATTGTGAGTAGCGAAAAACTCATCGCTGCGAAAGCGGTTTAACATCACAGGCATTGCTGGATTGCGAACATCATAAATGAGCAAAGATGCTTGATCTATCGAGCTTTGCAAACCCACATAAAGCAAATCGTCTTTCAGTTTGACATCCCATGTGTCGTCGCCATCCGGCAACTCAATTGTGTGAGATACCGGCGCGGAAATGTTGCTTAAATCGACCAAATGGACCAAATTAGCTGAAGACACCACAGCCATATTATTGTCCACCCACACATCAATGGCGCGCACATTGAATCCGGGAACGGTAGTCGATCGGGTTGCGGAAAATGGCAGCGTTTTCACGCGCTCCAAAGCCGTATCCTCCTGTGCCTGCAACAGGCTGCCTGTGCTTACAAACAGCAAAGCCAGCAAGGTCATCTTCAACCAACTGCACCCATGTCTCATGAATACCCTTCCTTTAAAGATATAAAATTAAAAAAATCGAATGGTTTGTTTCAATAACAAACGTCTTCATGATAAAGCGCAGGCAAGTGTCACTGACGTACACTTGGTTTCAACAAACGTAGCTTTCACTACATTCAGCAGCTATTCCACGAATTTAGAGTATAATATGTATAGAGTAAAAGCGATGGAAGGCACTCGTGCCCAATCGAGAGGGAAGAAAAATTCTCCAGGAGGCTGGTATGAAAGCACGATGGCTTTACTTGGCCGTGATCTTTAGCGTATTGGTAAGCACGCTAACCACCGGTCAGTTTCAGCAGGCAGATTTTATTGCTGTCAATGTATCCAACAGTGGTGTGGCATGTCTTGATGAAGACAGTTGTCGCCCCTCTGTGGTGGCTCAAAGCGGCGATGTTTTTGTGGTATGGACCGAAGAAGATGCTGATGGCACCTTGTCAACAGTGCGTTTTTCTCGTTCAGATAACGAAGGCGACACCTTCACTGCCCCGACCACCATTGCTGAAGCTTCCGGATTCAATCCCAAAAATGTGTCAATTGATTTACTGGCCAATGGCGACCTGATTTTGGTCTGGGCTGATGATCGCAACGGCAATTTCGATATTTTTGTTACGCTGTCCAACAATGAAGGCAGCAGTTGGAGGTGGGATTCAAGTAATCCTGTCCTGAATCTAACCAGTAACGAAGGCGATTCACTGGCCCCAACTTTAGACACTGGCAATATGGACACCTTTGTGGTGGCTTGGTCCGATGACAGTGAAGAAGACGATCTCAACCCGGATGGCGCTCGCAACATCTTTGTGCGTGCCGGTCGGGCGGATGACGCTTCATTAACAGAAACCTTTAATGTATCAAGGGGATTTTTATCTACCGTGCGCTTCCCTGCCGATCGCCCTGCACTGGCAGTGAATCCCAATCGCCCTTTACGGAGCATGTTTTTTGCATGGGAACAGGAAGGCAATCGCTTTAACGATATTTTCTTCCACCAAACATCGGCATTTAACCCCATCAATATTTCGAATTCCGAAAGCGCCCAGTCCGAAAATGTGGTTTTGGCTGTTCGCAACCCCCTTAATCTCTCGGATATTGGTATAGGGCAACAAGTTATCGCAGTATGGCAGGAACGCGTGAGTGGTGAAACACAAATTTTTCTAAACACCGCACAAGAGGGCGACTTGGTTTTGACCGATCCTGGGTTTGGCAAAGCGTCATTAAATCTTTCCCAGGCACCTCGTTCGGCCAGTTCGCCAGCCATTGCCATTAACGAAGCCAATCAATTTTTCATCGCCTGGCATCAAGAGGATCCAGATGTACGCAACCGAAATATTGTAAGGCTGGTTTCAGTGGTTGATGTACTTGGCTTGGCTCAAGAAGTATCTTCCAATGACGAAAACTTCAGCTTCACCAATGTGGCTCTCGCTGCAGATGCCAATAACGTTTATATTCTTTTATTGGAGAAAAATCTGAGCAGCAATACGGTGGATGTCTTGTTTACCCGGCAGGAAATTGGAAACTCAGGTCTTTAAATACACATACACGTTAAATTCAATATCAAACTGAAAGAATCATCCCAAGGCAATCTGTTGCCTTGGGATGATTCTTTCAGTTGTACGGTTCTCCGTAGCCATTTTTCTGCCACTAAACACTTAAAAACTCCCCTTCGCCTGCAAAATCATTGACAGATTTCCAAGAATTTTAAGATTTCAGATTCAGAAAACTGTCTTAGAAATTAAGCATAGGAAAATATTGGTTCACTTAATAAGGTTACCAAAGTTCTTTGCTTTAGAATTGATAGGATGTTAAAATATTGTTTAATTTTAGATTCGGTTATGGTGACCATTTTGTAATGATTTAAATTTAATATGGACCATTAAGTATATTGTTTTTCGTCAGTGATAGGGACATTTTGGGTAGTTACATTTATGAAGTGGTGGCAAATTTCGAACTGTTAAGGAGTTAAGAGAGTAATTATGAATCATTTTAAAATAGAAACACAAGGAAAGAGGTTTGCGTTGATGTTTAATAATAGAATCGTGCAGTCGCTGATTGCGATTTTTATCTTGCTGCTGACCGTGGCAACGATAAATGATATAGCTGAAGCACGCGAAATCCGAATTGTGCCAAACACGCTTGCTGCTGCAACGCCGGGTTGTGTAGCTGGTAACAGCGCATGTGACTTGGTACGTGCTTCGGCTGGCTTTGCGCCATTGCAGGGCCCAGATGCAGGTGTGACGCCACAGCCAGGCGACACACTCGTATTGTCCCCTGGTACCTATTTTTTGACTAATAGTTTAGCGAACTATCCATGTGATGGTACAGGTCCTGTATTGGTTCCTGGTATCGCTATTGCTATCGCAGCTATTGCAGGTTGTTCAGCCGCTGATGCTGCAGCCCCTGCTTTGCCTGTTACGAAAGTGATGGAAAACCTGGAAATCCGCTCACGCGATGGTGCGAACGTCACCGTCATTGACGGCACGGGTGGCGCTTTCGCAGCTTTGCTCGCTTCTGATCCATGTGTGATCATCGCAGCGGACAACGTGCGCTTTGGTGGCGACGATGAAGACATGGGCCTGACCGTACAAAACTGCCCAGGTGCTGGTATCCTTGTGGGTAACCTGTCTGCTGGTGCTGACAGCTATGGCACCGGTATTGCTGCGCCTTACGCCACGACATTTGGTGCAGGCCAGGGCGATGAAGACATCACCATTCAGAACAATTTCATTCAGGACAACGCCCGTGACGGTGTGGTTGTGGACTTCGGTCCTGCAGCTGCTCCTATCACCGCTGGTGCACAGTCCTTTGAAAACTTCCGCTTTGACAACAACAACGTTCGTCAGAACGGTCCTCCAGTGGGTGCAAACCCGAAAATTGCCGCAGCAGCAGGTAACGTGGCTGATGGTAACGGTTTGTTCTTTGCACCAACTGTATCTTCTATGGGTGGCAGTTCTGAAGATGAAGGTATCTTCATCACCAGAAACACTTTTGATTCCAATGCACACAGTGGTGTAGCTTTCGCCAATACCAGTGATCAGGAACAGGTGTTGTTCCAGGAAAACTACATTGTGCGCAATGGCGACAATGGCGTTTATTGGACCCACGTGGTGACACAGCTTGAAGATATTTTGTTTGATGGCAACATCATCCAACAAAATGGCTTCGGTGACTTGAATACAGCTGCTGTTGCTGCTGCGGCCGGTGTGCAATCTGCAACGTTTGGTGCAGGTGTGGTGTTTGCCAACAACGGACAAATTGAAAACACATACTTTGTCAATAACCACGATGAAGATTTTGAAGAAGGCATCACTGGTAATTCTGGTACAGGTGTCTTGTTTGTGAACAGTCTCGCCTTCCCTGGCGCAGGCCGTTACGTTGCCTTAGTGAATGTTGGCCTTGGCGCTTTGCCAATTGCAGCAGCTATTCCTGCTGGCACAGGCGTGCAAGACATTGACACACTGACGTTCGATAATAACGTCATCAATGCAAATGGCTCAGGTGCTGCTGGTATTGGTCCAATTAACCCAATGGGGTTGGGTGCTGGTATTGCAACACCCTCCTTGCCATTTAATGGTGTGGCGTTCCTCAATGGTGGTGACTTGGACCCAGTGACCTTCAGTGGCAACAACGTTCGCTTGAACGCGGGTGCCGGTGTAACGGTTGGCCTGCCTGGCAACGATGATGGCTCTGGTGTGGCCGATGTGGGCGACTACATTGGGTTTGCACATCCTGGCGACTACGATGCCAATATTGTGGAAAACAACGTGTTCTGGAACAACGGCACCATTTGTGGCGACACCCGAGACTCTCTTGCGTTCTTATGGGGAGCAGGCCCGTTGAGTGTGGGTGCAGCCATGGCGTCGCACGGTGACGGTTTTGCCGTGTTCTCTGCCAGTGACATCAACGATGCCATCTTCACCGGCAATGAATCCAAAGAAAACTGCAACAACGGGGTGCTCTTGTCCAGCTCGGGCAACGACATCACCGGTGCCACCTTCACCAACAACCTGTTCAATAAAAATGGTGTGGGTATATCCATCATTGCCCCAGGTATCCCAACCGCTGATGGTTTGGAAATCAGCTCCTTTGGCGATATTTCAGAATTCAGCTGGGATGGTGGCGAAGCCAACGACAACGGCGGCAACGGTGTACAATTGGATGCCAACAACAATACCCTCACCAGCATCTTTTATGGTGTGGGCGGTTTCTTGATTGCACCGCCACTGTTGAACCCATCTGCTCTCCGCGCTGTGAACCTTGGTGACATTGATGAAGTGATCTTCAGCAATACTCAGTTCCATCAGAACGGCTCCAGTGCACCTACCGGTTCCGGTAACGGCATCATCGCTATTGGAGATAAGTTGACGGAATGGACAACCAACACCGTGGAAGCCAGCCGCAACGATGACCACGGCCAGTTGCTGACCACCACCGATGACATGTCCAACGTGTCTGTGACTGACTCTGTGGCAGATCGAAACGACCGCAACCGCGACAGCGTGGGTTCCGGCTTCTTCTTCGATTCCACCGACGACATGGACAATGTGATGGTCACCAATTCTTCCGCAAACGAAAACCACGTTGGTTTCCGCTTTGACGTGAAGGGTGAAAACGGTCGCAGTCTGTACGTACGTGACAGCGTTGCCAATGACAACGATGAACAGGGTGTTTTGGTTGATGGTTCCGATGACTTGTCTAGTATCGAAATCACCGGCAACACTTTTGACAGAAACAACACTGGTGTGACTTTGCGCTCCGTGGATCGCGGCGACGATTTGTTGATCGACAGCAACAGCATTAGTGGTGACGATGGCAAAGGTATCGGTATCAACTTGCAGGCGATTGGCGTTGTGATTACGAACAACTCCATTCGCAACAATGCAACAGGTATTGATGCGGATCGCTCACAAGATAGCACGATTAACAACAATAACATTGCACGAAATGAAGACTTCGGCATCGATTCACAGGGTCTGAAGCCAGGGGAAACCTTGGACGCCACCAACAACTGGTGGGGTGAACCTTCTGGTCCTGATGCTGATGGCAACCCTAACGGCTTGGGCGATCGCTTGAGCGACAAGGTTGACTTTGAACCTTGGTTGGGTGAACCAGCAGTGGCAACCGATGTGAACTTCCAGATCATTGAGTTCAACGTGGGCGACACCGCCAACGTGGGCGAAGTGTTCT
>JAJCYT010000017.1 GCA_029262795.1 Candidatus Fraserbacteria bacterium
CAAAGTCATTGGTGATACCACCGAAGTGGAATTCGGAGATGCTGGTACCTGAGGAATCGAACTCCTGGATGCGGTTGTCTGAATCAGCGACATAGACAACGCCTGGACGATCCACGGTTTGGCCATCCACCGCCAGTCCAAAGGGTCTATTGAACTGCACATCTCCTCCGCTGTCGCTGCTGTGCAACTGGCCATAGTCGAGGAAGGTGCCCTTGGAATCGAACTTCTGGATGCGGTGGTTGCCTATATCAGCGACGTACACATTACTCTGGTAGTCCACTGCCACTCTAGCGGGGGAATCGAACTGGCCATCGTCCGTGCCCTCACTGCCCCACTTGGTGATGAAGGTGCCCTTGGAATCGAACTTCTGGATGCGGTGGTTGCCTATATCAGCGATGTAAACATTGTCTTCCTTGTCCATCGCTACGCCTGCGGGAGAATCGAACTGGCCATCGCCCGTGCCCTTGCTGCCCCACTGGGTGAGGTATGTGCCGGTGGAATCGAACTTCTGAATGCGGTTGTTGTTTGAATCAGCGATGTAAACATTGCCATAGTTGTCCACCGCAACGCCAAGCGGTAGTTTGAACTGGCCATCGCCCGTGCCCTCACTGCCCCACTTGGTGACGAAGGTGCCTGTGGAAGTAAACTTCTGGATGCGGTGGTTGTATGAATCAGCGACGTAAACACTGATCTTGTTGTTCATATGGTCCGCTGCCACGCCATTAGGGGCATTGAACTGACCATCGCCCGTGCCTTCGCTGCCCCATCCGGAAATGTGGCCTACAGACGGACAATAGAATCCATCCATTTCACCAACATCATCCCCCATAGGAGGCGGGTTGGAAATAGCCGCCCCCGTGATCCACAGTTGAACCAGACTGAGGATGGATGCATCGCTAATGGTTTCACCATCGGGCAGGGCTTCGCCCAGAATCCACAACTGAATGGCGCTGAGTATTTCGGAATCGTCCAGCACGCGGTTTTGATTGTTGTCCAAAGCCGAAGCCATGCTTTCTACATCTGGCTCACCACTCAACTGCGCGTTGGAGATAAAATTGAATGGCGCAAGAAACAGTGCCAGCGTCAATAAGCATGCAAAGATTGAATAACGAAATGTCTCTCTCATTTGAAAACCTCCGAGATTTTTGGTCACGATTGAAGTCAACCGCAGAACTTCTGGATGCGATGGTTGCCGGTATCAGCCACATAGATGTAGCCCATGCTGTCCAATGCCATACCAAACGGTGCATCAAACTCCCCATCGCCGCTGCCAAAATCTCCCCAATCTGTGGAGAAATCTTCAAAATCGTCGAGGTCAAACTTTTGGACTCTATCGCGATTTGAATCAACAACGTACATCATATAATTACTGATCGCTATGCTTGTGGGGTTATTAAAATCAGGCTGCTCATCATCATCCCTATCATTCCTGCACTCTCGCCCGCGGGGCGGTCCATCTTCGCATTCGTCTTCGTCATAGCCTTGCCCCCATTTCTCGCGGAACGTCCCGTCGGCGTGGAATTTCAGAATACGGTCGTTGTAGGTATCAGCGACATACACGTTCTCCTCGCTGTCCAACACCAAACCGGTGGGCTTGTCAAGCGAGTCGCTTTCCCCGTCTGCGCTTTCCCACTTGGCCAGGAAATCGCCATTGGCATCAAACTTCAGAATGCGGTTGTTGTCCGTATCAGCAACATAAAGGTTTCTATCACTGTCAACCACCAATCCCTGAGGGCTGTTGAACTGATCATCACCTGTGCCAAGCTCGCCAATATACAGAGGGTTTTCGGCCTCGGAATCATACTTCACAATGCGATGGTTGCCCGAATCGGAGACATAGATGTTTCCATCACTATCCAACGCGATCCCGGTGGGGCTGTCTAATTGATCGTTACCCGCACCAAAACTGCCAGCGTACAAGGGGTTTTCGCCATTGGACCCATACTTCACAATGCGGTGATTACCGGTGTCAACCACATAAACGTTTCCATTGCTGTCCAGCGCTACATCATGAGGGCTATCGAGCTCACCAGTGCCACTGCCCAGGCTGCCCCATTTTGCAATGAGCGTGTCTGTGTCTTCGGTGCAAGCCAGCGGAGCATCGTCACCGAAATCGTCCCCCATGAGTGGCGGCCTGATGGATGTTCCTGTGATCCACATTTGAACGAGACTGAGGATGGATTCATCGCTAATGGTTTCACCGTCAGCCAAGGCTTCGCCCAGAATCCACAACTGAATGGCGTTGAGGATTTCCGAGTCATCCAAAACGCGATTTTGATTTTCGTCCAAAGCCGAAGCGATTTCATTGGTTTCCTGATCAATATTCTGAGCGTTGGAAATGAAATCGAATGGTGCAAGAAACAATGCCAAGGTCAATAAACCTGCAAAGATGGTGTAGCGAAATGTCTCTCTCATTTGTAAGCCTCCGAGATTCTTATATTGAATCAAAGCCCGCCACAGAATTTTTGAATTTTGCCCAAAGTTGTGGAAACATAAACATGGCCCTGGCTGTCCACCGCCATTCCTTCGGGCGAATTGCTCATCTCATCGAAACCGGGGTCGGAACCAGGGTCGGAAATGCCTAGCCCTTCACGCCAGCTTGCGTCAGTCCACTTGGCAAGCAGCTTGCCATTAGGATCAAGTTTTTTAATGTGAATGCTTTGCCCACTGACACCAGAATCGAAAATATAAATATTACCTACACTGTCCACCGCAACTTCTGTTGGAAAATTAATCTCATCATTATCCAACTTTGTAAGAAATGTGCCGTTGCTGTCGTACTTAAAAATTGATGAATCAACAACATAAACATTGTCAGCGCTGTCCACGGCAATAGCTGTTGGGGAAAAACCCTGGTCTAGTGCTTTGCCAAAACCAGCACGCCCCCAATTGGTAAGTAGATTGCCATTGGTGTCAAACTTCTGAATACCCGCGAAGGATGCATAAGTGACATATAAGTTCCCAGTACTGTCTACAGCCAAATCTTCAATGAAACTAAACTGGCTATCCTGGCCCTCCCATTTGGTGATGAAAGAACCATTGCTGCCCAGCTTTGTGATGCTCGGACTGTCAGCAATATAAATGTTGCCAGCGCTGTCCACCGCTACCTGATCAGGGAAAAAAAGATCGACAACCAGATCGAAGAAACCTCCCCACGCGGAGAGAAAGGTGCCGTTAGGGGTGAATTTTTGTACGCGGCTATTGCCTGAATCAGCAACATAGACGTTGTCAGCGTTGTCCACAGCGACCCCCACCGGTGAACTGAATTGACCATCGTTGAAGCCTGAAATTCCCCATTGGGTAAGTAAGGTGCCTGGCGTTTCGGTGCAACCGATTTGAGGTGCATCGTCATCAGGATCATCTCCCATCAATGGGGGCCTAATAGACTCACCTGTGATCCACAGTTGAACCAGGATGAGTATGGATTCATCGCTAATGGTTTCACCATCGGGCAGGGCTTCGCCCAGAATCCACATCTGAATGGCGTTGAGGATTTCTGAGTCATCCAGCAGACGGTTTCGATTTTCGTCCAGAGCTGAAGCGATTTCATTGGTGTCCTGATCAACATTCTGTGCGTTGGAGATGAAATCGAGTGGCGCAAGAAATAGTGCCAACGTCAATAGAAATGTAAAGATGGCGTAACGTAAGGTCTGCCTCATGTGATCCCCTTTGAGATGTTTAATCTGATCCCAAAGGCGGACTCAGATCAATGTAAATAATATCGAGTTTTTTAGCATTATAGCGCAACAGGACTCCAAAATGAAGCGTTGTTAAAAGATTGAAACAGGCGGGAAACGAACCCTTTAAAGTTCAATCTCCCGCCTGGATTCAGGTTGATTTGAGATTGTTTTTAGCCATTAATGCTTTGAATTTGTCCATCCCCTGTGCAAAATTTTCTAACAAGATTTTTGCCTGGGTCGCCAACATACAGACCTTCGCCGCCATCAACGGTCAAGCCACGGATGCTGGCCGACCAATGAGATTCGACTCCTGGGATAGCTGGGTTGCCTGCAAGCAACCATGAATTGATGGGCGTGCCGTTTGGGTGGTACGAGTGAATCATTTGTCTACCAGAGCGACCAATGTCATTATCGGCAGCATATATTTTACCATCATCAGCCACCGCTATACCTACCAAAAACCTGAATTTGCCAAGGACGTTGGTTTCTGCTCGGTCGGAATTCCATGTTCCTATGGTGCCGATAAAAGTGCCGTTTGAATCAAACTTTTGGATGCTGCCGCTATTGGCGACATACACGTTGTTTTGCGGGTCCACCTCCACATCAATGGGGAGTGAGCTTTGCCACTGAGTGAGGTAAGCGCCATCAGAATTAAACTTCTGAATTCTGTCGTTGAGCAGATCAGCGACATAAACATTGCCCAAACCGTCCACGGCAATGGATACCGGTTCCCAAAACTGACCATCACCGTGACCAAAGCTGCCCCACTTGGTGATAAAAGCGCTGTTGCCGGAAAACCTTTGGATGCGGTGGTTGCCTGTGTCTGCCACATAAACATCGCCTGGACGGTCCACGGTTTGGCTGTCCACCACCACACCTCTTGGGCCAGCGAACTGGCCATCACCTTGGCCAAAGCTGCCCCACTTGCGATTGAGGGTGTAACCACTGGTGGTTTCAAACTTCGAATCTTTTTGCCACCATTGGATGTTGCTGTGGGCAGCATCAACAATATAGACATTCGCCCCTTGCCAGTCCACGGCCACATCATCGGGTTGAAAAGAATCAGGAACAATGCTGTTAGGGCCGAAGATGTTGCCCGTCCATTGGGTGAGTTCAGTGCCAGTAGCCTGGTTGCATCCGATGATGGACCTAAACCTAAAGGGTGTGGTGCCAATCCCATCATCGGACATGATGCCCACTGAAAGCGTTTCACCTGTAATCCACAGTTGAACCAAGCCCAAAATCGCTGCATCGGAAATAGGGTCACTGTTTGTCGCCAAATCGCCCAGAATCCACAACTGAATGGTGATGAGAATTTCGGCATCGTCCATCATGCGATTCTGATTCTCGTCCAAAGCCGAAGCGATGGCTTGAACTTCCTGGCCAACACTTGGCTGCGCGTTGGAGATGAGATCGAATGGTGCAAGAAACAATGCCAACGTCAATAAACCTGCAAAGATTGAATAACGAAATGTCTCTCTCATTTGTATGCCTCCGAAATTGTTGGTCATGGATTAAAATCCGCCACAGAACTTCTGGATGCGATTGTTGCCGGTATCTGAGACATAGACGTGACCTAAGTGATCCACTGCCACACCATGAGGGAATAAAAATTCGCCATCCTCGTTGCCCATTTTCCCCCACGAAGTGAGGTAAGTGCCATTGGCGTCAAATTTCTGAATACGCCCGTTGTCCGTGTCAGCGACATAGACGTTGCCGGCGCTATCCACTGCCACACCCAAGGGACGTTGGAACTGCTCCTTATCGGGGCCATAGCCCCCAAATTGCAAAAGATACTTGCCATCGGGGTCAAACTTTTGAACGCGATCCCTTAAAGCATCTGTGACATAGATGTTGCCCGCATTGTCCACCGCTACTCCCGTTGGGTCCATATGTTCATTATCAGTTTGACCATTGATACTCCACTGGTTGAGGTATTGGCCTGCGCTGTCAAGTTTCTGAATGCGGTCATTACCTCGATCCGCAACATAGATATTGCCGGCGCTATCCACCGCCACACCCTCAGGAGTTTTAAACTCTGCATTCGCGGCGCCATGGGTGCCCCACTCATTTAGGTAAGTGCCGTTGGTGTCAAACTTCTGAATGCGATCGTGGATTTCATCGCTTAGAGAATAAGCGATATAAACATTGCTTTCACTGTCCACCGCCACCCCTCTGGGCGACCAAAACTGGACCTCATCGCTGCTTTTGTTATTCCATTTAGTGACGAAGGCGCCATTGGCATCAAATTTCTTAACGATGTGAAGGGAAAAATCAGCGACATAGACATTGCCCGCGCTGTCTACCGCAATCCCTCGAGGGCTCCAAAAATGATTGTCTTCGGTGGTGCCTGTTTCCCCAAACTTGCTGAGGAACGTGCCAGCCGGTTCGGTGCAAGCAGTCTGTGGTGCATCTCCACCGACATCATCGCCCATAAGCGGCGGTCCTGAAATGGACTCACCCGTGATCCACAGTTGAACCAGGTTTAATATGGATGCATCGTTAATCACTTCACCGTCGGGAAGGGCCTCGCCCAAAATCCATAACTGGATGGCGTTGAGGATTTCCGAATCATCGAGCACACGGTTTTGATTTTCGTCCAAAGCGGAAGCCATCGTTTGAACTTCCTGGTCAACACTGGATTGCGCCTTGGAGACAAGATCGAATGGCGCAAGAAACAATGCCAAGGTCAATAAGCCTGCAAAGATGGAATAACGAAGTGCCTGATTCATCTGAATCCTTTCGAGATTGATTGCACTGAATCAAAGGCTGTATCCCATCTGGATTCAAGTTGTGGATCACTGCACTTCGCTTAGACTGGTTTTTGCAATAACTATAACTACTTGTAACCGAAAAACTTAAAAAGTAGAACCCCCCCACAAAATATATTAAAAAGTTTTTTTGTGAGGGGGGCTTTCAAGCCTGTGATTTAGTTGATGTCGCCACTGAGGCAGCCAAATGTGCCTGAGGTGTTGAAGCACAACCAGGGTTCAGTTTCTGATTCGGCAAAGGCGGCATCGATAGAGCCGTTTTCATCCACATCGGCCAAGGCCACGCCATTGCTTTGTCGAAGGGGTTTGTTGTCCCCATTGAGTTTTTCACAGGTGAGGCCGCCCGCATCGTCGTTTCTGCACCATGTGTTTTCATTCAAATTGCTGAACACAGCATCAATGAAGCCATTGTTGTTCACATCGCCCAATGCGACGCCAAAACTTAAACTTTCATCTGTGCTGATTTCAGTACAGTCAAATACACCGTCATTCTTTAAACAAACCTGATTTTTCAGTGAATTTGCAAAAACGATGTCGATATCGCCATTGAAATCCAAATCGCCCAGCGCAACACCATTGCTGACGCCTTCATCTGCACTGACATCGCTACAGGTAAACACACCTTCGTTGTTTAAACAGACGCGATTTTTTCCACTGTTGGCAAAGACGATATCAAAAAATCCATTGCCATCCATATCGCCCAGCGCAACCCCATTGCTGTCGGTGTCATCCTCACTGACATTGCTACAGGTAAACACACCAGCATTGTTTAAACAGATGTGATTTTGCCCACTGTTGGCAAAAACGGCATCAAGGGACCCGTTGTTATCCATATCGCCCAATGCGACGCCATTGCTGCGGACTGCATCCGAACTGATATCAGAACACGTATACGCAAGTGCGCCAAGGTCTTCGGTGGTGTTCAGGCACACGCGGTTGTTGAATCGCCCTTCGCCGCCATTGGCAAAAACGAGGTCCAATGCGCTGTGGCCGCCTACGTCGCCGACTGCAACACCTCTGCTGTCGTTCGTATCGGCACTGACATCCTGGCATTTCAAAACGGCTGCGCCGTTTGGACACACCCGATTTACGCCAGTGGTTGAAAATACGGCATCGAAATTGGTTGCATCATCAATCCCGTTTTCATAATTCAAAGACCCCAGGGCCACGCCCCACACGATTATAAATTCACCCTCATCATCACCGAAATCATCGCCCATCAACGGGGGCCTGATGGATTCGCCTGTGATCCAAATCTGAACCAAACTTAAAATGGATACATCGTCAATGGTTTTTCCATCGGGCAGGGCTTCGCCCAGAATCCACATCTGAATGGCGTTGAGGATTTCTGCATCATCCAGCACGCGATTTTGATTTTCGTCCAAAGACGAAGCGATTTCAGCGGCTTCCTGTTCAGCACTCGATTGTGCGTTGGAGATGAAATCGAATGGCGCAAGAAACAATGCCAACGTCAATAAGCCTGTAAAAAATAAGTAACGAATTGTCTGATTCAAATGAACTCCCTTTGAGATGTTGAATACGATCTGTTTTGTTCTGTCGATATTGCCATGTTTTTAAGAGCCTAGAGCGAAGCTTGGCTGAACATGCATGGTGCCGCCACCTGAATGTATTGTCGACAATGTTGCTGTGCAATTGGCAAGCGCACAACTTCGGATTGAAGAACCGAGAATGGACACGTAAAGTTCTGTGTCCGTGATTGTGAATTTGGCACCTTGTACACCTGGAAAGGTAAACACATAACCCTCAAGTTTCAAAATATCGATTATGGTGTTTTTGCAATCGTCGATATCGCAGGTTTGGATTATCCCCCTGATGCCGTCAATCCAGTACAGTTTGGTGCCTTTTGCGATGAGGTTTAGAAATAGGGCGTTCGGGAGTGACAACACATCGGTTGTGGTGAGGATACAGAGGGGCAGCACACAAGTTTTGACATGCCCATTCGTGTCATCTGAACCAAATGTTGACCAATAGAATTTTTTTCCTCCCGCAGGTGTTTCAGCAAGGCCATCATCATCGCCCATAAGAAGCGGACTAGAAATGGATTCGCCCGTAATCCATAGCTGAACCAGGCTCAAGATAGAAGCATCATTGATAACAGTGTCATCCACTGATGCTGAATCGCCCAGAATCCACATCTGAATGGCGTTGAGGATTTCTGCATCATCCAGTACTTGATTTTGATTTTCGTCCAAAGACGAAGCGATTTCAGCGGCTTCCTGTTCAGCACTCGATTGCGCGTTGGAGATGAAATCAAATGGTGCAAGAAATAATGCCAACGCCAATACGCCGGCAAAAATGGTGTAACGAACTGTCTCTCTCATTTGTCCGCCTTCGAGATTTTTGATTTTTCTCTCTTGATAAAGCTGCTGTGCTATGGTGCAGGATCAACTTCAATTACGCCACCGCAGAATTTCTGGATACGGTGGTTGCCTGTGTCAGCAACATAAACATTGCCCTGACTGTCCACGGCCACACCGGAGGGGCTAGAGAACTGCCCATCGCCGCTGCCTTCGCTGCCCCACTTGGTAAGAAAATTCCCGCTGACATCAAATTTCTGGATGCGATGATTTCCTGTATCGGCAACGTAGATGTTGTCTTTGCTGTCCACGGCCAAGCCGGAAGGGAAAGAGAATTGCCCATCGCCACTGCCATTGCTGCCCCACTTCGTGAGGAAATCAGCTCTGACAGAAAGATCTTCAGTTTTCGCTGCAAATTTCTGGATGCGGTGGTTGCCCGTATCTGCAACATAGAAGTTCCAAGTACTATCTACGACGATGTCGCTTGGGAAAGAGAATTGACCATCGCCGCTGCCTTCACTTCCTACTTCTTTGAGGAAAATGCCGTTCCCCCCAGCCATATCAAACCATTGGAGGCGGTGATTTCCTCCGTCTGAAACAAGTAATGCGACAGAGGGGAATATAAACACCCCCGCTTGGGGCCCGGATAACTGGCCATCACCATTGCCAAAGGATCCAAATGAATAAACGAATTTATTGTCATGATCATAAAGTTGAATTCGGTTATTTGCTGTGTCGGCAACAGCAACAAAAGGATAGTTTCTATCTTCGGACACGCCGGAGGGATAAGAGAATTGACCAACGCCGTTGCCATTGCTGCCCCACTGGGCAACGTAGACACCGCTGGCATTAAATTTCTGAATACGACTGTTTTCTCGATCCACCACGTAGAGATCGCCCTTATCATCCACACCTACGTCGGCTGGGTCGTGAAACTGCCCATCGCCGCTGCCCAAACTGCCCCACTTGGCCAGGAATGTGCCTGCTTCGCCGCAAGATGCTGTTGTATTGTTTGTATTTGCCATCTGGAAAGCGTTTCCAGGCTCTCCAGTAAATGCCGAGCAACCTGAAAGTGCAACAACAATGCCTAGAAAACACAACCCAAAAAAACGGTAACGAATTGTATGGAAGGACTGCCTCATGATCTAACTCCCTTCGAGGTTTTAACTTGTTTCTGAATCACCCACATAAATCATTTTAAAGGCCAGTGGTGAAACCCGTGGTCTGTCCATCCCCTGTGAGGATATCGGTGAATGTGGCACAATTGGCGATTTCACAGGTGTAGATATATCCCCCTGCGACACCTCTTAAGAACAGATGAGTGTCGGTCACGGTTAGGTACCAGTTTGTTAAGCCATTCACCAGGCCCATATCAAACCCTGCCATGGTAGCCAGATCATTGATTGTATTAGCACAATCGCTGATGTCGCAGCGTTGAACTTTGGATGGGGTAACAGTTGGCGATGTGTGTATCCAGTACAGATGGGTGTCAGTTGAAGTGAGTTCGGTCAACCAATATGTCTGATTCAAAATCGCTTCATGTTTGAGGGTGGATGTGCAATTATCAATGTGGCAAGAATTGATTTTGGCGACAGCCTTATCTGTGTCTGATTGAACCCAATATAATTTGGTAGGCGTCGCGGCTGCACCGTCTGCTTCAGTCAACTGTGCAGGAGAAGCATTCTGCGAAACCTCGTTGATAGACGTCAAAGATTCTGAACAACCTGCGACCACAATGGTCACACCTATTAAGATAAAACCAAGAAAGCGATAACGAAATGCCTGAAAGGACTGCCTCATGATCTAACTCCCTTCGAGATTTTGTTTGCTGAACGCAAGAGGCTTGACCCTGATGGGTTCAGGTGGAACGATATTGGATTCATCAAACCCAAATTAAGTTGATTCAGTTAGTGAATGTTTCTGCACAATTGTCGATCTCACAAATTGTTCTGGTTTTGGTCAGTGTGTATTTGTGCGAATCATCAGGATTGGTTTCAAAGCGCCAGAACTGTTGTTCCATCATCAAATGGGTGCCAGTGACTGTCAATTCAATGTTGGATGAGATGCCATTATCTTTCATATAAGAGCAAGAGACACAATCTGGTGGCGGTGCGACACCTATATCCATGTTGTGAAACAGGCTAAGGCTTCCCATTTGGAGTACATCGGCAAGGGTGCCAGCACAATCTGCGATCTGGCACGATTGGATTTTTGCGTAAGCAGGCTCCCCACCAAAAACAAGGTCCGATGAAGCGTTCTGCGCTTCGGATTTCAGATCTGCGCTTATCCAATACAAATGGGTAGCTGTACGTGTAAGGGCCAGGGAAATATAAGGATCTTTCAGATCTACCACATCCGAAGTGGTGGCGTTGCAGTTGGCAATATCGCAGCTTTTAATCTTGTGCTTGTCTGAAAAATAGAAAAGTTCTGGGCCGCCAGCAGCGCCATCTCCCTGCTCCATGCCAATCGATGAATCTGTACGCGTGCCGCTTTCAACCATTGAAACAGGTGCGAATGAATCTGAACAACCTGCGATGATGATAAAAATACTTAAACAACACAATCCTAAAAAACTGAAACGAAACGTCTGAAAGGCCTGCCTCATGATGTGAACCCCTTCGAGATTAAATCATTTTTTTGAATCATTTTGGTGATGTCTGAAGTTATTCAAAGGACCAATAAAATATTTAATGGTTTGGGAAAAACCCTCCCTAAAAAGTCATTGGGCTACTGGGAGGCTCAAGAGGACTACTGATGATATCGTGAACCGAATGCAATGGTCACTTTAATTTTAAGCAGTATAGCACAACCACACATCAAAGAACAACCAATCATTTGAAGTGCCTGTTAAGAACCTCACAAATAAACTTCAGATGAAACACCCGTTAATTCATTTTTAAAAAATTATACCGCATTTGAACATCACAAAAAAGAGATGTAGAGGACAAAATCTTGACTGTGGGTTTTGATTTTTTCTGGCAATGAATGATGAAAATGTATTATGCTTGTTCAACGGAAAGACAACCTGCCTGAGGAGGATGGTTCATGACGTTTCACACCAAATCACTGTTATCATCATTTACTGGTATTACAATTCTTGTTTTGATTGTCGCTTTGACGCTGATATTCAATACAGATCAACAACCAATCATCGCACAGGACAATCCTGTGGGGCCAGTCTATGTCATCTCTGGTGATGGCATCATCGAAGAGCCTGCCAATTTTTTCGATCTGGAAGGCCGTACCATTCGCTACACGCCTGAAGGGGATGGGTATCGGGTTGAAAACGTGCCATTCAGTTTTTCGGATCAACAGCGAACTCGATTGAACGACAGCGGCGCAGAGTTTTTTGGCGCGATTACCAGTTGGTCCAGACCGTTGCCATTTTCTTTCCCATTCGCAGGTCAAACCTGGGATCGTGTGTTTGTCAATTTAAATGGCAATCTCACCTTTGAAACCTCCGAAGCCGCCTCCTGGTCTGCGCGTGATCCGTGGGCGGGTGGCACAATGAACCTTGTTTCCAATGCCATCACAGGACGTGCAATGCAAGGTGAGGAGTTCATGATTGCCGGATTGTGGGGGCTGTATGAACACGATTCTGCCGACATTTTTGTGAGCAGTTCGGGGCCGGAGTTTGTGGTCACCTGGAATCTGACGCGAGACGTTGACTTCAATGTGTTGTACGAGCCATTGGGCCGCAACGAGTTTCAGATTCGGCTTCAACCTTCCGGTGTGATTGAACTTTCCTATCGCGAAGTGGCAGAGCGTGATGGTTTGGCTGGGTTGATCACCGGCCAGGCACCACAAGGCGAACTGGTCGATACCGTCACAGACCGACGTGGCGATTCCCCCGAAGCCGTGGCCGATATCACCCAAGTGGATGTGTACGATGCCGGCGACGTGGTGCGTTTTGTGTTTACCATTGCAACCACCGTGCCGACGCGTATTGACACGGGGCGTATGTGGTATCGCGTGTTTATCCAGAACAACAACCGCGAGTGTGAGTTCAACCTGGGGGTGTTCCAGGATGGCTTTTCGCCAGGCAGTTCCTGCGGAGAGTCCGGCGCGTCTGCACAAGGAAATCAGGTGACGTTGAATGTGCCAAAAGCGGTGTTGGACAATCCTTCACAAATTCGTTGGAGCGCTGATGTGGGCTGGTGGGATTTCCCACGTCAGGGCGACTTTATAGGCGACGAGGTGGGATCATCCAATGCTCATACGACAAATTTGCTTGCGTTTGAACCAGCCGATCTGGATTTGTCTGAGGCGTCTGGTCCTCAAACGCAACTGCTGGAAGTGTTCCATTATCCAGTGGTGCCCAAGCAGATTCAGGAGATGATGACCCTGGTGTTTGCCAGGGCACCAGACACTGAAATGGCCATGGTGTTGACGGACTTTCGTATGGACGATCTGTACGGCCATGGCGGCAGCACGGGCGGTGTGAACATTCCACTTCAAGGCGCTGGCGAGGGACTCACAGAGCCATTGGAAGGCGAACAGTTTGGTTCCAATCGATTGCAAGTGGCAGCTCAACCTGTGTTTGTGGGGCAGCAACGATTTGATGAAGTGATTCAAGATGGCAACCAAACCTTCATCCATCACGCCGGTGCAGTGGGCTGGATGGCGCACGAGTTGGGCCATCGTTGGGGTGTCAGTTTAAGGTTCAGGCATCCCAACACAGGTGAGGAAGTTGCGTTATCCGATATGTATTGTAACTGTCATTGGGCTGAAGCGCTTGACACGGCTTCCATGATTCGTGTGGGCGATCACTACATTGAAGGTGGTTATGCAACTGAGAACTCGCCGATGGGGGGCTTCGAGTGGCGTTCACTGGGTGGCGATCGCTATAGTCAAGAATTTCCACCTTATCTGACACCGTACGGTTTTTCTGCACTGGACCTCTATGCGATGGGTCTGATTCCCGCCTCCGATGTGCCGGACACATTTATGTTGGAAAATTTGGAACATCAAAGTGGCGATGTCTGGACCGGAGATCGGTTAGACATTTCGATCGATGACATCATGGCCGCCGAAGGCTCAAGGATTCCCAATTTTGAAAATGCTCAGAAAGAATTTGAACTGACGTTGTACGTGGTCTACGACCCCGCCCAAGGCTCGCAGCCTGAGATGATTCAACGCGCCATGCGTATTGCAGGTGAACTCAAAGACTACTTCGAGCGGGCCACAGGCAATCGCATGTCGATCACCCTCGGCGGCGATGTGACAGACCCGACCCAAGTGTCCACGGCTTCAGGAAATCCATCTGCGGGTGGAGACTCCGACGGTGACGGTGTGCCGGATGAAGATGATCTTTGCCCCACGTTCGCAGGATCTCCTGCGGCAGATGGATGTTAACTAAGGAGGCTCAATGATTTCGTTCCAATCAAAGAAATTCTATGTTTTCGTTAAGTTCTTATTGATCTTTGTGGTGGGTGTGTTTTTAAACAGCGCTCCGTTGGCCGATGCACAGACCGATGATTCCACTGTGTTTGTGGTTCAGGTGAGCAGAAATGTGGTGTCTAGGCTGGATTTATCCATTCTTGCCACGTTCCCTGTTTTTGAACCGGATGATGAGGAATTTATCTATGGCCTCGGTTGCAGTGAAGAAGGCAAGCTCTATGCGTCCGTGAAAAATTTTGAATCCAATGCTGCTTCAATTATTGAGTTTGATCAATCAGGACAGAACCAACGGGTCATTTTTGAGTCTGATGATATTTTTCCAATTGCTTTAAGTGTTGACCCGCAAGGCAATGTCTGGTTCATTGATTCTCAAAATAATTTTGAATTGAGACGAATATGGCGCATCAACCCCAATGAGGAATCACCCGAAGCAGAGATCATAGTGCAAGCTGCTGCCTTTGACAGCAGGGTTGATGTCAGGAACATTACTTCAGACACCATGATCATTAAATCTGGGCCTTTTGCAGGCGATCTTCTGGTCACGCTTGATAGAGCAAAAACGGTTCTGAGGCTCAGTGCGCCCGGATTTTCTCAGATCAATTCATTTATTCAAGGCGATTTTGATTTTGGAGAGGGCCAACCCACAAGCATGACCCAAACGGATGATGGCCGAATTTTTGTTTCAGGGTTTACAGACAACGAAGTTCATGTGTTCACTAACGAAGGGGTTCCCATCCCAGATGACCAAGGGGTCTACAAAGTCATCGATTCAGCAAACCGCATAGAAATTGACAAAAATGGGATTCTTTACATCAATTCCAGAACATTCGAGCGAGCAATCGGTGGTCTGATCAGAATCTTCCCAAATGGCTCACGAGAATCCCTCGGCATCGCCGATGCATTTGAAGTGACCATTTGTGAATCTTAAATCAAAATTAGCCTTACATCACAACTGTTAAAGTTGTGATGTAAGGCCATTATTATTATCTATAAAAACAAAACGTGTGTTCTTACGGGATGCCCACAATGGGGCCAAAGACCACATTCGACCCGGCAGGGAAACTACAGTGACTCAAGCCAACACTTGTAGCATCGGTCACTGCCAACCCACTGATATCTACATCAATGTTGGTGCTGCCCGTTGTGATAGCAAATGATGCGCTGTCAAAAACGTTGATTGGACCTGCAGGAGAAATTCCGAACCTGGTGAATTCCAACACACAATCCGTAATGGGGCCGCCCGTTACAGAAACAATGGGCAGCCGAATTGTGTTAAAAACGGTGAAATCAACAGGAAATACAGAAATAGGAGATCCCCAATAAATAATCGATGGATTCAGGGCATCGTTCACGGCTGTATCCTGCAAATCGCAGGAGCCACCAGACACACCAATCGTCAGTGAATTATCCGTATTGTCCACCGTGACTTCCACATCCCCTGTACCCGTGTTCAAAGCCCACCATGATGGTATCCGAAGTGATACATTGGTGACCGGTGAAACGATGTTCAAGAGCTCACTTGTATTTCTTGTACAAGAATTTGTGTGAGATGAAGCAACTGAGAATGGGTCAATACACGTATCTACCAGGCAATCGGGCAGTGTAAACCCTGGTGGAGGTGGAGAGCTTGATGCACCTATATTAATTTCAATACTAGCTGTACTGCTTTGTCCGTCAGAGTTGGTGCATGTGACTGTAATGGTGTACGATCCGGCTGTGGTATAGGCATAGTTCACCAAAGGCGTCCCGGTGAGGATCGTCCCATCTCCCATATCCCATACACAAGTGGCATCAGAGTGACTCAGTGGTTGTGGTTCATTGTTGAAGGTATTGATTGCATTACCCGGCAGGAAATTGTGAGGAACGGAAAAGGTGAGTGGCTGTCCCACTAATCCAGCGATACCGGTTCCTGACCCGCCCGAAACAGAAATTTGCGAGCCTTCACCACCGCCACCCAAAAACATTGCCAAGAGCAATAATAAAGCAGTGATTTGCTCTGAACTTGTACACGAAGTGATTGTAGAAATAATGCCTGCACAAAAAACACCAACCCCACTGTATCGGACTGCCTTCCCTAAGCGCTTCATTAAACAACTCCTTAACCAAAAATGAAAAAATTTTGATAAAAGTATATCACGAATTATACTGAAAAGTCAATTCAGTAGGAGGATATTCCATTTTTAAAAACCTCAAAAACATATTTTTCTTGTCTGAAATAATATCCTAATAATGGTTTTCTTTCAAAATTCATCCAAAAGTTATTGACTCATGCAAAACCCTCTGATTTAATGAAGGGGTGTTAGGGATGGCCCCAAGGAGATATTTGTTTTGCAAATTGAGTTGGTGTTGTTGTGGGGGTTGGTGATTGCCCTCAACCTCAGTGCGTTGGCCCATGTGCTGGTGCGGCGCACGTATAACCGTTATACCAATTATAGAGCGCACTCTGGCGTGTGTGCCGATCAACTGGCGCGGATGTTGTTGCAGCGCAAAGGCTTGTATCAGGTCACGGTTCAGCCCACCGAAAAACTTTTAGACGATCGCTACGACCCTCACGCCAACGTGCTTTACATCTCGAACCCGATGGCAGGGTCGGTGGCTTCCCTGGCTGTAACCGCGCATGAGGTGGGCCATGCACTGCAGCATGCCGAAAATTTCTGGGCGCTTGAAGTGCGTCAGGTGGTGCAGCCTGCGGGCTATCTGGGCGCAAGCATTGCACTAATTGGCATGTTTGCAGGTTGGTTTCTTACCATCCCGGCCTTAATGATTGGCTTTGGTATTACCTATCTTTTAACTGTAGGGCTCATGTTTTTCACCCTGCCTGTCGAACTTGATGCAAACCGCCGCGCGCTGGAATTTCTCAACGACGAACACTGTCTCACCCCCGAAGAACTCAAAGGGGCCAAGCGGGTTTTACGCGCTGCGGTGTTCACCTACGTGGGGGCCGCACTCAGCCCCACCCTGCACGGCATCCTCATGCTCTGGTCAAGACGTTGATGTCCGCTCTAACGTAAAACCATCATTTTGCGAATGCCACTGTACCAGGAATTGCCGTCTACACCCTGAACCGTGACTCGATATAGATAAACCCCATTTGCCAACGGCTGGCCCATTTTGTTGAGCAGCGAAAATCGAAGTTGCGAACCCCTGCTTTGAGATTGCACTTTCAGTTGTCCGTTTAAGTTGAACACCTGAAGCCGCACTGACGCGATGTGTTGTCCTTGAACGTGAAGCGTCCGCTCCATCGGGCTGTGCGTTTGCAAGGCAACTGCGTGAACGTTAAGTGATTGGGCAATCGACGCCACCATCGCTCGTTGGCCGACGGGTGTGCCTAAAATCCACATCTCAATGAGACTTCGCATCGTTGGGTCATCAATCGTCTGGTCAGTGCCGGGGACCGGTTGGCTCAGAATCCACATTTGAATAGCCACACGAACTTCCGAACTATCCAGCACGCCGTTGTTGTTGGTGTCCAAGGCCTGCGGCACACTTAGCGCATCCGAGGGGGGAGAGGGTGGGCTTCCTCCCAGCGAATCTGAAAAACCTTGAAGTGACTGGCTTGTGGCCTGCATCGAAGAAACCATCGATGGGCTAACGATCATTTCCAACAGGTTGCCGCCGATTGCCCTGGTATCGGCGGACACGATCTTTTGTCGATAGCCTTCAATGTCATTCGCACTTGCGCCCAGGCGCCGCAAGATGTCGGTCAAGGCATCCGGCAACTTGTTGGTCGCCAAGTGTTTTTGAACCTGCTGCATATCGCTTTGGCTGAGCGTGATGTCAGGCAGTCCCGCATTATTCCATTCGGTTTTCATATGTTGCAACATGCCCGTTTGCTCGACGAGCAGATTGGATAATTTGGAAGACAATTCAGCCGCAGCGGCGGTTTGTTCCTCATACCAAAATTGGTCGCCGGCCAAAGAAGCGCCCTGCCCACGCTCCAAGGCATGCAATAAGGCCTGAGAAACGGCGATGACACTGGCCATATTAGTGAACAACGCATCCGCGGTGGCGGCCACACCGCGCGGTATCTCGGGAACGTCAGTGACCGAGGAGGCCGACTTGACCAGCGGCTTGGCGACGACTTTGAAATTAGGGTCCGCAGGATCCCGCGCAAGCTTGATGAGAACTGTCTCTTCGAAGGCTGCAAAGCCGGTTGCACTGGCCAACAGCACGTCGCAAACATAAAACGGTATCGGCGAGCCGGAGACGGCAAACCCACCAATCCCGCAAGCGACCAGCAACATCGCACCAAGCTTGCTGACTCCATCCCAGTTTTCAGCAACCCTGATGAGGTTATCTTTTTCCTGCTCAGTCAGTTGTGGCCTGACATTGTCGCCGCCAACGCATTTGTAACTGTAACTCATCGGGTTACTCGATCCTTCTTGGGTCACCAAGGTGACTCTGAAGAAATAGGATCCGTGTTTGGCACAACGGTCCCAGGAAACGACCGGAAAATCTCCCTTGCCGTTTGCCTTTAGGCTCACCGGAAAGCTGCCGACCTCACTCCATGGCGTGAGAAAGCCGGGCTCTTCAAACACAATGGACCCTGTGGTACTCGCGCCGGGGTTGTCGTAGCGCACGGTCAAAGTTGGTGTTTCTATGCGCATCATCACTTTGGGTTTTATGGAAAGGCCTTCGATGACCGGTTCCCGGTTGCATGAGGTTACATTGGTCTGTTGAGGGCGGACCCCAAAATTGTCTGGTTGAAGGGTGGATGCGGAAATCGAAATGCTGAGGGGGTGCGCCCGTTGTGGCGGTGCGGTGCACCCCACCACCGTAAACGTTAATGCGGCTTCTGCCTGCCCGCCCAGGCCATCTGTTACGATGACGCCAACCATGAATGTACCTGGCGTGGAGGCGTTCCAGTTCACGCTTGATTGAGTGGCGTTTTGACGAATGCCGTTGACCGTCCACGCGTAGCTGAGTGAACCCTCGCCGAAGCCTTCCGGCACGGCCAAGAGGTTGATGGGTTGCCCCAAGGGATGGTTGCCGGGAGCAGGAGAATCGTGCCGCAGGCTGACACTGACGTTGACGGTGACCGCGTCTTGGACACAGACCAGGTCAAAGGGATGCCACCGACTTTTGTTGCCGTCGGCGTCCTCGAGTTGGACCTGGAAACGGTAGCTGCCCGGCGTGTCCGGACAGACAATCTCGAATGGAAAACTGCCCGCCTCCAATCCGTCGACCCCAGGGTCGAAGCGGGCTGCGTCAATCCAATTGGCCCCGTCGAAAGCCTGAAACACGACCAGCGCCACATCTTTGTTTTCGTCTTGGAAGCTGATTGTTCCGAAATCGTCTTCGCCCACGTCCAGGGGCGAAGGGAGATGGACCTGTGTGATCTCCGGTGCCGTTGAACACCCTGCCTGTTGGGCGCAGTCACCCTGCACTTCCAAGGTGAACGTGATGGTGTCCGTGGCGCCGTGCGGGTCGCTGACCACTGCTGTGATCTTGACGGTGCCCGGCTCGCGCGGGGTGTAGGAAATACCATCGCCTTTTGTATCGGTCAGCACGCCATCAACAATCCATGAAAAGCTGAGCGTGTCGCCAGGGTCTGGGTCAAACACCTGAAGCAGGAAATGGACCGTTTCGTCAACAGCCGGCGTCTCGTTGGAGACGAGCCATTCTAGAATGACAGGTGGCCTGTTTCCATCACAATCGGGGCATTCATCCGCAGTGACCAGAAACTCCGCCAGCGGTGCGCCTGAAGCGTCCAGGACATCAATCAGGTTTCCCTGAAGGCCCACATTGTCATCATCCGTGCGCTCGCGCCACATCCAGCTTCCGCTGGTGTCTCCCTCTGCGAGGGGCGAACACGACCCTTCAAACCCAAACGGCACGCCGATGGGCGCATCTCTCCAAGCCAGGGTGTATGTGCCGCCGAGGCCACCAGCTTGTCCGCCACTGAGGATGTAGGTGAATGATTTACTTCGGATGCATTGGGTGCCGTTGTCTGCAAACTGTCCTTCGTAGCTCAGGCGGATGCGACCAGTGCTGGCCGCGCCTGTGACGGGATCGTATCCCAGTTCCGCTTCCGAGTTGATGATCTGAAAATTTCCCAGCAACTGCCCTGGCATGACGGGAACGTGATCTGATGTATCAGGCGGGTTAAACACGGCAATGCCGGCCAGCGTGTCTGCTTGAGCCATCACTGGAATGAAGACAAAGCTCAGGGTCAATAAGGCAAATTTCACACTTAAGTTACGCACCACATTGAGGCATTTCATCAGTTTTCCCTTCTTCATTGCATTGCTTTGAAACAGGATGGTTCTATTCCAAATCGTTACTGAGAAAAGCCTAACTGTTGCTTGTTAATATTTTGTTGAATGACAGAGTGTTGATGGGGTTAGGCGAAGACATCCTGATCCAGTGCAAACATCAACCTAACTATTGCTTCAATCGTGCGCTGATGTCTTTCAGGCGAAGCAGTTGTTGAAAAATCATGGGCAGGAAGAACACGCCTTCCGCAAATTCCAGCACGTAGGACAGGATGGAGAAAATGCCGCCTGCCGTTGGGTTGGGTCCATTGACGGAGACGAGCAAGGCAAACATCATCAATCCAAACAGGATGAGTTCCATGATGCCAAACGTCACTGAATCGGTGTCCGACAATTTGACCAGCCACTTGGCCTGATTGCGAAAGTGAGCGACGATGGCTGGTTGTGAACGTTTGGAAATGACTTCGACACGTCGTTCGATTTCATCGTTCAACTGTTTGTGAAAACGTGAGATGCGGCCTTCCACAGCCCAATAGATGAGCGCAAACAAGACCATGCAGCCCAGGCATCCCAAGAAAAGTGGCGCGTCCAGAAACAACAACATGCCCATCGCGCCCGTTACCTTGATGATGGATGAAACGGTGAAGGGTAAATCCTGTTCGAAAAAATCTACCAATTCCTTGGCCAAAGCCGCACGGGCAATCACTGCGGAATTCTTTTCGTCTCGTGCTTGCTGTCGTTCGACGGTTTCTGAAGCGATGGTGGCATAGATCTTGGTATAAGCGCGAGTGTCATAAAAGCGCCTGCTGATGCCAATAACGAATCCAGCCAGATACAGTGCAGAAAACCAGATGAGGCCATCGAACGACTGGTTCAGGATGTCGTTGATGGCGATGCCGATGACGAAAGGTTGCAGCACCGTTAATACATTTTCGGTGGAGAGCAGGGAAAACGTGATCAGAATTTTCCATCGAAATCTTTTATAAATTTGAAAGAGGGTCATGGTGATTCATCACACCAGCTTCGCGTCATCGGATTTTATCCCTCTTAAAGTCTGACTGCTCTGGCAAACGATGCCAGCGCAGGGATGGCTGTGGGATCTGCACCCAAGCGGATGGCTTCTCGAATGCCGGTTTGCATGGCCCCATTGACCGTTTGGAATTGAGTCGGGTGGGTCGCTTCGCCTGCAAACAGCAATCTTTCACCGACGGGTTGAGACAGTGCGAGCATGTCGGCGTTTGATGATCCAATGGGTTGATAACTGTAAGACCCCAGGAAAAAGGGATTCTGACGCCAATTCGTGGTATGAACCTTAACCGGGTTTTGCGCGGCGTTGCCTAACACCTTGGTCAGGATGTCGGTGGCTTCTGCGGCGATGGTTTCATTGGTTTTGTTATCTTGTGTTTCTCTGGCGAATTGTCCGTAGTACAGGCAAACAATGGTTGGCTGGCCGGCAAATCTGGTGAAGTCGGCAAAGTAGGGATACGCTTGATCTATGCCGCTTGCATAGTACCAAAGCGCTTCGTTTTGCGAAGCCCAGAAGCGGTCGTTGTACACAAAGATCACTTTTTCCAGATTGCCCATGTCCAGTCGATTGATGGCGTTCAGCTTTTGAGCAGGCAGCGCAGGGCTGAATTCGATGCTGTTGGCCTTCAACACGCCCAACGGCACCGCCACCAAAACGTGTGTGCCCTGTAGCGTTTCCTGACCTCCATGTATGGCAACACCGTTGCTGCCATGTTCGATGCGTTCAACAGGGAAGGATAAGCGGATGTCCAACCCGCTGGCCAGGGCATCGGCAATAGGGCCATATCCGCCGTCTAGCACCTGATCTCCGCCATCTAAGGTTTCGTAATCTGCGTTGTACCAGTTGAAAATTGAAAATTGATCGATTGGGGCACCGGTGCAGGCAAATTCAAACTCCAACACAAATTGAGCCAGCGTTCGCTGATTACCGGAAGAGTCAATGGAATCCAGATAATTTTCAATCAGGCCACGTACTCGGCTGTTTGGCGATGCGGAAGCATAGAATCGGCTGGCGTCATTTTGCAGACTGAACAGTTGATTGGTTTCAGACGGTGAGAGGGTTCTGTCGGTGAGTCCGCTGTAAACCGTGCCTTCGCCTTCATCATCCAGCACGTAGGAAATCCCCATATCATCCGCGAGTGCTGCTGCGGGATGACCTGACACACCGTGCATCCAGGCAGCGCCAACGTCCACATTTGCACCTGCCAGATCGAGGGTGCGCGTTCGCCCACCAACGACACCGCGGGCTTCCACGACCGTGGTATCAATGCCGCTGTTGTGCAAAAACTTGGCCGCTGTCAGCCCTGCCATGCCTGCACCGATCACAATCACTTTTCCAGCACCCTGCGTTTGAATGGCTTTGGTCAGTGGTGTGCAAGCTGCCACCAATGGCAATCCAGAAGCCAGCGTGGCACGGGCAGTCAATCGTAAGAATTTTCGCCTGGTTAGATTTTTCATCTACTTAGATATCCCCTCAAAATCCTTTTATGTTTCAGCCAAAACTAAAGATTTGGTGTGTTTGACCAATGTTCAAAACTATTGTACCACTCAAAATTATTTGAGGTCAATTTCCTTCCTGGGGCCTTCATGCCTTGTTAGGAAGTTATTAAGAAAAGTAAGAACTCTTTCATTTTAAATGTATGTGACCACCTTTGATGGCCAATCTAGATGGCACAGAGGCAGTGAACCTGGGCAATCCCGGCGGCTTTTTGGATAGACCCTACGGCATCGCTTTAAGCTCAAGATAACCTTGACATGGGCGGTTCCGCTGCATTAATTCCCTGAGCGAACCTCATATTTGGACATCACAAACCCTGACGGAAATGACTCTGTTTTTATGTGTTCAAGATCAATGTCGTGATCCAGAGGCCCAAACAGAGGAATGCCTTCACCGATGAGAATGGGGATGCGGGTGAGGGTCATGTCTTGAATCAGCCCTTCTTGCAAGAAGGACTGGATGAGTTTTCCACCATCAATATAAGCCCGTTTCCATCCTTCATCCGACAAAATTTGAACAATCTCTTTTGGTGTGGCTTGAACGATGCGAACTTTCCCTTCAAGCGTTTGATCCACATCCTCCTGAGACAGCGAACTGCTCAACACAACGACAGGTTTTTTATAGGGCCATTCCCCTCCAAAGCCAAGCACAACCTCATAAGTGCCCCGCCCCATGATGAGCCCATCCACAGAATCCATAAAATCATCGAACCCATAGTTCGCGCCATCATCGGTTGGGTATTTCATCAGCCAATCAAGGCTGCCATCGGATCGAGCAATAAAACCATCAAGGCTTGTTGCGATATAAACATGTCCAGTCATCATAAGCGTGTTCTCCTTTAAGCAATGTAGCCTATGTGTGTTCGCAGGTTGCATGACAATACCATTTTTGTTCAGTTCGATGCTTCGAGCCGGTATCAATACATTTCCCAAATTTCAGAAACATTGATGGTGTGGTTGAATTGATTGCTCAAGAATCAGTCTCTATCTCAATGTTTTTAGAAGGATTTTCTTCGGTTGCAGTGTAAATTGGAGCATACAAATCATCTCGAACGGCATCAGTAAACTTCTGAATCGTATCAGCTGAAAAGTCTAGATGAATTAATGCTTGACGTGTGATTTCCAATCCTGCCTCAAATTCGGGCTGAACAACTTCATACACGCCCATATCATGAAGCACCCTGAGGTTTTCTTGATCCTGGGTGCGGGCGACGATATGTAAATCAGGATTCATTTCTTTAGCATGCTCTATGATGGTGCGAACGGTAATGAATGCTGGCACAGCGATAATTAACAACTTTGCTCTAGGAATACCAGCAGCTTTCAAAATCAATGGATGGCTAGCATCTCCAATGATCATCGGTGTTCCTGCTTTTTGACTTTGATCTATTCTATGTTGATCTAGCTCTATTGTTATAAAATGATGATCTAGTTGCTTGAGAACATTGGAGATGTATTGCCCAACCCGCCCAACGCCAGCAATCACAACATGATCTTGCAGCGTGGTTTCAGGCACGTTGATGGTTTGGACTGGTTCGCTTTTAAACCACCGTTGTTTCATTTTATAGAGTGGTTGTGCGAGGTTTGAGATAAATGGCGTTAATGCCATTGTGATTACTGCGGATGCCAAAACAAGCGCGTGTAAATCGGAAGAAATGGCCCCTGCGCTAAACCCTACCTGCGCCAAGATAAAAGACAATTCGCCAATTTGGAAACAACTTAAACCTACAGCCAAAGGAATAATATTTCCATAAGAAAAAATTCGTGAGATTATGCTGAACAACAATCCCTTTCCCACGAATACGAGCAACACAACGGACATGATCAGTAATATATTTTCAAAAATGAAGGTCGGGTCAAGCAACATGCCAACAGAAGCAAAGAAGAACAGGCCGAATAAATCTCGTAAAGGCAAAATATTGCTTAATGCACGGTGGCTGTGCTCAGATTCACTGATCACCATGCCGGCAATAAATGCACCAAACGCGAAAGACAGGCCCAGCAGATACGTGCCATAGCCAACGCCAAGACCCAATGCTGCAATGGTTAACAGAAACAATTCAGAAGAATTCCAGCGAGCCACATATCGCATAATGATCGGGATGATTTTTGTGCCAACTACCACGATGCCAAAAAGGACAGCAATGGCTTTGACAGCAGCAAAGCCTAGCTCTGGTAAGCCCGCTTCCAGGTCACTTATTTGTGGAAGAATAATCAGCAAAGGGACCATTGCCAAATCCTGCACAATCAGCATGCCGATCATGACGCGACTGGATAATTTCCCATATTGCCTTGGTTTTCCAGCGTTTTGAGGATTACCATGGTGCTGGAAAGCGAGATGAGTGCGCCAAACCACAGGGAAGCAAGCCAATCCCATCCCAATAACAAACCAAACCCATAGCCCAGAGCAATGGTTAATAAGATTTGGATAGGCGTTCCAATCAACGCAACGCCTTTTACTTTTTTCAACTCGCTGAAGGAAAACTCTATGCCCAAAGCAAAGAGTAGAAGGGCGACACCAATCTCTGCCAATAACTCAATTTCGTGAACGCCGCTAACAGTTGGTCCCACTGTAAATGGTCCCACCAAGACGCCTGCTAGAATGTATCCTAAGATTAAGGGCTGATTTAGTTGCTTCGCAATCAATCCACCAATGAAGCCAGCAACGATAATAATCGTAATGTCTGCCGCAATCCCCATAAACCTTCCTGTTTTCCAACGAGTAGAAAAATCATCATGACAGTTTGATAACAACTTTACG
The DNA here is from genome assembly GCA_029262795.1 of Candidatus Fraserbacteria bacterium. Classification (GTDB taxonomy): domain Bacteria; phylum Bipolaricaulota; class Bipolaricaulia; order RBG-16-55-9; family JAJCYT01; genus JAJCYT01. The sequence goes on from JAJCYT010000017.1 coordinate 25,669, forward strand.
ACACTCATTATAAGGGAAGCCCAGATGAGTGAGTATGTGAAATTTTTTTGAGGAAAGGGATGTCCCCCTGACAAATGCATTGGCTGTGCTGCGTCACATTACAAAAGCCTGTTGGATTGTTGAAAAAGGCTCAATCATGTAAGCTGTTTTTCAAGGATGCTTGAATACAAAGAACATGAGAAAATTAGAAGATTTTTTTAACAGGAATAGAGCTTGGGCAAGTAAACTCAAAGAGAACCAGCCTGATTTTTTCATGCAATTGTCCAAACAACAATCGCCAGAATATTTGTGGATTGGTTGTTCAGATAGCCGAGTGCCAGCAAATCAGATTGTTGATTTGCCTCCGGGCGAAATATTTGTGCATAGAAATATCGCCAATGTGGTTGTCCATACCGATCTAAACTGTCTTTCCGTAATCCAGTTTGCTGTTGAAGTGTTGGGCGTAAAACACATTATCGTTTGTGGTCATTATGGATGTGGGGGCGTTAAGGCAGCTTTGGAAAACAAACGACATGGACTGATTGATCATTGGCTCGAGCACATCAGGGATGTTTATCGATATCATCAAGAAGCACTGGATGGCTTAAAAAGCGACGATGAAGTTTTCAATCTATTGTGCGAACTCAATGTAAAGGAACAAGTTGCAAACGTATGCCATACTTCAATCGTCCAGGATGCCTGGATAGCAGGTAAAGAACTCGCTGTGCATGGATGGATTTATGGAATTGAAGATGGAATTTTAAAAGATTTAGACATTTGTATCACCAAAATAGACGAAATTCCCTCAAAGCGATAGCGCAATACTTGATAGACTTGAATGAGAATTTTGCTTCTGGATTTTTATAATAACGCCGTTGATCAGGCATTGGATTGGCCGTGATGCATAAACCAGCAAAATCACCAAATGATCTTGAGAAATTTTTCGTAGAGCGTACCAACGCAGGCGACATTGAAGGGCTCGTGGCACTCTATGAACCGAATGCCATTGTGGCTTACGGTGACGGTAAAGTCGCGAATGGACTAGATGAAATTCGAGAATTCTTTATCCAGTTTCTGGCCAATCGCCCACAGCTTGATCCGAGCATCCAGGCTGAGCCACTGTGCAGTGGGGATCTCGCACTGACTTCGTCCCGACTCAGCAATGGAGATATCACCGCTGAAGTCGCCAGACGTCAGCCAGATGGTTGCTGGCTTTGGGTGGTGGATCAATTTGCACTCGGAAACGAGGCATAGAGTTGCGCCTTGTGCATATAGGTTCTATTTTTGTATGATCTTGTAGAGATTCCAAAAGGTACATTAACTTTATGCAATAGACATCACGATTCTTTTTTTCTTTAGATGGCCGTAGCTGTTGGATGATGTGGGCACGCCTGCATTGTCTGCCTCGTTTATGAAATGTAAATCATTTAAGGAGACATATCGTGATGAACCCGTTGTTGTTGAACCTGCCCGACACGTTGGAAAGCGACCGCCTTTCAATTCGCCCTTACCGCCCTGGAGATGGCGCCTGGTTGCATCAAGTGATGCTCGACAATCGTGATCATCTTGCCATCGCCATTGAAGGTGCCAAAAATGGTTTTGGCCTGGACGTGACCGAACCTGATGGAGCCGAGATGTTTGTGCGACAACTCCTCGCAGATGGAGCTGCCCGCCGCCGTTGGGTCTGTGGTATCTGGGAAAAGGTATCTGACGACTACGTTGGCGACCTTTGGATCGAATTCAAAGACTGGGACACCGATTTACATGAGATCGGCTACTACCTGGTCGAGAATAAGTTGAGTCAGGGATATGCGACCGAAGCCACACAGGCTGGACTGAAATTTTTGTTCGAGGTGTTGGGCGCACGCAAGGTTGCACTCACCTGCGCTGAAGACAACGCACCCAGCTATCGTGTGGCCGAGCGTTGTGGCTTTGTCCGCGAAGGCTGCATACGCGACTACGAACGCCGCAGCGACAGCAGTTGGGTCGGACAGCTGAATTACGGAATGCTCCGCGCAGAGTACGAGGAATCTCTAAAAATCTGAGCGTAAACATGAAGGAGAGCTGGGGTAACCCCTGGTTCTCCTTCATTAACCCTCTTAAGTTTTTGCTTTCTTCTAATCCAACAATATTGCCTTTCATTGTGATTCTTCTATCAGAACCTATAATCAAACACCGAAAATGGAGTAAGCGCTTACAATGCCAAAACTTACTAGATGGATGCTAAAAACAGCTCTAGTATATTTGATATTAGCTTTGTCTCTAGAGGGTCTGCAAACAGCCTTTTCTGCCTGGATTCCTACTTTCTCCACACAAGGGTTACGCCCAGTGTATATTCATCTTTTTATGTTGGGTTGGGTTACGCAAATGATTATCGGTGTGGCGATTTGGCTGTTCCCGCCGCGTTCGAAGCACTTACCTCGGGGAAATGAAAAACTCTCGTGGGTAGGTTTTTGGGGATTGAATATGGGGTTAGCTTTAAGGGCGGCAGGAGAACCATTTCTTGGTAGAGCAAATGAAAATGAATGGTTTTGGCAAATTATCTTGGTTATCTCGGCTTTGATTCAAGTGGCTTCATTGTTTGTCTTTATGTTGCAACTGTGGGTACGCATCAAAGGTGCAAAAGGGAAATAATCATGCCAATACTGTCACGTTTTCTAATTCGAGCTTCACTTCTGTATTTTGCTGCAATCACATTATTGGGAGGGGCCTTATTGATCAATAAAGCAATGCCATTCAACAGCAATTTATGGCGCTTTTACAGCCTTCATATTGAATGGGCTTTTGTTGGATGGATCATTCAGTTGGTGCTTGGTGTGGCGTGCTGGATTTTTCCAAAACCTCCAGGTGGAGTGCGGCATATCTGGTTGGGATGGGTAGGGTTTGTACTTATCAATGCTGCTTTAATCGCTCTGCCGACTATCTCAACAGTGGGAATCTTTTCTTATCCAAACCTCAAATTGATTAGCCACCTTTTTCAAATTCTCGGCATCCTCGCAATTGCTGGTCACCTTTGGATTCGGATAGGCTTCCTCCCTGCTTTCCTCAAATCTAATTAAAGATAAATCTTTATAAAATACTTCATGCAAAATATGAAGTATTCCTGAAAATCTGACCGTGAACAAAACAAAGGAGAACCTTAGGTCCTCCTTTGTTAATTAAAGAGTCATTCTATAAAGTATTCGAGCTGAGAACTTGCTATGGAGATGGTAAGCGAAGCAAGCCGTGGCCGAAGAGATTGTCTCTGCCAGCCGGTCCAATATCACTGGCGTTTTGCTGAAGATATTCTTGAATGTCTTCAGGCCCGAACTGCGGATTTGCTTGTTTGATCAGCACAGCTGCACCACCCACATGCGGTGTGGCTGCTGAAGTGCCATTAAAGCCGCAAAGCTCGTCATCAGAGATGTCAGGCCCACCGCCGTAAGAAACGGTGTATACGCAAGTGGGTGCGGTGATTTCTGGTTTTTGTCGGCCATCTTTGGTGGGACCTTGAGAACTGCTGATTTCTTGTTCCAGTGTTTCCCAGTTGACCGATGCAACAGCCACAGCATAATCTGATATGGCAGGTTCGAAAAAGCTGATGCTGCCTTCGGGGACAAAGTGTTCCAACTCTGGACCGTTGACCCAGACCAAGTCCAGCTCGATGTTTCCAGAGACATCAAATGCTTCAATGACAATTTCGTAAATGCCGTCGAAAGGAAGGACATCATCAATGGTTTCCAGCGCGCCGGTTTCTGCATTGTTGTCGTCACTGGAAAACACAACTTCTCCAAATTCATCCAGGACATACAAATCAAAGTCATTGGGTGAGGTCAAGCAAGGGTCATCCCAACTTAGAATCAGGCTGATTGGATCTCCTTCAAACCCTTCGAAGTTGATGCTGTTGTCATCAGAAGTGAAGTTTTGCAAGTCATCAGTGTCGCTGTCGTCAAACAGACCTTGCCAATGAGCCACACGGTCGTTGCCGGCAGCCACAATAAACAAGATGCCCTGGTCGCGCATTTGCTCGAAGATGGGCTCAAAAGTGCTGTTGGCAGCATCAAGGCAGCCATGAATTGGCAGTGAGATCGAAGCGACCAGCACATCAACCTGCTGATCCATGATCCATTCGAGTCCTTCCATCATGTCGGCATCGTCGGTTGTGGTTGACATGAGGAAGTACTCTGCATCAGGAGCGATATCGTAGACCACTTCCGCCACTGCCGTGCCATGTCGCAATCCCTCAGGATCGCTTTCAATTTCCTCAGGTGTGCCTTCAACCGGCATGCCAAAGCCTTGCGCTGTGAGACGGGAGGAGGGAGGCAACTCCGTTCCGATGAGTGACTGATAATCAAAAAAACCATAATCCCATATCCCAACCTTAACACCTTCTCCCGTGATGCCAGCAGCGTGCCAGGCTTCAACCCCGATGACATTTCCTCCTTGACCGATCACCGATCCTTGTGCGGAAGAATTTGCAACGTGAATGCCTGCGATCATGAAGCTGAACAGGGCAAAAATTAAACACGACCAAATTACATGTTTCCTAAAACGCATTTGCTGGAAGATTTTTTTCACATCATCCCCTTTGTTAAAAGTGATAGCCTCTGGCTTGGGTAGTCTCCATAACGAGAAGCAATCTTTTTTCACATTTATTTTAATGCATGGACGTGCTAGGTGACCAACTTTAATTGACACTTCAGGGGAGAAATGCCACCAGATTGTAGTCTACGGTTTTGGCTTTCATCTCTGCGGCGGCTGAACAAATGATGAGGGTCTCCTGTGCGTTTTGCAAATGCGAATTCATTCCATCATTTGTGGGCGGTCATCTCCGTTACTATTTTGTTACTGACACCGACGATGAGAACATCCACGTAGATATAGCAATGCATTCCAAAGACATTAAGCGCGGGACGCTCCATAGGATTATCAAACAAACGAAACTCACCAGCGAGGAATTTTTAGCACTGCTTTAGCCCTCATTCCAACTCAGATGGCTCCAACTGCATATTCCTGATCACCGATCCCGTAGACCGCACAGCTTCATCCACCAACTTACCTTTAAGCTTCTTCTTCGGAAGTTTAAAGGTCCAGAGATAGCCAATAAGACCGACTAGTCCCATGATAAGGGCACTCAGCTGGAATGCGCTGTCTCCCGCATCCTTGGCGATGCGCCCAACCTCATTCTGTATCTCGGATGGTTGATCTGCGAGCAAAGTCGAAAGTTCCGTGCCAATAGTTTCAGAGTTTCGCACAAGCACCCTTTCGATTGCTGCTCTGTTATCGTCCGACAGCACGGGGCTGTCTGCTACGCCTGCAGCGAATGCACTTGACAGCGTCACAACCACGATAGATCCAGCGATCGCCGTGCCCAGCGACATCCCTAGATTTTGAGCAGTGCCCGCCAACCCAGCTGCCTCACTCGTCTCGTCCGGGGCTACTCCCCCAAGCATGAGGTTAGGTAGCTGGGCTGCGATCAAACCAACAGCCGCGCCGATCACAAACATCGCCAAAGCAAAATCTCCGCCCGAAGTAGAGCCAGGAAAAGCGATAACCAAGAGTACGCCGCCAACGATGAGTAGCAGCAATCCCGCCTGAATGAGCGTTCGGGGGTAAATGCGATGACCCAACCCAGCCGTCGTTACCGAGAACAGCATGATGGCAAGCGACAACGGAAGCACCGTGAGTCCAGTTTCGAACGCATTAAGTCCCATTACCAGCTGAGCGTACAAGGGCATGAGATAAAGCATTCCATTCTGGATGAAATTCTGAGCTAGGGTTACCGGTATCCCAGCGCTCATCGACGAATGCTTGAAAATCGACAATCGAACCAATGTGTCCTTTCCAGCCTTCTCTAGCCGTAGCGCGCGGTGAGTAAAGATTGCCAGAATCACTGCGCCTGATCCGAGCAACATCCAGACAAATGGGCTGGTCCATCCTTGCGTATTCGTCTGCAAGATCCCGAAAACGAACAAGCCTAGGCCGGCCGCTGATAGAAAAACTCCCAAAAGATCAAGTTTTGGTACGCGGCCTTCTCGTTTTGCATCTGCAATGTAACGTGCTCCAACCAGCACTATAATAACGATGATTGCTTCGACCCAAAAAGCAAGTCGCCAGGAATATGTCATAGTTATCCAACCGCCGACGATTGGACCAACGGCGGCTCCTGCGGCCGCTATACCGCCAATGATCCCGTAGGCTGTCGCTCGTTTTGCCCCTTCAAAGTTGGCCCGAATCAAGGTGTTGATAGCTGGCACGATTAATGCGGCACCAAGACCCTCGAGAATCGACCACCCGATGAGGAGAGAGAAAAAGTTCGGTGAAACAGCGGTGGTGACAGTTCCAATGCCATAGACAATAAGCCCAATTTGAAAAGCCCGGCGTGAACCCCAGATGTGGCCAAGCTTACTGCCCGTGATCATAAATGCGGCCATGGTCAGGGTGTAAACAGTTATGGCTGTTTGAATCATGTTGAGATTGGTATTGAGATCGACCACCAATGCAGACATCGACACAGTCATGATCGTTGTGTCGATCACATAAATGAACATCGCAAGACCTAGAAAACTAAGGACCGCACCACTTTTAGCCATGTAAAATTCCTTTCACTGGAAACCCTCTTCTAGAATGGGGGGAGGCCAACCTCTGTGGTCGTGCTACAAGCCGTTGTTATCTTAGCATATTTCGTGGCATCTCAGAATTCGACGTCCACGGCGGTGTTAATTTAAGAAGATAAGTGCCAAGAAAATTGAACAAGCGCACTTGCAGCTTGTACCAATGGTGTGTCCCATGAACCCTTCCGGATGTCAAAAAGAAAAGATCGGGATCGTCCTCCTACTCAACAGGCCGTGTCTTTTCTAGCTTCTTCCTGAAGATCCAAAAGGTCAGCAGCGAGTTAGATTTGCGTAGCCAAAGAGAAATCCGCTTTCCGGATGCGCCGCCGAGGTTGAAGGCAAGGTACTCCAGTGCGCGCGAGTAGAACTCGACCAGCATACCCAACGTCGGCGAGGTTGACACCGCATCCATCCCCTTGCGAACCTGGGCGTAGTCTGAGGTTTTGGTCTGCCCGCATGTTTTGCAATAGATGGCAAAAGACTCACAATTGAAGGTAAAGAAATTGTAGGGATATTTCTTGCCAATCTCGCTACGAGCAAACTCGATAATTTGTTCTGGGGGCAACATCGGCAGGTCTGGATATTCCCAGTACTGGGGCTCCTTGCCTTCAAGAAATTCGGTCCAAGTGCGCACTCGAACCACCCCTTCCTCGGTGTAATCCACGACTTCATCATCGTTGAGGTACACGCCCAGATGAAAGGCGTATCCAAAGTAGATCGAATACACCCCTCCCGGAATTTTGGGAATGTCGGCAGGGTCCACCTTGGTGTAAACTTCGGGAGAAGCGTTTTTTGCGTGAGCGGCGATGTATAGCAGGGTGACGCCGAAAATCATTAGCTTGATGCCCACCAGCAACCCGACCCACTCGGTGTTGAGGGGCACGGCGCCGAACGAGATCAGCACGCCCAGCAATGCCATGAGTCCACCGACAATGAAAAAAGAGACGCGCACCCGGGCAGAAGTGGCGCGCGCGCAGATGATGATTTGTAGCACGCCATCGGTCACGAACAATAAGCCAAAGACCCATGTCAGCACTTTGATCGAGAAGTACGTTGCATTGAGCAGGATTACGCCAATTGTCAGGTCGATCAGGATGTGCAACACGATCAGAAAGATCCCACGTACACTGTATCCCCGCTTGCTGCGACCCAACACGAACTGTGCGGCCTTGATCAAGCCGGAGAAGAGCAGCAGGTAGCCAACCATAATCATGATCGAACCCAAAAAGTAATAAGGCAAGATGATAGCCGCCAAACCGATCAAGCAGTTCAGCGCGCCGATCAGTGCAAGGACGATTCGCTTGCTGTGCAGGATACCATCCAATTTCTGCTGAAATTCTTCAACGGTTCGTACATCAAACATGACGGCATTCCACCATTTCTAGAATTGAATTAAGCAAAGCAAATTGCATCTATCCCATCTTTGAATACATGCACCTGAAATGGGGCATCAGCTATTGCTCAGATTGAACACTTGATGCAGTGCCTGAACTGCCGTCTTTGCGTCAGCTTCGGCAATCACGCAACTGAGTTTGACTTCGGAGGAGCTGATCATTTTGATGTTGATGCTGTGTTCACCCAGAGCAGAAAACATCTGTGCGGCCACTTCGGGAAAGTCCGCAATGCCGCCACCAACGATGGAGACTTTGGCAATGTCTTCGTCGTAGTCTACGGTTTTGGCTTTCATCTCTGCGGCGGCTGAATCGACAATGGGTTTGGCTTCAGAGTAATCGGCTTTTGAAACCGTGAACGTGATGTCGTTGATGCCCCGTCGGCTCATGTTTTGAATCACCATGTCCACAGAGATGCGGGCCTGAGCCAGAGAGCCGAACAGCTTTGCCGCAATGCCGGGTTGATCGGGCACTTCCAATACGGAAATTTTCACTTCGTCGGTGCGGCAGGTGACGCCACGAATATGTCGTTCTGCTTCCACGGGGACCTCACTTTTAATCACGGTTCCCGCCTGCTCTTTAAAGCTGGAACCAATGTGGATTTCAATGTTGTGCTGACGCGCCAGTTCCACCGCACGCGGATGGGTGATGCCTGCGCCCAGGTGAGTCAACTCCAACGCTTCGTCATAGGATAAGGCATCGAGCTTGATTGCATCAGGCACCCAACGCGGATCGGCAGTGTAGAAGCCATCTACATCGCTGAAAATCTCACAGCGAACTGCATCAAGCGCACATGCCAGAGCCGATGCGGTGATATCGCTACCGCCGCGCCCCAAGGTGGTGGTCCAGCCATCGCGGTCCACACCTTGAAAACCGGCTGCGACAATCACTCGACCTTCGGCCAAATCGTAGCGAAGCTTGCGCGTGTCAACATCAAGGATGCGAGCCTTTGTGTATTTGCTGTCAGTCAGAATTCCTGCTTGGCTACCTGTGTAGGAAATTGCATCATGGCCTCTTGAAATGAGAACCATTGCCAACAATGCAATCGAAATCTTTTCGCCGGTTGCCATCAAGGCATCGTATTCGCGTTTGGCAGACTTGGGATCAGGCAGAATGGATCTGGCTTTTTCGAACAACTCATCGGTGGTGTCACCCTGCGCTGACGTGACCACGACCACAGCATAGCCCTCCTTGACTGCCTTGATGACGCGATCGGCCACGTTGTGCAGACGCTCGATGCTGGCGACGGATGTGCCACCGTATTTTTGCACCAGAATGGGCTTCATATTAAAAAACCTCAACAGCAAAGATATGGTGTACTATAGCGGATTTTCTCAACGCTCGCCATCGTTTTGAATCAGTGTGAATCCATGTCCGTGCTCAGCGTAAATCCACTCACGTAAGGACTCAACGCCGGCGTGTGGCTGCTGAGCTCGAAGCGCACGCGCACGTAGCGGGCGGGTTTCAAACCACGGAGCGAAAACAGCGTTTGGGTTGGGACAATGGTAACTCTCAGTTGATCCGAGATTGTCTGGAAATTGTTTTCAGAAGCTTCGACGATGGCAGTGATTGAACCTTGATTGATGTTAGCAGCAAACGCAATCGACTTGAACGGAATGCGTGTTTCGAAGTCGTAAGCGTGGCTCTGGAAAATCCCTGAATTCATGTAGCCATCCTGATACTGGAAGGTGCGGAAGCGGCTGCCTTCGGTGGCGGTCACGAAAATGTTTCCTTGTTGATCCGCGCCAATGGCTTTGCCTCGAGCGGTTGAACTACCTGGTTCTTGTTTTCGCCAGAGTTGTTTTCCAGTTGCGTCATACTTGAGCGTTTGGATGGTTTCGATGCCTGGGTCTGCACTTCCCGTGACCAGAAGTTGATCGTCGTTTTGCCAGGTGATGCCGATGGCGTGATCGCGTTGGCTCAGGTTTTCTTTTTTCGTCCAGAGCGTGTTGCCCTGATCATCGAACACAGAAATCAGCATGTCGCTGCGGCCTGCCACGTCGCTGTAACCGGTGATGGCAATTTTGCCCAAGCGGCTGACGGCCACATCTAGTGCCACATCTTCGCCACCGTAGTTGATTTGACGCTGCCAGATCTGTTGACCTGATCCGTTGTATTTCAACAACAACACATCTTTCTGGCCGCGAATCACCGTGCTGCCTGCGACATAAATTTCGCCGCGATAATTTTGGGCGACGCCCCAGGCCCAGTCGCTTTCACCGCTGTTGTAGCGTTGGTTCCACATCAAACGACCGTTGGGGTCGTATTTGGCGGTAAAAATATCGATGCCACTCATACTGGAATCGCCGCTGACCACGGAAAATCCCTGGTCGTCCACGGCAATGGCACGGGCATGGTCGTCGCCACCAGCGGAAAGTTGTTGTTGCCATAATAAATTGCCGCTGGAGTCGAACTTCAAGGTCAAATAATCGACCGTTTGGCTGTCCCAGGTATAACCCGCCAAATAGATGTTGCCTTGGCGATCCGTACCCACACTGGAGCTCTGGCTGGGAAGGCCGCTGTTTTGAGCACGCTGCCAGAGGACATGGCCGTCTGACCCGTACTTGATCAATTGAATTCGTTCGATCGTTCGGTCCAGAGTGTAGCCACTGACGATGACGTTGCCTTGTGTATCGACAGCAAGGTCTTCGGGCGAGCCAAACAGGTCGGTGGGCTGTTGCTGCCAGCCTATCGAAAGATTTTGCATCAGTTCTACGTGGTTTTGTTTAAACGTGGTGTTTTGATAATAAGCACGATTCCAGTCTTTAGACACATCATAAAACCATTTCGGCGAAGACTTTGCAGCAAACGAAAATTCAATCCCCAACAACAACACGAAGCACAATGCCCCGATGAACCAACCGCGACCGATTCGCATAAAAACCCCTAGAGCATGTCGAGTTAATGTTGAGTGTAATAAAGTAGACAATTTCAAAACGTGGTTGGCATCACCCTAGATTTGCATCACTAGATGACATTGGTGTGAATAATTTGAGAAGTTTTTTCAAGCATTTGCCAAGCTTGGATAATGAGTGAAATGCACAGGTTTTATCGGCTTCAATTTGTTCTTATCAGGGACAGTTTTCTGTTTTGATGAGTGACAATTGAGCCTTTCGATTGCCAATATCGATGATGGATGATCGAAGAATGAATAACTCGTTCCCAATGCTATGCCCATAAGTGCTTGAGGAATTTACAGTTGGGAAGATTTTTTCAACATTGTTATTCATCATAAGTTGAACTTCTATTTCTTTGTCATTATTGGTTTCATTTTTTGGCAAGCGAAGCTTAATTCTGCTGTCGGTTGTAGAATAAGTGGAATCAAAAGTTAGTTCCCGTTCTTCTAAGATTGTGGCAGTGTGGGCATTGCATTCAGCTTTCCTGGTAACTTCTAAGGTCAACTCTTTTGAACTATAATTAATATCCTTGATGAAAATTAGTAAATGGTTTAAATCATCATCATATTCCACACTCTGACTGGCTTTAACCACATATTTCTGTGCAAGACCAGGTTTACCTTGAACAACAAAGCTTATTGCATCACCTTCAGTAGCATTTTTATTTTGATGAATACTAAACCTATAGAGCCCACTGAAAATGCTCAAAAAACTATCAAATTCAACTGTGTCTTTAAACTGAAATTCAGGATTTTCATTTGGATTTACTGGATCATCATTTGGTCCACTTGTATTTTGAGTTGTGTCATTATTGTCAATTCCTGACCCGATTTGAGTTGGGCTGCTAGAGGTGCCGTTTTTTCCGTTTTTTTCTTCTGAATCAGACCCAGGAAAGGCAAATAAGAAAACTCCAATCAAGCAGAATAAAAAGCCAAAAGCAATCGTTTTTCGGCCAGGCTTGATAGAGATTTTTTCTAACGTCAATATATTGAAACCGGAAAGGGTTAAAAGAATGCCAAGGACCAACAAGAATGTTCCAAAAAATGGCAATGGTTCAGAAAACGAAATTTCTGGCAAATTCACAGATATCCTCCATCTCGAATACAGATTGTCCTACACCGATAACCAAGTTTATACAATTTCCCGATGTCAATATTCACCAAATCAAGGGCCTAGACTTGCGGGATAAACATCCAGATCAAAACGTCTTTGATCTTTGATGCCAAAGTCCTTACAGTCAAAAAAGTCGAAACAGACCTGATTGAAATTTCCATAGTTGGAAAAAATTGCGTCAGGCAAACTGTCACCATTAAAGTCACCAATTGCAACACCTCGGCTGTCTCGACCTGTCATTTCATAGTCATCACAATACATGGGTTCACCATGCGGAAAAAATTCACAGAATAGGTTATCCTCATTTTCGTTGGCATACATAGCGTCTGGCAAACCATTGAGGTTCAAGTCACTGATGGCGACATCCCAGGTATTTCTCGTTGGACCAAACTCCTCACAAGAGATATTAACCTGTCCACCTGTAGGCCCATAAGCGCTGCCAGAACTGATAAAACACACTGTATTTTTAGCAGAACGGTTGGCAAACAGAATGAATCCATCAGGGTTTGATGATGGATTAAAGACTGCCACACCCCAAGAATCCCTTTCGTATGGAGGTGATGAAGGTGATGGAGCAGGTATATCGGCGATAAACTCACATAGGCTGCCTGAATACAGTTCATGCGTATTCAAAGGATCCCCCCAACAGATTCTGTTTTGTCTCAATCTTTGGTTAGGTGACGCTTGAGTAGCGTTTGCAAACACTGCATCCAATGCACCATCACCATTGAGATCGCTCAGTGCAACCGCCGTTGACCTAGGGTTTTTAGGGGGATAACCAATACCGGGTGGATTTGGGCCGATTTCTTTACAATTGGCATCTTTAAATTTGTCAATTGAATCAAAATAACAAGCGCGATTAATTTGGCCCCAATTTGAAAAAACAGCATCCAAGTTACCATCGCCATTTAGGTCTCCCAAATCTACACCATATGAAAGCCTTCCAAGGCCATTTATACCACTACCAACAAAATCAAAACACACAAAGCTGCCTAACAAAAGCTCGCACCAAACATTGACATTTTGATTGCTTCCAGGTGGAGGCGGCCAATTCATTGAAGCGGCATAGACGACAATTAGTTTATTTGTGCCATTCAGATCTCCAGCTTTTACATCCTGATAAGCTTTAAAGTTTGCCAAAGGGTCGGGCGGCATACAGATTGAGGTGCCTACCTTACAGAATTCATTTAAACCATGATTTGCAATTATCACATGCGTTTTGGACTGAGGCGGTACATAAGTCTGTGCTGCCGAGGGGAGATACGCAAGCAAAAGTGCTACCAATACTAGAGTTGTTTTTTTATACATTTGTATTCCTTCCTAATCTTGCCTTGCCCTAACGTTTCTTCCTCATTATCTGGATTTAAAGGAAAGATTATTCTCAAACTTCACACTTCGCTGATCAACATGACAGCTCAAACATAATGAAATTTTATTTGCTTCGTAAATTATAAAGCCTGAGATGCAATAATCTTTTTGTAAAAATCTATAAAGACCATAATCCAGCTTTGTAACAGGCCAATTGTTTTGACATCAACCCTAAATGGTTCGTATGATAGCGTTACTCATGTTGATGGGGGCATCTAAAATGAAATTAAAACTGAGTATGGTTCTGGTTGTCTTAATTGCAGTTGTATCTTTGTGGAGCGACATGGGGTTGGCGCAAGCGCAGGGCAAAGTGTCTGGTGGGTCTTATATTATGCAGTTGCTGGTGGGCAGCTTTGCTTCCGCTGGCGGATCTGCTGCCGCAAAGTTATTACCTTGGCGTGGAGCAGAGGCCGTTGGGGGGATTTTGGGTGCGGCCATTGGTATTGGTGGCATGGGCGCAGTGCTGAATGTCAGGACCAATTGGCTGTTTGGCACATTGGCTGCTGGTGCAGGATGGTTTTTGACTGACTTTTTTGCCGCCGATTTCTTTGGTCCTAACGGATTTACATTCAGTGGACCTGTCTCATTTCGTATTTCAGCCCAGGATTTTTTGTTTTGGAGCAGAGCAGTTGGCACCGCTTTTTTCTCGGTGCTTGGGTTTTACGTTCAGTTTTAACTGAGGCGGTCATAGGCTTTAAAACTCTTGAGTAAATTCAACGTCAGCACCCCTTGCCATTCCCGCTTTGCGGCTGACCAAACATCGGGAAAACTGTCGCCCCAATTCCAAATAGGGGACCAGGCACCATCTTCATCCTGATGCTCAATCTCATAGTCCAAATTCACTTGAACACTTTGCGTCAATATATCGGCCAGTGGTGCTTCCGGTGAGGGTGCGAACCACAGTGGTTTTGCACTATAGCCACTCCATTGCTCGGGGTCCGTGGTGATGACGTGCGGCGTGGCGGCGATCATTTTGGCTCGCACAGTTTGTTGAGCATCTTGCGGTACATGGTCCGATTTGATCAACCACAGCCAGCACAGCATGTCGTGAAACTCCAATTTATCAGGCGTGTTTTTCAACAAGTCCAGAGCCAGTGACAAAACCGTTTTTCTAAAACTTTCATCCGACAAGGCTTTAAAGTGCCAAAGATGAGCAACAATTTCTGCACTGGGGTTGGCGCTAAATCCCACCTCACCCTCTCCGGCGAAATGCCACCAGGGGGCGTGAGCCACTTCATTGACCGCTTCTGGCACGGACACCCAGCGCTGTAAATCTTTGCGATAATTTTTGATTAAATAATCAATCGCACGTTTCACCATCGGTTCATTATCTGTACAGCCGACTTCACGCAGAATCTGCAAGCCAACGGTGGTCGCCATTGGGGATGAATCTTTCAATCTGAAATCTGGTTCAAGTGCGTGACCAAACCCGCCATCTTCATTTTGATGGGCAGACAGCGCGTTGAGCACATCAGAGGCCGATCCTGATTCAAAATGGAATGAAAACAACTGTTTTTCCAAAGGTCGTGCCTGTTGCTGGATGAAAATTTTTGCTCGGTCAAATTGTTCAGTTGAAAGTTTCATGGTAATTCAAATGCCTCCATTCGTAACCGGATAGCTCATCTTAATTGATAATGTGAAATTGTTCAAGTGTAATTTGATGATAATAAAAAAGGAAAAGGGGCGGCGAAAGATCGCCGCCCCTTTTTATTCGGAGTCAGTCAGGTTGTGTTGAAAAATTAAAGATTGGCTGCTTCTGGACTGCAAGGTTGGAAGCCCCAGCCAGCGCCGCCACTGGGCACACGGCCCCAACAGCGATCGTCGCCAATCATGTCCAGCAAACCGGCACCAGGCGTTTGATCCGCCAAGCTGCCATCGGGTTTGCGGAGTTCAACCACTTCACCGTGGTTGTTCAAAAATTCCATACCCACCTGAATCAGCACGTAACCGTGGGCGGGGATGACCATATCCAGTGGGATTTTTAACTTGATGCTGGTGCCGAGTGTGGCCCCAAGCTCCCAACCATTCAGGTCAATGGCGCTGTCGGAATGGTTGTACAGCTCCACCCATTCGTTGCCAGCTTCGGTGCCGCCTGGATTCAGTTCGACTTCATTGATGTAAACACTGTTCATCATGGATGGGTATTCGTAAGATGTGATCACATCACCCGTCGCATCTTTTAAAGTGATTACACCACGATTATCAGCCAACACAAACCAGCCCTGCCACACCAGGTTGAATGCGGCCTGACCGCAGGCATCGCTGCCGCGGAACAGGTTGCCCGGTCCAGAGTGGACGTTGACCACAGCCCCAGGTGCAAGCAAGCAGCCTTCAGCAAAATGATAGGTGTTTTGATCGGTGTTGCTCAACGTGCCGGCTTCGAGATGCCAGCCGGTGAGGTCGATGGGGAATGGGGCTTTGTTTTCCAAAGTAACCACTTCATTCATGGTGCCTGGTTCAACATGGGTAATCACCACATCCAGAGATGGGCCACCCCCTCCGCCACCAAATTGTGCATACACTGGCAAAGACACACTGGTCAGCGCCAGCGTCAGGCCCAGAAAAAACAGGCCGATGCCAAAAAACTTCTTCATTAAAAATTCCTCCCTAACACGCATCGTAATAGTTTTAATCAGTCTCACCCTAATAGGGTGTTAGAAAAATAACATCGGTGCAATGACGGTTGAGATCTCAGGCAAATGACCCGAAAAAACAGCACCACCTACGACATTTGTCGTAGGTGTGTTTGGACGCTCAAGAAAATGAAAACAGAGCCGAAATGCTTCAGCCCTGTTTTCGCTCTCGAATCAATGATCATGTTGATCAGGAAAAGACAGTGTTGTGTTGTTCCATCACGCGCACGAAAGTGGTGCGCTTGGTGAGTTCTTTCAATCGTTCTGCACCCACATAGGTACAGGCGGATCGAATGCCACCCAGAATGTCTTTGACGGTTTCTTCAACTGGACCACGATAAGGCACATGGATCTTCTTGCCTTCCGCAGAACGATAGTCGGCTACGCCGCCGTGGTGTTTTTCCATCGCGCGTTCGGAACTCATGCCGTAGAACTCAATGAATTTTTCGCCGTCAATCTCGACCACATCGCCACCGCTTTCATCATGACCGGCCAACATGCCGCCGAGCATCACAAAATCGGTGCCTGCGCCAAACGCTTTGGCAACATCGCCTGGGCAGGTGCAACCACCATCGGCAATGATGTGCCCCTTCAAACCATGTGCCGCATCGGCACACTCAATGATGGCTGACAGTTGCGGATACCCTACGCCTGTTTTCACGCGGGTGGTGCAAACCGAACCTGGGCCAATGCCCACTTTCACAATGTCTGCGCCGGAGAGAATGAGTTCTTCGACCATTTCGCCGGTAACCACATTGCCGGCCACGATGGTTTTTTCGGCAAATTCTTCGCGTACAATTTTGACGAAATCGACAAAATGTTCGGAATAACCGTTGGCAATATCAATGCAGATAAACTGAATTTGAGGGCTTTTTTCCAAAATAAATGAAAGCTTTTTGAAATCCTCCTGGGAGGAGCCGGTGCTCACCATGATGTGGTTAAAAAAGGCGTCATCCTTGCTCGATAA
The DNA here is from genome assembly GCA_029262795.1 of Candidatus Fraserbacteria bacterium. Lineage (GTDB taxonomy): Bacteria > Bipolaricaulota > Bipolaricaulia > RBG-16-55-9 > JAJCYT01 > JAJCYT01. The sequence goes on from JAJCYT010000017.1 coordinate 42,610, forward strand.
AAACTGTTCCCATTCATTGATCGAATAATGTTTGTGAATCGCTGTGACCAACCCTTGCCTGGCCAGTGTTTCGGCCATGGCAAATGTGCCCACGGTGTCCATGTTGGCGGCAATGATGGGAATCCCTGTCCAAGGGGATTGCGTATGTCGAAATGTGAAGTTTCGGTTCAGGTCCACCTCGGATCGGCTTTTGAGGATGGAGCGCTTGGGCCGGATCATCACATCACTAAAACCTAACTTAATCTCGTTTTCAATACGCATAAAAATCCTTTTGGCTTCTGATATGTATAAGAGGGGGTGGACGGAAAAGTAAGCCCGTAAGCACCTTGAGCTTATACACAGATATTTTACACATTTGATCTGCAATCACAAACACGGAAACAAAATTGACCCCAGGCCATTGCAGGTGTTAAGCTCAGTAAAGCGCATGATGTTTGGAATGGTTACCATTGAAAACATCTCTCTGGTGTAGTTATGTGAGAGAGATTTGGTCGATCATGATTGAAATTTTGTCAACAATTCAATTGGGTTGGCACTGGGAAATTCAAGCATCTTTTGGTTATAATTCTCTGAATGGTAACCAAACCTTATAGATTGAAAATCAGGCAGCCCAAGGGATGAGATATGCAACGATTGCCCCAATTTAAATACCACATGCCCAAAACGATTGACGATACATTGGCCATTCTCAACGATCACGGACGAGATGCGATGCTCGTGGCCGGTGGCACAGATGTGTATCCCAAGATGAAGCGCAAGCAGTTTCGGCCCAAAGTGTTGGTCGGCTTAAAACACCTGACCGATCTGCGTGCCATTCGCGGTGACCATCAATCGGGCATGGTGCTTGGGGCCAGTGCAACATTGACTGAGATTGCGAATCATCCCGAAATTGTCCAACACTATACTGGACTGGCCACAGCAGCCGGCGTGGTGTCCACCCCTGTGCTGCGAAATATGGGCACCATTGGTGGCAACATTTGCCTGGACACGCGTTGCAATTATTACGACCAAACGCAGGAATGGCGCAAGTCAATCGGATGGTGCAAAAAAGCGCCGGGCGATGGTCTCACCTCCGAGCAGGTGCCTTGTCGTGTGGCACCAGGCAGTCCCAAATGTTTGGCCGTGTCTTCAACTGACACTGCGCCCATGCTGATGGCGTTGGGTGCTGAAGTTACATTAATCAGCGCTAAAGGCGAACGACGGGTGCCAGTGGGGACGTTGTTTGGTGCAGATGGTATGAATTACCTCACCAAACAACCCGATGAATTGTTGACCGAAATTCATTTGCCGCCTGCCAATGGCGCCAAAACGTCGTATCAAAAATTACGTCGCCGCGGGGCTTTTGATTTCCCTGTTCTGGGGGCTGCGGTTTCAGTCACGATGAATGGTGACCAAGTGGCGTCTGCCAAAGTGGTGTTGGGTGGGGTGGATTCTTTCCCTATCGAAGTGAAGGCCGCCGAAGAATTGATGGTGGGCCAAACTTTTTCTGAAGAACTGGCCGAAGCCGCAGGGCAGTCTGCGTTCAGGCCAGCCCGTCCGATGGACAATACTGACTTTCATTTGTATTACCGAAAAAAAATGGTGCCCATTTATGTCAAGCGCGCACTACAGCAAGCGTTGGATGAATAAAAATATGAGCCGATCAAGATCACAGGTTGAAGACAGCATACTGGCCGAACTTAGAAAAGCGGCCAAAGAGCTGCACACCGAAGAACTTGCCGCCCGCGTTCACCTGACCCGACACACGGTGTCCAAATATCTACAGGTGATGAACGCTAAAGGCACGGTGCGTTTGCGCCGTTTGGGCAATGCCAAACTGTGGCAGGAATCGACCACTGATGTCGTCGTCCGTCCGCTTCAGATTGAAGATCTTTCCCAGATGATCGATATCGAAAAAGTGTTGCAGCGGCAGTGGCGCGAAGAAATGCCCAACCGTTCTGAACGTGCGCTGAAATCCGAACTCAAGGTGTTTCAAAAAACGATGGAACATCATCTGCAACACACCGATCCTCAATTGCGATTAGGTGCTGAACTCGAAGGCACACTGGTGGGCTACATCATCGGTGAAATTCGTCTTTGGGAATTCGGTGTGGGGGTTGAGGTGGGCTGGATCAACGTGCTGGCTGTTGATCCCAATCACCAGCAGCGCGGCATTGGCCGTCAGTTGGGTGAAGCAATACTGGACAACATGAAAGACAAAGGGGTACAGCGTATCCGTACATTGCCTGACAGTTATTCTGGCGAAATGATTGCTTTTTTTCGCAGTCTGGGATTTCAAATTATTCCCATGCTGCCGATGGAAAAAAGACTTGATGCAAGTGGCAAAGACTAATCAGGAGGCGTAGATGAGAAACGGTGGCAACCGTGTTGAACTCGATAAACTATTAAGTCAAGGCATTCCCAAGCCCAAAAATATTCCAAAGCACAATGAGCGCAGAATGATTCAGGGGCCGAAAGATGCCAAGCTAACAGGCAGCGAGGAACTTTATAAAGTTGTGACGACAGTTGCTATTGTACAGGCGGACACCGAAAATGGTTCCAGCCAGATTCAATCTCCGGCGCTACATCTGATGCAAAATGCCGAACATCGCCGTTTGCTGTGGGAAGTGATTTTGCAGGAGCAGGTTCACTTTTATCATGGCAATCGCATTGTCGAACAGCTTGAGCCTGAGCGTGCCTACGACATGATCAACTGGGACATCGGCCAGCATCGCCTCACCGCCTTTAACAAGATCATCCGCACCGAAATGGAACTCGGTTTGTTCTGCTGTCTGGTGGACCGCGTGGGCAAACATCAGTTGTCACAGTGGCTTGGCTCAACGTATGCGCCTTTGAAAGAATTTGGCGAACGCTATTGGAATGATGAAATTTTTCATATCAATTCGGGTTTCCGCATCATCGAAAATCTGTTGTATGGTCCGAACAGCGTTGAGATGCGTGATCATCTTGAAGAATTATTGTTCGACTGGCTGCCAGATATCCTGGCTATGTTTGGCAAAGAGGAAGGATCGGTCACTGAAGAACTGGCCATCGATGCAGGCATTAAGTGGATGACCAATTCCGATTCCAGACAACGTTATTATGATCGCGAAATTGTGGAGTTGGGCAAACGCTGGAACGTAAAAATTCCTGATCTGGACAGTTTCCAGGAGGTGTTTGATGCCTTTGATGCAGCCAAAGCTGCAAACAAATCTGCTTGAGTTGGCAGGCGGCGACTCCAAAGTTGCCATCCTGGCACTGATTCAGAACGTAGCTGTCCATGCCTCCAATCAAGTGGCTGATGAAATTGTGCGTGCAGGCACACAGCCAATGCACCGTGTGGAAGTGATTTCCGCAGGGTTCCGCTATTCGCTGCGCGCTTGGCTGGCCTCACAAAAACTGTCCCGTGCGCCGTTTGAAAAAGTTGAACTGGCGGATGAGATCACTTCTTCTAAAGCTGCCTTCCTGCCGATTTTGCAAGCGCGCCCTGGCTATTGGGCCGAAACGGTGTCATTGCTGTTGGCGATGGAAGTGTTTTACCTCAATTTGCTAGATGCCTTATCCGCACAAGAGCTTGAGGTCATCAAAAAAGAAACTGGCCTGCAAAAGATGATGGAAGGCACACAGGATTTTGTTCAGTGGGCTGGCAATATTTACGACGATGGATTTAACTTAAATTCCAACGTTGATATCGCTTTGCGATATGTTCGCCCGTTGCGTCTGGGCGCACTGCCTGTGCTCTATGATATCTGGAAAGAATTGCTTGATGAATCTCTGGATGTCATTGCGCCTGTAATGAATCAAGCTCACAAAGACGGCGTGATCAACGTCGATCATAAAGCCTTTACTGAAAAACTTTATCAGGACATTGACAACGCTTTCAGCAAAGGGCTTTTCTATTTGCGAAACAAACCTGTTCAGACTTCTTAATTTTTCAATATTGTGTGGATGCTTCCCTAGCAATTCTAGGGAAGCACTGCCTCTTTTGATCGTATATCATACAAACGGGAAGAGAGGTTTTTGATATGAAAAGTAAAGTTTTTTTATTGTTGGTCATTGTGGTGGCTGGTGTGGTTTTATGGCCTGCACCTGACCCTTTGGCCGATGTGCAAACCGTTGCCCTGACCAGCAGTGATGGCTCCAGCAATTCATTCGGCGAACGCGTAATGGATGGCTTTGAAGTCGCATTGGGCGAAAACCGTAAAATCAAAATTGTGTCCAGCGCATCCCAAGCGGATGCCATCATCACCATCGAACCGCAGGATGGCAACATCGAATTCAGCATTGGCAGCGACGGCTTTCACGGCTCGGCCAGCATCCGTTGCCTGGTCACCAAAAACGGAGAAACCTCCGTCATGTTCCTCAACATCACTTTGGACGAAAATGGCCTCAAGTCCGAAATCGTCGGCAGAAAATTCTGGGAAATTTGGAAATAAAGAACAATTCTTTCAATACTAAGAAGTATTAGGGCAATAAGTATTGAGAGAGGTTTAATTGGTCAACTTCAAAAAATTTCGGATTAAGCGTAGAACATTTTTAAAGCGAGTGCTTGGGGCATCCACTTTGTTGGGTGTAGGGCAGCATCGGTTTGCGTTTCAGCAGGAAACGAACCGGCCTAACATTCTGCTCATCATTGCGGATGACTTGGGTGTAGACAAGATCGCACTTTATAACGACATCAATGCTGCGACGCTCGCAAGCTCACAACCTGAAACACCGATGCTTTCTCGATTGGTAGACAGTGGCGTTATCTTTCGTCATGGCTGGGCCAACACCGTTTGTTCACCGACGCGGGCCAGCATCTACACGGGGTTGTATCCGTATCGACATGGCGTGGGCGTTCAGATCGAAGGGCGTGGCGGCTTGTCCACACAGGAAACCAATGGGGATGCCATTGTCACACTTTCTCAGGCGTTGCAGCAAAATGGTTATCGCACAGGATTATTTGGCAAATGGCATTTGGGCACGCAGCAGGCATCTTGGCCGATCAGTTTGGGTTGGGACTATCATGCAGGTGGGATGCGCGGAGGGATCGCGGATTATTGCGGTTGGGAAAAATCAGTCGGGCAGGCAAGTACAGGCAGTTATGTTGCTGGACAAACCAACGTCTACGCCACCGAAGATGTGGTCAATGAAGCCGACGCCTGGATCAACAGTGAGTCAGGCACACCCTGGTTTGCGACGCTCGCCTTCAATGCACCGCACACGCCGTTTCACGAACCCAATACAGGGTGCAGCGGATGCGTGGAAAATTCTTCAATGTCTGATGCTGAAATGTTTAATGCCATGGTCGAGTGCATGGATGAACAGGTTGCCAACCTCCTCAACGGCATGGACGATGCGGAACTAAGTAACACACTCATCTTTTTTGTCGGTGACAATGGCACGCCTGCGCGAGTCGCGCCCGAACGAATGAGATCCAAAGGCAGCATTTATCAAGGTGGTGTGCATGTGCCTTTTATAGCCGCCGATGGTGCGCATCTGGTTTCAACATCGAGTGTGACGCCCTATATCAATGATCCTGGCCGTGTTTCAGAAACCTTGGTTCATGTCACCGATCTCTATGCCACCATCGCCGCCGCCACTGGAAGCGAAAACTTTATGGGCCAAAGCGCAGACAGCATCAGCTTTATGGATTCACTCAACGATGCGAACCAGGGTTCTGATCGCACTGTGTTGTTCTCCCAAAGCTATACGGACGTTCAAATCCTGGCGACCATCATGGAGCAGGAAACCAATCACAAATTGAATTACATCCAGCGTGAAGGCCAATCTGGATGCTACGAACTCTATGACATCAACATCGATCCTGATGAAGCCAACAACCTGTTCAATAACTCAACCGTCTCAGAAATACAAACGCGATTGCTGGCATCCCTGCGTCAGTTCTCAGCCGATGGTAATGGCACAGCTTTCCCTAATTTGAGTAGCTGCGGTTAAATCTCAGAGGTGAAATTTTTTAAAAGAACCTTCAAAAGGTGAGCGTATTTTTGCCTTTCGGTTTCGGGCAGGAAAGTTTTTGCGGCATCATTTAGATAGAGCTTGTCATTTTTGTATCTGGGGAATACATGGAGGTGGTAATGCCATACCTCTTGACTCCCTGGGCCATTGTGTTGACGAGTTGAAATGCCATCACAGCCGTAAGCTGTTTTCATGGCTGTGGCAACAGCTTTGGAAAACTCATTAATTTTTGAAAGTAAGGCTGTTGGAATGTCATAAAGATTTTCATAGTGTTTGTTGGGGATAATTAGCACATGCCCAAAGTTCCTTGGCCATTGATGGGATGCGATAAATGTTGTAATAAAATCATCCCTGTAAACAATATCGCTTTGATTGGTAAAAACATTGCGATTGTCTTCATCTTCAATGCCGGAAACAACCAAACAAAAAGGGCAGACATAATCTGGAGGTGCGTGGTTGTGAATAAGTACCTCTTTCAAACCCAGTCAGAATCATAATATTTTTGAATTTTATCTTGACAAACTATTGAACGCTATAGGGCTTTTACGCTATCCTAGGAGTAGAGGCATGAAAGGGGCAAGATCATGAATTTAGGGGTATTTCTGTTTTTCTTTGTATTTTGGTTACTCAGCTTAACAGCCCTTGTGGGGTTTTTGTCTGGATCGGTGTGCGCAACATGCTATTTCTAGCTTCCTGATCCATTTACGGACGTTGGTCCATGGGGGTGTACCAACGTCCGTTTGTTTTTTATGGCTTCCGCCGTCGGTTTCTCTTAATTCTAAAATTGGAAAATTATCTGTCGTGCCAACCATATTTTGATGACATCAGCAGTTGGGTAGAAAGATCGAGAGATTGTCCATCACTTCGTTGCCGTGCTGGTCTTTGGCAATCACTTTGAACACGATCAGACCGGAGTCAAATCGGTTGGGTTCAAACTTGATCCAACGGCTCCCAGGCTTTAACCAGCCGGGCACCAGAATGTCGCGGAAAGTGCCATCCGGCATTTGCTGGAAGAAGCGCACAAAGGCAATTCTGTTGACCGTGAGCGTGACTTTAATCTGATCACACACAGTGGGATTTACAGGAAGATCTTTGAATTCGATATCGACAAAAAATCCAGGTTGCGTTACCTGAGCATCAACCAAATAGCTTTCGTAGCCAACGCCTGTCAAAATAGGGCCGTTGGTGGGCTGATAGCTGGCAACCACATCAACTTTTCGCAGGCCCGTACCCTGGGCAATGCCCTGAGCCACATAGCGTCCTGTACCAATAGATCGAAAAGCAGGTGTGATGAAGCGTAACTCATCTCCGTTAGGATTGGACACCGTAAGTATGACATTCACCAAAACGGCTGGAATGGACACACCGTTCAATAGTGTATACACGTCAATAACAATGGTTTCGCCCGCTTGATAAAACGTTTTATCTGTATCTACCAGCACCGTAAATTCGGACACAACCGAAGTGTCTGCCATCATTGGCAATGCCAATGCGGTCAACAACCCAATCACCAACAGACCTGCTCTTAAAGACAACATGGATTTCCCTTTCATTCTCACGCAATTTATCGGGGCTATTCAGTGTAAGGATTTTTGACAGGCAACGTCAATAGCATTGGTGATTGACGTTGTGGTAAAATTCAGCTGCAAAGGAGTCTATAATGAGTTCAGGCAAACTTGATCCGCAAATTGCAGCATATCTTGAAGAATTGAAAATGTTGAATGCCCCACCGCTTGAAACCCAGACACCTGAGCAGGCTCGCCTGAACAACATCGACACCAAAAAGCGTATTGGTGGCCCACTCAAGCCCGTTGCGAAAATAGAAGATCATGTTGTGCCAACAGAGGATTTCGATATTCCCATACGTATCTATACGCCGGAAGGAGAAGGGCCTTTTCCCGTTTTCATCTATTTTCACGGTGGCGGTTGGGTCACGGGTGATCTTAACACGCACGATGCCTTGTGCTGTTTCATTTGCAACGAGACGCCCTGCATGGTGGTGGCGGTGGATTATCGTCTGGCTCCCGAACACAAGTTCCCCGCCGCTGTTGTTGATGCGTTGGCCTCAACAAGATGGGTGCTAGAAAATATTTCATCTTTCGGCGGCAGCCATGTAAAAATCGCGATTGGGGGGGACAGTGCGGGGGGAAATTTGGCAACCGTGGTGGCGCAGCATGTGGAAGGTTTGTGCTTTCAGGTGTTGATGTATCCGGTGATTGACTTGTCGAATCTCGATACGGACTCTTATCTTAATTTTGCAGAAGGCTATTTTCTCACTCGCAATGGTATGGCCTGGTTTCGGGACCATTATCTCAAAGATGAAGCGGATCGAACCCATCCAGATGCTTCGCCGTTGTTGTTTGATGATTTGAGTAAACAGCCACCCGCCCTCATTCTCACAGCAGGCTTTGATCCATTGCTGGACGAAGGCGAAGCCTATGCCAAACGCTTGAAAGCATCAGGGGTTTCGGTGGAATACATCTGCTATGAAGACAAAGTTCATGGGTTCATGACAATGGCTACGGTGGTTGACGATGCAGCTGAAGCCATTAAAAAGTGTGCATTGTCGCTTCAGAACGAATTTTTAGCTTAATATCGGGTTTTGTTCTGTTTTTGTTAAAGCAAGTTCTGAAAAAAATCCAAACGTTTCAAAAAATTTAAAAAAACTGGGCGAACTGTTGCTTAGATCACACTCTCGCTTGAACAAAAAATCATCTTTCTTCCATAGAGGCAAACGATGCACTATTGAAAGAAATTCAGTGCTCTTGACAATTTTTTCAACCTCTGTTATGATGCTGTTCTAAACCCAGACCAAAAGGAAGGTGATCATAATGATTAATCAATTTAACACATGTGACGCCAAAGGTCTGTGGGATAACCTCACAGCCTAACACTCTAGTAGGCGGTTTCATTTATCGGCTTGAGCCATGATGTTTCTGAAACGCATGTCTCAAACTCAATTTCAACCCCTTAATCAAGTTGGCGGATTGTGATTTAAAGTCTTTTTAGATCATTTGGTCCACAAAAGTTGATCGGAATTTCACCTGTTACAGGTTCGTTCGTGTCCCATTTATAGGAGGCTACAAAGATGCATTGGGAACAACTTCCGCATTGGCTAGAACTCGCCAGCGAATCCAGACGTAATGAGCTGTTGCGCGATTGTGAACAGCACCGTCTGTTGAAGCGAATCCGCGTCAAACGTCCCAACCTCAACCGATTGAGCTATCAGCTCGGCAGCATGTTGGTGAATTTAGGCGCACGACTTCAAAATCGTCAAGCACTTTAATTGACGATGCAACGTTGAGAGGAGGGTATGATGATAATTTCGATTTCATACCACAACATAACTATTACAGTCACAAGCGCCCTGCGGAGCCAGGGCGCTCTGACTTTGATTTAAGAGACTAAAGGGAAAAGTTGGATAAAGGCTTCAAACCCCCAACCCTCTTGATCTAAGGGAGCCCCTTCCAAAGTCAGAAGGGGGCTATGTTTTGGGATATGAAGCTGATGCTGAAAATGAAACCTTATTCTTAATTTGTAATTTTAAGGAGACTGATTGAATCAGCAATCTGTACAAGAAAACTGGTTAGCTGTTGAGGGCACCAAGCTGTATTACGAAACCAAAGGGCAAGGCACACCCATCATTTTTCTCCATGCCGGCATTGCCGACAGCCGCATGTGGGATGATCAATTCGAAGAATTTTCAAAGAGACATCAAGTCATTCGTTTCGATTTTCGTGGCTTTGGTAACTCCGTTTTGACTGAAGATACGTTTACCCATACTGGTGATTTACTGCATCTGTATGAACATTTGAACATCGAAAAGGCAATTCTCGTCGGGGCTTCTTTTGGCGGTGCGATGAGCATCAACTTTACTTTGGAAAATTCTGGAAAAGTGTTTGGATTGGTTTTGGCTTGTGCAGCCGTTAATGGCCATTCCTGGTCTGCAGCTATGCAAGCTTACGGAGATGAAGAAGATGGTTTGGTTGAGCAAGGCGATCTGGATGCTGCCACTGAATGCAATGTTACCATGTGGGTCAACCGACCGGAACGTGAAGGCAACGTCAATGAAGCGGTTTGCGAACGCATCCGCCAAATGCAAAACCGTGCCTATGAACTCCAATTGGCGATTGAAGATGACAATGACGAATCCTATTTGCCTGATGCCATCATGCGCCTGAAGGAGATTCAAGTGCCATCAATGGTGATGATTGGCGAACACGATGTGGCCGATATGCAGCATCTGGCCAAGAAATTCTCAGAAGATTTGAACGCCCCACTGATTCAATTTGCAAACAGCGCCCATCTTCCCAATATGGAAGAGCCGGAAAAATTCAATCAAGTGCTGAACGATTTTGTGAAGACGCTCTAGATCAAAAGCCAATAACAAACCCGTCATTGAGCAAATTGGGTTTGTTGTATTTGATCTCATCATGATGGTGTGCGCCGTCGCGTGCGGAATAGCGATACACACAGTCACCGGCGGCCACATCCCATTCATTCGTCGGGGCGAAGCGTGGGTAGATATCGGCCTTGCCTTCGGCCACCAGACAGAATTTTAAAGAACTTCCGGCGAACACGTGTTCTTCAACTTGAATGTCTTTTAGAAACTCAGCGAGCTTGTCAGATCCGTGTGAACGACTGGAAATGATTTTTAATGGTTGAGATCTATCGGCTGGATCAGAGAAAATTTGTACCGCTTCTGAGTCGCCTTCTTTTTTCCAGGCACCGACATCTTTGGAGGCATAATACAACGTGTCTTGAACCGGCACATAAACCACGCCCAATATTGGCATTCGATCTTCAATAAGAGCAATGTTGATGGTGTACTCACCATTGCGTTTGATAAATTCCTTGGTGCCATCCAGGGGATCGATAATCCAAAATTTGGCCCAGTGCTGACGGATTTCATAATCAGGAACTTCTGCTTCTTCCGAAATAAAAGGTGTTTCTGGATCAAGATTTTTGATGCCATCAGCAATGATGTGATGTGAAGCCAGATCAGCCTCCGTGATGGGAGACTGATCCTCTTTCAAATTCACTTCCACACCTTCGTGGTAAAATTCCAGCGTGGCTTTGCCTGCCTTCACCGCAATTTCAATGACAGTTTCAAGCATGGATGACATTAAGTCGCACCCCATGTTCGGCCTGTTGGTCCCACGTATTCAGACTTGGGACGGATGAGGCGGTTGTTTTCCATCTGTTCCAGCACATGAGCAGCCCAGCCACCGATGCGACCAACTGCAAACACGGAGCTGAAAATTTCAGATTTCAAACCAATGCCATGCAGCACCAGAGCAGTGTAAAACTCCACATTGGTTTGCAGGTTGCGTCCTGGTTTGTATTCCTCCAGCAAGCGCAAGGCGGTTTTTTCAACTGCTAAGGCGAGTTCATATAAAGAACGATCACCTGCTTTGTCGAACAATCTTTCAGAAGCCTGGGCCAGTACATCTGCGCGAGGGTCACGCACTTTATAAACACGATGGCCAAAACCCATCAGGCGTTCGCCATTGTCGAACATGTTGCGGATGTAGGCCTCGGCATTTTCTGGTTTGCCAATTTCAAACACCATGTCCAAAGCCGGACCAGGAGCGCCACCGTGCAACGGGCCTTTTAAGGCACCAATGGCACCTGTAATGGCTGAAAACATGTCTGATTCTGTGGAAGTAATCACCCGTGCGGTGAATGTTGAAGCGTTCAAGCCATGGTCAATGATGGTGGACCAGTAGGTGTCCAAAGCGCGCACAAATTCAGGGTCTGGCACTTCACCATGAATCAGGTACAAAAACTGACCCGCCTGGCTTAGTTCTTCTTTTGGTTCGAGCGCCGCTTGGCCATTTTTCATGCGCCAGTAGTTGCCGACAATCACAGGTGCCTTGGCGACCAGTTGAATGGCGCGTGCTCTGTTGGATTCCAATGAATTGTCTTCAGGTGCAGGGTCCGTGACAGAGAGCGTGGAAACCGCCATGCGCAGCGCATCCATGGTGGGCAGAGATTTTGCAGCGGCCTGCTCCAACACATACATGGCAACATCCGGAAGTTGTTGCAGCGATTTGATTTGATCTGAAAAATCTTTGAGCTGTTGGGCATCGGGCAACTGGCCGTGCCAAAGCAAATATAATGATTGTTCATATGTGGCATTGGGTGCCAATTCTTCCAATGGGTATCCGGCAATAATCAATTCGCCGGCCAAGCCATCAACGTGGCTTAAGTTGGTTTCCGCAGCAACAGCATTTTCCAGTCCAGACACACTGGGCATGAATGGAGCCTCCTTAGAATCTACTTTTATCGTTTAATTTCTATCGTTGTCCAAGATGAATAATTTCACGTGTATGATATCAGAAATGGTCAAAGGATCAACTTCCTCAACAAAAAGTCTTGTCGATTTAAAACACTCGATTTACACTGATTTTCAGAAAGGCAAAACGATGAAAATCATTCTACGTGGTCTGAAGCTGAGTGTCGTTTTCTTGCTGCTCTGGATAGGGAGTGTGTCAACAGCGTTTGCCCAGGGTGATAGCGGCTATGCAATCCATGTATTTCAAGATGTCATCTACTATCAAGGCGAAGGTTTTAATAGCAATAAACATCGCCTGGATATTTATCATCCTGTGATGCGACCCGGAGCGCCTGTCCTCATGTTTGTGCATGGCGGCGGCTGGACATTTGGCGACAAAAGTCTGTATGCCCATGTGGGCCAAACCTTTGCACAACGTGGCCTGACCACAGTATTGATCAACTATCGCCTTACGCCAGAAGTGCAGCACCCTGGTCATATTGAGGATGTGGCCCGCGCATTTGCCTGGATTCATCAAAACATTTCCATCTTTGGTGGCGATCCTGAAAATATTTTTTTATCGGGCCATTCAGCGGGTGGGCATCTGGTGTCGTTGTTGGCGCTCAACCAAAACTATTTGCAGGTACATGGGCTTTCCAATAATGTCATCAAAGGCGTTGCTGCGATCAGTGGCGTGTATTTGATTGAGCCGGATTCTGTGGTGCTGCGATCTGTCTTTACTCGAAATCCACAAACACGAGCAGATGCCTCACCCATCCATCAATTTTCATTGCCGGCACCACCGTTTTTATTTTTATATGCACAGTTTGATTTGATCACTTTGGACATTCAGGCGCGGGAACTGTACCGTCTGTTTGTCAAAAATAGAGGTCAGGCAGAGATTCAGGAAATTCGTTTTCGCAATCATGATTCCATTGTGGAGCGCATTGGTCATTTCAACGATGCCACCACTGGTGAAATACAACAGTTTATTTTGAGGAATTTATCTCTATGAGCATTTCTATTTCAGAACAGTTGCAGGCGCGGATTTTGGATTTGGCTGTTGACATTCAACAGGTGCCGGCGCCGACATTTGAGGAAAAAGAGCGTGCGGATTTTATCGAAGCCCAGTTCAGATTACTCAATCTGGAACAGGTTGAACAAGATGAAATGGGCAATGTGTACGGAAAACTATCCGGAGGATCAGGCAAGCCCCTGTTGGTGAGTGCGCATCTGGACACCGTGTTTCCTATGGGCACCGATCTTACGGTCAAGCGTGAACCTGGAAAAATTCACGGCCCAGGTATCGGAGACAATTCCGTTGCAGTTGCTGCCTTGATCGGTTTGGCGTGGGCGATTCAGGCATTGAATATCGAGTTGCCTGGTGATCTTTGGTTCGCCGCCAACGTAGGCGAAGAAGGGCTGGGCGATCTCAAAGGGATGCGGGCCGTTATGGAAAAAATGAAAGATCAAGTGGCTGCCACCATTGTGCTCGAAGGCATGATGATTGGCTTTGTCTGCTTTCAGGGCATTGGCTCGCGGCGCTATCGCATTTCGGCCACGGCACCCGGCGGTCACAGTTGGGGCGATTTTGGACAAACCAGCGCGATTCATACCCTGGTTCGATTGTGTGAAAAATTAACTTATTTGGAAGTGCCGACGATGCCAAAGACCACCTTTAACATTGGCGTGATCGAGGGAGGTGCTTCGGTCAATACCATTGCAGAAACGGCGAATATCCAACTGGATTTGCGCTCTGAATCTCAAGAAGAATTACAGAAATTGATTCAGCAGGTGGATGACATTGTCATGAACTTTGATGCCGGTGATGCCAAAGTGGAAGTGACCACCATAGGGGATCGACCTTCTGGCGGTATCGAAAAAGATCATCCATTGGTGCAACTTGCGATCAACACGCTCAACGATTTGGGAATGACGAATGCAGACTTGAGGGCTTCTTCAACCGATGCCAATATCCCACTTTCAATTGGACATCCAGCCATCTGCATTGGCATCACTGATGGCCGAAATCCTCACAGGATCAGTGAATACATCGACACCGAGCCGCTTGGCAAAGGGATGGAACAACTCGTTCGGTTGGTGATCAAAGCACCTGGAGTTGTTTAATGAGACCGTTCGATGATTTAACCAAGCAGGGACAAACGCGGCGTTTGCGCACATTGGCACTGGAAGCGATCAAAGCCTATTCCATCAAACTGGAAAAGCTGACCTTAATTCAAAACTCGTGGAATGCGACGTATCGCATCGACACCACTCAGGCCAAAACATACATGATGCGTGTCAATCGTGCTGGCCCTGGGGCGCACACCATCGAAGAGCTTGAGGCTGAAATGGCTTGGGTGGATGCGCTTTATCGTGAAACCAAACTGGGTGTGCCAAAGCCGTTGGTCAATCGGAAAAAGTCGCTCATCACGGTTGCTGAAACACAAGGCATTCCAGAGCCGCGTCATTGTGTGGTGTTCAGTTGGTTGCCTGGGAAAGTGGTCGGGGACAAAGCAACACCGGAAAATTATTTTAAGCTGGGACAGGTTTCAGCTCAGCTTCACCTTCACGCAATAAACTTCAAACCACCTCACTCTAAAAAAATTCGTGTTCATGACAATCCACTTCCATTTGGAGATGAAAACGTATTGTTCGATCCGGCCTATAAAAAGTGGTTTACAGCCAATCAGCGTAAGATCATCGAACAGGCGATGCAGCACACCCAAGCTGCGTTAGATTTTCTCTACCGCAATAAACGTGGACGGCGAATCATTCACAACGATCTGCATCACTGGAATGCGATGTTGCATGAGGGCAAAGTTGCTCCTTTTGATTTTGAAGATTTGATGTGGGGATACCCTGTTCAGGATGTGGCGACCACGCTGTTTTATGTTCAATATGCAGACAATTTCTCCGATTTGCTCCAATCTTTTCAACAGGGATATGAAACAATTACCACATGGCCAGAACGCTATGGTAGTGAGATCAACCACTATATGGCCGCCCGCCGTTTGATGTTTATCAACTATCTCATCCAATCCACCGATCCTGAAGAACGGGAATTCGCGCCTCAGTACATCAAAACTGCTGTGTCTCGCTTGCAAGAATATTTGAAATCTCTTTGAGGCAGTAAAATTAAATTTGAAATATAAGTTGCGTTTTGATGAAATATTTATTACATTTACTTTGTCGTTGAAAAGGAGCGTTTATGAAAGTCATTATTGAGCAGGGAGAGATTCAGTCTGCATCTGTGGATGCCATTGTGGTGAATTTATTCCAAGGCGTGACCCAACCTGGAGGGGCAACGGGTGCTGTGGATCAGGCATTGAATGGTGCAATCAGCGATTTGATTACTACGGGAGATTTCACAGGTAAATCAGGTGAAGTTGCGACGCTTTACTCTCGTGGTGCAATCACAGCCCAACGGGTGCTTGTGGTGGGATTGGGAGAATCGGACAAGTTTGATCAGGAAGCTGTGCGTGAAGCCTCTGGTGTGGTGGCAAAATGCGCTGAGAAATTAAATATAAAAGCGCTTGCCACCATCGTGCATGGCGGTGGCATCGGTGGGATGGATGTGGTTGAGGCAGCTCAGGCTGTGGTCGAGGGCAGTCTTTTGGCAACTTACAAATACGATGCCCCAAAATCCAAGCCCGATGAATCCAAACCAGTGGAAGAACTCCATCTGGTTGAGTTCGATGCGTCCAAAATCGAACCGATTGAAGCGGGCGCTCAGGCAGGCGAAGCCATTGCTGAAGGCGTCTACCTCGCCCGCACCCTGGCCAATCAGCCAAGTAATGTGGCAACACCAACCGCAATGGCAGAAGCGGCACAGGCCATGTGTGAGTCAGTGGGATTGAATTGCCACATTCTGGATGAAGACGAAATGCATGCCGAGAAAATGGGGCTTTTGTCGGCCGTCACAAAAGGGTCCTCCGAACCTGCCAAATTCATCGTGATGGAACACAAACCTAAAAATGCCAAAAACGATGGCCCTGTGGTCCTCGTGGGTAAGGGCGTGACGTTTGACACCGGGGGATATTCCCTCAAGCCTGTGGCTGGCATCGTCGGTATGAAGGGTGACATGAGTGGTGCAGCTGCCGTTATCGGTGCGATGAATGCAGTGGGGCGTTTGAAACTTCCCGTTCATGTGGTGGGCTTGGTGCCTGCTGTTGAAAATATGGTGAGTGCAACTGCGTTTAAGCCCAACGATGTGTTTATCGGAAAAAATGGCGTCAGCGTGGAAATCATCAGCACGGATGCCGAAGGCCGATTGGTTCTGGCTGATGCGCTGTGCTATGCGGACAGTCTCAATCCCAGCGTTGTGATTGATGTGGCAACATTGACCGGTGCCAAAATGATTGCATTGGGCAAGCACCTCAGTGGTCTGTTTGTCGACGATGACGAACTGCATGACGCACTGGTGGCTGCGGGCAAAAAAACAGGGGAGCCATTTTGGCGTATGCCACTGGATCCGATCTACGATCGTCAACTGAAGACCCAAGTGGCAGACTTGAAAAACACTGGAGGCCAACCTGGAGGCGCGGTGACAGCGGCTCGTTTTCTCGCACATTTTGTAGGCGACTGGCCTTGGGCGCATATCGATATTGCTGGGAATCACTTGTATAGCGAAGGTCCAGAATTCACGCCGCGAAGCTATTTAACTCCAGGCTCAACAGGCAATCCTATGCGAGCCTTTGTCGAATATTTACGGAATCTTTAGATGATGCAGAGTATTTAGGAAGGATATTTATGAGTGTCGCTGAAAAAGTGGCTGAGCCTCTGTTGGTACTAACGCGCAAGGACATTGCTCAGTTGATGGTTTTTAACGATTACGTGCTCGCCGTTGAAGATGCATTTCGGCTTTATGAAGAAGGCAAAGCGCTGTCTCCGGGTGTGCTGGACATTCATGGCGAGGGCGGTGCATTTCATGTCAAAGCCGCTGGGTTACCGTTGGAACGAACTTATGTGGCTGTGAAAGTGAATGGGAATTTTTCCGAAAACCGAAGCCTGCATGGCCTGCCCACCATTCAAGGCGCGATTACCTTATGTGATGCCACCAATGGAAGCCCGCTGGCCTTTATGGATTCAATGGAAGTCACCACCATGCGAACCGGCGCAGCCACGGCGGTTGCGGCCAAATATCTCGCTCGATCAGACTCAAAAGTGGCAACCATTTGCGGTTGCGGAGAACAGGGGAAAATTCAACTCATCGCTTTGGAGCATTTTTTAATGCTTGAAAAAGTTTTTTCATTTGATCTCGATGAACAAAAAGCCAAGTCTTTTGCCGAGGAAATGTCTCAGGTGTTGAATCTCGAAGTGATTCCAACATCCAATCTTCAAGAAGCGACATTACAAAGCGATGCTGTTGTCACCTGCACCACGTCACGACAGGCCTTTCTCAAGTCAGAAGATGTGAAGCCAGGAACATTTATCGCAGCCGTTGGTGCGGACAGTGATGATAAAAGTGAGCTTGCGCCAGATTTGATGGCGTCCAGCAAGGTGGTTGTGGACATTGTCGATCAGTGTGCACGAATTGGCGATTTACACCATGCACTTGATGCAGGCGCGATGGAGAAATTTGAAGTCTATGGAGAACTTGGTGAAATTGTAACCAAACGAAAATTGAATCGAAGCGCTCCTGATGACACCATCATTTTTGATTCTACAGGGACAGCGCTACAGGATGTGGCTGCTGCCGCAGTGATCTACGAACGTGCTAAGCAAAAAGGGCTGGGGTATTTGTGTGATCTGGCTGGTTGAGGTTTGATGTCGCTATATGATTATGGGATTCTATAATTCAATAAGTCTATGAAATTGGTTTGTAGAATTTCAGATCACTCAAGGAGGTCAGATGTATTTTTGCAATTATGAAGAACGCGAAACCAAGGAGCTTTTTCCTGGGATCAGGGCCAAAACATTTTGGGGAGACAACATGCTGTTGTCCGTGCTGGAGATGGACCCGCACGTTGTGGTGCCGCTTCACAGTCACCCACACGAACAAAGTGGCACGGTGTATGAGGGCGAGTTTGAAATGACCATTGGTGGCGAAACCAAAACCATGAAGCCCGGCGACACCTACATCATCCCAGGCGGGGTGGAACACACTGTCACCATTGGCGATAAAACCGTCAAAGCGTTGGATATTTTCAGTCCGGTGCGCGAAGAATACAAATAATTTTGAGTTGGGAAAAAAAGAGGGACACGCTGTAGTGTCCCTCTTTTTTATTCAGATGGTTCTTCTTTTTGAAACTTCAAGGCGGCGGAATTGATGCAATAGCGTTCGCCACTAGGGTTTGGCCCATCAGGGAAAACGTGGCCCAGATGGGCATCACAGGATGCACAGCTCACTTCGATGCGACGCATTCCTAGACTGAGATCTTCCTCCTGATGAACATTGTCCTTGTTCACAGCATCCCAAAAGCTAGGCCAGCCGGAGCCGGAATCGTACTTTTGTTCGGAACTGAACAACGCTGCACCACAGCAGATGCAATGGTACATGCCATCTTCTTTATAAGTGTTGTACTCACCCGTAAACGGTGCTTCAGTGCCCTTGTTGCGGGTGACATGATATTGTTCAGGCGTGAGTTCCTGTTGCCATTGTTCTTCTGTTTTTTGAATTTTTTCTACCATAAGTAAAGAATATCAGCGAATTGAGGATGATTCCAATTCATCAACCGCTACTGACCACAGATTCTGCATCCAGTACGGCGGGCACAATGTAATTTGTGATCATGGACTGAGCCGAGCGAGGCGCACCGTTGTAGTTTTCGCCGGTGACCGTGACCACCATATCAAAGTGTCGAATTACAAAAATGTGTTGACCACCCCAACCGGAGGTGTAATCAATGTCCGAAGGATTAGGTGTATGACCACTCACGCCGGATAAAGGCATCATCCACCACTGGAATCCGTAAGCGCCAGCACCACGAGGCACAAACGAACTGGTGGACTGGTTGAGCCATTCCTTTGTCACAATCTGCTGTCCTTCCCACATGCCGTCGTTGAGGACCATGAGCCCGATCTTCATCATATCGCGAGGCGTAAGGAAAGAGCCCCAACCTGTATTAAAAATGTCTTCTGGCCCTTCTTCCCAATCGAAGTTGGTGATGCCCAACGGCCCGAACAAATTTTCTACCGCAAACTCGACTGTATTCAGTCCTGTGGTGTTTCGGATGATGCCGGAGAGCAACATGGTGGCTCCACTGTTGTAACGATAAAACGTGCCAGGGGCAGTCGCCATTGGCAGATCGAGCATGTGTTTCATCCAGTCCGGACTGGCAAACAGATGCGTGGTGGGGTTGTTGGGCGTGGTGTAGCGGGTGGAATGTTCGTTCCAATCAAAGCCAGCGCGCATGGTGAGCACATCTTCGAGCGTGATGGCTTCTTTGCGATCATCATAATTAAGGATATCGCTGCGCTCGTATTCTGGGAAAAAGTCCAACAGCTTTTGATCCAGGCTTTGAATATGCCCCTGTTCCATCGCGATCCCAATCAACATGGAGGTGATGCTCTTGGTCGTGGAATACATGCGATGCGGGATTGTGCCGTCATAATCACGGAAATATTTTTCCATCACCATTTGGCCATCCCGGGAAATCAACAGACTGTCCACCAATCCCCACAACCCACGTTCAATTTCATCGACCAGCTGATTCAAACGACTTTCATCGATGTTTTGATCAGCAGGCGAAACCGTTTCCTCAAAGTTCAGTTGAGCAAACTGAACCGGCGGACTGGTGGTGGCTTCAGCCGTTTCCGTGTTTGATGCAGTAGGTGTGGAATTATCACAAGCAGTTAGCCCAAAGACAGCGACCAACAGCAAACAAAAAAAGATAGAGACTTTAGAAAAACCCATGCAGTCACCCCTCATGGCAGATTGAAGTCATTCTAGCACGGGGTTCTTGAGGGATGACAAAAGAGCATCAATGTTGATGTCTTTTTGTGGGGCTGAATATTTTTGGAATTAAATGTTGATGAGCAAAATGAAGATTGGAACCACGGCGGCCATCGTTGCTAGAGATTGGCCGAATTGGTTGAGGATGAAAAGTTCGTGCCGTTCGATGACGGCTTGAGCTTCTTCTGGTCTGATGTTGACATTGCTGTCGCTGTCGCTGACTTCGGACAGCCAGTTGAATGCAAGTTCTACGGCGGCATCTAAATTGCCTTGTTGTGCATGAGCCAATAGTTCATCGTTGGATGCTTCGCTTGGAGCACCGCAAATGGAAAATTCACCCGCTTCGATGCTGACACGATCGAACACCAGTGCCATAAACGCCGCCCATCGCAATTCAAGAGATTTGCCTTCCACGGCAAGGGAAGACAAGGTTTCGCACGGGGCTTCTCCTAGGAGGATTTGATCATTTTCAATTTCTGGCAAACTGCTAAATACCAACTCAAAGAACATGGTGATGAAGGTGGAAAACGCAAGGACCACTCGCACAGGCTGTTTTGATCCAGGGATGATGATGTTTTCTCCCAGCGTTTTGTCCTGGCCTCCGAGTAAACCCAACAAAAACGAGCTATCCTGTTCTTCTTGGTTCCCCTCCAAGAAAACAAACGAACATTGGGTCAGAATCAAGACACGGCGAACTTCATCTGCGGTGCGAAGTTGGCCCATGTTGTTCAGCCACAACTGATTTGGAATATCTTCCAACGTGGGTTCAGTGGCACAGATTTCGGCAATTTCAGGATCATCCAGTGGGTTTTGCGATTCCAAATTCTGAAACGCAACCGCTTCGGCAATGGCACGCGCCATTTGAATTTCTGGCAAATGGTCAATCAAGTCACCTTGGGCGAAGCCCCAGAAGTTTACAAACAATAGCCCAACAACCACAGACAGCAACATCGTTCGCTTCATCATTGATTTTAACACAACAACCTCCTGTAGTTCTCGGACTGTTTGAGATGCATTCAACAGTTTAACACTTTTTAATATTTGTTTGTTAGAACGATCCTTCACGTGGCAAGTAGGGTTCTTCCAGATACGTACATTCCTCTTTAGATAATTTCACATCCAGCGAAGCAACACCATCTTCGATATGAGAAATTTTTGTTGCGCCGATAATAGGTGAAGAAATACCAGGTTGATGTAGCACCCAGGCCAGCGCGATTTGGGCGGCGGGCACGCCTTTCTTTTCAGCCAGTTCGAGGACGCGATCAACAATGACAAAATCCTGATCTTGATAATAACGCTTGTCGGCCAAAGGATCGCTATTGGAGCGATCGGTTTCGCCGCCGCCGCTTTTACTTCGGTTGCCGACCAGGAAACCGCGTGCGAGTGGACTCCAGGGAATAATGCCCACACCTTCTTCGATGCAAAGGGGAATCACTTCGCGTTCTTCTTCGCGGACGATCAGGTTGTAGTGGTTCTGCATCGAGACAAAGCGTGTCCAGCCGTGCAGATCAGCAAGGTATAAAGATTTTGCGAACTGATAACCCATCATGCTCGATGCGCCGATGTAGAGGACTTTGCCAGCTTTGACCAAATCGTGAAGGGCTTCCAGGGTTTCTTCGATGGGGGTTTGATAATCCCATCGGTGAATCTGATAAAGATCAATGTAATCCGTGCCCAGGCGGCGAAGAGAATTTTCCACACCTTCCATGATGTGTTTTCTAGAGAGTCCACCCTGATTGGGTTTGTCGTTCATATCGAAACGTACTTTGGTGGCGAGCACCACCTCTTCGCGCTTGGCGAAATCGTTGAGGGCTTTGCCCACAATTTCTTCGCAGCGGCCCACTGAGTAGATGTCGGCAGTGTCGAAAAAGTTGATGCCCAGATCTAAGGCGCGCTCAATGTAAGGGCGGCTTTCTTCTTCCTCCATCACCCATTGGTGCCACTCTTTTGAGCCGAAGGTCATGGTGCCCATACAAATTCGAGACACTTTGAGGCCGGATTTTCCAAGTCTAACGTATTGCAAGCGATCCTCCTGATGCGGTGAGAGTGTTTTCCATTTAACGAAGTGAGTCAAGTTCTGGCAACAACTTCACGCTCTCCTGTTCATTGGGATCGGTACGAGACAACACTGCCATTGCGGGCTCGCTATCGCTTGGATTGTAAGGCAGATGAGGCATTCCGGCGGGAATGTAAATAAAGTCGCCCGCTTTGGCTTCCATGTGTTCTTCTAAATTTTCGCCGTACCACATGTTTGTGTGACCTTGAAGCATGTAGATGGCGGTTTCGTGATCTTCGTGCAGATGGGCATTGGCTCGCGCTTTTGGCGGAAAGTTAACGATGTGCATACAAATGGCTTGGGAGCCAACGCTTTCTGTAGAAATCGCGCCGCCATAATCGAGACCCTGCTTGCCATGAAAATGTTCTGTGGTTTGGATGAGATGACAGGTCGGTTTGCTTTCTGTGGTCATGAAAATTCCCCCTTTTCTGGTTCTAAGAATTATAAACAAAAGAGACTGCGAATTGGATCGCAGTCTCTTTCTTCAAATTCAAATATGGATCGAGCGAACATTATTTTGAAGCACGTCCGTATACAGAAATATGACTCTTGCTTTCCGTAGTGAACGGTGTTTTGTCCCACCACGCCCAACGTTCACGGCGTTTGAGGTCGGCGATTTGTGCCATCAGATCCAGTTCGGAAGGCCAGGCGTAGCGCATAAAGTGAGGGTTCATCTTGATCCCATCCTCGCTGATGATGATCCGTTGAAAGGCCACGGTCTGTTCAACTTGATCTTGAATCGCAATCTCGAAACGAGAAGCTTCCATGGTGTTCCAAGAGCCTCTCATGCGCTGACCTTCGACATAAGTTGAAAAATCTGGCAAAACGGTTTCGATCACGAACACGCCAGAGTTGCTCAAATGTTTTGAAGCATTTTGAAAACACCTCACCTGTGCTTCCTGTGTGGTCAGGTTGAAGATGGTGTTGAACACGAGATAGATCAAATCAAATTTGCCATCCACCTGAGTTTTGGACATATCGCCGATGGCAACAGGAATATCCTGACCGCCAGGTTTTTCACGGAGCTTGGCCACCATTTCTTCAGACGCTTCGATGCCATGAACCTCCAGACCTTTGGCCGCAAGCGGCAGAGCCACTCGGCCCGTGCCAATGGCAAACTCCAACACCTTGCCGCCATTGGCAAGTTCAGCGAGCGTTTCTACCGAAAGGTTCGTTTCATCGGCCATTGCCTCGCCATAGAGTCCGTCGTACCGTTCGGCATACCGCTTGCCAAATTCTTCTGCGTCATATCCTTTCATGGCCTCTCCTTGTTGATGAACACATGAGTTTCAGAGCATCATGGTGCATCATTTAGAGAGGCCAAGTCAAACGGCTGCTGGAACTAATTTCGCTGTAACCTTCGAAGCCCGATGTACTGAAGCAGTGCAAACAAAGCGACGATATCAGCCACAATGGCGATAGTCCATTTGCCTTCGAGCGTTAAACCTGTTTCGGGCCAAAACAGCACAACGATGCTGCCAAGCACCCAGACCACGTCCATGATGGTGGAGATTTTGGCTTCGATCAGGCTGATGTCTTCACGCCGAGCATTGAGCAGCAATCCCGCCGAAAACACAACCAGACTCGCGCCGATGACGATATAAAGGGCGGGCAACTCAACGCCCATGAACTGACCCAATGGGCCAAACATGGTGAGCATGATGGTGCCTGAGATGATTGAAAATGCGGCGTTCCACTGTAAAGCGCGTCGTAGTAAATAAGATTTAATCATAATTTGTGTAGACATAGCTCTCCTTAAAACGTTGAAAAATTTACTTTAAAATAATATAGTAAGTAAATAATAAAAATCAAGTAATAGAAACTGAATTTTGAACTTCACTAATGAATAGTGCAAAATATAAATATTGAAGTGAGGCCCTATGAGCAAGCGAACCTATAACATGTATTGCGCCATTGCCAAGGCGTTGGATGTGGTCGGCGAGCGTTGGACGCTACTCATCGTCCACGAAGTGTTGTCCGGCCCCAAGCGCTTTAAGGATTTTTTGGATCACCTCCCAGGCATCGGTACCAATCTTCTTTCGAAGCGATTGAAGGAATTGGAGCAGGCCGACATCATTCGGCATCGAAAGCTGCCACCCCCTGCATCGTCCGAAGTGTATGAAATCACCGAACACGGACAGGGACTCGAAGAAGTGGTTCTCGGCTTGGCCCGATGGGGAACCCCGCTACTTGGTTTACCAAAGCCTGACGAACTGTTCTGCCCCGTGTGGGCTTTGTACGCGATGAAAGATCGCTTCGTGCCAGAAAATGCCAAAGGCATCAGCAAAACCTACGAGTTCCACATCGACGACGACATTCTTCAAGCCCGCGTGGAAAATCAACAAATTTTTCCAACGCAAGGTGCGGCCTGGAAACCCGATGTGGTCATTACCATGGACAGCGCAACGCTGCTCGACATTGGCACCTACCAAATCGAACCAATGGATGCCCACCAACAGGGCCGAGTCCAAGTTCAGGGCGACGTCGCCGACTATGACGAGTTCTTTCAACTACTAGTTGATGCAGAATCAGGGATAGAGCGAATCAATTTGAAATGAAAGGTATTGTGTAAATGGAAAAGTATATAAAGTGGCTACTAATTCTTGTTGCAATACAAAATGAAGCGTTTGGGGTTTATTACATATTGAACGGGTTTACGGATAATAATCTTACCGAAATTCTCTTAGGTTTTTTTACATTGACAATAGGAGTGTTTTTATTTTATGTGTATCTGAAGGTATCAAAAGTTGAAAAAAAGGAAGAGCCAAAATGAAAAAATGGGGTGTCATTGCACTCGGAGTGATTTTCAACATCATCGGCATCGTCTGGATTTTGCAAGGGCTGAACGTGTTGCCTGGATCGTTCATGACGGGCGACATCACATGGACGGTGATTGGGTTTATTGTTGCGGCCATTGGAGACATTTTGATTTTTCTCAGTGTTACCAAGCGATCAAATTCTCAGAAGTAACTTACACGTCATCGCCTGCGAGTTGGCGCATCAGCATCAATTGGCCCATGTGGTAACTGTGATGGATGATGATGCCTTGCACCAGCCATTGCGCGGTGTGGTGTTCTGGGTCGAATGGTTTGCCGTGAGCATCGTTATAGTCGATCAAATCTGTGTCACTGAATGTGGTTAAAGCCTGTCTCAGTTTTTCGTGTTGTCGAATTAAATCTTCGCGTGCTTCCGGCCATTCGGGGAGAATTAAACGCACTTCTCCAGAATTGATTTTTTGCAATTCCTCGGTGGATTGCCCCGTGAGTCGGCGGCAGACGTAATCCTCCCAAAACTTCATGTGAACCACCATGTCGGTGGATGAGGGCAAATCCTCTTGCGGATACCAATCTGCAGTTTCTTCCGTCCACTCTTTCGTGAACGATTCAAACGGCGGAATAGAAAACCCACTGGACCATGCGCTGTCCATCATGTCCAACAGCAATTGACCCGCTCCTTCAGTTGGAGTTGGACTGTCGGGCGATACGTTGTTAGTTTCAGCCACAGGGTCAGGCAAATCGAGCAAGCGCCGTTGCAGAAAAAGTTGACCCGCATGATACGAAGCATGAATGGCTCGCGTATACATACGGGCTTCGCGTGAAAGTTCATCCGTGGCTGGCGTTTCGGTTAGCAGATCAGGGTCCATTTCTAACAGCGCTTTGCGAATTCCTTCGCGCGCATTGCGGTAGTAGGAAATACTTTCTAGCCACTTAGGCATCCAGTCGGGCGACTTACCCCAGGTTGCGGTTTGAAGGTCCTGTAAATCATCTATCGATTCGCCGGTGAGTTGGCGGCGTCCAAATTCTTCCCAGTACGCGACGTGGTTGATTTGTTCTTCGATGGAATATAAACAACCTTCAATCGGCACAGAAGCATCTTCCACAGAAATGCCATCCATCAGCAGTGTCATTGGATGAATCCAGTTTTCGGTCAGCCACATGTCATCCAGCATTTCCAACAAAAAATTGACTTTAGGATGGCTCATGAAAAATTCCTTTCTGATTACACAGGGATGATTAAACTTTCCAGATCGCGCGGATAATAGGTCAACATTTCAATCCCATCGTCCGTGATCAGCACCGTGTCTGAATGGCGATAACCGCCAAGCTCCGGCGAATACAATCCAGGTTCAACCGAAAATACCATGCCGGGTTTCATTTCGGTGTGGTCACCTGTATCTAAAAACGGTGCTTCGTGATAGCGCAGGCCGATGTTATGGCCTGTGTGATGCCGCCAATAGGGCATCAGGTCATGTTTTTCGAAGTAGGCATGAATTGCCTTGTCCACTATCGAGCAGGGTTTTCCCGGCCCCATTTCGGCAAAGGCGGTGTTCTGCAACGCCACCATGTGGTCGAATAGTCGCTTCTGATCGTCACTTGGCGGCCCCATAAACATGGAGCGCTCCAATTCAGAATGGTATCCCCATACTGGGGCAGTGGCCCCGGTCACCAGAGCATCGCCTGCTTGGAACGTGATGTTATTGGCCAAGGCATGAGGAATCGCAGACGTGCGTCCGATCTGACCGCGATACATGGCAACGGCCCCACTGAACCAGGAACTCTGGCTGCGAAAGATTGGCCCAATGGTGTCCAGCATGGCACAGGTGGCTTCATTGCAGGCACGTTGAGCCACTTCCGTTTCGGTCAGCCCAACTTCGGTGTAACGTTGCAACAACATGTGGGCCAGGTTGCCCCACTTGCAACTTTCTTTGAGCAACGCAATTTCGGCGTCACTCTTAATCATCATCTGGTCTTCAATAAAAGCTTTGATGTTGTGGATCGTTGCGCCTGTGAGTTCCGTTAAGCTTGGCCCACGGTAACCAAAAATCCAAGGGTAGCCATCGTGATCTGCACCCACATCACCAGACACGCCCATCTCATCCAACATTTTCTTCAGTACACCCATCGGATGAGGATTGTCAGGGTATTCCAAATAATGATCCACTCGACTGATGAGCGCATTGGCTTTAGCATGTTCAACTTCTAGCCGGGGTACGAACAGGGATTTCTCCCCTTTGCTGTTCATCGCAAACCCAATGGGACGCTCTGTCGGGATAAACGCAAACCCGGTGTAGTAAAGAATATAATGACTTTCGAACAACACCACGCCGCTGAGATTGTTCTCATTCAAATGATTTAAAAGCTGATCTGCTCGTGATTGAAATTCCTGGTCCGTAATTTTGATAGACGCTTCCATAAACTCCCCCGATTGCTGATGCTGCCCACTCTACGCAATTTCAATTCGCCGTCAACTTGTCCATTCAGTAAATTACATGAGTTAACAGAAAGGGGCTAAATTGGATTTAAAAATCGAACCTGTCTCACAAGAAACACTTTCGGATGTTTTGGACTTATTCGGCCAATACCAAATTTTTTATAAGACGGAACCAAACCCAGAAAAAAACGAAAAATTTCTCAACATGCTTTTAAACTCTCCCCATGAAGGTATTCAATTTGTTGCGCTTGAAGATGGAAAAGCTTTAGGGTTTGTCACGCTCTACTACACATTTTCCAGTGTTACCGCCATGCGAATGGGCTTGCTCAACGACCTTTATACGATTCCAGAATCCAGAGGCAAAGGCGTCGGGCGTGCATTGATGAATCACTGCGCCGAATTCCTCAAATCAAAAGGCTATGGAAAAATGTTCTGGAACACCGCCACGGACAATCACACCGCGCAAAAGCTGTACGATACATTTCCTGCGTCAAAAGCCACTTGGTTGCAGTACACAATTTTGTTGGATTAAACATTCAAAGTAGCATCACGGAATGAAACTGAAGTTGGCATCGCAGGTGACATGGTCGTTCATGGCGAATGAAACGACGGTGTTGATATTGCCATCCACAGGGCAAGTGGGGCCAGTCCAAGAATTAAAGATACTGCCCACTGATGCAGATGCAGTGAGTGTCACCGATTGACCTGCCGCAATCGGTGCGCTGCACGTGTTCGGCGTCAGGCAATTGATACTGCCAATGTCGCTGGTCACAGTGCCATTGCCCCCCTCCATATCCACCGTCAGCGTAAATCCAAATAGAACTTGGACAAAAGTTTCTTTAACAAAAAAGCCTTCGGTGTCTTTTGCGCTTACGGAACACGATGAGCCATTGGGGCTACAGCCCTCCCACCCTACAAAAACAAAACCGGCTGCTGGCGTGGCTGTCAGAGTTAGAGGCGTATCTCTTCTTGCAAAAGTGGATGAGAGTGAGCACCCATCGCTGGCGATGCCATTGGTAATCGTACAACTTTTGAGACGGTCGCTTACACGGCTTTCGATAGTTACAGTGCCGCTTCCCGTCCCCTCGATGGTTAACGATAGATTGCCACAACTTACCAGGCCAAACGCTAAAAGAGCAAGAACAAATGATGCAGACTGTTTGGCCGTGCAACCTGCCAATGCTGAAATGATGGCGGCGAAAAAGATGCCAATCGAACTATACCGAATAAATTTTACAAACCTCATGAACCACTCCTAGCGAACATTCATCAAACTATTGTAACACGATCCAAAGCAGCATCACGGAATGAAACTGAAATTGGCATCGCAGGTGACATGGTCGTTCATGGTGAATGAAACGACGGTGTTGATATTGCCATCCACAGGGCAAGTGGGGCCAGTCCAAGAATTAAAGATACTGCCCACTGATGCAGATGCAGTGAGTGTCACCGATTGACCTGCCGCAATCGGTGCGCTGCAAGTGTTTGGGGTCAGACAATTGATACCGCCAATGTTGCTGGTCACGGTGCCATTGCCCCCCTCCATATCCACCGTCAGCGTATATCCAAACAGGACTTGGACAAGAGTTTCTTTAACAAAAAAGCCTTCGTCATCCATTGCAGAAACGTTACAAGAGGCACTTGGAAAAGAGGCACACACCCCTGACCAACCTACAAAAACAAAACCGGCTGCCGGTGTAGCTGTCAAAAGTAAAGGCGCTTCACTTCTTGAAAACTTGAAAAAACATCCATCGTCGACGATGCCATTGGTGATTTTACAATCTTGGATCTTAGTATTTGAGTCTTGATTGATCGATACGGTGCCACTTCCCGTGCCTTCGATTGACAACGATAGATTGCCGCAACCCCCTAAAAGAACGAACACAGTAAAAAAAAGAGCGGCCCCTGCGGACTGTTTGGCCGTACAACCTGCCAATGCTGAAATGATGGTAGTGAAAAAAATGCCAATAGCACTAAAGCGAATAAATTTTTGAAAAATCATTGAACACCCCTAACAACCCTTCATATAACACCGAGATTTTGTATGATTAGATTGCCAATCCCCTTAACCATTTTGATCAAGATTTAATGATTATCATAGCACATTTGAGTGTCGAAGACGACAACTCTCTCAAACACACAAAATCGGGGTATGAAGAAGAAACTCTGTTTGGGTGCTCAGAAGAATCAAGTGTTGTTGGAAATGTAAAACGACCCTGTTGCCATGGCAATCATGTTTCCATTGCCATCGTGGACTTCGCAGGTGGCAACGGCCACGCGGTGGCCGGGGTGGGCGACTCGGGCTTCAGCGACCAATTTCCCTTCGGTGACGGGGCGTAGGTAGTTGGTTTTCACTTCCATGGCAACACAATGTTGATCGTCATCGAGCAGTGAAAACACCGCACCGCCCATGCAGGTGTCGGCCAAAGAATAAATCACACCGCCGTGCAGCAAGCCGAGGCGATTGAGCAATTCTGAGCGAATTTCAAGTTCTGCTTTGGTGTAGCCTTCGCGCAGTTCTTTGAAATCAATGCCCAGGTATTTGCTGAAATAGGGTTTGTCTTTGGCCGCTTCGGTAAATTTTTCTGTTGACATTTATTGTCCTTTAAAGTTCGGGTCACGTTTTTGCAGGAACGCCATGATGCCTTCCTGCACATCCTCGGTTCGCACATTAATGCCCTGCCCCTGCGCTTCGTAGGCCAAGGCTTCTCTGAATGTATGGCTCAAGCTGCGATTCATTGCTGTCTTTGTGATGCCATATGCAACGGTTGGTCCTTGCGCCAAACGCTGGGCGGTTTCTGTTGCTTTGGTCATCAATTGATCTTGAGGCACTATATCCGATGCAATGCCCATTGACTGTGATTCAGACGCCGAAACTTTCTCAGGCAACATCACCAACTGCTTGGCCCGTTGCAATCCAACCAGATGCGGCAACAGCCACGTGCCGCCCCCATCCACACTCAGACCGCGTTTGGTAAATGCCCAGTAGAAGTAGGCTTCTTCGCTCATGATGACCAGGTCGCAAGCCAAAGCGAAGTTGCAGCCCACACCCACGGCAGGGCCGTTGACTGCTGCCACCCAGGGGATTTCCATTTCAAAGAGTTTGAGAAGAACCTCGTGCATCCGGTTGACCCATTTGCGAACATGAACCGAGTTGGTTGGGTCCATCGACTGCCCAAGGTTGGCCAGATCCGCACCAGAGCAAAAGCCACGGCCAGAGCCTGTCAGCAACCCTGCCCGTGCGCCATCTTTGCTGGCCTGATCTAAGGCATCAGATAAGGCTTCGACCATCTCACCGTTGAGCGCATTGAGGACATCAGGACGATTGAGGGTGACCACAGCCACGCCATCTTTTAACTGATAATCGCAGACCATGTCACACCTCTTTCTGGGAAATTTTTGTGTTACGCCGGACCGAGACTTGCCACTGTTTGTGGCGTAAACGGATATTCTTTCAACAATTGATGAATGTCATCCACGGCCACTTTTTCATAGGCGGCCAGCACATCGGCCACGGATCGGTAAGGTTCACCGTACAGCTCATCGAATGCAAATGAGAACAAACGGCGCAAAGATTGTTCGCCTTCCGTTGCCAATGAAGTCAGCACACGATTGCGGGCGCTGTCCAACTCATTTGAAGAAATGCCTTTTTCAATCAGCGTTTGGACTTCAGACTGAGCAATCTTCATCACGCCGTCAAAGTTTTCGGGGGCGCAACTCAAAGAAATACCCATCACGCCAATTTGATCCTGTGCGTGGTAACTGGCGCTGGCGTAATCCACCAAACCTTTGTCCACCAAAGCCCAATGCAGGCGTGAATTTCCGGGGTGTCCCAGAATATCAATCATCAAATCCATGGCTTCACTTCTTGGATCCTGATACGCAGGTGCAGGGCTGAGCGCCACTGCATGAAGCCGACTGACATTGCTGCGGGTCAATTTGACTTCATTGACTTTTGCCTCAAAGGCATCATAAGTTCGTTCTACAGGATGAGAAGACCAGTCTCCACAATATTTATTGGCCAATGCCAGCACTTGATCGGGATCAAAATTGCCTGCCACACTCAAACTCATATTGTGAGGCACATAACGGTCTTGATAATAGCTGTCCATCTGATCCCGTGTCATGGCCTGGATAGATTCTTTGGAACCTAAAATTTCCTGACCCATTGGATGATCACCATAATAAGCCAGCACCGCCTGACGTTGCAGCACCGCTTGTGGTCGATCTTCATACAGTGCAATTTCTTCCAGGATGACGTTTTTTTCGGTGTCAAAATCGTCCTGATTTAAGACAGGTTTCATCATGTCGGCCAGCAACTCCATCAACGCTTCCAGATGTTCGGGCAGCACACGTCCGTAATAGCCGGTGTATTCATAGCCCGTAAACGCGTTGTATTCTGCACCCAGGTTGTCGAAGGTTTCATCCACTTCGGCCCCACTGCGTTTGTGGGTGCCTTTAAACAGCATATGTTCTAGAAAATGAGACACGCCGTTGAGCTCCATTGCCTCGTCGCGGCTGCCGGTTTTAACGAAAAATCCGACTGACACTGACTTCATGTGCGCCTGAGACTCCCCAATCACATTTAATCCATTGTCCAATGTCCAGGTATGATGGCTCATGCGTTCACCTCAAGTGGCGTCTTGCCCAATGTTAATACTGTGAATTTTTCCGGTACCGACTTTTTTAAATAGGCGTTGATTTCATCGAGGGTGAGCGCATCAACCATGGCCATGGCTTCATCGAGCGTCCATACTTTTTCACGATAAAAATATTCGCGCACCATGCCTTCGGCGCGAGCGCGGGTGGATTCGCCTTGCACGATGAAGTTGGTTTTGAGTTTCGTTTTGGCCTTGTCAAATTCATCCTGGGTGATGCCGTGTTCAATGCGACGCAATTCTTCAAGCAATACATCCAGTGTTTCCTGAGCACGTTCCGTTGTGGTGCCTGCATAACCCAGCACCCCGCCCATGTTTTTGGTGGAAAGATAGGTGGCAAACACCGAATAGGCCAGCCCGCGCTTTTGTCGAACTTCGACAAACAAACGCGAACTCATGCCACCGGACAGCGCCATCACGCCCATCCGCGCTTTGTAATAATCAGGATGAGTCAATGGAATGCTGTCATAGGCAATGCCAATTTGCATTTGCTCTGTGTCTTTTTCGAAATGTTCAACATGGATTGTAGGAGAGCCGGCTTCCACTTCAGGCACCGCCTCGCCCTGCCATTTACCAAAACGCTGTTGCAGGTGATCCATCAATTGATCTTTGTTGAAATTGCCTGACACCGAAATGATTGCGCCCTGGGACGTGTACTGTTTCCAGCACGATTGAACGTCGTTGAGTGTAATGGCCTGAAGCGTTTCTAACGTGCCTTCAGCCGGATTGGACAGTGGCGCCGGAAAGAATCGTTGACCCAACTCGTAAAACATCTTTTGGGCGGGCGCATCTTCCATGGCCATCAATTGATGCATTGACAGTTGGCGAATCTCTTCCAGCCCGATTTCTGGCAAGCTGGGTTCAGTCAAAATGGTGTAAGTGATGTCCAATGCCCGAAACAGATGCTTGGGCAGCGTGGTGCCGGAAAAACTGATCACTTCACGGTCAGTGCGATGCCCTTCCTGAAACCCAATCTGATCAATTTCGGTGGCCAACGCCTGAGAGTCCCAAGGACCTGCGCCCTTGTACAGCAACTCCTGTGTGACGGCGGACAGTCCAAAATGACTTTTTGGATCATGCTTTGCGCCCAACGGCATCAACACTGCAAAAGCCGATGAAAATGCATCTGGGCTATGTTCTCCCAAAACCATGATGCCATTGTCTAATGTTTCCTTGAATTGAGTTACACCCAACAGCGCTCCTTTTCTATTTGGCCAAAGAAAGTCATCGCTTGAGCGAGTGTTTGTTCTATTGGCTTTATCCTTGTTTTGGCTCAATCATAAAAGCATTGCCATCAGATGAGCAGACATATAAGGATATTAGATTCATTTGCCCAATCAACCAAAGTGATTTATTTGGCGAAGGTGTCAATCATCAATTTGGCATCGCCCAATGGGTAAAGAATGGGACAAGTGGCACCCTTGTCAATATATTCCTGAACCTTAGCGCGTACTTCTTCAGGTGTCCCACTTGCGGTGATGTGTTGCACAAAGTCATCCGGCACCAAAGGCATGGCTTTTTGAATCTGCTCTTTGGTGGCTGGCCAGCCGATGATGGATTGAATTTCTTTGAGTCTTTCAGGGTCAAATTTGCTGGCCTTGGCGATATGTGGCTGTTGGGCCAGATATTGCGTCAATAATTCGCGAGCGCCATCCAATGCTGTTTTTCGGTCTTCATGCACTGAACAGACGACAAGTTGTGGTCGATCAATTTCATCCATGCTTCGACCTGCTTTGTCCGCACCCACTTTCAGATGCTTCATGGCTTCATCATTATATTCAGGTGGTACACAGTAATTAAGCACGATGCCATCAGCAATTTCGCCGGTGAGTTCCATCATCTTCATGCCCGTGGCCCCAATCATCAGAGGCACATTTCGAGGTTCGCGACGGCCATGCACCACATCCAATTGGATGTCTTTTACATGCACAAATTCACCTTCATAAGTGACCGGTTCAAGTGTGAATAATTGACGACACACTTCCACCACTTCACGCATGGCGCGCAACGGGCGAGCGCGATTAATGCCCACTTGTGATGCCAAGGGATCCCACCAGGCGCCGATGCCACAAATAGCGCGGTTGGGGGCCAAATCATCTAATGTTAAAAAGGTTGCTGCAATGATGGCTGGGTTACGTGTCCAGTTGTTGATGACGCCACTGCCCACTTTGATCTTGTCTGTGACGGCTGCGAAAGCCGCCATTGGCACAATAGCATCGCGTACGAGGCGAGACTCTGCCTGCCAAACGGCTTCAAAGCCGCGGTCTTCGGCATACTTGGCCAGTTCCATCCCCTCACGAATGGGGTGTTTGTCCTGTAAATAAAGTGCCACACGGTCAATTGCCATAATACGTCCTCCATTTGTTTTGATAAGGGGATAACGCCAAAGTCTAACCGAAAGCGGGGGGGGTTCACAAGTAAATTAAAAAGCTTCTAATCCCCCAGCCCCCTTTACATAAAGGGGCTACGATAAGACTTCGTGAGCTGGTTCTATATCACGATCCAGTTTTCTTGGAGAACGGGAAAGAATATCAGAAATTAAAAACTGAAGACACTGAATTAAGCAAGCTCTAATGATCTTGGTGCCCTCTTATTGCTACAAAGTCTGGAGATAGTTTATATAGTGTATATTGTTGGATACCCGAAGGTTTTTAAAACAAAAAACTATGAACATTACATGGCTTGGTGAAAACGCTTGTTCTAATATCGAAATTTCTGGCGGGAAAGCGGCCAATTTGAGTTTGCTTGCAGAACAGTTTCCCGTGCCCTCAGGCTTTTGTGTGACCACAGGCGCTTTTTCGGAAGCAATATCAGACGGCCTGAAATTTGATCAGGCAACGCTGCCTAAACAACTCATGGACGAAATTGCCAATGCATACCAACAGCTAGAAAAACAATGCAAAAGCCAGCCACTTCGCGTGGCAGTTCGATCCTCGGCTGCGGATGAAGATGGTGCGTTGGCGTCTTTTGCGGGTCAGCACGATACATTTCTCAATGTGGTCGGGATTGATTCTGTCTACGAAGCAGTCGTCAAATGTTGGGCATCCGCTTTTACCGATCAGGCCATTGCCTATCGACAGGCACAAGGATATGAAGTGGATCAGGTTCACATCGGCGTGCTGATTCAGGAAATGGTGCCTGCTGATATGTCATTTGTGATGTTTAGCGTCAACCCACTCACTCAGATCGCCAACGAAATGATGATCAATGTCAGTTGGGGGTTGGGAGAAAGCGTGGTCAGTGGCGAGGTCACACCCGATGTGTTTGTGATCG
The DNA here is from genome assembly GCA_029262795.1 of Candidatus Fraserbacteria bacterium. GTDB lineage: Bacteria > Bipolaricaulota > Bipolaricaulia > RBG-16-55-9 > JAJCYT01 > JAJCYT01. The sequence continues at coordinate 77,922 of JAJCYT010000017.1, forward strand.
AAAAATCCACTGGTCAACTGCTAAATGAAACAGTGAGCGTAAAGCAACAAATGACCATTCAATCCGACGACGGCACAAAGCTTGTTCCAGTGCCGCGCCTGCTGCAACAACGGCCCAGCCTGAATGCCGATCAAATCAAAAAAGTTTTTGAATTGGCCAAATCATTAGAACAGCAAATGGGCTGGCCCGTTGATATTGAAGGTGCCTTTCATCAGGATGAACTTTATTTGTTACAGTGCCGACCGATCACCACACTCAATCAAAAGGGGTAGTCATTATGAATACAGAAGGGCCAAAACAACTTCCCATTCCGCCGGATTTTCCTGTTGAGTGGGGATCAAATGAAGAACAGCTATTTTGGGAAATTGATCGCGTTCATTTTATGGGGCCAATCCCTTTATTGTGTCAAGATTTTGCAGTGTTATTGAACGACGGCTTTGCTCAGGCAGCTGAAGATTTTGCCATGCCGATTCGCTGGAAAAAGAAATTCATCCACAATTTTGACTACACGGCGGTGGTTCCCGCCGTGCCTTTGGAAGACATGGAAGCCCAAACCATGCGCTCTATGGAAAAATTTGGACCCGGCATGTTTGAAATTCAGCAAAAATGGGAGCAAACATTCCTGCCAGAAGTAAAAGAAAAGTTAAAGTTTTGGGAATCATTCGATTTAAAAGCTGCTGACATGCCTGCCTTGCTTGATCACTTTAATACCACAGCCAGTCATTATGTGCGCTTATGGCACATCCATTTTGCAGCTGTATTTCCTTTGTATTTTACCATCAGTCAGTTTGATGAATTTTATACGGACCTTTTCGGTAAAGAAAATGCCCTTAAAGTTTACCACCTGCTCCAAGGGTTTGATAATAAAACATTGGAAGCCGATCGCACTTTGTGGACGTTGAGCCAGAAAGCCTTGGCCAACCCAGAGTTAAAGAATTTATTTGAAACAAAGACACCATCGGACATTATTAAAGCATTGAAAAACAATGAAATGGATCAGGAATTTTCAAAAGACTTCGATGCCTTCATGGAAGAATATGGGCAACGTGCCAATGGCTGGGTTCTCCACGAAATCAGTTGGGTCGAAGATCCCACCCCAGCAATTCAGACATTAAAAGAATATGTACAGGAACCCCCTGCTGACCCAATTGAAGAAATGAAAGTGTTGGTTGAGGAACGAGATAAACTCATTGCAGAAACCAGAGAAGCGATTCAAAGTTATCCACAACCAGTAAAAGATGAGTTTGAAGCCATGTTGCCTGCGGCCCAATTTGCAACTGTGCTTTCTGAGGATCATGGCTATTGGATTGATTTTCGCAGCAATTACAAAATTCGCAGCGTCATCATGGAGTTGGGTCGTCGCTTCTGTGAGGCAGGGTTGTTGGATTCGCCTCAAGATATTTTCCACGTCAGTTTGGATCAGATAAAGCAGATCGCACAGCAATGGCCTGCGAATGCTGAACAAAAATTGGGTCAGGCTGAAAAAGCTTCCTTTGAAAAAAGTTTGCAAATCACACCGCCTCCGATGGTGGGGTCGCTCCCTCCAGGTCCACCGCCGGGTGATCCGATTACCAGAACCTTTGGAAAATTCTTTGGCATGCCGGTCAGTGATGAAACGCCTACGCCAGATACCAAACTTATTCAAGGCCATCCAGGATCATCGGGAACCATTAGAGGAACAGCCAAAGTGATCCTTTCTTTAAAGGATGCAGAGAAACTTCATGAAGGCGATATTTTGGTCACAGCGACCACTGCCCCACCATGGACGCCATTGTTTGCCACGGCTGCCGCTGTGGTGACCGATGCTGGGGGGGTGCTTTGCCACTGCGCTGTGGTTGCCAGAGAGTATGGTATTCCAGCCGTGGTTGGAACTATGTTTGCAACCTCCGTAATTCAAGATGGACAGATGGTTGAGGTAGATGGAAACACTGGACAGGTAACGATTGTCTAAACCAAGCCACTCTATGAAAGAGGGGACCGTCCTGTTGGTTGTTGCACTTGCCACCATGCTGGCCCCTCTGAACTCCACCATGATTGCCGTAGCTTTGCCCCGTATCACCCGAGAGTTTGGCAGTGATCTTGCCACAACGGGATGGCTGGTGACGGGCTACCTTATTGTGATGGCCTCATTACAACCCATTGCAGGAAAACTGGGTGATCGCTTTGGACGTCGCTGGTTGATTCTTGGTGGCCTCATCTATTTTGCTGTGGTGTCTGTCGGAGCAGCCGTGACCACCAGCCTGCCTTTGTTGATTTTCTTTCGTGTTCAGCAAGCCGTGGCTGGCGCACTGGCGTTACCAAACGGCACCGCACTCATTCGTGAATTGGTACCTGCAAAACATCGAGCCAGCCGATTCGGTTTGATTGGGGCACTCATCAGTCTGGCTGCGGCAGGGGGGCCACCACTGGGAGGATTCCTGATCGAATGGGGTGGGTGGCAGGCTATTTTTTATGTGAATCTTGTCTTCATCACGCCAGCCCTCATTTTAGGTTGGCGCATCCATTCTCCAAAACCTAAAAACAACACAAAACCGCCTGTCTTCGATTTGATAGGCTCGATCTTGTTGTCATTAATTCTGGTTGGCTTGGCATTTATTGGGATTGATTATGAACATCTTGGCGTATGGCTGACATTGGCCTTAGCAGCTTTGGTCCTTGTGATGCTGGTAGTCTTTTTTAGAAGGGAATTGAAGCATCCAGACCCAGTGATTCAGCTTCGCTTTTTTCGCTCGCCTACGTTTGTTGCCGCAGCGGGAGGCGTTTGCTTGAGCAATTTTTCCATGTACACCACATTTTTGATTATGCCTGTGCTGTTGCCCGCTAGGTTTCAATGGAGCGAAGCCGAAGTGGGTTTGGCGTTGACCACATTATTTGCATCCAACATTGCCCTTGCGCCTTTAGGCGGGCGACTGGCAGATCGCTGGGGCCGTCGCTGGCCCACAGTCATTGGCATGTTGTTCCTGGGCGTGGGGTTGCTTCCTCTGGCAATCTTTGGGGCGCAAATCGAATTGTGGGTGTTGTTGCTAAGTCTTGTCATTGCTGGGGTGGGCATTGGCTTGTCTTCAGCGGGGTTACAAACATCTGCGGTGGAATCTGTGTCACCAAAAGATTCTGGTGTGGCATCAGGTGTGTTTTCCACCAGTCGATATTTTGGAAGCATTGTTGGTTCAAGCCTTTTGGCCGGACTGATTGGGGCCAATCAGGATCAATTTCAAGGCATAAATATTGTTTTTTTACTGGCCGTCCTCACGTCATTTGCAGCGTTGCTGCTCAGTTTCAGACTACGCGATTTTCCGGAAGACAAGGTGTTCGAGCCTTAGTCGTATTGTTAAAGAAAAGATTTATAAAAAAACAAAGACAATAAAAAGGGTTAAGGCGTCTAATCCCCCAACCCCCTTTACATAAAGGGGGCACGATACGTCTGCGGAAATCTGTGCTTCAATACGAAACGGGTTTCTATTTGGATGGTAGGTGTTGAAGTGCTTGCTTGATTTGTTTTTTTAAGTAGGCCGCATTTGAAAAAATAGCCCTCCCCTGTTCGAATTTGTGATCAGAGAGAGCTGGAGAGGGCAAAAAGTGAGGGAAATAGGCATTCGAATTAAATCATGCCTAAAGCATTTTGTTTTAGACATGTCTTTGAAAAGTGGGTACAAGCTGGTTAAAATATCGGCTCTGTGCCGACATAGCTCAGCTGGTAGAGCAACGGTTTCGTAAACCGTAGGTCGGAGGTTCGAATCCTCTTGTCGGCTCCAATCTCCAAGTCAGGCTAAATATCATTACACAATAAATTTAGACCATCAGTCTGCAGAATTTAAATCTAGAGTCGGGGTAATCGATCGTGAAGCGTTCTTATTATCAATTCAGAAAATCCTGTTCTGCCAAATAATCCAGTACGGTTTTGGAAAATTCCTGGTGTGATTCACGCGTGTATTTCACCTTGGTATAAACTTGCGCCAAATTTTCCACACCCGATTTTTCTATCAACTCACGTAAGCGGGGGAAACTCATGTAACGCTCCCACCCCTTGATATTTCGCTCGCGGAAGATTTTTTCAATTTGCTCATCGGTGTAATCTTGATACGTTTCATAGTGGACCAATCCATCAAAGGGCAAACGGTCACGTGGTTCAGGATCTTCATTGGGATGGCCGAGAGAAAAACCGACAACAGGTAACACGTTCTTTGGTGCATTTAAGATTCGGCCAATCTGGTCGCAATTGGCCAAGGTGCTGCCCATGTAACAAATGCCCAGTCCCTTTGATTCGGCAGCCAAAGCGACGTTTTGGGCAACCAAAACGGCGTCGATGGTGGCGATCATAAAACTCATGAAGTTATCGAAATTGTCAAGTGCATTGCTAAGACGCAGCCATTGCCTCATTCTGTGAAAATCGGCGCAAAATGTGAGCAAAACAGGGGCATCCAAAACCATGTTTTGTTCCATGTGAGGCTTGTAAAGCTGTTCCCGCAACGACTTATCGCGGGTCACAATGATAGAATAGGATTGCATATTGCCGGAGGATGACGCTCGAATTCCGGCATTTAAAATCTCTGTAAGCAATTGCTCAGAGATGGGGTCGGATTTATAGTCGCGAATCGAACGATGTTGATGTATTGTGTCAATGACTGTCACAGTTTCGCTCCCTTTCGAATTTCTAATCTCATTGGCTTTTATCGTTTCACAATCCACTCAGATTTTCAAGTGCCAACTATGGGTGAAAAATAACGTTGAAAACTTAAAAGTCTCCAAATTTCAACAGACCTTCATACTCAATTTTTGAAACTTTTTTCGTGTTTTGCTGTACATCTGACATAAGAAAAAAGCTTTTCAACATCATGGGTTTTAAACAGGCTGCGCGTGTTTTGCTGCATTGGGTGGCTCGTTTGGGAAAGGAGTTTTAGATGAAAAGCATCTTGATGGTTGTATTTATCTCCGGTTTTGTTCTTTTGACGATGAGTGTAGACGGTTTGGCTAAAACAAATCTGACAGATCAACACGATCGATCCCCAATTCTCCATGCAATGACATCGTTGTTTGTGCCTGGATCCGGTCAGTTTTTAAATGGCGACGGCAGTCGGGCGATTGCTCATTTTATGATGACCCTCTTTGTAGATGGCTTCAGCTTTACGTATTTGCAGTTTGAGTTTGCCTTGATGCTCTCGTCAAGTTGGCACTTTTATTCGAGCTGTCAGGCGTATACATCCAGAAGCTGTTTTAGCGTTGATTTTTAAAAGCTGTTGTTTTAAACACGTTGAGGTGGGCAAAGAACGTTGTTGAAGTGACAGTCTATTTAGAACATAGGCTTTATAGTTTGAAATCAGGGAGAAGAGCTTGGCCTGATCTACAGGCAAGTACTTCGGTCAACGTCAACCAAGTTTAAACTTCACCGACCCTCTCAGGTCGACATTTAATTTGTAAAATAAATGCCTCAATTAAAACCCATTATTGGGGCATTTATACTTCAAACCCAAGTCGCTATTTATTTTGAATAAATTCAGTTTTTCCTTGATGAGAACACTTTGCTATAATCATTTTTATCTCACTAAGCGCAAAAACAAGGAATTTTTTTATATCATGGCTGACGAAAAAAAAGAAGCACTCGAAGAAAAAACTGAAAGCACCCTCCCCCAGGACAATCTGTCTGTGACTGAACACAGCGTGACCATTGGTGGCAAAAAGATCGAATACACCGTCACCACTGGCACCATGGTGTTGAAAGAAGAGGCTGAAGCTGGCGGTGACAGCAAGGATGAATCCGAAGGTGAAAAAGCCAAAGCTTCTGTTTTTTTTACCGCTTACAGCAAAAAGGGTGTGAAAGACAAAGCCAAGCGCCCGCTTACATTTTCCTTTAATGGCGGTCCTGGCTCGGCTTCGGTGTGGTTGCACATGGGCGTGTTGGGACCTAAACGTGTGCTGATGGATGATGTTGGCAACCCCCCACCGCCACCGTATCAACTGGTTGACAATGAATATGCGCTGCTGGACGAAACAGATTTGGTGTTCATTGATCCAGTCAGTACGGGTTACAGTCGTGCGGTGCCAGGAGAAACATCGAAGCAGTTCCACAGCTTCAAAAAAGACATCGAATCCGTTGGTGACTTCATTCGCCTGTACACGACACGTTATCAACGCTGGACGTCTCCTAAATTTCTCATCGGGGAAAGTTATGGCACCACTCGCGCTGCTGGCCTGAGTGGTTATCTGCAACAGCGCCACGGTATGTACCTCAACGGTTTGATGCTGATTTCATCGATTCTAAATTTTCAAACCGCACGTTTTGAACCTGGCAATGACTTGCCCCACATTCTCTACCTGCCGACATTTACCGCCACTGCTTGGTATCACAAAAAACTAAAACCAAAGTATCAGGAAGATTTGCAAAAAACGTTGCGTGAAGTTGAAGATTTTGCTGAGTCCGAATACACACTCGCTTTGATGAAGGGCGATGCCTTGCCGCAAAAAGATCGCGATCGGATCGTGCGAAAATTATCTGATTACACAGGTCTTTCTAAAGCTTACATTAAACAAACAAATATGCGTCTTAACATCCACCGCTTTGTCAAAGAATTATTGCGTGATGAACGCCGCACGGTGGGCCGTTTAGACAGTCGCTTTACGGGCATTGACAGTGATGCTGCCGGTGAATATTCCGAACAAGACCCAAGTATGGCCACGATCATGGGGCCTTATACGGCGACGTTTTATGACTACGTTCGTGATGAATTGAAGTTTGAAAGCGATATGCCCTACGAAATTTTGTCCTTCAACGTCAATCGTGCCTGGAGTTACGCCCAGCATGAGAATCAATACGTCAATGTGGGTGAAACATTGCGCAAAGCCATCACCACTAATCCCCATTTAAAGGTGTTTGTGGGCAATGGGTATTATGATTTGGCTACGCCTTATTTTGCAACAGAATACACATTTAATCATTTGGGCCTGGATGAGGAGCATCGGGAAAACATTTCAATGGGCTACTACGAAGCTGGTCACATGATGTATGTGCATCTGGAATCATTGGCGAAATTGAAAGTGGATTTGTCTCAGTTTATTCAAGCAGCATTGCCATAAAAATAGAAAAGGCCAGCCTAAGGGCTGGCCTTTTCATCATACTTCCCCGTATGACATCTTGACTAACGTAAGATGATTAACTTATTCACAGAACTACGTTCAATTTCACCACTAAAGCCTTTGACGGTAATCACATACAGATACACGCCATTGGCAACAGCTATTCCATTATCGCTCAAGCCGTTCCAATTAAGCGTGTTGGACGCCACAAAGCCGCTGTCAAACACACGATTTCCATCCAATCCAAAAATTTGTACATGGATGTCGCTGATGCCCGTGCCCTGAGCCACGAACTGATAAGCCTGGCTGCCTTGCGCCATGGCATACGCTTTACTGACATTCAAGCCCACGCCAGCGGGTGCAACGGGTTCTTCTGCCGCTGGTTCATCTTCTTCGGTGAACTGGGGTGCGATGGTGTCGCTGCCAGACAAAATCACAGGGCCGTTGGCGGTGTTGATTTCCAAGTTAAACAGAAGTTCTGAAGCGCCGGAACACATTTTGGAAGAATCAAACAAAGCAATCTTTTGGAAATAAAAGATCACGTCATTCAATCCATCACCGTTTAAGTCGGTTTCTGCCAGTTCAACGGAATAATGACCCGCCTGCGTGCCAAACTCATCAGAAGGTGATTGAGATAAAGTGGCACTGTAAGCAGGCACCAGAATTAAACTGTTGATGTCAAACGAGGCGGATTGCTCCACGTCGCTGAGCACGGCCACTGGAATGATGTCTGATTCCAGTGAGAAATCGTCTTCACTTTCCTGTGGCGGGCCGGTGTAAGGCGCATCACAGTTGATGGCGAAGGCGATGTCGGCATTGTGATCCATGCCGACATCCACCTGGATTTTCATGGATGGTGTTTGTGTCTCCTGAGCGTTGACCACCACGGTAACAACGATCAGGGTTAAAAAAATACTTAAGGTTGAGGTTACAGCTTTAAACATCATGCCCCTTTCAATGGGTAGAAGTGTTACGGGGTTATCGCATAACGCAGGCACTTTAATGCAGCAGGGGCACTTGGAGTGTGTCTGCAATCACCACATGAACCAGATGTGTGGGAACTGTTTCCATAGGGCGGGTGATCGCTGCTGATCCTGTCCCTACGGTGATTTTGATTACCAAATTGATGAGATTTTGATGGTTTCTCTATAGTCATTTTGGCTGGTTTTGTATCATGCTACATGTAAGCTGTCTTACGGCTGAACGAGGTATTTTTTTTATACTGTAGGCGGCTGATAAGGAGTCCTTGTGGATTTGATATTATTCGTAAACTTTTTTCAGGCGGGCGCAGAACTCCCCAGTTTCTTAGGCGCTTTGGTGGCGGGGCTGGTATTGTTTTTTTCACCCTGCATTGCGCCCGTGATTCCCGCATACCTGTCCAGCATTTCGGGTGTCAGTTGGAAGGAAATGAACGAGGGGGGCATCAACTGGAAGGTGATGTCCAACGCCTTTGCCTTTGTGCTTGGGTTTTCCGCACTTTTTATTTTGATGGGCATGATGTTGGGGTTTTTCAGCACAGTGAGCGGGTTTCGCACCTGGGTCAATTACATTGGCGGCACGCTGATTTTGGTGCTGGCGCTTCATATGCTCGAATTGATCACCATTCCCTTTTTGAACCGCGAGTTTAATGTCAGTGGCAAAGTGAAGCCCAAAGGGTATTTGGGGTCAACCATGATGGGGGCTTCTTTTGGTTTGGCTTGGACACCATGCACGGGGCCAGTGCTGGCCGCGATTTTGACATTGGCGGCAGACACAGGAGAAGTGTTTCAAAGTGGTTGGCTGATGCTTGGTTTTTCAGTCGGCCTGGCCATCCCCTTTTTGCTAACGGGCTTGTTTACAGCCCAGGTCACACAATGGTTGGCCAGGCAACGAAATTTTATGAAATGGCTTAATCGCGTTACAGGCGTGGTACTGCTTGTGTTGGGCGTGTTAATTTTTACTGGGCGATTGGACGGCTTGCTGGGGCGTTTGTTTAATTGGTTAGGGATTTCCATATAGAAAAGGTTTTTAATTTATGCAGAAAAAAATTACGCTTGCAGTTGTCATTGTATTGATTGTTGGCGCCATTGTGTATTTGCAAAATCCCGATTTGTTACAATCTTCACCGACACTCCCTGAAACATCTGGTGCCAATGCTGTTGATGTGGCCCTGGGGTTGGTGTCCAATCCGTCTGCCGATGAGGTGGGTTTGGATGTGGGCCAGGCTGCCCCCGACTTTGCCTTGAAAAATTTGGATGGCGGCGTAATGAGACTCAGTGATTTTCGCGGCGAAAAATCTGTGCTTGTTAATCTTTGGGCCAGCTGGTGTGGCCCGTGCAAAGTGGAAATGCCAGATCTGGAAGAAGTGTATCAAAAGCACAAAGATGAGTTGGTGATCCTGGGGGTGGACCTGCAGGAAAGCGTGTCTGATATCAAAGCCTTTCTCGAAAACGAAGTCAGTGTGAGCTATCCTATTTTGCTTGATGATATGGGAGAAGTGGCTAATGGTTACAATAAATTCACTCAGCCCACCACTTTCTTAGTCGATAAAAATGGCATTATTCAGGCCCGAAAATTTGGCGCTTATGTGAAAGAAGAGCTTGAATCTGCTGTGGAAAAACTACTTGAAGTTGAGGCTTCGCCGGAAAGTTTGAACAACAATCAGACTGGTGACACACAATTGGCAGCGAATACATCCGTTGAAGTGATCACCAGCAACTTGGCTGGAAAATATTTTGGCGGCGGTGAGCAAAAACAATTGGGCATTGAAGTCGATTTAGGCAACGTACCGCATCTGGCGGATTTGGACATGAGCAAGTTTTTGCTGGGGTGTCCCGTGGTGGATTGTATTCAATCCATTGATGCACCGCGCTTTGACTCGGTGGAAGAAACAACCTGGATGCAGGACGATCATTTGATTATTTCGGTGGATTACAATGGCCTTTCTCGCGCGTACCCCACAGGCATTCTCAACATTCACGAAATTGTTAACGACGACTTTGCTGACACTCCAGTGATTGTCAATTACTGCCCGCTCTGTTACTCGGCCACGGCGTTTGTGGCTCCAACCATTGAGGGCGAAGTGGCCCGCTTTGGCGTGTCCGGTCGCTTGCTGAATTCAGATTTAATCATGTATGACCGTGTGACAGGCTCCTTTTGGTCGCAAATCGAGCGTACCGTCATTGTTGGCCCTTTAACGGGCAAAGCGCCTGAATTGGAATTTATTCCAGTTAATATGACCACATGGGGGCAATGGCGTGCAGCCTACCCCGATGGTCAGGTGTTGGCGCGCCCTACCTTTGCGGATTTTCTTGGTAACAAGCCACCCCGAACGCCGGATGCTGAAAACCCTCGATTGCGTACAGACTACACGGTTTACCCTTACCAAACCTATGAAACCAACAACTTTGATATTCGGTTTCCAGTCGATATTGTTGATCGCCGTTTGAACAATAAAGATGTGGTGATTGGTGTTGATGTTGAAGGGGTTTTTAAAGCCTACCCTAAGCTGACTATCGAAGCTGAAAAATTGATCAACGACACAATTGATGCCACACCCATTGTATTGGTTTATGATGAATTTTCAGGCGCTATCTCTGTGCTTGAACGGCCTTCGTCCACAGCATTGTCACTGGAGAATGGGGAATTGACTGATGGTGCCTCGCGTTGGACTTTGAACGGGCAATCACTCACAGGTGGCAGCACACTTGAACCTGTGTTCAGCATGCCATTATTTTGGTTTTCCTGGCAGGCATTTCATCCAAATGCTGAGTTATATCTGAGTGAATCTTAAGATTGTTGAGAAAAGCTGACGATAAAAATCAGTCCCGTTAATAAAGAAGCCCAAATGAGCATGGCCACCCACGAAGCTTTCTGAGCGCGACCGGCCTCAAAAAATGTGGCCGGTCGAACCCCTTGAAACACAAATGTGGTCACGCCTGCCAAGTTGACGGAAATGATGTTGGTTGCCAGCAACATCAAGGCATTCATGGCCAGTTGAATTTCACCAGCCCCAAGCAGCATGGCAAAGGTTGCCAAAGGCGGCAACAGGGCCACAGCCACCATCACCCCAACCAGCGTGGTGGAAACCCCCATCGTCATGGCCAGTGCGCCTGCAATCCCTGAAACCAGGGCCAACAATATGTCGCCCATGTCTACGCGGGTTCGAGCCAATATTTCGGGAATGGCGGTGATATCCGTATCCGGCAAATTGGAAAAAATAAAGCCCACCACCAGAGCAATCACAAAAGAAATCGATATCCCATAGAAATTTGCGAGAAGGGCGCGTTTGCCCAATTCAAAATCGGCCAGCGTGGTGGCCAGAGCCAGGGCCACATTGGGGCCGAGCAGCGGCGCAATGACCATCGCGCCAATGATGACGGCCACATTGTCTTTGAGGAGTCCAATGGAGGCCACAATCGCGGACAGGGTCACCATCGCAATGAAAGTTGTAGATACTTTGACGGAGCCGGAAATATCGGTGTAAAGTTCTTCGCGACTGATTCTGAGTCGCTTCGCTTTCCTTGCAGACTTACCGCTGTAAGTCTGCTTCAAAAAGTCATTTGGTAGCGGATCGGGTTGTTCGGATGGCGGGCGGGGCAGTGACGCTTCAACGGGGAGCAGGACCAGCCGATAACCATCCTGATTCGAAAATTTTTCCAATGTGTCGATGACATCTTCCACTTCTTCGGTGTGGACCAGCACCTTGCACATGATTTGCTGATCGTCCAAATGTTCGTGCCAAATGCCCATCACTTCTTGTTCATTGAGGGCTTCGAGCACATGGGGCTTGTTGGCTTCTGGAAGAAAAACTTCAATCAATCGTAAAGGCATAATGTGAGTGGATGATAACACAATCAATGAAATCGGTTCAAATTTTTCGGTCGTTGACTTCAGTTGGCGCAATGTCTACGCTTGGGCTTTAACAATCAGACTGTCAGGGAGGTTTTTGTGTCAGATCAACATGAAGAACTGAAACAAGTGGTCGAGGGTGGCAACGGCATTCGCGTGATCCGGGGCAGTGGCAACATGCGTGGCTGGAATGGGATTGAGTACAAAGCTGGCATGTCGGCCAAGAACATGGGTGCCAAAAAATTGTCGATGAACGTGGCAACCATTCCACCGGGAGGCACGGCCTATGCACACATCCATGTTGATTTTGAATTGATGCTTTACATCCTTCAGGGCAATGTGCGCCATGCGTACGGGCCGGGATTGAAGCACACCATTGACAACGAAGGTGGCGACTTCATTTTTATCGAACCGGGCGTGCCCCATGAGGTTTATAACCTGAGTGACACCGAACCTGTGATGGCCGTGGTGGCTCGCTCTGACGCTGATGAATGGGAAAACATCATCTCTTATGATCCCAAAAGTGAGGACTCTGAATCAGATTGATTGCGATACCTATGAGTGCTATGTATAATTCAAGCATAGAGATTCTAGGTATAAGGAAAATCTGTAATAGATGAGGAGTTTGACATGGCATTACCCAAAGACCTTGTGGCAGCATCGGCAACGCCGCTGATCCTTTCAATTCTGAGCCATGACGACAGTTATGGTTATGCCATCATCCATCAGGTACGAGAGCTTTCTGGTGGTGAGATGGAATGGGCAGATGGGATGCTGTATCCAATTCTTCATCGCCTGGAGAAAAAAGGACTTATTTCGGCCTATTGGGGCAAAGCTGAAACGGGCAGAAAACGAAAATATTATCGTCTGTGCAAATCGGGTATGGAGGAACTCAACCATCAACGCAAAAACTGGGACAACCTCCATGCCATGCTGCAAAAACTCGAAGGAGGCACCGTATGTTTCGCTTAGACAAAGAAGTGGAGGCATGGTGTCAGTCAGTGTATGACAAAGGGTGTCAAAACGAAACGGGTATGGAAGAACTGAAAGACCATCTGTATTGTGAAATTGAACACTTAATGAAGGAAGGGCTTTCAGAAAAACAGGCATTTGTCCGTGCCACGGAACGCATGGGCAACGCTGAAGATCTTTACAACGAATATTTTAAGAATCAAAACATTTTTTACAGGTTGTTTCACAGCCTCAACAAACGAAGTGAAATGATGACGCCCAAACAATTGGCTGTGATCATGGCTGCGTATGTGCTGTTATTTGCCGTTATTACAGCAACTGCAAAATCGTTGTTGGGCGGAGCTGAACAATTTGAGGATGTAAGCCTCTTGCTCTATTCTGTTTGGCTTGCACCTTTGTTCATTTTTCCTGGCTTCCATAGATCAGCGAAGTCTGAATGGGCATGTATCAAACGGTTGTTTACATCCATGAAAAAGAGTTCATAAATTTATTGTCTGAAAAAATTCTCAATTACGAATGTGGTTCTGATAAAAGGAGCTTCAATGATCGAGGTCAGGGGACTTAAGAAATATTACGGCAACAACGATGAAATCAAAGCCGTGGATGATGTCAGTTTTACCTGCGCTGATGGACAAATTACAGGTCTGCTTGGCCCCAATGGGGCAGGCAAAACCACCACGTTGCGTATCATCACAGGACTCATTAAACCGATGACGGGCACAGTCATGATTGACGACATCGATGTGGCTCAGAATGCAAAGGCAGCGCGTCGCGTGTTGGGTGTTCAATCCGATATGACGGGTGTGTATCCACGCCTGACGCCCAGAGAACAATTTCAGTATTACGGACGTTTTTATGATCTCAAAGGCAAAGCGCTGGATGATCGCGTTCAAGCTGTCATCGACGAACTCAAGATGGAAGAAATAGCAGACAGACGTTCGGAAGGCTTCAGCCGTGGGCAACGTCAAAAAGTGGTGTTGGGACGAGCCTTGGTGCATGATCCTAAAAACATCATCATGGATGAGCCGACCAATGGTCTTGATGTGATGGCCGTGCGCGACACCCGTGAAACAATCCGACAGATGAAAGGGCAAGGTCGCTGTGTGTTATTCAGCACGCACTACATGGACGAAGCGGAAAAGCTTTGTGATCACATTGCCATCATCGTTGGCGGAAAAATTGTTGCATCGGGCAGTCCTGAAGATTTGATGAGACAAACCAATCAAGAAAACCTGGAAGATGCATTTGTGACTCTGGCGGGTCAGGATGTATTGGGCCACAGCCGCTATGAGGCTGCTGAGGAGGTCGTTGGATCATGAGCCACATTATGAACATCTGGCGCAAAGAATTGATGGACACCATCCGCGACAAAAAGGCATTTCGCCAAGCCTTGCTGGTGCCCTTGTTGGTGGGTGTGTTTTATGCAGTGCTTAATCCCATGCTGACCTCTTTTATTAGTGGGAAGGCTGATAATCCCATTGCCATTCCTGTTCAGGGATTGGAACACGTCGATGAAACTTTAAAAGATGTGATGCAGAGCTTTGGCATCACGCTCATTTCCTTTTCGGGCGACATGGAGGCTGCCATCGAATCTGGCGAGGAAACAGCAGGCTTGATCGTTCCCGAAGGTTTTAGTGACAGTGTGGCAAATGAGCAGCCAGCCAACTTGATGTTACTTTTAAATTCATCAACAGGTGGCCCCTTCCGCGGCAGCTTTTCAATCGAGCGGTTGGAAGCGGCACTCAATGCCTACAATCGCATCATCTCTGAAAGTCGGCTTCAGTCGAAAGGCATTGAGCTTAGCGTCCTAAACCCTGTTGGCTTGGATGCCAGAGACCTGTCCACACCGGCCCAGCGTGCGGGTGTGTTTGCCAGCTTCATGCTGCCGATTTTGGTGGGTGTGGTGATTGTGCAGGGCGGACTTTTCATTGCCATTGATGTCACCGCAGGCGAGAAAGAACGAAACACGTTGGAAGCCTTATTGGTCACCCCTGCCGGAGATGTCGATATTTTTATAGGGAAATTGCTCTCGGTATTTACCATGTCATCCCTGCCTTTGGGGTTGACCATGCTTGGGTATTGGGCGTCGAGTAATTTACTGCCCGACTCCATGACCGATGGCGCGGTGTTGCCGATTGAAGTGGTGTTGGGCGCGTTGTTGTTTGCAATGCCCCTGGCGTTGTTCATCAACGTGGTGATGATGATGGTCAGCATTCGCACCAAAACATTCAAAGATGCCCAAAGCGCAGCCGTGCCTCTCAACTTGGTGGTGGTATTCACAATGATGGGGGCTGCTTTTGTGCCGCCGGAATCTTCCATCATGCATCTGATTCCGATCTATGGAACCTCCGCTTTGGTGGGCGATTTAGCTGTCGGTGGTGCAATTCAAATAAACGAAGTGCTTTTAACGTTTGCAGGCAGTCTGGGCGCATCGGCCATTGGCATTTTCTTTGCGCTCAAGTTGTTCAATCGGGAGAGATTGCTTTACAGCGTATAAGATGCAATGCTCTTTGTGTTTGGCCGATCAGATTGAAAAAATCTTTGAGCGTGAAGACTCGCGTTACGGGCAAAGGATTTATTATCTGTGCAGCACCTGTCAGTTGATTTTCTTAGATCCAAAGCTGTGCTTGGATGCTGAGTCAGAAAAAGCTCGTTATGACACACATCAAAACAATCCAGCCGATGAAGGCTATCGAAATTTCCTTCGTCGGCTGGCTGATCCTTTAATCGAAAAATTGAACCAAGGTGAACAGGGGTTGGATTTTGGCTGCGGACCAGGTCCAACCCTTTCACTCATACTTTCTGAACATGGGTTTAAAATGGCGAACTATGATCCATTCTATTTTTCCGATGAAAATTTGTTAAATCGAACCTATGATTTTGTCACCAGCACAGAAGTGGTGGAACACTTGTATCAGCCGCGAGATGTTTTTTTGAAACTGGATGATTTGTTGAAAGTGGATGGGTATTTGGGTGTGATGACCGAGATATTGGATCATCCTGATCGATTTGCAGATTGGTGGTACCATCGTGACCCGACCCATGTATGCTTTTATCAAAAAGAAACGTTCCACTGGATTGCGCAGTGGCGCCAGTGGAACGTCGAATTTCCTGTAAAGAATGTGGTGATTTATAAAAAGACAGCTTGAGTGGTGGCCTGATTGGCGTCTAAGACAATTTTAACAAGAATGAGTGCCCAACCCACCACCAAAATCAGCCAAGCAACTTTTTTGGCAACTTCAGCAATAATTAAAAATCCAGTCAGCAACACCAAAAAACCAATGGGGTCAATTAAATTGGCAGGCGCTTTGAGATCCAAGGCATTGTCCAACAAGTTGACCACAAAGTTGCCAACCCAATGTGCCAGAGTGTAAAAGAACGATAAAAATTGCTGAAGCATGTCTTCACTAACGGCTGGCGGTTGCGGCACGTCGCTTTGCAAAAAGAATTTCAAAAACATCTGCATCACCTCGCCTAAGCTTTATATCTCCCTAAAAGACGCACCACAATGACAAACGTTCCCTTATTAAAGAAACCTATTGACTTTTAAAAAAGAAAAATATCAAAATGTTTAAGGCGTCTAATCCCCCAACCCCCTTTTCAAAAAGGGGGCACGGTTGGACTGCGAAGGTTAATTCTTTTGACGAAACTTTGTTCTAAGTGAAGTTTGAGAGAGTTTCTCAGCTTCAATTCATGTAATGTTTTGTGCCAGATTGATCAATGAATTCAGCATCACATTGCCCGCATTGACCACATCTTCCTCGTGCGTGAATTCTTTTGGGTTGTGGCTGATGCCGTTGACTGACGGCACAAAAAACATCGAGGCTGGCATAATTGCACTCAATGATTGTGTGTCATGACCCGCAAAGCTCATCAAGCGGGTATTGCTAAGGCCAAGACCAGATGCCGCTTTTTCGATGTTGGAAATCACATGCTCACTCATCGGGGCAGGGGGCACCTTGGATACGGGTTTAACCTCCAGGTCCAGTTCAAATTCTGCGGCGCTGGACTTTGCCACATCTAAAATGATCTGCTCCATTTGATCCAGTTTTTCTTTCGAGCCATGACGAAGCTCCAGTGCCAGTTCCACTTCCGCAGGCACAATGTTAAAAGCCCCAGGTTTAAATTGAGCCTGGCCACAGTTGAGCACACCAGGAAAGAAATCATTTTTAACAATATCCTTGGCCCGTTGCACAAAAAGTGATGCCCCCCAATTGGCATCTTTGCGATCCGCCATGGGCATGGTGCCGGAGTGAGCGGCTTCTCCCAGGAATTTGAGCCAGTACCACTGAATGCCCACAATCTCATCCACCACGCCAATGTTGAGTTGCTGCTGCTCCAGGCGTGTGCCTTGCTCAATATGAACCTCCACAAAGCCAACATAATCAGAAGGATCGCATTTCGCCTGCAATACCGTCTCTCTCGTACAATCAATTCGAGCCAATGCTTCATCAAACGCTGCCACGCCACCCCGAACCTGAGTCAAATCCTGAGCCGTGATTTCACCAATAAATGCACGACTGCCAATTAAACTGGACCAAGATCCCTCTTCATCCGTGAAAGAGATACAGCGCAGATGCACAGGTAAATCAAGGTCGGATTCCTTGATGGTTCTCAGCGATTCCAAAGCAGACAGCACACCCACAGGGCCATCGAAGCGTCCGCCGTTGGGAACGGAATCCAAATGGGAGCCAGCCAATAAAACTTTCGCATCTGGATTGTTAGCTGGAAGTGTGGCAGTGAGGTTGCCCGCGCCATCCTGGTCAATGGTGAGTCCGGCCTCGGTGGCTTTGGTTTTAAACCAGTTGCGGGTTTCCACATCCAGTTCTGACAAAGCAGGACGATTGACGCCACCTGCTGATGTTTTTCCAATTTCACTGAGTTCTTTTAAGTCAGATAACAAGCGCTGTTCATTGATGTTGAGCATGACACCTTCTTTTGTTATGGCGATGATAATTTAAGAACAATGGCCATAGGAATGAAAGACCCGTTTTCTCAAAAGCTTTTCTATCATGGTTGTTCAGAAGGCACAAGTCAACATGACTCAGGCGGATTCACTGCACAATGGGTATTTGGAATTCAATTCGATTGTTGGCAGAATCCGGCCCTTCCCAATGATGATAAATTTCGCTGCATGGAGAGAAAGTGCGATGCCCCTGTTGTAACACGGCCTGATCAAAAGAAGTCCAAGCTACTTTAATATCGCTAATTGACCCTTCAAATTCTGCCACGGCTGCTTGGTGTGCTTCTATCGTTTGAATAGAAAACCCTTCGGCAGCCTCTGTTGGGGTTTCAATTGCCATGGCAATTTGCAATAAAAATTCGGAATCGGGTTGTTCATCCAATAGGGTGTAGTGAAATGTAAATATCCCTGAACCATTGACAGCGCCGCTTTCTTTCAATGACCAGATGGCGGGTGTTGCTTCATCAATAAAAGCACTCATGGTTTCATGTGTGGTGCGTTTTTCTTGAAGCACATAAGTGGTTGCTTCAATGGTCATAATCTCGAATTTCATCAGAACTCCTTCAAACATTATTTAAAGGGCGGATATGGATAAAGCGCTTTGGGTCTGAGTTGAGGTCGCGATAGGAGTTGCGTCAGTCGCAATGCAGAGTCGTACCAGGGTGATTTTTTGATATTTGGCTGAAGCAAAATACGATTAGCCAATCGTTCCTGTTCTGCTTCTTTCAGTCTCTGTTTGCTGATCACTTGGCAGATTTCGTCGAGTCGATGTTCAAACATGGGGCTCCCCTTTCAGGAAGATTTGAAAATGGGTTGATTTAGGAAATGGTGGCGTTGGCATCGGGTTGCAGCACACAAAAGGTGTTGCCTTCGGTGTCCTGGCAATAAGCTTTATAGCCGACTGTGGGAACCACCATCGGCTCGACCACCACCATGCCGCCTGCTTGTTTGATTTTGTTTATCGCATCATCGAGACAAGCCACATCAATAGTGTTCATGGTGGATTGCCCAAACGCCTTGCGGCGCATGATGCCGCCGTTGATGCCTGGGTTGGCATCTTTGCCGGTTGTGATCAGCCAGTAATCTTCGACCCCGTCCCACTTGTTGATTTTCCAGCCAAACACCGCTTGATAAAAATATTTGATCTGCTCTGGATTGTTGGCCGGAAGCTCGAAATGAACCACTCTTTGCATAACCCACCCCTCAATATCGTTGATTATGTATTTTGTATAATACACATAATAAATAACGATGTCAATGTTCAAGATTCCTCAAGTGGAAAGACATTTGTCTTTATGGTCCGAAAGTGTGGTTAGGTCGCACAAATATTACGTAAGTCTGCAGGGGATACAGGGTCATTGATCTGATTGCCGCTGCATAGCGATAGGCTGGAACTCCCATCCAAACCCAGCCCAAAAGAGCTGTTGCCTGAAATGATGTTGTCACTGAGTTCGGCAACGCTCCCAAATAAAATCAATACGCCATCCTGATTGCCTTGAACAATATTGTTAAGAATAGAAATGTCGATCGAGTTTTGCAGAAAAATACCTGCAGCCTGTGAGCCACGATTGTTGCTAAGAACCAGATTGTCTGAAACCGTCGAATCTGCTCCATCGACCAACAAAATGCCGATTCGGTTGTTGGAAACCGTGTTTGAATTGATATTGATCCTGGCATTGAAAGAAAAAACACCGAATTCATTATTTGAAATCTGGTTGTTGCTTAGCGTGATATCCAAGCTGTTGCGGATCAAGACACCGCGTTCAGATATGCTAAGCCCATCAATAACCACGTCCGATGCATTTTCAATCACCAGTGCAGAAAGATTGTTGTTTGGGTCGCCAATCAATGTAACCTCAGCTCCGGGCGATGTGGTCAACCGAACGGGTTTTTCGATGAATACAGTTTCTTCATAAACCCCTGCAGCCAACTCAATGGTGCTGCCAATCGGGGCGGCGATGAGGGCATCCTGAATACGTTCAAAATCCTGAGGCACACGCAAAGTGTCAGCTTCGAACTGAGGCAGTGTCTTTAATAGTGGACTGTTACGTGCAATTTCACACTGCGATGAGGTGAGTCGGCGGTTGCCAAGCCCACCGAGGTTGATGGAAGGGAACATGAGGTTGCTGGTCTCGTCGTCGGTTTCTTCTAAACCGTCTTCATCGGTGTGCAACAGCCCTAAATTGTGCCCCCATTCATGAGCGATTACAGTCACACCCGCGGGATTATTAATGTCTATCAGGGTTCGATAGGTGGCTGTGGAATGCCTGCCATTTAGTTGACCAATTGCAAGGACGCCGCTTTCTCCATCGGAAGTCAGACTTGCGCCCACCACAAACATGGTGAGGTGTGGTCCTTGAGTAAACAAATCAAATGGGGCGGGTTGGCCTTGTGGTTGGACGGTAAACAGTGCAAATTCATTCAAAAAAGAAAGAGGATTGTTCAACTCTAAAAACTTTTCTCGACCATCTCCACCAAAAGGATCAAGCATATTACGATCTGGTCGCAATGGAGAAATTAGCAATTCAGGGCGAAGCACTTTAACCGTTGCCAATTCAAAGGAGATGTTGCACTGAGAGTAAATTTGATTCAAAATAATCAAAATGTTCAGATCGAAAATCTGTGGCAGTACAGGATCAATTTCGCCCACCGGATCGGTATCACCATTAAAAGTTGCATTGGCAACCAAATCTGTCACACCATCGTCGATGACCAGGAAATTAACGCGGACCAGAATGTTTTCATTCTGAGCTATAGTCGTTATAGAAACCGATACGATACTGGATAAAATGATGATAACAAGAAAGGCAGTTTTGCCAAAGCGCATGTGGCTCCTTTTTGAACGAATTGATCCTCTGATTTTATACAAATATTATTGTAAGCCTACCACCGACAAAGAGGCAAAATCGTCACTTGCGTTGGATTCGACTTGTGTTCTATATTAAATTTGGGACATTAAAAATTCTTTTATTGATGACAAATTTATTTAAGGGATGGTTATTTTGAACAACGTTTTTCAACCCAGCTATCGAGACGCAGACAAAGCGCATATCGGCAGTATGGATCAGTATCACAAGCTTTATGAACAATCGATCCAGGACAACGAAGGCTTTTGGGCTGAACAGGCTGAGCGTCTTCATTGGTACAAAAAATGGGACACAATCAAAGAAGTGGACTACACCAAAGCGGCCATTAAGTGGTACGAAGGTGGGCAGCTCAATGTGTCCTACAATTGCATTGACCGTCATATTGAAGCGGGTCACGGTGATCAGACTGCGTTGATTTGGGAAGGTAACAATCCTGATGAAGATAGATCATTGACTTACAATGATCTGCTCAGCGAAGTCTCCAAGTTCGCCAATGTGCTGAAAGCCCACGGTGTGCGAAAGGGAGATCGGGTTTGTATCTACATGCAGATGATCCCTGAATTGGCGATTGCGATGCTGGCCTGCACGCGTATCGGGGCGGTTCACTCCATCGTGTTTGGGGCGTTTTCATCAGATGCACTTCGAGATCGAATCAATGATTCTTCCTGCAAAGTGTTGATCACGCAGGACACAGGTGTTCGAGGGACGAAGCAGGATATTCCGATGAAGGTGCATGGAGATCATGCGGTGGCCAAAACGCCTTCGATTGAACACATTATCGTTGTAAAGCGAACGGGTGCAGACGTCGAGATGCAGAATGGACGCGACCTTTGGTGGCATGAGGAAATGGAAAAGGTCGATTCAAACTGTGACCCTGAACACATGGGTGCTGAAGATCCTTTATTCATTCTCTACACTTCTGGTTCAACCGGGCAGCCCAAAGGCGTGATGCACACCACGGGCGGGTATTTGGTCTACGCCTCGATGACACATCATTACGTGTTTGACTATCAACCCGGAGATATTTATTGGTGTACAGCAGATATCGGCTGGGTTACGGGCCACTCCTACATCGTTTATGGGCCATTGTCCAATCGAGCCACCACCATCATGTTTGAAGGGGTGCCAAACTATCCTGACTTTGGTCGCTTCTGGCAGGTGTGTGAAAAACACAAGGTCAATATTTTTTACACTGCACCAACAGCGTTGCGTGCCTTGATGCGTGAAGGTGATGATTTTGTCACCAAGCATGATCGTTCGAGCATCAAGCTGCTTGGCACCGTTGGCGAACCGATCAAAGAGCCGGAATGGACATGGTATTACAACGTGGTGGGTGAACAAAATTGCCCCATCGTTGATACGTGGTGGCAGACGGAAACGGGGGGCATTCTCATCACCCCACTGCCAGCCTGCACGCCGCTTAAACCAGGATCTGCTACTTATCCATTCTTTGGCATTCAGCCTGTGATTCTCACGCCGGAAGGTGAAGAAATTGATGGCAATCCAGCCGAAGGTCTTTTGGCGATCAAAGACTCTTGGCCAGGACAGATGCGCACAATCTATGGAGATCATAAACGATTCTTCGACACTTACTTCGCCATGTTCCGTAATTATTATTTCACAGGCGACGGGGCCAAGCGCGATGAAGATGGCTGTTACTGGATCACTGGCCGAGTGGACGATGTGTTGAATGTGTCCGGGCATCGACTTGGTACTGCCGAAGTTGAAGGCGCTATTGGTGCACATGAAGCTGTGGCCGAAGCTGCTGTGGTGGGATTTCCTCACGACATTAAAGGCCAGGGCATTTATGCTTTTGTGACTTTGATGGCAGGGGTGGAAGCCAACGATGATATTCTTGGCGGCATCAAACAAAAGGTGCGCGACTTGATTGGCCCACATGCCACGCCGGATAAAATTCAATTTGCGCCTGCGTTACCAAAAACACGCTCTGGTAAAATCATGCGTCGTATTCTGAGAAAGATCGGCGAAAATGAACTGGACAGTTTGGGCGACACATCCACGCTGGCCGAACCGGCTGTGGTCGATGATTTGGTGAAAAACCGAAAATAGAAATTTGATCTGGGAAATGTTTTAGGTGAAAGGGAGGCGAATTTCGCCTCCCTTTTCTTTTTAATAAAAACTTATCTTGGGGTGGGGTCCAAGTGGTTTTCCAAAGGGTTTTCTGGCGTGGTGTTTAAGGTGAGCAGCAAATCAATCAATGGCACACGCCAATTGATGTTGGTGTCCACACCTTGATCCTGAGGAAATCGGAAGCCACTGCCGCCTTCGAACATAAAGTCCGTGACCAACACGTTGTAAACAAGTTCATCTTCAATGCGTGTGCCATCGGGGAAACGTGCCGGCCCGATGGTGGTAATGCCGCCCACAGTGGGGCCGCAACAACGGATATTGTCAATCAATTGTTCACCTGTGAGGGTGACCTCAACAATGTTGTTGTCAAACGGCAAAACACCAAGAATATCCCCTCGGGTGATTGGCCCTGCCGGGATTTCCTGACGGAAGCCACCCACGTTGGTCATGGCCACATCGGCACTGGGGAAGGCCACCAGCCAGGCATCGGTCAACAGATTCATCAACACATTGGATCGATGTGGGAGGCCATTTTCGGTATAACCAATGACTTCAGACAAGGCTTCATCCGTGAGCGTACGCCAACGTGAAACAATTTCGGCCACTTGAGGATCAGGCGCGTTGCCGATATTCAAGTGGGTGCTGGTTTCGATATCCATCAACTGATGGGTTTCAGCATCCAGTGACAATTCAACCTGGGCATAAGATCGTAAGGAGCTTCCTCCGGAAATCACAGCCACACCTTCATCAACTGTGGCGCTAAATTCGTTACAGTGACCGCCGCCCAACATTGCGATTTCTAATTCGGCAGCCAACGACACCAACGCACCCAGTGCGTTTAAACACACATGTGAAATGACCAACAGTAATTCTGCCCCTTGCGCTTTGAGTTCGGGCACGGCGGCGTTGAGCGCAGCGGTGTAAGGCAAAAACTCAAACTGCGACACATGACGTGGGTGTGCCACCGTGGGCGTTTCGATTAATGAAAGTCCGATGATGCCAATGTTGATGCCATTAAACTCCATCATCGTGTAGGGTTGAACAAACTCTGGGATATTGCCTGTTTCCCGATCAATCAGGTTTGAGGAAAGAAATGGAAAGCTGGATTCCTGCGCGCGAAGTGTCAACACATCTGCGCCAAAGTCGAACTCGTGATTGCCAACTGCCGCAGCAGAATAGCCCATTGCGTTCATCACTTCGACCATCGATTCGCCTTCGTGCCAGGTGGACACATCCGGCCCCGTCCACATATCGCCACCGCTGAGAATAAGGGTGCGTTCGCCGAATCCAGGCAAGGTCTGCCACAGACCCAACATCTCGGCTGCGCCGCCGCCATCGTCATTTGATTCCATCCAGCCATGTTCATCGTTGGTGTACAAAATGGTGATTTGTATCAACTCCGATGTGCTGGGCTGAAACGCCGCAATTGAAAAGACTGCAAACAAAATGAGAACTAAGATTTTTAATTTAGCCATAAAGCATTATAGATGATCAGGGTTTATCCTTGTCAACTCGGAAAAGGTTGACATTTTCGGCTGAGCAGATTATGTTCAATCATAATCAACATCGAAAGGTCAGTGACGATGATACTGTAAATGAGTTTTTCTAAAGATTAGGTGTTGTTGTCGGATCAATTTAATTGATCTGTTTGTTTTATCTTTACTCATTTACAAGGAGTTCTTTTGACCTTTACCATTCGTGAATTTATCTCTGCTGATTACGCTGCCATCACCAAGATTTTTCAACTGATCCAACCTGAAGATGGATGGGAAGAATCTGACTTTCGTGATGAAGACACCACTCGACCCGACCATTGCAAACATCAAAAATGGGTGGCCGAAGTGGATGACAAGGTCGTTGGTGTGTCACTTTATGATCAACGGGCGAACACCTTTGATCCAAAAAAATTCTGGCTTGATGGTGGCGTTCTACCTGAGTATCGAAAACAAGGCATCGGTACTGCATTGTTGGATCAAATTTTCAAAGATCTTGTGCCTCTTGACCCTAAAGAAGTGATTACGGCTGCGGGAGAAAACACGCCTGATGTTATCAAGTTTTTAGAAAAAAGAGGGTTTGAAACTTTTAACCATGTGTGGGAGTCCCACCTCAACTTGGATGCGTATGATCCAACACCTTATGAAGGGCTGTTGGATCAATTGAACGGCGAGGGCATCACCTTCAAAACCTACAGCGAGCTTGTTGATTCCGAAAACCATCATGAAAAACTCTATAATTTGTGGTCAATCACAAAGCAGGATGAACCTACCGTGTTTGGTGTGGTTACCAAAATTGAGTTTGAGCACTTCGTTAAAACCCGTTTGGCAGGAAATAATTTTGATCCCGATGGGTATTTCGTGGCATTAGATGGCAATGATTATGTGGCGTTTTCAAATTTCTGGGGCAGCAAGCCAGGTGAGTATATTTCCATTGGATTTACCGGCACACATCCTGATTATCGAGGCCGAGGTCTTGCCACAGCGTTAAAGGTGATCGGCAACGAGTATGCAATATCCAAAGGATTCAAGCAGGTTCGCACATCCAACAACTCGGTCAACGCACCCATGTTGGCCGTCAATGTGAGGATGGGGTTTGATCGTCAACCTGCGATTGTGGTGTTGAAGCGGCTGTTTTAGCCTGAGATCTGGCTCTCTCTTTGAGATGCGTGATAATATCCACCCCAATTTTTAGGGCAATCATCAACAATAAGGCAAGCAAAGGTTCATTCATAAACTGAACCGCAAATGCTCCGAAGATGATGGTGACATGCACCACGAAGATGCGGAGGTAGGGTTGGCCCATCTGATTTTGCAGGTTGGTTTTTAAGTATTCTTTTTTGCCAAGGAAGTTATAGAAAAACGAAATGCCATGGCTGAGCATCAACGCTATGATCGGGCTAACCATATCTCCAAAAATGGTGACAGGCACTTCCAATCCTTGACGTTGTTGGTCCATGCCAAACAACACCAGAATAAAAATGCCGTGACCAAACATAAAACTGCCGTAATGGATGGCGAAAAAAATCATGTAAAACAGTGCAGAAAAAAGGCCAGTGACACGGTTGGTTGAATTCATCAGGCCGACGACAAAAAGCTTTGCCAAATTCCAAACGCCGATGACCAGATTTTCCATCCAGTACAGGATGATGATCGACATTAAATCCCATCCCCACCAAAGCACGCCGAACAAGGGAATGGTATTGGCAAGCAATAAAAACCAAACGGACAATGGCAATCGGCTAATTTGCGTGGGCTTGATAATATTATTCATATTTTCAACTTGACGAGATTTGAAAATTCGCGTACAACTCGCCCATGACCCAAAGTGTAGAGCAACAATCCACTCAAGCCAACCAAGCGTTAATTTTCGTTTCCCTTGCCGTTTTTCTTGCCACATCCACTTGGTTTTCCGGCACAGCAGCCACGCTCAACCTGAAACAGGCGTGGCAGTTGAGTGATGTTCAAAGTGCTTGGCTGACGATTTCCGTGCAACTTGGATTCATCACTGGAACGTTTCTTTATGCCATCTTGAATTTAGCAGATGTATTTAACGCTCGCCGTGTGTTTTTCGTGTCTGCTTTGCTGGCTGCGTTGTTCAACACGGGGTTTGCGTTCATCTCACAAGAATTGACGATTGCCCTTGTCTTTCGGTTTTTGACTGGTGTGACTTTGGCTGGTGTTTACCCTGTCGGCATGAAGATTGTGGCGTCTTGGTTTCAGTCTGGTCTTGGTTGGCGACTTGGTGTGATGGTCGGCGCATTGACGCTGGGAACGGCAACACCCTTCTTTATGCAGGCCCTGGACACTGATTTTGAGTGGCGCTGGCTGGTGGCATCAGCGTCAATCGCTTCTGCTGTTGGTGCAATGATTATGACTGGTTTGGTGAAAGATGGCCCATTTTTGCCAAAGAAAGCTGTGTTCAATGCAGGCATGATGTTCAAGGTGTTTCAACATCCACCATTTCGCCATACAGCCTTTGGGTACTTTGGCCATATGTGGGAGCTTTATGCGTTTTGGTCACTTATTTCATTTTATCTCGCGGCCAATTTAGAAAATTTTACAGAATTACAGGGCAGCTTGGCATGGATGGTCTTTTCAGTGATTGGGATAGGCACGTTGGGATGCGTGTTCGGCGGTTGGGTTTCACGCAAAGTGGGTGAACGTCGAGTGGCTTTAACCTCGTTATTTATTAGTGCGATTCTGTGTTTGCTCTCTGGATTTATCTTCTCCTGGTCACCTGTCATTCTGATGCCATTATTATTGATCTGGGGGTTTTTTGTGATTGCAGACTCGCCGCAGTTTTCCGCTTTAGCCGCTCAACATGCCCCAAAGGAATACATTGGTACGGCATTAACCATTCAAAATGGGATTGGATTCGCCATTACCGTGGGTTCCATTCAACTGTTGCCATTGATTGCTGATTCCGTGGGCTGGCAATGGGCATTTTTGTTTTTGGCTCCAGGTCCGTTGTTGGGCATTTACTTCACCAGAAAACTCAAGAGATAGGCATAAGGTTGGCATCTGTTCATCAGGTTGACGAATCCACCTCTGTTTTTTATAATACGCGCACTTTCAATGCGGGAGTAGCTCAATTGGTAGAGCGTTGGCTTGCCATGCCAAAGGTTGGGAGTTCAAATCTCCTCTCCCGCTCCAAGACGATTTTCGTTATATCTTCTCATGAAGTGGTCGTTGACTTCTTTAAATTCTGATTCTCAATTATAAATTTAAGTTTTTTTAGGTTCTGTTAGAAATGAGTTGTACATCCACCCAAAAACGTCCGAAGAAAATCTAATCAAATCTAAAAATATTTCGAATCAGTAGGGGAAAATACAAACAGAATGCAGATTAATTTTACAGCTATTAAGCCTGCGAATATTGCTTCCAAGCAGCGATGAGATTAGCATTGTGTTGAACGTTTGTTAAATAACTGTCTCGATCATCTTGGCTCTGCATTTTATCGGCGATCTTCATCATGGTGTCATAGGCTTGTTGCAAGTAAGGCACAGCGTCTGCTTCGTGTCCGAGCGCACTCAAGACTTGGTGGTGGAGGAAGTAGACTTCTTGCAGCTTGCCTTCATCATGATTAGACTCGATGAGTTCAACAGCTTGCTCAGTCTCACACAAGGCGTCTTCTGGTTGGCCTAATTCCAGATACGTCATGGTGCGCTGGATGTGCAGATTAAGTTGTTCTTCGGGAATGTCCAATTCATTCAACACTTTTTGGGCTTGCTCATAGTGTGCGGTGGCAACATCAAGCTGCCTCAGGGCGCTGTAGGCTTTGCCAAGTTCAGCGTTGCAGTAAATCAAAGCACGTGCATCCTCCGTTTCTTTGCTAATAGAAAGGCTTTGCTGGAGGCATTGCAACGCTGTTTCAGCATCGCCAAGCATGAGATAGGTTTTGCCCAATTCATAGAGATTGCCGGCCTCTTCATCTCGCTCACCGATGTCGCGACTGATGTTGAGGGCCCGCTGATGATACTCGATTGCTTTGTCGTAACCACCAATACTGAAATACACTTTGCCAATGTTGGACAAGCTGATCGATTGCCCAATGGAGTCAGCCACTTCCTTGCCGATGTCGTGGGCTTGTTGCAAATAATCGAGCGCTATATGGTGCTTGCCTAAGTGCAGCCTGCGGTACACATTGCCAATGTTGTTGAGCAACAGCCCTTGACCAAAACGATCCCCCACATCGTGGGCGATATCCAGGGCTTGCTGATAGCGGTCAATCGCTTCTTGGGGACGGTTGAGGCACCACATGCACACATTACCTATGCTGTTGCAACAAGAAGCCTGGCCGATGGGGTCGGCGATGGTGGCATAGTGTGTGTTTGCTTGCTTGAAAAAATCCAGCGCTTGTTCATATTTCGCCAATGAGAAAAAATAAATTTGGCCGATGTTTTGCAAACAATCGGCTTGACCGCGAAGATTTTTGCATTGTTCAAATAGCACCAAAGCCTGTTGCATCGCGTCCAACCCTGCCTCTGGATTTCCCTGTCGATGTAGCACCTGACCTATATGGTTGAAGCAATTGCCTTGGCCAGCGAGGTCTTGTTCCGTTTCATAGAGAGTGAAGGCTTTGTTGGCAGATTCGATGGCATCATCAAATTCACCCTTGGCCAGTTGAAAAAGCATCTGTTTTGTCAAGACCAAAGCATGCTTTGCTGCATCGTCCAAAGTATTTGCCAAATCGGTCAATTGCATCAAATCTTTGCCTTGGTCATCCCGATTGCCCTTCAGAGCAAAGATTTCAGTGCGTTTGAGAAGCAGTTCAAACAACTGCTCTTTCGCAAAATGGGTGTCCTTGCCGGAAGCTGCCAATCGTTGTGCTGCTTCCACGCCCAACTCAGCAAGGGTCAGTTTTTCCTGTAGCTGGATTCGATCCTCCCGGCTTAAGGCTTGTACTGCATAAGTGAGAGCTTTTTCCCAAACACCCGCTCGAAACGCATGTTGCAGCAACATACCAAGCCAGGCATCGAGTTGCCCTAAATAGCGCTGTTCCAGCGCATACAAAGCGCGTTGGTGCAGCAAGTGCCTCATTGGATCAGCCATTTGTTCGTAGACCACTTCGCCAATCTTGCCGTGACTGAGCGTGTACTGGCCCATGTGTTCGTTGAGCAGTTGGGCAGAGGTCAGCATCATCAAAGTGGACACACAATCGACATCCTGCTCCCACGCCAATTCCAGCAAAGGCACATCGACTTCACGGCCAATTACACTGATGAGGCGCAACAATTTAAGCGAGGGATCATCCAATCGTTCCAAGCGCTTCAGGATCAAGGCCTGAACCGTGGGGGACATTGTTAGGGCCGAAACTGCAGCTTCATCGGCAGCCACCCACCCCTGCTCCTCGGCTGAGAAAGCGCCTGATTCAAACAAGTGTTGCAACGTCGAGATCATAAACAAGGGATTGCCTTCGGTGTTTTTGTAGAGATTACCGCAAAAAGTGTCCACATCCTCCAGGCGTAATGGCAAATTCCTTAACAGCTTCAGGCCTTCCTGTGAATTCAGTCTAGGCAAATTGATCGTTTCCAGATGTTCTGCGCCTTGTTTCAAGAACTGTGACAATGCATCACTCTCATCGTCTTGCCGATACGTGCCGATGATGCAAAGTGGTAGGGTCTTTAGCCGAGGCAATAAGAATTGCCACAAATCAAAGCTGGCTTCATCCAGCCAATGAATATCATCAATAAGGATGATCATCGGCACTTGCTGTACGATGGTAGATAACACTTGGAAAACCGCTTCGTAAAAACGGTGTTGCTGTTGCTCAGGGTTCAAGTCTGGATTTTTGGATAACTCAAAACGAACGTGAAGCGACGGTACAATGTTAACCACTTCGGCAAGCCATACGGGTTGGACAGACTTCAACACACTGGCATCCACTTGCTCAATTGCTTGATTCAGTACGTGACCCCATGCTTGATAAGCCATGTTTTGCTCTAAAGTGTGTACATATGCGCTGAGGCTGGCAAAACCGGCAGCATCTGTCAAGGTTTCTTGCACCAGGCGGGTTTTGCCCACGCCGGCTTCGCCACCAACCAAAATGCATCCACCGTGCCCTTGGTGCGCCTGTTCTAACAGGTCTTTTACTCTCGTACGTTCCATCTGACGACCCACGAACGGTACGCTGTTAGGGGAAAGAGCATAAGGAATATCCGGCACAGATTCGGTCAGCATGGGATAACGGTCATCCACATCAGGAAGGTGGCGGTTACGAATTTGCTTGTGCAGTTCTTTCAAGTGCGCGTTGGGCTCAACGCCCAAATCTGCAGCCAAAACCTGAACGCACTGATTGTAGGCGCGCAGGGCATCTGGCTGGTTGCCGGCACAGTATAGATATAGCATCAGTTGTGCCCACACGCTCTCGCGGCAAGGGTCAGCGCGCAGGATTTCACGACAGTGTGCAAGCGCTTGCTGGTAACGGCCAAGGCGGGCTTGGGCTTCACTCAGTTTGGTCAGCAGATCAAAATGGATCAATTGCAATTGCTCACGTCGTGCGATGGCCCAGTCCTCATACCGATCTTCTTCCAAATAAGGTCCGCGATAGAGTTTCCTGGCGTGCTCGGCATATTCCAGTTGATGATCATGCAATGCGTCGTCTGGGTCGAAGCGTTGGCAAAGTTGCTCAAACTCGGCGACGTCCAGCCAATCGTCGCGCTGCATATTCCAAACATATCCAGCGTCGGTAGTAAGCACATAGCTAGACTTTGATCCTTTTGGCAAGTCGGGTTCCAGCACTTTGCGCAACTGGCTGACTGCCACGCGCAGATTTCGGGCGGCAGCATCTGGTTCTAAATCGGACCATAGCCAGTCTATCAAGCGTTCCTTGGGAAGCGCCTGACCCTCATAGGTAAGCAGGATTTTGCACAGGTGCTTGTTCTTTTGCGTTTTCCATGTATTGGCAGCAATCGGAAGGCCGTCTCTATGAACTTCAAAAGAACGAAAAGTATAAATTTCCAATACCATGGTATCTCATTTCAAGATGTTTGCTTGTCTAGAATCATAGCGGATAAAAGATAAATCATGAAAATCCTATAAGAGGAATAAATTTGCCATGCAACTAAATGGTTATTAGGTTGCATCAAAAATCAGCCTTATTCTCAGCCCTTAAAGCTCAATGTGTGGCGTTGTTGAATAATTCCCCGAAGTGCTAATTTCGCAAGCCCATCTCATCAAGTCTGCGTCGGATGGTGTCTTTGTGGACATCAAAAAGTCGTGCCATTTGCGCTATTGGCACTTGCTGCTGATGGAGCGACTTCAACTCATCTAAATCAATCTCTTTTCGAGGCCGGTGCATCAACTTGCCTTGCTTTTTGGCGCGCTTTCTTCCTTCTTTGGTGCGTTCTAAGAGCAATTCTCGTTCATACTCGGCAATTGCGGCCAGCATGTTAAACAAGAGTCTCCCATTGGCTGTTGAGGTATCGAGGTTGTCATGCACACTGACCAACTGCTTCTTTGCGTCTTGTAGCTGCGTGCCAATGGTGGCCAAGTCTTTGACTGACCGCCCCATGCGATCCAGCTTTGCGATCACAAGGCCGTTGATCTTCTCATCTTCCAAGACCTGCTTAAGTATCTTGTCGAAGACAGGACGATCTTTCACCGCTGATCTGGATTCTGTTTCGAGGCCAACGAGTTTGTAGCCTTTTTGTTTGCAGAAGGCTTGGATGGCTTCTTTCTGCGCTGCAAGGCTAAATTGTTTGGATTGCTTGGTGGTGGAAACGCGGATGTAGCCGAGGAATTTCATCATGATACTATCTTATGCGACCCCGTAGCATTGACCCTCCCCCCTGGAAAAGGTCCAGTTTAAGAAATAGG
Organism: Candidatus Fraserbacteria bacterium; assembly: GCA_029262795.1. GTDB lineage: Bacteria > Bipolaricaulota > Bipolaricaulia > RBG-16-55-9 > JAJCYT01 > JAJCYT01. The sequence continues at coordinate 110,027 of JAJCYT010000017.1, forward strand.
ATCAAATCCAAGGAGGCAAAGTATGCCAAAGAAGAAATACCGCCCAGAAGACATCATCAATAAGCTCAGAGAAGCAGATGTTTTGCAAGCCGAAGGGATGACGGTGGCAGAAGTGGTCAAAGTCCTAGGCATCCATGAGCAGACCTACTACCACTGGCGCAGGGAATATGGCGGGATGAAAATGTCACAAATGAAGCGCCTC
>JAJCYT010000018.1 GCA_029262795.1 Candidatus Fraserbacteria bacterium
TGTCGCCATGCTGTACGATGCAGATGTGGCCCCTCGCGGCACCTTTCGTGAGTGGGTGCGTCTGGGATCAGACGTGCGCCAATTGCCCGACGAAGCCTGGGACATTCTGGCTGAAGAAGATGGCTTGGGTCGAGGTGAATTTGGTGATTACGATGTGGTGTTGGCCTATGTCAATAATGAAATCTATGGCGACACACCTTATGCACAGTTTGGCACTGAGGGCAAAGGCGGCGTGATTCGAAACTTCGAACAGGGTGGCACCGTGCGAGCCAAGATCATCAACCTGGACAACCACGTTCACTATTATCGTAATGTAGACTTTGGTGAACCAGTGGTGGATGAAATGCGCCAGGTGTTTGGCAACGGAAAATTCAGTTTCAACAAATTCAACCCGAAGCCGACTTACGGACACGCCAAAGTGGTCGAGATGCAATGGCGAACGGGTTGGGGTTACACACCGCATTTGGGCGTGACACCACAACCCTGGACCTTCCCGCGTGAGGAAGATCAAGGCGGATTAACACCGTTTATTGATCAATTTGGACAAACCCAAATGGGCTATGTGTTTAAAAATGTGACTGGGCACTGGCGTTTCAGCCCACCTGCACCGATTCGCGAAGGCTCTGGGGCGTTGGCCGCTCTCTTGCCACCTGGCGAGCCGATGAAGGAAACTGACGGCACAGAAGGCGTGATGATGGGTTTAGACACGGAAGCTTTTGGTGTCGCTAAAATGCCAACTGAAACCATCACCACCCATCCGAACCAGATAGATTTTGCCGAACTAAATTTCCCGGGGTTCTTGAGAAATCCAAACCCTGAGGGCGGAGATCTCATTCCGCCAACGCCGGTATGGGCACCATTCCTGTTCCTGAATCCAGAAACCGGCACACTCAAGGCGCCCGATGGCACCTGGTGGGTGGATCAGACTTACATGCACGGTCGACCAGTGCCGCCCAATGAGTCGATTGTTGCAAACATCGAATCACCTAGATCAGGGGCACAACTGTTCTATCAGTTCGACCCATTGTTCCACGACAACATGATCTTCTCGTATCACCCACGCGCCGACATCGTGCGCGAATAGTTTTTCAATTTGAGCAAATGAACAGTGGAAGCGGGCGTGAATTTTTCACGTCCGCTTTCTTTTTTCGCTAAGCTAATCAAGGACAACAAAGAATTTTAAAAACTTGAGGAGTGGTGGTTTTGAGGAATTTAACAGTTTCTGTTTGGACGCGGAGATTTTTGTTATTTGGATTGATTGGACTGATGTTGATGAGCGTCCATTCCACAGTGATCTCACAAACCCAAACACCCAATGTGGTACAAGGCTTTGACGGCAACATTGTTGCTGAAGGCGTCACGGGAGTGACCATTGCTGGCGGCGGTGATTTCAGTGGTCCCAATCAAGCCTTGGAAAATTTTGTTGCGATTGGCGGTGGGGCCAACAACCAAGCGAGCGGTCGCAATGCAACGGTGGCGGGCGGCTTTGGCAACCAGGCTCAAGGGCTTCGGGCCACAGTCGCAGGCGGATTCAACAACCTTGCCATTGGCGATTTCACCAATGTGGCCGGTGGACGTGGCAATGAAGCCAGCGGCTTTATCGCCAGCATCGGAGGCGGCGCTAACCACAGCATATCGGGCCAGTTTGCCCACATCGGCGGCGGACGAAATAACGAGGTCAATGGCATGGAATCCGTGGTGGGTGGCGGGGCTGAAAACATCATCAACGGCGACAACAGCACCATTGCTGGTGGGGCCAACAACAACATCAGCAGTGAAAATGCGTTCGTTGGCGGTGGCGGCAACCATATTGCAAGCGGTCAGTTTGCCACCATTGGTGGTGGGGATGGTCACATCGTTAGCGCCCTGCACGCCACAGTCGGCGGCGGAGAAGACAACGGCGCATTGGCTGAAGGAAGTACGGTTTCTGGTGGAGCCAACAACGCTGCAGGCGCTTTGTTCTCGACGATCAGCGGCGGATCAGGCAATCAGGCTGGTGGGCGTTCGGCGGTGATTGCCGGTGGATTGAGCAACCAAGCCAGTGGTCAATCAGCGGTGGTCGGCGGTGGTCAAAGCAATGTGGCCAGTGGCGCATTTTCAACAATTATTGGCGGCACGGACAATGTGGCAGGGGCAGATTTCAGCATCGCACTCGGCCAACGCGCGAATGTGGATCAAACACATATTGGCACACTCCTTTTTTCAGATGCTCAAGGGGCAGATTTCCGATCCGAAAATTCCAATGAATTTGCCGTGCGTGCAAGCGGCGGCATCCGCTTTGTGTCTGGTATTAATGATCAAGGGAATCCAGCTTCCGGTGTACAACTCTTTTCTGGCGGTAATGGCTGGAGCATGTTGAGTGATCGAAATGCCAAAGCCAATTTTACTTTGGTGGATGGGCAATCAATCCTTGAAAAACTGAGTCAAGTTTCCATCACTCAATGGAACTTAAAATCTCAATCCGAATCCACATTACACATTGGCCCAATGGCACAAGATTTTTACGCTGTGTTTGGTTTGGGCGAAAGCGATCGCTTCATTCACAGCGGCGACATTGATGGTGTGGCACTGTCATCAATCCAAGCGCTGTATCAATTATCCCAAGATCAGGCCAAACAAATAGATCAGTTACAACAAGATCTCAACCTCAGCCAACAGAAAAATGAACGATTACGTTCTCAGTTAGATAACATTCTATCACGATTGGACGTGTTGGAAAAACAAACAGAGACAAATTAAAAAGGCCAGAGAGTCGGCACAATCAACAAGTTGAGCAGCCCCAGTAACACGACGAGCCAGATGCCCATTTTGGGATAATCGCTGGCAATGTATCCCCCTGTGCTTTGTACCAGGATATGTGAACGATGCCCCACCGGCCACAAAAACACCGCTGAGGCTGCCAGTGCAGTCACCATCAGAAATGGCTGTGGGTTCACACCCAGCTTGACCGCAATCCCTATAGCCACCGGCGGCAACAGCACAGCCACAATGGGTGCATTCATCACCGTGACCAGCCCCACCACCACCAGATACAGCGTCATCAACAACACATAAGGGTTGGGCTGAGACCAGATGCTGAGCAGGCCGTCGACCAGCACATTCGTCAGGCCGCTGCTTTGCATGGCGGTGGCCCAGGGAATCACACCAGCAAGCAACACCAGCAAGGGCCAATCCAGCGTTCGATAAGCATCACGGGTGGGAAAACGGGACAGCACCGACATGGCCAGCGCCATCAATAAAAAAGCAGCCAATGTGGTCAACAAGCCACTGGCAGCCAATCCCAAGGCCACCACCACCCCGCCCAACGCCCACCAGCTTCGTTCCTTGGTTGTACCCGCCACGGCACGTTCGCCCAATGGAATGGCCTTGGCTTCGGGCAACATCAAATCGACGCGGCGGCGGTCACCCTGAATCAACAATACATCCCCGCCCTGCAACGGGATATCGCCCAAATGATCCACCAGCACCTGTGTGCCACGCGCAATGGCCAGCACAGACAATCCGTATCGACGTCGAAAATCTACATACTTCAAAGATTGACCTTGCAATGACGACTCTAAACGCACCACCACTTCTACAAGTTCAATATCGCCACGGGTAATATCATCCTGGTTGAGATCTACATTGGGGACGGCTTCCAATCCCATTTCTTCACTAAGCTGTTTAATTTGATCAGGATCAACTTGGGCAATCAACACATCACCATGCACCATTTGAAGCTGTGCCGTAGGTGCAAAAGTGGGTTCATGTGTGCGCTTGATGCCTAAAATAATGGGGTCAATGCCTTTACCCCATTTGATTTCACCTAGAGAGCGGCCAATCATGGGAGAATCCGCTCGCACCACAAATTCACGCAGGCGCTGGCGAATGCGAAAACGGTCTAATGGATCAGCTTCAGCACGTTTTCGTGGCAACACGGTATGGCCCAGAAAGCCGACATAAAGTGAACCGAACAACAGTAAAACCACACTGATCAAGGCAAAATCAAACACGCCAAAAGCTATCATCCCTTGAGCACTCATGGCCCAGACCAACAATAAAGCCGCAGGACTGCCCACCAACCACATGGTGCGCCCCAGCAATGCCCCATAAGCCAGAGGCATCAATAACTTGGAAGGAGGAATGCCATGTTTTCGCCCCGCGCGAATGGTCCCTGGCATCAACGTGCCAATGGCCAGTTCATCCTGCATGATGCTCGCCAATAGGCCACTGCCCCACATACTCCAAAAGCTGATGCTGCCTGCGCTGCTCGCCCGCCATTTAAGAAACGATTCCCAGTAACGGCTCAGTTCAATGCCACGGGCGGAATAACTCAGGATCATAAATGCTGCCATCGTCAACACCGCGGGATTACTAAATCCAGCCAGTGTTTGTTCCAACGACAAAGCACCACTCAGCTGTAAGGCAATGGCTGTGGCAATTACCACAAAATCTGGACGCATCCGCCGAGATGTCAATAGCGCAAAGCCAATGCCAAGAATAAGCCAGGTTGTGTTCATACCCCTCCAAGAAACCTGATAAGGATTATACCCCGAAGCACCCGCTGACGAAAAACGACGCATTGACTGATTGAAAAGCGCTTAAACAGACAACTTTGATTGAATAAATTTAAAATCTCAATAAAAGGCTTGTTCAAGCCCCATTGGCTCGGTATGCTAAGGCATCTTCCAGATGCAAAGAAAGAAACATGATCAAGAAACTAGATGCAAAAAAGCTCTACAGACACTGTGACCCAAAATCTTTAGGCTTCAAAACCACCGACGACCTCACTCCCCTGAATGACATCATTGGACAAGAGCGTGCTGTCAGAGCACTGGAGCTAGGCTTGGGCATCCGAGACCGCCGCTATAACATTTATGTCGCTGGCGATCCAGGCACAGGCAAAACATCCATCGTCAAAACATTCCTGGAGCGCGTGAGTGCCAAAGAGGATCAACCTCCAGATTTATGTTATGTGAGAAATTTTAAAGACCCTTATCGTCCGCTTCCGCTACAACTTCCTGCGGGCAAAGGCATACAATTATGTCAGACCATGGACCAGATGATTGATGGCTTGAAGATGAGTATCCCTGCCGCCTTCGAAAGCGAAGAATATCGTGATCGACGACGTAAAATTGACGAATTGGCCGTGGCCAATCGTGCCCACATTTTTGAATTGCTCGAAGCCGAAGCTGAAAAGCGAGGTTTTTCATTACAACGCACCCCCATTGGCATCAATGCCATTCCTGTATTGGACGGCAAACCGTTGACCGAAGAGCAGTTTCAGCAACTGGAGCCTAAACAACGCCAGAAGTTTGAAAAAGGCCAAACCGAAATTCAGCCCTTGGTGCAGGAAGCCATTCACGAAGTCTCCAGCCTGGAAGAACAGCGCGTGGAGCAAATGACACAACTCAATCAACAGGTGGCTTCTTATCTCATTCAACCTGCTGTCAGCAAAATCAAAATGCATTTCACAGATCAAGCAGATGTGCTGGAGTATTTGGAAGATGTGGCACATGATCTGATGAAAAACGTGGATCAGTTTTTCAGCGAAAGCGATGATGATGACAGCGAAGCCAAAGCACCCTCACCTGCCTTTGGCGAAGAAAACGATCCATTTAACAAATACAAAGTCAACGTATTGGTCGACAACACCCACACCGAAGGTGCGCCTGTGGTCGTGTTGGACAACGCCACTTACCCCAATCTGTTTGGCAAAGTGGAGTATCGGGCCATGATGGGCACATTGATTTCGGACTTCACCTTGATCAAAGCCGGTTCTCTTCATCAGGCTAACGGTGGTTATTTGGTATTGAATGCCGATAATCTGATGCGAAACCCTTTGTCCTGGGAAGGGCTGAAAGTCGCATTCAAAGCGGGCGAAGTCGGCATTGAAGACGCTTCATCTCTAACAGGTCAAACCACCATCGAAGGGTTACGTCCCAGACCCATTCCATTGGATGTCAAAGTCATTATTGTGGGCAGCCATTATCTGTATCAAATGATTGAATCCTATGATGAAGATTTCAAAAAATTCTTTAATGTGAAATGTGATTTTTCTGACCGTGTGCCCTGGAAAGCCAACTACGTCAAACAATTTGGCCCCTTGATCAAAAAGCGGTGCGAGGAATACTGCCTACTGCCCTTTGACAACACCGGCGTGGCCCGCGTTGTGGAGTACGCCGCGCAATTGGTCAGCAGTCAGCAAAAGCTGTCGGCACGTTTCAGCGACATCATGGTGATTGCCCGTGAAGCCGTTTACTGGGCGCAACAGGCTGACAAAACCAAAGTGTCTGTGGCGCACGTGGAGCAGGCCATCGAAGAAAAACATTATCGCAGCAACTTGGTCGAAGAATATATTCAGGAAATGATCGAAGATGGTAACATCCTGGTGTCGGTCAAGAAAACCGCTGTGGGCCAGGTCAACGGATTGTCTGTATACGACCTGGGCGATATCTCATTTGGTCGCCCCACCCGCATCACGGCCACCGTATTTATGGGCAAAGACGGCATGGTGGACATCGAATCCGAAGCTGACCTGTCTGGCAAAATTCACACCAAGAGCCAGTACATCATTAAAGGCTGGTTTGGTGAAATGTTTGCCAGCGATCAACCTTTGTCCTTATCTGGCAGCCTGACGTTTGAACAAAGCTACGGCCCTGTGGATGGCGACAGCGCCTCTTTGGCTGAGTTGATCACCTTACTATCCGCCTTGTCTGGTGTGCCTGTGAAACAGGAACTGGCCATCACTGGCTCGATGAATCAAAAGGGAGAAGCCCAACCCATCGGTGGCGTGAATGACAAAGTGGAAGGTTTTTTCCACGTTTGTGCTGCCAAAAAATTGACAGGCAATCAAGGCGTGGTCATTCCCGCACAAAATGAAAAAGACCTCATGCTCCATCGCGATGTGGTCAATGCGGTTAAGGCAGGGAAATTCCATATATGGTCAGTGAAAAATCTGGACGATGCAGTTGAAGTATTGATGGGTGAAAAACCTGGCAAACGAACGCGGGGGAAATTCCCCGAAGGGTCCATTTACGACAAAGTCAACGAACGATTAAAATCCTTTAACAAAGGGTTAGACGGCGCGAGTGAGAGTGAAGCAGACGCATAGCTCACTCATTTTAGCCAATTTTCAGGAGGGCATCGGCCATGGCAGTCGAGAAGAAAGCGAAACGACCACGTAAATCCACCACAGAACTCAGGCGACTGAACGAAATCAGTATGCTGGACACCGCCCGCTACTTCTTCGATGTGGCTGCGGAGCGACTGGAACTGGAAGACTGGGTGCGAAAAATGTTGCGCTTTCCCAAGCGCAAGCTGATTGTAAACATCCCTGTACAAATGGATGACGGCACCATTCAGAATTTTGAAGGCTTTCGTGTGCAATACCATCCCTTGCTCGGCCCCTGCAAAGGCGGCATCCGTTACCATCCCGATGTCACCGTGGAAGAAGTCGAAGCGCTGGCCGTGCTCATGACCTGGAAATGTTCTGTGATGAATCTGCCATTTGTTGGTGCCAAAGGCGGTATTCGTTGTAATCCCGCCGAAATGTCCAAGGTCGAGATCGAACGCATGACGCGCCGCTATGCCGCAGAGATCGCCCCTATTATCGGTCCAGATCAGGATATTCCCGCACCAGACGTTTACACCGGAGAGCGGGAAATGGCCTGGATTGTGGATACCATCAGCATGCACAATCACAGTTTTATGCCTGGGCTGGTTACGGGAAAACCAAAAGTACTCGGCGGCTCCGAAGGTCGCGAAGGGGCAACCGGACGCGGCGGATTTTATGTGGCTCAGGAAACCTTAAAACACCTGGGCATGAACTTCCGCGACACCAACATCGTCATTCAGGGGTTTGGCAATGTGGGCTATCATATGGCCAAATATTGCTTCGATCAGGGTGCAAAAATTACCGCCGTCAGCGATGTCAACGGCGGCATCCACAACAGCAATGGCCTTGATATTCCCAAACTCAAACAACATTTAAAAGACACCGGCAGCGTGGTCGGCTTTGCCGACAGCGAGCGCGTCGAGAACAAAGATTTGTTAGAGTTGGATTGTGATATGCTTGTGCCTGCCGCATTGGAAAACCAGATCACCGAAGAAAATGCAGATCGCATCAAAGCCAAGATGATTATCGAATTGGCCAATGGCCCCACAACTTTGGAGGCGGATCGCATTCTCTACGAACGTGGTGTGTTTGTGGCACCCGACATCCTGGCCAACGCTGGTGGCGTAACTGTGTCTTACTTTGAGTGGGTGCAGGACCGCGCCTTCTACTTCTGGGATGCAGGCACCGTGGACCACATGCTCAAACGCTATATGACTGAAGCATTCCAGCGTGTGCTGGGAATGCACCTTGACCATGGCGTGGAAATGAGAACCGCCGCCTACATGGTGTCCGTTAATCGTGTGGCTGAAGCTGCGCGTGTGCGTGGGTTGTATGCTTAATAAAGGCAGTTTAAAGCAACTTAAAAATATTTATGTGAAAAGCTTCTAACCCCAACCCCTTTTCAAGAAGGGAGTCCCTTCCTCATCGAAAAGGGGCTACGGTTTAACTTTGAGGTTAGTTCTTAATGATGAATCGGCCTCTTTTTGAGATTAGAAAATATTCATGAATAAATTTGTTTGGGAACCTTCCGAAGAAGTCATCAACCGAAGCAACATCAAAGCTTTTATGGATCGTCACGGCATCGACGATTATGCCCAACTGATAGAAAAAACCACGGATGATATTGAGTGGTTCTGGGAAACGATGGCTCAGGAATTGGACATTCAGTGGTTTACTCCCTATGAAAAAATATTGGACACATCGGATGGTATTCCTTGGGCCAAATGGTTCGTGGGTGGCAAACTCAATTTGGCTTATCAATGCGTGGATTACCACGCGCAAAAAACACCCAATCGAACGGCCCTCATCAATGAACACGAAGACGGAAAAGTTCGTGCCTACACTTATGTCGAACTTTTGAGTGAGGTCAATCGCCTTTGCAATGCGCTGAAAAATCAGGGCATTGAACCAGGCGATCGCGTTGGCATTTATCTGCCCATGATTCTGGAAAACGTGGTTGCTTTACTGGCTGTGGTCAAACTGGGCGCGATCTTTACACCGATTTTTTCCGGCTTTGCCGCTTCAGCAGTCGCTTCCAGAATCAATGACTGCGAAGCTAAAATTCTCATTACTGCCGATGGTTTTTATCGCAAGGGCAGTGTGATCTCGATGAAAGCCATTGCTGATGAAGCGATTAAAAAATGTCCTTCCATCGAACACATTGTGGTTTGCAAAAACACAGACACTGAGGTTGATTTCAATCCCGATCGCGACCTCTGGTGGCATGAAGTCACTGAGCAAGTCGATAACCAATTTGAAGCCGAACCAATGGATTCGGAGGCCCCTTTTATGATTGCTTACACCTCCGGCACCACAGGCAAACCCAAAGGCGTGGTGCATGTGCATGGTGGTTTCCTGGTCAAAATTGCCCAGGAGGTCTACCATCAGACCGACCTGCACCCAGAGGAAGACGTGTTGTTTTGGATCACTGACATGGGTTGGATCATGGGACCCTGGGAAGTGGTCGGCGGTTTGGCATCGGGTGGCACTGTCTTCTTATACGAAGGCGCACCAGACTATCCAGGTCCAGACCGGCTATGGCAAATGGTGGATCGCCACAACATTTCCATCCTAGGCGTGTCTCCCACACTGATACGCGCATTGACCAAATTCGGCACGGAGCCATTGAAAAAACATAATCTGTCCAGCATCCGCATCATCGGTTCGACGGGGGAGCCTTGGAACCCTGAACCCTATCGCTGGTGTCTGGAGCATGTGGGCGGTAATCGTGCGCCGATTATTAACATCTCCGGTGGAACTGAAGTTGGCGCCTGTTTTTTGTCACCACTCCCCATCACACCATTGAAGCCTTGCGCTTTGGTCGGACCGTCGTTGGGTATGGATATTGATGTGGTGGATTCAGATGGCAATTCCGTTCGCGGCGAAGTGGGCGAGCTTATTTGTCGCAAACCCTGGCCAGGGATGACGCGTGGCGTGTGGAAAGATCCGCAACGTTATTTGGACACATATTGGCATCGCTGGGATAATATTTGGGTCCACGGTGACTGGGCTTCTATCGACGAAGATGGCCTGTGGTTCCTGCATGGGCGCAGCGATGACACAATCAACATTGCTGGAAAACGGGTTGGCCCTGCCGAATTTGAATCGGCATTGGTCGAACACCCCGCCGTGATGGAAGCGGCTGCGGTGGGCGTGCCTCACGAACTCAAAGGCGAGACTGTGTGGTGTTATGCGGTGCTGAAACCTGATCAAACAGTCAATGAAGATTTGCGCCAAGCGCTGTTCGACACCGTCACTTCGGTGATGGGAAAAGCGTTCAAGCCTGGAAAAATTCAATTTGTCAACGAACTGCCCAAAACCAGAAGCGCCAAAATTGTACGTCGTGCCGTCAGAGCTGCCGCCCTCAATGAAGACCCAGGCGATTTATCCTCACTCGAAAACCCAAGCGCCTTAAACGCAATTCAGAACGCAACTTAACTGGCTTCAACAACATCTGTCACACTCAGCCATTTGGTTGTTAATATGCCTTCATCAGGGTTGAGAAATTTTTTATTTGGAGGACATTTTATGTCCAGGTATGTTTTTATTCTCACCATTCTGATCGGAGTTTGGATGTCATTTGATCAAAGCCCGCCAGCCTCAGCATTACAGCAAAGCAATTGTAATTTGCCACAAACCCCATTTGCCTTTGAAGGCAATCAGTCCGAACTTCCTCCGCTAAAACGAGGGAATGATCTTTACACCAACCCTGGGGCAGTCATTTTTCACGATGGCCTATTCCATATGTTCCGTAACAATTTCACCAACTGGCCTGGACTCATTCGTGTGTTTCATCTCACTTCAACCGATGGCATAACTTGGTCCACCAAAGATGAAACTCCAGTGTTTGCCAGCAGCGAAGTGTCGTTTGCCAATCCTGGTGCAGATGTGTCTAGTGGTTATGTGGCTGATGATGGCACGTGGGTGTTGTATTTCCACACGGTGAATTTCACTGGTGGTTCTGTGATTGGCCGCATGACGGCGGATTCTCCACTTGGCCCTTGGGTGGTGGATGAAGAACCTGTGCTGCGTCCTGGCAGTGGGTCTGCCTGGGATCGTCGCAATGTGGTTTGGCCAAGTGTGGTGCAAACTGATGAAGGTTTTGTGATGTTCTACGGTGGAGAGCGCAGCAGCCGCCAATCCAACATTGGCCGTGCCACTTCCACGGATGGCATTAACTGGATCAAGCACAACGATCCAAATACAGATGGTGCATTTGAAGAAAGTGATCCCATTGCTTTGCCAGAGGAAAGTTGGGAGGGTGGGATTCGCAACCGTCCTGAAGTTCAATTGACGCCGGATGGTTGGGTGATGGTGTTTCAAGGTGGATCTAAGCTCAACAATCGCGGCTTGGCTGTGAGTCAGGACGGCATTGTGTGGACGCCTCATTCAAATAACCCTGTATTGCAAGGCGAAGATTTTCCCATCACTGGAACCACTTGGGACACGGCTTTGGCCTTCAATGGAGAAGATTATTTCTACTTCATGGAAATCGGCAGCTTGGCGTTTACAGATATTTTCGTGGCCAGTCATCGCGGCCTGCTTTGCCGCTAATTAAAACAAGACCACTGACATAAAGAATAAAGATTCAATTTAAGAACAAACACCCGAATCCCCATCTTAGCCCCCTTCAGACGAAGGGGGTTGGGGGTTTGAAGCCTTTTACATTATTAACTTTATGTATTTCTTAGTTTTTAATTCTTCGCATCTACAACCTGAATGCCTGCATCCTTCAAATCCTTGACAATTTTGCGAAAGTCGTAGTCTTCGAGGCGGATGGCAACCACAGTTTTGCCCTGAGCGTCCTCCAATTGTTGGCGACACTCTTCACAGGTAACGAGGCTAAGGACGTTGGTTTCGTGCTGTTTAATCACATCCAGCACTTCGGCCAGTCTGCCAGGTTGGTCTTCCAGCGCCAGAGTAAGTCGTGACCCACCTTTACGCACGCCCATCACGCTGAGCAGGATGGAAAAAATGTCAGATTCGGTAATGATGCCAACCAGATTACCTTCATCATCAACCACAGGTAGGCCACCAACTTTTTTCTCACGCATCAACAAGGCCACTTGCTCCACCGAATCTTTGGGAGACACGCTGATCAGATCTTCTTCGGGCGTCATGATGTCGCTGACCTTGGTACGAGCCAGCAGGTAATTAAGCTCCCAAATACTCAGACTGGTGGCATCGGAAGGTCCGGCCTCTTGAATGTCACCCTGCGTTACAATGCCCACCAATTTGCCATCATGAAGCACAGGCAAGCGGCGCACTTTGCTTTGTTTCATCGTATCTCTGGCTTCTAAGATTGGGGTATCAGCATCAATCGTGTTCACATCAGTCGTCATCCACATTTGGACAAACATCATGACCCTCCTTCAGTAACTACGCTCAGTTTAGCCAAGCGCCAGCAACTTCTCCATTGTGCAGATTTTTTAGTTAGCTTCGATGATGTGCGTCATTGGATGGGTTCATGTTCATCAATTTTGCAAGAATGCCAATGCCTGATTGGCTTCGGGCGTGAGCTGCATGGTGCCTTCACCCACCTGGGCGCGAACGCAACGACCCTGATTTGGCATACACACGGCCTGCTGACGGCCGGTCAGTTTGCTGACCACTTCGACCACTTTTGGATACAGATGAAACCCCAGCCATTGCAGCAAGCGAGGCAGGCCCAGCAAGCGGGTGGCTTCACGCGCGGCAGATTGCGCCCAAAACACGTGCTGCTGATCGAACAGATACATGGTAAAACCAGCATCGCTGCCAAACTGAGCGGTTAAAATATCCTGAGCCTGCGGGGATTGATAGGGCAGCAGTTCGAGCCTGCGACCACGATCCAGCCAGCGAGCCGTTTTTGCAAACCGTCGACAGTAGCTGCATTCGCCATCATAAATCAGCAATGTTTTTTCAGTTGCCATATCAAGTTTATGGTATCAGAAAGCCAGACTGAATCAACACAATGCCACTTAGAATTTAAAGGTCAATTGGGCATTCAGGGAGCTGAGTCCGGTGTTGCTAAAACTCATTGAGCTGTTGATACCAAAGTTTGAAGTGATGTTGCCATTGACCGTGAAGGTGGTCGAATAGCTGCCAAAGCCACCTTTCGGGCCAGTGCCCGGGCTGCTGAACACCGCATTGGCAAACACAGACAAGCCCGACAGTGTGGTGGTCTGGAAACGGAAGCTGAGGCTATTAAGACCTGTGCTCGGCAAAAACACCACCGTGCTGGAAATCACCGAGCTGTCCAAACTAACCGACAGGGTAGAGGTGGTTGAGGTGATGCTAAATGATTCATCCATCGCAATGGACACTGTCAGTGGCGCACTGTTGATAAAAATGCTTGTCGATAAGGGGGCGAGGTTGACCACATCCTTCATGGTCAGGGTGATGGTGGCATTGACCATGTTGTCAAAAAAGCCGTGGCGCATGGTGATCGTTTCGGAGATCAATAATGGCGTCAACTCAAATTCGCTGCGGCTGCTGATGGTCAGGCTGCCGATGCGAATGTTGTCAATAAAAAGCTGTTCCACACACAAGGCCAGTGCATCTGCCTGGATGCCAGGGTTGTTGTTTTCGCACACCGATCCCAAGAACGTGGCTTTTTTGATCAGGCTGGGAATGTCAGGATCTGCCCCCAAACCAGTCACGCTGCGGAAACTGATACCACTGACCGTTTGGCCAGAAACCGTGATGATGTTGCCAAAACGAAAATCCTGGAAACTGGTGCCATACGTTTGCACCGCAGACAAAAATGGATGGGTGAATTCGACGTCTTCAAAAATGGCCAGGTTGGTGATGTTAAAGCCAGCCAGGTTGATGTTGGTGGTAAAGCGTTTTTTCACAAACAGGGTCGGCCCGATAGGGCGCGTGATGGGGCTGATGGCAAAGTCTGAGCCAAAAGGCGTGGCATCCAAACCGTTGGCCGTGCCATCGGCATCGATGTCTGGGTCCACTTCGTTGGGCACGCCATCACCGTCGATGTCAGGCCGAATGAAGCCTTGGAATGAGCCAAAGGGTGTGGCATCGGCAAGATTGAGTATGCCGTCGCCGTCGATGTCGGTGTCCACAAAGTTCAGGGTGCCATCTGTGTCAATATCATCTGGGATCCCGTTGCTGAACGGGGTGGCAAACACGGATTCACTCCGCACGTTAAACGCACCTAGCTGGGTTTCGACGGTAAAAATGGAATGTTCGATGCCAGGCACCCCCAGCGCCAAGCGACTGCCAAAGGTGATGCCGGAGATGGTCCATTTGACATTGCTTAACACTTCAAAGTCGAGGTTAAACTCCACGGCTTCGGTTTGCGTGGCAATGGGCAGCATGCCCAACTGCAAAGTGACATCGCCTGTAACATCCGCTTGTGCCTGTGTCTGCCAGGCGGTCACGCACAGCAACACCACCATGAAAATCCCACACCAACGTTTCACCCAAGCCTCCTGTACCTGCATAAAGCGCATCTGTTCAGCGCTAGAGTACAACCCAGTGTATTGTCGTGGAGATCACAAAGAAGTGATTGAAATCACGCCAGAGGCGTTAAAATTGTCTGGTACATTACACATTGCAAAAGCCGGACCCGACACTCAAACAAGCAGGCATTTGCAACAGCTCATAAACTTGCAAGCAATGATGACTTTGGTTAAGATACGCAGGCCTTTCGGGCATTCATCTTATAGGTCTGATTTTCTGAGTGTTTTGGTGCAGCAATAGGGCCCTTGCAACACATGGATTTTCAGCCAAATTTGAACGTTTGGTGGGATACCGAAGCGGCCAACCGGGGCGGACTGTAAATCCGCTGGCTACGCCTACGGGGGTTCGAATCCCTCTCCCACCACCAGCGTGGTTTTTGTTTGACAGAGGCCAATGGCTTGAGTAAACTATCACGCGCCAAATTTAGGGACGGTTTGCTCATTCTTGAAAACGTATACCTGGGGCTTTACGCCCGCGTAGCTCAGTCGGTAGAGCGTTACCTTGGTAAGGTAAAGGTCAGCGGTTCAAATCCGCTCGCGGGCTCCAAAACCAGGTAAGGGAGTTGCCAAGAATCTGTTCAAGCACCCACACAAATAATTTTAAAGTGCGGCTGAAATGCCGACAGAGATTTCACTCGAACATTTTTCAGGAGGTCGAGTAATGGGCAAAGAGAAATTTAATCGAGATAAACCCCACATGAATGTGGGCACCATCGGTCATATTGACCACGGAAAAACCACGCTGACCGCAGCGTTGACCGAGGTGCTTGCTACCAAAGGCTGGTCTAAGGGGATATCTTACGACGCAGTGGCCAAAGCCAGTGAATCACAGGGTCGCCGTGACTCCACCAAGATCATGACGATTGCTATTTCCCACGTGGAGTATTCTTCAGAAAACCGTCATTATGCTCACATTGACTGCCCTGGACATGCCGATTATGTGAAAAACATGATCACCGGCGCTGCCCAGATGGACGGTGCCATTTTGGTGGTATCCGCCGCTGACGGCCCCATGCCACAAACACGCGAACACGTGTTGTTGGCTCGCCAGGTGAACGTGCCTCACATCGTGGTGTTCTTGAACAAGGTCGATGTGGTCGACGATCCTGATTTGGTTGATTTGGTGGAAGTGGAAATTCGCGAGTTGCTCAGCGCTTACGACTTCCCTGGTGATGACACGCCGATCATTCGCGGCGCTGCCATCCACGCTTTAAACAACCCCGAAGACGCAGAGAAAACCGCCTGCATCTGGGAACTGGTCAATGCCATGGACACTTACTTTCCAGAACCAGCACGCGAAATAGACAAACCATTCTTGATGCCAATTGAAGATGTGTTCTCCATTAAAGGCCGTGGCACCGTGGTGACCGGCCGTGTGGAACGCGGCAAAATTGAGGCCGGCACTGAAATTGAAATTGTGGGCATCAAAGACACCACCAAAACCATCGCAACGTCCTTGGAAATGTTTAACAAAATCCTGGACGACGCTTTGGCTGGCGACAACGTGGGTGTGTTGTTGCGCGGTGTGGACAAAGAAGAAGTGGAACGCGGCCAGGTGCTTTCTGCCCCAGGCACGACCACCCCACACACAGAATTTGAAGCTGAAGTGTATGTGTTGACCAAAGAAGAAGGCGGTCGTCACAAGCCTTTCTTCAGTGGTTACAAACCCCAGTTCTACTTCCGCACCACCGATGTAACGGGCGAAATGTTGTTGCCCGAAGGTGTGGAAATGGTGATGCCTGGTGACAACATCAAAATTGTTGCCAAATTGCTCAACCCCATCGCCATGGACGACGGTTTGCACTTCGCCATCCGCGAAGGCGGCCAAACGGTGGGTGCCGGTGTTGTTTCCAAAGTGATCAAATAAGATTTCCTGGAAGCATCATTGAACTGAAAAAGCAAAAGATTTCAGACTGCGTGGATCATTTTGATTCACGCAGTCTGAAGTTGCATCTAGGTCCGTAGCTCAATTGGCAGAGCACTGGTCTCCAAAACCAGGGGTTGGGGGTTCAAGTCCTCCCGGGCCTGCCAGATTGATAGGCAGCATAAATAGGAGAATTATGGACACTGTAAAACGTTTTTTGTGGGATGTGTGGGGCGAGATGAAAAAGGTCAGTTGGCCCAGCCGCGCTGAAACCATCGCCTTGACCATTATGGTGATGTTTTTGCTGGTATTATTGACGCTTTACATCGGTTTTGTGGATTTTATCTTTCAAACAACGATAGGTATCTTGCTCAATCGTTAAACTGTCACCAAAGAGGTTGACCTTGAAGAAGTGGTACGCAGTACAAACATATGCTGGTAGTGAACTCAAAGTGGCTGAGCAACTTGAGGAGCGCGTTTTAGAATACGAGCTGCAAAAATGGGTTGCTGAATTTAAAAACAATGACGAAGGTGCACGCTTTTTGGTGCCTGTGGAGGAAGTAATCACCTCCAAAAGTCGCCGTGGTCAACCTGGCGATTTGCGTGTACCTTACTATAGTTCCGACCAGCCTGGTTTGGGCGAAAAGTACGAAGTCAAGGTGGACGGCAACAAGCGTGTTACGCGCGGTGATGTGGTGGCAATCAAGGCCAAACGCTACATGACGTTTGATGCCAAAATTACCGAGATCGAATCGTTGCAGCGCGTGGTGATTGAGTTAAATAACCGCAATGAAGAAACATACTTGATTCCTCAGGACAGCCGCATCCGCCGAGATATCCGTGTGGGCGAGCGTGTGCTTAGCGGCGTGCCTTTAACCGCCGACAGCGACCCGCGCTACATGCTGAAAAATCGCGGCAAAGTGGTGGTGCGTGACCGCGTCAAACGATTGACGTTTGAACGCGCAGAAGGCGAACCGGTCATAGAAGTGATTCCTGATCGTTTTTTAGTCAAGATCAAAGAAGGCCAACGCCTTAAAGAAGGCGACCTGCTGGAGCGCGAAGATAAAATTACCAGCCGCGCCACCGGCATGATCAGAATTAAAGAATACAAAGACAAACGTGTGGTCACGGTGCAGCGCATTGAAAAGCGCCGCTTGTTCCCAGGCTACTTGTTTGTCCGCATGGACATGAATTCGGAATCGGCCAAGATTGTTGATGGTGACATTAAGTGTCGTTTTGTCGGCGATCCACCTGTGCCCATTCGCGAAGAAGAGATGAAGGTGGTCAAACGCAAGTTTGGTTTGGCCGAAACCCCCACGGTCAAGCGAGATCGGCCAAAGATCGAGGTCGATTTCAACATGGGCGAAGTGGTCGAGATCATCGAAGGCCCATTTGCCGACTTTACGGGCGAAATCACCAAAATTGATAAAGACCATGAAGAACTGACTGTGGTCGTGAAAATCTTTGGCCGCGAAACACCGGTAACCCTGGGGTTTGAAGGCGTGGAAAAACTGTAAGTTGAGCGAGGTAATTTATGGCAGGAAAACCAGTCGAAGCAATCATTAAACTTCAGATCCCGGCAGGGGGCGCAACGCCCGCACCACCGGTGGGTCCGGTGCTCGGTGAGCACAAGGTCAACATCATGGATTTTTGCAAAAAATTCAATGACATGACCAAAGAGCTGGAACAGGGTATGGTCATTCCAGTGGCTATTTCCGTTTATCCAGACAAGAGTTTTGACCTGGAACTGAAGCAGCCGCCTGCATCCGCTTTGTTGAAAAAAGCGGCGGGTTTGCAAAAGGGTTCTGGCGAAGCCAACCGACTCAAAGTGGGTCGCATCAACCGCGATCAATTGCAAAAAGTGGCCGAAACCAAAATGCCGGATCTCAATGCCAACGATATTGATGCCGCGATGAAAATCATCGAAGGCACGGCGCGCAACATGGGCATTGAAGTGGTTGATTAATTCAGGAGTTTTTTATGGTAAATGGAAAAAGACAAGCAGCCCTGCTGGAAAAAGTGGACCGAGACAAATTTTACACCACTGAAGAAGCAGTGGCTTTGCTCAGAGAAAGCAAAACAGCAAAGTTTGAAGAATCTGCTGATGTGGTGTTCAAATTGGGCTTAGACCCCAAGCATAATGAAAACCGCATCCGCAGTACGGTGGTATTGCCCAACGGGCGCGGCAAAACCGAAATTATTTTGGTGATTGCCCAGGGCGATAAAGCCAAGGAAGCCGAAGCGGCGGGCGCCGACTTTGTGGGCGCTGAAGACATGATCGAAAAAGTCTCTGGCGGCTGGCTGGATTTTGACCGCATGATTGCCACGCCTGATATGATGGCTGTCGTCAGTAAACTCGGCCGTGTATTGGGTCCGCGTGGTCTGATGCCCAGCCCAAAAAGTGGCACGGTGACCATGGATATTGGTGACGCCGTCAAGGAATTTAAGGCAGGTAAAATTGAATTCCGCTTGGATGAATACGGCAATGTTCATGCACCATTTGGCCTGGCTTCATTTGAAGCAGGCGATCTAAAACAAAATTTGTTGGCGCTAACCAGTGCCGTTGTGAGCGCAAAACCTGAAGGCGCCAAAGGAAAATATATTAAAGGGGTCAGCATTTCAGCAACCATGGGGCCAGGCATCAAGCTGGACCAGGATGAGTTGTTGTCTCAGGCCTCGGCCTAATGCGATCAAGGAGTGCGAAATGCCAACCGCAAAAAAAGAAAATGAAGTTGCGCTGCTTGAAGAAAAACTAAAAAGCGCCAGCGGCGTGGTCATCACAGACTATATTGGGATGAACGCCCAGGAAATGTGGGAAATGCGAAAGGAACTCCACGAACAAGGGTTGGAGTTTCGCATCGTGAAAAACCGTTTGGCCCGAATTGCCGCAGAACGGGCTGGTGTCGAAATTGGCAGCTATATTGAAGGGCCAACCGGCATTTGCTTTGGCTACGACGATCCGGCTGTGCCTTTTAAGGCGACCAGCAAATTGTCGAAAAGGTTTAAGCAGTGCAAGCTCAACGGTGGTGTCTTTGATGGCATGGCTATTCCCAAAGAAGAAGTGTCACGCTATGCCAACTTGCCAACCAAGGAAGAAGCCTTGAGCAAATTGGCAGCCGTGTTCCAGGCACCTGCGCAGAAATTGGCCGTGGCACTGGCTGGCAATGCACGCAACCTGGCCGTGGTGTTGGGTGAAGTGGCAAAAACGAAAGAATAGATTCTTTAACAAATAAAGATTTTAAGAAATTTGCAAGGAGGCTTGTTTATCATGGCTGAAGAAAAAGAAGTTCAGGAAACAGAGGCAACTGAAGCAGCACCAGAGGCTGCAGAATCCAACGGTGGGGCGAAGCCTCAGTCCGGTAAATTTGAAGACTTGTTGGCAAAAATCGATGAAATGACCGTCCGCGATTTGGTGGACCTGGTTGAAGACATCGAAAACCGCTACAACGTCAGTGCCAGTGCAGCCGCAGTGGCTGTGGCCGCACCTGCAGCAGGCGGCGATGGTGGCGGCGATGCGGCCAGCAGCACGGTCAGTGTGATCTTGAAATCTGCAGGCCAGCAGAAAGTTCAGGTCATCAAAAAGGTCAAAGAATTGACTGGTAAAGGTTTGAAAGAAAGCAAAGAGTTGGTGGATGGCGCTCCCAGTCCCGTTAAAGAAAACGTGGATATGGACGAAGCCAACACCATCAAAGCGCAGCTGGAAGAAGTTGGCGCTGAAGTTGAACTTAAATAAAACAATCGCAGTTGATTTTGCCTCCCCACTGGCCGCTTTGGTCGGTGGGGGCGCACTCTTTTAGTTGGAGATAAGAAGC
Source organism: Candidatus Fraserbacteria bacterium (assembly GCA_029262795.1). Lineage (GTDB taxonomy): Bacteria > Bipolaricaulota > Bipolaricaulia > RBG-16-55-9 > JAJCYT01 > JAJCYT01. Next base: position 20,233 of record JAJCYT010000018.1, read on the forward strand.
CGAAGATCGGAAACGAAACGTTGTCCGACTTTCGGCTTTTGATCTCCTTTTTTGCATTTGTGAGAGGAGAACCATGCGCCAGCGACACTCTTACGGAAAAGTCGTACCTGCATTGGAGTTGCCTTATTTGTTGGAAGATCAGCGAAAGTCATTCGACTGGTTTGTAGAGAAGGGGATCGTAGAGTTGCTGGAGGAAGTGTCTCCAGTTCAAAACGACAACCGCCCGGAACTCACCCTGGAAATCACAAACCCTCGCTTTGAAGATCCTCACAACACCGAGCAGAGCTGTAAGGACAAAAACCTCACCTTTGCCGCCCCGTTGCGGGTTCAAGGCAAATTGGTGTTGGAAGGCAAAGTGATCAAGGAAGACGATCTGTTTTTGGTGGACATTCCCAAAATCACCGACCGTGGCACCTTTATCATCAATGGCTCAGAAAATGCCATTGTCAACCACCTGACACGTTCTCCTGGGGTTTATTTCACCCTGGAGTCCCAAACCCCAAAGGGCAAAGAATATCGCGCCCACATCCTGCCCGATGACGGCGCTTGGCTGGAAATTATCTTGGATACCGCACGCGGCCAGGTGTATGCCAACTTGGATCGAAAAGGCAAAATTCCCGTCACCGTGCTGCTTAAGGCATTGGGACTGAAGCACGAAGAAATTTTGGGCCGCTACAGCGTCGAAGTGCCTGTGGATATGCTCGAAGCCAACCTGGGGCGCATGGTGAGCGAAGATATAAAGGCTGGCAAAAACATCGTGCTCAAAGCCGGTGAACTCCTGGATGACAAAGCCATTGAAGAAATTTCTAAAACAAAAGCCGCGCAAATTAAACTGGTCAACCCTTTTGTGCAGGACAGCTTCAAAAACGATCCCTGCAAGAGCCGCGAAGACGCCATCATGCTGGTCTATCGCAAACTGCGAAGTGGGGATCGCTTTACCCAACAACAGGCAGAAGATTTTTTCAACAAGCTTTATTTTTCTGAAGAAAGCTATAACCTGTCACGCGTTGGACGCTTTATGTTCAACAAAAAGCTGGGCACCAAAGGCCAGGGCACTGCGCTGCAGGAGCAGGAAATCATCCTTATTATTGATCGCCTGCTGCAGGTGCTGGATGTGCCTGAACTGGTTGATGACAAAGACCACTTGGCCAACAAGCGCGTCAAGCTCCCAGGTGAAGTGGCCTGGGATTCGCTGCGCTCCGGCTTACAGCGCATGGCAAAAATCACCAAAGACCGTTTGGGCAAACTAAATCTGGAAGAAGATGAAGTGTCTTTGCGTGCTTTGATTTCCTCAAGGGCTGTGCAAAGTGCCATTAGTAAACTGTTCTATGTTGGCCGTTTGAGTCAGTTCCTGGAGCAAATCAATCCATTGGCAGAACTGACGCACAAACGCCGACTCAGCGCGCTGACCAGTGGTTCGGCCAGCAACCGTCGCCGCGCCAAAATCGAAGTGCGCGACGTTCACGCATCACATTATGGCCGCATCTGTCCCATTGAAACCCCGGAAGGCCAGAACATTGGCTTGATCACTTCGCTGGCAACGTATGCGCGGCTGAATGAGTACGGTTTTTTAGAATCGCCATACCGGCGGGTTAAAAAGGGCAAACTATTGGATGAAGTCGTTTACCTGATGGCCGATGAAGAAGAACAATATAAACTGGCCAGTATTTTGACCCCTACGGACGAGAAGGGCAACCTTCTGCCCGATCAGGTTGAAATTCGCACAGGCAAAGAAAACATCCGCTACGTGCCAAAAGACCAGGTGGATTTTGTCGAAGTGGCGCCCACCGAACTTGTGGGCGTGTCAGCCAGTTTGATTCCATTTTTGGAACACGACGACTCCAACCGGGCCTTGATGGGCACCAACATGCAACGCCAGGCTGTGCCTTTGCTCAAGCCCAAAGCCCCTTACGTGGGCACGGGCATGGAAGGCCGTGTCGCCAAAGACTCCGGCTTAATGGTATTGGCCAAAGAGGACGGCGAAGTCGTAAAGGTTGACGCTTCGCATGTGGTGATCAAGAGCAAGAAAAAAGAACATGAATATCAACTGACCACCTTTGAGCGCACCAACCAGAACACCGCCCTGCACCAAAAACCCATCGTTGAATTGGGACAGAAAGTACAAGCTGGCGACGTGTTGGCCGATGGCCCCGCCACCGATTTTGGCGAACTGGCCCTGGGCACCAATATTATGGTCGGCTTTTTGCCGTTTGAAGGTTACAATTACGAAGACGCCATCCTCATTTCTGAACGTCTGGTCAAAGAAGATGTGCTCGACTCACTGCACATCCACGAAATTGAGGTGCGCGCCGAAGAAACCAAGCTCGGTCCCGAAGAAATCACCGCCGATATTCCTGACATCACCAAAGAGGAGCTTCGCAACCTCGATGACAGTGGCGTGATTCGTGTGGGCACCGACATCAAAGTGGGCGACATTCTCGTGGGCAAAATCACCCCGCGCGGCGAAAGTGAACCCACACCGGAAGAACGCATCTTCCGCTCCATCTTTGGTGAACGCTCTCGAAACGTGAAAAACACTTCCAAACGCTTGTCTCCTTCTGTAGGTGAGCGCGGCAAAGTGATTCGTGTCAAGAAGTTTTCCAGAAACAACAACGATGAACTGGAAGCCGGCGTCAATGAGCTTGTAAAGGTCTATATTGCTCAGCGCAAAAAGATCTCTATCGGCGACAAGCTGGCAGGCCGCCACGGCAACAAAGGCGTCATCTCACGCATCATGCCTGAAGAAGACATGCCTTTCCTGCCGGATGGCACACCGTTGGACATGGTGCTCAACCCGCTTGGGGTGCCTTCGCGCATGAACCTGGGCCAGGTGTTTGAACTGCACCTTGGCTGGCTGGCTTCACTCAAAGGGTCCAATGCCGCCACCCCAGTGTTTGATGGCGCCAAGGAGGAAGCGCTCTTTAACGAGCTGCACGAACTTCGTGAACAGCATGGCCTGGCAGAAGGCGATGGCCAGGACAACACCGAAGGCGTTCCTGATGGCAAGGTGCTGCTGCGCGACGGTCGCACAGGCAAAGCGTTTGAACACCCTGTGACCATCGGCTTTATGTACATGCTCAAACTGGAACATATTGCGGATGAAAAGATTCACGCACGTTCCATTGGTCCATACAGTTTAATCACGCAACAGCCGTTGGGTGGTAAAGCGCAACGCGGCGGTCAACGCCTGGGTGAAATGGAAGTGTGGGCGCTTGAGGCTTACGGCGCAGCTCACATCCTGCAGGAAATGTTAACCGTCAAGAGTGATGACACCCGCGGGCGCGTACAACTTTACAAATCCATCCTGAAGGGCGAGGACTTCCCACGCATGGGGCTGCCCGAATCCTTTAAGGTGCTGGTCAAGGAGTTGCGCAGCTTGGGCCTCAGCGTCAAAGCCTACGACGACGACGACCGCGAATTGGACATTGAATAACAACAAAAGCATCATTTCAAAACGGTCTGCGGGCGTGATTGTGTATCATGCCGCAGACCGTTTTTTGATTGAATATCTGTTGCTGAAACACACCCATGGCAACCACTGGAGCTTTCCCAAAGGCACGGTGGAAGCTGATGAAAGTGATTGGCAAACTGCAGTTCGCGAACTGCAAGAGGAAACCGGCATCGACACCTTTGAAAAACAGCCGGATTTTGCCGAGGAACTTTTTTATCAGTTTGAGCGTGATGGTGCCATCATTGATAAATCGGTCATTTATTTTCTGGGCCAAGTGCCCAATCAAATCGTCACAATTTCTGAGGAACACACCGAATTTGTCTGGCTTCCCTATGCTCAAGCGCGCCCACAATTGACCCATGACAACGGTCGTTTGATGTTGGATAAGGCCCACCAGTATTTGACCCAATCCAAGTAAAACACTCTATTTGTTTGATTATCAAGAAAAATTGATTGACCGAGGCATTTCTTGTTGATATTCACGGCATATTTATGGATTTTTGTCTAAACAAAACGATCTTCTTTTTATCAAGCCTATTACAAATTGATGTTCAAAAACTCCCAAAAAATTCACCATGAATTCCCAATGAAAGAAAAATACTTCAAACCAGAACCAACATCGATATCCGGCGGTCGCCATAAAAAACTCCCCCAACGGACAGGGCGTTGGGGGAGTTTGAATGCATATTGCATTCTCTCAAAAGGGGTTGAGAGTTAACTGTCCTTTGCTTCACCCGCCTCCGTGATACCCCTTTGGGTGAGCCTGCCGGGACGTGCCCACACGCCTTCTCAATGCCCATACTTACACACAGGCCAACAATGGAACACCATGCATCAGGGGAAAACCCGTATCGGGAGGTACAACACGGAAAACCTTGTGCATGGCAAGGCATTGAGAAGACAAGTGAAAAATTTAAGGAGGTTTGACGACACTCTCGGTGTTTTTCCGTAATTCATTGCCTCTCACATCCACGTAGAATTTCAGCTTAACGGGTGAATGTTAAATTGATGTTAAAAATTTTGATGACAGTGCCTTGATGAGCTTGAAGGTCTTTTATTGGCTTAAATGGCTTGAACTGATCGCAAGTCCAGCTCGTTATTCACCACGATGATACAATGGCTGGCAGGATAGACTTTGGGGCCGATACTCAGGCGAAGCGCGCCTTTTAGCAGTGATAATTCGGAGTCGGTGAAATCCATGTGATCACTGAGGATAAAGACAGGTTTTTCAGGCAGGGGAGATTCTCTTAAGCCAGGCATGTTTTCGTGCAGCAGCACAGGCTCATAATCGTCTTTTTTTAGCGCAGTGAGCAGTTGGGCAAAGGATTGGTGCGCAATATGAATGCCGGGGCTGCTTCTGACAGGATCTGGACCTTCGTGTGTTTGAATTTTTTGCAGTGCTTTTTTAACCAATGCGCCCGTACTGCGCTCATCCGGATTTAGCCGTTTGACGTATTGGCTGGAAATGCTCACCGTCAGTTGATCCTGCAGGGATAAAAAAACATCCACATCACGCCGCAGGTCGTGTGATAAAAACAAAGAAGCATTGACGCAACGGCACAACACATCCAAACGCCCGGCACTGCCTGGCAAATCATTGAGCGTAAACGCCGGGGTTAAAGCCACTTTATGCCCCAAAATCACAAATGCATGCATGTGGCATAGACTAAAGAAACACATCGACCCGCGCAACAGCGCCAGGCAGGATTGTCTTTTACGCTAAAATATGTTAGCGTACCTGCGCAACCTGAATTGGTGATGGTTTAATGGATACTCAAGATCACAAGAAAATTACACAAGAAGAATTCAGCCGCCAAGCGGAGCAAATCGTTACTGCCCCTTCTTTTAATGACTCTGATACGCTTAACAACATCGTCGAAGCCGTGGGAGCCACATATCAGGACAGGATCCTGGATGTGGCCTGTGGCACAGGTGTGGTCGCCTTTTGTCTGGCCAAAACCGCCAAAGAGGTCATTGGCCTCGATATCACAGGCGAAATGCTGCAACGGGCGCGCAAGGCGCGCCATAAAAAAGGGATATCCAATGTGCATTTTCAGTTGGGCGATGTGGAAAGACTGCCGTTTGATGACGAGGCGTTTGATATCACAGTGTGTCGCATGTCGATTCATCATTTCAGCAATCCACAGGCCGCTATCAATGAAATGGTTCGGGTAACGCGCATTGGCGGCAAAGTGGTGTTTGCTGACATTATTACATCTGATGATGTCGAAGTGGCTGAACTTCACAACGCAATTGAACGATTGCGTGACCCTTCCCATGTGCGAATGCTCACTCATGATGAATTGTTGGCCTTGGCTGCAGGCTGCAATTTGCACATTCTTAAAACAGACAACTGGAGCAAACAACGCCATTTTCCAGAATGGGCTGAGATATTGAATGCACCAGAACGCATTGAACCACTGAAAGTGGTGTTGCAAGCGCTGGCAAAGAATCAGATTCAGGCAGGCATCAACTTATGTTTAGACAAAGAAGGGCAGCCAACATTCGAGCACCGTTGGTCCTTGATTCTTTCAGAAAAACTCAAGTGATCCTCTGCCCGAAGGCAAGCTGCCCTGTTCACAGTTCCATTATTGAGGCAAAAACACCCCAACACCCTCATAACATCTCACATGACTAATGAAGTAGAAATGCAGGAAGTAACCTAGTGACGGTAGACGATGCGTCCTTTTTCGAGGTCGTAAGGAGAGATTTCTACGGTGACAGAATCACCGGGCAGGATGCGAATGCGGAATTTTCTCATTTTGCCTGCGGAGTAACATAACAGCGTGTGGCCGTTTTCCAGCTCGACGCGATATTGCAGGTGGTTGAGTGCCTCAACGACTTTACCCTTCAGGGTAATTAACTCGTTTTTGGTTTGCTTGTTCACCACACCTCCTTTCGTTGTTGAAATGTGGATTCAAATTTTCATTTTTGCCTGTATATCGTGCAAAATAATCCATCAAAATTATATCATAACAGTAAAAAAGTTTCAATTTCCGTCATGGGTTTGATCATTTTTTCTAATTTGTCCCCTCAACGGACCGCCACGGTAGCAATTTTGAACCTCATCTGTAAAATTCAGGGGCGTGTCATTTTAATTTAGAAGGTGATTTATCGTGGTTGACTGGATCATTATCGGCTTGTTTGTCATCAGTTTTCCAGTGTCCTGGTATGCCGCACGCTGGGGCAAGGCCTGGGTGCCTGCCATCACCATTGTCACCACGCTGCTTTTGGGCTTTCGCGCCTTGTATCAATTCGAGTTTGGCTCAACAGGGATGGCTTGGGGTCAGGCAGCCCTGTTTGTGTTCGGGTTGCTGGCCATTTGGATAGGCGTGCAAATGGCCAAAAAAGAGCCTTCAAAGGGGGCTTGAATGAGTGAGTCAAAATCATTTTCCACCGATTCCGGTGCTGAACTTAAAAACAGCTACAGCGATCAGGATGTGCAGATCAACCAGGAATTTCCTGGCGAGCATCCCTTCACCCGTGGCGTGTATCCCACCATGTATCGCGGTCGGTTGTGGACCATGCGCCAATATGCCGGTTTTGGCACAGCTGAAGAAACAAACGAGCGCTATAAATACCTGATCAATCAAGGCCAGATGGGGCTGAGTGTGGCTTTCGATTTACCCACCCAACTCGGCTACGACCCCGACCATGCGCTTAGTGAGGGCGAGGTCGGCAAATCGGGCGTGTCCATTGCCTCCATCGAAGACATGCGAACGCTGTTTGATGGCATTGATCTGTCTAAAATTTCGACATCCATGACCATCAACGCGCCTGCTTCCATCTTATTGTCGCTCTATATGGCGGTGGCTTACGAACAAGGTGTCAGCGACGATCGCATTGCAGGCACCACCCAGAATGACATTTTGAAAGAATACAGTGCGCGCAAAAACTACATCTTCCCGCCCGAATTTTCGATGCGGCTGACCACCGATGTGATCATGTTTTGTGCCGAACGCCTGCCACGTTGGAATCCCATCAGCATCTCCGGCTATCATATGCGTGAGGCAGGATCCACCGCGGTTCAGGAAATTGCCTTTACGTTATCAGATGCGATTGCTTATGTGGAAGCCGTGCTCAAACGCGGTGGTCAGGTGGATCAGTTTGCCCCGCAACTGAGCTTTTTCTTCTCCAGCGACAATCATTTTCTGGAAGAAATCGCCAAGTTCCGTGCAGCCCGTCGACTCTGGGCCAGATTGATGAAAGAACGTTTTGGCGCCACCCATCCCAACGCCATGAAGTTAAGATTCCATACACAAACGGGCGGCTCAACCCTGACCGCACAGCAGCCGCTAAACAACGTGATTCGAGTCACGCTTCAAGCACTCGCTGCCGTTTTAGGGGGCACACAAAGCCTGCACACCAACTCTTTTGACGAAGCGTTGGCCTTGCCCACCGAAGAAGCCGTCACGCTTGCACTGCGCACGCAGCAGATGATTGCTGAAGAATCCGGCGTGACCGATACGATTGATCCGGTGGCCGGCTCATATGCGGTGGAGTCGTTGACTGATCAGATTGAAGCAGATGTGCTTAAAGAAATTGCAAAAATTGACGACATGGGCGGCATGCTGGTTGCCATCGAAAATGGCTATGTACAGCGCGAAATCGCCAACAGCGCCTATAAAAAACAACGCGAAATGGAATCCGGCAAGCGTGAATTGGTGGGTGTGAACACCTTTGTCGAAGACGAAACACTGGATGTGCATTTGCTCAAAATGGACGATGCGTTGCGGGAAAAACAAATGGCCCAGCTGGAAACACTTCGCAAAGAGCGCAACCATGAGGCCTGGCACAAGGCGATGGGCAAACTAAATACCGCCTCAAATGGTGATGAAAACCTGATGCCCTACATCCTCAAGGCCGTGCAAGCCAAGGCCACCGTGGGTGAAATTTGCAAACAATTCAGCGACCAGTTCGGCGCATACCAGGAACCTTCAACTTTTTAATATGAAACTCGATCACATTGGCATTGCCGTTCACAACATTGATGAAGCACTCAAGCTATATCAAACTTTGGGCTTTACTGTGTTAGAGAGAGGGCAGGTCGAAGCATACAGCGTCGATGTCTGCATGCTGGACACCGGCAATTCAAAACTGGAACTGATAGCGCCCACTGGCCCTGGAGCCACTCAGAATTTTTTGGATAAAAAAGGCCCAGGATTACACCATATGGCGTTTGCCGTGGATGACATTAAAACAACTTTAATTCAGTACAAAGCCGACGGCCTGCAATTGATTGATGAGCAGCCACGCGCTGGCTTTGGCGGTCATCTGGTGGCGTTTGTGCATCCGAAAAGCACCCAAGGCGCCTTGATTGAATTGGTTCAGGCATAACCCTCAACCAGACTCAAACATCTCGGTTATCCAAGGCAAAGAGCGATCATAGCGATAAGAAACTCCCATATGGCCGTCTTCAAATTCTTCATGCACATGGTCAATGCCTTTGGTTTTTAATTTTTTCGAGAACATGCGAGCGCCAGCGTATAGGCGGAATTCATCCTTGATGCCGCAATCAACGAATATTTTCAACTGACGCAATGCTTCCTCATGTGAGTCTGCCATGCGAAGTGGGTCCCACTTTAACCAGCGCTGCCAGACTTCATCTCGAAGCTGTCCTGTTTTTAGATCAAAAGGCAGATCAAACAAATGGGGTTTATTCTCCTCATTCGGCGAATAACAGGCCGCCATGGCAATGGTATTAAGCGTCATGAAATCATCGTGGCCGCGTTTGTTTTTCTGATAAAAGGCGTTGACAAATTCGTGGACTCCACCTGCTTTTTCAATTTGAATCATGGCTGCCGGAAAGTCGGGCATGTAACCATATTCAAAACACATATCGCCACTTTGGCAGGCCACCACGCCAAACATCTCAGGATGACGCATTCCCAACACCAACGCACCGTAGCCGCCACTGGATTTGCCCACCACAGCCCGTTGGCTCGGTTCAGCTTTGGTTCGATAAGTTGCATCGACAAACGGAATCAACTCTTGAATCAAGTGGGTTTCGTATTGGCCTGTGGCAGGTGAGTCCAGATACTGACTGCCCCCGTACCAGGTGAAACAATCGGGCATGACCACAATAGCAGGCTTCATCTGGCCGGAATGAATCAGACGGTTGAGGCGCTCCACAATGGTTTCATCAAATGCATCCAGATTAAGCAACCTCATGCCCCAACCAGTGAAGCCAGTGATCAAATAGATGACTGGGTAACGTTCATCCGTGTCCGCATATCCAGGTGGCACGTAAACGGGAATATCACGTTGATAGGGGTCACCTAACGGATTGCCTTTGAGACAATCGCTTTCAAAATGTTCGATGATTGTTTTGCCATTGTTCATAGGAAAAATATAAAAGGCCCCGGAGAAAATCTCCAGGGCCTTTTCTAATTCAACTGAATATCAACAAGCAGTGTTAGAAAGTCACACCCATGTTGATCACAACTGTGCCGATACCAGATGGGGAGAAACCTGCATTGGCAGACAAGGCAAAACCGTTGCCATAATCCACGCTCAATGCAAAGCTGGTGCCAGTCCAGTCCAAGTTGCCGGAACCGTCGCCAGCAAAGCCGGTGGTGGTGTCCAGGCTCAAGATGCCGCGGCTGATACCCAAAGCGAAAGAAGCATCGCTCAAACCACTGGCGTCAGATTCCAAAGTAATGGTCAAATCGGCTGGGTTCTGATTCGGGTTCAACACCAGGCTCAAGGAAGAGGTCGTACCGTCAAACTGGAAGTTACCATCGGTGTCTTCCAAGGACAGGGTCAGGTTGCCCGAAGTTACGGACACGCTGAGGCTGTCGAAGGCCAAGTTGGTGATGTTGGTAGACGTCAACGTGGCTGTGATGTCAGCCAGGTCCAACAAGGTGAAAGAAGCGTTCAACTCAGAAGACAAAGGCTGCAATGGAATGAACGTGGTGCTCAAGTCGAAGCTGATGCCACCCAGTTCCACACCGGAGATGATCAGGTCTTCGCGTTCAAACAACAATGGTGTTTTTGCGCCGCCTTCAACAGGGGTGCTGTCATTGCCGAAACCAGCCGTACAAGCCTTGTTTACTTCCCAAGCGAAGCTGCGTTTCTTAATGTAATTGCGGCCATTTGCACAAAAAGCGGTGCGCCCCGTCACGGTGATACCAGAAACGGTCTGACCACTGACAGTGATGACGTCACCAAAGCCAAAGGTTGGCGTCTGGTCGTCTACCAAGCTGTTTACTTGGCCCACATAATAGACATCTTGCAAAGCAGAGACGCCATCAAAGTGGTCGTGTTCGTGGCCGCCGCCGCCCTGAATGTCAGGGAAGTCAACGTCTTCGAAGATTGCCAAGTTGTTCAAGGTGATACCAGCAATGTTCAATTCCAAACCGATGCGTTTTTTCACAAAACCCACAGCACGGTCAACCACGCCATCACCATTGCCATCACCGATGGCAAGGACATTTTCGCCAGAGCACTGACCGGAACCTGGGAAGCTGGTACAACCAAATGGTTCAGCGAACACAAATTGGTCGTTGACCTGAAGCGCACCCAAGCTGGTGTTCAGGTTCAAAATGGCAAATTCGATACCGGTGGTACCAAAGCCAATGTCGGCACCCAAAGTCAACCCACTCAAGGTCACGTTGACCTGCAAGTTGGCCTGGATATCGAAATTGAACTGAACCGCTTCGGTCTGTGTCCCCATAGCGATCATCTGAATATTTAAATCGAAACTACCGGTAACGTCTGCTTTGGAAGTGGCTGCAAAAGTTGCAACCAAGATTAGAGCTAGAAAAGCCGAGAGAATTCTTCTAGACACTCAAACCCTCCTTAAATGTTTTTTGCTTTTTTTGGGGTTATACAAAAATTAATAACAGCTTTTAAACAAGCATGTTTGTAACTCGAATCTGGTGCATCACCCCCCTTTTGGGATGTAACAAAAGCCAATTTGTATTGAGCTTTACATAATCGCAATGTCTGTTGCCCAAAATTTATTGACCAGAAACAGTGCATTCACTCAATGATCGATCCCCTCTGTCTCTATGCACTGAATTTCTGACAATTTCTGACTTTTTTTACGTATAATCGCTCTGATATTGTAGCCGAGTTATGGATAAAAGTCAACAGGGAAAACCGTCTTCTGTATTACATTCATGGCCTATTGAAGGCCATTTCTTGGAGTGGGTCATGCAAACAAGAGATTCATGGAGATAATAAGGCTCTAGAAGGCACCTTTTGTAATGTAATAGACAATAAAATCAAGAAATATTTTTGGAGTCTTTTTTCGCCGACGCAGCCACCAATGGGCGGCAGGCATCCACGAGTGCGTGTAAAGGCGCAGGATTGCCCGCACTGCTGCGCAGACGGCATCCCAACACAATGAACAGGCTGCCTATGCTTGAAACCACATAGCGCCAGATGTGGCGGTAGAAGAGATTTTGTTTGGGTTTCAATTGGCAGTGCTCTCCCATATTTGGTTGTTTTACCTGATGATTTAATGAAGTCATGTGCTTGCTTTCCTCAAGGTTCAATCGCGGTGAATTGTTTCTGCCAAATTCAATCAATACACATATTAAGGATAAGGGCGTTATATTAATCTTCGCTGTCTTCTTCGTTTTCCTCTAACGACGCTTCAAGTTCTTCGGCCCAGGCTTCCATGTCGGCTTCAAGCTGTTCACCCCAGGCCTCCATGTCGGCTTCAAACTGTTCGGCCCAGGCTTCCATGTCAGCTTCGAATTGCTCTTCCCAGGCCTCCATGTCGGCTTCAAACTCTTCTTCCCAAGCCTCCATCTCTGCTTCATGTTGTTTTTCCCAAGCTTCCATGCCAGCTTCGAAAGCCTCTTCATCCCAACTGTTTGGCCAATTTATTTCATGGCCAAATTCTTTTAAGAAAGCTTTTGCGCCATTGATGAGATGTTTCCATTCATCAGCCACGTCATCCATATCAATGTCTATGCTGATGTTCGCAGAAGATGGATTAATGATGATGACTTTATTACCTGCAGCACGATCCAGGATCACCAAATTTTCAAACATTTCGCTGAGCATCAGTTGGATTTCAACTTTGACCTCGTCAGTGGCAATCCCAATCAAATCACTCAACGCGCTGCCTAAAAAGCCCAGTTTTTTGGAAAGAATGATTTCAACATACACATCAATTGAATCCACCAACCCGGTGGCAGCATCCGTCAACGCATTCACGTCATCTTCCAATGCTGTGTTAAAGCGTTCTTTCAACTCTGATTTAACATCAAAATCAGGATCGATGGCTTCAATGTTGTCTAAAGCCTGCTCCAACTCTGTCATGATCTGCTTGTAGGCCACCGAAAAACTCTGAAGCCTAATTTTAGCTTGTTCTCTAGCACCTTCTTGGCCGGAGGCAAACAACTCTGACAACGCATTGAGGTGCGTGGTGGTGGTTTTTAATAAAATGGCCACTTTGTCAATCAACACAACAATCTGTTCATCCAGAGCATCTTTTGCAGCCACTTCGCCGCCACCAGTGCCTTCGGTTAAATGTTTCAGTTTGTTGATTTCCTGGGCCACATCCACAAACACATTGACATTCTGTGGGTTGTCAGCAGGCACCGCTGGGATCGCATCCTGTGGCTGCTCAGGTGGTACTGCTTCAAACCGATCTTCACGAACCATCGGGCGAGCAGGACGTTCTAATGTAGGTTCAAATTCGTCGGGGGCTTCATTGTGATCTTCTACCGAAGCCAACGCCACATCCTCGTTCGGTCCTGGTGCCCAAGGTTGAATGGCAGCCAATGGCACCATCACCACCACCATGACGATGGCGATAAAGCCAATCAAGATCGGTGACAAGGCGCGACGGTTCAGGCGTGGATTCAAAATCGCCAGTAGACGACCTTCCAATTGTGAACGGCGTGCCATGGCAATGGTTGCCAACGAGGCCACTCTGGCTGAACGTAATGAACGGGCAATGTCTAACAAGTGGCCGGCATAATCACTGGCCAGCGTGCCCAACTGCAACACTTGATCATCACAGGCATGTTCGCGTTCCACACGCATTTTGTACGCAGCCACCCACACCAACGGATTGAACCAGAACAAGGCGCAGGCAATCTGAGCCATCATTTGGGTCAGTGTGTCTTTTCGTTTGACATGGGCCAACTCATGCATCAACACCACGCGGCATTTTTCTTCGGGCCAGATACCGGCTTCTTCAGGCAGAAGGACCACCGGCTTGAACACGCCCCAGGTCATCGGTGTGGCGGCATGTTTGCCCTGCCATAATCGGATAGGGCGATCAATCTCGAAACGCTGACAAATATCGTCACACAATTTGGTCCAGTAAGGATAAGTAATGGTTTCCGCTCTTCTGGACACCCAGCGAATCCACAACATGCCCAGCAACAGTCGCCCCATGATGAACATAAAACCAATGCCCCAGACCAACACGCCAACTAAAATCCACTGCGTTGATGAAAATGATGCCAAAAAGTCAGAAGGCGTAATTGGGCTTGGTGTCATGACAGGCTGAACAGCCACTTCCCTGGAAATAACTTCAGGGGAGAATTGCTCCATATTGTCAGTTTTTAGAGGCGCTCTGGTCACGGGTATCGTTTCGGACAAAGTGGCTTCGACCCTGACTGTTTCGCTTGCTATCGCGGGTTGATTTGCAATGACAGTTTCAGCAGGCGCTTGAGAGACTGCGGGTGTTTGTGGCTTCTGGCGTACTTGGGGGTTCTGAGACGTTTGTGGCGTCTGAGGTGTTTGAGCTTGAACAATATTATTGGCAGTTGTTTGTGCTTCAGTCGAAGAACCAATGGCAGGGTTGATAAAGGCTTGCTTAAAAAAGAGGAAGCTGGAAGGCTGATGACTCACAGCATCTTGCTGGATCGCGTTAGAAGTTGTCACTTCTTCTTGAGATTGGACAACGGGTTCAACCGCATTAATCTCAGGCAAAAGAGGCAGATTCCAGTTGGGCAACAACATGGACAACACGGGTACCAACAACACACCAAACAGGCCAAAGCTCCACACCCAATGACGTGCAGCCGCAGACGCACGGCGCAATAAGTAGGTGATGCCTGCTGCAATCGTCAGCAACAGAGTGCCTTTTAAGGTGACATCAATGATCCATTTCAGCAAATCCTGATTGTTCAGCAACCCTTCCACCCAGGTCATGGTTTATCTCCCCTCGTGTTTGGCTTGTTCAATCATGGTGGACAAGCGCTCAAGGTCGTTGTCAGAAAGTTCTTCTTTGGACATATCTAATAATGCGGCCACAGCCTGAGCGGTGGAACCGGCAAAGAACGTTTCCAATAAATTTTCCATTGCGGAGTGTTTGGCTTTCTCAGGAGTCACCGTCGGCATATAGATGTAGCGCGGCCCATCCTGTTTGTGTTTCAAAAGTTCCTTTTTCTCCAAAACACTTAACATGGCGCGTACCGCAGAATAGCTTGGCGGATCGGGCAAATGATCCAGTACTTCGGCTGCCGTGGCCTGATCGAAGCGATAGATGATGTCCATAATCTGTCGTTCGCGTCGGCTCAATTGGCTCAACGGTTTGTTGTTCATCCGAATCCTTTCTGTTCATGTCACAAATCTGCCGTGTGCTGTTTTTATAGCACATGCTAAAAATATAGCACAAAGAAAGTTGGATGTCAAGTGACCAGTAAATTCTTCTGACCTATTGCTATTTGTTTTTGATTTACAGCCAAACAATCTTTCATTTTCAGAACCAATACCATTTTCCTGCGATAGCCATGTAAAGTCCCTTGAAAGGTATGATACGGTTCAGTAAGCTATGAAGCCACTTGGGCGGTTAGCTCAGTTGGGAGAGTGCCAGGATCACAACCTGGAGGTCACAGGTTCAAGCCCTGTACCGCCCACCAACTTTTCATTATCATGTGCCCTATCTTTTATAAATTCTTTGACATAAAACAGTGAAACATCCATCTCATGACCTCACTTGGCACTAAACTGTAAATCCACTGAATTGACAGTTGGATGATTTATTGTTAGAAACAATTTGAGGAAACATCATTATTATGGTTGAAAAATCAAAGCAAAATGAACTGATTAGCGGATTGACCCACTTGGCAGGCGCTATCCTGTCTGTCGTCGCATTGGGACTGCTGCTTCATATGGGCATCACCAACGGCGGGGCAGCACATATTGTAGGATTCTCCATTTTTGGAGCCAGCCTGATTTTGCTGTATGTCGCCAGCACGGTGTATCACCTCATTCCGATTCCGTCCAAACTCAAGCAAATTTTTCGCCGTATTGATCATGCCATGATTTTTGTGCTGATTGCAGGCACATACACACCCATCTGTCTGGTGCCGTTGTGGGGCGCTTGGGGATGGACCCTGCTGGCTGTGATTTGGTCACTGGCCATCACGGGTGTGATTGTTAAAGCGCTCTGGATCAAGATTCCTGGCTGGTTGTCCGGCTTGATTTATCTGGGCATGGGGTGGCTGGCGGTATTGGCTTTGCCTGTGATGTTTGACCTTATGCCAATCAATGGCGTCTGGTGGATGTTGGCAGGTGGAATTTTTTACAGTGTGGGTGTGATTTTCTATGCGCTGGAAAAAGTTCTAAAACCCATCAAATGGTTTGGCATGCACGAAATTTTTCACATCTTTGTATTGGCGGGCAGTTTTAGCCACTTCTGGATGATGTGGAAATACATCGCCGTTCTTTAATTTAGAACGAGATCGAATACAACCAAGCACCAAACGCGAATACAAAACTAAACATCAACATCAACGCACCTACATTCACCAATTCAGTTCGTAAAGTTTGCATAATGAACTCCTTTATGTGTCCTTTATAACAAATCTTCCGTCCAATCTTGATGACTGTTTCGTGGAAATTCCGTCAAATTCAGCTGGAAAAAAGGTCCAAAATTTCCAAAAGCCCTTCAAACATCGTGATCAGCTTGATAAACTAGCGATAGAGAGGTGGCATTCCATGAAATTTCTACACTTGAAAATTGTTCTATTATTTCTGGCTTTGTTTGTGTTAGGTGGATGTGATCTATTCAAACCACCTGCGAATGAGGTTGATGAGTTGCCCGATGAAACACCTGTTTCATCCAATCAAAAGCTGATTGCTGAAAAAGCCATTTATTCCAATGGCAGTGGGAGCAATATCCATCTTGCCAATATCGAATTATGGATGGACGGCAGCCCACGTCGCCCACTCATTGTGTTTGAAGCGGTCACCAACCTGGCCTTTTTCAACATCAACATGACCTTGCCTGTGTGTTATGTGTTCCCTCGACAAAATGGTGAAATCTCCAGTTGGCACAGCGGCCCTTTGGAACCAGGGCAAATTGTCAAGATTGAATCTCAATGGGAGCAAATCACCAACAGTTGCCAGGGCGATTACGCCACTGTGTTGTGGGATGTGTCCACACAACGCGAAGGATCGAAAGACAACATCACCGTGATCTGGGACTGGCCCGAAGAAGATGACTCAGGCTTGTGATTGGCTTCGACGCTTGCGCCAATCCCACATCATCGGAATAAGGTTCAATCCAATGGCACCGGCAATCATAGCATACCCAATCCAGCGATAGCCGCTCAGCCCGAGATACATCAGGCTTGTGCCGTGCAATATTGTGAGAATACTGCCCAAAATGAAAAATGGGCCCCGAACATAACAAAGAAGCCCCTCACACTCGCGTAACCCCACCGAGGCGTGCAGGCCAATCATCAACAATGACACACCCCAGATGAGGGTGACCAGAAAAGCATCGTGCATATAAAACGGTGTGGCGACCATTGCCGCACCAGGCGGAACCACAAACACCCAAATGTTGTTAAGCAAGCTTTTTATCGAAAAATTGTTTGCCATCAAAACCATCTCCCTAAAATTCTGTGTTGCTTTCATTGAGCAAGATTCGCTTTAGGGGTTCAATAGAAAAGGGCCAAAGGCTTTGATGTTGGGGTATTGGTCAACCCTTTGGGATGAATGTCAAATGATTGTGATTCATCCCAGATCAGATCAAGCCAGGGCTTCGATGGCTGCTTTGACAGATTCAATATAGTTGCGAGACACAGGGATAACTTTCACACCCTGCTTCAACTGAAGCTGCATGCCCTGAGCGTTGCCACTAAGCTTCAGTGCCTGGGTGAGGTTGACGATGTAAGAGCGATGACAGCGAACCACGGGGATACCTTCAAGTTGAGCTTCGATACCTTTGAGTGAATGTCTTAACAAATCCCGTTGAAGTTCATCTTGTTGGAGATGATGCACGGCCACATAATTGTCTGCCGATTCCAGATAGAGAAATTCATTTAAAGACAGACTTAACACCGTTTTGTTGTTTTCATTTTTGAGCGTGAATGTTGTGGTTGATTCTGGTTGTTGCTCAAGCGTTTCGCTGAGCGTCCTAGAGCTTCGACGATACTGCTCATTTTGCCTTGCGCGCTGATATAACAATAAAAAAGAAACTGGGATGATGGCGATCAATAGCACTTGTCCAGAAAATCTAAGGAAGGAAATCAGACTCACATTTTCAAATCCAGTGAGTGCACTCAGATAAATAAAATTACTCATTAACAACAAAAACAACGACCAAAGCCGCCACAGGTTTTTGTTAATTCGATCATCCCAATGATTTAAAAAAACCTTTTCAACAAATCTTTCAATCACCAAATGATTTAATAATGTGACTACGGAATTCATCACCCCAATACCAAGGACGATAAAAAAACTGGCATCAAACAAGTTCACCTTGAGGCCAAAAGGTTGAAATAACAACAAAAACAACGACACAAAACCCCCTATAGCAAAAGCCATGCGGAAAATATTCGAGTTAGATTCCCTTTGAGTTTGCTGTGATCGTTGCATGTTTGATTCACTAGACCTGTTTTCGTTAATGTAGAAATTATGATACAAGATTTTTTAATCAATGTGGCTGACTGGGCCAAATCTCATTCAGACATTCTAGGCGTGGCCTTGGTTGGCTCTCATGCCAGAGATGAGGCTCGTGTCGATTCAGATATAGATTTGGTCATCCTTTGTGAAAAACCAAGCGAATATATCAAGGACACATCTTGGTCAAAATTCTTTGGCAAAGTGACATCAAGCAAGATAAAAGATTGGGGCAATGTCACTTCATTAAATGTTTGGTATGAAGATGGTCAAGAAGTTGAATTTGGATTTACGGATGCCTCGTGGGCATCTTTTCCTCTAGATGCAGGAACAGAAAAAGTGGTACTGAATGGATTCAAAACTGTTTGGGACCGTAAAGGATGTTTCAAAGAACTAGAAAGTTTTCTAAGTTAATCTTCCAAATTTCTCTCACTTAATTCTTCTGGCTTTCGATAGATCACCAAAAAGTAAAGTGCTGCAAAATCATAAACAGCATGAACAATGGTGGGCACCAACAGATTGTCAAAAATTAATAACAGCCAGCCCATGTAGATACCCATGAGGGTCGCGTAGATAGCGTAAGTTAGTGAGAGATAGTGGAGTAACCCGAAGATCACTGCGGCAATCAGCACGGCCAAAACTGGGCCGAGGCTTGGCACCATAGCGCTTTGCAGAAAACCGCGAAACAGGGCTTCTTCGCCCACACCTGCTAACAGAGAGATGAGGGCCAGATCCCAGATGGTGCATTTGGTGAACAGGGTTCGCACAATTTGATCGACCAGTTGACGTAATGCCACCAAGTGTTTGACTTGAGAACTGTCCAGCCAAAGCAACGCTGCCAGCAAAGGGAGCGTGCCAAGCACCCCCCACATCCATGCAGACCACCCGAAATTGAATTGATCAAAAATAGGCTGATTAAAGAAAAAACCCAACACCACTGCCAACACCAACAGGCCGCCTTCCAGCAGTGTGGATTTAATCAGCAGTGATTTTCGATCCATGTTTTTCAGCTAAGTATTAGCTCGACATGGCGGGCTCTTTAAGGTATTTTCTCGGATCGGCCACCTTGCCCTCGATAGCTGAAGCCGCCACGGAGGCAGGGGACGCCAGGAACACATTCCCTTTTCCAGCACGCCCTTTGAAGTTGCGGTTGGAGGCAAAGACGCCCACCTCACCTTCCTTCAATGTACCAGGCCCCATACCGATACAGGCACCGCATCCGGGCTGCACAATCTGTCCTCCCGCTTCGATGATGTCGCGCAGATAGCCTTGCCGGCCAGCTTCCTCCATCACGCCGATGGTGGACGGAGCGACAATAAATTTAACGCCTTCAGCCACTTTGTTTCCGCGAATCACATCGGCTGCGGCTTGAACATCTTCCAGCTTGCCGCCGGTGCAACTGCCGACCCAGGCCACGTCGATCTCCGCTTTTTCAACCACATCCACACTCACGCCTGTGTCGGGTGAAAACGGTGGTGCAACGATGGGAGTGAGTTGATCCAGATCGAAGGTCAGGTTTTGTTTGAACACAGCACCGTCATCGGATCGCAATTCACCCACCGCAAAGATGCCACAGGATGCACCACCTTCCACCGTCATGTTGGCGATGGTGGAGCGATCATCAGCAGTGAGGTGTTCCACACCAGGGCCATCGAATTCGACCACGCAACTGGTGAAGCCGTTGGCAGTTACTTCGGCCAGAATGTAGAGAATCACATCTTTGGGGAACACACCATGCTGCATTTTTCCAGTGAGTGTCACACGAATGGTTTCAGGCACATCCACCATCACACGGCCAGCAGCCATGATTTCGGTGAGATCAGTGTTGCCGATCCCGAAGGCGAAACAGCCAAATGCCCCGTGGGTGCAAGTGTGACTGTCCGTGCCGACCACCAAGGTATCAGGTCGAATCAAGCCTTTTTCTGGGAACAGCACGTGACAAATCCCCTGGCTCACAAACGGCGCAGGCGGCAGAAACGCATGGGGCAGGTTTTGTTCTTCCACAAATTTTGCTGATTTTTCAACCATGATCTGTGATTTCCAGTTGTCTTGAATCAACGGAATTTGAATGGTGTGATCCGCCACAAACAAAATTTTCTCTGGATCATGCACTTTAAAATCTTTGCCATAGGCGGCGTAGAGTTGATCGGCTGCCACGGGCAAGGTGAGTTCATGGGTGATGACGCGATCCACTTCGGCGTACACAATCATCCCAGGTTTGACATGGCTCACGCCTGCTGCTTTGGCCAGAATTTTTTCGGCCAACGTCTGTGGTCGCTCTTCAGCAACAGGGTTGGCAGGTGCTTGTCCGCTTTGATTGAACTTGGTCAGGCCGCCTGCTAGCATAATCTGTTGGTGAATCGGCAGCATGCCTTCCCAAAAACGTTCGTCATCCAGATCAATTTCGAGTTCATCACCGGTTTGAATACCTTCTGGCACCAAGTCCATGTTGCGTGACAAAGGCAAACCATAGTTGATGGAATTGCGATAATAAATGCGGGCAAAGGTTGGAGACAAAACAATTTTCACGCCAGCTTTGGCCAGTGAAATGGGCGCCACCTCACGGGAGGAACCACAACCAAAGTTTTCACCGGCAATGATGATGTCGTACTGATTGGCCTCAAAAGGAACCGTATATTTTGATTCGTGCAAGTCTTCCAGGGCATGTGCGCCCAACGTGTCTAAATCAGGGGTGGTGCAATAACGGGCGGGAATAATTTCGTCGGTGTTGATGTCACTGCCGCACACAAACACCTTGCCTTTGATGATTCGGGACATAATAAAATTCCTTCCTCTCCTTGGTCTGGCTTTCTATTCTAGGTCTGGTGCGCCGAAAATCAATGGAAAGATAAAGATCGCTCTATGTGCCTGGCACTCACTCACCTTTGGATAATTTATTCTTGCGCGGAATGAGATAAGAAAAATCCTGAAAATTGATAAATTTGATGCCCCAGATAACGGTAATAATCAAAAACGCCCAGGGATCAAACAGCCAGGCAAATAACGGAAATGCAGAATAAAAACTGCGGCCGCCAAGCGTATAACGATGGGAGGCGCGATTGATCAGGTTGGAAAAATACTTGACTGGATCACCTTGATGTTCTGCGATCAATTCCGAATCTGCCCCAATGATCAAAACAAAATGCCCCAGGTGCCTCAATGACGTCATGAAAAAGGAAAAGGCCAGAGCAAAAGCAACAATCAAAAGATAGAGCTTCACCCGCAGGGCATCGGGATGTGTAATCCAGGCGTCGGGTGAAATAATTTGATTTTCCATTTGGGGAATTTGAATCAAAAAATTGGCCGTCAATCCCATCAAAATCAACGAAGAAGACAACAGCACGGAATTGACCATGGTCAAATTTCGTGTTTGCTGCGCGGCAGCCATCACATCACGATTATCCAACAATCTTTTGATCCAGGATTCTCTGAATAAATCAAACCGCGTTCGCTTTGCCTGATTTTTCAACATCCCCACCAGCCAGGGATAAATTCCATGATAGACGGGAAAAATTAAAACAAACAAAATGAAACCAATAATATCTACGGGTGATTGAAAAACGGTCAAGAATTCAGCCATGTTTAGTCTCCCTGTTCATACAGTCATGAACAACTGTTGTCGTTGAAAAACATTAAGGACAGCCATACCTTACGGATATCCATCTTTATTTTGCTTTCTTATCATAAAACTGCGGAACGAAAAACCATTCAACGGTTTCCCAGAAAGGAACCCATCCCGATCCAAACAGCGAACACGGTGAATAGGGCCACCTCTATTAAATCCACTTCGGCCAAGGTGGTGACCAGCACAAACAAAATCAGCATCACGGCAATTTTTCCCAACAGCAAAAGCGCGTCCACAATATGCCCACTTTCCCACGCTTCCTTGTCGGAACGCAGACTGAGGACAAAACTGCCCAGCAAAATGATTCCTCCAATCAGCAACATCATCCACGGTTGTTGATCTGCTGAAACATTGCTGATCACCCATTTGAATGCGGAAGGGGTGAAGAAAAGGATAATCAACGTCATCGCAGTGTCAATGGCATGCCAGAATGCGGCAGTCACCGGATCAGCCGATTGTCGGGCAGAGAATCCCCAACGCAGTGGGACATCACTTTGCTGTTGCCATTTGGGATAATCCTGCGGCACAGCCAGAAACACCATTGCAGTGGAAAAACGCATCAGTTGGTAAGGAATCAGCACATAGAGAAAGGGGATGATGACCGACAAAAATTTGGCTGCGTCCGAAATATGTTCCAGATCGACAAACAAATCATCCAGCAATAACGTGAAGCGAAACAACGACCAGCCCGAAAACCCAAATCCTAGTAACAATGATCCCCAGCCAAACAGCACCACCCTTAAATTGAGATATTTTCCAATTTCAGCATCCCTGTCATACAAAGCTGAAAATCGACCCAATAAGGGATAACGCACCAACTGCACCACCAATACCGCAACCGTAGACACCACGAACAAGCCGATGGCCAACCCAAACGGCACCCAGGCAAGATGGATGGGCGTCATGTCGCCTCGTAATAAATGATGTTTTCTGAGGTGCGCGTTTGCGCTTTTCCTTGATTCACCAGACAGTCCAAATGGCCCACAGCCTCGCTCATGCCCAAAAACTGTTCGGTGGCAGGCAGGTTGGGAAATAGTTTTTCCATCAGGCCAAAAGCAGTCAATGCTTCTTCTTTAAGCATGTCCAAAACTTTTTTGCTTCGTTTTTCCTGATGTAAAAAACTCTGGTCAATCACTCGTTGTGGATCGGTGCAAATGTTTCGATGACCGGAAAACACAACCTTTAAATCCAGACGATTGATTTTTTCCAAAGATTCCAAATACAAAACCAAACTTTTCGGGCGCTCTGTTTCAGGCGGTTGTGGCATTTCTAAGAGTGGATTGGGCGTGATGCCATCAATAAAATGATCACCTGCAAATAGCCCTTGATAGGTCGGCTCATAAAAACACAAAGAAGCCGGACTGTGTCCTGGTGTTTCCAGCACATCGAACTGAAGTGATCCAATCTGAATTTGGTCGCCTTCCACCAATGTGTCATCCACATCCACAGGAGGAGCCAACAATGAAAAACTTTTTGGAAACTCTGTGAGCATTTGAACCATCTGTGTTGGCATCCCCATCGACACTAAGAACTCTCCAAAATAATCCTGCTCGCGAAGGTAAAAGCCCTCAAAATCTTTAAGTTTTTCAACAGCATCTGGATGCGCAATCACTTTGCATTCACTGCGTCGTTTGACTTCCCCTGCCAAGCCAAAGTGATCCATATGCGGATGGGTAATTAACACCTGTTCAATATCTTCAATTTGATGCCCCAAATCGCTGAGTTGAGATTCGAGTGAAGCCAGCGCTTTTTCTGTGTACGGCCCCACATCAATCAATGTCAATGGCGGACCATCCAACAGATACGCATTGATGGCTCCCACCTGAAACGGCGTTGGAATAGGCAGATGATGCACGCCAGGTATCTTCATGATTTGGCTTGCTCTTGCTCGACCAGCACCCGTTTAAGAATTTTTCCGGATGGATTTTTAGGAATGGCGTCAATGAACTCCAACGCCCGAATCTGTTTGTAGCTGGCCACTTTTTCAGCCACAAAGTCCATCAGCTCCTGTGCTTCAATATCAGCTTTTTTGACCACAAAGGCCTTGGGCGCTTCGCCACCTTCTGCATCAGGAATACCGATCACAGCACAGTCGGCCACAGCAGGATGCTCAAATAAAAGGTCTTCGAGCTCAGCAGGTCCAATTGCAAACCCTTTATATTTGATCATGTTTTTGGCACGGTCCATGATGATGACGTGATTGTTTTCATTGATCTTGGCAATGTCGCCAGTGTGTAACCAGCCGCCAGCCAGAATTTGTTCATTTTCTTCGGGACGTTTCCAATAGCCTTTCATCACCTGCGGGCCACGGATCAGCAATTCGCCGACTTCACCCAATGGAAGATCTTCGCCAGTTTCAGGATCGATAATCTTTTGTTCTGTGTCCGATACAGGTGGTCCAACCGTATCAAGATCAATTTGGGCAGCATCTATAGGGTGACAATGTGTCACTGGTGAAGCTTCGGTCATGCCATAGCCTTGCATCACCATCACATTCATTTGTTCCTGAAAACGCAACCCAACTTCTTTGGGCAACGGCGCAGCACCAGACATGATGTATTTGATGCAAGTCCAGTCAATCTGTTGCGCCTCTGGAAGACTGCTATAGAAAACCAGCACGGGTGGCGCCACATAAAACAGTGTTGGGCGATATTTATGAATATGTTCCAACGTGCCTTTGGGATCAAAGCGTTCCTGCAAAATCAAGGTGGCACCACACATCAAACCACCACCCATCAACATGGCACCATAGATGTGATAAAGCGGGAGAAATAACAATAACTTGTCGTTTTCATCAACTTCGCCCGCACCTGCAAACTGAACCCAATTGCTGCTGAGGTTGTAATGTGTGAGCATCACGCCCTTTGGATAACCTGTCGTGCCACTGGTAAAAGGCAGGGAAGCAATGTCTTCTTTCGAATTGATGGACACACTGGGGGGGTTGGGTTCGTTTGACTCGATCATGGATTGAAAATGAAGCGTGCCTTCCATGGGGGATTGACTGGAAACGATGGCGTTGATGTTTACCTCACTTTTAGCGGCCTCGATCACTGGATAAAAATCCTCACGCGTAATCAGGGCAACAGCATCACTTTCCTTATATTGATAGGCAATCTCCCTTTCTTTATAGGAAGGGTTCATGGCGCTGGGGGTTGCACCGATCATGGAGGCACCATAGAAGCTGATCACAAACTCGGGAGAGTTGGGCAACAGCAGGCACACTTTATCTCCTTGTTTGATGCCGTTGGCATGCAAGGCTGTGGCGAAACGTTTCACCTTTTCGTGCAACTCGCCGTACGTCATTTGCTGATCGTTATAGATCAGGGCAATGTTGTCGGGTTGGCCCTCGGCCTTGTCGGTAAAGGTTTGGAACAAAGGGACTTCAGGATAATTCAAAGACGGGCGTGCATAAGGCATGTGCAACCTCCTCAAAAGTGTGTCTGCACCTACACCATAAAAACAATCCACTCAAATTGTCAATAGAGATGTACAAAACCCTCAAGGGGTAACCTTAATTTCCCCGTGACGCGAGTTACATACGTTGGGGACACGCGTCCCTATAATCTCGGACAATACGGCGGCCAGAATTCTGTTTGTGGCCGTGGCTTTGGTCTTGCAGCTACCCATAAGCGGCCAGATCAAATAATTGACCAAGCAACATAACCGAAGGAGGTTACTTGTGGTGGGAAAAGTAACGTTGAGTTTTCTCGTAGCGATTTTATTGTTTGCCAGCCCTAGCGTCTGGGCTTCTCAGAACGGGCCGGTTTTCTTTGTGGATGATGACAATCCGCCCAGCGACGACTGTGACGGTGACTTCCACTTTCATTCAATTGCAGCGGTGTTTGCCACGCTGAATAATCCCAATGCCTTTCCTAAATTGGACGAAAACGACACGGTTGTCGTTGATCCAGGGAATTATTCCACGTCGGTCACCTATGCTGCCGGCGAGTGTCAGGACATTTCCGCAAGCGCCATTGACATCTCTAAAAAAGGTGTGACGCTGGAAGCGCCTGAAGGCCGTGAT
Organism: Candidatus Fraserbacteria bacterium; assembly: GCA_029262795.1. GTDB lineage: Bacteria > Bipolaricaulota > Bipolaricaulia > RBG-16-55-9 > JAJCYT01 > JAJCYT01. The sequence goes on from JAJCYT010000018.1 coordinate 46,159, forward strand.
TTGACCAAGTTTGCAGGTCAGATCATCATCAACGCCAAAGAAGTGAAAGTGATTGGTTTGGACGTGGATGCCACGGGTCAGGCCAGCGCCTTTTTGGTGCTCAACGACAACGTGTTGTTGGACGCCAACAAAGCCCACAACGCCAATGAAGCCGGTATTGTGGTCGACGAAGGCAGCGACAACGTCACCGTAACCAACAACGAAGTGTTTAATAACGGCACCGACGGCGTGTACGTTCGCGGCGACAGCGATAGCACCACCATCAGCGCCAACCAAATCCGTAGCAATGGCGCCATTGGCGTTCTTGTGTACGGTGCCAGCGATCGTGCGATTATTGAAGACAACCAGATCAGCCTGAACCAGAGCGAAGGTGTGAAGGTGCAGGATTCTGATTTTGCCGAAGTGTCAAGCAACACAGTGACCAACAATGCATTGGATGGCATTCGCTTTGAAGATGCCAATGACGGCACCATTACAGGCAACGTCATCAGCTCCAGCGGCGGTTACGGACTGGCCTTGGTGGATTCCGACAGCAACGAAGCCAGTGGCAACAGCACCACCAACAACGACGGTGGCGGCTTGGCCTTGCGCGGTAGCGAACATGCATCCAAGCGTAATCTTATTTTACAAAACACCATCACCGACAACATTCGTGCCGGCAGTGAAGGCATCTTGCTTGAAGGCGATGTGACCAGCAACACGATTCAAGGCAACGACATCAACAACAACAGCTTTGGGATTCGTTTTAAAACCCCAAGCAGCGGCGGTTCTCCAAGCAACAACACCATCGACAGCAACAACATCCTGGGTTCCCCTGAAGATGGCATCGAAGTGTTGGGCAGCGAAGGCCGCAACACGATCAAAGGCAACACCTTGTCCGGCAACAACAAAGCGGGCATCCGTGTGCTCAATGATTCTGGTAATGATGAATTTAAGAACAACAAAATTTTCAACAACGGTCATCAGGGCATCCTGATCGATGGCAGCCCACGCAACACCGTGGAAGCCAACGAAATAACCAACAATGGCCGCGAAGGCATCGCGCTGACCAACGGTGCTTCCAACAACAACGTGCTGAGCAACCAGGTCAACGACAACCGCAGCCAGGGCATCGCCGCAAGTGCGGGTGCCAACGGCAACGACATTGAATCCAATACCGTCAGTGGCAACCGCCAAAACGGCATCCTGCTCGATGGTGTGGAAAAAGTGGACGTGCGCGGCAACACCGTGGAGCGCAATGTGGCTCGCGGCCTGTCGATTGAAAATGGTAACGGCATTGACGTGGAACACAACACCATCAGCCGCAACAACACCGGCGGTGTGTGGATTCGTTCCTCTGTTGAATTGGACATTGAACAAAACGACATTTTTGACAACAGCGAATTTGGCTTGGCTGTGGACCAGGAATGGCCTGCACCTGCCACCATGAGCGACAACTTGAAAGCTGACCGCAACTGGTGGGGCGCTTCCCGTGGCCCTGCAGGTGTGTACGAAGGCAACGGTAATGCTGTGTTGGGCGTCCATGTGGAACACATTTTCCCTTGGTTGACCGCACCATTCGATTACCTCACCTTGGGCACCACCAGCGGTGAAATCTTTGACGACTTTGGCGCAGGCAACCAGTCCGAATTTGTTGCCATGGACAAAGCCGACATTGATGTGAGCTTCTTCAACGTCGACTCCGAAGAAGACGGCATGGTGATTGTGTCGAAATTCCAAGATGACAAACCTGAGCATTTGGGTGAGTTGCCTGGCGCCCTTAAAGCCATCAGCTTGCTGGTCAGCGGATTGAACTCCGGTGACACCGTGCTCAGCGTCCAGTTCACTGAAGAAGAACTGAACGGCGCCAACAAAGACACCCTGTCTCTCTACTATTGGGATGGCAACGCTTGGGTGCAGTTGAGCGGTCGCAGCTTCTCCAACGTGAATCTGGTTGAAGGTGAACTTTCTGTAGAAGCCTTACGTAATGGCGTCACGCTTGCCATTGCGCCAGGTGGTAATTAAGACCTGCCTGCAAAACCGATTCAATGCGAACCGGATTTGCAAGGTGGTCACTGGATAAGCAAACGAAACCTTTACGGTTAATGTTGCTCGATTTAGACCTGAAGCCTAGGTTTAAAACCGATAAATTACAACCACCTTCCCCAGAGGGCGTGTGCGCCAGCACCGCCCTCTGGGGATCCCACCCCCATAGTTTTGGAGGAGAGGCGTGATGAAGGGTTTGGCTTATATCTGGAAGCAACGTTGGGTTTTGGGTTGGGTGCTCATCCTCTTGGGCGCATTCTTAGGGCAGGCCGAAGACGAAGGCAACACCTTCTTCATCGATCCCAGCTTGTCACAGGAAGAAAACAACGACGGCGATTACCACTTTAGTTCAATTCAGGCAGCGTTTGCAGCAGATCAGCATCCGCACGTCAACGAAAACGACTCCGTGGTACTCAAGCCGGGAACCTATCAAGAAAATGTTGAGATCAACATTCCAGGTGTGATGGTGCGCGGCGAAGGCGGCATCTCACAAACCCACATCATCGGCAGTGTGATTTTGTCCGAAGATCAAATCACGCTTCGCGGAATTCATATCGATGCCAGCAACCAGCCCAATGGTCTGGTAATTCAGGAAGAACTGGCCCGCATCGAAGATGTTTACATCGATCACGCCAGCGACAACGGCATCTTTATCGACGAAGCCTCACGCACACACCTCAATCGCGTCAAGCTCAACAACCACGGCGCAGCCGGTTTGTTGGCTGTGGAAGCCGATGGACTTCAGGTTGAAAACAGCCAGTTCCAGGCCAATGGCGGCGCGGGCATCTGGCTGCAATATTCTGAAAACGCATCTATCGAACAAAGCATGTTCAGCCTCAACGGCACGGCTGGTGTTCAGCTCGAAAACAGCAACAACAGTGTGTTTAGAGACAGCGTGTTTCAGAACAATGGCCAGTATGGCTTAGTGTCGATGGACAGCACACAAAACACATTTAGATTTAATGAATTTAACCACAACGGTACCTTTGGTGTGGTGTTTGAAAACAGCGCCCGCTCAACCTTCATCCGCAACGAAGTTCACGACAACGGCGTGGAAGGCACCCCGGCAGGCGGCCTCATGCTTGTCGGGCGCAGCGCTGAAAACAAGATTGAAGACAACGACATTCGTGGGCACAGCGCCATTGGTGCAGCAGGCATTTACCTCACAGGCAGTGCCAATGCCAATCATTTTGTGGACAACATGATTGTGATCAATCAAGTGGGTGTGATGCTCAGCAACGAAGCAGGCCAGCCAGAGACCAATTTGTTTGAACGCAATCATATCGAAGGGTCTCACGGCGCTGGTGTGTTTTCTCAGGGGCGCAACAATGCTTACCGAGAAAACACATTGACACACAACAACGGTCCAGGCTTTTCACTCGATCAGGCTGAAGGTGAACTGGTCGAAGCAAACAACATTACAGGCAACAGCGACGCAGGCGTGTATGTAATGCACAGCACACAAGTGAAACTTATTGCCAACTCGCTCATAGATAATGTCAACGGTTTTGTCGCTGAAGACCTGCAACAGAGCGAACTCCAAGGGAATCAGATTCAGGATAACTTTGGGAAGGGATTAAAAGTGCTTCGCGGTGGCGCTCTTAAAGTGATTGGCAATCAGATTACTGGCAATCGAGAAGATGGGGTTTGGCTTGAGAACATTGATCAAGCCACCATTTCTGAAAACATCTTATTCGAAAACCAGGCCGCCGGCGCACAGCTCGAACACAGCAACGGCATTGAGATTTATGAAAACAGCTTTGAAGGCAATCAAGGCGGTTTGGCCGTTTGGGGTGGCTCTGAAGTCACCGCACAATTCAATAATTTTTTAAACAACACATCTTATGGCTTATGGGCCATGGACGAGGAAAACCTGGACGCCCGCTACAACTTCTGGGGCAGCGACCAGGGGCCCAGCGGCGCATCGCCAACCATGTTGTCCTATGACAACGATTTGGTTCGAGAAGTGTCGGTGGAAAACTTGTTCCCGTGGTTACCTGAGCCAATTTCCTCTATCAACCAGCCTTCGGTCAAGGGGTGGTTTTTCGAACAAACCCCTGCCCAGTCTGTGGTGCACGCACCCAGGGCAGGGGTTTTGATTGACTTTGAATCAGTCAATTTCAACAAAGGGTGGCTCACGGTGTTTATGCCAATGCAGCGCCCTGACAATGCACCCCCATTGGGCACGGAATTTCAACACTTTTCTGTTTCCAGTGGCGGCAAACTCGATGGCACTGTCAAGCTGACCGTGCCATATGATGAAGCAGCATTGGACGAAACAATTCCTGTCAGCGACCTGCGCCTGTTCCTCTGGGACGGTGTCGTCTGGGAAGAACTTCCTGGCGAAGTCGACATGCAGGAACACACCTTGTCCGGCGAAGTCGATGCCAGCCGTTTGCAAAAGGCCACATTAATGTTGGCCTGGGAACAACAGCGTGAATTGAGCAAAGCGGCCTGGGTGTTGACACAGCCCACATGGATCATGGGTGAAGGATTGAAGGTTCGCCTCAGCGATCCAGACAAGAATTTGAACGAAGATCTTCAGGACCGCTTGATGGGTGCAATTGAAATCATCGACCCAGAAGGCCAGTCCATGCTCATGCTCGATGCGTACGAAACGGACAACGCCAGTGGCGTGTTTGAAGTTCAGATTCCAGACAATGCCTTTGAATGGTTGATTGAAGACAAAGATTATCAACTGCTCTACGTCGATCCCGAATCACCACAGGATCGCCGTGAAACACAGGTGAAATTGTTGGCACGATCTTCGTTCGTGATCGACCCAAACGCTGAAAGTTTGGAAGACATGGACTACGACTTTGAATACAAAACCTTTGACGGCCTGCGCCAAGGCAGTCCATCGCTTAACGCCAATGAAACAATTTACTTAAAAGCCGGTCAGCACGAAGGCGATTGGATTATCGAGCAACCTGGCGTGGTGGTGGCCGGTGAGTTGGGTGCCATGTTGAATGGTTCACTCACTCTCGCAGGCGACGACATTGTGGTCAAAGGCTTGGCGATTGACAGCCACAGCGACTTGGCCGTGACGGTCAGTGGCAGCAACGTAACGTTTGAAAACGTCAGCATCATCAGCCAGGGTGAGGTGGCCTTATCGATCGAGGCACCAAACTTTGTGATGATGTCTTCTCGTATTGAAGGCGAAAATGTTGGCATCAGCACTTATTACGAATTGGAATTTTCTAGCAACATAGTAACGGGTACACCCGCGATCATCAATCATTCTAATGGTGTGCTTAAGGTTGAGCAGAACTGGTGGGGGTCCTCGGATGGACCCGGAGAAGATGTGCAAGGTCTTACACAGGAGGACATCTTCCCCTGGTTGCTGACCCCCCCAGTCAGCTCGTTTGAAGCGGCACGCGTGAAGGGCACCAACTGGCAGCATCCCACTGCTGTGGAGCTATTGAGTGACATGGGGCGAGCATTGCTCGAGCTCAATTTCTCCCAATTGTGGACAGGTATCTTACAGCTCTTCGGTCAAGGAGGCGGTAGCCTGTTCGTTCTATCTCCAGATTGGTCCCTTCACGTGGGAGCCTCTAATCCAGGCGGTGACATGATTATCCAAAGCGATGATCAAGCACCTGAATGGATATCCAAGGACGCCCAGCGTTTCGGCTTGTGGCTCACGCCCCTGCGAAACACAAAATTGGAATTGGTCTATAACGGCGATTACATCCCAAGTGCCTGGTGGTATGACAATGGTAAATGGGTGAAGTTAAAACCGACCTTGAAGGGACAAGGAGCCTGGTTTGTGTCGCTCCCACGTCTCACTGCTGAGACCCCATTGCCCTTGTGGCTGGCCGTGTCTCACCCGTAAATTTTTAAAGGACAAATAAAGTTGGAAAGGTCTGTGATGACCGCAAACAGCACTGACCGGCGGAGCGGCAACGCTGCGCTGGTCGCTGGTTTTTTTATCTGCTTTTGTTTGGGTGTGATGTTTGCTCCTGTGATAGGGTGGGCGTCGCACGACCGTCCCGTGTTTATTGTGGACGTCAACAATTCTCCAGACGATGATTTTGATGGCGATTATCATTTTCATTCTCTTAGCGCCGCACTCAGCGAATTTCCCAATCCAAAAGAAGATGAAACCATCAAGCTGGCCCCAGGGGTTTACAACGAATCCATCGTCCTCGATGTCGAAGGGCTGACGCTGGAAGCCACAGGCGAGTTGGATCAAACCATTATTCAGGGCCAGATCACACTGGCTGCCAAGCGCATTCACGTCACTGGAATCAGCGTGGATGCAACCGCGTTGTCATTTGGCTTAAATGTGCTTGAAGACAAAACAGTGATTGAAAAGATGAATATTTTTGGTGCCGAAACCGGCATCCTGCTCAACACAGGCATGCCCATTAAAGATGTGTCACTGACGGGCAATCGCATTTATCAAAACACAATTGGTATTGATGCTCAGGATCTGCGCTATGCTCAGATTCAAAGCAACGTGTTTGAAGACAACCGTCAAGTGGGCGGACGATTTGAGGCCGTTTACCAGGTACAGTTTTCGAGCAACATCTGGCGCTCCAATGAACGCGGTCTGATTCTGCGAGACAGTCGTGAACTGGAATTGCTTCATGAAATATTTTCCAGTAATCGCCACTACGGGGCGCGTTTAAACGCGGTGGACATCGTGACAATCAATCACGCGGTGGTCGAATCCAACCGCGCTGTGGGGTTGCGATTGGATGATGTAAAAGACAATCGCATTTTAAATTCTCTCTTTCGCCACAATCACCAAGCGGGTTTGCGATTGGAAAACCACAGCCAGCAAAATGTTTTACAGAACAACACGTTTGAAGCCCACACCGAAACGGACACCGCCGGACTGTGGGTGCTTGGGCCTGTGTACGACAATGTGATTTTGAACAATCAGTTTGCAGACAATTGGATGGGCATCAAGCTGAGCAAGAAGAACGGCGCACCGGCCAGCAATCGTTTTGAGAACAACACCATTTCCAACTCAATCGGTGATGGCCTCTACGTCGAAGCCAGCGAAGGCGACAATATTTTCAGGAAAAATGTTCTCAATCGAAACAATCGCCACGGCATCTATCTGGCAGGTGGGGATGATCAGGTCATCGATAACCGTATCGAATATTCCGGTGCGGAAGGCATTTGGGCCGATGGTGCAATTGGCCTGATTCTGCGCGGCAACACATCCATGTCCAATCAGAGCAGTGGTCTGAAATTAAGTGGTGATGGAATTAATTATTTGATTACCGAAAATAGTTTCGAACAGAATTTTCAACATGGATTGGTGATTGAGTCAGGCTCAGATTTCCGTATCGAACACAATGAAATCAGCCAAAACCATCAACATGGCGCGATGGTTGGCAAGGTGAACAATCTGGAATTCAATCACAACACCATCCAAAACAATGGTGAGTTGGGCATACTCATCGACCAAACTGAAAAACTTGATGCCAAAGGAAACACCATCTCACTCAACCAGGCAGGCGGCGTGCTTGTCCAATCTGGCATTGATCTGGACTTGGAAGGCAACGCCATTGTGGATAATCTTCATATGGGCCTGCGCCTGGAAGATGGCGAACTGATCGCCAAACGCAATTGGTGGGGCGATGTGCTTGGTCCTGCCGGTGTGTTTGAAGGGCGCGGCAATGCGGTCCTGGGCACACACCTGGAGCAAATTGTGCCCTGGCTGCCGGATGAACCGCAACGCATTGTTTTGTCCTCAGCCGATGCTGAAATTCTGGATGCCATTGGCCGCCAGGAAACCATTGAACTCGACCTGTTGGATCGCGCCGGTGTGCTCCTGGAGTTGTCCGAACTGGGCGTGAATGATGACGGAAAGCGTGTGCCAATTTCATTGGGCGCAATTTTGCTGTCTAAGTATCAGCAGATAGAATTAGAAAACATTCCAACCCTGCCAGACACCTTGGCGCTTTACAACGTACAACTCAGTGGATTGAGCAACGGCGTGGCCAATCTGCTGGTCGATGTGGCTGAGTACAGCAACCACAATTTAAATCAACTCGCTTTGTGGTATTGGGATGGCGAACAATGGCTCGGCCTTCCGGGTCGCTTACGTGAGGCAGCCTTGCAAATGACAGGTGAAATTCGAGCAAATCTTCTAAAACCTGGATTGATTGCACTGGCCCCTCGCAGCAGCGAAGCACGTGAGTTTATGGCGCCTGTTTCATCTACCAGCAATAGTGTTTCTGGTATGAACCTTGGCCGAAGTTCTCAATCAGCGTTTCGTTCAGAAGATTTTTCTTTGTTGTTTTTTGCGCTGATTGCTTTAGGCATTGGCAGATTGATTCGAAAATACCCTCATATCCGCATCAAACTTCTTGATCTGATTCAATTCAGATAATTTTTTAGAGACCTATCTACTTGAGAAAGCAAATCATTATGATGGATAAAAGCTCTAATCCCCCAACCCCCTTTACATAAAGGGGGCACAATCCGACTGCGATGGTCTGTTCTTTGATAAATATCGTTATCTCTGAATGAAATATTGGGATTGGGTTGCTTTCTCAAGTAGACAGTCCTCTTACATAAAGAGCGCACGATGGGGATGCGATGTTTGTTCTTTAGGATGTAGCGTCATTCTTTTTGAGGGTTTTAGTGCCCAGTATTTATATCTCAAAAAATATTTACTACTTAATCTTTCGGCTAGAATAACGTTATGAACTGAAGAGCAACCTCAAAAAATCAAACTGTAGCCCCCTTCAGATGAAGGGGGTTGGGGGATTTGAAGCTTTTAACCCTTTTAATATATGCCTTTGCTTTTTCAAATGAATACATCTTGTTTTTTAACCGAGAGAGAGATGGACATACAGAAGTTTAAAACCTCTGTATGTCCATCGAGAAATGAAGAGTGTAGTGAAGAACGACCGCTGAAGACGAAAGCCTTACAGCAGTCGCTCTCCCACTCTTTTTCAATTAGCTTACATTGACTGTTACTGTGGCGGTTGACGTCCCACCCTGACCATCGCTGATGGTGTAAGTAAAGGTGTCTTGACCCGTAAAGCCGCCATCAGGTGTGTATGTGATGGTGTTGTCACCATTGGCAACCACACTCCCGTTGGCCGGATCGCTTGTGCCTGTGATGGTTAAAATATCACTGGTATCAGGATCGCCATCGTTGACCAGCACGGTGATAGTCACGTCCGTTTCTGAAGCCGTGTCCACACTTGCTGTGTCGTCCATCGCCGTTGGATCATCGTTGATGCCATCTACGATAATGGTTAAAGAGATCGTGTTGCTGATGCCACCTTTGTCGTCTTGAAGTGTGTAGGTAAACGAAGTCACATCCGATTCACCAAAGGCCAGATGATCAAAATCGCTGCCAGGATCAAACTGTACCTGATCACCCGCGATGCTCACCGTACCACCGTTGTCAGTGACACCAATGCTTTCGATGCTGATCACATCAGACAAATCAACATCTTCCGTACCATTGATGACGCTGATTAAAGTGATGGTATCTTCATCCGCAAAGCCCGTGTTCACAGTTGCAATTGGATCATCGTTGACGCCGTCCACTATAATGGTGACCGTGCCGACGCTTTGTTCACCAAATTCATCTTCCATCGTGTAATCAAACGATTCGATGCCAGTTTCACCATCCGCCAGGGATTGGAAACTGAAGGATGGCGTGTAACTTAATGTGCCATCCATGTTGTCGATCAGCGTGCCGCCTTGATCGGGCGCATCTGCACTGACAAACAGGAGGATGGCACCATTATCCACATCGGTGTCGTTGAACAAAAGATCAGATGTTAAGAGATTGAACGCCACATCGTCTTCGTTGACGCCCAACACATCGTCAGGCATTGCAAGCGGCGCGTCATTCACACCCGTGACCATCATGGTTACTGTGGCGCTGGATGTCCCCCCGTTGCCATCTTCGATGTCGTAGCTGAAGCTGGTGAAACGGGATTCGCCCTCAGCCAAATCGTCAAAATCCACATCTGGATCAAATTCAATTTGGTTGCCGCTGAGGTTGGCAACACCGCCATTGTCCGGTGTGCCGACACTCGTAATTGTGAGAGTGTCGCTGGTGTCAGGATCGGTGTCGTTGAAAACCGCATCAATCAAGACAATCGTGTTTTCATCTGTGGTTTCGCTTGGATCGTCCATTGCGGTAGGATCATCATTCACACCACTGACGGTCACCGTCACACTGGCAGTCACGGTTTCCGTGCTATCGGTGACATCATAGGTAAACGTGGTGGCTCGGAATTCACCCACAGCGAGATCATTAAAATCTGCACCTGGATCAAACTCAACCTGATTACCATTGACACTGGCACTGCCGCCGTTGTCCGGCGTGCCCACAGCATCGAGGCTCAAGCTGTCGCTCGTATCGACATCAGTGTCGTTACTCAAAACGCTGAGCAGGGCAATCGTGTCTTCGTCCGTGGTTTCACTCGGATCGTTTTGAACAACCGGTGTGTCGTTGAGGCCAGTGACTTCTACTGTCACTGTGGCCGTGTCCGTACCGCCGTTGCCATCTGAAATGTCGTAAGTAAAGCTGGTAGATCTCATCTCGCCATCGTCCAGATCCTGGAAGTCCAGGCCCGGATCAAACAGGATTTGATCACCGCTGATGTTGGCGCTGCCACCATTGTCAGGCACGCCCACTGTTGCAATGCTGATCGTGTCCAAGTCGAGATCACTGTCGTTGAACAACACGCTGATGAGCAGGTTGTTGTCTTCGTCTGTCGTTTCGTTTGGATCATCCACCGCATCAGGGTCGTCATTGATTGCATTCACCGTGAGGTTCACTGTGCCCACCACCACGCCGCCGAAGCCATCGCTCACCGTGTAGGTGAAACTGTCTGCGCCGTTGGTGTTGAGTGTTGGCATGTAGGTAAAGCTGCCATCGATGGTCACATTTACCGCACCACCTTGAACACTAAGCGCATCAAAGCCGGTAACGGTGAGGCTGTCGCCGTCGTTGTCACTGTCGTTATTCAACAAGCCAGTGGCTGCATCGACAGTCAGTAACGTGTCCTCATCTGTGGCGTAATCATCCCCAACAACTGTCGGTGGCTGGTTGGTGTCGTTGACTGTGATTTCAAAACCAGCCACATCGGTAAACTCGCCATCGTCACAACTCACCTGATTGCTTGGGAAATTCACAGACAAGTCAGGTCGCTGCACCACCGAGAACGTTGGGGTGTAGGTCAACGTGCCTGTGCCGTTGCCATTGGCATTAAAGTTTGCGCCAGGTGGCAAGTTGGCGGCCGTAACTGTGAGATTGGCACTGAGCGTGTCCACATCGGTACAGGTGGCGACAAAACTCAACAAGTTATTTTCTGCAATGGTCTGATCGGTAATGGCCGTCATGACCGGCGGATCGTTAACCGGCGTGACGGTAATCGTCACACCGGCGGTTGCCAAACCGCCATGGCCGTCATCGACCTGGAATACAAAGCTGTCACCGCCATTGTAGTTAAGGTCTGGTGTGTAGGTGGCTGTGCAATTTGCATTGACCACCAAGACACCATGCGTAGGATCTGTGTCAGACGTACAGGTCAACGGATCGCCATCTGGATCGTTGCCGCTCAGTGTCAACGGAAGCACGTTGTCTTCGGCCACAAACACCGTCTGACCAAAGGCCACAGGGTTGCGATTGAGAACATCAATCGTAATTTGTGCCGTGTCGCAGGCGCCTGCCAAATCACACACGTCGTAGTTGAATACATCCTGACCGACAAAGTCGAAGTCTGGGGTGTAGGTCAACTGGCAACCATTGAACACCAAAGTGCCGTGCTGTTCGCCTGGCGTACCTTCGCTACAGGTGAGCGTATCACCTTCACGACTGATGTCCACATCGCTGACAGGCAGGATCAAAATCACATTCGTGTCCTGCAACGTGCTGGCGCTGATGTCGTCTGCATTCGGCGGATCATTGACTGGATCAACCTGAATTGTGATCACAGCCGTGTCAGTTTCGCCATTGCCATCGTCCACCTGGAAGGTAAAGCTGGTGTTACCGTTGAAATCCTGAACATCCGGCAAGTATTCACAGTCAGGCAAGACCGTACAGGTGAGCGTGCCTTTCAAGCCAGCGGTACTCACAATGCTAAACGTCAGTGTGTCCAAGTCCACATCGGAGCCAGTCAGCGTAATGGCCAAAGGCGTCAGGCTGTCTTCGTTAATTGGACCAACAGTCTGAGGATCAGCCACTGGCGGATCGTTGACTGAAATCACAGTAATGTCAATCGTGCCGGTTGCGCTGCCGCCAAAGCCGTCTGTCACTTCGAAGTCGAAGCTGACTGGACCGTTGAAATTCAACGGCGGATTGTAAGTACAGTTTGGAATGTTCGTACAGTCCAGGCCGGTAAGTGGTGCACCTGTGAGGGCAAAGCCCAAACTGTCCAAATCAAAGTCATTCGCACTAAGCACGATAGGAATACCCGTATCTTCGTCCACTTCCAAAGTTTGGTTGTTTGGAATAGGATCACGGTTCAAGTCATTGACTGTTACCGTGTGGGTGTTGTTCACCGTGTTTACACCATCACTGCAGGTCAATTCGATACCTGTAAAGTCCGACGTTGTGATTGGGTGTGCCAATGTTGCATATGTTGGCTGATAGAAGAATGCGCCTGCACCATTGCCAGAATCCACAAACAAACCAAAGCCTGGTGTGTTCGTGCTGTCCAGCAACAACAACGCAGAATCTGTGTCCACATCGGTACACGTCACTGGCACGGTGAGGTTGTTTTCTTCAACCACGGTTTGATTTGGCACCACGGTCAACACAGGGGCATCGTCCACGGCAATCACCACGATGGTGATGGTGGCGGTGTCACACTTCGGATCGACAAAATCGTCGTCGCAGATGGTGTAGGTAAAGCTGTCCACACCATTGAAGTTGAGCATCGGTGAGTACGTGAGCTTGTTGCCCAGTAACGTCACCGTGCCACCCTGGGCACTGACCGCATCAAAGCTGTCGATGGAAACCCCATCGCCATCAGGATCGCTGTCATTGCCCAATGGAAAAATATCCAAATCGGTGTCTTCATTCACGTTGTCGCTATCGTTCTTAGCGTTTGGCGCGCTGTTGAACACGGTGATATTCACGGTGTCCTGCGCACAGAAACTGGCATTGCACACTTCATAGATAAAGCTGTCCACGCCCACAAAATCTGGGTTTGGCGTATAGGTGCAGTCTGGGTTGGCACTACAATCCAACGTGCCATTATCCACATCATCAATGATGCTGTAGCTGGTACCGCCAACAGAAGTCAAAGTAAAGAACTTTGCCACATTCTTTGGTGTGGACTGATCTGGGGTTAATGGCAACGGTGTGTTACCACCAAGGCTTTCAATTTCGAGCATCACTGTGCCTACGGCTGTACCGCCAAAGCCATCGTCCACCAAGAAGGTGAAGCTGTCATCTCCATTAAAACCGGGGTCTGGCATGTAGGTGGCAGTACAATCCGAATTCACTGTTGCCACACCGTCACTGGCCTGAGTGTTCAGGCTACAGGTCAATACATCGCTTTCAGGATCGGAGCCAGTCAACACCAGATTGAGTAAGGTATCGGCTGGGGTAAATGCACTCTGATCATCTGCACTTGGGTCACGATTGACGTCGGTGACGGTGATATCGAAGCTCTGCATCACCACTTCACCAAACTGATCGTCACAGGTGACGTCCGCTGTAAACACCTCATCAGGTGCAGGAGCGACTGGCGGATGGGCCACCACGTCAAAATCGGGTGAATACGTCAGTGAGCCACTGCCATTGCCACCATCCACAAAATTGGCGCCAGGAGGCAGGTTGTTGACTGTGATCACTGGGTTTGGATTTTCCAAATCATCACACGTAATGACCAATGCCAATGTCGTGTTTTCAGGCACGATCTGATTGGCGATTGGATCCAACACAGGTGGATCGTTGACGTCGCCCACCAAAATGTTGACCACAGCCTGGTCCGAGCCATTGCCGTCAGTAACGGTATAACCAAATCGGTCAATGCCAGAATAATTGGCATCTGGCGTATAAGTGACCGTACAGGTACCAGGATCAAACACAGTGGTACCGTGGGCCGGATTGGCCACCACGGGGTTACATGTGAGTGAATCATTCTCTGGATCAGACACGTCCAGCACAATCACTTTTGAATTATCTTCGGTCACATTGACAAACATATCGTTGGCAACCGGAGGATCGTTCACGGGGTTCACCGTGATGTTGACTGTGGCTGTGTCTGTGCCGCCATCGCCATCGTCCACCTCAAACACAAAGCTGTCGCTGCCAGTGAAGTTGGTATCCGGCAAGTACGAACAGTTTGGCATGGACGAACAATCCAGCGTGCCATTGGCAGGTGCGGTGGTGATGGTGTAAGTCACGGGATCACCATTCACATCGAAACTGGAAAGTTCCATTGGCACACTCAAATCTTCAAGGGTTTCGAGTGTGATGTTGTTGGCAACGGGGGGCGTGTTGGTGACTTCAATCGTCACCGTTCGTGTGAGACACACACTGAACTGGTCACACACTTCGTAATCGTAGCTGTCCGTGCCCACAAAGCCCACATCATGGGTGTAGGTGACGGTGTTACAGCCGTTTTGATTCAGGGAACCATCCGTTGGTCCAGAGACGATGGTGCAGGTCAGCACGTCGCCTTCGTTGCTTAAATCGGCATCTCCCACTGGCAGGTTGGTCACCACTGGGGTCGGGTTGAAGTGATTCTGTTCCACCGTTTCATTCACGTTGCTGGCCGTTGGCGGATCATTGACGGCAGTGATGTTAAACGTCACTGTCGCTGTATCGAAGCGCCCCGTGCCATCAGTGATGGTGTAGGTGTAAGAATCCGTACCCGTTTTGTTTGAATTCAAGGTATAAGTACATCCATTTGGATCGCAGTTCACAATCCCTTTGCTGGGCTGCGTAAAGCTGTCCACAGTCACCACGTCGCCATCAAACGGCGTATCGGGGTCACTGTCGTTGATCAACACGTCGATCACCAAAGGCGGGTCATCTTCGGTCACATCAATCACACCGTCGTTGATTGCCACAGGCGGATCGGGTTCGGAGGTGATGTTGATGTCCACCACAGCGGTGGTCTGTTTTCCAAAGCCGTCGTCCACCTGGAAGGTGAACTGATCGGTGCCGTTGTAATTGGGATCAGGGAAATACGTACAGTTAGGCATCGCAGGACAATTCACCGTGCCGTTGGCCGGTGGCGTGTCGATGCTGAAGGTCAATGTATCACCATCCAGATCACTGCCACTGAGCGTCAATGGAATCGGAATGTCTTCCAAAGTTGCAAGTGCCTGTGGATTGGCTGTTGGTGCACGATCTTTGTCATGCACGGTAATGGAAAAGTCTTGGGAATCCTGAACCTGACCATCGCTACAAACCACATTGATGCCATTAAACACTTCATCTGGTGCGGGGTTAACCGCATGGTTGATGAGATTAAAGCTTGGCGTGTAGCTAAACGTGCCACTGCCGTTGCCGTTGTCTACAAAGCTGACGCCGAAAGGCAAGTTGGTCACATCAAAGGAAAGACTGTCGCCATCCACATCCGTACAAAAAGCGGTGAAGCCAAGCGTGTCGCCTTCGTCTTCTTCCTGGTCAGGGATGAATGCCAACACAGGGGCATCGTTGACTGGATTCACAGTCACGCGCAAATTCGCGGTATCGCACAAGGATGGCGATACATCGAAGCCATTGTCCAAAGCGTTGTCGCAGACCTCATAGGTCATATTGACCACGCCAGTGAAATCCTGGGCAGGCGTGAAGGTGATCTTCCCGTCCGCAGGATTGACCGACACTGTGCCTTCAGATGGATCAGGTGGGGTCAACACCGTGACGGTGGCAGGGTCTAAATCCCCACCGATGTCTTTATTGTCGTTGTCATTGCCCAGCACATTGACTGTTTTGGGCGTATCTTCCGGCGTATTTGCGCCGTTGTTGTTCTTTGCCGTAGGTGGGTCATTGATCGGGTTGACCGTGACTGTCACCGTGGCAGTGTCGCACAATTCATTGGCGGCATAGTTGTCGCAAATGGTATAGGTGAAGGTATCCACACCGTTGAAATCAGCATCAGGTGTGTAATCAATCGTGCCATCAGGATTGATGCTGACCGTGCCGTTGGCAGGGTCACTTGCATCAGTCACTTCCAAATTGGCCACGTCTTCGGCATCTGGATCACTGTCATCGGGCAGCACGGTGATGGTCACAGGGGTGTCTTCATCCGTGCTGTCGCTGTTGTCGGTGGCATTGGGTTGACGGTTCACATCGTTGACCGTGATGTTAAACGCATCCGTGTCCGACAAACCGCCGATGCCATTGTCCGTACAGGTGACATCCACTCCACTAAACACTTCGTTCGTGCCAGGGTGGATGATTTCCGTGAACAATGGAGTAAAGGTAATTACGCCCGTGCCATCAGTGTTGTCTACAAAGTTGGCACCTGGAGGCAAGTCCTGAACTGTGATGGCCAGACTGTCACCGACAGTGGCAGTGTCCACATCCGTACAGGTGAGGTTGACCGTGAGCAGGCTATTTTCATCAATCACTTTATTTGGAATCGGCGTCAGTATCGGATCGTCATTGACGGGATCAATCGTGATATCAATCACGGCAGTGTCACACAACACGCCAGGAACCGCAGGCGTGCCATTGTCCTCACCATCGTCACAGACCTGATAGGTGAACTGATCCGTGCCGTGGAAATTGAGGTCTGGGGTATAAACACAACTTGGTGCAGACGTACAATCTAAGGTGCCATTGTCCACATCATCCGTAATTGTGTGAACCAGATCAGTCACAAATTCGATGTCCAGATCGCTGGTCATCAACACCAAAGGCAGGCTGACATCTTCATCAATCGTGAAGCTGTCGTCCAAGGCCACAGGCGGATCGTTGATTGGCGTGACCGTGATGTCCACGATGGCTGTGTCAATTTCGCCATCGGGGTCCGTCACTTTAAACGTGAACTGATCCGTGCCGTTGTAATGGCTGTCTGGTGTGTAGGTACAATCTGGCAGCACCGTACAGACCAATGTGCCGTTGTCCACATTGTCAATAATTTCGTAAATTAATGGATCGTTATTGGGATCGGAACTCGTTAAAGTAATATCAATCGGCGTGTCTTCGAGCGTTGTTTTGCTCTGTGGGTCAGCCGTTGGTGGATCGTTACTCACCTGGATGGTGATCGTGTTGGTCGCACACAAAATGCCTTCTGGTGTGTTCTGTCCAGCATCGGTGCCATCGTCACAGACTTCATAATCGAATGTGTCCGTGCCAATGAAATCCTGAGTCGGCGTATAGTCAAACGTACAATCACCATTCACTGTGACCGTGCCATTTACAGGCTGTGGACCGTCCAATGAACAGGTCAACGTCGCGCCCGTATCCTGAGGATCGCTGACAGGCAAAGAAACGCTCGTCAAATCCTGAGGATCGCCAGCCGTATTTTTACGCATAGAATGTAAGTCAGGATCAGCCACAGGGGCATCGTTGGCAGGGTCCACCGTGATTGTTACGGTCGCGGTATCAAACCCGCCATGCCCGTCAGAAATCGTGTAGGTATAAGTGTCCACGCCATTGAAATGTGGATCAGGCGTATAAGTACATTGAGTGCCTGTGCAGTTGACGCTGCCATTGCTCGGCTGCGTCCACACCGTGATGGCCAATGAATCACCATCAGGGTCGGTATCATTCGGGATTACCACAGGGGTGGTCACTGGTGTGTCTTCAGGGGTTATGTCCGAATCATCCTTGGCATCAGGAGCATCGTTGACACCGATGATGGTAATGGTCACTGTGGCAGTATCAGAACCGCCAAAGCCATCTTCAATTGTATAAGTGAATGTTTCTTGTGCCGTTTCACCCACGGCCAGGTCCTGGAACGCGCTGCCTGGATCGTAAGTAAAATTGCCGCCACCATTGTTGGTTACGCTGCCAAGCACACCTGTGTCGTCAAAACTGACCACGGTGAGAGTGTCGTTGTCTGGATCGCTGTCCACACCGTTGCCGTTGTCGTTGAATACGTTGAAGGAAACGGGATTGTCTTCGTCAGTAGACTCTTCATCATCAATGGCAACCGGCGGACGGTTGACGTCGATGACCGTGATGCGGAACGGATCGTTGTCGTTCAAATTGCCAGCCCCATCGTCCGTACACACCACATTCACGTTGTTGAACAACGCCTGGAAGTTGGGGTGATCGACCACATCAAAATCCGGCGTGTACACAATTTGACCAGTACCATCGCCATTGTCGGTCAGCACAGCACCGGCAGGGGCATTGAACACTTCCAGAGTCAGGCTGTCGCCATCCACTGGGGTGTCCACATCGCTACAACTCAAATTCACTGTGAGTGTGTCATCTTCATTGATCGTTTGATCAGGAATCACCGTGAGGACAGGCGCATCGTTGACCGGATCAATTGTCACCGTCACTGTGGCTTCGGCACACAAAACACCTGGAGGGGCATCGTTGCCCGCATCTTTGCCATCGTCACAGACTTCGTATTTAAAGGTGTCTGTACCGTGAAAGTTTAAGTTTGGTTCGTAGGTGATCTGACCCGTTACGCTGTCGATGTTGGTAATCGTGCCGTTGCTTGGGCCTTCGCCACTTACAATTTTTACAGAGCTTGGCACAATTAAACCATCAATATCCGTATCGCCATCAAGCACATCGATGGTGATGGGCGTGTCTTCATTGGTGGTTTCGTTTTCATCATCCGGCGTCGGTGGGTCATTGATCGCGTTGATACTAATAGTCACTGTGGCCGTATCACACTCATTGTCAGGATCACAAAGAATGTAAACAAAAGAATCATTGCCATTAAAGTTTGGATCAGGATCGTATGTAATCGTGTTATCTGGGTTGATCGTGACCGTGCCGTGATCGGGCAAATCCTGAATCCCAGTGATGGTCAGGTCATCGCCATCCACATCAAAATCGTTGCCGATGACGGTCAGATCCACAGGCAAATCTTCATCAGTCAGATTCACTGTGTCATCTTCAGCAACGGGTGGATCGTTGACAGGATTGATCAAAATATCCACACGGCCAATGTCGGATGCACCAAATGGATCGCTCATGGTAAATTCAAAAAAGTCCGTGCCGTTGTAATCGGGGTCAGGCGTATACTCGGCGGAACAATCTTCATTCACGATAACCGTGCCGTGTTCTGGTTCTTTATTCAATGCACACGTCAACGGATCGTCTTCGGGATCAGAGCCCGTCAACGTCAATGGCAGTGACGTATCCTCATCAATCGTGTGGGATTGATCGTTGGCTTCTGGTGGCCCGTTTTGGATCACAATGGTGACCGTGGCCAAAGACACGTTGCCATCTTGATCCTGTACCTGGTACACAAAAGTATCGGTGCCTGAAAACCCTGGCTCAGGCACATAACGGTAGTTGGGACCATTGCCACTGACCGTACCGTTTTTTGGCAGATCTACTATGGTAAACAATAAGGTCGGGTTGTCTTCACTGCTTTCGGTTTCCACTTCAATGTCCGTCGGTGTGTTGGACGGAATAAATACGGTTTTATCTTTGGCCTCCAGCTCAGAACTATTGACTGGCTCTGGCCCTGGAGGCGTGTCTGCCACAGTGATAATGACAATGCCAAACGCAATGCCACCATGTTCGTCTTCAACTTGGAACACGATGGTTTCGCTGCCGGTAAAACCTGCATCTGGAATGTATGTTTGGTTAGGGCCTGAACCCACCAAAGACCCGTGCAATGGGCCATTTACAATGCTAAACGTCAACGGATCGTTGTCTGGATCCTGACCGGTCAGCGTCAGACTGAGGGTGCTGTCCACACCAATAAGATGATTTTGATTAAAAGCAATTGGCAAGTTGTTTGTGGCCTGCCCCACGCGCTTTAATGGGTCAGGGTCAAACTTTGGTAAAATATTAGGACAGTGAGAGATTTTTGATTGGCCCAACAGACACATGAAGTAATCTTCGGTTTCCCCAAACTCGAAGTCGCCTTCGCCCGTCCAGCCCATGCCGCCGCGGGAGACTGCCAGAAAATTTTCGGTGTCAATCGGTACAGTGGTCACGGTGATGCGCATCCACATTTCACCCTCTTCGGGGCCGGTCAAAAAGGCTGGCAGGGTGACGGTGCCCTGAAACCCAGGTTTCAGGTTGTATGGCTCTTTGTGCAAAGCAAGGTTTTGAATGGGCCATTCCACCGCTTTTCGAGTGGTCAGTTGGGTAGCTCCTGGGCAACTGCTTGAACCTTCCCAGGCAGCGTTGTGGTCCCAGTCAAAAAGCAGATTTAAATAAATGGCCACTGGCCCTTCACTTTCTTCGGGCACGGTGACTTCCACATTAAGCTGTGTCATCGCACAGGGAGAAAAGCTGCTGGGGTGCCAACCATCATCCAGGTCGGAATCCACCAAAATGGCGTCGCTTTCTTCGGTCACAGTTTTGCCGAGAAACACCTTTTCCTCAGGCTCGCGGTGGCGAATAAAGAACGTTTCGGTACCAAAGGTTTCATCAAAGATGCCAGAAGGAAAACGAGCCTCTGCCTCAGGGTTGGATACTTCGTAGCCAACAGGCTCGTTGTTTTCCGGTGCATCTCCAAAATCGCCTAAAGGGGGTTTTTCATCTTCGGGTTGTGCGTGCATGGTGGCAGAAACCAACACCATACAAACGGCTAACACATAAAACAGAACGGGGAACTTGCTTTTGACAAAGCGCATCGATGACCACTCCTCATTTCTCGTGCTTCTAAATCTCTCTCAAAAAATTTAGATCTCGTTAAGGCTCACACCTTAATTACAAACCATAGCGCCATATAAACTTTTTTACTGTGCTATACGACCCTAATATATTTGTAAATAATATAAAAAAGTTATGATAATTTTCTACATACAAACAGCGAAATTCCAACATAAAAACGATGGAAATTTGATGTAAATAGTTGAGTTAGAGCAATGAAAGTGATGTGTATAACAAGAGGCTTTCCAGATGTAACTGGAAAGCCTCTTGCATTTACTTTGTGTTAATTAACAGTTGTGTTTTCCGAATCGCTGTCGTTGCCAGCATTCGGATCGGTGGCCGTGGTGGTCACCAAAGCTGTGTTGGTCAGCACCCCACTAAAGCCTGGGTTAACCGTCACTGTGAGTGTCACGGTTGCATTGCCTCCACTGCCAATGGCGCCAAGGCTGCACGATATGGACGTGCTGCCACTACACGACCCCTGGCTCGGCACAGCAGAGTTCAACGTCACGCCAGAAGGCAGACTGTCGAACACCGTCACGCTGGTGGCTTCAGAAGGGCCACTGTTGCTGATGGTCACCACATAGATCAACTGTTGACCGGCGTTCACCGGATCAGGATTGTCTGTCATCGTCAAGATCAGGTCAGACACCTTGTTGATGGTGGTGGTTGCCGCCCCCGTGTTGTTGCCTGGGGTGGGGTCGGTGGTGCTGGTGGTCACTGTGGCAGTATTGGTGATGGATGAACCCGGGAAGTCCGAATCCACAATCACCGAGAACACCACGGTGGCACTGGCTTGGGCTGCCACTGTACCGATACTGCAAGTAATTGTGGTGCCTTCCACACACGATCCCTGGCTTGGCGTCACAGAGCCGCCCACCAAAACCACACCGGCTGGCAACACATCGGTCATATTGACATCCTGTGCATCGGATGGGCCATTGTTGTCCATCGTGATCGTCCATGTGAGGGTTTGGCCTGCCACCACAGGGTCTGGGTTATCAATCTTACCCACAGAAATATCGGCTTCCTGGGTAACCACTGTGTTTTCAGTGTCGTCATTGCCTGGGTTTGGATCATTGGTGGTGGTGCTCACCGATCCTGTGTTACTGATCAAGGTGCCGATAAAGCTGGCATCCACCCGCGTGGTGATCGTGATGGTTACCACGTCACCGTTGCCCACTGTGTTCAATGTGCATGTCACCACGCCGCCCATTGGGCTGCCATCATGGACACAACTGCCCTGGGTTGGTGAGGCACCAATAAAGCTGACTTCATTCGGCAACGGATCGCTGACCACCACAGTTTCGGCATCGGACGGACCGTTGTTGGTCACGTTGATGAAGAAGAACAGGTTCTGACCGGCCACCGCAGGATCAGGCAAATCGGTCTTGACAATGGTCAAATCGGCTGCGGTGTCAATGGTGGTGTTTTCGCTGTCCGAGTTGTTGCCCGGATTTGGATCTGTGGTGGTTGTTGTCACGGATGCTGAGTTGTTCAACACTGTGCCATTTGCCGTGCTGGGGTCCACAAAGGCCACGATTGAAATTGGATTGGCTGGCCCGGGTGACAAGCTGGCATCCGTACACGTCACTGTGGTTGGCACCGCAGGCGCATCGTCGGAGCAACTCCAACCCGTGCCGCTGGCGCTGACCAAAGTGACATCTATTGGCAACGTGTCTGTGACCGTCACGCCTTGTGCGTCAGATGGGCCGTTGTTCGTCACACTGAGTGTCCAGGTGACGTTCGTACCGGCCACCACAGGATCGGATGCATCATTCTTCACCAGGCTCAGGTCTGCTTCTGTACCAACGTTGGTCGGTTCGGTGTCATTTTCATCGCCTGGGTTCACTTCAATATTTGTGCTGGTCACACTCGCTGTGTTGGACAACGCGGTGCCGCTGATTGTGCTTGGATCGACCGTGGTCACAATCGAAATCGGATTCGCTGCGCCAACAGCCAAAGTTGCCAAGGTACAGGTAACGGTTGTTGGCACCGCCGGTGCGTTGTCGGAACAACTCCAGCCTGTGCCACTGGCACTGACCAAACTCACTTCAGTCGGCAAAGTATCACTGACTGTTAAGTTGGTCGCTGTGGCTGGACCGGCATTGGCAACACTGAGGGTGTATGTCAGCTGGTTGCCCGCCAACACGGGATCAGGATTGTCCGTCTTGGTGAGGGACAAGTCCACACCGCCATCGACGTTGGTGGTTTCTGTATCGGAATTATCGCCCGGATTGTTGTCCGTCGCATCGCTGCTGACGGTGGCTGTGTTTACCAGTTGGCTGCCCATAAAGCCTGGATCCACCTGCACCGTCAGCACAATGGCAGGCGCAGGGCCAGGGGCCAACAAGGCCAGGTTACAAGTGACGGTGACCGTACCAGAACAACTGTCCCAACCCGCAGAACTGATGCTTTGCAAGTTGGCACCGGTTGGCAAGGTGTCGCTGACCACCACATTGATGCCATTGCTTGGTCCGTTGTTGATCACATTCAGCGTCCAGGTAAAGGTATCGCCGACCAACACAGGGTCCATGCTATCGATTTTGGTAATAGATAAATCAGCCAACACTTCGATGACATCCACCGTGGCTGAATCGTTGTCACTGACCGGATTGCCATCGTCGTCCGCACCATCGGCGGTGACCGTATCGGTTTCAGAGAACCCTGCCACACCGTTGATGTTGACCGTAAATGAACACTGATAAGAGGCACCAGGCCCAATGCTCTGCGGCACAAAACAAGTGCCCTGACCATTGAGGTTGCCATGAATGTCATCGACCAAAGAAGTGATGTTCACACTTTCTTCGGTCACATTGTTGGTAATATTGACCGTAAAGGTCACAGGACCGCCGGGTTCTTCAACCTGCGTTGGGTTAGCGGTTTTGGTCAACGTGATGCTTGGCAACACATCCAGGATATCCACCGTGGCAGAGTCGTTGTCAGTCACAGGTGTGCCATCATCATCTACGCCATTGGCGGTGATGGTGTCAGTTTCTGAGAAACCAGGCGCACCGGTTACATTTGCAATAAACGTGCATTGATAAAATCCGCCAGCAGCAATCAACTGTGGTACAGAACAATCGCCCTGACCATTCAGGTTGCCATGCACGTCATCAACCAACGAGTTGATGGTCACAGCATCGGCGGTGCTTGGGTTGTCCACACGCAAAGTGAACACCACTGGGCCACCCGGTTCATTGATCGTCGTCGGATTGGCCGTCTTGGTGACCGTGATGCCTGCGGATGCCACGTCCAACACATCCACTGTGGCCGAATCGTTGTCTGTCACGGGCACACCGTCATCGTCCACACCACTGGCCGTGATCGTATCCACTTCAGAATCACCCGCATTGCCGGTAACCAACGCTGAGAAACTGCATTCGTAAAAACCACCAGCAGCAATGATCTGAGGCACGGTACATGTGCCTTGTGTGTTCAAATCGCCATGAATGTCATCGACAAAAGACGTAATGGTGACTGAATCAGCCACACTTGGATTGTCGATGCGGGCCGTGAAAGTGACCGAGCCCCCCGGTTCATTGACCGTGGTGGGGTTGGCCGTTTTCGTCACCGTGATGCCTGCCGAGGCCACATCAATGATATCCACAATTGCAGAATCATTGTCACTGACAGGGTTGCCATCATCGTCGGCACCGTCTGCCGTGATGGTGTCGGTTTCGGAATCACCTGCGTTACCCGTCACATTGGCACTAAACGTACATTGATAAAAACCGCTGGCAACAATGGATTGTGGTACAGAGCATGTACCTTGGCCATCAAGGTTGCCATGAATGTCATCCACAATCGAAGTGATGTTTACACTTTCAGCGCTCACATTATTGTCAATGCGTAAGGTGAAAGTGATCGAACCACCAGGTTCATTGATTGTGATCGGGTTTGCCGTTTTGGTGACCGTGATGCTTGGCAATACATCCAGAATATCTACGGTGGCGGTGTCATTGTCACTGACAGGATTGCCGTCATCGTCAGCACCATCCGCCGTGACAGTATCCGTTTCGGAATCACCCGCGTCACCAGTTACATTGCCGGTAAAGGAACATTGATAAAAGCCGCTGGCTGCGATGGTTTGTGGCACAGAACACGTACCCTGACCATCGAGGTTGCCGTGAATGTCATCGACCAGTGAAGTGATGTCCACACTTTCAACCGTGACATTATTGTCAATGCGAACGGTAAATGTGACCGGACCACCTGGTTCATTAATAGTGATCGGGTTGGCTGTTTTGGTCAACGTGATGTCTGGCAAGGTGTCTAAAATATCGACCGTGGCCGTGTCGCTGTCCGTCACAGGCGCACCATCATCATCGGTGCCTGTGGCCGTGACCGTATCGGTTTCAGAATCACCCGCGTTGCCCGTCACATTGGCAGTGAAAGCACATTGATAGTTGCCGCCCGCAGCAATCAACTGCGGCACGGAACATGTGCCCTGGCCATCGAGATCGCCATGAATGTCATCGATCAATGATGTAATGGTCACTGCGTCTACAGAACTTGGATTGTCAATCTGGACATCAAAGGTCACGGAACCACCCGGTTCATTGATCGTAATCGGCGTGGCCGTTTTGGTGACGGTGATACCGGCTGAAGCCACATCCAAAATATCCACTGTGGCTGAATCGTTGTCCGTCACAGGTGCACCATCGTCATCGATGCCGCTGGCTGTGATCGTATCCGTTTCAGAATCACCCGCATTGCCGGTGACCAAGGCTGAAAAAGAACATTGATAGTTGCCACCGGATGCAATGATCTGAGGCACAGAACACGTGCCCTGACCATTGAGGTCACCATGAATGTCATCCACAATAGAAGTGATGGTGACTGCATCCACAGTGCTTGGGTTGTCAATTTGCAAATCAAATGTGATCGAACCGCCTGGTTCGTTGATGGATGTTGGGGTGGCGGTCTTGGTCACCGTGATACCGGCCGAGGCCACATCCAAAATATCCACCGTGGCTGAATCGTTGTCTGTCACAGGTGCGCCATCGTCGTCCACACCGGCGGCGGTAATGGTGTCGGTTTCGGAATCGCCCGCGTTGCCGGTCACCAGGGCTGAGAAAGAACATTCGTAAAAGCCACCTGGAGCAATCACTTGGGTCACAGCGCATGTGCCTTGACCATCCAAATCACCGTGAATATCGTCCACAATGGAATTGATGGTCACCGTGTCCACCGAGCTTGGATTGTCAATACGCAAGGTAAAAGTGATCGAACCGCCTGGTTCGTTGATGGATGTTGGATTCGCCGTTTTGATCACGTCGATGCCAGCAGACGCAACGTCGGTGATATCTAACGTGGCGGTGTCATTGTCATTTACAGAATTTCCATCATCGTCTTCTGCTGTGCCAGTGACGGTATCGGTTTCGCTAAAGCCAGCATTGCCATTGACCGTGGCATCAAACACGCACTGATAGAAGCCGCCAATGCCAATGGCTTGAGGCATCGAACACGTGCCCTGGCCATCCAGGTTACCGTGAATGTCATCAACCAATGTGGTGAGTGTGATGGCCTCATTGCTATCGTTGTTGACGCGCACAGTGAAGCTGAACACACCACCCGGCTCAGGTAAGCTGGCTGGATTGACCGATTTAATCACAGTGATTGCAGGCAGAATATCCACAAACGCATCGTCGTCGTCGGTCACATTGTCGCCCGAAGGTGCGGTGCCAACCACGTCAGCCACGTTGGTGAAATCCTGCAAAACATTTGTTAAAGAACAAGCATAAGTCGTGCTACCGCCCACACCCATGGTGCCCAGATTGTTGTCGCAGTTGGGGGCCATGGCGTCGGTCACAGTGACGTTATTTAAAAGCACATCGCCAATGTTGTTAACCGTGATGTTCCAGTTGGCCGTGCCGCCAATGGGCAAGGTCTGGTTGTCCGGCAGTTTAATAATTTCGATGGCCGGATGAATAATCGCTGTATCTTCTGTATCAGAATTATTGCCAGGGTTTGTGTCGGCATTGTCGCTGGAAACCACAACCGTATTGGTCATGGAAGTTCCGGCAAATCCGGCATCGACCAACACAGTGACATCCACCGTGGCGGATGCGCCATTGTTGAGTGTGCCCAAATTACAGGTCACCCCTGCAACCGGCGTACAGCCGCCCTGGCTGGGCACAGCACTGACAAACGTTACGCCCGAAGGCAGAGTATCCACCACCTGCACGTTGGAGGCATTGGACGGTCCATCATTCTGCACGGTCAGCGTCCACTGTAAGTTGGTGCCCACGGCAACGGGATCAGCCACATCCACTTTGGTAATGGAAAGATCAGAACCTTCCACCTCAGTGTCTTCAGTATCGCTGTTGTCACCCGGATTTGGATCCACATTGTCACTGGTCACCGAAGCACTGTTGCTTAAAGACGTGCTGGCAAAACTGGAGCTGACCTGCACATCGATGGTAATTGTTTCGGTTGCACCATTGCTCACCATGCCTAAGTTACAAGTGACTGTGCCACCCGATTCATTACAGGCACCTTGGCTTGGAGTGGCACTATTAAAGATCACGCCGCTTGGCAAGCTGTCGCTGACAATCACATTGTCAGCATCAGACGGTCCGTTGTTCTCAACCGAAAGCGTCCAGATAAGCGTGTTGCCGACGCTGACGGGATCGGGACTGTCCGTTTTAGTCATGCGTAAATCGGAAAGCACATTCACGGTAAGTGCATCAATATCATCTTCACCGATCACACCGTTGCCTGGGGTGGAATCGGGATCAAACAAATCAGAGGCCGTCACTTCGGCGGTGTTGGTGATGCCAGAGCCACCCGTGGTCAGTGTGGTTTCAACCAGCAATGTGGCACTGGCGCCCACAGCAAGATTGCTCAAATTCCAAGTTGTTCCACTAAACGTCCCCTGAGATGGGGTAGCAGCAACAAAACTGAGTTGGGCGGGCAACGCCTCGCTCACCACAATGCCGGTGGCCGGATCGGGGCCACTGTTGGTTAGGGTAATTGTATAGTTGATGGTGTCGCCAAGATCCGGCTCGGGATTGTCCGTGCTCTTGGTCAGACTGAGGTCGGCGGCAGGCGGCACCGTCATGCCCACCGAGGCGATGTCGTCTTCGCCAGCAGCGCCATTGCCTGGCACTGAATCAGGATCAACCACATCGGATGAAAACACTTCGGCTTCGTTTGTGATGGCGCCACTGCCCGTCACGCGAGTCAAAATATCCAAACGGGCTTCATCCCCCACAGCCAAATCGCCAATGGCCCACAAACCACTGCCGCTGTCATAACCACCATTAAACGTGTTTGAAGACACAAAGCTGATGCCTGCTGGCAGCGGATCGGTGACCGAAACCCCTGAAGCGGGATCTGGCCCATCATTGCGAACCACCAGTGAAAACGTAATGAGATCACCCACATTGGGGGTGGTGTCGTTGACTGTTTTGTCCAAAGACAAATCTGCTTCTGGCAAAACCTGTGGCACAACAGGCGGTGTAGGATCATTCGGATCGTCATCGCCTGGCGGTTGATTCACCAGAATATTGACATCCTCCAAAGAAAGCACCGGATCGGCACCACTTAAATTGGGTGAAGATCGAGGACAGCCTGGCAGGTTTTGGCCTTCCACCAACAAACAGGTGAAATAATCTTCTGTTTCGCCAAACTCAAAATCGCCACGACCGTCCCATCCCGCATTGTTTAAAGATTGAGAATTGTTGCTGGGGTCATTCACAGGCTCGGTTGTAATCGTAAAGCGCACCCACATTTCGCCGCCCAATTGACCGGTTAAAAACGGTGGAAAAATCACACCGCCGCTGAAACCTGGCTCAAGATTGTAAGGAGATTGATCCAGGCGCACATTTTGAATTGCCCATTCCAGCGCCGAAGTGCCGGTGGGGCTGGGCAATTCGCCTACAGGTGGGGTCAATACATCGACGGGGCAACCATCGGCAGCGGCCCAAATGCCATCGTGGTTCCAATCAAACAAGGCATTGAAGTAAATGGGGCCGGGCGTGGCATCTTCAGGAATGGTAATTAATACAGCAATCTGCTGCGTGCTACAGGCAGAGAAGCTGGCAGGGACCCAGCCATCATCGAAATCGCGGTCGATCAAGATCGCATTTTCTTCCACCGTCACCGTTTCGCCTAAAAACACACGGTCTTCCGGCGCACGATGCACCACAAATCCTTGTTCCGCAACATCAACATCATCATCCATTGACGATGGAAATGTTGCCTGATTTAAAGGATCGACACTGATGTAGTTGGTAAAAAGGTTGTCCGGCGCATCGCCATAATCACCTTCTATCGGTGTGTTGGTCGATTGAGCCTGAAGGCCCAATGGCAAAACCAAGAAAAATAACATTGCTGTGATGAATAAAAACCGACGCTCGAATCGATGTCTCATAGGAACCACGCTCTCATTTCTCAAAAATCCATTCACTCGAAGCTGAACGTATTTTATAAGACAATTTTTACTTAAAAAGTGATTTACAACCCTAATATATTAGTAACACTTATATTCAAAATCAACAGAAAACAGATGGAAGATTTTTCACTTGGCAGGCATTAGGCAAAGTAAAGCACCAGCCCCAGTGAGGCACCCACAGTGGCAGTGAACCAAAAAGTGAGTGTGACACGCTGTTCTGGCCATTCAATCGTCGGCAACAGGTACTTATAATCCACCCCACGTGCGGCTTCAAAATGGTGGTGAAATGGCGCAATTTTAAAGATACGCTTTTGTGTAAAATGGTAAAATGCCAGTTGAACCGCAACAGACAGGGTTTCCAGCACAGGCACCAAAGCAAATAAAAACAGATACAACTCCAACCCCATCGAAAATGCAATTGCTGCCACCAACCCACCAATCGCAAAAGATCCTGTGTCCCCCATAAAGAGTTGTGCCGGATGGCGATTGAACCACAAAAACCCAAGCAACGTAAACGTAAAAATCAAGATTAAAAATACAATATCAAGCTGACCTTGCCATGCTGCAATGATCCCTAAAGCACCCAGCGCAATGACACCAATGCCACTGGCAAGTCCGTCTAACCCATCCGTGAGATTAAATGCGTGAGTTGTGCCTGAAAACAGCAAATACAACCAAACCAACAGCGCGATGCCTTCAAGGCTGAAGCCAATTTCCAACCCAGGCAGAAACAGGGTGTGGCTACCAGCCTGGAAACCCAGGAATAAAACAAGCGTTGCCACCCCTTGCAACAAAAACTTATATCGAGCCTTAAGTCCCTTGGCATCTTTCCAGAAGAATTTCAATAAATCATCCACAAGCCCAATGCTGGCAAACAAGAGCATAGCGCTCAAGACAAACCAGCCGGCTGAGGAAATGTTGGGTTGAAATAAAAAGAAAACGGAAGTGATGGCTACAAACACCACCCCGCCCATGGTTGGAGTGCCCTGTTTGTGCATGTGGATGTCCGGCCCATATTGACGCACATACTGGCCAAGTTCCACTTTTCGCATCCAGCGAATGAACCCCCAGGTCAACCCCACGCTCACGATAAACGCCAAGCCTGCAGAAAAAATCAGCACTCGACCACCATAATCCTGTTGGTGCTGTAGACCAAGAACTTGTGTCCCTTGTGTAATGGACGCTACACTCCTGAAATGAGGATCGGTGTCGGCATTGACTTTCACCGGCTGGTGGAAGATCGAAAACTCATTTTGGGCGGCGTGGAAGTTCCTTTTTCCAAGGGGCTTTTGGGCCATTCTGATGCAGACGTACTCACGCACGCCATCTGTGATGCCATACTCGGCGCAGCAGCACTTGGCGACATCGGGCAGCATTTTCCTGATACGGATGAGGCTTATAAAAACATTTCAAGCCTCAAGTTGCTGGTACACACCCACCAACTGGTTCGGAAACAAAATCTTTCGATTGGCAACATCGATGCCACTCTCATTGCCGAAGCCCCCAAGCTTGGTCCGCACTTTCCCGCCATCAAAAAAATGCTTTGTAAAACACTCAACATCGAATCCCAGCAACTCAACCTCAAAGCCACAACCTCAGAAGGAATGGGACCTGAAGGTCGTGGCGAAGGCCTGTCTGCCTGGGCGATTGTGATCTTAAAATAACCACATCTTGCCTGGAAGTTGTTTAAAGATGCGTATTGCTATTTTTCTTTCATTAGGTCCTCTTATTTGCCCCCTGGCTTTGACAGCAATAGCGATTTGGTGGGCACGCCCTCAAGGCACTGCTTGTGATATCGGCACGTTTGAAGCCTGAGGATTCTAGTTAAAGAAGGTTTTCACCTTTTTCATATCAGACACACGTTGCCTAACCCAGAACAGACTTTCGCAGGCTTATCGTGCCCCCTTCAGAGGAAGGGGGTTGGGGGATTGAAGCCTTGACCCTGATTTATTTTTAGTAATTCTGTATTTTATCTAAACAGGCAAATCAGCTTGATAAGCAAACGCGTTGTCGAGCTGGCTAAAACCGTTGTCTTCATTAAATTGTTGGGCCAGTCGATAAGCATCGATGCCGCTTAAAATGCCCCAACCCAATGAAGCCACCCAAGTGGCAAGGTTGACCAATTCAGACACGGGTGAAGCAAGTGAAGCCAGCCAGCCGGCAACCGGAATCCCCAAACCAACCAAAAAATGAATCGCAGCTTTCTCAGGCTCTGCCTGAAGCAGTTGGCCTAAGCCAGGAATAAAAAACGAGCCAATTCCATACAACACAGGAGAACGCTCTTCCTCAGATTGCGCCAGCGCTTCTTGATTGAATGACACCACAAACACCAAAGCCAGTAGCCCGAATACAATTGTTTTCATCAAAAGTGGCCTCCTACATTTCTCAATCTATATGGCATGCCAAATTTTTAGCACCCTTAATGTAACAGACCCCACCCTGTATTTTCAACAAAAGGTCGTCCACGTCTCAAAGCCAATCCGATTAGGCAATATCAATAACAAAGTGAAAAACCAAACATTCACTTCGGGTTTGCTAGTGTGTCAAGGAGGTTATTGATGTCAATCAGTATGCGTCGTTCAAGGCTCGTCAACATTTCTAAAGGGTTGTTGATTGTTCTTATTGGTGTGACCCTTTGGCTGATGGGCTTTAGCTTTCTCACCATGGCACAGGACGAATCCGAACCAACCCCCACCATGATTGATGTGCTGGTGGGCATCGGCGGTCTGGACATTTCCCAGGCCGATCAAGCCGCGATCCTCAACGACATTCAACGCGATCTCGACGAAGACACCATCAATATTCGCGAAGCACTGGCGCTGATCGAAGCACTCAAAGAGTTACTGCATAACAAAGATGTCGCTCCCGAACGCGCCCGCGAACTGCTGCAAACCGTCAAAGAATTGCTACGCGAAGGTGTGGACCCGGCACGCATCGCCGCTGCCATCCGTCAGCACCTCGCTGATGGCGACGACCTGGACGATATCCGTGAACGCGCCAGAGAAATTGCCGAAGAAGACCGCGAACGTCAGCGCGAAGAAGAAGAACGCGCCCGCCGCGACGGTGATGAATCTGATGAAAACAATGATGAAGATTCAGACGAACAGCGAGATCAAGACCGATCACGCGAGAATGAATCTGATACCGAAGAAGACGAACAGCAGGATGAAAGCGAAGATCGTAACAATGATCGCAGCAATGATTCTGCTGACAGTGATGACGAACCGGAAGAAGAAGAGGAAGACACTGAGACTGACGAAGATGAAGGCCGAGAGCGAGATCGCTAAGCTATTTCATATTTTCCCCCGCTAAAAACCGAGAGAGATTTCGCTCAACAACCCTCCTGAAACAGGGGCGCGCTTGCGCCCCTATTTTTTTCAATAAACAACTTCAATCATTTTAAAATGGGAAAGGCTTCAAATCCCCAACCCCTTTGATCTCAAAGGAGCACGATAAACCTTCGAGAGTGGGTGCTGCTATATGGTTCTTTTTCTTGGCGAAGGGGAAGAAGGTCTTTGATCTCCACCTTCGATCACTTAAAATTTTCTTGACCATTCTTTGGGCCAGCGTTCCACCACCACTTTTTTGTCGGTGTAGAATTCGATGGAATCCCAACCCTGTCCGTGCAGGTCGCCAAAGAAGCTTTCTTTCCAGCCCGAAAAAGGAAAAAACGCCATCGGTGCTGCCACGCCCAAATTAATACCAATGTTGCCTGCCTCGGCTTCATAGCGGAACTTGCGGGCCGCCGCGCCGCTTTGTGTAAACAGGCAGGCCATGTTGCCATAAGCTCCACTGTTCACCACGTCAATAGCTTCATCAATGTTGTTCACGTGCATCATGCTCAGCACAGGACCAAAGATTTCGGTCTTGGCAATGTCACTGCCAGGCTGCACATCCTGCAAAATAGTGGGACTGACAAAATGACCATTTTCATAACCGGACACGCTGGTGCCACGACCATCCACAATGGCGTTGGCCCCTTCATCGATGCCTTTTTGGATCAAGCCTTCGATACGTGTTTTGCTCTCTGCGGTGATTACGGGCCCCATGTCCACACCTTCATCCAAGCCGTAGCCCACCTTGCGGCTCTGGGCAGCATCCACCATGGCTTCGGTAAACGGTGCTTTTGCATCTCCTACGGTCACTGCAATTGAAGCCGCCAAACAACGTTGACCCGCACAACCAAACGCAGAGTCAGCCACAATGTTTCGAGTGGCTTCCATATCGGCATCGGGCAACACAATGATTGGATTTTTAGCCCCACCCTGGCATTGAGCGCGCTTGCCGTAAGCGGCGGCTTGACTGTAAATGTATTTAGCCACAGCGGTAGAACCCACAAAGCTGACAGCACGAATGGTGGGATGTTCCAAAATGGCATCCACGGTGTCTTTACCACCATTAATTAGTTGTGCCACACCGTTGGGCAGTCCTGTTTTTGCCAGCAAATCGAACACTTTTTGCATCGTCATCGGCACACGTTCGCTTGACTTGAGAATGAATGTGTTGCCTGTTGCCAATGCGTAAGGCATAAACCACAAGGGAATCATCCCCGGAAAATTAAATGGGGTAATCGCAGCCACCACGCCCAGAGGCTGACGAATCATGATTTCGTCAATCCCTCGCGCAATGTCTTCATTGTTGTAGCCCTGCATCATAATCGGAATGCCACAGGCCACTTCCACATTTTCAATACCACGCACCAGTTCGGCGCGGGCTTCAGCAAAGGTTTTGCCACACTCAAGTGTGATTGTTTTGGCAATCTCATCGTGGTGTTCGTCCAACAGCGCCTTGAACTTGAACAGATATTGAATCCGCTCATTGGATGGCACTTGTCGCCATTCCTTAAATGCCGCAGCAGCATGCTGCACTGCTTGATCCACTTCATCTCTTGGAGACAAAGGCACTTGGGTAATGGTTTCCATGGTGGCCGGATTGACCACATCTAAAAAATCCTTCGTGCTGGAAGGCGTCCACTGCCCATTGATAAAATTGTTTAAATGACCGTTGTTCATACTGAAACTCCTTCAAATGGTTTCAAATTGACACATGAAGCATCAGTTATATTGAGTGCCCACACTATACAACTTTTAACAGCAGGTTTTAAGGGAATTTGTCATTGACAGATGATCTGGACCACGGATAAAACCAATAACCTCAAAAACGGTGATACACTAGGTTAAATTGCAGTTGAAAGAGGCAACAACTTATGAAAGGTTGGCAAACAACTGTCAATAACAAAACTTTGGGTGTGCTAAGAATTTTTCTAGGCATCATGTTTATGATGACGGGTGCTATGAAGATTTGGATGCCCACTTTGAGAGAAGCTTTTTCAGGTCAATTGATTCAGGCAAACCTTCCTCTTCATGATTTTAACATGTGGTTTGTGCCCCTTGTCGAAATCTTAATCGGCATCCTTTTACTCGTCGGCTGGCACTCACGAGTGGCAAGCGCCATTGTGATTGGCATTATGATCGTTGCCACCTACACTCACCTGGTCGTCAGCGACCCATCTCTGTTTCCTTTGCAACCGCACCTGCCCATTGGCCCAATCATGTTTTTACTTATCTCAGCTTATATTTTGTGGAAAGGCGGCGGGAGCTGGAGTTGGGATTTGAATACCACCAGTGATGCATAATCGATACAGGAACAACCTTTTGAGAAAACAGGGTTGATGATCATCATTTAAAGTTCCGTTGGGGAGGCATCTTTTTCCAGTCCCCCATTTTGATGTGCTTCAGTTTGAAGCTCACACCATAATTGCAACTCTTCCTCAGAAAGTTCGCAAAGAACTTCAAATGCGCGCTCGATGGCCAACTTGCCATCATTGGATTTATAAATAGGTCTGCCATTTAAGGTGCCGACCTGTTTCCATTGTTTTTCCATATCAATCATCGCCCATTGCCTTATACTTCCTTCTACACCTTTGATCAGACATTTGTTTCAACAGTAAAGGTTTTGGTTATGGAAAAAGCATAATAGACGAAGATTCAAACAACATCAGTCGACGTGACTAGAGTTTAATCAGACTTTGGTCGGATGTTAGCCCCAAAGCGCCTGCCACCAATCGGCATGGGGCATTTCAGAATTTTTTGCAGCTTTTAATACACGATCCACATCCAGTGGCACACTTCTTAAATCGACCCCCATGTTGCCATTTTCTACTGTGATCACAGCGTATTCAGCGCGATGGGTCAAAGACAATCCACCATGCAGGTTGGGATAATAACGACACGGCAATCCAACGCTGCCAGGGTTGAGATAAAATTTATCGCCTACCCGACGTAATATTTGAACGTGCGTATGGCCGCCGGTGTAGAGGGTGGCATTGGTGCCTGCAAAGTAATCCAGTATTTCATCATCAGATGAGATAGAGGTAATGATATCGTTGAAGTGTTTTGGTGATCCATGAAAGCACACCAAGTCCATTTGGTCGGGCAATTTGATATCTACCGTTGCTTCAAAATTTTTTAAGAATGCTTGATCCGCTTCCGTCATTTGATCAACACACCAGCGCATGATGTTGAATATAGGCGCATCATCTGGTGGTATCGTAGACGGATTGATCAGCCAATCATCCGTGTTTCCCATCACGACAGGAATGTCCAACGCTTTGATTCGCTCTAAACATTCATGAGGCTGTGGCCCCATTGCTGGCACATCGCCCAGGCAAATCATTTGATCAATCGATTCTTTTTCAAGTTCAGCCAATACCGTTTCAAGCGCAACCAGATTGCCATGTGTGTCAGAAAGAATGGCGAGTTTCATTTTAAAAATCACTTTCCTTGATAGTTGGGGGGACGTTTTTCCTTAAACGCCGCCATGCCCTCGGCCACATCTTCGGTGTCGCGCAACGGATTGGCCAGCCATTGTTCCACACGCAATCCTTCTTCGAGTGGCAAGTCCAGGCCGCGATAGACGGCTTCTTTGGCTGATCGAATCGCCAAAGGCGCATTTTGATTGATTTTTCCCGCCAGAGCCACGGCCTGTTCCATCAGTTGGTCTTGCGTGGTGACTTGATTGATTAACCCCACTTCGTAAGCGCGTTGAGCGTCCATGCGGTCTGCTGTAAAAATCATTTCCAAAGCAATGTTGACCGGCACCACGCGCGGCAACCGCTGTGTGCCCCCCTGCCCTGGAATGATGCCCCATCGGCTTTCCAGCAATCCCATCTTCGCATTTTCTGATGCAATGCGAAGATCACAAGCCAACGCCACTTCCAATCCGCCGCCATAACAGTGTCCGTTGATGGCCGCAATGGTCGGTTTCCACAACGGAAAGTTGCGCGTGATACCACCCAAACCAATATCGCGTTCCCGTTGATTGCGACGCTCAATTGGACTCATGTCAAAAAATGATGGCATCTTGGCAACATCAGCGCCGGCACAAAAAGCCTTTTCGCCTGCGCCGGTGAGGATGGCAATCCAGGCATCGTCGTCGTCGCGGAACTGAATCCAGGCTTGAGTGAGTTCGTCACTGGTTTGTGGGTCAAGCGCGTTGTGCGCCTCGGGCCGATTGATGGTGATGGTGACCAAACGATCCTGCTTGTCATACAACACACCCATAACGCTCCTTTATGAACAGCGCCTGTTTTTTCTTCCCGTTATACTGAGCTCAGGTGAAATTTGAAAGCTTTTACATCTTGAGCTGAATAAATTGAGGAGATGACATGAGTAAACAAGCACAGGTCGATTATCCTGTTCATGAACTGATTCAAAAACGTTGGAGCCCTCGCTCTTTTTCTGAAAAACCAGTTGAACCCGAAACCTTGAAAAGTTTGTTTGAGGCCGCACGCTGGGCGCCTTCTTCTTACAACGAACAACCCTGGTGCATGATTGTTGCCAGCAAGGATCAGCCAGAAGATTATGAACGGCTGTTAAGTTGCCTGGGCGAGTTTAATCAGGATTGGGCCAAAACAGCGCCAGTCTTGATTTTGTCCATTGCCAACCTTAATTATGAACGCAATGGCAACTTCAACCGTCACGCCTATCACGATTTGGGCATGGCCATCTCACAATTAACCCTTCAAGCCACTTCACAGGATCTCTTTTTACATCAGATGGGTGGTTACGATGCCGATAAAGCCAGAGAGGTATTTTCTATTCCTGAAGGCTTCGATTCCGTGGCTGTTCTGGCACTCGGCTATTTGGGAGATCCTGAACAACTGCCTGAAGCATTGAGAGAAGGCGAGCTTGCCCCTGGCTCACGAAAACCATTTTCAGAATGGGTGTTTGCTGCCAGCGGGAACTGGGGGACCACTTCGTCGTTGGTATAAGTATGCGCTTACACAGAGTATTTTTATGGATCAGTTTTATAATGTTGGGGATCTTGTTGGCTGGATGTGACCAAACACCAGCCAACAATCCTAACCCTATCGGCAACATTGAC
This sequence comes from Candidatus Fraserbacteria bacterium, assembly GCA_029262795.1. Lineage (GTDB taxonomy): Bacteria > Bipolaricaulota > Bipolaricaulia > RBG-16-55-9 > JAJCYT01 > JAJCYT01. Next base: position 83,673 of record JAJCYT010000018.1, read on the forward strand.
GCCAGCCCTGAAGATTATCCCTACCTCCAGGAACAGCTTTTTCAGCTTGCCACCTCTGACAACAGGGAACCATTTGCCGCCTTGCATCGTATTGATTATGAGACAGGCGAAGTCACCGTGGTGATTGAATATGCGCGCGATGCCCAGGAAGATATCCGTTGGGCCGTCCAGGCATTGAACGGAGAGATTCAGGTGGATCTGGAAGGCACAATGCAAACACGCCTCACGCTCCAAGCCATGATGTCATTGGCACAGCACCCGCGCATTAATTTTGTACGCGTGCCTGTCCGCGTTCGCTAAGCTTTAGGCATCATCAGAATATGTATTTTTGTCAGAACGAATGTGCACATTTTCTTGAGCCCTGTAGATGCGTATAAAAATATCATGAAATTTTCAGTTCGTGCTCATAGAAGTCACATAAAGTAGCGATAAACTCAAACTATCTACCTTTTGGAGGATGTTGAAGATGTACACAACGCGCACCAGAATAATTACGATTTCTTTCGGTTTGATTTTTTTACTCAGTTTCTTGTTAGGGCCGCAAATTCAGGCCCAACAACTAAACTTTCAATCTGACACTGACAATGCAAATGTGGATGGTCAAATTGAAATCTTTCAACAAAATCCAAAAATTCAACAAATGCTGCAAACGCTGTTGGTTCGCCCTCAGATGATGTCGGCTTTTAAGGCGGGTCAATTCAAGCTGGAAGACGCCAGCTTGATTGCGCCATCAAACGAGCCGACACAAATTGTGATTGAAGTGAGCAATCAAGCGTCGGTTTCTCAAGTGATTGAAGCCATCAACACCCTGGGCGGACGTTTTGAAAGCGCGTACAAAACGTCTGTGCAGGCACGGCTGACGCCCGAACAAATGAACACCCTCTCTGATCTTGAAGCTGTTGAGTTTATTCGCCTGCCTTTAAGCAGCGGCTTGCGCCAGGTGGCCTCCGGTGGCCCAAGCCAGGGTGATGTTGTCAGTGAAGGTTTGGAAGACTTGGGTGTGGCAAGCTGGCATGAAGCCGGTTTTTCCGGCAAAGGTGTTCATGTGGGTGTGTTGGACACTTTTCTTGGCGTAGAAGACCAATTTGGCATCGAACTGCCGCCAGCCGATCGCGTGACCACGGAATCCTTTAGTCAGTCCGGTTTGCTGTTCGATCCGGATGGCAATCCGGGCATTGGCGCACACGGTGTTGGTGTGTCCGAAATTATTCACGATATTGTGCCCGATGCCGATTTGAGCTTGGCTTTTTTTGAAACAGATGTGGAGTTGCGCCAGGCCGTTGATTTTATGATTGACCAGGAAGTGGATGTACTCAACACATCCTTGGGCCTGTATTCCGGCTGCTTGAGCGACGTAAACGGCAGCATCCTGGAACCCCAGATTGAAGAAGCGCGTCAAAAAGGCATCAACTGGATCACAGCATCCAGCAACGAAGGGGACCGTCAGCACTACAGCGCAACCTTTACAGACAACGACAACAACCGTCGCCATGAATTCAGTGATGGCGATGAGGACTTGACCTTGGACATGTTCATCTTTGAAGATGATTTCTTTGGCGACCCAGTGGCCGTTGGGTTTGTGTTTATGAACTTTGGCTGGGATGGCCCCTGCTCGCGGGCGCAGAATCTTTACAACATTGAAGTCAGTGCGCCTGAAAATGCGTCTGAAACCTTTAAAGGCGGGTTGGATTCTTTTAGCGATTGGCTCTGGTTTCCTGGTTTCCCCGTGCGAATTGCGATTGCCAGTTATTTCTCCGAAGACCTTTCTTTGGTGGGCACCCGCCAGAAAGTTAACTTTGCCGTAACCAAGCGCGATGAAGATACGCCCAATATGGCTTTTGAAATCTTGATTGAAAGCTGTTCCTGTGATTTTGACACCGCAGAACATTTAACGACTGAAGGCACCATCAGCCTCACCGAACCATCACAGTCTCCCAATGCGGTGAGCATTGGCGCGGTTCATCACACCCCGTCCAGTTGCCCTCGAGGCTTGTGCCCCGATGGTCAACTGTTGGTGTATTCCAGCAAAGGGCCGACCCCTCATGGCGAATTGAAGCCGGATTTGGTCGCCCCCACGCACGTCTCCACCGTCGCCTTTGGCGACTACACTGGCGATGGTCGCAATGGCAACCGTGGTTTCACCGGAACGTCTGCCGCCACACCGCATGCGGTGGGCGCATTCGCGTTGGTACTTGATGCCTTTCCTGAATTTTCGCCCGCACAGGCGTTGCAGTTTTTAGAAACCCGTAGTGAAGATGCCGGTGCGCCTGGAAAAGATACTGAATACGGCTCTGGTATTTTACTCATGGGCCAGCCCCCTGCATCTGAAGAAGACCGTACCCCGCCATTTACCCCAGTGGCGTTGAACGTGGCCCCGCAAAGCTGGACCAACAATGCCACATTTAATGTGCTGTGGACCTCTGCCAGTGACGATGTGGGGGATGTGGCCGCAGCCTGGTATAAACTTGGGTCTGCGCCCACCTCATTTAACGATGGCACACGCACGGTCGATAACCCGTTTTCCATCACGGCCAATACAGAAGGTGAAACTGATATTTTCGTATGGCTGGAAGACAGCGCAGGCAACGTCACTCAGGCCAATCGCATTAGCGGCACGCTTCGCTATGATGCCACTGCCCCCACCGGAAAGCTGCTGCTCAATGGGGGTGACGCTTTTACCGTCGAACGATCTGTCACTATCGATTTAACAGCGCAGGACAATGCCAGCGGGGTGGTCGAGATGCGCTTTAGTGAAGATGCGGAAAACTGGTCTGGGTTCCAATCTTTCCGCGAAACCGCCTCTTTGACACTTTCTGAAGGTTTTGGTGAAAAATCTGTGTTTGTCCAGTATCGCGATCGGGCGGGCAATTTGTCCGAACCGATTGGCTCAGATATTTCGGTCGGATTTTCTGAAACAGTTTCCTATGAAGTGAATGTGGCCGAGTTGGTGATGCTGACCATTCCAACAGATTTGATCGAGCTTCTGCCCGAAAACGCTCGCTTTGTTGACAGCAAGGACGCGTTGTTTGATCTTGGACTTTCTTTAAACGAAGACAATGGCAACATCGTTGGCACACCCAATCAGCCCGGTGTGTTTGAACTGCTTATTGATGTGGTACTGGGCGAAAGCCCGGTGGGCAACATTAACTTACAATTACAGGTTAACGTCACTCAGATTGACCTCGCCTCGAATGAAGTGGTTGGCGGTATTGCGACAGGCAATGGCTTATCCGTGGTTTATCGTATTGACGTACCTGAAGGCACGGAAAACTTGATCATTAAAGCGCGCGGGCAAGGCGGGGGCAATATTGACCTCTATGTGAGCAAAACCATGCCCATTGCCACAGTAACGTCATTGGGCAACAGTGATTTTGCATCGCGCTCTTTTGAATCGAGCGAAACGCTGGACCTGCATCATCCTGATCCTGGCACTTATTTCATCAGCGTACACAATCCTGAAACACTGGATCAGAAATTTTCCCTGGTCGCTACAGTGGTCACAGGTTATGCGGTTCAGATCGAACCCATTGATATTGGATTTGAATTTGCAGACCGCGTGGCCGGTGCCCCTCAAGACAACAGTTCACTTGGTCTTATCCAGTACGAAATCGAAGTCGATGATGCCGAAAGCCTCACTGTGATGCTCACCAACCTGGGTCCAGGCAATCTAAAACTCCATGTTCGTTTCGGTCAGCCTGTGGCATGGGTCAACGGGCAGGCGGTGTCCGACTGGACATCCGCTTCACGTACGGCTGTGGAATCAATCACATTGCTTGGCGAATCTTTGAAGGCAGGCGTTTATTACATTGCCATCGAAACTCAGGAGCCATTTGAACAGTCATTCCTGCTCAACACGCTCCTCGACGACATTTAATCTTTAATCAAACCATATGAGTTACTTGAAGGCGACAGCGACAATGCTGTCGCCTTTTCTTTGTAAAGGCTCCGAAAGGTGGAGCCAAACTGGAGTCATGGTTGCCTAATCTGGTTTCAACCAGAAAAGGAGGCAACATATGTCTCGAAAAAATCTCACGATAAGGCGGCTTTTGCAGCATAAAAACTTTATGCTGTTCTTTAGTGTCGCCCTAATGGCGGTCAGTCTGTTGATGGCTGAATGGACGGTTTCTGCACAATCGTTTACCTGCTCCAACGATCCCTTTGAGCCAAACAACATGGATTCCCAAGCGCATCTGATTGGGTCGAACCAGATCAGTTTTGCACAAAACCTGTTCATCTGCCCCACCAGCGATGAAGATTGGTTTGCCAAAGATTTAAAGCAGGGCGACCAACTCACCGTCGAGGTGGACACCCGCCCCTTCAACGCAGGGTTTACCACTTTGAAAGTGTGCATTTTAGACACCAACGCATTTACCGAACTGGCCTGCAACGCACGTCAGGCGCAGCTTGAGTCGATGCAGTACACCATCCAAACAGATGGCCGCTACTACGTGATGGTGATGGGGTTCGACACAGGCACCAACGAATTTGACTACAACATCGGCATCGTCACCACCAGCCCGCCACCGGAAGAAACCGTTGATCCACCGGATGGCACCCCCGAGCCCAGAATCACGGGACTGACCCCCAATAGTGGCCCTCCAGGCACGCAGGTGTCCGTGGTGGGTGGCGGCTTTATTCCGTCCACTATTTTAAACCCGATGGGGTCTGTCGTTATCTTTGAAGGCTCTCCGTTAACCACCACGTATGTCGATGGGTTTGAAGTAAAATTCACCGTACCATCCAGCACGCCTTGTCCCAGCTTTGCCACCGTGCGCGTGGAAAACCCCATCCCCAATGTGTTTTTACCACCGGTCAGCAACGACATGACCTTCCAGGTCACCTGCCCCAATGGCGGCACAACGGGCGATCAGGTCGATATAGAAATCATCAATATCGAAATGGTGCAAACGATTCAGAACCTGGATCATGCCATTCCCCTGGTCGCAGGCAAGCCCACCGTTGCTCGCGTGTATGTGAAAACCAATGGCAAATCCGTGCCTGTAGAAGCTCGCCTGTTTGCCAAGCTTGGCGGCACTTCGGTGCCTTGGTACAACAATGCCATGGGCTATACCTGCTTTGATCGCGTCAATGCCCAGAGCAACCCCAAGTTGTCCGATTTGCGTGACAGCACCCAATTGAGCATCGATTGCGAACTGCCGCAAGCCTGGCTCAATCGCACTGGCACACTGGAACTCACAGCCGAAGTTTATATTGCTGGGGGCACATCGGGTGGTTATGGGCGCCGCTCCACATCTATGACCGACCCTGATGAAAGCAACAATAGTTTCAGCAATCGAGCCACAATTGAGTCTTCACCAGTGATGCACTTGCAAGCAGTTCAACTGCGAATTAACGGACGCGGCTTAAATTATCAACGTGATTACCGTCTGATCCACGAACACGCCAAACAAATGTACCCCAGCAGCAACGTGCAGTTGCATCCGCACCGCACCTGGGTGTATTGGAACGGCGATGTGGGTGGTATCATCAATTTGGTGTTGGGCTCTATTGGCCTGCAACGCCCTGGGCGCAACACCACTTTACTCGGTGTGGTCAATCGCAACGATGCCGGTTCTGGTCCCTGTGGTATGGGCACGCCCATCCCTGATCGCTACAGTTGGGTGCGCGTTACTCCTGGCACACAGGGCACAAACAATTTCCAACAGGACTGCACCGCACATGAAATGGGCCACTCTCTCTGGGCCTGGCATGTGGTGGAATGTAATGAACCATTTCCCACTGATGGCAGTTATCCCTTTACCAGTGGCAACTTGAGCAATGGCAGTGGTCCCAGCGACTACTGGGGGGTCAGTGTCAGTTCGGCCAGCCGAATCAATCAGGTGTTTTCTCCACAGTCCACCAAGGACATCATGACCTACTGCAACCGAGTGTGGATATCGCCGTACACCTACGGCGTGGTCCGCGCCGGGCTTCGCGGCGGGGCAGGGTTGTCTTACAAATCCAAATGGCCTGTGGCTTCCATTTCCTCGCTGTCAGCACGCAGTCAGGGGTTTGCTGATCAAACTCATGAAACACCATTTGTGACTGCCAATGTCAATGCGGGTCAGGATTATCTGATTGTGGTGGGCACACTTGATGCTGAAAGAGGCGAAGTCACGTTGGGCGAAACCTTTGTGCTGCCTGGCTCAATTATTGGCGATGAGTTTTCGATCAGCGAACCTGGCCCCTATCGTATCAATGTGCTGGATGAAAACGGTTCAGAGCTAGCACATCAAACATTTAGCGTGCCCGATGGTTCTCATCACGGCGAACAAGGCGTTTTTACCGTGTTGATCCCTGCGGTTTCGGGGGCAGCACAATTCAACATCGAAGGCGATGGCGGTGTGCTTTACAGCAAAACATTTGGAAGCAATTTTCCTGAAATCTTTGGATTGGATGCTCAGCCAAGTGAAGAGATGAATGTCAATTGGGATGGCAACGATCCTGATGGCGATCCACTCACTGCCGCATTGTTTGTCAGCTTCAATGGTGGGGACAGTTGGGAGCCTGCTGCGGTTGGCTTTGAAGAAAACCAACTTGACCTCAGCGCAGAATTTTGGCCAGGGACTTCAAACGCCATGCTGCGTCTGTTTGTCAGCGACGGTTATCACACCAGCGAAACCTCGTTTGGCCCCTTTGAAGTGCTTAGCAAAGCGCCGGATGTGTTCATCACCGGCCCTGAAGAAGGCACGCAGTTTGGTATTGACGAAGAACTGAACCTGGGCGCTGTCCATTTTTCCGCCCAGGGGTTCGATGCCGAAGACGGCCCGCTGTCCGGCGGCAGTCTCAGTTGGCAATCGGATATGGATGGTTTTCTTGGCGAAGGTGACACCATCACGGCAGCCTTAACCTCCGGCTGGCACAACGTGTCCGTCACAGCAATGGATCGCGATGGCAACAGCAACATCGCCAGCGTTCAAGTGTTTGTGTCCGATGCAGGCGATGAGATGTTTGGCGATGAACCCATTGGCCCTGGCCAAAGCATTGAACAAGCGTTGGATGCCAATGGCAATAATCGCCTGGATGATGGTGAGATTAAAACCGCCATTAACCTTTGGATCAGTGGCCAGGTGGTCCCTGGCACCAGCCAGACCATCAACGACAACAAAATGAAGCAACTGATGCAAACCTGGATCAGCGGCAGTCCATTGTCGACTCAGACTGCTGAACCAATGGCGCAAACCATTCAGCCCATGAGCATCCACAAACTCAGCCTGAGCAGTCAGTCGGGCCAGTTTGCGCTCAACCTACAAGCCCTGGGTGTTGCCTCCACGCGCTTGCAAGTGTTTAACCTGGCAGGTCGAACACTGCTGGATCAGCAAGCCAGCGGCAATGGACTCAGTTTCAGAGTGTTGGATCAACACGGCAACCGCCTGGCCAATGGAGTGTACCTTTACATAGTCACCGCCCGTGGCCTGGATGGGTCCGTCTGGCGTAGCGACATTAAAAAATTCATCGTACTCCAGTGATGATCAATTGATCAAAATGAAAAGGTGGCCAGATCAAGCCTGGCCACCTTTTCAGCCTCAATTCCTTTTCCACTCTCGTCGCGCATAAAGCAGCTAGATTTGCCTGAATTCTGATCCAGTGCTACAATCGAATTCAGGCTTTTCCATTTATATTAAAATTATGAACAATTCCACAGCGACGAAGACTCCCTTGCTCGAAGTTAAAAATTTGTCCAAGGCATTTGGAAATTTACTCGCCACCAACAACGTGAGCTTCCAGATTGAACCGGGCGAAATCAAAGCCGTTATCGGCCCCAATGGGGCAGGTAAAACCACCCTGTTTAATTTGATCACAGGGTCACTGAAACCCTCTGAGGGCGATGTGTTTTTTCAGGACGAAAAAATTTCGGGCCTGTCACCCCATGCCATTTCCGCAAAGGGAATGGCCAGATCGTTTCAATTACTCAATTTGTTTCCCAACCTGACCGTGTTTGAAAATATACGTTTAGCAGTACAGGTCAATCATGACAATAAAAGATCATTGTTTGCCTCTGCCGATCATTTGCCAGGCATTCGGGAAAAAACAGAAAAGCTGCTTGAGCGTGTTGGCCTGAGTAAATATGCCTATCAGCCCGCTTCAAAAATCTCCTATGGCGACCAGCGGTCTTTGGAAATTGGTCTGGCCCTGGCAACCGACCCCACGCTGTTGATGCTGGATGAGCCAACATCCGGTATGTCGCCTCTGGAATCGGAAGACATCGCCAAGCTCATCAAAGAAATTTCAACAGATCTAACCATTTTGCTGATTGAGCATCATATCGACATGGTCATGGCCTTGGCCGACAGCATCCTGGTGATGCATTACGGGGAAAAACTGGCGGATGGCACCCCTCAGGATGTGGCTGCTGACAAACAGGTTCAAGAGGCTTATTTGGGAGGTTTTTAAATGTCTCTGCTTCAAGTCAACGACATTCACACCTATTATGGCCAAAGTCATGTACTCCACGGCATGAACCTTGAAGTAAAACCCAATGAAGCTGTATCGTTGCTGGGCCGCAACGGGGCGGGCAAAACCACCACCATTCACAGCATCATGGGCCTAACGCCACCGCGCGAAGGTGACATCACTTTTTCTGGCACAGCCATTCAGAAAAAACCACCCTATCAAATTTTTGCTCATGGCATTCGAATTGTGCCACAGGGACGACGCATTATCCCAACGCTGTCTGTTGAAGAAAATATGAAACTGGCTGCCTTTCAGGCGGTCAGCAAAAATCAGCAGGAAGAAATTGAACGCGTTTACGAATACTTTCCCATTCTGCCTGAACGTCGACGGCAAAAGGCAGGCCACCTCAGTGGAGGAGAACGCCAAATGCTGGCCATTGCCCGTGCCTTGCTGGGCAAACCTCAATTGATTCTTATGGACGAACCCAGCGAAGGGCTGGCCCCCATCATCGTTCGTGAAATTGCTGAAATCATCACAAAAATCAAAGCCACAGGCGTGTCAATTTTGCTGGCTGAACAAAACGTAAAAATGGCTTTGTTTGCCTCAGACCGTCACTACATCATTGATCAAGGCACAACAAAATATACGGGCAGCACACAGGAATTGGAAACACATCCAGAGATTCTGGAAGAGTTTTTGGGTATTTCTGTTTAAGTTAAAACCTGCTATAACCATTCAATCTCAATTCAGGGTGAGGTGAATACAGCAAGAGGTGCTTGATGAATCAACACCAACCTCATCAGAAACCCCGAAGCCGCGCAAACTGGATCACCCAAATTGTCTTGGGTATTTTTTTGACTCTTGCAGGTTTGTTGATTGGCTTCAGCATCCCCAAAAATCTCTCCATTCAAGCATCTATCCAAGATCAGCATCTGGTTTTAAAACTCGAAACAGACTCGCTTTGGAGCCCCTTTGGTCAGGTTGAGTTTTGGACATCCGTTGATGGCTCCAAATGGCAACTGCAATCAACGGACAAGTTCGGTTTCGATGGTTGGGCATCTTCGGATAAAATTTCTTTTGCCGATGTGTTACACGTTCGCATCATCATGAAAAATATGCTGGGACAGACACATGAAGTAAAAGACACTTTTTTCAATTCAGCCTTGTTTGATCAAGAGACAGATGAAACGCTTGTTAATCTGGAAGCATCGTTTCAGTTTTTGATTGATTCATTGGCAACTGGCGATTTCCAAACCAGACAACAGGTGGCAACCTGGATCAAAAACACAAACAACCCTTCCTTTTTGCCTTACCTGATCGAAATTTTACAGTTTCATCAGAATGAAAACATCCAAGAAGCACTGGAATTTATCAGTGGTCAAACCTTCAGCGGAGGCAGGGCGCTTCGTCAATGGTATGAGTGGCTGTGGACGCAGCCGGTTGATTGGAACGACTCGTTTTTTACCTGGAAGCGCACTTTATTTGCAAGCAAAGTACCATCCATGCAGGCATTGTTGTCGAATCAAGGCACACTGGACTGGCGATTTGTGGTTTGGGGCGGGATCCCTCCTGGAGGCATCCCACCACTCAATGAGCCCAGAACGATACCTGCTATGGATGCGGATTTTTTTCAGCCGAATGACATCATCTTTGGTGCAAGCATCCATGGCCAGGCGCGCGCCTATCCCATCCGTATGATGGATTGGCATGAACTGGCCAATGATGAATTGGGCGGAGAATTTATCGCGCTGTCGTATTGCCCGCTGTGTGGCTCTGCGGTGTTGTTCAACCGCCGTGTGGGTGAAACAATTTACACGTTTAACACCTCAGGTTTGCTTTATCAAAGCAACAAGCTGATGTTTGACGAACAGACGATGAGTTTATGGCCCAACATCGCTGGACAACCTTTGGCAGGACCACTGGCTGATGATGCGATTGTTTTACAAAGATACCCTCTGACCACAACCACCTGGAAAAATTGGGTTGAGCTGCATCCAGACACAGATGTGATTGATCCTTCAGGTAGCAATTTTTTCACCTATGAAACGCATGAAGCCTACGACCTGTATCGCGTTTCCACCAGCACACTTGCCCCAGCAAGCCCCAGGGATGAACGTCTGGCTGAAAAAGATTGGGTGTTTGGAATCTCTTTGAATGAAAACACAATCGCTTACCCAATACAGCAATTAGAAACACGCCAGGTGTGGAATGATCAACTCAAACAGCAATCCATCGTCTTGCTTGTGGATTCATTTCCAGGAAGCCAATTTGGATTTTATCCGGCAACCGTTCGCGCCTTTGAACGTCAAAATTTTGAGTTTGACAGAATGGATGACACCCTCACTGATCAACATGGAACGCCATGGACAATCACGGAAGATGCCTTGGTTTCAGCATCTGGTGAGCGTTTGAAAAGAATTTATGGTGAAACCATGTATTGGTTTGCCTGGCACACATTTCATCCCGCCACTGACTTAAAAAACATGCAGCCAGTTCCATAAATCTGTCAGCAATTAAGGCATCAATGGTTACCATTGATCGAAACTTCAATGGAGGTTTCATGCTTTAGGTGGTTCATTTGGACGCGCATCGATATTTGCATTTTTTTCAGGCCTCATGTTATGCTATTTCACAATGAAACTTAAACACAACACATGCAGTTTTGTAGCTTAATAATGACTAAGGTTGCATTTTCGTTGTTTTTAAATCATGAATTTGATGAGTTTCGTTAAAATTTCAAATAACAAAAAAGAGGGCAATGGTAACCATTGCCCTCTTTAATTAATATAAAAATGAAGAGAAAACCAAAGAGGTTAATCCGTTGAATCCCTCAGTGACTCGATATGGCAGCATGGCGCTGGGCGCATTGGGATTTGTGTTATTGGTTGCCTGGCTATTGAGTGCGTACAAACTGTCTTCCCTCGGGTTTCAGTTGTTCACGGGGTTGATCACCAGTACGGTCTTGATTTTAATTTCATCCGGCCTCACTTTTGTGGCAGGTATTTTGCATGTGATCAATATTTCCCACGCCATTTTATACACACTTGGCGCATTTTTTGGCGTGGTTATTTTTCAATGGGTCAGGGCTGTTGGCGACATTTGCATCGGTGACTTCTGTATTGATCCATTTTGGTTTTCCTTAATCGGTGCCCCTATTGGCGTGGGGATTGTGGGCGCATTACTGGAAAGATTTACCATTTCAAGAATCTATTCAAGAGATCCCATTTACGGTTTGCTGCTGACGTTGGGCCTCACACTCATTCTCACCCGTGTGGTTGAAATCATTTGGGGCCACGATCCGCTGCCTTTTGATTCGCCTGCATTTACAAAAGGTCTGGTCAATTTAGGCTTTATGTATTACCCAACCTATCGCTTGTTTGTGTTGGTTGCAGGCGCCATTGTGGTGTTCCTGACCTGGATGTTTTTACGCATGACCAATTTCGGCCTGATCATGCGAGCAGGTGTGTATGACCCTCAAATTGTTGGCGCCATGGGCATCAACCTGAAAAAGGCGTTTACCAAAGTGTTTGCCTTTGGCGCTGTGCTGGCTGCCATTGCGGGCGTCATCGTTTCACCAATGCGGGCCGTTGAGCCTGAGATGGGTAACTTTATCATTATTGACGCCTTCATCGTCCTGGTGATTGGCGGCATGGGCAGCTTTCGTGGTGCGGTGGTGGGGGCATTGCTGTTGGGCATGTCTCAAAGTTTTGGCGCTTTAATCGGTGGTCAATTAGGGTTTCCGTGGCTGACTGAGGTTCTGGTTTATATGGTCATGGCACTGGTGTTGCTGGTTCGACCTCAAGGGTTGTTTGGTCAGGCACAACTGCATTAGGGAGTTTTATGAGCGCACTTACTCAGCCACGACGTGCCAAATTGCCTTTTGCTCTGGGATGGATTCCCGTGCTGTTGCTGTTGTTGTTGCTGCCTTTGGGCGCTGAGCTTCAGTTATTTTCAAATTTTTATATTAATCTGTTCACCAAGATTTTTATCTTTTCCGTGCTCCTGCTCGGCTATGATCTGTTGGCTGGATTCACCGGTATGGTGTCTTTTGGACATGCCATGTTTTTTGGCCTGGGCGCGTATACAACCGGATTAATATTGATCCACAGCCAGGCTCTGTTTGGGCTCCCCCCTGAACTCACCATCTGGTTAGGCATGTTGATGAGTGTCCTGTTGTGCGCCGTTGTGGGAATGATTGTAGGATTTCTCTCCATTCGCACCCATGGTGTCTATTTTATTTTCATCACATTGGCATTTGCTCAATTTTTCCATTCAGTTGCCTTTCACTGGTCCGATGTCACAGGAGGGGAAAATGGATTGCCAGGCATTAAAGCATCGACATTTTTAGGCATCGACCATCAGACCAACTACTATTATTTCGTGCTGGCGGTTTTATTGCTCTGTTACATGCTGATTCGACGCGTTGTCAATTCTCCATTCGGGCGCACGCTGGTGGGAATTAAGGAAAATGAACAACGCATGCAGTTTTTAGGCTATAACGTGCGCCGATACAAATGGGCGGCGTTTGTGCTTTCAGGTTCCATTTCCGGATTGGCAGGCGCGCTGCTGGCGCAGCAGCAGTTGTTTGTGTCCACCGATTTGTTCCATTGGCTCATGTCGGCTGAAGTCATCATCATGACCTGGCTGGGAGGCGTGGGCACACTCATTGGCCCCATGCTGGGTGGTGCCATTGTGATTTTCTTTGAAGATTTTTTCAGTTCATGGATGGCCGACAACTGGCTCATGATCATGGGATTTGTGTACGTGATGTTCGTGCTGTTTTCACCCCGCGGGTTGATTGGCTTAATCGAAAAAGCACGCCATGCGCTGACCAAAGGGAAGGAATAACATGAATGATGCAAGCGGCGTTTATTCTATCGAAACCGCCAACAAGCCTTTGGTGTTTCGAGTTAAAGAAGATTCTGTGCAAGGCGGTGCATCCAATCACACGGGCATGATTCACCGTGTGGAAGTTCGCTCTTTACCTGGGATGCAGAAGGAAGCCATTGTCACCTCAAGCCCTGGCGGCACTTGGCGTATTGTGTGTGATGAAGGCCCCTATCTAAACGGCACCGACCTTGCCCCTTTTCCATTGGCCTTTTTCACCACAGGTTTACAGTTCTGCCTGATGACACAAATTTTGGAAAAAGCAAAAGAACAAGGCATTACGCTCAAATCGTTCAACCTCGAACTCGACAACTATTACACCATGAAAGGTTCATTCATCAAAGGGGATGCCATTGGCGGTGCCAAGCCTGCTGAAGCCCTCATTGATATCGAATCCGATGCTGATCCTGGTGCGATTCGAAATTTGGTCGAGACTGCCACAAAAGCCTGCCCCGGACAAGCAATGATGCGCGATATTCTCAACAACGTATTTTCGCTTCATGTCAATGGAGAAGTGGTTCAGGTGGAAGGTGTAACGGCTTCGGGCAATGTGGATGATCCTGATCCTGAGGCAGTCAACTTTAAAACCTTCGCCGCCGACAATGATGCAGCTTATCTTGACGACATCATCACCAAAACCAAAGCCGCCGAAAAGAAACACGATGTCGAAGGCGGTGTGTCTTCCAGCCTCAAACCAGTGCAGGATCGCACCCTTCATGTTCACGGAAAAGCTGAATGGCTCGAAGGTTCGTTGAAAAAAACAGATATTCAACTGCGTTCTCCCATTGGCAGTTGGTTCCGTTTGTTCAGTGCAGAACCTGTAGATCAGGAGGCAAACCAAGCGCCAACAGGATTGGCTTATTTATCGGCAGGGGTTGGGTTTTGTTACATGACACAACTCAGCCGTTACACACACATTGCCAAGTTGGATGTCAACTCCATCCGCATTGTGCAACACACCCGTTTTTCCGATGGGCGTGCCGAACCTGTAGACACTCATGTGTTCATTGATGCCAATGAGTCAGCAGAAACCATTAACAACCTGGTGCGCATGGGTGAGCAAACCTGCTTTCTCCATGCAGCGATGCGGGATGCGTACCCATCACAAATTCAGACAAAACTCAACGGCCAACCCCTTTAAAAAATTTCAGGAGGCATGCCATGACCTTAGCCCAACATTGGATTGACGGTCAGTGGGTGGCTTCTGAGGGTGGCGCACAAGCTGAATCGATCAATCCAGCCACAGGAGATGTTTTAGGAAAATTTGCGGCCGGTGGTGCTGCCGAAGCTCAGGCTGCAATTGGGGCCGCACGTCGCGCATTTGATCAAACCGATTGGTCACAAAGGCCAAGGCTTCGTGCCGCAGTCCTGCTTGAAATGGCCCATCGACTGGAAACACACAAAGAAGAATTTTCCAAATACCTCAGCGCAGAAAATGGAAAACTTCTGGTCGACGCTGAACACGAATTGTTTGCCGCAGTTTCCGAAGCGCGCTACTACGCGGGCTTAACTCGTAACATTTTTGGTCGAGTCAGCGAAATTGAACCAGGGGTTTATGCCATGATGTCTCGAGAGCCAATGGGTGTGGCTGGCATCATCGTGCCCTGGAATGCGCCTGTCACACTGATGATGCGCTCACTTGCGCCTGCGCTGGCCGCCGGATGCACAACGGTGATAAAAGCTGCGCCGCAAACCGCGCTGATCAATGAAAAAATTTTCCGTATTCTTTCAGAAATTCCGTCGTTGCCAACAGGTGTGATCAACATGGTGGTTGAAACAGGCGATGAAGTTTCCAAAACAATGGTTGCCTCCGAAGCTGTGGACACCATCAGCTACACAGGCAGCACCGAAGTCGGCAAAAAAATCATGGCATCGGCCTCAGGCACACTCAAACGACTCAATCTGGAACTGGGGGGCAATGCACCTTGTCTCGTATTTGAAGATGCTGACCTGAGATTAACGCTACCGGCATTGGTCCGAGGGGGCATGGTCATGGCGGGGCAGATGTGTACCGCTGCCAGCCGCATCCTGGTTCATGAAAGCCGATTCGATGTCGTGAAAGAAGGGTTAAAAAAACTTTTATCTGAATTCATCGTCGGGCCAGGCAATGATCCGAACAGTCAGATGGGCCCCATGATTGATCACGCCAATCGAGATCGAATTCACAAATTAATCTGCGACTCGGAGCGTTGGGGAGAGGTGGTGCTTCGCGGTGAACCACTCAGTGGCGCTTTAGAGCGCGGTGCATTTATCAGTCCAAGTCTGGTGGTCGATGCAACGCCCGAATCTCCATTGATGTGCAGCGAAGTGTTTGGCCCTGTCCTCACACTCAGCCGTTTTTCGGATGAAGCGGATGCCATCGCCAAAGCCAACAACTCGCGATTTGGTCTGGCTTCGAGTGTGTGGACCAGCGATTTACAGCGAGGTCAACGGATGGCTCGAAAGCTGCAAAGCGGCACGGTGTGGATCAACGCGCACAACCGCTTGATGGCTGAGGCTGAAACGGGTGGTTACAAACAAAGCGGCCAGGGCCGTTTACATGGACTCGAAGGCTTGGATGACTTTTTACAAACCAAACATATTTCCTGGGACACAGGGGGCAACTGATGAAAATTGATGTCTACACACATATTTTCCCACAAAAATATTTTGATCGAATGCTCGAAGTCATGCCAGAACACAAAGACATCGGCAAACGTGTTCGTGGTGTGCCGATGCTCTATGACATCGACGAACGCTTTCGCGTGATGGATGAATTTGGCGAAGACTATGTGCAGATTCTTTCAATCACTGCGCCCCCGCTGGAATTGATCGGCGATCCAAAAGTATCGCCCGAACTGGCCCGACTCGCTAATGATGAAATGGCCAGATTGGTGAATCAATATCCAGACCGTTTTGTGGGATTCACTGCATCGTTGCCTTTGAACAACATGGATGCGACGGTGGATGAAATCCACCGAGCTATCAAAGAATTGGGTGCCAATGGGGTTCAGATGTTCACCAACTTCAATGGAAAAGCACTGGACACGCCCGAGTTGCTCCCCGTGTTTGAATTGATGAACGAATACGATTTGCCCATCTGGGTGCATCCCATTCGACCTGCCACCATGGCCGACTATGTGGGTGAGGAAAAATCCAAGTACGAAATCTGGTGGACGCTGGGCTGGCCTTATGAAACCAGCGTGATGATGGCACGCCTTGTGTTTGGCGGCTACTTTGACAAATTTGAAAATTTAAAGATCATCACTCACCACATGGGAGGGATGATTCCTTACTTTGAAGGCCGGGTCGGTCCGGGCTGGGATCAACTCGGTGTTCGCACCTCTGATGAAGATTTAAGCGTGATTCTTAAACAACTGAAAAAACGTCCCCTGGATTATTTCAAAATGTTTTATGCGGACACGGCTGTGTTTGGCTCAGCCTCAGCCACACGTTGTGGCCTGGATTTCTTTGGTGAGGAAAATGTGTTGTTTGCCTCGGATTCTCCATTCGACCCCGAAAAAGGACGCCGCTACATTCACGACACCATTCAGGTGATTGATCAACTCGACATCACAGCGGAAGTGCGGGAAAAAATTTACAGCGGCAATGCCAAACGTCTGCTTAAACTCAAGGTGTGATGGGGTCAGTAAAAACTTTAGAAACCGAAGTTTGTATTCTGGGTGGTGGCCCTGCCGGCATGGTGCTGGCCAATCTGCTGCACGAAGAAAACGTTTCCTGCGTCGTGGTTGAAAAGCTTGATCCAGAATCGATTAAAGCCGAAGGCCGTGCTGGCATCATCGAATGGACCACCGTTGAAGCGTTGCAGCAACATGGCCTGGCAGAACAAATGCTGTCCGACCATCGCACCCAAGGCCAATGTGAATTCCGCACCCCTGAGTGGACATTTATGTTGGACTATGCCAGCCTCAATGGCGGCAAAGTGCATACCGTTTATCCTCAAACAGACTTGGTTTACGACCTGTCCAACGTGTTTGAACAACGAAATGGCCAGGCACTTTATCGGATTGAAGGGCAGTCTATTGAACAATCAAATGAAGGTGTCACCCTAAATTGTGTCCAAGCGGATGGCGAACAACTCACCATCCACGCCTCCTTTTTAGTGGGCTGTGATGGTGGACGAGGATTGAGCAAACGAGCTATTCCCAAAGAGGCAGTCCGTGTTTATCATCAGGCACACAACATCCACTGGATTGCTATTTTAGCCCAAGCCAAACCTTATTTTCCATACACCATTTATGCCATGCACCCAGACGGCATGGCTGCTTTTTTAATGAGAAATGATTCAGTCTGCCGTTACTATTTACAGATTGACGGCGATGATGATTTGGAAAATTGGAATGAAGATCGAATCTGGGCCACGTTAGAACAACGCTTTTTTATGGGCAATAAAAACCTGCATCGAGGCAATATTTTCAAGATAAACAAAATGTCGTTGCGCAGCCTTGTCACAGACCCCATGCGCTATCAACGCATCTTTCTGGCTGGCGATGCCGCACACTTGATCCCGCCGACAGGTGCAAAGGGCATGAACTTGGCCATCCATGATGTGCTGGTGTTGGCAGAACTGTTGATAGACCACCATCACGGAAAAATCGATTCAGGAGATCTTGATCTCTACAGTAAAAAGCGACTGCCTCTTATCTGGAAAGCGCAAAATTTTTCGCTCCAACTCATGAACATGATTCACAAACACCCATCAGATTTCGATCAGGAATTGTGGATGTCCAAAATGAAACAGTTGCAAACCTCTCCTGCCTTTGCCACAGATTTCTCGATTGATTATGTGGGAATTCTTTAGATCACCTAACCCATATCGCAGCCCATCGGCGGTTGAATGGCTTCACCCAAATCATCAATAACGATGTTGGTGTAACGACCATCCACTTGCTGAACTTCTCGCACGTACATGTTAAGAATCACGTTGTGTGTGACTGGATCGAATCGCAATTGAGGTCCGCGCGGGCTGTTGGTCAGGTTGGTTGCTTCCGTGGCTTTGATGACTTCTTCCAGATTGTTTACCTTTCCATCCAGGCGTTTGACCACATCGACAATGACATTGCCTGTGTCGTAGCCTTGTACGGAAAACACACTGGGGCGCTCGTCAAAAGATTCTTCATAGGCGCTGCGGAACGAGTTGTTGTTGGGTGTGTCCAGATTCAATGCCCAGAACAACAGCGTGCGAACACCCAATGCGGCTTCACCTTGAGCGTCCAACACATCTTCTTCCACCATGAAGCCGTTGCCGGTAAGCGCAATTTGTGCGTTAAGGCCGAACTCGGCAAATTGTTTTACAAATGCAATGGCATCTGATCCTGAGAAAAAGGCAAACACGGCAGGTGTGTCTGCTTCCTGAATTGGCGTGATAAAGCTGGAAAAATCCGATGTGCCCAACGGTGGTGTCACTTCACCGAGGATGTTACCGCCAGCGGCAGTAAAACTCTCGGTGAAAAATTGGGCCGATTGCTGACCAAAGGCAAAGTTGGAATAAGCCAGAAAATAATCCTGTGCCACATTTTCGTATGCCCAAGGCCCAAATGGATATGCCGTTTGCCAACTGCTGAAGCTGGTGCGAAAGATATTGGGCGCGCATTGATCGCTGGTCAAAATCACATTGCCTGCATTGGAAATCAGCCACAGCACATCAGAATTAACCACTTCGCTGCGCATGGCGGCTGCCACAGCAGAGGAAATGGGACCCATGAGAAAATCGACATTGTCCCTTTGAATCACTTTGCGTGTGGCATCGATGCCCTCTGCAGGTTTCACCTGTGTATCGGCCTCGACCAACTCAAATTTACGCCCGGCCACTTCATTGCCAGCTTGCTGTAATGCCAAATTGAGGCCATTGGAAATATCCGCAGTCAACCCACTAAACGGTGGCCCGGCCAACTGACTGACAATGCCAATTTTAATCGGCTGATCGGCTGAAGGCACCTGCATCAAACGCCATCCCGTGTATCCGGCCACACCTGCAAGACCAGCGGCAGCTCCCCATTTGATCAAGTTACGCCGCGTCATCCCATTGTTTGCGTTCGACTCTGTCATCCTCAACCCTCTTTCCCAATTTATATCCAGTCCACTCATACTAGCTATGGATTTGTGATTCACAAACACCTAAAACAATTTAAGGAAGCGGCCATTTAATTTGAAATTCAACTTCTTCTCCAGATTTACTGCGCTCATGTTCAATGTTGATGATGGCATCGGGCGGAATGGATACGCGCTCGCCGTCAATTTGAATTCGGAATCGTTTGCCCTGTTCAATTGAATCGGCCAGACGACGGAGCTTTTCGACAAACTGTTTGGCTGGATAACCTTTTTCAATATCGCGTGCTGGTTTCTTTTTTCGAGTTGCCATACATTGTCTCCTTATCTTGATTCACCTGTAGTTTGAACCAAAAACTTAGAAACATCAAAAAGGAAACGGTCTTTGCTTTCGCTGGATTGAAACCACTCGCATTTCGGTAAATTCTTCCAACGATGCTTTGCCGCCATGATGTCCCATACCACTTTCTTTCACGCCTCCAAAGGGAAGGTGCGGTTCATCGTTCAGTGGTGAGTCGTTGACGTGAACCATACCTGACTCTAACTGATCAGCAATATCCAACCCCTTGCCAAGATCGCTGGTAAGGATGCCTGCCGACAAACCATATTGACTGTTGTTGGCAATTTCAATGGCTTCATCCACATCATTTACAGAAAGAATCGGCGCAATGGGGCCAAAGGTTTCTTCACAAAAAACATCCATGTTGGTGTTGATATTTGTTAAGACCGTGGGGTGATAAAAAAGACCTTCATGCGTTGCGCCGCACAAAGCGGTGGCACCAGCAGCGATGGCACCGTCCGTATGCGTTTTGATTTTATCCAACTGCTTTTGATTGATGATTGGGCCAATGATGGTTTCAGGATTTCCTGGATCACCCACTTGAAGCGACTTGGCTTTGGCAGCCAGTTTTTCAGAGAATGGCTCCATGATGGATGATTCAACAATCAAACGCTCTGCCGCCATGCAAATTTGGCCCTGATGAAAAAATGAGCTGAATGCAGCCGCGTTGACGGCGTAATCCATATCCGCATCTTTAAGCACAATCAACGGATCTTTGCCGCCCAGTTCCAGCGCGATTCGTTTAAGATGTGTTCCCGCTTTTTCTGCAAGCTTACGCCCTGTTGCGGTGGAGCCTGTAAAGCTGATGCGTTTGACCGCAGGGTGTGAAATCATCATATCGCCCACAGCTTCGACATCATCACGCGAACAAGTGACGACATTGAGAACACCTGGAGGCAATTTTACTTCTTCAAACACTTTGGCCAGCAGAGTGCCTCCCCCCATCGGTGTTTCCTCAGAAGGCTTTAAAATCACTGTATTTCCATAAGCCAGTGCAAAAGCCACACCACGCATAGATAATAGCAAAGGAAAATTCCAAGGAGAGATCACGCCCACCACACCCACAGGTTGACGCAGCACCATATTTGTTTTTCCTGGCACATTGGAAGGCAACACTTCTCCACCCACTTGAACGGCATGGGAAGCGGCTTCCCGCAGAATGGCTGATGCTTTGCCGGTTTCAAACATGGCTTTACGGAAGATGGAACCACCTTCTTCAATCAGAATTTGAGCCCACTGCGGCTGTTTGGCTTCAAACACATCAGCAGCTTTTAAAAGATACTTGGCACGTTCCGTATGAGGGGTGGCACGCCACGACATTCGGGCGGCGTGGGCGGCTTCGATGGCTTGCTTCATATCGTCCGCACTGCCAGCGGCAGATTCAGAAAATGCCTGCTGCGTGGCAGGGTTGAAGTTTTCAAACGTTTTGCCGGAGGAGGCGTTGGTCCATTCACCATTGATATAAAGCTGCTCTGCCATGAAAAAACCTTTCCTTTAGAGTACGGATTTGCCGATCATCGCCTGTTGCGTCTGATCCAAATTGACCACCACGTTTTTGATCGTGGTCATTTCCTCCATTGCATAGCGCACGCCTTCGCGCCCATAGCCACTGCGCTTGACGCCGCCAAACGGCATGTGATCCGTGCGGTACACAGAAGAATCATTAATAAACACATTGCCTGTTTGCAAATGTTGGATCGCCGCAAAGGCTCGATCAATGTTGTTTGTAAAAAGCCCACAGGCCAAACCAAAGGCAGATGCATTAACATAATCCACCGCTTGTTGAAGGTCCTTCACCTTCGTCACGGTAACAATGGGCGCAAACACTTCGGTGCAGAGAATTTTATTATCTTGTGCTACATTGGCAAGGATGGTGGGCTCAAAGAAACTGCCATCTCGTTTGCCGCCACACAACACTTCCGCGCCACTGGCAACAGCTTCTGTCAACAATTTTTCAGCCCGAATGGCTGAGGCTTCGTCAATCATGGGGCCAATATCGGTTTCAGGGTCAAGCGGATCGCCGAGCTTGGGCCGTCCTGCCCCTTGAACGAATGCGGGAATAAATTTATCCGCAATGTTTTCATGAACATAAAATCGCTGTGCCTGCAAACAAACCTGACCTGCATAAGCAAATGCCCCCATCACAGAAGCTGGCAAGGCGCGCTCTAAATTCGCATCTTCATCAATGATGACCGCAGAGTTGTCACCCAACTCCATCAACAATTTCTTCAGGCCAGCTTGTGACTGAATGATCTCGCCAACCTTATCGCTGCCTGTAAACGCAATCATGGCAACATCAGGATGCTGCACCAAGGCTTGCCCCACATCGGCTTCACCAAGCACCACATTGAACACGCCTTCGGGCAGTCCGGCTTCCTCCATTAATTGAGCAAGATAAAGTGATGTTAATGGCGTTTGTGGCGCAGGTTTGTGAACCACCGTATTGCCTGCCGCGAGTGCTGGACCCACTTTATGAGCGACGAGATTGAGTGGAAAATTAAATGCGGTGATCGTGCCAATGACGCCCACGGGTTGACGAAGGAAAAAACCAAAGCGACCTTCTGAACCAACAGCGGCATCGAGTGGTACGGTTTCGCCATGCAATCGCTTTGCTTCTTCGGCAGAAAATTGAAACGTCTGTGCGCTGCGCATGATTTCAATGGTCGCACTTTTTAACGATTTTCCCGCTTCCTGTGCAATAAGCTTGGAAAGTTCATCCTGGTGCTGTCGAATTAATTCTGCGGTCTTATTCAAGAATTCAAACCGCTTGTAGGCAGGTAAAGCGGCATAGGCAGGAAACGCTTTTTGTGCGGCACTCACGGCATCGTTGACAGAATCAGGCGTGCCTTTGGCAATTTCAGCGATGACTTCGCCATTGTAGGGGTTGGTCACGGCCTGGGTTTCATGGGTGCCTGACCATTGCCCCCCAATGAATTGAGTCGTTTTCATAAAAAAGCCCTCCATCCAGTTTTTTATTCTTCAATCAATTTAAGCGGATCAGAGATATGCAGCGATAACATTTCGACGCAGGCCATGATGCGCTCAGCATTTTTCTCTGCGGCAGGCATGCCATGTTCTATCGCCAAAGACTTGAGCCGTTCGGTCGCTTCGCGAATTTCCATCAATTCCTGATCCAAAGCTTTTAAATCATTTCGATTCATGCGTGTGTCCTCAGATCTTGAAATCGTTTTGCTTTCACTTCAAATCGCGGCAGTGTGCCCAGGGGAACCAATTCTAAATTAAACCGCAGCCCAGACGTTAAGCGCAATTCCTGAAGCAAATGTGTTTCGAGTTCCGGTGTGATTTGAATATTTTCTTTGAGTTCAGCTTTGAGCGTGATTTCATCCAGCACCCCTTTTTTCTCGACCACCACTTGAAATTCATCACCCAGCTGATCAACCGCTCGCACCACTGCTTCTACAGAGGTTGGCGAAAACAACACGCCACGAACCTTGGTCAAATCGTCCCGACGCCCAAGCACACCGCCTTTGAGTCGGGCAAAAGTGCGTCCGCATTCACAAGGTTCATCCGAGAACAAGGCCATGTCTTTGAGCGTAAATCGCAAGTAGGGCTGCGCCTGACGATCCAGTGGCGTAATGATCAGTTCGCCTTCTTCACCAGAATCAACCGGCTCTCCCGTATCAGGGTCAAGAATTTCAACCAGAAAAAATGCTTCATTGATGTGCAGGTCACTGGGTTCTTTCAAGCAGCCAAACCCCCAAGCGCCACCTTCTGTGGCACCTGCATGATCAAACACTTTGGCCCCCCAATAATTTTCCAATCGATTCTTGGTGGCAGGAATGGATGCCCCCGGCTCTCCGGCACACACCATTTTGTTGACGTTGAAATCCGCGAGCTTGAGCCCCATGTCTTCGGCCACTTCGGCCATGTGCAATCCATAAGTGGGTGTGCATAAAACAGCAGTGGCTTCCAATTCCTGAAGCTTTAACAGTCGATCTTGCGTTGAAAGGCCACCACCAGCCACCACTTCGCAACCAATTTTTTCACAAGCATAATGGCCAGCCCAAAAGGCGACAAAAACGCCGTAAGAAAAGGGAATAAAAACACGATCATTGGGTCGGAACCCTTGCGCCCAAAGGAAGGTGGCCCAGCATTCGATCCACCACTCCCAGTCTTCGCGGGAGTCTGCCTGGCGAATCGGCTTGCCCGTTGTGCCAGAGGTTTGATGATAGGTGGCAACACGATCTGTAGGAACAGCCAGACAAGGGCCGTAAGGAAAATTTTCAGAATTGCTTTGCAGTTGCTGGAGTTCTTCTTTAGTGGTAACAGGGATACGTCGAATATCAGCGAGGGTTTGAATTTGATCCGGGTGAACGCCTGCCTGATCCAGTTTTTCTCTGTAAAAAGCGGATTGTTCGTACATCCGATGCAACTGTCGTTTAAACTTTGCAAGCTGAAGTTTTTTCAAATCGGCTCTGGATAACGATTCCAGAACAGGATTCCAGTAAAGAGATTCGGTCAAGACAACCTCCACCACACTTTTTTAATTTTCTCCAGACGTGTCTTTGATCCAATCACAAAGTTGATCTGAGCTTGCCAGTTTTGCATACACAGCACCGAGCTTGGTGAGTGTGAAACGTTGAACATCCTCCGCGCTAAAAGCGCCATACCCCACATCTGGAAGTGGGAGTGCAGCAACCCCATCGGTCACCAACAGGGGAATGATATCACGAAAAAAGGCTGCTCTTACGGTCGATTCACAACACACTTGTGTGACTGTGCCGGCAATTATCAATGATTCCAATTTCAGTTCTTTCAGAATTAATTCCAATTCAGTGCCATGAAACGCATTATGGCGTTGTTTAAAAAACACAACATCGCCTGACTGAGGTTGCAACTCAGGATGAATTTCCACGCCTGGCGTGCCCTGCACCAATGCTTTTCGATCCCAGATAGGTTCGCGATAACGACCAGTGAGGCCCATATCTGAGCCATCTTTTCGATGCGCGTGAACAGCATAAATCACGGGCACTTGACGCTCACGGCAAGCTGCTGCCAATCTTTTGATGCGAGGCACAATTTCTGCGCTCGTTGGCACAAACATACCGCCGCTTTCGTGAGAAAAGTCGACATTCATGTCCACAATCAATAAACCTGTTTTTTCCAGGTCCAGTGATGACAGATGTATTTTTTCGGTAAAAGGAAGAATTTTCATGGTTCTTTATCAAAGAAGAAAACAAAGCGGAAAGAGAAAATCTCTTTCCGCTTTGTCAATCATATTTTGTCTGTTTAGCTTAAATCGCAAGGTCCGCCAACAGCAACATCGATAGGCACTTCCACATCTGGAATGGTGTCAATCACAATGTTCAATGGAGGCGCATCGCCTTCTTGTGCTTGTGTTTCACGCACATAGATGTTGGTAATTGGATCATGCGTGGCCGAATAGGACAATGGGCCGCGTGGACTGTCGAGGTCCAAGTTTTCAATGGCATTCACCACAGCAGCCACATCTGATGTGTCGCCACTCACTGCTTCAGTTGCCATTAAAGCCGTTCGTGCAAAGTCATAGGCCATCATGGCATAGAAGCTTGGACCTGTTGGGCGTCCATAAGCGGCAGCATAAGCATCTCTGAATTCAACATTGGCCGGAATGCTGATATCTTCAGGGCCATAGTTTAAGGAACTAAAGGCACCTACAGCAGCACTGCCCATGGCTGGCAAGAACAAGTTGACAAAACTTGATCCCAGACCGGTCAATTTGACATCCTCTTTCAAACCAAACTCTTCGAATTGTTTGACAAAACTAATGCCGTTTCCACCTGGAACAAAGGTGAACATGGCTTGTGGAAGGACTTCAATAACATCTGTCAGGAATGGGGCAAAATCAGATGTACCCAACGGTGGCAAGCCTTCGCCAACAATGGTCCCGCCAGCCGCTTCAAAACCTTCGCGGAACTGGGCTGCGGTACTGTTGCCAAACACATAGTTGTTCACGAAAATATAAACTTCGTCAGCCACATTTTCCTTCACCCAAGGGCCAAATGCGTTGGACAACGCAAAGGTGTTCACGCCCGCAAAAACCTGCGGAGAACAAAGCCCTTCAACGGTTGGGCTTGCACCAGCGCCCGTGGTTGGGATAAACCAAATGGCGCGGCTTTCCAAGACACGATCACGCATGGCAGCGGTCACTGCAGAGCTGATTGGACCAATAATGAAATCCACATCGTCATCAGCAAGCACTTTTTCAGCTTTTTCCAAACCGGTTGAAGGGTCAGTCCCTGTATCCTCAATGATGAGATTGACGCCTCGGCCAGCAGCTTCTGCACCGTCTAAAACCAATTGCGCACCACGAATAGCTTCGCCGCCAGGACCGGCAAAAGAACCACTCTGAGGCAACAACAAAGCAACATTCAATGTACCTTGACCCAATACACGCCAACCTGAACCTAAAGCCAGGGTTGTGGCCCCTGCCGTTAACCCGGCTTTCTTAAGAAACGCCCTCCTCGAAAGTGACAGCTTCATATATCTCTCCTTCGTTTTTAAATTTCAATAATGCCTCTTATTGTTGGCTATCCTCCTTTCACAATAAAAAACTGTTGCATAAAATGCTTCGTAAAGATTTGGCACTGGCTCAATTTAGAAAACAGGAGATTTTTAGAACTTACTTGATAAAAGAAAAGGTAGGATAAATCTGGCAAGAGCGCGCCAGCAAGATACTTTGTTTGTAAAATATTTTTTCTATGAATGACGCCCTCCTTATAAACAATTATACCGATTCAAAAGATGATGTTAATGGACCTTGTTAAAATTTATTGCTTGCTATGGTAACCATTGCATATGTTTCAGCGAATTATTTTTCACCATTTAGAACTGTTGGTTACCGAACTTTATTCATATAACCCTTCAAACACATGCCAACTTTCAACAAACAAAACTTCAAACCAATTCAGGATATTCAACACCATCTGCCTGACTATGCAATAAGATATCACTTTTTCCCAAAAAAATACAAATCAAAGCCAAAGACATCCAGAATAAAGATACCATGCATGAATAAAATTGAAGAAATGATACCAAGTCAACTGTTGGTCACCCTAAAGGGTAACCAATGGGTTTCAACAATAATAATCTCATGAAGACCAAATTTGACAAGAATCTTTAGTAAAGCCTTAAAATGGCCATGTTTTATGTGCTTCAAGGCTTGCGAATGTTGTTTTCTCAGCAACCTCAGACAGGTGAAAACATCAGAAGGTTCTGAAACCATACATCCATTCTAATGTATCTGCATGATTAGAAAAGACAGTTGAAAAGGGCGGCACTGAAAAGAAGCTGAACCTGACATGGCTTCTTTTCAGTGGCGGTTTGTTTTAATTTCTCGCATCCAGAATACAGACCCCATTCTTTTTAAGATCCTCCACAATGGGCTGGTACTCGTAACCATCAATACGCAACACAACCACATTTGTATGATCATCTCCGTTGACCGTCTGTTGATGGTTTTCGCTCGTGATCGTGCTGAGCACGTGGATGCCGTGTTTTTTAAACAGTCCCAGCACAGGGGCCAACGCATCCGGCTCGTTGGGCAGGGCCAGCGTAAGACGCGCGCCTTCTTTAAACACACCAAGTGCATTGAGCAGGATTTTGAACAGGTCGGACTCTGTGATGATGCCTACCAGTTGATCGTGATCCATCACCGGCAGCCCACTCACCTTGCGTTCACGCATAATGAGGGCGGCATTTTCGACAGCGTCATCGGGCGAGATCACACTCAAATCAGCGCGGCGGGTCATCACATCCTTGACGCAGGTTTTGGCCAACAGGTAATTCAACTCCCACATATTCAGGCTGTTGGCATCGGAGGGGCCGGCTTCCTGAATATCACCTTCAGTCACCATACCGGCCAATTGGCCATGCTTGAGTACGGGCAAGCGTCGAATACAGTTTTCCTTCATCAGGTTTCGTGCTTCTAAAATGGGCGTGTCCTGATCCACTGTGATGACCTCTTGTGTCATCCACATTTTAACAAACATGGTTCACCTCTTCTTGAATCAAACGCTCAGTTATTCCTCTTTAGATGTTGCATATGCGTTCACAGCCACATACGCCTCGACTTGTTGAGGGGCCAGATGCTTGGCAACAGGCATCACCAGCACAGGGCACGTTGCTGCTTCCAAGACGCCCCTGGACACGCTGCCCAAGGCTCTGAGTTTTTCCAATCCGTGAAGCCCTTCGAATCCCATCACAATCAGATCGGCTTCGAGCTCCTCTGCCAGTGACAAAACCTGCTCGGTGGGATGCCCCACACGCCCGACGATGTCATGATCAATGCCTTGTTCATGTAAGATTTTTGCCGCATCTTCGGCAATCTTGGCAGCCCGTTGCTCGGCATTGGTCAGCAAAAAAGGTGCGCCAATGGTTTCTTGATTGAGGTGATCGCACAACACTTGATAGTCCTCTTCTGACATCACATGGCAGACCGTAATGGCGGCATGCATCATCTCTGCGAGTTCGCCAGCTGCCTCAACCACAATCTGCTTCAGCGCATCGCGTTCGACTGCTGCCAGGATGTGTTTCATGATCCCTCCTTTTAAAGCTGATGACGCTTTCCTCAGTTCATTGAATCAGGCAACGGGCTTGAAAGACATGACAAAAATCAATTCGAAGCCTGATGTTGATCATGCATGTTCAAGCAGTGAGGTTGACGATGGTTTTGCAGCAGCTTCGGCTCAGTGACATCGCCCTGATCAAGCGCAACGCTGAAACAGGTCTTTTCAGTGGTTAGCAGAGATCTGTGTTTTATCGATATATTCACCAAAAACTATTGACAAACGCTTTTTAACTGTGTTAAGATCAAATTGGTCTGATATCTGCCAGCTTGATATTCAGCTTTCTGAAAATAATAACCAAATTAACAGCATCAAAAGCAGGAGACCAAGTTGCCATTGCAAAAACTGGAACACGAAAAACGTTATCTGTACGTGCTGGATCAATTGGTAAAATTGATCAAGAACGACGGTTATGAAGTTGGAGATAAACTCCCTCCTGAACGTCGTATTGCTGAATCCACAGGCGTGAGTCGATCTTCCGTTCGAGAGGCGTTGGCCGTGCTTGAGGTTTCAGGCATCATTGACGTTCGTGTGGGGGATGGCATTTATGTAAAAAGCGCTTCGCTGCGCGATTTAGATGTCCATTCTTCAATCAGAAGCCCTTTTGAGTTAATCGAGCTGCGCATGTGTTTGGAAAGCAAGGTGGCTGGCCTGGCTGCGCAGCGACGTTCTAATCAGATGTTGGAAGAGCTGCAGGCCATTTTGGACAAAATGGAAGAAATTGCCAAAGCAGGTGACACCGAATCCTATAAAGGATTAGATCAACGATTCCACAACACAGTGGCAGCTTGCACCGACAATGAAGCCATCGAACAACAGACGGTGAAGTTGGTTCAACATCTGTATCAGCCCATCTGGCTGGCCTTAATCAAAGTGTATCTTTCCAAAGAAGAATTAGGCGGCATGCTCGATTCACTCGATGAACATCAACGCATTTTTGATGCCATTGTTCACCAGGATGTGGCTGAAGCCGAAACCGCCATGTGGGAGCATTTGGCCCGAGTGCAAGAGCGATTTACTGGAGAAGTTTAACACAATTACGGAGGTTGGTATGTTGCAATTTGCAGGCGCTGTGGATCGTGACGCCGAACAAAAACTGCTGGACACCTTGTCCATTGACGAACCCTGGGGTCTGATTGAAGCGTTTACCCAGTGGGTGCGAGAATCGACCACGGACGATGAAAAGAAATCATTCGATTATATTGAAGATCGACTTAAAACTTTGGGAGTTTCCTATCAACGCTTTGAGCCTGAAATGTACATCAGCTTGCCAAAAAAAGCGACCATGGAGTTGCTCAGCCCTGAGCAAAAATCCATTCGTGTCAAAACCATCAGCTTTTCGGCTTCCACACCCCCTGAAGGCATTGAAGCCGAGGTGGTTTATATCGGCGGTGCGCAGGCCACAAACGTGGAAACGCTGTTTGACTCTAACATTGGCGATGTCGATGTCAAAGGAAAAATCTCTCTGTGCGAAGGCTTTGGCATGCCCAGCAAGATTTCGGAGCTTGAAAAAGCGGGGGCTGTGGCTCAAATTTACATCAACCCCGGGCAAAACATTCACGATGGCATGGCCTCTCCTGTCTGGGGTTCTCCTGGCTTGGAAAACCGCAAAGGGATGCCAGGACTGCCTATCGTTTCGGTCAACAACCCTGATGGGTGCTGGCTGGTGGAACAATGCCAGAAGGGCACTGTTAAAGCCCGTGTCATGACCGAACTCGATGAAGGCTGGAAAACTGCCCCCGTCATCGAAGCCACCATCCCAGGTTCTGAAGACCCTGACAAATATGTACTTGTCCATGGCCACGTCGATTCCTGGGGCATCGGCATTGGCGACAATGCCGTGGGGGACGCAACCCTGCTTGAGCTGGCCAGGGTGTTCAACGAACACAAAGGCGGCCTCAAACGAACGTTAAAAGTCGCCTGGTGGACAGGCCACTCCACAGGCCGTTATGCAGGCTCGGCCTGGTATGCCGATGAATTTGCCAGAGATTTGGATGAAAACTGCATTGCCCAAGTGAATATTGACTCACCTGGTTGTCGCGGGGCCACATCTTATGAAGATGTGTTTGTGATGCCTGAAAGCGAAGCCTTTTGCACCAAAGCCATTGAAGATGCGATGGGAAAGACACCCGCATTCATGCGTCCGTTGCGGGCCGGTGACTACAGCTTTAACAACATTGGCATCAGCAGTTTTTATATGTTGTTGTCCACCATCCCCGCAGAAGAGAAACAGCGCATGGGCTTATATCCCGTCGGCGGCTGTGGCGGCAACATCGCCTGGCACACTGAAGACGATGTCCTGGACATAGCCGACAAAGACAACCTCATCAATGATTTGAAAGTATATATCACCTCGTTGAGGCGGGTGCTCAACTGCAACACGCACCCTTTTGACTATCGCAAGACGGCAGAACGGATGCATGGCGCACTCAAGCAATACGAGGACAAAGCGAACAAAGCCGGTGTGTCGGTCAACTTCAAGGCGGCACATGCAGAGTTCGATGGATTGCAACAGGCGCTTGAAGGTCTTTATCAAAAGATTGATTCAGGGGAACTGGATGCACAAAAAGCCAATGCCATTTTGCATCAACTGGCACGGCAACTGGTGTCGCTGGACAACACCACCCAACCACGGTTTTATCACGACCCTGCCTTGCCTCGCCCATCGCTTCCGGCATTGCTTGTGGCAAACGATTTGGCCGACCTGGACGACTTTGAAAAGAAATTTGCTCAAGTGGACTTACGCCAGGGTGTAAACCATGTGGCAGGCAGCATCCGCCAATCAAGGTTTTTACTGCAAATGTCAGCAAATGTATGAAGGGGGTGTAACCTTAGGGATAAGATTGGTTGTGTCATAACAAATTAAAACTCTTTGTTCAAGGAGGTTTTACGTGAGGCAAAAAGAATTCCTCATTGCCGATTACAAAACGGGATTTTTCCGTAGAGATTTTTTGCGCATGACAGGTGCTGCGATGGCTGCAGGCGCATTGGCCCCATGGGACGGTTGGAAAGCATTGGCTCAAGAACAGGGACAGACCCCTGTAGCCGGTGGCGAAATTGAAATTGCCATTGGCCAAAATCCGGTTTCCTTTGATGGTCGTAACGTATCGGCCATTTCTTCATTCCAGATTTCCTGGAATTTTTACAATCGCCTGGTGCGTTTTGAACAGGATGGTTCTCAACTCAAGATTGTTGGCGATCTGGCCGAATCCTGGGAAGTGGGCGACGATGGCAGTTTGACATTCCACTTGCACGAAGGTGTTCAGTTCCATAATGGTGAAATATTAACTGCTTCTGATGTGGCATACACGTTTAACAGCATCAACGTTTTTGAAGGGGCTGGCGTGCGCGAAGGCTCACTGTCTTCTGGTCCGTTCAATTTGTTTGTTGTATATGGTTTCCTGAATCCGATTAATGAAGTCCAGGCGTTGGACGATTTAACCGTGTTCTTCCCAGGTAATGACAATCCGTTTGCACCGTTGTTGTCCGCTTTGGCTAGTTTTGGCGGCATCATCAACGAAAAATCGGATAAAGAAGTCAACTTGGCCACTGATCCTATCGGGACCGGCCCTTACATGCTGACCGAAAGCGTGGCTGGCACCCGCTGGGTGATGGAACGAAACCCCAACTACTTCAAGGAAGGGTTGCCTTATCTAGATAAAGTGACCTGGAACTTGTTAGAAGATGACTTTGCTCGTGTGCGCGCATTGGAATCCGGCGGCTTCCAATGGATTTCCCGTGTGCCACTTGGCTTAATCGACGTTGTCGATGGTCAGGATGCACTTAAATCTTCACTGACTCCAGCAGGTGGTTTCCAGTGGTTCTTGTCATTTAACACCTCGTCAGGATTCCCATATGATGATGCACGTTTCCGCCAGGCGCTCGTTTGGGCCTTGGATGCAACCCGTGTTATTAATTTGGCCTTCTTCGGTAAAGCAAAACTGGCCGAAGGTCAGGCTGTGAATGCTGAACTGACAGACATTGTGCCAAACCTTGATTTGGAAAATCCATTTACACTTCAACCTAACCTGACGCGTGCACGCGAATTGTTGGCTGAAGTGGGTATTCCTGCGGGCTTCACCGTGGATACCTGGATTGCTGCAGGCGAAGCTAATGCCACACGCGCTGCTGAAGTTTATGGAGAAGTATTGGCACAAATTGGCATCAACTTGCGTATCAATTTTGCGCAGACGGCTGAACGCTTCTCGCACATCTTTGGTGAAGGCGCAGACTTTGGCATTCAGTTGGAGCCCATTAGTGGATTCTATGACCATGACCAAGGCTTGGCCCCTGTGTTTGCCACCGGCTCCTTCTTTAACGAAGGCGCATGGAGCGATCCAGACTTTGATCGTCTGATTATTGCTGGCGCGAACACGGTGGACCCAGCAGAACGTAAGGCCGTTTACGAAGAACTTTACAACGATCATATCTTCCCGAATGTGCCAAAATATCATTGGGCCTGGCAGGAAGTGCCATACGCAATGGTCGCCAACCTCAACGGGTTTGAACCAACATTGACCCAGGAAACCTCCTTCGAAAAAGTGTGGTTGGATCAATAAGTTGTAGAAAAAACAGGTTGTTTAGCGCGCTGAGGGTTGCCAATGGTGGGCAACCCTCAGTTCTCTTTTAAAAGAAAATCAGTCAAAAACGAATAAAAAGCTTCAACCTCTCTCTTGATTTCCAAAGGGGGGCGCTTCATGAGAAAGTGAGTACAGTTAGACAGAGACGTTTGTTCTTATAACGCTTTATTTTTTTCGATTGTTTTTGAATTAAAAGGTTTGGGAAAAACACGTGATTAAATTTCTTGTTGATCGACTGCTGATGATGGTTTTTGTGATGCTTGGCGCATCCATCCTCATCTTTTTGCTCATCCATTTGGTCCCGGGTGATCCCGTACGCGGATCGTTGGGCGTGATGGTGTCGGAAGAGTTAATCGCAGACATGCGCGCCAAGCTTGGCCTGGATGATCCTTTATACATTCAATATTTCAACTGGCTAGGGAAATTATTTCAAGGCGATTTGGGGACCTCTTTCCAAACGCTCGATCCGGTGACAGATCGTTTGATCATTGCTTTTCCAGTGAGTTTGGAACTGGTCAGCATTGCGCTGGTGTTTGCATTAATCGTTTCTGTACCGCTGGGCATTTTGGTCACCATATACCGTAAGTTCGATTTTGTTTTTATTTTTACCAGCATTGTGGGTTTGTCCATGCCCCAATTCTGGGTGGCAATTCTGTTGATTATATTTTTTGCCAATGAGTTGAGGTGGATCGAATTTGGAGGATTTGTGTTTGCCTGGGAAGATCCTGTGAGACACTTTAAAGGCATGATTCTGCCGGTGCTCACTCTCGCTTTGCCGATGGTTGCCGTCACCATGCGCATCACCCGCACCAGTATGCTGGAAGTGATTCAAAAAGATTACATCCGCACCATGCAAGCCGTAGGGCTTCCTGAAAAGCGCATTATTTTTACCCACGTGCTCAAAAATGCACTGATCCCGATTGTCACCATTGTCGGCTTGCAGTTTGGTTATTTGTTGGGTGGTGCTGTCATTATCGAGCAAATTTTCGGCTTGCCCGGGCTGGGCAAGCTCATTTTGCAAAGCGCCTCCGCCAAAGATTATCCCATGATTCAGGCGGCCACTTTGGTCATCACATTCTGGTTTGTGCTGATTAATTTTTTAACGGACTTGCTGTATGCCTACCTCGATCCACGCATCAAATACGATTAGGAGGGAATGGTGTCTGAACACAACGTAAATCTATTGGCTTTGGGCGATTTCATGCTGGAACACACTTTGGGCGAAAGCCCCTTTTATGGCCTCATCGAACAAAGCGATGTTTCTGTTGCCAATGTGGAAGCGCCGTTTACTGATCAGGGCCACCCCGCTGATAAAACCGTTGCCATGAAAAGTCCGCCAGAAACGGCCAAAGAGCTTGGCCGAATTGGGCTCAATGTGGCCGCCGTTGCCAACAATCATGCCATGGATTTTGGTATTGATGGCATGCGTCAAAATAAAAAGTTATTGGCTGAAGCGGGCGTTCATTGTGTGGGCACAGGCGAGAATATAGACGAAGCGATGCAGCCCGCCTTCGTTGAAAGCAACGGCTTAAAACTTGGATTTTTATCATTTTCTTCGACACTGCCCATTGGCACCAGCGCCGCCGCCAACCGTCCAGGCATGGCGCCGATCCGTGTTGAAACGTCGTATTTATTAGATTCATCCATTTGTGAAGAACAACCTGGCACCGCCCCGTATGTCTCAACCAGAGTCATTGATGAAGAACTAGAGCGCGCTGTTGGTGTTGTCAAAGCAGCCAAAGCTCAATGTGACTCATTGATCATCGCCCTGCATTGGGGTGTGCCGGAAGGCTGGGCCACGCCTGCCCAAGGCTGGTTGGCCGATTATCAGCAACCATTGGGGCATGCACTGATTGATGCAGGTGCAGATGTGCTGACGGGATCTCATCCGCACGTCACACACGGGATTGAAATTTACAAAGGCAAACCGATTCTTTATTGCCTTGGAAACTTTGCATCTCAATATTTTGCCAAAGGCCGGGTGGTTGAAATTGCCCGACCCATTGGCGGCTTCAAATTTGATCCAGGTGGATTTGATTTGTCCCGCTACGAAAAGGTTCCTGAACATGGCAAGGCGTTTGCTGCACGAATTGGTCTGCAAAAAAACAAAGTCAACGCCGTCGAAATCATGCCATACATTCTCGATCATCAAGGCGAGCCGCAATATGGTTCTGAGTCAGACCAGGCATCCATCTTGGATCGGGTCGAAAACTTTTCATTGCAATTTGGAACAACATTTGAACGAACGGATCAAGGCACAGGCCTCATCAGGATTCAGTAAAGGACTTTTTTAATATGCCCATACTCAACGTCAACGGTGCAGATATTTATTATGAGGTACTTGGTGAACAGAACACGCAGGCCGTCCTGGCACTGCACGGCGGCCCTGGCATTGCGGACCATCGCGGTGAACAAAAAGGTTTGGGCGGTCTGAGCGATCAATACAAGCTGGTCACCTACGACCACCGAGGCTGTGGACGTTCCAGCGAAACGACTCCTTATACCAACGCACAATATGTAGAAGATGCCGAAGCCATACGAAAAGCCCTTGGACTGGGAAAGATCATCTTGTATGGAGGATCATACGGAGGATTCATTGCCCAGCTTTATGCACTAAGGTACCCGGAGAATCTTTCGCATTTGATTCTCCGGGATACCTCCCCAAACAATGAGTTTGTGGATATTTCAAAACAAAACGCGCTCAACAATATAAAAAAGGCACCCAACGTGAACAAAGAAATGCTGGACCGTATGTTCGATGGCAAGGTGCGCGACAACGACGATTTCAAAGTGTTGTATGAAGCCATCCTGCCCCTTTACTTTGTGGGAGAAGAAGAACATGAAAAACGCGAAAAGCAGGAAATTTTCTATCACTACGAAACCCACAACGTGATGTTCAGCAAGGAGTTTGCCAATTACGATATTACTGATCAGTTAAAAAGTATAAATACACCCACGCTGGTCACGGTCGGAAAGCACGACTGGATCACACCACCGGTGGCTGCAAAACTGATCGCTGGAAAAATTCCGAACTCAACCTTGGTGCAATTTGAAAACAGCGGCCACTCGCCACAACTGGAAGAATCGGACCTGTATGTCAAAACCGTCAAAGAATTTTTAAACAAGGGGGCCACATGAGCGCTTGGGGATTTTTTATAAATAATGATGAAAACTGGCAAATCGTCAGCCGTTGCGTCAATGGACTGTTAAAACAGGGCGTGCCTGTTTTTCAAGCGTTGGAGCCGCTTTCCGCTGATGGCGACAGCTTGGCTGCGGGCGGGTTTGTGATTTCAAATGCAACGCTGGAAGACACACCGCCGTCGCAAGTGCAGGCTGTGATTGAACATTACGGCCTCACGCCACAATCGCTCGATCATGGTCCTGGCGGCAAAATGATGCAATTGAAATCGATCAAAATTGCCTTGTACGGCGGCGGAGGCAGTCCCTATCACCACATGGCGGTGTTCAACCAACTCGGCTTTCAAACTGAATTTATTTCCGACCAGCATATTCGCGATGGTTTTTTGGAAGAATTTGATGTGCTGCTCATGCCCGGTGGCGGCTGGCAGGCGATGAACGGACAGCTTGATCCTTTGGGCGAAGAAGGCGCAGAGCAGGTCAAATGGTTCATTCGACAGGGCGGAATGTATATCAGTTCCTGTGCAGGTTCCTATGATGCGGCCATTGCGCCTCAAGAATTCATTGACACCTGCCCGACCAAGGGCTGTTTGAATCTGATCAACATGAAAGTATGGAATGATCAGGGCAAGGAATGGGTCGGACTGGAATCACCGGGCATCGGCATCTGGAAGCTGAAAAACGAAGCAGCTGATCATCCGGTGATGTTTGGCTTGCCTGACGAATTTGAAATCACCCATTACAACGGTCCCATCTTCGAAGCCACTGAAACGCCAATGGAGGGAACTTCTCAAAGTTTCACCCTGGCATCTCTGGCAGGTGTGACCGATGGTTTTACCCCTTCGGAACATTTCCTGGAGCCTGGCGCATCAACGGTGCCAATGGAGCAAACCCTGGCCATGCGCGGGGCAAAGGAAAACAAAGGCGTGATCGTTGGCGGCTATATGGGATTTGGCAAAGTGATCCTGTTTGGCTCACACCCTGAGTTTGGATCTGATGTGGCAACGCTGACAAAATGGGGCTTGCCCACCCGAATTTTAGGCAATACCTTGTTTTGGCATGCGGGCAACAGCCGTATGTCACAGGCGTTTACACTTGAGCCGTTGCCGCTCATGGGCGAAGCCGTGACTACTTTTTCATTGGAAAAAGATTTGGAAAACATCAAACACAGCGTCCATCAGGTGATCGAACAGATGCAGAGGCTGGATCAGAAAAAAGACGACAGTAAAGATTACTGGTGGCTCGATCAGCAATACAGCATGTCAATTTTAGGATTGCCTCCCAAAGAGATTTGGCAACAGGCCATCGCCTCCCTGGCCGGCATGAGTGATGCCATCGGTGATGCCATTAAAGAAATTTTAGACTTGAAAAACGCAGCCGTTTCACAATCGACGTCCGCAGAAATTGATATTTTGCTGAATGGATTGGCGCAAGCCATCCACTACGAACGGCCTGCGGTATGGAACCAAGACGGAGGGTATCAAGGGATGCGGGCGCTGCTGAACCAGGCCAGTGTACTGGCCGGCGTTGCAGAGCAACATCTCGATGCGCCTGCCCCTGACCTTCCCGTATTGCCATATCAACATTTTGAAAGCAACCCGTTTTACCTGCTGGCAGGCACGTATTTATCGGCCATCAGTGTGGTGCTTTGTGTTCAGTTGCTGTTGCAGTCGTTTGCGCTGCAACTGAAAGATCAACTGGCTTTAGAAAATTTAATCGAAAAGGCTCCCGTTCATTAACGGAGAAGGGGTTTATCTATGTCTAACATTGGTTATCTGATTCCTGGCACAGGGCTGGATGACAACGAGCGAACCCGTCGCAACATGGTTTTGAGCAAGCTGGCCAGTGATGGCACATGCATTGAGTTGATCGAGGTGGCCGAAGGCCCGCCGTCAATTGAGTCCGAAGCAGATGAACAGGAAGCCGTTCCCCATCTGGTCAAACTCGCTCAGGAAAAACAAAACGAGTACGATGCCTACATCATCGGCTGCTACAGCGATTTAGGCATTCATAAATTAAGAGAAGTGTTGGACATTCCCGTGGTGGGACCGGTGCGTGCTTCGTTCTCAACCGCTGCCGCCGCATTTGACCAATTCTCGATCATGACCATCAATAAGGAAGTGATTCCCATTTTGGACCGTCAGGTGCAAAGTTTGGGATATGCCTCTAATAACAAAGAAATCGATGGCGTTGAAATTGGCGTGCTTGAAATCATCAACAAACCTGAGGAATCTTTAAAGCGATTTGAAGACAGCTTGAGCCGTGTCACCACCTCCGCTGTGGTGCCAGGATGCATGAGTTATGCTTATCTATTGGCAGAAAAAAACATCACCCAGATCGGCAACATTCACATCATCAACCCATTAAAAGTGTCTGTCTCAATGGCTGAAGCGATGGTGAATTAATTGATGCAGGTTCTTTGTGCAGAACGACTGATCGACGGGACAGGCGCAGAGCCCATTGCCAATGGTGCTGTGGTGGTTGACGGGGATCGCATTGTGTTTGTTGGATCAACGGACGATGCACGTCATCATGCCGGCAAGAGCGCCAACGTGGCCGAACTCGACGGCGAAACGCTGCTGCCTGGCATCATCGACAGCCACAGTCACCTTTCCATCATTCCAGGTGAAGGGGATCAGATTGGTCAGTTGATGCAACCCTTGGGTGAATCTTTGCTGCGAGCGGTTGGTAACATTCGCCAGGATTTACTCAGCGGCGTGACCACCATGCGCGTGATGGGCGAAGAACATTTTTTGGATGTCAAAGTCAAAAAGGCCATCGAACAAGGCCGCATCCCCGGCCCGCGTTTGTGGATCAGTACACGGGCCATTGTCTCCAGCCACGGTCATGGATCAGCGTTGACATTGACCAATGGCGTGGATGAAATCCGCAAACGAATCCGGGAAAACATCAAAGCGGGGGCCGATTTCATCAAAACGTTTGCCTCTGGTGGGGTCAGCTCCAAAGGCACCACACTCGATTTTCACAGTTATACAGATGAAGAACTGCAAACAGTCGTAGATGAAACCCATCGCAATGGCAAGCGTGTTGCGGCCCATGCCAGTGCAGGTTATGGCCTGACACAATCGGTCAAGGTGGGCATTGATACGATAGAACATGGCAGCGCAGCCACCGCAGATGATTTGAAGATGATGATTGAAAAAGACCTGTGGCTGGTCAGCACCCAGTCCATTTTGTACCACGATGAAGGCATCGAAAAAGTGGATGCCCAGGTGCCGGAGATTCGAGAAAAATTGCTTCCGGTCAGAAAATCCAACGCAGAAAATTTTAAAAAGATTATCGCATCCGGTGTAAAATATGCCTGCGGCACAGACAGTGTGCATGGTACGATGTATTTTGAAATGGCCAAATTGGTAGAATACGGAGCTTCGGAGATGGATGCCATTTGTGCAGCCACACTCAAAGGGGCAGAAGTTTGCGGACTGGAAGCCGACATTGGTTCACTTGAGGTTGGAAAATTTGCGGATGTGGTGTCAGTGAAAGGCAACCCATTGGATAACATTGATCACATGAAAAATGTAAATGTGATCATGAAGGCCGGCCAACGATACGATCATTTATCTATATTTTAATTATGAAAAACAGTCGAATGCTCAGAAAACTCTTAAGAAATAAAATGGCAACCTTTGGTTTCTTTATCCTTGTATCGGTTACTTTGTTTGCGGGCATTTATCCACTTTTAAGCCCCCACGATCCAACAGCAATGACGGGTGCGCCGTTTGGTGATCCGTCTGCAGATTACTGGCTGGGCACAGACAGTTATGGGCGCGATCAGATGGTGCGAATGTCATTGGCTTTTCGCACGGACTTGATGGTGACTCTGGCTGCACTGGCACTGGCGCTGCTGATTGGAATTCCACTTGGGCTGGCTTCGGGATTCTTTGGCAATATTGCAGACAACATCATCATGCGCTTTTTGGACATCATCATGGCCTTTCCCGTGATCGTGCTGTCCATTGCCATCATTGCCACCATGGGCAAAAGCACACAGAATGTGGGCATTGTCATTGGGTTGGTCTATGCGCCCATTTTCGCACGCATTGTGCGTGGTCAAAC
The DNA here is from genome assembly GCA_029262795.1 of Candidatus Fraserbacteria bacterium. Classification (GTDB taxonomy): domain Bacteria; phylum Bipolaricaulota; class Bipolaricaulia; order RBG-16-55-9; family JAJCYT01; genus JAJCYT01. The sequence goes on from JAJCYT010000018.1 coordinate 123,704, forward strand.
CCTGGTATTAAAAAATGAGGAATACGTGCATGCTGCCAAGGCCATGGGCCGATCCAGCATGACCACCTTGTTTCGCCACATCCTGCCCAACAGTTTTCAGGTGATTGCCGCACAGACGATGTTGCAGGCCAGCTTTGGGATTTTAACCATCTCTGCGCTGTCCTTTTTCGGCCTGGGGGTACAGCCTCCTGAACCGTCCTTGGGCGTGATGCTCAAAGACGGCATCAACTTCACCGACTACGCGCCTTGGCTTTCCATCTTTCCGGGCTTTGCCATTTTTTATGTTTCCCTGGGCCTCAACATGGCAGGTGAAGGGCTCATCAAAGCCACCAGCCCGAAATAAGTTCTTGTATGCAATAAAGGGCACACCAACAATGTGCCCTTTATTGTTGATTGTATGCTGACATCTGTGGTTAATTTAAGATAATCAGTTGCTTCACATCGCTTCGTTCTACCTCTCCATTTGATTTGTGGATGGTGACCACATAAAAGTACACGCCATTGGCCAACCGTTGTCCATCCTGATTTAGGCCGTAAAAGCGCAGACTGTTACCATCTGAGCGATCTTCGAATACCACCTGGCCGGAAGTGTCCATCATCATCAGTTCCACATCTTCCACGCCGTAGCCCAAGACAGTGATTGCCAGCTCACCTGGGCTAGGGGCTGTCACATTCAGACTGATGGGCTCAGGGGCACGACCTGGGGCCAACACTTGAATTTCGTCAATGCCGCCAAACAGGCTTTGTACGCGCAGTTGATTTTCAAAACAGTAAACCACACCACGATCCAAGCCCGTTAAAAAAGCGTTCATTCGCATGTCGGGAGAACCATGGGCATTGGGGTCATCATGTGGCGTGCCTTCAGGGTCGCCAAGCACAAAGAACGTGTAAGCGCCTTCTTCCACATCCCCAGGATCCGCCAGCCCATCTTCAACCACGTGAGCCGTGTAAGCGCCAGTGAGGCAATCAGCCTGCAACTCTGAATCAATGGTCATCATGGTGCCAAACAATCCAAGCTGACCTTGCAGCGCGTGACCCCACTCATGGCCCAAAATGGCGGCCACAGCAAAGTCGCCAATTTCCTGAAGCAGGTAATCAAACAGTTCAGCATCATAAGAAATGGTGTGATCCAGTGAGCAGTAAAAAGCATTATTAGGAATAGATTCACCGCATTCAGTGTAGACAGGGTAGTTGGCTGTGTAAGGCTGCACCACATTAGGTGGAAAATATTCCAGGTTGTATTCAACAAACGTCTGGCGCCAGAAATTGTCGATGTCGTTAACGGCAAAATCTACCAAGTCGAACAAGTCCCAACCACCATCATGCTCGGGTGTAAAAATATCGAGTCGTTCAAATTCCTGTGCCTGAGCCAAGGTGGCTGTTCCAATGACCAAGACCAATAAAATGATTGTAATTTTCAAAAGCAAATGTTTCATGATTTTCTCCTTTACGCTTTTATTTGGTGTCGTTTTTAAACGCGGGTTTGAGCTACAAAGTGGCTCATTTCCCGGATGCGAAAGTTGAACTTAAACTAACTGGAATGCGTGACAATATCGTGACAGACCTTCTTTGAGTTGTTTCCCCAAAAAGCATCGTGTTACACTCAACAATGGGTTTAAATCAGGATGATGAGGGAGGTCTCTGATGCTGCGAGCAAGCAGTTGGGGACGTATTTCGGTGTTGCTGTTTTTTTTCTTGGTCACACTGCTATCGGCACACACCAGCGTTCAGTCACAATCTGAAGATGCTGAGGTGATTGCCATTGCAACCGTGCTGGATGTCGATGGCAATCGAGTCTTGGGCGATCGGGAAATATTGGAAGCAGTCAGATTGTGGATTGTGGGCATTTCCCCGCCAACACGAAATCAATCCATTCTGGACACACAAATTTTAGGACTTATTCGCTTATGGATCACAGGCGCCTTGCTGCCAGATGGGCCTTCATCACCCACCCTCCCCCCCGATGACGAGGAGGGGCCACACGAAGATGACCTGCCGAATGGAGCAGATGCCATCATTCAATCCCTGTCTCAAAGTTCTTCAAAATTATTTAAGACATTTGATAACATCAGGGCCATCCGCTCCATGTTCAAAAACGATCTGGAAGATGAGATTGAAGATACCTTCATTCCAGGACTACGCGCCTATCACGACAGCCAACAAGTGTTAAACGACCTAATAAGTGTGTGTCCTGCAGGGCCAATTCGGCGTGCTGATTTAATGGGCTTTATTGAAACCACAGAAGACATTGTAGATCTGGTCAAAAAAGATTTTAACGCAACCACACAATTTCAATCCGCCATAACCAGCTTTAATCAAGCACTGTCTATGTTTCTTGCTGACAACGATCCGCAAGCACTTCAGTTCACGTGCGGTGCAAACGGAGGTCAGATGTTTATGTCTCAAGGGCTCGACGGTCTGGCTGATCAATTGGGACTAATGGCCAGTGATTTTGCAACGCAGGCAAACGACATTGTGCTCGACTTGCAAAACTCAAAGACACAATTTCAGGATGTGACAACTGCATTCAAAAGCTTATTACAATCTGATATCCCTACCACCAGCGCACTGTTTGAACACCTTAACGGGGCGGCTGATATGATTGGCTCCTTCCTCATTGGCGCTGCTCTCAGTGACAGCATGGATGAAATTGGTGGCGTTCAACAATTGTTTTCGGTAGAAGACTTTGACCTGCCCAATCTCAATCCAAGCGAGATCATGCTGAAAACTGAAAATGCTGATGACAGCTTTAGTGATATTTTTTCACAAGAAGGAGAATTTGGCTGGATGTTGAACGGGTTTCAATTCTATTTCTGTGGCGGCAAATATGTCACCATCATCGGCACGGAAGGCAATGACACCCTGAAAGGAAAAACCAAAGACCCCATCGATGGCATTGGCGGCACGGACAATGTGGATGACGTAATTTCCGGTCTGGGTGGTGACGACAATCTTACGGGACTTGGCGGCAATGACATCATTTGTGGCGGCGATGGTGATGATAAAATCATCGGCAATGCTGGCAATGATCTCCTTTACGGTGGTCAAGGCGCAGATCAGATAGATGGCAGCGAAGGCCACGACCGCATTTATGGTGGGCCTGCTGACGACCTCATCTTGGGAGGCATTGGCCAGGATATTCTTTTTGGTGAAGGCAGCAACGACATCATCATTGCAGGCAATGGCTTAAATTCAGCAGATTTCGACATGGTGTTTGGCGGATATGGTGATGACAAACTCAATGGCGATGACGGTGTGGACTGGATTGATGGCGGACCAGGCCAGGACATTCTTGAAGGGAATGGCCATGATGACAGCATGTGGGGCGGCGATGGCGAAGACATCCTGCGTGGTGGCCCTGGAAACGACACCCTGGAGGGGGATGCTGCGGGTGGCACGGTGGACCTTTCCTTCCTACACCGTGACGAACTCTATGGTGATGCAGGCAACGATTTTCTGCTTGGCGGCTATGGTGGCGACCTGCTGGTCGGGGGAGAAGGCCAGGATATTTGCAACGGTGGCAAGGCAGGCGGATTCCCCGACACCGCCTCGACCGATTGCGAGACTGTAAAAAATGTCCCTTAACTGAGTTTGACCAGCCCAATGCAAGTGAGAAAAAATTGACCTGACCCAAGTGAAGCGATAGGCTGTAGTTAAAGGTTGAGTCAAGGAGTCAATATGTCACAAGCGTCCAGTGATGTGACCGGTTTGTTGATGGCATGGAGCAGTGGCGATGAACGCGCTCAGGACAAGCTCATGCCGCTTGTGTATGAAGAACTTCAGCAGATTGCCAGTCGTTATCTTCGTCGTGAGTACGTTGGTCACACCATGCAAACGGTCGATCTGGCCAACGAAGCCTACATGAAGCTGGTGGATCAGAATCAGGTAGACTGGAAAAATCGCGCTCATTTTTTCGGCATTGCCGCCAACATCATGCGTCGTATTCTGATTGATCAGGCTCGTAGTCGACAGGCAGTCAAGCGTGGTGGTGAGGTCAAGAAATTTTCCCTCGACCATGAAGCCGTTCAACTTTCCTATGTGGGCTTTTCGGAAGAACCCAACTTTGATCTGCTGGACCTGGACGATGCTTTGAAAGAACTGGCCGAATTCGATCCACGCCAGGGTAAACTTGTCGAACTCCGATTTTTTGGCGGACTGAGCATTGCCGAAACGGGCGAAGTGTTGGAAATCTCCCCCGCCACCGTCAAGCGCGAATGGAATGTCGCAAAAGCCTGGCTCAAACGCCGACTCAGCCAACACACCAATGACGCCTGAATTGTGGCAAAGGGTTAAAGAAGTTTTTGATCAGGCACTAGAAATTGCGCCTGATGAGCGATCCTCATTCTTAATCAAAGTCTGTGGTACTGATGCAACACTGAAAACCGAAGTTGAATCCCTGCTCGACACTTACAAAGAAGACGATGATTTTTTAGAAACCCCTGCTGCTGAAGTATTTGCATCAAAAATTGCGCCAAACAGCACAGCCAGTTTCAATGCGCCCCCCACTCAATTTGGACGATATCAGGTCATCAAGCCATTAGGACAGGGTGGCATGGCCACGGTCTATCAAGCGCAGGACCCGACTTTGGATCGCCAGGTTGCCATCAAAGTGATCCATCCACATTTGGCGCACGAAGCCAATTTTGACCAGCGATTTTTACAGGAAGCCAAAACAGTCGCAGCCCTGAGCCACCCCAACATCATTCAGATTTTCGATCTGGACCTGATCGATGGGGCTCCCTTCATGGTGATGGAATGTCTCCAAGGCGGCACGCTCAAAGACAAACTGCATCAGCAGGGCGTTCTCGATTTGGAAATGATCATCCAATTGATTGAGCGAATGACGCAAGCGCTGGATGTGGCCCATCAACAGGACATTATTCATCGAGACTTAAAGCCGGCCAATATATTGTTCAATGAACGAAATGAACCCATTCTGACCGATTTCGGTATCGCCAAGCTGATGACCGAAACTGTGCAACTCAGCGTCACCGGCAGTGCGGTGGGCACGCCAACCTACATGGCCCCTGAACAGGCAAAAGGCGATCACCCCACACCACAAAGTGACCTCTATGCCTTGGGCGTGATGCTGTATGAATTGATGACAGGCCGTGTGCCATTCCGAGGCGATTCTCCTATTGCCGTGGTGTTGCAACATTTGGAAGAACAGCCGGTTGCACCCTCCACGCTTCAACCTGATTTGTCACAGGCAGTGGAGGCCGTCATCCTCAAAGCACTATCAAAATCACCACAGGATCGCTTTCAAAGTGCGATTGAGTTGTACGAAAGTTTCACTCAGGCAGTGCGTGACAAAGCAGATACATCAACCGCTTCAACAGTTCAGCCGCCACGAACTGTGCCTCAGCCTGAGCCTCGAATTGAACAGCCAGTTGAAACCATTGAGCTCAACTTGCCTTTGCCAGCCACCCCATTCCTGGGGCGAGACAAAGAACTGGACGACATCAACACTGCATTTGCTGATTCAAATTGCCATTTGTTAAACCTGATTGGTCCTGGCGGCATAGGTAAAACACGTCTGGCTCTGAAAACAGCAGAAGCCCAGCACCTAAACTTTTTGCATGGGGTTGCTTTTGTCCCACTCGAAGCGGTGGCTTCCTCGCAACAGATCGTGACCAAAATTGCGGAATCAGTGCGCTTTAGTTTTTTCAATGCAAGAAACCCCAAAACATTGCTGTTCGATTTTCTCAGCAACAAAGCCATGCTTCTGGTGCTGGACAACTTTGAACATTTGGTCGAGCATGCTGTGCTCATTTCAGAACTGTTACAGCGCGCACCTGGAATCAAGGTGCTGACCACTTCCCGCGAACGGCTTCATCTTCAAGAGGAGTGGGTGATGGAATTGAATGGACTGCCCATTCCAGAATCTGCTTCGATGGATGCTTTGCAAGATCACACCTCAATTCAATTGTTCATCAATCAGGCCAAGCGTGGCAACGTGAATTTCACTCTCAATGAAGCAGGCCTTCCCGTTTTGCTCGACATTTGCCGCATGGTGGATGGGTTGCCATTGGGCATTGAGCTGGCTGCTGGTTGGAGCCGGATGCTGCCCATTTCCGAAATCGCAAAAGAGATCGAAAAGAATTTGGATTTCCTGGCCAGCAATGTACAAAATCTGCCCAAACGCCATCGCAGTCTGCGAGCAGTGTTCGATTATTCCTGGCAGCTTTTGTCTCAAGATGAACAAAGCGCATTTCAAAAACTTTGCCTGCTGCCAGCTTCGTTTGATCATCAGGCAGCATCCTATATTGCTGATGCTTCGCTGCCAACGCTGATGTCTTTGCTGGACAAATCTTTGTTGCGACAAAGCGACCAAGCCCATTACAAGGTGCCAAATTTATTACGACAGTTTGGTGAAGAAACATTGCGTCAACAGGGCCAGAGCTATCGTTTGACTCAAAGAAAATTCTGTACATATTTTTCAGAATTTCTCAATCACCGAGAAGCTCTTTTGCAATCCCCTGAACAAAAGTCTGTCTTGGATGAGATTCAAACATCATTGCCTCACTTGAGGCTCAGTTGGCAGTGGTCGGTGGATCAGGTGAAAGTTGAATGGCTGGATCAATCACTTCATGCGTTTTTCCTGTTCTTTGAGAAAAAAGGGTTGTTCCGTGAAGGCTTGGAACTGTTTGAAAAGGCATTTCTTCAACTCAAAAAAGTCTCAACCAATGATGACCACCCTGCAACCCTGCTGTTGTTCAAACTCATGACCCGCCAAGGCCATCTGATGCGGCTGTTGAGTCTCAATCAAAAATCATTGGCATTGCTGCAAAAAAGTGCAGATCAACTGGCCATGCTCGATGCATCATCTGAATATGCGTTCACTTTAACTTCACTGGCCAACACGCAATTGCGCCTGGGACAAAGCGATCAGGCAGAAGCCACTTTTTCAAAAGCAATGGATGTTTATCAAGCCATTGACGACCCTATTGGCATGGCCAGTGTACTCAACGGCCTCAGCAACATCAGCTACCATTACGGCAATCTTGAAGATGCACAACGTAAGACTGAGGAAAGCCTGGCACTGCGACGTCAGGAAAATGATTTGGTGGGCGTCGCTGCATCACTCAACAATCTGGGAAACATCACCGGCGATCGCGGAGATTTGGAAAACTGCATCAGCTATTACGAGGAATCCTTGGACATCAAAAAGAAACTGGGTGAAAGCCTGGGCGTTGCCACCACACTGAACAATTTAGGCGCAACTTATGCCGTGTTTGGCGAATATGAAAAAGCTGTCTATTACCATAAACAATCGCTGGAAAACCATCGCAAAATTGGCGACCTGTGGGGCACAGCCACTTCAATCAGCAATATTGCACGCTGCTATCTGGACTTGAAACAATACGAGAAAAGTAAACAAATGGAAGAAGAAAGCCTCATCATGCGTCAGGAAATTGGCGATATCCGTGGCATTGCCGTGTCTTACCATCATCTCGCCATTCTGGCCATCAAACAGGATGATCTTGAAGCCGCCCAACCTCCCCTAAAGCAAGCACTTCAATACATCCGACAAGATGGAAATGCGACAGAAACGATTTCCATTCTCACCAACTGTGGACATGTCAGTCGCAGGCAGAATGAAATTTTCACGGCCTGGGGCCATTTAATTGAGGCTCTAAAACTAACTCTAAAGATCAATGCGGGTCTCCTCAAAATGAGCGTATTGAACGAAATCGGCATGCTGCTTGTGGATACCGAGCATACCGGCCTGGCAATGAAATCACTCCAAGTGGTTGCCCAACATCCTGCCACCATTGAAGAAGTACGCCAAAAAGCACAAACTTTTTTGAGTCAATCAGATCCCCCCCTCCCGGAAACTTCGAAAGAGGTTGAGCTAGAAACTCTTGTTGAAAAGATTTTAGACATTGATTTTTAACAATCTTTAATTCTGTTCTTCACTTAAGCAATCCATTCAAAAAACTCCTTATGATCCATGAGCCACTTATGCGCTTTTTTTCGCGTTGGTTAGTTGAGGCGAAATGAACATGAATTTTTTAATCAACAACAGCAACGAGAAAGGGCACATAATGAAACATTCCACACTTAAAAACACAGGACTCGCCATGATGGCTTTGGTCTTAATTTCAATTTTGGTCACCGGTTGCGGTGGCAGAAACACCCCACAAGCCAATGGCCAACCTGGCCAACAATCCGCACAAACCCTCAACAACGCGCTGCTACAGGGTCAAACACAAGGTAGTGTTCGTTCAGTGATCGGCAACAATTCTCAGATTCAGGGCCAGCCACAGGGCGGTTTTCAAAATGGTCAGTTGAACAACAATCGCCCGACCAATGGCCAACCTCAAGGCTTGGGTCAAGCCATGAGCACAGGGTTCCAGAATGGTCAGGCTCAGCCCAACCAACCGCAGGGATTGGCACAACAATCTTACGGGCAGTCCTCTTATGGCAATTCAGGATACGGTCAGCCCATGGCGCAACCCAACAATGGCTGGAACATGCCACAGAATTCATACAACGATCCTTACTTCGGTAACTTTGAAGACTGCGGCTGCTTCGATAACTTTGAAGATTATGGATTGAAAGACTTCGGTGAAGATGTTGAAGAGCTTATAGGTTGGATCAACCCCTTCGACGACAATGAAAATTCCAACCAAGCCACAGACTATTACTGGATGAACGATGCCACCGGCATGGTCGTGGTCACGCAATCCCCCCAACCTCCCGCACAAGGGTTTGTTTTAGCTGAACAGAACTAAACGTTAGCGCGTTTCCAAGTCACGGTGAAAGGGTGAGTTAAACCTCATCCTTTTGCTTTTTTAAAGTTTCCATACGTTCCATGAGCCACCTTTGAGCTTTTTTCCGCGTTGGTTAGTTGAGGCGAAATGAACATGAAATTTTTAACAAACAACAGCAACGCGAAAGGGCACAACATGAACAACATCAAACGCAATGACATCGGCTTGGGAATAATCACTTTGGTTTTGATTGCAGTGTTGATCACCGGGTGCGGCGGAAATAACAACGCTCAGACAAATCAACAAAGTGGATTCGTCACACAATCCACCGCTTTGAATCCAGCCCTGCAACAGCAGATGCAGGCCCAGGGCATTGAAGTGACACAAGTTCAGCAAACACAACAGCCAATGAGCGCACCACAACTCAATCAGCAATCCAGAAATGATGCAAATGTGAATTTTGTTCGATACACCGATCCCACACAACATGCGTTCACCGTGGATGTGCCACAGGGTTGGACCAACCAGGGTCGCACAAAAGGCATCAAAAATGAAATCACGTCGCTTTCCCCAGATGGCATGATCCTGATTCAAAACGGTGATGTGAGTTTGCCGGAGTACGTGGAAGCCTCTGCTTATCAGCCAGCCACCGCACCAGGTCAGTGCCAGAATTTTTATGGTGCCTGCTTCGAGGTGCGTCCTTTTACCAGCGGTATTCAGTTTGCGGCAGAGTATGTGGGCTATAAATTTGGCCAGATTTGTCAAAACCTCAGCTTTACTGGCCAACGCAAACGTCCGGACTGGGAACAATACATCGGCCAAATTCTTCAAGTGGATCAGATCAATGCCACAGGATATGGCATGCAGATGGGATTGGACGCAGGCGAAGTGGATTTCACCTGCACCCTGAACGGCCAACAGATGCGCGGCACCTACATGCTTGTCAATCGTTTCATGCGCTTTGCCGATGGCATGGGCGGCAATTATGGTTCCTGGGAACCTTACCTGCTCTCAGGATTTGTAGCCCCTGCCCACCAAACAGACCTGGCTTTGGCCATCTCAAATCGTGCCCAAAACAGTTTTAAACTCGATCAAAACTGGCTCAATGCGCAGGCCAGAGCCAACCGCCAGAGCATGCAGCAACGAAGTTCCATTCTTGATAACAGCACCAGCAGTAGTGGTAGCAGTGACAACTACGATCGTTACAATCAGATGATGCGCGGCACCACCAATTTGTACAATTCGGAAACGGGTGAAACGCAATACAACGTGGACAACAACAGCAATTACTACTGGCAGAATTCTGGCAGCACCTATGGCACAGACCTCAATGAAACATCCGATCCATTTGCCACGCAGTTAGAACAACAATATTAAACTCCACTCAGACGCAGGCACAACCAAGGCCAGAAGCATCAAGCGAACCTTGCTTGGTGCTTCTGTTTATTTTTATCCGGCAAATTGCATGAGCCACGCTTGACTCTTTTTGCGCGTTGGTTAGTTGAGGCGAAATGAACATGAAATTTTTAATCAATAACAGCAACACGAAAGGACGCACAATGAAACATTCAAAACACATCAGCTTCAGTTTGGCCATGTTAATCCTGGTCTGCATGTTGATCAGCGGTTGCGGTGGTGGCGTAAGCAACCAGCAGGTGCTTCAATCCCAGCAAAACGGATTTATTGCGCCACAGGGAATGCCAAATCAGCAATTGGCTCAGCAACTTCAGGGTGGATTCACACAGCCTGTGGGCAACTCCAACACGCAGCCACAAGCCCAGCAACAAACCCGAACGTCCATCAACCATCAGCAGGGACAACGCAGCATGAACGCAAACGGGATAACCTTCACACGCTTTAGTGAACCAACCCAAGGTGCTTTCAGCGTCGAAGTGCCTCAAGGCTGGTCCACCACAGGCCGCACGGTGAACAATAAACACGAAGTCCAAACATTTTCCCCTGACAACCTTGTGGGTATCCAGGCTGGTGACGTGAGTCTCTCATCATTCATGGAACCAAGCGCCACCACACCACCCATCGGTCAATGTCATTATTATCTGGGGCAGTGCATCCAGGTGGAACCGTTTATGAATGGCGTTCAATTCGCAACAGAATATCTCAAGCAGGATTTGGCTGAAGCAGGGTCGTGTCAGCATTTGACATTCTCTAATCAACGTCAGCGTCCGGACTGGGAGCAGATGGTTGCTCAGGCATTGCAAGTGGACGCCTACCGCCAGATGGGAATGCAAATGCAGGTCAGTGCCGGCGAGGTGGACTTTATTTGCCAGACTCAGGGATTGCCCGTTCATGGCCGATATCTGGCCGTCACCACCCTCACCCGCATGAGTGACAACATGGGAACAAGCCTGAGTATGTGGGAACCTTACATGATCATGGGCTATGCCGCCGTGCCTGAACGTTTAAACGAAGCCCAGGCCGTGCTGGCTCGCATGGAAAGCACATTTCAGTTGAACTCAAACTGGACCACGGCTTACAACAATGCATCTCAGCAAGGGTTTCAACAGCGCCAACAGGCCATTAATCAATCAAACGCCTACACCAACAATGCCATCATCAGTACAGGTGAAAACTACAACGCCACGATGGACGACCTCAGTCGTCAGCGTTCCAACACCATGCGCGGCACCACCGATGTGGTCAATCCCTACACCGGCCAAACCTGGAACGTGGAAAGTGGCAGTGAATCCTACTGGTATGATCCCGTTTACGGCAACACTTATGGTTCCAACACCTACGAATCACCCGATGCCTGGTATGAACCTTTGAATCAATATTGAAGCCAGCAAAAAAATGAAATACCCAGGGACAGCTTACAATTTATGGGCTGTCCCTTTCTGTCTATGAAAATTTCTTGATTGAAATCCATTTCCATTTCCTGAGACATGCCCCTTTTGAGAGTGATTGATGTCCTTACGGACAATTCAACCGCTTTGTTACCATGATTACATTGGGATAGTTTGCGATATTTTAATCAGGAACTGGAGCATTCATTGAAACGTTTGGGACATTTAAAACTTGGGTTATTTTTATTGTTTGCAGGCATGTTGGTTTCCTTCTTTTTGAGCCATGTCGCTTTGGCACAGCCCTCTGAAAAGTCGCTTAAAAATGCGTTGGAAACGTCTTTTTGGTATGCCTATTCAAATGTGGAATCTTTACTGCTCAACTCAGGGTTGGGCGTCAAAAATGACGACCTGGAATTGATCGTTGATGCCGAATTACTCAAGAGCCTGAAATTGAGAGAAAGATTCCCACTCCAGGCCCCTTATTTGTCCGGCACCCCCACCTTTGCTCAAACGCCAGACGATGGAGATCCTGAAACACTTCGATGGGTGGACGCCTCTGTCAACGAAGAAACAGCGTTGGAAACGCTCAGTTATGCCATTATTGCCGAACTGTCCTGGGCCAGTCGTTTTCAACAATTGGCCGAGCATGAATCGGGCAAGGCCAGTGTCTTTGCCCGACAACAAACGCAGTTGTTTGTAGAAATGGCACAGGCATCGGCGGAGTTTGTTGAGCAACAGATGAAGCGTGAGGATGGCCTTTACTGGCACAGCCTGCGCTGGTGGCAGGACATTGTGGTTCAAAATGAGGCCGACGATTGGCGAGGCCATCTGGCCTGGCTCTGGTCCTTGTCTGTGATGATGTCGTTTGAGCAAAACAATGAACAAACACCATTGACTCTGCCTTCAGCCAATCTGGCACATGCACTATTTGCCCAATTAAAAGATGCTGTTGCCTGGGATGCACTCACCATTGAAGACGCTTCCTTGGCGGTTAAAGCCTTGAGTTGGTTTCTGGTGTACTGCAAAGACTCACTCGATCAGGAAGAAGCCATCGAGCGCTTGAATATGGTGCTCGATTCGCTGGCACAAGCGGCCCAAACCACTCAGTCAAGCTCAAAACAGGCGGCCCTCATCAGTGGATTGCTTCAGGGGGCGCACTTGCTGGGCGACAATTATTATCAAACGACTGCGCTTAAAGTGTGGCAGCAACTGTCGCAACACTGGAACAATCAATGGTTTGTGTTTGCAGACAATGATGCGGTGTTTCCATTTGACTTAACATTGAAGCAGGCAGGGGAATTTTTGTCCGCCTTTCACAGCCTGATCTACATTGTGGATGATGCGGTTGCAAAAGATATTTTTCCAAAGTTTTTTGCGACGCTAAGGGCATCAAAGCTGCAAGTGGCAGAAGTGGCGCAAGCAGGCGGTGCATTTGAAAGCAATTCAGCAATAACCAAAGACCGAGAAAACGCTGCTCCTGTACTGATCAGCCATGTGCGCTTAACCGAATCAGGCTGGGAAATTATCGATGGGCGATTCCGTTCAACCGAAGCGCTGTTTGCCAGCAACCTGCTGCTTTGGCTGAGCCAATTTCAGGCCGAATCTTTTGCTGGCCCCCCCGCCTTTGGATTTCCAGAAGATGCGATGGTGAAACAAAATCAAGTCCCGCGACGCCTGCAAGCTTTATCCGATGAGCTTAAACAAACACAGCAGCAACTCGAGCAACTGAATCAACAACTGGCCCAGGTGAATCAGAACGCAGCCGGTTCAGGCACTGCTGCGCAGCAAGGGGCTTTGGATCAGTTGGCAGCCGACATGGAGCGCTTTGAGCAGGATGTGCAAGTCGAACTTCAAGCGCTTCGGCAAAGTGTTCAGACCACAGGCAGCGACGATGCTCAGGTAAGCGCCCTTCAAAATCAGCTCAGCAGTTTGCAATCGCAATTGACGCCTTTGCAAAATCAGTTCAATCAACTGTTGCCCCAAATCGAACAGCAGAACCAGCGTTTTTCAAATCTGGAACAACAACTGCAAGCCGTTCAAACCGATCTGGCATCCGAAGTGCAAAAATTATTGGACGCAGCCAATAGCCAACCCAACACCGCTTTGCTGGACAACCGCTTTACCCAACTGGAACAGGAATTGACCTCAAAGTTTGATCCGCTCACAGAAAGCCTGGCATTGTTTGATCAGCAATTGAATCAGGTCAATGATTTTCAGGAAAATTTCAGCGAGCTAAACAACGCCTTTTTGGCTTTGAAATCAAGATTGGATTCGATTGAACAAATCGACACAGGTGCTGAGCTATTTGGATTAAGTCAGTCAGAACTTCTGTTGCTCGGCGTGTTGATTCTGGGCATTGTGCTGGTCACCATCGGTCTGCTTCGCCTGCGCCAGCAGCGGCAGTTGCTTCAGGCCACCACCAATGTGATCTCAGATGCCGTCACGCCAGGATCGGTCAACTCGCCTTCAGACCGTTAATGGTCGATGCGGTCAAACTCATCTTCAAAGCGGATGATGTCATCCTCACCCAAGTAGCTGCCCAATTGCACTTCGATCAACTCCATCAATACATCGCCAGGATTTTCCAGCCGGTGCCTGGCTTTGGGTGGAATATAAACCGCCTGGTTTTCTTCCAAAATTTTGATCTCATCGCCCACCGTGACCCTGGCCGTGCCCGTGACCACCACCCAATGTTCGACACGGAAATTATGCGCCTGTAAAGACAACGCAGCGCCAGGATGCACCGTCAGCCGCTTGACCTGAAACCCTTCGCCCACATCCAGCACTTGGTACGATCCCCAGGGTTTGTGAACCTTTACATGATTGACCACTTCAACGCGCTCTTGCTGACTGAGCTGATCGACCAAAGGCTTTAGTTGCTGAGCCTGATCTTTTGCTGCAACCAGCACAGCATCTGCGGTTTCGACCACGATCATGCCTTCTAAACCTGCGGTGGCGAGCAGACGGCTTTGTGCCATTAGCAGAGAATTTTTTGTGTGCTGGGAAACCACATCCCCCTGAACCCAATTGCCATCCTGATCCTGTTGTGTGGCTTGCAGCGCGGCCCAATCCCCCACGTCCGACCACTGCGCCTGCAATGGAACCACAGCAGCATGAACGGTTTTTTCCATCACGGCATAGTCGATGGAATCAGCAGGGCAGTGTTCGAAATTTTCTTTATTGATCCAAAAATTGGACGCTTTTTGTTCACTCTGTGCAAACGTAGATTCACAGGCCACAAACATATCCGCAGCATGTTTTTTTAATTCATTCAGCCACACAGACGCTTTTATCACAAACATGCCGCTGTTCCAAAGATAGTCGCCAGAGTCGATATAGGCCTTGGCCGTATCCAGGTCGGGCTTTTCCACAAATGCATCCACCTTGGAAATTTCACCTTTTTTGATGTAGCCATAACCGGTGTGAGGTTGATCGGCAACCACCCCAAATGTGACAAGATGATCCTGACGGGCCAATTCAACCGCCGCAGTCACCGCCTCATGAAAACGTGCCTGGTCTTGAATCAAATGATCCGCAGGCAACACCAGCATGATGTCATCCTGTTGGTGTTCCAGCATCCAAAGGGCCGCCAACGTTAAGGCAGGCGCAGTGTTTCTGCCCAGAGGTTCGAGCAACAACTGCGCAGACTGGCCCAATGTCGCCAACTGTTCGCTGACATAAAACCGATGATCCTGATTGCAAACAACGATAGGGTCTGTTATTTCGGGCAAGTCGGCAAGCCGTTGCATCGTTTGTTGAAACAATGTTGGTTGCTCAGCGCCAAACTGAATAAAAGGCTTGGGCGCTTGCTGCCTTGAAAGCGGCCAAAGGCGCACGCCAAACCCTCCTGCCAAAATGACTGGACACAATTTCATCGTCATCACAGAACCCTTTCCATCCGAGATTTTTAGTTGCCAGGCAAGCGAGACAGGGTCATGCCCAACCATTCAACTTCAACCAGTTCGCTTGCATACAAACGGACTTCAACGTTTTCCAAACCAGGTGCTTCAACATTAAATTCAAGCGGAATCTCAACGGTTTCCTCGATCAGCATGGCGTCGGTTACAGATTGCTCACTGAGCATGATTCTGCCATTGTCGCTTACCACATTCACCATCAAATCTGTGGCATTGCCACGGAGCATTTTCAATCTGGCAACGGCCTGGTAGTCGCCTACTGTGAGTGCGAGATAGGGTCCATAAATCAACAGGTCCGTGCCGGCCACATGCAAATAATCCTGAACTTGATCAAAGTTGGAATTGACTGGTGACCTGAACAACCCTCCAGGATATTCTAAACTGTTGGCCGTGATGCGGTAGACGACATCTGTATCAAATTCAGCGAGCGGCTCAAAATCATTGCTAGATCTCAAATATTGAATTTCTTCCGAAGACAGCCTGTCCTCATGAACCAGCACGGTGTCAATGCCCAGCCAATTGAGGCGGGCCGCCGTGGCTGGCCCATCGAGTCGCACCAGTTGTTTTTTCAATTGATTAAAAAAGCCTTCGGCAGGCCCGTTGAACAAAGGTTTCTGGTGGGTACGCTGTGCCAGGCGATCCTGATAAAACTGCCACAAGTTCAGTTGACCAGCGTCATCAAAAGCGGGGATGTTGTTGAGCGGATACTCTGCAATGGCTCTGATGGTGGGCTGATCTTTCAACCACCCGTCAACAGGTGCAACAGCAGTTGCCACGCGCAGTGTGGTCAGGCCCAAGCCAAACTCAAATGCAATCACCAACACGACCAGCAGCGATACAGTCGCCCGAAGCCAGGGCTGCGGAAACTTTTGCAACGCATAATGCATTCCAAAGCCGGCAAGTGCCGCAATCGCCAATCCCACCAAAACGCCAAAGCGACTCAGCGTTCTGACCAAAGGCAAGATTGAATAAAGGAAATTTGAGGGCATCGGCACATCAGCGCCAAACACATTGATCGTTGGGGGCAACGAAAACAGAAATCCAGCCAATCCCAGCAACAGCAGAAAGCTTAAGTAAGGTTTGGATTTTTTCCACAAATAAACCACACCCAGCACAGCAAGCAACAGAGAAAAGTAACCTAAAAACAAGGCCTGTTCATGCCAAATACCTGATGGCAAATCCGCCAGCGCCTGCCGATACCCACTGTTCCCACTGAGATAGGGCATCACATAAGCCACGGGTTTTGCCGCGTATTGAAACAATTGCGAAAAGGGGCGCGCCTCCAACAGATCAACTTCCGAAGAACGGCCCGCCACATCCAGATAAAGCGGCAACGTCACCACAACAAACAACGCCAAAACGCCTATCCCTTGCCACACAGCAAACTTGGAGCGACGCCTGATGCAATACACGAAGAAGTAAATAAAAGCAATCAGAACCGCAAACACACCATAGTGCGGGTTGATGTAGGCACAAGCCGCCAACGCCAACGTCAGCCACGCAAACGATTTCCAGGAGCGGCGTTGCTCAAATGCATAGAGCGCCAGCAGTAACAATGGAAAAACTTCGATGCGCATCAAGCTGAAGTGATAGGCACTCATGGCCAGGTGGTAAGGCAATGCCATTAACACAAATCCGCCGATGATGGGACCCGCCCAACTTTGGGTGAATTTTCTGAGCAACAAAAACATCAGCCAGCCGGACAGGAAAAAGCTCAGAATCACCGTCAGATTAAACGCCACAACCTCATTGCTGATAAAGGCCAACAGCAACGTCGGCCCCAAGGACAGCCAGTCCGTAGAGCGAAACTCAAGCACGGTACCTACCGGATAATTCAAAAGCGGGTCAGCCGTTGGCGCACCATGGGTCCAATACCACAAATACCAGATGGTCGATAAATTGTCCGAACGTTCTCCATAAATGCTGCTCGACAATTCAAACACAAGTGGCTGGGTAACCAGCAGCGCCAAGAAGAAAAACACAAGGGCACTAAACCACATCGGATGACGCTGCACAAAGGCTATAAATTTTTTCATGATGTCGAATGAATCATGTGTTTCTCTTTCAAAGTTTGCTGCGCTTGCGCCAAAACAGCGTCTGCCGTTGCGTGGGCATCAAGCGGTTGCAGTTGCACGTTGCTGGCTTCGAGTTGCTGATTCAAATTTTGATACAGTTTGAACCAATCTTGATAGACATTCAACGGATGTTCAAACGATTTTCGCTTTTGCAATTCCTCCGGCTCAGCTTGAAGCCAGAACACCACATCGGCCACGGGGGGAGATTGCAACAATTTTTTTGCCAGCCCAGGATGACCACGCAATTCAAAATACGTGACCAGGTCGTAAAGGTAGCGATCACAAAGAATGACATCATATTTGCGCGACAGGCGTGGCAAGGCCCAGTATTGCATCCAGCGAACAATCATTAACAGACCAAATGCTTTCCAGCCGGGCAACTTCGACAACCCCGCGCTTTTGCCGCCAGAAGATGCGGACTTGGAAAAACTGGGCAGGGCTGGCAAAGACGGCCAAAAGTGCATGGATGTGGTTTGATAGCCTTCCTGCTTGAAAAAATTGGACAAGCTGGCTGTGAGTGTGGTTTTACCACTGCCGTCCAGCCCGATGATGCCGATTAATTTTGCTTTCATGTTAGCCTCGAATAATGCGCAGTCGTTTGGCAACGTGAATCATGCCGTAGGCATAGACACACATGGCAAGGTTTTTCCAGCGCCCTTTTTTCAGGTCTTCAGAAATTTTCAGGCCAAACGCTTTAAGCATGGTGCTTTCGGAATAATGTTTCAATTCCTGACGCATGTGCTTGGGGTCATCCATCGCCTCCAGGTGTCCGTGTGTTTGTGCCCATGCGGGCAAATCGGTTTCGATCAAATCGACCACCCACTCAGCTGTTTTGCCATCCATTAACATTCTCATCTTGTTCACATCAATGCGGTTTTGCAGATCACAAATTTGTAAATAATCACCAAAATTAATGGATTCTTCTTCAAAAAAGCCGTGCAGAATATAAATAAGATAATCATCTTCAGGGCAGGGAATTGGCACTTGAAGCCCTTCCCACGCTACCGACTGGCCGCGTTTTACAATGTTTGCAGCATCCATATAGGAAACGGTGTACCAGGAAATGGATGAGTACAAATGGATTGCTGGCAATGGATCATCTTCAGGTGGCATCAGCATGGCTTTGTCGAACTCGAAGGTGAACACCGATTTAAACCCCTCGGCCTCAAAATGCCCTTTCACTTTCTTAAATTCACTTGGATCAGGCAGCAGAATGTCCAGGTTGGAATCCGCATAGCGATAGCATTTTACGGTTTTAATCAACACATATTTGACATCAAGCTGTGCCAACACAGGCAGTATCTGTGCGACACGCGCCTGGAAATTTTCAAACGTAATTTTCTTGCTCACAATGACCTTCCTGCAAGTTCGACTGCTTGTTGATAAAACTGATGGGTCGATGCGGCAATTTTGTCCCAGTCATACGCTTTCAAAATTCTTTCCCTGCCATTTTGACCCATCCGTTTTGCATCTTCGGGTTTTTCCAACATATGAATGATGTGCCTTGCCAATGTGTCTGGTCGATTGGGTGGGGCAAGCAACCCATGTTCTTTGTGTTCAATCAAATCATTCACCACATCCAGCGTGGTCGAAATCGACGGCCTGCCCACCGCCATGGCTTCCACCAGCGTCAGGGGTTGAGCCGGCAGCGCCATCGGCGTTAAAAACGGCAACACCACCACGTGAGACACCGCCAGATAATCGGCAATGTCGCCTCTGGTCTTCACTTCGTGATAAATAAATGGTTTCAGTGGATGCTGATTCACTTTTTCAGTGACGCGATCCGTAGACACATCTGCACGGACCAGCAACACCAAGCGCGCATTCGGCACCGCTTGGTGCACCCGTGTGAACGCCTGCAAAAGCGTCCCGATGCCGCGAATCAACTGTGCTTTGCCAAAAAAGAGAATCAATTTTTCATCGGCACCAAATCCCAAATCTTCAGGGTTCAACTGCTTTGGCGTGAATTGATCGACATCTACGCCTGATGGCAAATGATAAACCGGACAATCCAATTGCGCCTGAAGCGTTTGCTGCATTGCCTTGGTGGGCACAGACAGACCAAAGGCATTTCTGCGCCTGATCTTTTTCGCTATCTTTTTGAACGACAGGTTAACATTCATCAAGTGACCTGGCCCCCATAACTTTTTGCGTTCCTGAACAAAATTTTTCAGGCCCACATGGCGATAATCCTGCCACATCAGTTTGCCTGCATGGAGTGAAAATATTTTTGGCACGTCAAAATTTTTGGTCAGCAGCAATGTTCCAGGGCCACCATGATGGTCGAGCAGGTCAGGTTGGACCTCGTCTAAAATAGTTTGTATTTTTTCTTTTTCCGTATGTGTGAATAAATAAGGGTGACCGCCGACCACATGCACGTTAATTCCTGGATACTCAGGCACTGTTTCCAACAACTTGGAAGTGATGATGTCAAACTGATACCCGTGTTGTTGCGCCAAGCGTTTGCTGACTTCCAGAATATGTTTGGTGAACCCGCTGTGCGGATCCAGCCATTCTTTACAAATTGCGATTCTCACTGTCCCTCTCCCCGCTGAATGAACAATTGTAAATCATTCTCCGGGATGCGTCCATCCAACACGTACAAACTGCCCACCATCCAGTTTCGCCAGGGGCGCGCCTGTTGTCCATTGGCCTCAAGCCAGCGCTGCTGCCAATAATGCTTGCCGCGATACCCCAGCAAAGACAGTGTGCTGGATGCTGCCTGCGCCTCAGCACGTTCGATGGCGTCGGTCAATTCATCAATCGATTTTGCCAGCGTCAGCCCCTGATAATTTTCAAACACGTTTTGAACTGCCACCCATTCGGAAGTTTCAATCGCATAAGCCATGTTGAGGATCACCGGCGCATTGGAAAGCGTTTCGATCTCAATCTGGTGTGTTCCGGCTGAAAGAAAAAGTTCTTCAACAGGCAAAAATTGGTAGTCGGTGGAAGGTTCAAAAAACAAGTCCGTCTCATACACGTCATCCAGCCTCAATGAAAGATGGCTGCCCTGTGCGGCCATGCCACGCAGAAACAAGGTATAAACGCCCGAATTCTTGATGATGAAATGAAAAGCCTGTGTCACATTTTCCTCTGAGGTTGCCACCAAGCGATGGTTAAAGGCACCATCAATGCCAAATCGTTGGTAGTCCTGTTTAAAGCGGGAAAAATTGTTCACACTCACATTGAGCCAGGCATGGTCGCGCCACTTCAACGAATTTTCATTGCGCTCCAATAAAGGATAGGCCACCACACCCGTGCTGCGTGCCAGCAGATTTAACAGAAACTGATCTCGCCCTGACGGTGAAAATGCAATCACCTTTTGCTCCAACCGTTCCACCCAATTAGAAAACGTCTGCCAATCCAAGTCGCCTTCGTCCGCGCGAATTAAACCGACACGATTCAAATCAATGTCTGAATCAATGAGCTGTTGAATTGAATCCAGCGATCCATCAAACGCTATCACGCCATCTAAAGGGGTGAACTCATTGGGCTTCCAACTCAGGTTTTCATACAGGTAGACATTATCCTGCTGAAAGATAAGTTCTAAATCTGTTTGTAATTCCAGCGCCTGCCTTGTTTTAACAAACTCATCTTCGGGTTTCGGGTTTTCCACATCGTCATGGAAGAACAGATAACGAAACCCTGCAAAGTTTAAGTATCTACCAAGGTGTGTGGTTTTTTGCTGATAGAGCAGCTCAAAATATAAATAACCCAAATATTCCTGGTTGGGTAATGGCGCGCCGGTAGAGCCTTCCATGGAAGGGCCACCGTGTAACAACGCAAAAGCCTCATCGGGCGTTTTCTTCAAATTGTTCCAACTCAGCGGACGTGCGCCGCCCATAATCGGCAGATACAACACCTTTTCTTGATGCACCAATTCAAGCGCATTCTCATACGCATCAGGCAAGGGCATCGGACGCAGCACACCACCGAGGTCGCCATAAAACACAGGCTGAAACGCAGGGTGCGCCACAAAAGGAAACAGCCACATCACCACCGCCACAGCACCTGCCGCCATGGACCAGTCTTGCCAGCGCTGTTTGAATCGACTGAGTAGGAATGTCAATCCTAGTCCCGAAAGCGTTGCCAGCAACATTGCGCCCAACAACAACCAGCGGTACGGATTGCGCAACACCGCCAGCAGCCCATTGATCAGTGAAGCCAAAAACCCCTCTCCTTCAGCAAGCGCCAGGAAAAAGCTGTATACCGAAATGGAATGATGAATGCCCGAGCCCATCATAATGGCAATGGCCCACAACAGGCCAAAGCTGAGCAGCAGCCAGTGCGCGCGAAAACGCCACAACGCAATCACTGCCAGCAGCGCAAACAGGCCAAACAGCGCCGTCTCAATGGGATAGCGGGAAAACAGTTGATCGGCAAACACATATTGACCAGTGGGTGAAGCGTGGGTTTCAGGCAGCGACAATCCCATCGGCAACAGGATGCGTTCAAAAAACGGCCCAGACCAGGAGCGTACCAAATTGAGATTTAAAGGCACAGACCCCATCGCAGCCGAGATGATGCCCTGGTTGCTGACCCAAACCCAATAGCCGTATGGAACCAGTCCAAAAACAGCCACCACACTCCAGACTTTAAGCCCGATCCAGCGATGCTGAATGAAAGACACCAGCATCATCAGCGTGATGGCACCAAACCCAAGAATCACCATGTGGATGGCTGGATTGATGAGCAAAAAACCCACCCCTGCCAACGCCCACAACCACCATTTACTCTGGGCTTTAATGCTGTTAAGAAAACACACAAACAGCCAGGGAAGCAAAGCGGCTCCCAAAAATAACGAATAGAACTGGTGTGACTTGGCCGAGAACAAAATGGCCATAAAAAAGAACCCCGAGGCAATGGCCGCCAGCGTGCTTTCGTTGCGAACTCTCACTTCCCGTTGCACAAGCATGGACAGAAAATACACCCCGACACCCGCCAAGGTGCAGATAAACCATAGACTTAATGGAATGATGGGCGCGTATCGAAACAGCGTGCCAAAGATAGAATAGCGCCCTCGCACTTCGGGCCACTGATAGTAGTTATTCCAGGCCTGGGTCACAAAATCGATGGTCTGATTGGCGTGAAGGTGGGGGATAAGATCGTCAAAGGCAAGGATGCCCGGTGTAAACAAAACGTCTCTCACCATGATGAAAGACAGCAATACCAACACACTCACAGCAATCAGGTGTTTTTTCATTGGTTCGCCTCCAACGGAAAAATCCACTCGCGGTGCAGGGTTTTTTGCTGGTCTTCATCTTCAGCAAAGGCCAGCAGCCGAATCAACTGTGGCGCTGGTAATCGTGAGAGATTGATTTGAAATGTCAGCGTTCGCTCCACCTGCCCGCCTCTGGGCTGCACAGAAACCACAGCGGCAGGGTTCAAGGACTCAAGCCATTGGCCCCGCCACGGACTGTGAAGCAAAATCATGCCCAAATCACGCACCAGCACATCGGCTTGAGGTGGCGCACTGGACATGGCCAACCACCCTCCCTGCCCAGCTCGCAGGAAAAACGGATTGTACAAATGCAAATCCTGTTCAATCACTTCCTTAGGACCTTGCGTGAATCGATTAAACAATTCCTGATATCCGTAAAGCATTTGGACATCTTCCACCAGTTCACGAATCCCGCCATACTGCCCCTGATACCGCCCTTGAAGCAGCGCCACACTGGCTGATGACATTTGTGTGGGCCGCGCGGACACAGACCACCATGTGTTCAGTTTGCCCGTAAAAGCCACCCCTGGAGGCACCGTGGCCAGTGACTGTACCCGACCATCATTGAGCAATACATTTCGCAATGGATGGGTTGAAATGGGCGTGATCAGGACCAAACCTTTTTCCAGCCATTGCTTTAAATGCTCCATGCCCGTTTGGCTGGCTTGTGGGTTTTGCAATAAGGCCACTGGCAAGGTGTCCTCGGTGATGCCTGCTTCCCCAACCAGGCTGGTCATCATAATCAACACCGCCGGCGCTTGTGTTTGTGCCAAGGCTTGAAGCTGATTTCTATTCACAGTTTCTACATTCAGTTCAGGCACCAATCGTTGCAACCACCGTTTCAGTGCGCTGAGAAAATTTTTTGATCTGTCGCTGAGCACCTCATCTTCAAACACATAAATGGGCATAGATTCAGATTGATAGCTATAAAACGGTTCAGCCAAAAACGTGAGGTTGTCGTACCCGACGCTGTTTAAGTGAAATTGCATTTTCAGTTGGGCATCCACAGTCGAAATATCGATGTTGGACAGTTCGAGTTTTTTTTCGATGGCGGGCGTTGAAAATTCAAATTGAACCTGGTGCCCCTGATTGATCTCAATGGTCATTTGGTGCAATTTCTCTGGCAGAAATGAATTGCGAATATAAATGGTGCTGGCCTGATGTGGATCGAGGTTGAGCTGATCTGCAGACCAGGTGAGGTGAGGTTGTTCATCAACGTTTATCTGATTGAGTTGGATAGGTTTTTCTCCAACATTCAACAGTTTTAGTTGCAACTGTCGGCCATCCTCGCTTAAAAAAAACTGCGCATCCTGGAGTATCAACTGCACGGAATGATCGACCTTTGAGACACTCAATGCTGCAAAAGCCGCGATGATCATCATAAACAGCCCGATACCAATGCTGGCCCAAATATCTAAAGCGGAAAAGGTTTTTCGGTTCATGATGCGTTGATCAAACCTGTATAAAGCTGCACGGTGTTTTTGGCAACGGTGTCCCAGTTGCGCTGCGCTTGCCATTGGCCGCTGACCTGTTGAGCATGTTGGCCAAGTTCACTGGAAGCAAAAAATGTTTCCAGTTTGACGGCCAGTGCCTGTGGATCAAGCTCAAACAACAATTCGTCTGCCAAAACCCCTTCAAACGCCTGAGATGCCAGAAAAGCGCGCTCGTAGGCAATGCACAAGGCCAAAGGCCCGCTGCTGGAAATGACCACTCTGTAAGGAAAAACCACCACATCCGAAGCTGAAAACACATCGGCCAAATCTTCTTCTGGCACAAACCCAAGCGGACGGGCTTGATCACCAAGACGTTCAAACGCATCATCCAATGTTTTAAGATACGCTTGATACTCAGGGTCTTCCTTGCGCCTGGGATGCGGACCGCCGCCAAACATCAACACCCATTCTGGGTGTTTTTTCGCCGCAAGCTCAAAGGCTTCGATTAAAATCTCGACCCCTTTGTAACCAGTGAGATAGCCCAAATAGAGAACAACTTTTTTATCCACCAAGCCCAAGCGTTGTTTGGCTTTCATTGGATTTGGCTTTTGTTCAAAAAATTCGACCCCATGAGGAATCACAGTGATCTTGTCTGGGTTGCAGTGATATTCGTTGACCAAATACCCTTTCAGCTTTTCTTCATGCGTAATGGCGTGGTGGGACAACATCACAATCGTTTTCACCAAACCATAAAGAACCATAAATAAAAGCTTTGGATGGCCTTTTAATCCATTTTCCTGAATGAAGCTGCGATTGAGTTTCGACAAAGGCAGGAACCCGTGCAGCGTGACAACCACCTTGGTCTGAGAACGAATCAACAGCAACAGCAATGGAAACATCAACGCCGATAGTCCGTGCCCATACAAAAACAATTCGTGCTGCAAGTGAACCAGCTGAGGCCGTTGTTTTCTGACTTCACGCCAGATCTGAAAAGGATACAACAAACCAGGTTGCCAGCAGCGAGCCACATGATCTGCATCTTTCAAATCAGCCTGGCTGGGTTGGTTCCCAATCACACTGGGATGCCGCGTTTGCCGAGCGATCGCTTCGATGAGATTTTGCGTGTAGGACGCCACCCCACCTTCTGAGCCATGCTTGGCTTCAAGTGTGGGATAGGTCGACACCATACAAAAAGAATCGGGCTTTGTTGCCACTTGATCTTGTTTTGTCCACACCCATGTCAGGCCCAGCAACAACATCAAGCCATGAAATCCGAACAAGATGCTGGCCATTTGTACCAATGATTCATGCAGCCAAAACAGCGTGACCACTTCCAGCGCGCCGAGCAGAACCATGAAGGTCAACAGTCCATGCAGCCGATGTGCCAATGCATAGTGCAGCACCACGGCCACCCCCGTAAATGTCAGCATGGCCAGGCTGTAGATGGGCAAAATCGAGGCAGCACCCAAAAATTCCGATCCAAACAACATCTGAATCACCCATTGCGGAAACAGCACCGCAATCAAAGTGGCTGCCCCGCCCATGATGCCACTGATGAGCAAGGCTTTGGTCAGATGGTGGCGGGTTTTTGAAACAAGCGGCTGCTGTGCCGCCTTTGGCAACAACACCGAACTTGCCCCCAATGCCAAGAATAAAAATGCTTTGCCAATTACAGCAGCAGACGTGTAAAGGCCCGCATCTAGATTTAAAAAATATTGCTTGACCAAAATCACATCAACATTGGTGGGAATGGCCAAAATCACCGCCAGCCAAAAAGCCCATATACCAGATGATTTGATTGAGTTAAATGCTGATGTTGTATCAACAGAAGTCGGCACAGGCGATTTGTTTTGCCAAAAAGCCAAGCCAAAGGTCATTAAAGAGGCGATGCCCCATCCTGCCCACGCCCCCCAAAGTCCCATGCCTAGGATCACGAAAACAACGCTTAGCGTGAGCTTTACTATCGGCTCTACGATATTGAGGATGGCCAGAGATTTAAATTGCAGTTTTCCTTGAAACACACCTTTCAAGATGGGCAATGGCAAAGCCATCAGCCAAACCGTCGACATCCAAACCAGCATCACGGGGTCTAAATTCAATGCACTTCCCAGGGGCAAGCTCAATGCCCCCATCAACACAAAGATGACGACAGCGATCACCCCAATCTGACGAAAGCGGCCCCGATTTGAACCCTGTTGCTGTGCCGTGGTTCGTGCCAGTTGGAGCTGTGAACTTTGGCTGAACAGCCATAACAAATAAAACAATCCTAACAAAGCGCCAAAATCAGCATAGGTTTCGGCCCCCAACAACCGCCCCAAGGTGATGTGGTAGACATAGCCTATGGCCCCACCCACCATCAGCGAGGCGGAAACCATAACGCTTTCTTTCAGTGAATGGTCAGTGCGCAAGGCGTTTAACGTGGTTTGAATCAATTGAAAATTCATGATGACCTACAATCGCTCTATATGCCTAAGAATAGGGTCAACGCCCCCTCTGTTAAAGAAGGGGCGTTTCATATTAGAATATATTAGTTAAAATTATAGAACGATTTGCCAGATCAACCAGTGGTCAACGCAACATTGTAAGGGGTGGGATTCATCCAGGGAGAAGACACCTGATCGCCTTCCTGAATGGCCAATGCAGCGTGAACCACATTTCGATCAACCATCCCTTGCTGGAATAAAAGGTCGCCCAGCTTCTGACCATTGCCTTCGCTTTTTTGTAAGATCAACATTTGATTGAGCTCCTGGACAGAAAGCATATTCATCTCGCACAGAATCTGGCCCAGCTTTTTAGCAGCTTTGGATTTGTGAGAATCGTTGTGATCGACTGAGTTGAGCAGTGCGCTGAAGTTTTTCACCGCTTTGAGGCGCAGGCGAATCAGTTGCCAAAACATGTCAGGCACCGTTTTGAGCACATTCAGTTGGGAAGGACGGGTGTCTGGCTGAATGTCGATGGACACTTCTTGGATCAAGTGGCCGTTTTGGTAAATGTTATACAGCAACTCAACATCAAACGCCCAGCCTTTCAGTTGTAGATCGGCCAGCACTTGATCCACAATTTCTCTGCGAAACACCTTGGCCCCGCACTGGGTGTCGGCATAAGGCAGCCCCAACACCAGCGTGGTCAACTTGCTAAATGCTTTGCCTGCAATGCCGCGCATGGCAGAAGTGTGTTCCTGATTTTTAGGCGCAACATATTTCGAACCGATAAAGCCATCAATGGTGCTTGATGATGCCAAGGGGCCAAGCAATTTGCTAAATTCATCAACGGTGATCTGGCCATCTGCATCGACAAAGCCCACCAAATTGCCACGTGAAAGCTGAAGGCCAAGTTTGATGGCCTGTCCTTTATCGGCTTCATCTCGCATGGCCCAGCCGATGTTGGCGTGGTTTTCACTAAATGCAGTGACTTTTTCCAATGTGTTGTCTGAACAGCCGTTAAGGATCACCCAAATTTCATAGCTGTAGGGCTGCTGATCCAGGTAAGACACATATTGAAGCAACGTGTTTTCAATCGTCAATGCTTCATTATAAGCCGGAATAATCAGTGAAAAATGAGGCTTTACAGCAGCCATGTGCTGATCAAAAGCGTGTTTGTCTAACCAATCGTTTTTGGGATGCGTCGTTGCAAAATCTGCGATCATAGTCGGGGTCCTTCCAAATTAACTGCCTGGGACTGGTATATCCGTAGGTGGCACAAAAAAGTACGTAAGTTTGTCAAATTTACCGCTGGCACAAGCCATCGCTGCTGGATCAAAGCCCTGAGGCGGTGAGGAAATCAGTCGATTCAACACCAAGAAACTCAAATCAGGCACATCCAGCCCATCTACAAATTCATCGGCACTGCCAGCAGAGATTAGCTTTTCACGCACAGCTATTTCAAAAGCGGCTTCTTCCGCACGCTTGATGCTCATTGTGATCAAAATTTGATCCAATAAAGGCATTTCAACGTTCAGTGCGCGTAACATAAATAAAGAGGCTGCGCCTTTGCTGATGGGATCATCTGCAACCACCGGATAATCTTGTGGTATCACACCTTCAGACACAAAAAATGCCACGATTTCATCAATGGTGGCATTAGAGGGAAGATCCATCGACCCATTGCTCAAAACGAACAATAAGCGCAAAAATTCTTCATGCGTCAGCAACTGTCTGGGGATCAACGTATTGATGTAATCCACAAGTGATCTGGATGAGAAGCAATTTCCGCAAGACAGGTTGGGCAACAAAATGGCTTCAGTGGCCAATTGTGCCACTTCTTCCGGCAACAACACCCTGTTATAAATGCGGGCTTCGTCCAAAATACCAGGCAATACACCCATGCCAGGCGTGTTGGTTTCTGGATTGAGGGCTGATCCTAAGTAAAGCAAATCATCATTAATTTCAATCGGGCCAGGGCCAAGGGTGACTGTTTGATCAACCTGACCATCCAGGTAAAGTTTGGTTTCACCCGTTTCGGCATCGTAAGAAAGCGACAAATGGAACCAGCGACTTTGAGGAACGGACGTTTCACTTAAAATCGTTTGTGGCTCACCGGCAATATTTAAATGCCCCTGCGCTTTCATTTCTTCATGCTCAATCCCCAAGCCATATACATCAATATTGGGTTTGGCAAACGCAAAAAATTCCTCATCTTCGCTGTCTTCAACAAGGTTCTTATTGAGGCAGATCCAACATGTCAGGGTCAACGTGTTGTTGACATCTAAAGAGTTTGTATCTTTCACCTTGGCGATAAATGTTTCTCGGCCGTAGAAATTCAACCCAAACTCAATCAAACCGTTGACCCAGCTTGGGCCATCGAGTTCGCCATCATTGTCAAAGGGGGAGCGGTCGAACAAAATCCGTCCGCTGCCTTCATCGAATGTCCAGTAGCCCACCAAACCTTCATTCAAACGATCAATGTTCACCTGCGCTTGAGTCACAGGATCTGCAATTTGATGAAGGGTCAGCAGAATGAGCGCAAACAGTGCCAGGCGCTTCAAATTTTTTAAGATCATTTCTTGCCTCATTTTAAATTGATATAAATTTAAAGTTCTTATGAACACTTATCCAACCTAAGCAATAACATAACATTGCTTTGCGCAACAATTATTCAGCTCTCAAGTGAACAATATGTTGCAAATAAAATGTAGGCTCGTTTTGGTTCTCTCGCCTGTACGCGCCTTTAAGTTGTGTTTATTTGGGATTTTGCTGAAACCACCCAATAAACACAGTCTTGAAACTGTATTTCTTGCTCATGGGTAATCCAGCCATCTGGGAAATTCAGATCTGTGATTTTGCGCCCTTATCTCACGATAAGTTTGCCTTTATCGCATGAGACTTTGGTAAAAGCCTCAAGATATTTTTTCTCTATTATACACAATAAGTTTAAAAATACAACTATGTGCTATGGAGTTTAACAATTATAAAGCATTTTTTTAAACTTGTCAATATATTAGTGATGCTGTCCTTGGTAACGCCAGCGCCATAAAAACCAACCCAATTCAATGCTCAGGATAATTACCAAGATGCGAATCAGCGTTTGTGCATCCACAAACGCATGTGGCTCACTGATCATCATCCAGTTTGAAACCACAGAATTGGTTGCCGCGCCTTGTCCACCAGGCATCACTAATGCCAGTTTTTCATTCAATTGATTTATCGTTTTCAGCAATCCTTTTAAAGAAGCATCCATCTCCTGAGAAAACTCAAACCCAACCACAGTCGCTTCAGCCAACTGTGGTTGAACCTGCAACATGTAATAGGCCGCAGCAATGGCAGGCGTGGTGTAAAAATTCCCATCGTCTATTTGCCATTGCCCTAGGGTTTCATTGAAATTTACAGTGGTGCCACAAGCTGGACACCGCTTCAGCAGCTGTTGCGCGCCAGGGTGTGAAAGCCATTGTTCAAAGTAAGTCAAGGCGGATGCAGAGACGGTTTGATTCATTTGAAACTGCGTATCCAGCAAGGACAACACTTCAATTAAAGAGGCGATATTGGCTGATTGATTTTCTTCAACAAGGTCATCGTCTAAGACCGTTGCTTGCAATTCTGCTTCCAGATTGGCAAGCACTGTTTGTGTTTGTTGCCTAAGCTGATCATCACTGCTGGCTGCCAGGAAACTATGCAGCGCCTTAAACCAAATTTGCTTGGTGGGGCGATCAAAATCCCATTGATCTGCTTGAGAAACCAGCTTGGTGAGCAAGGTAGAGAAAAGCTCGTCAGCCAAGGGGCTTACAAAACGTTGCAGCAAACCTGGTTCATTGGTTTGGGCACCATCATTGATCAACCCATCAATGGTGGCGCTGTATTCGGACAGCGCCCACAACATCAGCACTTGGTCTTTGGGCACAAATGAAATAGGCAAAGTGTCGGTTTCTTGCCAGCGGTTTGTATAAAGCAGGGTTTGCTCATCCTTGAGTTGGATGGTGGCAAACTGAATCTGCTTGGCAATCAGGTAAGCAAACACCAGCGCTCTTGGAGATCCACTGCGTTTAAGTTCATCTGCCCAGGCCAACTCAGCCAGGATAGTCCAGGCCAGGGTTTCCGTATGCACCTCGCTGCTGTTGTTCTGCGCATAAGGGGCAATGTTGAAATAGAACTCATTCAAGGGGCGTTCAAGGCCAGATTCAAACTGTTTTGACTCCAGCTCTGAGGGCTCCCAACGAACACCAAAGCCAGACTTCAAGGCCAGAAACTCCACCACATCGCCAGGCCATTGTGCCTGCTCCTGAGCCAACACAACTGGTGAAGCCAACCCGATGACCATCAACACGCCGAGCCAGCCAATGCGCCACATCGTCATCTCCTCAAGAACGGTTCAGATCGTTGGTATACAATTGCAGAATTTCCGACTGAGACAACACGCGGCTGTACAGGCGCACTTCATCCAACAAACCTGGCCAGGCATGGACGTCTACAATATTTTCAGGTTTTTTCATCGAAATGGAAAACGGCTCTTCAGGGACAGAATCAATGTTTCCTGGGGTGCGGTTTCTTTCCACCACCAACGTGTCATCCAGATAAAGCTGCATCTGCCCCGTTGTTCCGTTGTAGCTGAAGGTAATGTAAACCCAATCTCTCAAAGGAAATGGATCGTCTGACGAGGTGCGAATCACCTGTCGCTCCTCGGCCACGTACACCGAGGCGCTCAGCGTGCCATTTTGCTCCAGAATCAAGCCGAAAGGACGGGACCCTCTGGAGGCATTGCCAAACAACAAACGCCAATCATTGCCAGAAGTGGTATCCGGATTACTGTTCAAAAATGCCCACATGCTGATGGTAATGCTGGTCAGACCATCAAGCCGTTGATTAAAGGGAATCAACACATGGTCATCAAATCCATCAAAAGACAACGCTGCATTGTTGTGTCCATTGGTCCAGTTCGGACTGTTTTGCAACGTGCCATTGTGTCGAAAAGCAGAACTGTCCTGAGCCACCTGGCCTTGATCCTCATCAAACGACCAGTAGCCGATCAAACCCGCAGATACAGGTGAATTGGGTTGTGCATGAGACAAAACGCTGATAATCATAAGTAGCGATAAAAA
This sequence comes from Candidatus Fraserbacteria bacterium, assembly GCA_029262795.1. Classification (GTDB taxonomy): domain Bacteria; phylum Bipolaricaulota; class Bipolaricaulia; order RBG-16-55-9; family JAJCYT01; genus JAJCYT01. Next base: position 155,399 of record JAJCYT010000018.1, read on the forward strand.
ACCAGCAAAGCGCAAGGTCCATTTCATTGATATATTAAACATTTTCATCTCCTTCATTGATTTCATCATCATGGTAAACGTGTAAAGAACAACTCATTAATTTCTTCTTCTGTTAAGGCACGGTTGTAAATGCGTACTTCATCGAGCACGCCAGGCCAGGTATGAAGATCATCAATACCTGAAGGCTGTTTCATGGAAATTGAGAATGGCCGTCCTTGATGGGTGTCAATGGCACTGCGATTGATCGTCGACTCTTTCACCAATTGGCCATTCATGTACAGGCGAATTAATCCCGTGTCGCTGTCATAAGTAAAGGTAAGGTGGACCCACTCTTTAATTGCCACCGCTTCCTCACTCTTGAGTGTCTTTCTATCTCCATTGAGAAAAACGGACCCTGTCAACCTTCCCGACTCTTCCATCACAAATCCAAAGGAAGGGCTTGAGCCACGGCTGGAATCTCCAAAGAGCAGTCGCCAATCGTTTCCAGAGGTGGCATCGGGGTCAGTTTCAAGAAATGCCCAAAGAGATACAGTCAATGCGTTTAATTGATCTAAACTCTCAGAAGCAGGCACTAGAACATAATTATCGATGCCATTAAAGCGCAGTGCAGACCCAACTTGTCCTACCGTCCATTCAGGCTGATTGATTAACGCCCCTTCATTCCTGTTCTCACTGGCGTCGGCAGCCACATCACCTGTGCCTTCTTCAAATGGCCAATATCCAACCAGTCCTCGCTCTAAATCAGTGTTGTTATCATTGGCCTTAAGCGCGCATTTTTCTCTGGCCAAGGTTCGAACTGCATGAACAAAACGTGAAACCCCTTGCTGATCACAGACTTCCATCGTCAACCTGCCATCAGCATCAATAGACACCACACCAAAATTAAAGTAGCCCGAATCAGCATAAAGACGTGAAGGATTAAATGTGGGATCCATCTCTCTTGGGCTGCCCGTTGAGGCAGACAGAGGGCCTACCGTAAATTCATAAAAGTCGATCAGGCGATTGCCGTCACTGTCGTACGTTAACAGCTGTGGATAATGCACATCGCCTGTGATCCAAAGAATATTTTGAATCTTTTCCTGTTCAATTAAACTGACAATATCATTAAATTCTGTTTCAAATCCAGTGTTGCCATCGCCACTGGCCCAACCATCACATGCCTCAGGACAGTTTTTGGGTACGGAAATCGGCACGCTACTAATAATCACTTTCCAGGTCGCATCAGAATTCGCCAATGATTCTTTTAGCCAAGCTTTTTGTTGCGCCCCCAACATGGTCTTGGCTTCATTGTCAGAAGCGCTGTTATGGCTACGATATTGTCGGGTATCCAGAATGAACAGTTCCAGGTGTTGCCCCCAACGCTGGCTGCGATAGATGGCATCTGAATGCTCTTGGTTTGGCTGGAGTGGGTAGTAGTCGATAAAAGATTGTTGCCCTAACGCCCACATTTCAAGCTGATCGGCTTGGTTATCAAAATCGTCGATAAATTCGTGATCATCCCAAGTGGCAAACACAGGCATTTTTGACAGCAATTTCCTAAAACTAACATCGGCTCGATTATAGCTGTGCTTGAGGCGATAGGCATCTAATGTAAGCACTTTGGAAGCAAGGAACTCATTGCCTTGGTTATTGGGCGGCGACGGGCAACTTTCATCTGCATAAATCATATCGCCAATGAGCACAAGAAAATTAGATTCAATTTTAGACATTTCTTCAAAGATCGGATAGTCAGGCTGTCGGCAGCGTCCCTGCCCGCCCAAATCCCCACTGACGACAAAGGTAACAGCCTGAGGCTCATCTTCTAATGGTGGGGTTCTCAAAAAACCAGCACCTGATGCGCTTTGCTGACCATCACGCATGGCCCAGGCACTGTAAAAATAAAGCGTATCCGACTTCAGATTATCCACTTTGACTTTGTGAACATAATCTGTATCAGCAGTGACCTTAAACGGACCTAAAGTTTGCATTAAGGAAATCCCATCCTGAGATTCTGTATGGATCTGAAATCGAATATCAGCAGGCCCATCCACTTTGGTCCAAAGCAACGCTGAGTGAGGGCCCACTTCGCCACTGGCCACACCATGCGTTAAAGAAGGGATCGGTGAAAGGTCTTGAAGTCCTATCGTATCGAGGCTTGAAAAAGAAAAGGTGATCATGCCAAGCAGCAAGACAAGCGACACCCACTGAATTTTTTTAGAATACGCCTGATTCGGGTTTCTCAAGACCCAAGCCTCCTATGAACGCTTTGAATCACACCTATGATCAATGCAACAAACAACGAACCAACCATGATTAACGCGCTTATTTCGGCCCAATCGGGTTGCTGAATACTGACTGCAACCACCACACCGAGCAATGCCAACACAGAAAGCGCGAAGAACGCTTGTATATAAGCCAAGGCTTGGTTGACTCCTTTTTTTAATGCTCCCACTGCAACAACCCAAAACTGCCTTATGGGCTGCCTAGGCAAATGTCATAGATTCAAGGTTAATCATGACATAAAAACGTTTAATATCAGTGTAATTGAAATCACGTTTTTTACAAGATTCGACCAAACAATCAACACTCAATTTAGCGCTTCTTATTTGGCTTTTCTAAAGATACCCAACGCCCCAATAGCATTCGATCTTGTGATGAATAATCCCTGTTAAAACCGTAGTACATGATGACAGTCAATCAACTAAAGATTATTACCGCCGAAGTCTGCCTGTGGTGATTCAAGGCCATGACAAGTGCAATGTTACAAACCGCTTGCTGGGATTGGCACAAGCTTATGTCGATTCAAAAGCGTACGAGGTCACCGCAAAGTTGTTTGGCAGAATTGAACTGGCCTTACAAAAAACGATTGCAGCACAACCATCAGAGACTCACACGACCTCGCTTAAAAATCAAAGACGCGAAATTGTTGTATGCCTTCAATCCCCCGACTGTTTTAAGTGCAAGTGAACGCCAGCCATGCGAAAGGCCTCAGGCACAGCGAGGATACGAGGTTTTTTTCCCACGTAACGCTCGGCGCGACTGAGAGCTTCGTCAAAGGTATCTGTTGGAATACATCCCATCCCTCGCGCATATCCTGGCACTTTTGCGCCAGGCATAAAAACGGCGCTGGTGCGTTGGTGGGCGACAGCCCCCATGGTCACCATGGACAACGCGTGTCCTGGATGATAGGCATTTTCAAACCGATACTTAAACACAGCATCAGGATCGGTGGCCAGCTCTGATTCAAATTTGTAGATATCTGAAAAATCGCTTACCTGTTGCAATTTTTGATACGTCTTTTCGTATGAAGGGAACCAGGACGAGTTAAACCAACCATCGCAAATTGAAGGCGCGATGATGACGCCACCTTCGCGAAACACCCCATAGCAACGAGTGAGTTGTGCGGCGATGGCCTGCAGCATCAAAATAGGATTGGTGCCCATCCCTGGCCCGTAATGGAACGAGCGCGGTAATCCGTAAACCAACACATCGTAAGGCTCTGTCTCATCCAGATAAACGTTCGTGCGCTGTTCAGCCAGAGGCCAGCTTGCCTTTTGAACTTCGTCAGCAGTGCCTGCATACACACCCAGCACTTGAGCGCGTGCACCAATGACAGCATCCACGGTAAAAAAGCGTTTACCGATGCCCTCTTCCATTTTCTTGCCAATCGTGTCGAATTGCTTACGCATATGGGAGTGTGTGGAGGCAGGAAGAAAATCATCACGATGCATGGTGTGTGGATGATGGTGGCAGCGAATTGAACTCCAGGTTGTAAATCCTGTGACCGCCATTTTATAACCGCCACTATAGCCCCCATAAGGGTTGCCTTGAACATGGCCCAGCATGATGGGTAAATCGGCTTCAGCCATCATTTTGTTGCAGGTCACCGCATTGCCCATTTCATCTTCGCCAAGCTCCACAATGCCATTAGAATCTGCGGCATCATGCATGAAAATGCGATCGGGCGTAAACATATCAACCACGTCTTTGCCCAGATATTCATAAAGCTCCTGCAGGGTATTGTGACGATGCAAGCCCATGGCACAAATCAACGAAATATTTTCAAGTTTCACACCGACTTCTTGAAGAATTTCACAGATGATGGGAATGGCCACGCGTCGATGCGCACCAGGGTGCGAACCACCTTTTACGCGATCTGGAAATGCGATCACCACACGATCGCCCGCTTTGGCCAATTCTCTCAGGGGTGGCATTCCAAGTGGGTTTTCCAGTGCCTTACGCGTCTCTTCCCAAGGATCGACCTCAGGCGGATCCTGATAGGTAACACCATGGCGGATCACAGTTGCATCATCGGGCAAATTCACATTAAGAACGCCATCTCCATAATCTAATTCAACTTGTTGCATAGGCTTCCTTTACACAGTTTAAATTTTTATTTTTCCTGAATCGATAATAAATTCTCGTAAACCTTAAACAGAGCGCTGGTGTCTTCGGCACCGAACCCTTGAGCGCTCCCCAATTCGTTGACGGTTTGAATCATTCTGGCAAGCAACGGTGGCGCACCCACAGATTCCGCCATTGAAATGGCCAATCCGTTGTCCTTGCAGAGCAGATCAATAGAAAAAGTGGGGTCAAAGTCACGGGCAACAATCTTGCGGCCAACTTCTTTAAACAGGCCACTGACCGTGGCTGCTTCGCTGGCACTGATCGTGTTGAACAGCACCTCAGGCGACAAGCCGGCTTTGGTTGAAACCGCCATCATTTCTGCAGTCATTGCATTGATGGCTGAAAACATCAGTGCATTTAACAGCTTTAATGTATGACCCGCACCCAATGGCCCAACGTGGATGACCTCACGAGCCAAAAGTTGTAACACAGGAAGACACTGTTCAAAGACCTCAACATCGCCGCCCACAGGCAACACCCAATATCCCCATGCACTGGGGCGGCCCAAAATTGGCGCATCCAGATATTGAACGCCTTGTTCTGCCGCTTTCTCTCCCATACGTCGAGTGGTTGCTGGATCGACCGTACTCATGTCGATGATGGTATGGCCAGACTGTGCGGCAGCCAAAAGTCCGTCACTGCCATTAACAACCACATCTATTATTGGAGGGCTAGGCAATAACAGGATGGTGATGTCAACTTTGTCGGCAACTGCTTTTGGGGAATCCGCAGCTTCGGCACCGACATCAATGGCACGTTGCACGGCTCCTTGATCCTTATCGAAAACGACCACGCGATGGCCCGCCTTTGCCAAGGCTTCAGCCACCAGTACCCCCATGATGCCAACACCAATGAGTCCAAGATTCATTGCCATTGTTTCACTCTTTCTTTCAACACGTTGTCTAATTTGATTGTTTTTTCAAGATATACATTCACGTCATGTTCATACGGATATGAAGCGGTTGTACCCACTTTAGAAACCGCCAACGCGGCAACGGCATTCGCATAAACAAGTGAATGGTGTAATGCTTCATCTGTGAGGGATGTCTCGATTGAATACCCATTTTGAAGCAAAGATGCCAAGAACCCGCCCATAAATGCATCGCCTGCACCAAAGGCATCTTTCGAGTCTGTTTCAAAACCAGCAATCCACCCCTTCGTTTTGCTCGTTTGGAAGTAACAACCTTTGGCCTCTGTGGTAACAACCACAATTTGTGGCCCCTGTTGCTGCAGTTCGCTCGCCGAGGTTTCTATGGTTTTAGAGTTAGACAGCAGCTTTGCTTCCTGTTCATTGACCTTCAAAATGGTGCAGCTTGGAATGAAGTTTAAAACTTTTTCAACCACAGAAGATTTTTCAGAGAAACAATCCGGCCTTAAATTTGGGTCCATAGAAATAATGAGTCCGTATTTTTTGGCAAATTCAATGGCTTTGTTCGTGGCCTGGATTGCATTCTCATTGGTCAAACTCAATGAGCCGAAATGAAACAAACGAGCACCTTGAAACACAGATTCGGGCACATCCAATTCATTGATCAATTGATCTGCACCAGGATCGCGCCATACATGAAACACCACGCTGCCATCAAGTGGATTGAACATCACGAATGCTATTGCAGTTTTTGCCTGGTCTGTAAACGTAATATGATGGGTGTTGATCTTCTCGGCATCTAGCAATTGCTTGATCGTAAACCCAAAATGATCTGCCCCTAATTTCCCGACAAATGCAGTTGAAACATTTAAGCGTGCAGCAGCAATGGCAACATTTGCCGGCGAGCCACCCACCTGGAAAATTTGTGACGAAGGGTCGATGCATTTGTCAGGCGTTGATTCAAAATAAAGATCAATAAGCGCTTCGCCAAACGAAATGATTGAGGGCATTTTATTTTCCAATTCGCGTATACTATTATTTTGATGAGTGCTTGTCTACCTTATCAAGATATTACATTAATACTTCACTCCTGCAACAGCAGGAACATCTACTAAAAATACACGCTCGAAGGATTGTTTGAACTACCCGAACCGAAGGTAGAGGAGAGATGGCCAGCTTCGCTCATTTCAACAATTGTATTATCGTATTGATGCGCAGGATAACATCTGGAGAAGTAGCTAAAAGCCTACTCTATCCGGCTTAGGAGGTATCTGTGTTGACCTCAGACACAAATAGAAAAGTAGCGGAGGCGGAACGTTTCCCTGACAAGGGGAGATGAAGATCAAGCAGTTCCGCCTCCACTGGGGTATTTCAACCATAAAATTTATCTAAGCACAACGAGTTTTCTCACGTCACTTCTCCAGGTTTGACCATCGTAGCCAACAGTGTTGACAACATAGAAATAGGTGCCATTGGCAAAGGGGCTGCCCTCTTGACTCAAGAGCATAAATCTCAAGGCAGCGCCTGCACCGAATTCATCCACCACCACACGTCCCTCAAGGTCGAAAACTCGAACACGAATTTCGGCCACGGATTGTTGCAAATTAATTTGCCGCATCAATGGCGATGGCGCAGTGAATTGAACTGGCTTTGACAAATTAAGATGGATGGGATTCATAGAAATAGACGCTCTGGAAGCAGCACCGCATTTGAGTGGATCAAATTCAGACAACGGTTTTCCAGTGATCCACATTTCGGTGAGTTGTTTCATCAGGCAATCGCTGATGGTGTCATCGGCTTCAGGCACCATCTCGCCTTGAGCCCAGTACGCAATGGCAATTTGAATTTCCTGATCATCAAACATGCCATCGTTATTCAGATCCAATGCCAGATGAAGGGGTCTGGCCTGAGGCATAGGAGAGGGTGATGGTGACGGAGATGGACCATTGGGAATAGTGATTTCCACCTCGGCCTGTCCAAATCCACCGTTGCCATCGGGCACCACCACACGAAAGCTGTATTCATCCGGCGCACCGAAATTGACGACAATTTGATCCCCATTCACAGGGTTGCCATTGTTATTGAACAAGCGTTCAAAATTGTTCTGAATACCATCATTCAGATCGTTGACATACCACTCAAAGTTCAAAGGATTCAAAAAATCGCCATCTGGATCCTCTGCCACTGCGGTAAACGTGGCGGCAAAGATTGAGTTTTGATTGTGACAGGCTGGCACATAGGACAATGAAACAACTGGCGGCAAGTTGCCATTGGCCTGGGCGACAGTGAAGTTCACACTGGTCCAACCCAGGATTTCATTGTTGCTGGAGATGCGCACTGCCATGGTGTGTGGACCAAGTTCTGGATCATCCCAAGTAACTTCCGTACAAGGCTGGTTACAGTTTGCAGCATCGCCATTGTTGTTTGGATCATTGATTTCATCGACACCATCATCCAGGAACCAATGATAGAAAAGAACGGTTCCATTGGTGTTGTTGACAGTTGCATTGAACGTCATTTCATCGGTCACTCTTGGATTGTTTGGAAAGTAATCCAAATCAATGGTCACTTCCTCTTCCTGAGTCAACACATTGAATGACCAATTGTATTCGGCTTCATTCCCCACTGAGTCTTCTGCGGTCACGGTGACAGTTGGAGATCCAAAACTCAATTCACAAGGCGGGCTTGGCAAGTTAACAAAATCAATGTTTGCCAGGTCTAAAGAAAATATATTGTTATTAAATTGGGCACCGAAGCTGGTTTCAAACAGCAATCCCGGACACTGATCAATCGTCATTTCAAGCGAACTTGGCACAATGGAAGCACCTGGTGCCGTGGTGGTTATTTCAATAGAAATTTCGGGAAGGGTACCTGGATCGAAACCAAAAAATCCAGGCGCGGGTAAGGGATTGGAAAACCCTATTTCACCTTCTTCCTCACAGGTCACCTGAAATGCAGTAAAATTGCTATAAAAAGGATTGGTGATCATTTGGCCTGGGCCGCGAACCTGAACAGAATAACTGAGACCACAGACAAAATTATCCGGCACCTGAAAACGGAGTTCATGATCGCCAATGTAGGTGGTGTTCAGTTCCAATCCTGATTCAGGGTCGTTTGGATTGCCTGCAAACAGCACCACAGACAACGCTTCTCCTTCAGCATTTTCATAAAATCCCGTGTTTGGATCACCCGTCCCGATGACTCGAACTTCCGTCCCAATGGGTCCGCTGCTCGGTTCCAGCCGATCAATTTCTGGCGCGGCTGGAATGGTGGGAATAATGAGCAAACATTGAATCTGCACAAACTCAATGTTGCTGAACTCAGGAAATTCAAAATCCGGCACGAGTGGGACCATCTTGTTAAAAAGCTGCACGGGAAAAATGCCACACCCTGTGTTTTCTGGAATCTGGAAGCTAAGTTCACCAGGGTTTGAAATGTCTGCATTAAGGAACTGTCCGTTAAAAATAACATCCGTTCCCGAAAAGAAATGACTGATACCAAGAAAATCTGAAACCATTTGCGGCCCTTTAAATCCTGCACCTCTGACAGTAACTTCGCCTCCTGCGAAAACAAATGTTGGTGCCACTGAATCTATACGGAAGGGTGCCGGACCTGGTGGTGTTGGATTGGGGTTACTGGACACGTTGACGGTAAAAGTCCATTCATCATTGCTCCATGCAACAGCGCTAAAATGGACAGCGCCGATAATTTTGACCTCAACATCTCCGTTGGAAAGTTCGCAATCTGTCTCTGATAAATCAACACTAAAATGAACGAAATTCAACTCATCATCATTGATGGAAAGCGCATTTCCATCTTCATCTTCAATGCTGACTCCCGTGTCACCCGCACGATAAATTCTTTCAACGGGTTGGCTAGAACAACCTTTAATCGACATTTCAATGGTTGGAATATCGATTAAATCAAAGCCGGTGGCATGGGTGACAACATCCACACTTACCGTCGGCTGATTGGTGGTTATGGTGCCTGCTGGTTCCTTTTGTTCATAATCTGGTGGATTGGCAGTGGTGAAAAGAAGTTCAGGATCAACTTCCTTGCCCGCGGCATTGATAGAGATGGTTAATAGGATAAGACAAATGAACCACCAAGAAACAATAAAATTGTTTTTACCCTGAAAGATATACAATATTCCCCCTTTAGTTCAGCACCAATAGTTTTTGGATTTGGCTACGCCAAGTTCCGTTTGCAGTTTGAGCCGTGACCACATAGAAGTATGTGCCATTGGCCAAGCGTTGTCCCCGTTGGTCTTGCAAGCTGAAACGCAAGGTTGTGCCAGCGTTCCGCTGTGAAAATTTCATCTGACCATTTAAGTCAAAAAGTTGAATTTGTATCGACATGACATGCCCAAGCACCCGAAGCTCTCGCTCCATTGGGCTGGGCGAAGTCATTTGAATAGATAGGCTGGTTGAACGGGACAGTTGAATTGCAGATGACGGTCTGGTACTGGTGCATTTTAATGCATTGAATTCAGACAGGCGCTTGCCGGTAATCCATGTTTCTGTGAGCTGCTTGATCAAACAGTCGTTGATGCTGGCATTGGCTTCAGGCACCTTCTCACCTTGAGTCCAATAGGCAATCGCAATTTGAATTTCCACATCGTTGATCAAATCATCCTTATTAAGATCCAATGCCAGGTGAATCGGCAGTACTTGTGGTGTAGGAGAAGGTGACGGAGATGGCGACGGCCCTGAAGGCGTTGCCACATCTATTTCAGCCTGGCCAAAATTGCCTTGACCATCAGGCACAATCACACGGATGCGATACCCTGCTGGATCAGGCTGACCAAAGCTGACGGTGATCTCATCCCCAAAGATAGGATTGCCACTGCTGTTGAACAGACGCTCGAAATTGGCTTCGATACCATCATTGAGGTCGTTGGCATACCACTCAAAGTTTAATGGATTGAGTGTGTCACCGTCAGGGTCTACAACTTCAACACTCAGTCTGACTGAATACACCGCGCCTGGCATCGGCGCGATTTGCTCCAGCATCAAATTGACTGATGGTGCCTGGTTGGGCACTTCTTCTTCATCACCTTCACAAGGCTCGGTGATGCTAAAAGGCCTTTGGTTGCTTAACAGCTCTGGGTCACCAGGGTTGCGAACCTGAATAAACCTCAATCCGCAGGTGCTGCCCAAAGGAATTTCAAAGCGAAGGTTGGTGTTGTCCACAAAATCGGATTCAATGACTGCACCACCAAACAGAATTTCTGAATCTTCTTTAAAACCAGAACCATGCACAATCACGATGCTGCCAGGATTTGCACTGTTGCCTGGGAACACATCATTGATCTGAGGTCGAATCGTGAATGGTGGTGGTTGCACCACACACAAAACAGGAAACTCTATGGAATTGCTAATGGCACCAGGATTACGGAATCGGGTGTTTATTAAATTGGGATTTTGGACTTCAATCGTATGTGCACCGCACTCGGCATCATCCGGCACGGTGAACGTCACTTCGTGAATGTTGTTCACCGTGGTTTCAACAACAACCCCATCGAACAACACCACTGAAGGATTGATCAATCCAGGCAGTGGCGAAGGCACACGAAAGCCTGTGCCTGTAATCGTCACCTCCACCCCTGGGCCACCTGACCCTGGTGTGATTGAAGTAATAGCCAAAGGTTCTGGTTCTGGTTGTTCTTCAGTTGGCGGTGGCAGTGGAGATTCTGATAAAGATGCTTTTCGTTGTGAACTGTTGCCATCCGTGATGCGTTCACTGGACGCTTGATGATCAACCGGCTCCCCAGCATCCTCGCCAAGCCCGATGCTGCTGAGGTGTTCACCAACCGCATCCTCATACGTGAGTGAAAGCGTCCATTCGCAGGTAAAGCAGAAGGGCACCCATGTCAGATCAAGGGTGACACTTACATCCAGGCCAGAGAAAAACAGCTTTTCAAAATCGTAAGCCAGCTCAGCCGCATCCTGCATCGTCATCCCATTGGCCCAATTCTGCATAAACACAATGGGGCTGAGCAGCGTGTAATAGTTCAATTGATCAGGCGCATTCACAGATAAAGCGCCCAGTTCCAAAAACACATCGTTGAAATCCTTGCCGCCACAGTTGACAAGATACACGCCGTTTAAGCGCATCGGCTCGCCGTTATTGATCGTGCGAAAATCATCCACCCCATAGGGTCGACTGAAAAAACCATTGCTGTTAAAACTATCTGAAAAAGCGACATAGGGACCGTCAGGGCAGGCAGCAGCCTCGAGATTATTAAACCCGTACGGCCCCCTGCCGCATCCATGAAGATTGATGAGTAAATCGATGAAGTAACCTTCGTTATGAAGATTTTCTAGAGTTTGTTTGAAATTGTCGAAGGTGGCATCGTCGTCGGCCAGCACTTCCACACGGTCATAGTGCGGCTCGGCAATTTGGCGCAAACATTCCGCCACAAAGGCCTCGCCAAATCGTTCGCGAAAGATGGGCAACGGATCGACATTGTCTTCTCGGCTTTGCTTCAGAGTGGCCCCAATGCCTTCGGACAAATCTGCCAAACAACGGTTGAGTCCAACCGTCGAATCATCAGCATTGTCTGCCAGCATGGTGAACATCCCGCCAAACACTTCATCAGCAACAAAAGACACCGCATTGGCAGCGGTATCAATGATTACCTGAAGTTCATCTGGTGCATTGATTAAATCAGACACACTGAAACCAGTCAGGGCTTCAAAGAAATCAGAAAATGTTACGCTAAAGGATTGTTGTGTGTTGTCGTCCACCACAATCAACATCGCGGTGGGCGGCTTTTCCTGTGAAAGTGCGGCAGGAACCAACGGTCCGAAAAACACCAGGATAAAAAATCCTGCGGTCAACGTGAACCATCTCAAACGGTCCATGGTCACAAATACCCCCTTGTCATATTAAACATCGTGAAAGACTTACCCCAATACCAAAGTTTTCACGATTGCTTGATCTTCGGAATCAGCCTAAGCCAATAGCGTGAGGAAAACGTGAGGTCATGGCCTCATGTTTTGTAAAAACTCATTTCGGAAGGGGATTTGATCTATAATAATTCTCAGTTCACTGGGGGTTAAAGGTAAAGATGAGCGGGGTAAAAATTTCTCTGTTGGGCGGCTTTCAACTGGAAGTCCATCAACAGATCATTTCAAGATTGGAAAGCCGTAAGGTCGAATCCCTATTGGCTTTTCTTGTGATGTATCAAGACCGACCCCATACACGGGAGGTCTTGGTCGGCATGTTTTGGCCGGACATGCCTGAAACCAAAGCCAAAGCCAACCTGCGTCGCGCCCTTTACGTCATCCGAAAAGCCCTGAAAAATCAGCAGGACCACATCCTTACCGAAAGCAATCAGGTCCAATTCGATCCAATGAGTAGAGCTTTGCTGGATGTAAAAAATTTTGAGCAATACATTTCCAAAGCCAAATCATTGTCCGAACTGGAAAAACTAAATCACCTTGAGCAAGCCATCGAAATCTATCGCGGCCCGTTTATGGACGGCTATTACGATGACTGGCTGATTGAACAACAACAACGGTTGGCAGATGTGCATCTAAATGGTTTAGAACTGTTGAGCAATTGTCAGTCCGCCTTGGGACAATATGAAAAAGCGATTGAATCCTGCCAGCAGTTGATTGCACTTCAGCCGACTCACGAACAGGCATATCGTCAGAAAATGAGCCATCATTATCATCTGGGACAGCAACAACAAGCACAACAAACGTATCACGTCTGTAAATTGACATTACAACAATGGGGCGTTCAGCTCTCGCCCGAAACACAAACCCTTTATGAACAAATTCTCAAACACGAAGTGCCTGTTGCCAAAAAGGTCACTCCCAACAACCTGCCACAACAACTTACCAAGTTTGTAGGACGGGTTGAGGAACTTGATCAAATTGAAAAATTATTGAATGAAGATGAATGTCGCGCTTTAAGCCTGATTGGCCCTGGTGGCATTGGCAAAACCCGATTAGGCATTCAGGCAGCTTCACAACTTTTGGATCAATTTGAAGATGGCGTATATTTTATCCCACTGGTGGATGTAGATTCCGAAGAGCTGATGATGACATCAATGGCAGATGTATTGGGGTTGAGTTTCCTGCCAGGTGTGTCACCAAAGCACCAGCTCATTGATTATGTTCGAACAAAAAAATTGTTGCTGGTTCTAGATAATTTTGAGCATTTGATTGAAGGCACTTTTATTCTGGCTGAATTGTTGCAACAATCCACGCAGGTCAAAGCGTTGGTGACATCTCGTGAGAGCCTCAAACTTCAGGGCGAATGGGTATTGGACATTCACGGCCTTGCGGTTCCTGAGGTGGATGCCACATCCATCGAAGATTTCAGCGCTGTGTCTTTGTTCTTAAATAGCGCGCGACGCATTCATTCTGGTTTTGTACTTGAAGGCAGCGAGCGCCCCTTCTTGGTTCAAATTTGTCAAATGGTTCAGGGAATCCCACTTGCGCTGGAACTTGCAGCCACTTGGGTGCGTGCACTTTCGTGTCAGGAAATCGCTTCAGAAATTCAACAAAATTTGGATTTCCTCTCAACGTCCTCTAAAAATTTGCCTGAACGACATCAAAGCCTTCAAGCCGTGTTTGAATATTCGTGGACGCTGCTTTCCAAAGAGGAACGTTTGGTATTAAAGCGCTTATCCGTTTTTCAAGGCGGGTTCCGAAAGGAAGCCGCTGAAGCCGTCGCAGGCGCATCCGTATCAGTGTTATTGGGATTAATGTACAAATCCCTGTTGAAGCGCAACAGCGCAGGACTGTACGAACTGCTCGATGTGGTGCGCCAATATTCATTCGCCAAACTACGAAAAACGTCTAAAGCAACAAAACTGACCAAAGCCCTTCACAGCCAATATTACGCAGATTTTGTGAATCAACGAACGGCTGATCTAAAAGGCGGCAGGCAAATTGAAACTTTGAGTGCATTTGCCAATGAAATCAGCAACATTCGCGCTGGTTGGGAATGGTCTGTTGTTCAGGCAAAAGAGGAAGAAATTGCCAAATACCTTGAAGGGCTTTTCTTGTTTTTCGACATGAAAGGGTGGTTTGAAGAAGGCAAAGCAACGTTTGGATTTGCTGCCCATCAGGCCTCCGGCCAAAGTACATTTCTACTTGGCAAAATTATGAGTCGGGAAGCCATGCTCTACGAGCGCTCCAATCAATTGGATGACGCCAAAACGATGCTGGAAAAAGCTTTGAAGCAAATACAAAAAGAAAATCACATCGAAGAATTGGCATTTGGCCTGAATGCGTTAGGCACCGTCGAAGATATTTTGGGGAATTATGACAAAGCGGAACAAGCCTTTGAGCAAAGTCTTCAGCTCTATCAGGCTGGCACAGACGACTGGGGGTTGGCCAGGGTGTTGATTAACTACGGCATCCTCCACTGGGAAAAAGGCCATTACGAACAGGCGGCATCTCATTATCAGCAAAGCCTTCAACTGTGTGAAAAAATTCAAGATCAATGGGGCATTGCGCGCGCTTACAACAACTTAGGTGGCGTCGCTTATGCACTGAATGTGTTTGAGGATGCCAATGATTGGTATCAGAAAAGTTTAAAAGCCTATGAGGTCATTGGCAACTGGTGGGCAAAATCCAATGTGTTAAACAATTTAGGCGCCGTTGCCAACGGACTGAAAGACTATAAAGCAGCCAAGCGCTTTCACGAACAAAACATTGACTGGTGCCAACAAATGGGCGATCAGGAAGGCATTGCCTATGCGTTAAAAAATCTGGCAGATGTCGAATGTCAATTGCAACTTTTTGAGCCTGCGGAACAGCATTATCGCAAGGCGCTGGCCTATGCAGATCAATCGGAAATATTGTCATTTGCACTGGAATGTTTGATTGGTTTTGCCATGCTTTCGATTAAAACTGGGGCAAAAGAAAAAGCTTTGCCGTTCATTCAAGTGGCTCTCAATCACCCAGCATCATTTCAAGATGCAAAGGACAGAGCGCAAAAATTATTGGATGAAGCAAACCTTTCCCTGCCTAAGCCTGCTAAAGATTTTCAACCTGAACAAACATTAAAAACATTGACTCAGTCTCTTTTATCATGACCCCATTAAGAAATCAGCTCTTCTTCAAAGGGTCAATGGCCTTACCCGGCTTAATGATCATCATCGTTAAAGGGAAAATATTTAAAAACAATCCAATCAAAAGCACAGCTCCTGAAGGGACAAGCGCCAACATGAAAGGGCGAATTGCGTTTTGTACTGATTGGAAATTAAGAATTTCTTGTGTCGTGGTCAAATAACTTCGAGTCACACCAGCACCAACCAGACAGCCTAAGAAAACAACCAAAGACACATTCGTAAGATAGAAACCCCAAGTGGCTGAAGTCAATGCTTTTTGCGACATTGGCTTTCGGACTTCTGAGCAGATGAAAAAGGCTGAAGCCAATAGGATCATGGTGTTAATGCCTATGGTACTTCCCATGGAGTGTGCCACCGTGATGTGGGTGCCGTGGGTATAAAGGTTGATGGCCGGAATGGAAATGGCGATAGCCAGCACAAGGTTCAGAATGATCCATACCTCAGATGCAAAAAGAAAACGGTAGGGGAAAATATGACGATGTTTCTTCACATTGGGTAGACTTTTTAGCCAGCCTCGAATGACCATATAAAGCACAATCAATTCAGTCATGCTCACACCGTAAGCAATGTAGACAACCCAGGGTGCCGCTGGGACGATATAGGTGTGATGTCCCCAGTTAAAAAAAGCATTGAACAGAGCCAGAAAAAACAGAAAGAAGCTCCTTCGTCCGTGGATCAGGGCTTCGTCTTTGTTGATTCGATACATCAAACAGATTGCTGTGCCATACACAAACATATTCCAGGAGGCGACCAGGGACCCTAAAGACTTCCATTGCACGGTGATGTCCCGAATAATATTTTCTCCAAAGAATGGCAGTAACCACAAGTGTGCTTCGAAAAAAGCATAAATAAAAATCAAGATACCCGTTGCCCACATCCAGTAATAAACAGGTAGCTTTGTGAATGGACGAGGCAAAGACTTGAAGCAGATCATCCCAAAAATGATCCACCCTGCAAACACGGGAACAGACAGAAGTGGCGGATACTCCAGATATTCTCGACCGCCAAACAAACCTGCCAAATAAGCAAACAAGATCAACGTCTCAGCCAGCAAAAGTATGCCAAAATGAACAAAACTCAAACGGGGCACCCATAATCTAACTTTAGGGTCTTGTCGAAGGTAGTGATAAACGCCTCCGATTGCTGTGAAAAAAATCCAGGTCAAAGCCAGCGTGACATGAATGGGACGGGTCTTATAAAAAGGGATCACTTGAAACCAGTCTGGAAAACTGTATTGAACCGAAACAATAAGGCCAAAAAGTAAGGTGCCTAAAAGGGCAACCAACCCTGTGCCGACAAACAACAGGCTTGAGGTTTTTGCCTTTAAAACAGTTTCCTCTTCATGGCCTAAATCTGCTTGCGTTTCTCTATTCAGAAGGGTCACTGTTCTTTTCCTTTGTATAAGACGGGATGGTGCCAAACCAGGTTGCCTTAAACGTGGTTGGCGGTGAAGTCCCTGTGCTATCCACAGAACTTAAAAATGCAATTAAAGCTTGTACCTCTGTTTCACTAAAATGGAAGTTGGGCATCCGCAAGGTTCCTCCTAAAATGAACGCCCTTGCGTAAGCCTCTCCTTTTGCAGAAATGGTATTGGTCAAATCGGGCCCCATAAATCCGCCAAGCCCATAAAGTTGATGGCAGGCGACGCAGTTATGGGCATTCCACAACCGTTTTCCTTTTTGGATTTCCTGACTAAATTCAATTGGCTTCGCTGTTTCAGTACCCAAAAAATACACAATGCCTGAATACCCAATGAATGCAGTCAATAGCATAATGAATATGGATTTTTTCAGCATATTTCACCCACTTTGTCTTGTGCTGCTGGGAAGTCAACAACATCTGGCAAGCATATTTGAGCGTTAAATTTTGTTCCCCACTTATCCATATGCCTCAAGTCTATATCTGTCATTTACATCTGTGTGCAGATGCCTACCCTAAAAGGCCTCTGTTGATTTTCTGTTGCTTAAATAAAACCGGCGTAAATTCCCATACAAACAATCCAAAAGCCAAGCTCCACAATCCTCCAGAAAACATGATGATATAAAGGTATTGATCTGGAAGAGCCAACGGCATAAAAACTCTAATGAGCGTTGCCAGGTTGATTAAAATAAGCGCCCAAAACATCCTGGTTGAAGCGTGCATAGAGCGACCTGTATGTCCCAAAGAAACTCGAACCATCATGCCTAAAGTCACCAAGCCGATCCCCCCCACAGTAAAGGCATGTAAAGCCAAAGGCGCAGCCAATAGATTCGCGCTGGCAAGTGCCTCCAGTGCAAAACCTATAACAATCCAAACGCACCCCAGGTGCAACACCCAAAGCAACGGTTCGGACCAAATCTCCTTAAAATACCAGCGAAAAGTTCGCCAACTCAAAGCGCCTCCGGCCAGTAGTGATAGCGCAATAATAAGCCAGGGCTCCGGGAAAAACGCTTTGGCGAGAATAAAACTGATAACTGCACCATGCAAAATAAAACGGTTTATTTTCAACAATGGAAGACGGTTCGTGCGCTGTACCTGCTGAGAGAAAAAGGGAATCAATCGACCTGTAAATACAAGAATAAGTGCAATCACCAAGCCCAATGCCAACTGATGGCCATTAATGTTCATTGCTTCCAACCCGAATGCTGGCGCATGGACAATCAAATTGGTCAATACCATCAAAAAAATCATGGCTGGAATCAGAATATTGCGCCATTGCCTGCTTCGCAGAATGGGAATGCTTATCACAACCATCAATACAGGTAAAAATGTCAAATCGATGAATGATCCCAGCCACAGAGGCAAATCGAACCATGGAACAATACGGCCTGCAAGCCATAAGCTCACCAATGCCGCTAAAGAGAATCCTGTTGGTAAGGATTGCTGCGTCCAGTTTTGTACAGAGGTTATTAAAAAACCAGCAATAACGGCAGCGATATAGCCGAAAATCATTTCATGCTGATGCCAAGCGATTGCCGGGTAAGGCAAATTTAGAGTGATACCTCTGCTAAAAATGATCAACCATAAAACCATATACAGCACAGCACTGACAGAGGCACACCAGAAAAAGGGGCGAAACCCCAGATCAAACAATGCAAAACTTGTGGTCGGTTGTTCTGTGACTGTTTGATGTATTTTTATTTGTTGCATGCCGCTCCCAGAATGAACATTTCTTTTGAAAATTTTTCAGATTAGGATTCAATGAGGCTGAAACTGCAAGTGAAATGTCTCAACAATTTTGGTTGATGCAAGATTTTGTACCCCTTTAAGCGATCACGTTGTTGCCAAACGTTTTCAATCACTTCGGCCAGATAATCAAAATGGCTTTGTGTATAAACACGTCTTGGAAATGCAAGGCGGACAAGCTCCAATGAGGCAGGATGCTCCAACCCATTTTCATCCCGACGACCAAACATCACCGTGCCCAGCTCAACAGCACGCACCCCCCCCTCGATGTACAACGCGTTGACCAGCGCAATGCCAGGCAATTCCAAAGGAGCAATATGTGGCAGGAATGCCTTGGCATCCAAAAACACGGCATGACCACCTGCGGGGCGAACCAAAGGAATATTTTTTTTCAGCAGTTTTTGACTCAGGTATTCCACAGTTGCATGGCGATACTTTTGATAATCAAGTTCCAATGCTTCTTTTAATCCCACAGCAATCACTTCGAGGTCACGCCCCGCCAAGCCACCATAAGTGTGGAAGCCTTCGCGCAAAATGAGAAGATTGCGAAACGCTTCAGCCCAACCATCGTCATTACAGGCCAAGAAACCACCAATATTGGCCAGGCCATCTTTCTTACAACTCATCGTTGCACCATCTGCGTAGGAAAATATTTCCTGTGCAATGTCAAGCAATGGTTTGTTGTCATAGCCTGATTCGCGTTCATGAATGAAATAGGCATTTTCAGCAAAACGACAGGCATCAATGATTAAAGGAATTTGGTGCTTTTCCAAGACCTGCTTAATTTCTCGAATGTTATCAAGCGACACCGGTTGGCCGCCGCCTGTGTTGTTTGTAATGGTGACCATGCAAAAGGGAATGTTTTCAGCACCGCGCTCTTGAATGCAGCGTTCCAGTGCATCGACATCCATATTGCCTTTAAATGGCACCTCAAGTGCAGGTTCCATTGCCTCTTTACAAGGTAGATTTAAGGCTTCGGCACCCACAAATTCCACATTGGCGCGAGTGGTGTCAAAGTGACTGTTGTTGGGAACAACATCCCCTGGCTTGAGTTGTGTTTGTGCCAAAATGCTTTCTGCCGCCCGCCCTTGGTGCGTGGGAAAGATGTGTTTGAATCCAGTGATTTCTTTGACTGTTTGTTCAAACTTTTTCCATGAGCGGCTGCCTGCATAGCTTTCATCACCCAACATCAATGCCGCCCACTGTTGGGTGGACATGGCGCCTGTACCGCTATCTGTAAGCAGATCAATACAACAATCTTCAGCATCCAGCAAAAAAACGTTGTGGTGCGCGTTATGAAGCGCATCAAGCCGCTGCTCAGGCTGAGTGAGCTTTAAGGGCTCGGTCATTTTTATCCGAAAAGGTTCGATGATATTTTTCATTTTGAGTCCCAAGATTCATATTCTCGATTAAGTTTGAAGCCAAGGCCATGATTTTAATCAGGGAAATATTGCATTAAGGACAAAATGAATTGGATACGCTGACCCTGATGCAAAGAGCTTCCTTAGGCAGCCCTTTGCTTGGTGAGTCGCAAGGCATTCAGTGAATCAAAAATCGCTCACAAAACCGTTCCAGAAACTCAGCAAATAATCAATCAAGGACAAAGGAAAATGAAAGTGTTTATATCGGGCGATGGATTCAGATGATCAGGCATCGACTTCATGTTGAGCGCGAAGCCGGATGAACTTGCAGCCAAACACTTCTTTCGTCGCGTGATTCAATCGAATCACGCAGCACCACCCTATGCCATGACGCAGGTTCGTGCGTACCCAAAAGTGGCATCCTTGGTCAGGCACGGTTTGTCTCCACTGTCTTCGAATTGGCCTGACAATAGGCTATGAATCGAGCCTGAATCTGACTCGTTTAGCCTTCAACCAACTCTTTGAAACACCAACCCCTAGGGTGTGGTTACAAGATACTCATCCAGTACCTTGAAAATATCCCCCTCCAACTCTGGTTCCCGATATCGAATGATGCCTTCAGGGTCGACCACGATGAATACGAATTCGTCAAAAATTTTGTACCGATTAAAAACTGTGCCCTGGGGATCGATCAACACCGGGTAATTAATATCCATCTGAGCAAGAAAAGTCTCCATGAAATCCAGCGGGGTGTGGTGGTCAATCCCCAACACCACAAGCCCCTCAGGGTCTCCATAGCGCGTGCGAATTTCCTGCGCGTAGACGCCTGGCACCAGGTCACCACAATCCAGACAGCCTGTGCCCCAAAAGGTGAGCAGGACGGTGCTTCCCAGGTAATCGGATAAGGTGTGGGAATGATCGTCCAACGTGCTTAAAGTAAAGTCCGCCGCCTGCTGACCGACGTCCCATCCCGCATTCGATGTGGCTGCTTGGGATTGAGATTCTTCGACCAATTCGCCCAACAGGTCGAAGGCAAAGCGGTAATTGATATCGCCTTCATCCAAACCTCCATCACCCGTTCCGCGATACTGAATCACCCCATTTGCGTCCAGCACAACGAGGGTCGGGTGCTCATCTATCAAGCCCCAAAGATCGTACAGTTCCTGGTAATAGGGGTTGGGCAGCCGCGTGTCCATCATCAACCAAGGCATGGTGACGTTGAGCTGATTTTTAAATTCACTCAAATACCATTCAGGGTCGCCCGTGGAGATGGCCAGGGCTTCTACATTTAGATCTGCGTAGCGTCCGTCAAGTTCTAATTGAATTTCCGGCAACCATGCCGAAGGGCAGGTGGGTCAGCTGGCCGCCAGGAAGAAATAAAGCAGGGTGGCGTCGTTTTCGGCCACGACGTCGTAGAGTTGGACGCGCTCTCCGTCCACTTGAGGCAGGTCAAAGTCCGGTGCCAACTGCCCGATTTCCACACCCGTGACAGGCTCATCGGAAAGCGCACTGGGACTGAGCGCAAACAGCGTTGTCAATATAATTACCAACAACAATACACTATAATTCCTGTTCATACTTACTCCTTCATTATGATCTTAATGCGCCTGGGTCGCACGCATTGACGATCAACGATCTTTCCAGAATAAATCCTGGAGAGATTCAGGCATCTTAAGTTTATTGTCTCCGTGGCAGTACAAGCATCCCCGTTCACTTAGATCGAACTGGTCAATCAACAGGTAGGGGGCGAAGTTTAGCGAAAGGGTGTGCGGTGACTCCCATCCACCATCGTGACAGCCGGGGCAACCGCCTTCTTCATAGTAAGACACGTCCATCAGATTGCGCGGCGCAAATCGTGAGTGGCAGCCGGCGCACGTGGTCTTATCCACATAGCTTGAAATTGTCACCTGATTTTCTTCTACCGCGGTGTCAAACTCCACGTGGCAAAAAGTGCATGCCTCGCTGAAGTCCATAAATTCTTTGGTCGCATGCACCCGATGGTGGTTGGTTTCTTCCGTGACTGTGATAGAGCCGTCTTCGTTGGGCATCTTTCGTGAGATCACCTCTTGCTGGGTGATGTCGCTGTGACAAGTTAAACACGTCTGGCTCGGCACAGTGCTCGATTCGTCGCTGGCAAGGTCAGCATGAAATTGTGCAACCGAAGCAAACAATGCCGCTTCATACGGCAATCGGGTTTCAATAACTGAACCAGTACCAAGTATTTCAGCAGCAATATGGCCATCAGCCGGAATGCTCGGAGGCGGAATAGAACGTGTTACCACCGCCAGACTAGACCCCAGCAGAACGGCGAGCAGTGCAACCAAAATTCCTTTCTTCTTGCTCATAAAAATCTCACCTCATTTGTTCAGATTTTGCCTGTATGATAGCTCCAGGGTGAGTATTCAAACATGATATCTATCAGAATCAAATGTGATGTCAAGCATAAAAAAGAGACAGAAACGATATCAACATAAAATCAACACCTGCACCTAAGTATGGTCTGAATGCCAGGCCTGATGAGTTGATCTATGTTACAAAATTCAGCGCAAGGCGGAATCCACGTTTCGAGCCAACATACACTATCCGTTGGAATTTTAATCGCGTTGTCGGATTCACCCGTAGCTATGTAATCCACTGAGCAAGTAATTGACGCCGAACCAGGTAAAGATCGTGGCCAAGTAGCCAATCACAATAAGCCATGTGCCACGCTCGTCGTCGCGCCCCCAGCGCACACGGGCATGGAGATAGATGGCGTAGATAAACCACGAGATCAACATCCAGGTTTCTTTCGGGTCCCAGCCCCAATATCGGCCCCAAGCATTTTGCGCCCAGATCGCACCAAACACCAAACCGCCCAAGGTGAACAACGGAAAACCTACGGCCACCGCACGATAGCTGATGTCCTCCAAGCGATGCAACGACGCTGCTGCTGCCCCACGCTTTGCCCTCCACAGTTTGATGATGGCAGCTGCAAAAGCCACGCTAAACAGGGCTTCCCCAATTAAAGTGAAGAACACATGGGCCACCAACCAATAGCTTTGCAGGGCGGGCACCAAAGGGGTCACTTCATGGGGAACGAGTGGGGAGGAGGCGATTACAATCAACAGAAAAGCCAATCCGGTTACCAATGCCCCTAGGGCTTGGGTTTTGTAACGGCGCTCAAATATCAGATAAAGTAACGGGATCGTCCACGCGAAGAAGGCGAGGGTTTCGTACGTGTTGCTGACAGGCAACGGGATGAACCAGTCGGACACGCGCGACAGTTCCACTGTTCGCCATATCATGCCGAGTGTCCCAAACACCACGGCCACCACAGTGACAAGGCTTGCCCTGCGCCCCCATTGGCTCACACGACGCATAGACACATCCGCTTTGACACCAACGGCTGCGGCTGATGGTTCTGTGACCAGGTCCGCCGTTCGCTCGCGCGCTGTCAGGTGCATCAAGTAACAGATAAAGGCTGCAAAGTAGCCAACGGCGTTGAAGTAAAAGAAAAACGTACTGTCAATCTGCATGAGAAAACTCCCGTTCCTGGGCGGGCGGGCGAACTGTTTCCAGCGCGCGCAGCCCCACCTCAAACTGTTCGGATAAGCGGGCGTTTGCGCCAAGGTGGAGCGATTGCCCGTCGATCACCACCCATACCCAGCGGGGAGACCAGTAAAAATTGAGGAACAAGCCAAGCACCATCAACCCGAATCCGGCGTAAATGTAGGGGATGGCTGGGTTATACGCGATCCTTAATCCTGTGTAGGGTTCGGCAGACATCCCAACAAGATTCACCTGATAAGCGGCATCGCCGGCCATATGGGTTTGATAGAGGCCGCGCATGTCGGTACGCGAAAACGCCCAAGCTTCCTGAGGCGGCTCGTCTCCCACTTGCAAACGAAGATAGAGTGCGGGGTTGTTCAGTGCACCGGAGCGGTTGTAGGATCGCATGTCATCGTCCAAAGAAAAGTCGGAGAAAAAGGTGACATAACTCATCGTGAACTGTGCTTCGGGCACATACACAGCGTTTTGGCTATCGAGGTCATACGTGCCCAAATCCGCGCCATCTGCGCTGCGTATCACTTGCACGGTGTAGTGGCCCTGCTCCCACCAATCGCTGCCGTACGAAGCCTGGTAAATGCTGACTCCGTTGTAAGTCAAGGGGTGGTTCACTTCGATGGTTTGGGTAAGTGTCTCTTCCTGATTGTCGATCACGGTTAAGGTGGTGTACCAGTCTTTTACCCTGGCTGCGCTGGCATAACTTTCGGACCACAATTTGTCTACGCGGACCGAAAAACCGCCTTCGGCCAGCTCAAAAGTTTCTCCTTGATGGCCTACCTGGAAAGATTCATAACTATAAAATGTGCCCAGCGCGGCACTGGCAAGCACCAGCACAAGGCTGATGTGCAACAAGTCCACGCCCAGCCGACCTGCGCGGCGCTTATATGCCTGGAGCATCCCACCGCTTTTTGTCACCCGGAAACGCTGTTGGATCAAGTCATCCTGGACACGATCCAAAGCATCGGAGGCTTCGGCCAATGGCACACTCAGATGGTGGTCCATGCGGCGCACCTCCTCAATCGTGTGTTCGGGCATGGGGCGGGTGAGTAGCCGAAAACTGACGCGCGAGCGCTTGATCGTGCAGCACAGCGTGTTGACCAACAGCGCCAACAGCAGTCCCAAAAAGTACCATGACTGAAACAAGTTATCGATTTGAAGCGCATGGACCAAGAGATAAAGGTCAGGTCCCATTTGTTCGATATAAGACATGGGCTGGGCGTTTTGGGGCAAGAGTGTGCCCACAACCGAAACCACGGTGAGCGCCAGAATAAGTCCAATGGCCAACCGCACCGAGGTCAGCCAGCGCCACACCTGCTGCCAAAATGATACCTGAGGCGGAAGCCCCAACAATGCTTTGATCTGGTGCCTCGTTTTCTCATCGGTGCCCACACATGAGTCGTAGCCGGACTGGCCCTTTACAATGGCTTCGGCGTTCTCGGCACAGGTGTCATAGCCACAGGCCCCACATTGTTTACCGGCCAGCAATGCGGTCACTGCATCCACTCTTTGTAAATAGCTTATGTCGAGCGTTTGTGAAGGGAGCGTGTCAGTCGTGTTTGTTGCGGCTTTTGAAATTTCAGCCCCACACTGATGACAAAAGTGGCTGTCATCCAGCACGGTCGCTTGGCATTGGGGACAATTCATTGCATCTCCTCTGCTGACCAAAATCGTGCAAAGCCTGCCTCAATCTCATCTGGCCGCATCGGACCCAGCCAAATGCCGCGGATGACACCCTCAGAATCGAGAAACAGCGAAGTAGGCACGCCTGTGAGCTGATAGCTGACAAAAGCCGTGCCTCGGATGTCGAGCAAGATGGGAAAGTGCACGTCGATGCGCTCAAGAAAGCCGTCGATCATCGCGGCAGACTCACCCCAATTCACACCCAACACCTGAACATTGTCGGCATGTTGTTGAAAAAACGCCTGCATCCCCTCAAGTTCAGCACGACAGGATGGGCACCATGTGGCCCAAAAGTTAACCAATATTGGCTTGCCACGATAATCTGACAGGGTGTGAGGTTTTCCTTCCAGGTCGTCCAGACGGAAATCCGGTGCCAGGTATCCTAACCTTGGCGCAGGCGTCATCTCAACCGGATCATTGGCAGACAGGAATTGATTGGAACCCTCAATAAACAACAGCCGTTGGACATCCTTAAAGGCAGGGTCATTGAAGTCAATGGCCGAGACCGCCAGCCACGCCAAGACAAATCCACCCGTCAGCGCGATGAGTGCAATCCAAATTTTTCGATTCATGACATGTCCTTAGTTTCGGTCTTTAAACCATTGTCGTTTTGGTTAGCGTAACCGTGAGCCGGCGAACTGATTATGACGTTGGTCAGAAATTAAACTGATGTGAAGCAGCTTTTAGAATTGATCAACATCATGATCTTTCATGATTTCAGTCATAGATTCTTCGGATTCATCTGGGCAAGCTGTATCTACATCGAACACAGGAATCTTCAACTTGATTTGATGGCTCGAAGCGCTTCGGGCAAACAGCATTAACGTTGAAGGATTTCTTAAGACAAGTCATGCCATCCGGGAGTGGATGGGGTACTGGTGGCTCCCCCGGACTTCAAATCCGGTGGCGGACTGCTAACACAGCCCGCGGTAGGTTCGATTCCTACCCCTCCCGCCAGCCTTCAGAAGGGAGGCGCAGATGGAACCGACGATTCAGTCAACGTTACGAGCTCTGCCGAGCGTGGATGCCATACTCCAATTGTTAGATCAATACATCGAAACCGAGGGCATACCGCGTACCTTGGTTGCAGACAGCGCGCGTGAGGTTCTGGCTCAGCTAAGGGCCGAATTGCTTGCGGGCGAGTTGGCACCAGAATGCGTCCTCGACGAAATTGAAACGCGTGTCAAACGCCATGCTCAGCGCCGCTGGGCGTGCAGTTTACCACGCGCCATCAATGCCACTGGCATCTTGCTGCATACCGGCCTGGGCCGCGCGCCGCTATCTCCAATGGTCAAGGACTTTGTGATGGAAAGCCTGGAGGGATATAGCTTGCTGGCATTCAGCACGAAGACCGGTCAGCGCCGTGAACGTCACTTTCACACGGACGAACTGTTGGCCCAACTCACAGGTGCGGAAGCTGGTCTGATCGTTAACAACAACGCCGCCGCCACATTGCTTGTGCTCAGTACGTTTTCCAAGGACAAGGAAGCTGTGGTCTCGCGGGGCGAACTGGTCGAAATTGGCGGCTCGTTCCGCATGCCGGATGTGATGTTTCAAAGCGGTGCCATCATGCACGAAGTGGGCACCACCAATAAAACCCACCTGCGCGATTACGAAGAAGCGATCAACGAAAACACGGGCCTCCTGGTCAAGGTGCATAAAAGTAACTACAAAGTGGTCGGCTTCAGCAGCGAACCGTCGCTGGAAGAAATGGCGGCCCTGGGCAAGCGTTACGATGTGCCTGTTTATCACGATTTGGGCAGCGGGGCACTGATCGATTTTTCCCGCTACGGGCTGTTCCATGAGCCCACGGTGCAAGAAAGCGTGGCCGCCGGCGCACACGTGGTGACCTTTAGCGGCGATAAACTGATCGGCGGGCCACAGTCGGGCTTGATTGTGGGGCAAAGAGATTATATTGACCGCATCAAGAAGAACCCTTTAATGCGCGCAATTCGTTGCGGTAAGCTTACCTATGCTGCGGTGGAAGCCACACTCAAATTGTTCCTGGACGAGCAATACGCAGTGCAACACAACACCACGGTCCGGCGACTGACAGAACCGATGGATGTTTTAAAGAAACGGGCGCAATCCTTACTGAAAAAAGCAAAACCGCTGGCCCCGGCCTCGGCCACGCTCGCGCTGGCTGAAGACATCACGTTCGTTGGCGGTGGCTCGATGCCAGAGGAACCCGTGCCCACCTTCGTGGTTAAAATTCAGGATACCCAGGAAGCACCCGAGGACCTGGCCCTGCGACTGCGGCAATGCAGTCCGTCGGTGTTCACTCGCGTTCAGGACGCCTGCACGATTATTGACTTTCGCACATTAGGCCAGAATGAGATTCCGTTTGTCTTACAAGCATTGCGCTGTGTCTGGGAGGCAACCACATGAAACGCCACGTGGTGTTGGGCACAGGCGGACACATTGACCATGGCAAGACCGCTTTGGTCAAGGCGATGACAGGCACCGATACCGACCGCCTGGCTGAAGAAAAAGAACGCGGCATTACCATTGAATTGGGCTTTGCCTTTTTGGGCGACGACATCACCATTATTGATGTGCCCGGCCACGAACGGTTTCTGCGCACGATGGTGGCGGGGGTGTCCAGCGTCGATATCGCCTTGTTCGTGGTCGCCGCCGATGATGGCGTCATGCCCCAGACGATTGAGCATCTCGACGTACTGAGATATCTCAACGTCAAGCGCGGATTGATTGCGATCACCAAAGCGGATTTGGTGGATGAGGATTGGCTCGCCCTGGTTATCGAGGATGTGCGTCAAACGGTGGCAGGCACGTTTTTAGAAGGTGTAACTATTATTCCAACCTCAGCGGTCACAGGCCAGGGGGTCGAGGAGGTCAAGCGCGAAATTCAAACGCTGGCCCAAGCCATCCCGGCACACCCCAACGACCACGTTTTCCGCTTTCCCGTAGACCGCACTTTTACAATGAAGGGGTTTGGCACCGTGGTCACCGGCACCGTGTTGTCCGGCCAGGTAAAGGTCGGCGACCATCTAACGATACAGCCATACGAGCAGGACGTGCGCGTGCGCGGCCTTCAAGTGCATGAAAGTGAAGTAAATCAGGCGCTTGCCGGCCAACGAACAGGGATCAACATCATGGGGATGGGCAAGGGCGAAATTGAGCGCGGTGCGGTGCTTGTAGAAGCCAATTACTATAAGCCCAGTTACATGTTTGACGTGCGCCTCCATGTCTCAATCAATGCCAAAGACCCCATCAAGCACTGGCAGCGCGTGCGCTTTCACGCAGGCACCAGCGAGATTTACGCGCGGGTCGTGCCACTTGAAGCAGATGAAATCCTCCCCGGACAATCCGGGCTGGCGCAGTTGCGCCTGGAAAGCCCCACCATTGCCGAACACCACGACAGGTTTGTGGTGCGCCAATACACGCCTGCAATTACGATTGGTGGGGGCGAAATATTAGAACCCTATCCCAAAAAACACCGCCGACTGTCACCTGAGGCCGCTGAACATCTGGCCAAATTGGAGGCTGGGGACCCGGCCAACGAAATCCTCTCTGTTTTCGGCTACCAGCCAATCGCGCCATTGAGCCTGGATGAAATCCAAATAGGCTCTCGCGTTCAGCGAGATGTACTGGAATCGCTGGTCGAGGGGTTGGTCGGCGAAGGCCGCCTGTTACAACTCGCGGACAAGATGGACACGCTGTATATCAAAGCCTCGGACCTGCACACATTAGGCGAATGCGCCCGCACAATATTGCACGGCGTGCTTGATGAATACCCCTTCCTCGATGGGGTGTCCTTTAACGAATTACGAGAGGGACTGAAGCTGACAATCCTGCCACGCCATTTGGAACTCTTGCTTCGAACATTAGAACAACAGGCCCAATTGTGCACCTGCAACAGACTATGGTGCTTGCCTACACATCAGCCGCAGATGGCCGAAAGTGAATGTGCCGTGGTGCAAAATCTGACCAGTTATTTTGAGAGCCATCCTTTTGAAGTGGAGCTTGACGCGCAATTTTTCCAGAAATTCGGCGCCGATGTTGAGCGCACCAAACGGTTGTTTGGATGGCTCGAGTCCCAAGGCAAAGTGATTCGCATCGGCGAAGGGCTCTACATCGGCGAGAATGATTTAAATCGCGGACTTGACATCGTCCGAATGCTCGGCCTGCACGGCAATGAAATTCGTATCGGCGACGTGCGTCAGCAGCTTGATACCACACGGAAATTTGCGATGCCGTTAATGCAGTATTTCGATCATCAGGGCATCACACAACGCAGTGGCGACATCCGGATCTGGCGCGGCGAACCAAAGGAGGAGGTGTGCACACATGAGTAATGTCAACGAGAACAAATACTCTCATCACGTGTGCTTCGGCTGATCAGGGAAATTGAATAAGTCGCAGTTAGCGACTGTGTTAGGTCAATTGCCTCACGTCGAAGATGAGCGCCTGATCGTAGGATCAGGCACGTTTGACGACGCCTCCGTGTTCCAGGTTGACCCTGAGTTGGGGTTGGTGTCCACCGTGGACATCATGGACCCGATTGGCGAAGACTTTTACCGCTTCGGTCAGGTGGCCGCCGCCAATAGCCTGAGCGACATCTATGCAATGGGCGGTGAGCCGCTTGTTGTGATGAATGTGGTTTCAACGCCAGCCTCAGACGAGGCCATGGAAAACCTCGCCGAACTATTGAAAGGAGCACAGCAAGTGGTTGTGGAAGCAGGTGCTGCCCTAGGTGGAGGTCACACGACTGTCTCTGAACAAGTGAAGTTTGGGCTTTCTGTGACAGGCCGCATCCAGCCGAATGCTGTGGTGAGCAATGCGGGTGCACAGCCAGGGGACCGCCTTGTGTTGACCAAGCCGCTGGGAGGAACTTCGATTCTGAACGGCCTGTTGCAGGACAATCCCACCCACCCAGCAGTTGATCAAGCCTTTGAAGTGATGGCCCAGCTCAACCGCGAGGCTGCCGCCGCCATGGTGGCCGTGGGCGTGAACGCCTGTACGGACGTGACGGGATTTGGTTTTTTGGGCCACCTTTCGGAAATGATGTCGGCCAGTCAAACCACCGCCCACATCCACGCCACCGCGCTGCCCCTGCTAGATGGCGCACTCGAACACACGGACGTGCCCTCTCCGGATCGCGCTCTCAATCGCTTCAGCTTTCAACAGGACGTGCGTGAGACCAATCACGTCGAGCACGCCCGCCTTGAACTGATGTACGAAACCGTCACCTCGGGTGGCCTTATCATTTCTGTGGCAGCCGAAAAGCTTGATCTGTTGTGCGCTCGTTTGGATCAGGAAGGCGTCTGCGCCGCCTGCGTGGGTGAGGTGGATGCCGCCCAGGATGGGGTTCACGTCGTGGTTCATCCGTAACATCGCGAGCAGCATCCGTATCGAACTTCGCTGCTCGCCGCACAACGTAAGCGCGAAGGGAATACGACATGCTGACTCAAAAAACACAACACAAAAGCCCAACCTGCTATGGTTGCGCGGGAAAATTGAACAAACAGCGCCTGGATCAGTTGATGAGCAGCCTGCCTCAAATAAAGGACAATCGACTGCTCGCAGGCTCAGACACGTTTGACGATGCCTCGGTGTTCCAGCTGGACGCTGATTTGGGGCTGGTGTCCACTGTGGACATCATGGACCCCATTGGCGAAGACTTTTACCGCTTCGGCCAGGTGGCTGCCGCCAATAGCCTGAGTGACATTTACGCAATGGGGGGTGAACCACTCGTTGTGCTGAATGTGGTTTCCACCCCAGCCTCAGATGAGGCGTTGGAACACCTGGCCCAAGTGCTCAAAGGGGCACAAGAAGTTGTGGTGAAAGCAGGTGCCGCGCTGGGTGGAGGTCATACCACGGTGTCCGAACGGTTAAAATTTGGGCTGGCTGTAACAGGCCGCATCCAGCCGAACGCTGTGGTGAGCAATGCGGGCGCACAGCCAGGAGATCAGCTTATATTGACCAAACCGTTGGGGGCCACTTCAATTCTAAATGGACTGTTACAGGATGATCCCACCCATCCATCGGTTGATCGTGCTTTTGAGGTGATGGCCCAGCTCAACCGCGAGGCCGCCACCGCCATGGTGGCCGTGGGCGTGAACGCCTGTACAGATGTGACGGGGTTTGGTTTCTTGGGCCACCTATCAGGAATGATGATAGCCAGTCAAACCACTGCCCACATTCACGCTGCCAATTTGCCCCTGCTTGATGGCGCACTCAAACATGCCAACGTGCCTTCTCCGGCCAGGAACCACAACCGCGAGAGTTTCCAGCAAGGCGTATGCGTCATTGATCATGTTGAATCTGACAGGGTTGAGTTGATGTATGAGGCACACACCTCGGGTGGCCTGCTGATTGCTGTTCCCGCAGACAAGGCTGATAGATTGATATCCCAGCTGGAAACCACAGGGGTTTGTGCCGCCTGTGTGGGAGAGGTCGCCGCGCCCTGTCACGAAGTGCGCGTGGTGGTCTATCCATAGAGCGGTCACTGCCGTGATCATACACCACATCGAAATCCGGCAAAATGTGATCAAGCTCATAAAAAAGGATGTATTAGATCATTTTCCAACGTCACGAGTGGCATGATCATGGGGCTGCAACACATTTAGATCATGCATTTTATTGAAGGAGGACTTTTGATCACGCGAGATTTAGTCATCATTGGAGGGGGACCTGGTGGGTTGACGGCGGGCATCTACGCAGCCCGCGCCCAGATTGACACATTGATGCTGGACAAGGCTGCTCCAGGCGGCCAGCTCAACGAAACCACCGAAGTTGAGAATTACCCTGGCTTTGCCGAACCCATCCAGGGGCCTGAACTGATGGCCAGGATGACCGAGCAAGCCCAGCGATTCGGCCTCGAAATTCTGATGCAGGAAGTGGTCGACATTGAGTTTTGCGAGACCCCAAAAGGCATTCATATTATCCACACGGACGAAGACGTCATCGGTGCCAAGACAATCATTGTCGCCACAGGCGCACACGCTGTTCACCTTTCTGTGGACGGGGCCGAGCGCCTGGCCGGTCACGGCGTCTCCTACTGTGCCACCTGCGACGGGTTTTTCTTCCAGGATAAAAACCTGATCATGGTCGGGGTGGGCGACAGCGGACTGACCGAAGCGCTGTTTTTAACCCGATACGCCAACGAGGTCCGGCTGGCCGTGCGCCACCCAGAAGACGATCCGCTTGCCATCCGTGCCAAGGACAAAATGTTGCGCGAAAAGGTGTTAGCAAACCCAAAGATCAAAGTGCTTTGGAATGTGGTCATTGACGAGATTTTGGGCCAGGACCACGTGGAAGGCGTGGTGCTAAAGCAACTGGATACTGGCGAGTTGATCAAACACGAAGACATTGAAGGTGTGTTCGCCGCCATCGGCCACCGCCCCTCCACAAGCTTTGTCAAAGGAAAGCTTGACATGGATGACAATGGCTATCTCATCACCGACCTGCGCATGCGGACCAGGGTGCCGGGGGTGTATGCGGTAGGCGACGTTCGCCAGTTTTCAGGCTCCTATGCCCAGGCCGCAATCGCGGTGGGCGACGGCTGTATCGCGTCTTTAGAGGTTCAAAAATACTTGGGCAGCGGCAAGTGGTTGGAAGACCAATTAAGCCGTCAAGTGCTGCATCTGGCCAGCCTGACACCCTCAAGCGGCCACTAGAAGAGTAAATCATGCATTACATAAGCCGTCTTTGTGCCATTGGTTTTGGAGATCTGCCACCATCAGAATCTCTTTAACAAGCCGTGAATTTACCTGTAGTGGGGAGAGGCTGTTCAACAAGGGAGGCAGGCAGATTGGTTTAAATTGATATCATTATTCTAAAAACAAAGATCATAAAATGTCATTGACTTTGTTATTTCATAAATCTGCCTGCCTCCCTCAACCCCCGAATTGAGATGTGAGGCGCAATAGTGCATTTCCTATTATGAATTCTATCAACACATCATTGCACCTACTGGTCAAACGTGCCCAACTCACCCCCTGTGAAAATATGATAGCGATCATATTTTCAGTTGCTGCAAATCATAGTAGTTGGGCACGTTTGTTCATATATTCAATGCAAGATTCAACGATGCCGTGAATACACAAAGGTGGAATCTATGACCGCTTTCATTCACAAATTTATCGCACCGACCGCATCCAGTGGAAGCACTGAGGTGCCTCGAGATGCGATCGTGGGGTTGTTTTCAGCCCGGGGGAGGCCATGGTGGTGTTTGTGAACGCTCCTTCAGGGAATGGACTTCCCAACATATTATCCACCCAAAACCGATTCCTTGTGTCATGGTATGGGAAACAGACCACTGCGTGGTTAAGTGCCACGACTGCAACATCCCCTTTTGCCATCATCTTACGTTCAGCAAACGGTGTTGGGAGGTGTAACTGATGTTACGCCAGGCACCCAGCCGCAAGCTGTTGAAATCGACGGTTGATCTGTCATCGCTCAAGCGTTGGCGGCACAAAATGGCTGTGGTGAGCAAAAAGGCCTGGCACAAAATATTGCCTTTGTTCAGTGTCGTCATCCTGATTGCGCTGTGGCAGGCGATTGCTGTTTGGGTGAACAATCCTTTCATCCTGCCAAGAATGGAACCGGTGTGGGAGGTGTTGTCCAAACCATTTGAGGATGTTTTGGGCCAAGGTTCCCTGATTTACAACATCTTCCTCAGTGCGTTGCGTGTGGTGCTTGGCTTTTCGGTGGCCGTGTTGATCGGGGTGCCAATTGGCCTGTGGTTGGGCAGTTACAACACACCGTACCGCATGTTC
This sequence comes from Candidatus Fraserbacteria bacterium, assembly GCA_029262795.1. GTDB lineage: Bacteria > Bipolaricaulota > Bipolaricaulia > RBG-16-55-9 > JAJCYT01 > JAJCYT01. The sequence goes on from JAJCYT010000018.1 coordinate 189,242, forward strand.
TTTCCCCTGGTTGAGATGCTGCGCACGATTTGCCCCATCGCCTTCATTCCTTTTGCAATGGCCGTGTTTCGCTTCTACACCCTGCCCAACATGGTGGGGGTTCGTTACTCCAATACCTTCTTAGACGACGTCATGCTCGGCATGCTGTTTGTGCTGTTCTGGGGGGCAGTGTTCCCGATTGTAATCAACACGGTCAGCGGCGTACACGGCGTCAAACAACTTTACGTTGAAACTGCTGAGACGCTGGGGGCCAGTGGAAGAAAGATCTTTTGGAAGGTCACCTACCCTGCCGCGCTGCCCTCGATCATGACGGGGTTGCGTGTGGGGGCGGGGGTGGCCTGGATGGTGGTGATCGCCGCCGAAATGTTACCGGGTTCCGATTCCGGCATCGGCTATCTGATCATTTATGGTTATCAGCTGGCTCAAATGCACGTGCTCGTGGCAGGCATGTTCTGTATTGGGCTGGTCGGCTTTTTGTTGAACAAGGGTTTGTATTACCTTTCGATCACCACGTCCCGTTGGCAAGCCAAGGAGCGATGATACCCGTGACACAGCACAGCACAGCATTCCAAATTGTAGATGTCAAAAAAACCTTTGACACCGCAGACGGGCGGCAAGTGCAGGCGCTGGACGGTGTGAGTTTCGAGGTCGAAGCCGGACAGCTTGTTTGCATGGTGGGCCCCACAGGTTGCGGCAAGACCACACTGCTTCGACTGATGGCGGGCCTTGAAACACCCACGGGTGGCCAAATCTTGCTTGAGGGCAAACCTGTCGTCCGGCCCGGTGCGGATCGCGGCATGGTGTTTCAGCAATATTCATTGTTTCCCTGGCGCACGGTGCTGAAGAACGTCACCTTCGGACTGGAGATGAAAGGGCTGCCCAAGAAAGATCAACTGAAACGGGCGCGCCGTGCGATCCAACAAGTGGGTCTGAACAAATTTGAAAAAGCCTATCCATATGAATTGTCCGGTGGGATGCAACAGCGCGTGGCCATTGCACGCGCCCTGGTCAACGAACCGCAGATTCTGTTGATGGATGAACCTTACGGCTCGCTGGATGAAAGCACCCGACTGAAACTTCAAGACGTGTTGCTGGCCTTGTGCCGTGATCATCAAAAAACCGTTCTGTTTGTCACCCACAGTCTGGACGAAGCCGTTTATTTGTCCGACCGCGTGGTGGTGCTGGGGGGAATGCCGGGCCAAGTGGTTGGCGATCTGACCATCGACATGCCGCACCCGCGCGAGCGTGTGTCGCAGCAATTTGTAGAATGCCTGCTTCATATTCGACAGGTGATCGCTGATTCCGCACTCAATGACAATGGCGTTGATCTGGTACCGGTTCAACGCTTAAACGGTCATTTACCCACACCCGGCCCTTGCTGTTTTCAAGATATTGAGCCACAGCGCAAAAACCCATAGGAGGTTTCAATCATCATGGGAAAACACACAATGAATCGTAGGCGTTTTATTAAAACCGTGGGTGCTGGCAGTACGATGCTGGCCGCATCCAATTTGCTTTCGTATAAGGCTTTTGGCCAAGCCCCTTTCTTTAGGGTGGGCTGGGTGAAACAGGACCACCACACATCGCTGTTTGTGGCTGCTTCCGAGTGGGAGTTCATGCGCGACAACTACGGCGTCTATCTGGAACCCGTACGCGAACGAGAGTTGTACAACCTGGTTGAAAATGGCCAGAAACTGGCCGAAATTGAGTTCATTGAAACCTTGGGCGCATCCAACATGCCCAGAAACATGGCTCAGGGCCAGTTCGACTTCGGACTGGGCGGCCACCCAGCAGTGACGTTCTTTGTGGATCAGGGTGCCGAGATGAGCATCACTTCTCCATTGCACTCCGAGGGCGCGGCGCTGACTGTCAATCCCGATTTTCCTGCAGACAGCTGGGACGAATTTGTGGTTTACGCACTTAATGCCGACAAGCAAATTCGGATTGGCTACAAGAGCCCTGCCGCCGTGCACCCGCTGATCATGGAACGCGCCATGCAGTTTGAGGGCATTCACTTCACCGAAGACGCCTCTGATCAAAACGCTCAGGTGCTGATGATCAACATGAAGGGCGCAGGCAACCTGATCCCTGGCTTGCAACAGAGCTTGCTCGACGGCTTTGTGGTTAACCAGCCTCAACCGGCGCTGGCGGAGTTTCAGGGTGTCGGCAAAACAATCGCAAGACTACAGGACTTGCCCCCTCCAGGCTGGTGGGCGGGCCACCCCTGCTGCATCACCTCGGCACGGAAGGATTTCATCCAGAATCACTTCGACAACGGCGTCAAGCTGTTAGAGGTGCTTTATTTCGCAACTGAGTTCATCAACACGAACTTCGATCGTGCCACCGAGGTGGCTTCCGACTGGCTGGGCGTGCCGCTTGAGGTAGAACAAATCTCCATGCCCAACTCGCAGTACAGCATGGAACCCACCACGCAGTGGTTCAATGCAGGCCACGTCTGGTTTGACGCGATGAAGGATTTGGGCAAGATCAGCCAACTGCTGCTCGACAAGACCCCCGAGCAGGCCGACGCGCTGGTTTACGACTTTTCGATGCTTGATGCGGCGTTTGCCGATCTTGTTGATAAAGGCCTACGTTAAGTTTATGCAAAGAGGGCGGGGACCCCGCCCTCTTTGTGCTATTTGAAAGTGAGGGGCCATGCGACAAAACGAGACCACCACACCACAGGTAGATTTAATCAACGACTATCAAGGATATGGGCTGGGCATCTTTACCGATGAGAACGCCACAGGTGACGAATTTATCATCTACATGGAAGAAGTCACGATCCCCGAGCGCGGCGCTTTCGACATCCATCTGCTGCGCGACGACGGCACCCGCAGGTTCATCGGCAGTGCGCTGCCCGACATTTGTTGTGGTCATGCCGGTGAGGATGAGGACAACGATGAAGATGAAGACCCGCATGAGGGCCGCCTGATATTCAATCATGTTTCACCAGACAGCAGCAATCTGTTTGCCCAATACAGCGGCGTGACCATCATGCTGGCCGACGAGGTCATCTTTCAGGACATCATGCCACCGCAATCGCTGCCGTATTTGCGCGCCTTGCTGGTTGAAGATGCGACGCAAGGGTATCCCGGCTATGCGCCCGCGCTTAAGCGTGATGGCAAACGGTTGCTAGAAATGGCGACAGAGGCAGTCGAGTCGGGCGAACTGGAAGCGGTGCAAGAGACTGCCAAAGCGATGTACAGCCTGTTACTGGACGGCCATACGGGCATTGGTCTTTATCAGACCTTCCAGCACACCCTGACCCAAGCAGAACGTGCCGCCCACATGCCGTCAACAAAACCTGCATTGATCCAGCGCCTGAAACAAATACAGGGTCTGTATGAAACCATAGAACCCCAGATACTGCAAATGATCATGCAAACGTGGTTCACCGCCTTTTACACGCGCACGCCTGGGCGCGCACGCAGAGAGGCGCAATACATCCTGGACATGGCAGAGGCAATATACCGAGACATCAAACAACTTTATAAGACATCTCAGCAGATGAGTTGGCTGGCACCAGCGCGTATTTAGGCATCGAAGCCAAGGAGGAAATGTGTCTAAGCAAAAACGACATCAGCGGCAGCATCGCAACACGAATCGGTGGATGTGGCTGGGCGGCATCGCGATCGTGGCACTCATCGGCTACGGCATCTGGGCGGCGGTTGCGCCCGCACAGCGCGACGACGCCATCATCATTCAGGCCGCACCGGATATACGCTTTAGCGACATCAACGGCACGTCATACGTGCTGTCAGATCTTTACGAACGGACCACAATCTTGACTTTTATTGCATTATGGTGCAGTTCATGTGAATACGAGGTTGCTGAATTGGAGGCATTCCAACGCCAGTATCCCGGAGAGTTTAACTACGTATTCGTAGATGTGGATCCTGAGCAGGATACGCACGCACAACTGCGCCAGTTTGCGACCGTTCACGCCAACAACGATTTCTACTTCGTGTTTGATGAAACAAATAGACTCACCAACAGCTTTGACGTCAATGCGTTACAGACCACGGTTGTGATCGACACGAATGGGAACATCATCTACCGGGATGACTTCGTAAGCGAAGTGGCGGATCTGAAAAAGGCACTGATCGATTCATAGTAGACTTTTCAGTGCACTTGTCTGCACCTTGGCAACATAAGCCGATAGACGCCTTGTGATAATGTATTACTTTATATACCAAGCCCTATACGGAGGAAAATGACTGTAAAGCCCCTTCATCAAGGAATGTAATCGTATGGTAATTCACATTTATCCACCCATATTTTTCAAACTGGGCCAATGCACGAATTGTGGTTGAGACCGTGGTTCCGGCCAATTGAGCAAGATCTTTGCGGCGCAAATCCATCTGCAATTGGCCAGATTTGTCATGCTGACCATACTTATTCCCCATCTTCAACAACATATGGGCCACCTTGTCGTTGCAAGGCGAAAACGAAGCCTCCAACAAGAGACGGTGCAGGGACTTGATTTCCAAAGCCAGCTTATGAGTTAATTGTTTTCTGAGGTCTGGGTATTGATTCAGTAGTTTGTCCAACGCCTCCTGGCGTATGAACTTACTTCAGACGGGCTCCATGGCTTCTGCATAATAGGTGGACAATTGATCACTCAACAAATTTTCCTCACCCAGGAACTCACCAGTGCCAACGACTTTGATAATCTGCTCCTTATGGGTGTCGCTTTGCTGCACTAATTTAACGATCCCTTCACAGATCAGATAGACGCCAAAGACCGGCATTCCCACGTGGACGATTTTATCGCCTCTTTCGTAACAAACTGTCTTGATCTCATCCAGCCATTGCGCCACTGTACCGCGGTCTTCAGTCGGAATCCCATCGAACAACACCGTGCATTTGCTGCAGTCATGACAACTGAAGGTGCTGTCTTGCAGGTTCAATTTAGAAGAGGTGTTCATGAGGTGCTCCTTACATTATATGCCACAATTCCTGACACAGAGTAAGCGCTAAATTGGCGACCCCGCGCCAAGTATGGCAGGCACACCAGCTAGGTTTCACCCAGGAGGGCGCTGTCGAGTCTTGGTTATATTCTATGTTTAAAGACAAGTAGACCACATGATATTCATCATTAGAATATATGCTGAATATCATGTGGATTGTTGGGCATTACCAGAAGCAAAAGGTAAGGAAAGACAGACAACGTGTCTGTCCGGTATTTTTAACCACCAAATACGTCTTCAAAAATGCCACTGAGAAATAATTGATACCAGACCACGTAAATGCCGGCTCCAATCATGATGACACCCGAGACCTTTTTAATGTAATACACGATGGTGTTCATGTGCCGGTAGAAAAAGCCGCTGGAGCAAGCTGTGGCAACAGCTAACGCGAACATTGGCAGCGACATCCCCACCGCATACGCGACGAACTGAAACAGGCCGTTGGTCACCCCGCCTCCAAACGCCATCGTCACCACAACCAAATACGCAGGAAACACACACCCCAAAGACACAATGGCGTAGGCGATGCCACCAAGGAAGAAAAACAGCGTGCCCCCCTTTTTAGCGCGGTTGCGGGTGACCAACTCGGCAAATTTGTCTAACGGAAGGCTAATATTGAAATCTTTTTTAAATAGCATCAACAGGCCAAACACAACCAGGAACACGCCGATTATTCCCGCAAGCCAGGGGATGAAGGCGCCGATGGCTGTCCCCGCATACACCAGGATGATGCCCATCAACCCGAAAAATACAACAAACCCTGCACTGTTGGCAGCGCCCACTTTCAACCCTTTTAAAACACTTTTTAAAAACGTGTCCGCCTGGTCCTCTTCGCGCCCCAGATAGGCTGCGATAAAGGGTGGCAACATGGGAAAGCCACACGGGTTAAAGAATACGGCAAAGCCCGCGGCAAAAGAAAACCCTAGCATGGTGTAATTGATCATGCATCTTCCTTTCTCCAGTTGAAAGTGCCTGGGGTACATCTCCAAATGTTGTGTCCCAGATACCTCCTTAAACTTCCCGTTTAAACTGTGCTCTCATCCAGAAAACGATGCAGGTGTTTGCCAACCTCCTCTGAGAAGATTGAATCTTCGACATTGTCCAACTGCTGAAGCGACTCACGCAAGGCTGCTTCGACTTGGTTGGCCGGCGCTTCAAGGGGTATGGTGAGCCGCATAAACTCATCGAACAGGTCTAGTGCCAACAACCGAAGACCGCGATTCGACAGCGCATCCTGCAACGACAACACAAGCGTTTGCCGCGCACCTTTGGGGGCGCGCTCGGTCAGTGCATAAACCACCTCAAGGCAGTCTCCGGCACTGGCCTGAGAGCTGATGTGGCAGCGTTCAGGAACAAGCTTAAATGGCATATTCATTCATACCTCCGTCGATCTATTCAATGTCAGGTCAGCTCTTGACACCAACCCCCAGGAGGCTGATTGTGGTGACCAGGGTTTGGCTCTGCCTTCTTCGCTTGGTTGGCACAGTGAGCTCGTGCCGCAAGCGGGCGATGCATAGATATTTTCATTGAGAATGCGCTTTATCGCTCTGCTGATCGATGCTTCAAATTGACTAGAAAGTTCCGGACACTCACGTTTGACCTCCGCAACAGCGGCTTGGGTCAAGCGCTCCAGCAATTGATCGATTGTCACATGTTCCCACAAGCGAAAACCTGCCATAATTGCCTCCTTTTTGTTGTACCTTCAGGATAGAATTGAAGTGGCTTAAAATACTATGCAACCAAGATGAAATGGCTGTTAATATTTGGTTAAAACCCCGTTAAATCGAGCAGTCCGCCGTCACATCCACTCACCCCTGCTTGCAATCCACTGGCTCATCATGATCTGAATTAACCCATTTTTGACCTTGGTCTAAGATCATTTTCATCCGCATTCTATAGGGATTTAAGTCATCCGTTTTCACAATAACCGTGCCAAACTCAATTTGAATGGGAAGGAGAGAGGCAGGTAACGCAGACTGAACTCAGACCGCGAACATGCGTTGCTTTCCCATACATTATGTTAAAGAACGCACTTACACTTTCCACGGTATTTCTTCTGGTTTTCGCCTTGGGTGGTCTTGTATTGATGGGAAGTTTGTGGAGCAAAAGTGATGCCCATGCCATAGAGGAAACAGCCTCGAATACAGACCAAACTGAGGCCGTCGGCCCCGCACAGATCGATGGACAGATTGCGCCGGACGAGTACGCACGATCTGCCTACGATGAGGGCACAGACATGACGTTGTACTGGACCGTGGTGGAAGACAAACTCTATCTGGCCATCAGCAGCCCCGCAGCCGGCTGGTTGGCCGTAGGTCTGGATCCCGACGGCCCGCTGATGCGCAACGGCGACATCCTGATGGGCTATGTGCTGGACGGTGAAACGATTCTTGAAGACCACTTTGCCGACACCCCCACCGGGCACAAGACCGACCTTGAATTGGGGGGCAGCGACAGCGTGCTGGCCTACGCCGGTTCCGAGGCCGATGGGGGCACCATCATAGAAATGGAACGCCTGCTGGATACCGGCGATGAATTCGACAAACCCATAGTGGCAGGCGAGATGTTTGTTCAGTTGGCCTACGGTGAAGCCGACGACTGGACCAGCTATCACGGCGATCGAAACACCATCGTGGTCGACTTCTTTGGCTCAGGCGAGGAGGTCCCAATGACCGTGGAAACCGACGCCACAGCGGGTGCCTCACAAATGGATGGGCAGATTGTCCCAAGCGAATACGCGCACGCCACCTACGATGATGGCACCGACATGGCATTGTACTGGACTGTGGTAGAAGACAAACTCTACCTGGCCATCAGCAGTCCCGCAGCCGGCTGGCTGGCCGTGGGCCTGGACCCCGATGGTCCGCTGATGCGCAACGGCGACATCCTGATGGGCTATGTGCTGGACGGTGAAACGATTCTTGAAGACCACTTTGCCGACACCCCCACCGGACACAAGACTGACCATGAATTGGGGGGCAGCGACAGCGTGCTGGCCTACGCCGGTTCCGAAGCCGATGGGGGCACCGTAATAGAACTGGAACGCCTGCTGGACACCGGCGATGAATTCGACAAACCCATAGTGGCAGGTGAAATGTTTGTCCAGTTGGCCTACGGCGAAGCCGACGACTGGACCAGCTATCACGGCGATCGAAACACCATCGTGGTCGACTTCTTTGGCTCAGAAGGAGGGGCGCCATGATCGTTGAACATTTAGACGCTTACGAAGTGGCTTTGGTGATTTGGAGCTTTTTATTCGGTTTGCTGGGACTCCAGGGTTTGATTTCGACTTTTCTGGAAGGAGAGGTCGATGCTGTAGGGACCCATCCCGAGCCGAAAAGCTCCCTCGTCGTCGTGGTGCTGATGGCCGCGCTCACCGCCGTAATTATGTGGAGCGCGTGGACGTTTACACAACAGCTCTTGTTGGGATCGTCTGAAACTCTGGGCTGGCTGGCGGCCTTAATCGCGTTGGCGATGTCTGCGCTGATTGGCCTCTATCGACGTTATTTTATTCCAGACGAAGTGATTGCTCAGGCGCGCGACGATGAAGTGCCCTGGTAAAGGAGGGGAAGGCTTGTGGCTGAAGAACGTGACGAGCAGACTCAGGACAATATGAAAATGGGACGGCGCACCTTGGTGCGCTGGTTCATTGGCATCGGCGCGGTCAGTTCGGTGGCCGGACTCAGCTCAGTGCTGAGTACGATCGAACGGGAAAATGGCGTAACCGACACTGTTGTGCAAGCGGGAGACCCCTTGGTGTTTGCCGTGGGCACGAACCAGGGCGAACCAATTATGTATTCCAGTATCCAACCTGGGCAAGGCGCGCTGGCCTATCCACGCGGTAAAGAAGTTCAAGAGAACTTGGTGCTCCTTTTGCACCTCAATTCAGCAGACTTGGTCGAGCCGACTGTACTGGAGTGGACGGCAGATGGGATGGTCGCCTATAGCGCGATATGCACCCATTTGGGATGCACAGTGAACTTCTCACACGAAGGGATGGAGGGAGCAGAATACCCTCACCTCCACTGTCCGTGTCACACGGCGTTGTTCAATCCCCAACAGGGGGCTGAAGTGGTCGGCGGACCTGCACCTAGGGCTTTGCCGCAATTGCCAGTGGCTGTGGATGAGGAAGGCATGGTGGTGGTCGCAGGGCCGTTTGGGACGCCGGTTGGCGTGTTATAAAGGAGGCAGCGATGGTGGTGGATCTCGGCAAAAAAGGATGGCTGAACCAACGTTTGGATGTGGTTCGGTTCCGCAAAAAATTTCTGAGGAAAGCGTTTCCCGTTCACCTGTCATTTTTCCTGGGCGAGATCGCGTTGTTCAGCTTGGTGCTGCTTGTGATCACGGGCGTTTATCTCTCATTTTCGTACGAACCCTCTGCGAATTTGGTCAAAGTTGAGGGCCAATCTTTGCCAGCCGCCTACCATAGCGTGACTCAGATCAACGAACAGCCTTTTGGTCTCATTGTGCGCCAAGTCCATCACTGGTCCGCCCACCTGATGATTGCCGCAACCCTGCTGCACTTGTTGCGTGTGTTCTTCACCGGGGCGTTCCGCAAACCCCGTGAGATCAATTGGATCATTGGCCTGTTGCTGTTGTTCGCCACAGTGGGCGCTTCGTTTACAGGCTACTTGCTTCCTTTCGATGAATTTGCGGTGACGGCCTCTGGCATCGGATACGGGATTGCCCGATCGGTGCCGTGGATTGGTCCGGCTGTTGCCGATTTCGTGTTTGCAGGGCAGTTTCCTTCGCCAGGTATGGTGTCCCGCTTCTATGGTTATCACATCATGCTTGTGCCCATGATCCTTTTTGGCTTGCTTGCTTTGCACATGGTTGTGATGCTAAAGCAAAAGCACAGCGAGTCTCGTTTCAATCTTGGAAAAGTTGAAGAAGGCAAGCTGTTGGGCATTCCAATGTGGCCGCATCAGGCGGCGCTGATGGCCCAACTCTTTTTGCTGATGACGGCCGGCATTCTTATGATTGCCAGCCTATTTCCCGTGCATCCGGTGGAGCTTTACGGACCTCCCGGACCAGAGACGCCGACAGTCAAGCCCGATTGGTATTTCTTGTGGATTTACGGAGCGCTCAAACTCGTGCCAGGCTGGATGGATTATCACTTCTTGGGAGCTGCAATCAACGCTGAGGCAATTGGGAGCGTGATTTTCCCAGGTATCGTTGTCCTGGTCACGCTGCTCTGGCCTTTCCTCGAACGCTCCAAGGACAAAGTCAACTACATGCAACGTTCGCGCGACGCCGCAGGCCGCACCGCGATTGGGGTAGGCACACTCGTGTTCCTTGCCGTGCTTTCGGTTGCCAGTTACGAAGACACGTTATCGATAGCGCTTGATGTTTTCCGCTGGACGGCTCTGATCCTGCCGCTGCTCGTAGGTGGGGTAACTTATGGATTACTCATCCGTTTGAAGCGCCAAACACCTAAACATCAAAACGAGACAAGCCCCGAAAACGCGAGGGCCAAGGCCGCGACTGATTGAATTTATGAATAGGTCAATCCTTACCCAAAAAGGGTGGGAGAAAAACCTCCTTGAGAAACTGTAGGGGGCGTCGCTCGCCTCAGTGACGCCCCCTATGTGTGTGTCGGCTTGTTGTGATTCAACATTGAGCTATGATCTCTATCAAAAACTGATCAAGGTTTGAACATATCAATATCTGACACATATCATTTGGCCAAAGTTTCAGCCCTCCTAAGATTATTATTGAGATTCATGCAATTCATACTCGATCAAAGGAGGTGTTCTATGGTGAAGATACTTTCGGGAAGCCTGATAGGGCTCAGCATCATGGCTGCGCTGGGCGGTCTGTTCGGTGTGGTGGCCCACACCGTGTTTAACGCCACTGAAGTCTGCAATTACTGCTTCGGCACGGCGGTAAGCTGTATGGGGCTGGCCTTTTTGGTTGCGATGTTCGGCCTCTACCGCGAAGGGCATTTCTCGTAAGACTTCAACGTTAACTATTGAAAAGCAAAGTTGCTATTTTTGTGTGTCTCATACACCCCACCCTGGCGGGGCGCACCTGCCTCAATGCAAACCTAACAGGCCATATCCATGCAGTGTTTGAAAATCAACGGCAGCGCCTTGACTGGGGGCAAGTTGCGGAATAGATGTCGAAAGAAAGAGAATTTCAGTTTAAATACCGTTCAGGTTGTCAAAGCAACAGATAAGGTTAAAGAAATTTTTAAAGATCACAATGTGTTAAACTCATCTCGAAAACGGATCATGGATGACTGGAGTCATACTGGCCATATCAATGGAAGATACCAGGTTAACTGTTTCAACTTATCATGAACTCAAATATCTACGCAGAGAAACCGGAGCAGCACGAAGAAAACAAGCAGCAAGAGCCAGGCTGGGGCAAGCGTCTGCTGGGTTACATGTTGGTTGGTATGGTCGTGTTTACAGCCTCCTTTTGGGTGTTCCAGCAAGCGTATCAGCAGGAGCTTGACACCGTGCAGGCAGACAACCTCACCGAGGTGCGAATTCTATCCATGAACACCTTTGCTTCTCGTTCCGGGGAGACCACGCACGAAATAATTTTCTTTGACAACCTGGCCAACACATTTAGGGTGAATACCAGTCAGGGAACGTATGAACGGTTGTCTTTGGGTCAGCAAACCTCTTTGTATTTTAACGAGCCTTTGAGCTATGCATTGTTGGACGGAGAAATGACGAAGTTTGGGATTGAGCTGTGGATCATATTTTTGCTGTTGTTTACGGTGGCAGTCCTTTTATTGTTTTTCGGGGTGGGGCGTATTTTTAAACGGTTCAAAAAAAGAGGCCGACCTGAACGTCCGCTCAGCGAGCTTTAGAGCAAAATTCTGGATTCAAATCGATAATGACCTGTATCATTTTATGTTTATGTGTTTCTGGTTAAGCTTTGCATAGCCCCCCCGTGGGGGCCGCCATGGTTTTCAATCGTGGCTCGCAGACGAAAGGAGCCAATACCGTGAGTACAAAAACTCATTTACTGAAACGACTGGTGCCGCTGATGCTCATACTTGTGTTTGCCTCCAGTGCGTTTTCTAATCAAGTCGAAATCGGCGTTCGAGTGGATCAGCAAGCGCCCGATTTCACCCTGCCCCAAGTGGACGGGGACCCTGTAACCCTCTCTGATGTTGTGGCTCAAAACGACGTCACTCTGATTTACTTCTTCCTGGCGGCCAGCTGACCTACCTGTCCTTCGGCATGGTTGCCGGAAATTCAAAAAGAACTCGACGGACGCTACGCAGGCCTAAATGTAGAAACCTTGGCCATCTCCACAGGTGATCCTGAATGGTATTTGAGCGCGTTTAAAAAAGAACTCAATGTCACCATGCCCTGGTTGAGGATGGACACGCGACTGCCAAACCCCTATTACCAGGAACAATACGATCTGTGGGATCTCAATGACACGCACCCCACTCTGGCGGTATTGGATGCCAACGGCGTGATCCGCTACCGGGCCACGGGCGATGGGGGCGTGGGCGAAAACAACATCAACTACCGCGTCGCCTTCAACATGATTGGCGAATTAATTGACGAAACCCAGACCCAGGACAATCAGTCTGCAGTGGGGGGCACGCCGGATAGCGTTGCAACCATCGGGTTGCTCGCTCCGGACTTCACGCTCAACGATATGAACGGCAACGCCGTGACCCTTTCAGATTATCTGGGTACAGTTGTTGTCATCGATTTCTGGGATTGGGGCTGTGCCGTCTGCGGCGACCCCAACAATGTCAACCTGAAAAGCATCTTCCGCGAATACTCCCGTGAACAGGTGACCGTGCTCTCGGTCAACCTTTACCCTGAACCGGAAATGGAGGAAATGGAGGATTATATCGGGACACAACGGATTCTTTATCCCGTGATGCTCAAAGGATACGATGCGGTTGGCAGCTCTTACAACATTACTCAGTTCCCCATGCTGATGATAATTGACAAGGATGGCATCATCCGCTACCGAGAAGTGACCGAGTCCCTTGTCTTCAATGAGGATGCTCAAACAATGCTGGACACCTTGGTTGGCGAGTTGGGTGGCTCCATGTAAAGTCGCCCGCTCTCGCAGCTTGGCTGGAAGGGAGGCGCAATGACCCAAGCACAAGCTCCAACCCGTACGGGAAGCCTGTCGCACAACCGGCGTGGCAAAAGCGATATCCAATTACGACTTCGCACGATAGGCGGGCATCTTAATGGCATCGAGAAGATGATCGATCAGGATGCGTATTGTGTGGACATCCTGCGTCAGATCACGGCGGTGCAATCGGCCTTGTCTCAGGTTGCCTTGATTATGATGTCCAGCCACATGAATCACTGTGTCAAATCTGCCATTCAACGAGGCGAAGGCGATGACGAAATTGAAGAACTGGTCGATCTTTTGAAATGCATGAAACATCTTTGAATTGGATTGGCGGGTTTAAAATAAGCATTCAGAAGCCCAAGTTGGCTTTGCTTCTGAATGCTTATGATGATCGGTAAAGATTGGTTGCCCTGCTGCTTAAATATCTTCTGATTGCAAAAATTAAAGGGCCAGATGATGGACGTATTGAGTGGCAGCATTGGGCTGGGGCCGAGGAACCCTCGGCCCCAGCGATGTGATGAAATATTAAACAACGATGAGTGGAACCTTCATACCAGCTTCGTAATGGCCGGTCACAAAGCAACCGATTTCCCATTCACCCTTCTTGTCTTCAGGAATCTGGATGAAGACTTCTGCACCTGATTCACCTTGGTGGGTTTCCACACCAAAGAAACCGTCCAACAACCACTCTTTGTAGTTGTGGTTTTCCAGGTCAGGGTCTCTACCGAACAGTGCATTATGGGCGACATCATCGTCCAGGTTAAAGAAATAGAGAGCGTATTTCTTGCCTGCTTCAAGCGTGATAGGAGCGTTGTTTTCGCCGCCAGGAATGCGGAAAAACATGGACCCCATTTCGATGAAAATTTCCTCATCCAACCAAAGTTCGTGTGGTTCATCGGCTTGAGCTCGAACGTTTCTGGATTTCACCATTGTAGCGGCCAGTCCACCCAGAGCTGCTGCACCTGCGGTTTTGAGCGCTTTGCGGCGCGTCATTTTCTTTTCAGACATCGGATGTCCTCCTTATTCACGTTTAACGTGTGTTACTTTATTGTGGCCGTTACCATGCTTAAAACACCATAAAACGTCGATCAAAGTGCAATGAAAACAGCGTTAAAAAGCGGTTAAGATCGAGGTGGACCGACGACTGCACTTCGACCAGAACAATCCTCATGCCGCCAACCTATAGCCAAAGCCTTTGACTGTTAGGATCAGGCTGGGGCATTGCAAATTGGGTTCGATCTTATTGCGCAGCAGGTGAATATATTGCTTAACGTCATTGGCGGTGGCTGCACTGTCCGGTGGCCAGAGGTGGTGGATAATCTCTTTGTCTGATAGAACTCGGCCAGGGTCTGCTGCCAACAATTTGAGCAGCTCAAATTCCTTCGGTGCCAGGTGTATTTGATCGCCATTCCAGTCCACCGTTTTTGTTCGGTCATCGATGTGTAGATTGCCCACGCGCACCTCTTCGGGTGGCGGCGGGGTTTGCAGTCGGCGCAGCACGGCGGTCATACGGGCCTCTAACTCCCTGGGCTCGAATGGCTTGGTCAAGTAATCGTCTCCGCCCAGGGACAAGCCTTTGATTGCATCGTCCGTGCTATCGCACGCGGTGAGGAAGATCACCGGCACCTGGCTCTGAGCGCGGATGGCTTCCAATACGCTCCAACCATCCAGGCGCGGCAACATCACGTCGAGCAACACAATGTCGGGCGTGGCTTGCTTGAATCTTGTTAGTGCATCCACACCGTTGGTGGCTGTCACCACCTCGTGCCCTATCGCTTCAAAATAGGTCTGCAATAACTCCAATGCATCTGATTCATCTTCAATGACGAGCAGTTTCATGCAATCCTCCTAACGACGTTGGCAATGCCTGATGTGCCAAGGGCAAGGCGAACCAGAAGTGGCTTCCCTCACCAAGTGCGCTGTCAAAGGCCAGCGTTCCGCCCATCAGGTCAACGTAGCGATTGACCACAGTTAGCCCCAATCCCATGCCTTGACGATTACGACCCGTTCGTTCTGCGCGGGTGAACGGCTCAAACAGCCTGTTTTGATCCTGCAGCGCAACCCCGATGCCAGTGTCGGACACCGAGAAATAGATGGAATGATTCCGGCGTTCAGCAAAAACCCGTACTTGACCACAGTCGGTGTATTTGATTGCGTTGTCAATTAGATTCAATAACACCTGTCTCAACTTGGTCTTATCGGTTTTCACTGGCAGGCTGGGTGCGACGTCGACCACCAGCTTGAGCCCTTTATTTAATAGCAATGGCCGTTGGCTTTCGAGCACTTCGTCCACGACCTCGGCCGCATTGAAATACACGCAGTGCAGGGGTTCGCTGCTGCCTTCCAGCCTGGAAAACTCGATTAAATTCTCGATCAGCGCCAGCAAGTGTTTGCCCGCCCGCAGGATGGCATCTGTGTATTGATGACCCGCTTTACTGAGTGTGACATTGACCTCATCCCGCAGCAGACTGGCGAACCCCAGCACGGAGTGTAGCGGGGTTCGCAATTCATGACTGATTGTGGTTAAGAAATCGGATTTGGCGTGGTTGGCTTTCTTTAACTCTACATTCGTACGCCTCAATATATCTCGCTGATAGACGATCGAGTGGGCCATTGTGTTGAACTCATTGGCCAGCATCTCAATTTCGTCTCCGCTGTGAATATTGGTGCGAACAGACACCCTGCCGGATCCAAATGCTCGCATCGTGTCGCTTAAGTGCTCGATTGGTCCCAAGATCATGCGGAACAAAATCCAACTGCACAGGATGCCCAGCGCCATCAACCCCAAGCTCAATCCGATGAGCAACAGCGATTCCTGTTGCAACTCCTGTTTCAGTGGTTGCAACGAAAATCCCACACGAACGTAACTGTCGCCGCCATTGATCAGGCGCTCGTACGCTTGCGGCGTGATGAAGCGGCCGTATTTCGATAGGGAGTTGCTGGCTTGCTCAAAAGGATAAATGATGTCGAGGTGGTTGGCATCTGCTTGACTGGGCTTAAACTCGGTGATCAGGATCTGTGTGGACGGTGGTTGCGTGGCCAGGTTGATGTCAAAACGCTGCTTTTGGGAAACCATGTTGCCATACAACACTATCTGTACATAACCCAGTTCCTCTGTCCACAAGTGTTCGGCCAACGTGTCCAGGTCGTGACCAACCTCAAAGATCAGTCCCTCCACTGCTTCCTCAGCGGCGTGCCTAGCATACTTCAGCGCTTGCTGCTCGTATTGAGCCTTGAGTTGGTTATTTAAGCGCTGTGTGGTTAAGACCCCAAAAGCAACGGCCACAATCACACTGAACCCCAAGAACGCGAGCATAAATTTGTAGCGTAAGCTCAAGCGCATGGGGTCCCCTTCTCCAATCAACGGATCGCGGCCTGAAATCTGACCGCGACCACTGGTCGTTGCGGCCTTAACCATCTTGATTGATCAATTGCTCCAACGTTTCAAAAAACGCCGTGGTCAGGGGGACGTTCTGCCGATACTGGATCACACCTTCTGGGTCAATAATGAGTGCACCCGTTGAGGTGAACCCGTAGTAGACGGCTGTTTTTAAGCCATCCATCAATAAGGTGAAATCGACTTCCCGTTCCTGCTTGAATGCCTTGAGTGTTTCGGGATCAGGTGCCAAATCCATGGTCACCCCCAGCACGGCCACATCGTCTCCATAGGCCTCCAATGCCTGCTGCAAAGGAGAGAGTACATCGCCACAGTTGGCGTCATGAGAACCAAAGAAGCCCAATACAATTGTTTTTCCTGCGTAGTCCGACAAGCTCACCGGCTCGAGGTCCAGGTTTTCCAGCGTGAAAGCCAGAGCCCTTTTTCCCACCTGATTGCCCACCTCCAACTCGCCGACCAATGTTTCGACCATGTCAGCAGACTCGTCATCGAAGACTTTGTTCGTCTCCTTGAGGCGGATGATGCCGTCTTTGTCGATGAGGAACAGGATGGGGGTTGCAAACACGCGATAGTCAAAGGCAGTCTCAAGTGCGTTGACCAGAATCGGAAAACCAAGTGCCTTTTCTTCACGATAGGCTTTGAGCTGTTCCAGGTCAGGCTGCGGATCCTGGTTCAGTGAGAGCACTTGAATTTGTTCACGGCTATAAACGTCGTGCACGCGAGATTGGAGCGCCGGCATTTCGACCTCTCGACACTCAATACAACCCCATCCCCAGAACGTCAGGGCGACCACCTTGCCCCTGAAATCAGACAGCGACACCTCATTTCCATCCAGGTCGAACAAGCTGAAATCGGGCGCCATCTCGCCCACAACACCTTGGCCAAAAGCGGTGGATGGGCCCAGCATCAAGCTCAACACCCCCACCACAAGCGCCAACCTCCAGGCGGATCGAACAGCAGACCACATGTTACATCCCCTCACTTTCAGGTAACTCGGCTACGAGTTCGTCGATGAAGGTCTTGACCTCTTCATCAAACAACCTGTTTCCTTCTTTAAAGCGGATCACGCCTTCGTGATCGACGATGATCAAAATCGGGGTGGCAAACACCAGGTAGTCCACCGCAGTCTTCAACCCGTCAACAAGCATGGGGTACGTGATCTGTTTGTCCGCTATGTATTCGCGGATGTTGCCCAGATTTGGGTCGACGTCCTGATTTACCGCCAACACAAGCACTTGTTCGCGTGAAAAAACGTCCCACACTTCGTGTTGTAAGGCTGGCATCTCTTCTTCCTTACATGAGATGCACGTCCATCCCCAGAACGTCATGACCACAACTTTGCCGGCGTGGTCGGAGAGGGTGAAATCAACCGTCTCCGTGTCGACATCCTCTAGGGGGTTGAGGTTCATCAAGGTAAAATCGGGCGCGAGGTCGCCCACATTGGGACCGACCACAGGTTCATCCTGTGCGTTCAAAGCCACGCCAAAACACATGCCCAAACTCAACACAATTACCCAAACTGCTAATTTTTTTTTGTACATTTATTTTTCCCTTCATGAATCAGTGTGACTTAGGCGAAAGTTGTTTCTGCCTAATCAAACGGTAGTCCGAACCTGGGATGTGAACCATGACCCAACTCAACAGGTTTTATGAGCGAGATCAGAAAACCAGTCTCAAAGATGATCCAGATCAGGTCTTGCATTGACTTGGCTCATACATTCGCATCAACCCTGTAGATAGAGTTGGACCATCATCGAATTTGGAGGCGCGACATGACTGAGAAAAAAGTGGAAATTTACAGCGGCCCCAACTGCGGCCCTTGCCAATCGGCAAAAAAATATTTTCAGGAACATGACGTTGTGTTCACCGAATACAACGTTGCTCTAGAGCCAGAGCGTGCGGTTGAGTTGGTGCAATTATCCGGCTCTCAAAGCATCCCCGTAATCGTGATTGACGGCAAGGTAATCAGGGGGTTTAAGAAAGACGAAATCGCTGCAGAGCTCGGCATTTAGACAGCCCAGCAAACGTCTAACTGCGCAAGAAATGCACAATAGACGAGGTTTGCATACCCCGCCTCGCTGCGATAGGTGTGTATCAAATTGCTTTGGTCATTGTCGGTTTCTTCAAAGCCACCCTGGTCGCTGTAAAACAATCCTAGATTTTGCCCCCATTCACCAGCAAATGAGCTTCGCTACTTCCAGAGCTCGGCCAGTGCCGCGTTGAAGTAAGGGAAAGCCACGTTTATTGGCGTGAGATCGGAACCGTAAAACATCAGATCTGTGGGTGCTCCCAGCAGTTCCACACCCTGACTTAGGTGGTCACTCAATGCACTCGATGCTTGTAGCAAGAGCGCATAATGGTCCCAGGCGACGATACCGTGAAGCAGGCCTTGCTCAAACAGCGCCTCCCAGTTTTCAGGAACGCCCAATGCCCCCAGCCGGATGTCACTGCCAAGCTCCTCATGAAGGTAGCTGACGATATCGGACGCGCCCGTCACCAAGGAGTGGTCGGTCACAATAATGGCGGCTAAGTCTGGGTGATCCTTGTAGGCTTGAGACGTTTCGGTGCTGCCACTTTCCTGAACCACCGGATAGGCACCGCGGAAGTGGGGGCTGGTTTTGAGCCCTTCAAGCAGATCGGCCTGCAAAGGGTCGATAAAGTAGCCAACCACGGCAAATGGCCGCGGCCCAACATCCTCCATGGCCTGTGCCCAGGCTACGCCCAATTGGAAGGCATCTACCCCAAACAGAGGCAGGTCCAGACCTTCGATCCGGCGCACGGTTAAGGCCAAAGGCGTCTCATTCACCTCCACCAGTTCGCGCACGATGGGGGTTAAGGGGTCGGCCTCTTCCACCGGCGCTGCTGGCGTGAGCAAGATGGCTTCGAAGGCCAGGTCTCTCAATTCTTCCAGAGCTTCCACTTGTTGTGCAGACACCGACAGCCGCGCCAGCATTTCGCTAAGCGCGTCCCGCGTGCAAAAGGCTGCGGCCGGAGTTTCGTACAACCCCACCTCCATGTTCAGAGTTGTACTCAAAGTGCTTTGGACCGCTTCAAAATCTTGGGCCATCGCGTCTACGGAGTAGGTGACGATCCCCATGGCAATCACACTTTGGCCACCTGCCAGAGGTGCCAAACAGAGCAGCAGTAACAGGGCAACGACACAGCGTCTCATCGTTTCCTCCTTCATAAGTGAAGGCAGCCCTGAGGAAAATCCCCAGGGCTGCCTTTGTTAGACCTTTGTCCCTTTTTCGTTACCAGAAACGTCCCACCCGGTTAGGTGTGTCCTGCGAATACGGATAGGAAGTGTGGTTAAACGAAGTTGACCTGCTGTAATACAGGACGTCCGGATAAAAATTGTCTGGCGTAACGCCATCCCGGATCATCACTTTGGCCATCACCGACGCCTGCATCAGCGTGAGGTAATTGTCCCAAGTGAACACCCCGTGCAACAGTTTTTGATCAAACAGATCTTTCCAAGTGTCAGGTGCAAACACCGATCCCAGCTTAATCAGCCGGTCTGTACCTGCCGTGACAGCCTGAATGGCAGCTGCAGCGCCAGCAGCGTATCTCGAATGGGAAACCATCACATACTCAATCGGTTCGGTTTCGTCGGCGATGGCTTGTGCGGTTTCTGCGCGGCCATCGCTCAAGGCTTCATAGAAACCTCCGAAGGAGTCTAATTCCATGAGCGGTGAGATGAAGGCGTTTTGGGTTGTATCGGACAAATTACCGACCACCACAAAGCGTCCACCATCCTGTTGTTCGGCCATGACTTTACCCAGTTCAGCCATATCAACGCCGGCAAAGGGCAGGTTCAGTTCGGGGATGTTGCGACCGTGCAACACTACGGGAACCTGTTTTGCTGCATTGCTAATGGCATTGCTCACCAAGCTGAAATCATCCACTGGAGTGATGACCAGTCCTTGCACACCTGCGGCAAGCAGGGAGTCAATCGCAGCGACCTGATCTGCGGCCGTGCTGGCTTCGCGGATGTCTACCAGATAATGCTGAGGTTCGACATCGGGCAGGTCACGCGAGCTGGCGTTGCCTTCTGGCACTGGCAATACTTGCAAATCACCATTGATTGGGTTGGTGTAGAATTGAATCCCCCACACTTGACCGTCGATCTTGTAGGTCACCACACCAATGATAATGTCGGGCTGGCTTTGGGCGATCACCAAAGGGGCAACCAGAGCCGCCAGCAACATAAAGATGAAAAAGCGTTTCATGAGCTACCTCCCTTAAAAGCCTGGTTCCACACCGAAGATGTTGCTCAACACTTCGTCGTGCTGTTCGGGGCGTTCCCAGTTCTTGAAGTGGATGATCCGGCCCTTGAGGTCGATGACCATGCCAAATTGTGGCCCCATGCCCATTGAACTTGACACAACGGTGGTCGTGGAGCTTGTCCGCTCGAGCAAGTTGATTTTGTCTTCCTCAATAAGGAGGATGTGGTTTTCAGGACGAACGCCGTTTTCTACGTAGGAGAAGGTTTTCTCCATCAACAACGCACGTTCACGTCGGGCAGCATAAGTTTCTACGTCTAAAACTTCTGACTGCGTGAATTCAGGATGGCGTTCGCGGCCGTATAGATTAACGATCACGAATGGGAATTCGATGAATTTTTCTGCAATCTTATTGTTCGGAACCCAGTTCCGTAAATAAGGTGGTCAGTACCAGCTGCCGTTGATCAGCAGTACAAATTTTTCACCGCGGAACTGGGACAGCGTAACGGGCACACCATCTCTGGTCAGCTGTGTGAAATCAGGCACGATCATGCCTGGCTGAACAACGTCAGGGCTACGGAAACCGTATCTTGGATCGAGTTCACCGGCTGCAACCAAACCTGGTGCGGTGTCGGTGAAGAAATTTGGATCGGCCAGACCTGCCTCTGTGTAGTACTCTTCGGCGAGAGCCTGCCAGGCGTCCAACTCTCCTTCTTCATAATTTTGTGACAACACTGTGCTTTGGCCTAAAATCATAAAGGCCAGTGCAACGAGGGCTGCCAAGGTGAGAACTTTACGCATGTTGATCATTCCTCCTTAATGGTATGATCGCTTCAAATTGAGAGCGTGTTGCCCTTGTTTGATCGATACAACCCCCTCCTTCAGGGAAATGTAAAAAACTCAACCCTTGGGATAGATTCTGTTTTGTGATGAATTGCGTAGAGATTGTGTGCCGCATTGAAAGGGGGCATAACTGAGTAAAGTCCTTTGCAAACCAAGCAGGCTTGGCGCTGTGGCTGGGTGTTGACGAAGCGGATGCGCACCACACCGCGTTGAGCGTTCAGGTGTGTGGATGGGATTCCAGCAACTCAGCAAGATATTTACTCATTGGGTTTCTCCCCCCTTTACCCAGAGTTTAGGCTTTGGGTAAGTCGTTTCCTATGACGCGCCACATGGTCAAACCTGACCTGCGTGCAACTCTTTATATGGTCTGCGTTATGTTTTTTGTGCCTGCAACTTCATCAAAATAGCTGCCATCACAATCGCTAGGCAAGGTCACCCCTCCGCTGGGCCTGGGTATTTTTCACGGGCCATGGCTGCATCGTGGTCGGTCAGCACTGGGCTGTGGCAAAGATCGGTGTACATGACGCTTCGAAACTCGCAACCGGGATCACTTCGATTAATGTGCGAGCCGTTGTCAGGCGGTGGCATAAATCCCAGCGCCCGGCCAACCAGATACAGCAGCGTGCGCTGTAAATCCTCTGTGTATAACTCGGTGTCGTTGTCGTAATAATATTCGAAGTGGTTGCCCTCAATCACGATATCGGCTTCAATCAGTGTCGCCGGCGAGCCGTTGGCCTGCACACATCCTTCATCTATCTGTGCAGCATTGGCGCAACGGATGAATGCCTTGCCCTGGATAAAGCCTCCCACATCCTCCGTCACGCTGACCGCAATCACGTTGGTCAAGTCTTTTCCATTGTGGCATCCTGCCGCCTCACACGTTGTGGTGGTAGGCATTTCCCCTTCGTAGATCAGCCGGATGCGCGTCATTGAAATATTGTTCCAGGTGGAAAATGCATCATGAATGAAATCTTCGAGGTCGTCTGTGGCGTACCTAAGGCTGGCGTAGAAGCGGACGGGAAAATCCGGCCAACTGACATTGACCTCCCCAGCCTCAGACTGAGCCAGCAGGCTGTCGACCGGCAGGAACAGCAACGATGCAAGGCAAACAATGAGGGTTAGCTTACGCATATATTTTTGCCTCCTTGTGGGTGGTTTTGGCATCGTCACTACATCACTCAAGTCAGTGTAAAATTGTCCACTTCTTATTTAATAATTGAAGTATCTTCTCAAGTTGGCAAAATCAAATGACCCATATCAGTCGCTCAATTGATGACCATCATATTTACACGATAAATGCCAATGGCATCTGCCAGAACCGGATTGTGCCAAGAGAAACGGTATAAGCACCCAACCACCCTCTGTTTATAAGCTCGGGATAAAACCATTCTTATTTTGCTATTTTATGATTCACCCGGATTTGAGACACACAAGGTAAAGCGCCTGCAAAAAGCAAGCGCTTTACTTCCGAGGAGATACAAAAAGGCAGTGTCGCAAAAACGATTTCTAGAAATGCTTAGATTCTTGTGACACTGCCAACAAACCGAACCAGCGGGTCGCCCCCTGGTTTTATGGCTATCTTTTTCCAGGCTTGGTTTAACCAAACCACCAATACCAGATCATGCCGAACTGACGTTCGCTCTCATAAGGGAAACGCACGTAAGCGGGCAATCCGCCACCAATGGCACCTGTTCCCAGCCACATGATGGACACATAATTGTCGTTCAACGGCGTGCCATCGAGCAAATGCACCTTGAGGGCAACAAGACCATCCAACAGCATTGGATAGTAGTCGGGTTGTACGTTGCCTTTGATACGTTTTTGCTGGATCAGGCTGGTAAAGTTTTCCGGTGCGCCAAACACCCCCACCGAGATCTTGCGTTCGGAATCGATCACGGCTTCAACGATGTTTGCGGTCAACTGATGATCCATCACCGCAATGCCCACCAAGGCTTCGTTTGCTGCAATCAGAGCCGCAGTTTCTGAAGCATCCGTGGTGACCACGACTTCCAGCAAGTGATCGCCAACGGCTTCCTTAAAGCCTTCGATCATGCCCATTTGCAAAGGATCATCCAAGCTGGTGGCAAACAAGGCCACTTTGTCTTCGTCAGCTCGGTTTCCGAATGCTCCGGCACCATTGAGTGGTTCTTGAGGAGCAGATAACGCCATCCAGCCACGGCCCCAAGCGTTGCCAAATGCAAATGGTTCAACCCCAACAAATGCGGCATTGTTAATGCCAGGGATGTCCCGATAAGCAAACGCCATGGGAATGCCGGCGCGGATGGTGCGTTCCACTTCGTCGCGCAGAGCATTCACATTGGGAACCGGCGTCAACAAGATACCATCGACACCCAGCTCTCGAAGTTCTTGCAACGCGGCAATTTGGGCTTCTGCCGTATCGGCGTTTCTAACGACCAACTCGACCAGCGGTTTATTTTGCACGGCTGGGGTTTCCAGCACCCCGCCGCCAGTTTCGCCATAGGCACCCTGAATCGGCAACACGTTGATGTCTCCCAACAGCTTGCCGGGGTCAGCCAGCCTGGCTGTGGACATGGCTAGAAAATCCACCTGATAGGTGATCACTCCCAACACCATCGTCCCGTTTTCCTGGGCCACATTACTAACCGTGCTGGCGCTCACCAAAACAGCTATTGCCAGCATGAGTATAAAGATACGTTTCATGGATGATCACCTCCCTATAATCCGGGTTCCAGGCCGAAAATCTGGCTGAGAACTTCGTCCAGTTTTTCCGGTCGTTCCCAAATCTGCGATTCAACGATATGTCCGGTTGGATCGATGATCCAAGCGCCTTGTGGCCGCAGCCCATAGAGGGCGGTTGCCACGGTGGCCATGGTTGGCTGTTCGTGCCCGACATCGGGGATTTGCCCCACCGGGAAGCTTTCATCGATGAGCAGATAACGGTTGGCTGGGAATGCCTGTGATGTGAGGTTCAGCGTCAGCATCATCAGGCGCGCCCGTTCAAGGCGTTCTGCATAGGTTTCGATGAGCCATTCTTCATCGGTTACAAATTCTGGATGACGTTCACGACCGTAGATCGACAAGATCACAACTGGGAAGTCGGCAAATTTCTGACCTAATTTATCCATAGGAAGCACGTTCCTGAGGAATGGTGGTCAGTACCAGCTCCCAGTTTCTATTACAACAAACGAATTGTCCAGGTATTGGCTCAGGCTGAATTCAATCCCGTTGATATCCAACAGGGTGAAATCCGGCCCCAACATCCCTGGCATAATCGCTGAAAAGTCATTGAATTGATTACCCAACAGCGCATTTTCATCAACGCCTTCAACATAAAAGGCTTGCGCATTGGCAATCCAGGTGTCCATATCGCCCTGAGCTGAAGTAATGCTGCTGAACAGCGCCAGTGCCAGTGCAAAAATGGACATCATTCTGAAGACTTTCATTGAGAGACACCACCTTTCACATAATGGTTGAAATTAAAATTTAGATTAAAACTGAACTTTACAAAGATCATTCTCCAACGATCACCTCCTGTTTTTGCTAGTCGGCTCATTCTGTAAAACTTCTTTCAGTTCACATGGTTGACCAAGGGCGATCCCAAGTGTTCATTCAGAATTTGGATCGCCGTGTTGTCAAAATCTTCACCGCGGTAAAGGATCACACCATTGATATCCAGCAATAGAAACACAAAGTCACCCGAAGCCTGATAGGCCCAGGCCACATCCCCCAACTCATCTTTTACAACGGCATAGGTAATCCCGGCACTTCTAATAAAATCCTTGAGCACCTCGATTGGCGAATACTGGTCGATGCCCAGTACGGTCAACTTTTCCGGGCCATAATCATCCAACAAATCCTGGGCAAACAAACCTGGCACCAGCGAGCCACATTCCACGCATCCCGTCCCCCAAAACGACAGCAGGATGAGTTTGCCTCGATTGTAAAAATCAGACAAGGTCAGGGGATTGCCTTCCACATCGTTTAAGGTAAAATCGATGGCTTGTAATCCTGCCTGATTGCCTATCTCAGGCAGGGCGGCCATGTTGGCCTCTTCCAGCAGTTGCCCGACCAGATCAAAACCACTTCTATAATCCAGGTCTTCTTCGGTGGGACCACCATATCCTGTGTCCCGAAATCGTATGATTCCATTGGCATCAAGCACCAAGAGGGTGGGATGCCCTTCTGTGGTATCCAGGTTGTATTGCGCATAGATTTCAGCGAAATATCTTCCCACACCAATGTCCATGGAAAGCCAGGGAAAAGTGACCCCCAGTTCTCTTTTGAAGGCATGTAAGTACCACTCAGGGTCGCCGGTGGAAATTGCAAGCCATTGCACGTTTTGTCCGTTGTATCTTCCATCGATTTCTTTTTGCATCTCCGGCAGCCATGCCGATGGGCAGGATGGTCAGGTGGCAGCAAAGAAGAAGTACAACACAGTCACATCATACTGCTCGACTTGCTCCTGCAGTTGAATGGGGTCTCCGCCGCCCAACTGAGGCAGGGTGAAATCGGGCGCTTGCTGACCCACGTCATACCCGATTTCGACTGAGACATTTGAAGCTTCTGCATAAGTGATGATTGGATCAGTCGTGGTTGTGGCCGTCAGCCCAATCAGAACAACCCACAAGAAGGCCTTTGTCCATTTAAGTTTTGTTGTGTACTTAAACATGATCGTTCCTCCCAAAATTTTTGAATGACCTCATCCCTGGGTCTTCAAAAATCAATCACGACATTTTGCCAATATTGGTCCTGCAACCAGAGTGGCAGTTGCATGGGGTTGTCTGCATGGCAAGCGAAACAGTCCACACCTGTTATAAAGTCGTCTTTGACAAAACGGTTTGAAATTTCGATTGCCTCATGGGTGGCCGGAACGGAGGTCTGATGGCAGCCCGGACAACCAAACAGATCGCGCCAAGTGGGGTCCATCAGCGCACGCGGTGTGAACCTGGAATGGCAATTGGCACAGGTGGTCTTTTCGACATAACTGGAAATCGTGACGCTGTCATCGTTTTGTTCAATTTGAAATTCATTATGGCAAAAGGTGCATTCCGTGCCAAAATCCATAATCTTCTGCTTCTGATGCACCTGATGGTGGTTCTTTTCTTCAGTGATTTCGATGGCGCCATCTTCGGTAGGCATTTTTCGCATCACGGTTTCCTGGCTATAGATGTCGCTGTGACACGTCAGACAGGTTTGTCCCAATTTCGCAACATCTTCAGGGACTTCACTCACCGTGTTGAGGTTAAGGTGAAATTGGGCCACCTGATCAAATAGTGTTGCCACTGCCGGATGAGGGCCAGGGGTGCTTGAGCTGGTTGAAATTACCGAGCCCGTTATCAACACGTCTTCCAGGCTGTGCCCGTCTGAAGGAAAGTTCAGCGGCGGCGCTGCCTGTGCAATTTGTATCAGAAACAAACTCATCAAGATAAATGCAATCCCTCGTAAACGTTTCATTTTTCTGTTCATTGTGGTTTTTTTTGTTTTCATGATGACCTTCAATCCTCAAAGTTCGTGAAAGATCATGGTTCGAGATGCCAAGTGATCCTTGTCTCGATTTAACGAAATATCCCCACCCTTGGCTATGACCTAATACAGATATTTTTATGCTTTGCATCATATTTTTTATAGAGCAGTGTGACCATAAAAAGATAATGATCAATAGGATTGAAACCTTAAATGATGTTTAGAAATGGAAACATTGATGCGTTTTCAGGCATGATTTATGGGAAGCGAAAAAACAAAGGTTGTTCCCTGTTTTAATTCACTTTGCACCCAAATCTGCCCATCCTGTGCAACAATGAGTTGCTTTGCAATGGCCAGGCCCAAACCGGTGCCGCCACTTTTTTGCCCTCTCACTTTGTCCGCACGCCAAAAACGATCAAACACGTATGGTAATTCATCTGCTGCGATGCCAGGACCTGTATCAGATATTTCCACCTGAACCTGCGAGACTTCTGATGTTACACCAATCGATATTTGTCCATTTGGAGGCGTGTAGTGAGATGCGTTTTTGAGCAGGTTCCAAAGCACCTGGGTCGTGCGGTCAGGGTCCAGATCTATGATCAGCTCTTGTGGGAGATCTATAACAAGATTGATGTTTTTCTTTTTCAGCAACGGTTTCAGGGTTTCCACCACCTGATTCAGCAAGCGCACAAAGTCTGTGGGTTGTTTTTCGATGGATAACTTTCCGGCTTCAGCAAGCGACAGGTTCCTTAAATCTTCAACCAAGCGCCCCATCCGCAGGCTTTCTTCATACAGGGAAGCAAATGTCTCAACAGTGGGTTCATAGACGTTTGTTTGAAGCGCGTACAAATCCCCTTGCAAGATGGTGAGAGGGGTGCGTAATTCGTGGGTGATGTCTGCAAGAAAATGCTGTCGCAGTTTCTCGGAATGATCAAGTTTATGATTCATCTTATTAAAGGCCTCGCCGATTTGGCCGAGCGCATCCGCAGAGCGGATCTCAATCTGCTGTTGTTTCTCTCCGTCGGCAATGCTCAACATGGCATTGCCCAACTGACGCAATGGCCGTGTCATTTGACGAACCAACAGCACCCCCAACAGCAACGCCACCATGCCGGCAATGATGCCTGCAAGCAAAATAGCACGATCAACTGAACTTAAGAAATCCGTTTCCAGATTTGTGCGACGGCCCAAAGTCGCTTCTGATAACAAGGTGCCGACCTGCTGGTTTTGCTGTCCTTGTGGTCCCTGTCTGCCTTGCTGTCCCTGCTGACCGCGGAAAAAAATTGACGACCCTTGACTCAGCACACTGGGTGCCAATGTTTGTCCGACCAACGTTTCATCTGAAGCCATGAGAACGGTGCCGGAGGTATCCGCCAAAATGAAATTATCGCCCAGCGAGCCATACACATTACTTACCTCTACTCGCAACTGCTCTAACGCATGCCACCCCCTATGTTGGGCATAATGTTGTTTAAACAGGGAGACCATCCCCTGAATATGCAATTGGCTGTTCTGTTTGCTGAACTCCTGAAAATTCATGTCAAGCGTCATATTGAGGATCAGGTAAAGGGCGATGGCGCCCACTGCAATAATCGCAAAAAATGTGCCGAAAATCTTCATGCCAAAAGGCGCACGGCGATTGATTTCTTGCAATTGGCGCATCAGTTCATTCCTTCATTCAGAAGATCTGTCTGCAAATTTGTACCCCATGCTGGGCACAGTCAAAATGTATTTCGGGTTGTGAGGGTCATCGCCAAGTTTTCGGCGTAGATTTTTAATATGCGGATCAATCGCGCGAACCGTCATCGCATACGTGGTTCCTGTAAGCGCATCCAACAGGCTTTCTCTTGAGTGAACCCGACCAGGGTGTGCCGCCAGAGTCACAAGCAATTGGAATTGCATCGGCGTCAAATCGAGTAGCCGCCCCTGCCAATGCGCTTCCACGCGGTCCAAGTCCAATCGAAGTTCACCCACCTGAATCGTATTTGGCACGGATTGATCTTCAATCCGGCGCAGCACGGCACGCACACGGGCCACCAGCTCTTTGGGATGAAACGGCTTTGACACGTAGTCGTCGGCGCCCAACTCCAGTCCGACAACGCGATCTTCGGCATCAGATCGTGCAGTTAGCATAATGATGGGCACGGTGGATTGTTTTCGGATTTCGCGGGCGACATCATAGCCGTCCAAATCGGGCAGCATGAGGTCTAAAAGGATCAAGTCAGGAGATGACATCTTGAAAACGGTGAGCGCTTCCTTGCCATCGTAGGCAGCCACGACACTAAACCCAGCCTGAATCAAAAAGCTTTTGACCAGATTAACAATTTTTGCCTCATCGTCTACGACGAGGATTTTCTTTGTCATGGTTGTTATACAGTACAACGCACTCTCATAAAAACAAAACTTGAAACAGGGCGCGCCGTTTCCTTTCTCGTAAAGATGAAACCAGGCACAATGCTTGTTTGCAGTGTGCCACTTTAGGCGAAAAAGATTGACACCCACAAGCCTGCGCGTGGGTGTCAATCGTATCGATATTTTCGCGGTATGGGTCCCATCAAGCGCTAGGAACCAAACACCGTGGTTTTGGCGTCATTAAATGCTTCTTCTACTTCCAGGATCGTTTTGTCCAACGCCGATGCTAAGTGTTCAAACAGCTTTGTCTGCATGTTAATTGGACGTACGGTTGCGGTGTTTGCATAGTCTAAGGCAGCTTCATAGGCTTCAAGGTATGCTGCATGGAACGTATCATAGTCCACGTCCAAATTGATGGCAGCATAATGCAGCACGGCGCTCTGATAAATGGCTTGTTGAGCACTGTTGTTGACTGCATTATTGCTTGGCGTATTCTGTCTATTTCCCCTGTTTCCAGAAGCTCTTCCCGATCTGCCACTCGATCTGCTAGAGCAAGTGTTGTTGGCGCTATTTCGCCCCCGAGCACTCATGCTGCTGTTCGTCGCATTCCTGCCAGAATTGCCTGGCCCGCTTGTGTTGAAAACTGGCGATAGTGCTCCAGGTAAGGCGCCGGTGACGGCAAGATGCACTTCATTGAAGGCCTCTTCAACATCTGCCAATACCATGCCAAGTCTTTCGGCCAGAAGCGGAATCATGAACTGAGAGACATTCATGGGCCGCACCAAAGACTGTTGTGCCTGAACGTAGGCTTCATCCATGACTTCCTGAATCACTTCCACGGAGGTGTCAAGTCTTTCCGCAAGAGCTTGTTGGAATTCAAGCTGAAATGACACCAGAGGCGTCTGCTGTCCTCGATTGCCACCGGGGGCTGCCGAAACGGTCAAGGTCATTCCTATGATTGTCATGAGTAACACTGCGATGATGGTCATTGTTTTAGTCGTCATGATTTTTCAACCCTTTCTTTAGACATTTTTGTGTTGATCATTTTCAACAACTTCAACTTACAGAGTGGATGTGAAAAGCCAGCGTTGATGCTGTGAAAATGCTGTGAAAGCGGAGACAACCACTTTCACGGCGTTCTCACAGCGTTTTCATCTCGTTCCGACAAGCACAGGTCATCATGTTATTGGTGATAAAAAGACGTCTGGCAAGATCTGTTACTAAGGATTTCCCAGACCCTGAAAAAGAGATTAAAGGAGGAACTTATGAAAAAACAATTTGTCATCTTAGCTATGTGTGCAATCGTTCTGTTGACCTCAGCCTGTGTGGCAGCGCAGAAGGGGATGGGAAATACGAGCGGGGTGGCTCGAGGGGTTCTCTCCCCCATCATCACCCTATCGGGCACTATCGTTGAGATTCACGTTGGGCCATGTGTCGATGCCACGATGGGCAACGACCCGATTGGCATTCACCTTTTCGTGCAGACCTCCGGTGGGACCGAAGTGAATCTTCACCTGGGGCCGGCCAGAGTGATCGACCGTATCGTGGCACCCATGTCGCCAGGGCAGACAATCTCCTTTGATGCTTTCTCCACGCCTGACCTGGCACCCAACGCCTACATTGCCAAAACGCTGTTTTGGCAAAACGAGGTGATCAAGCTTCGCGACGATGCCTTGCGGCCATTCTGGGCCAAGTAACGGACGATTCTCGTATAGACCGCAGAATAGCATGTTGGTCCGATGCATCGGGAGCGCCATGTGAATCAACGTGGCGCTCCCTCATTTTCTAGAGCTGTTATCCTGATGCGTAACCTTGGGGTATTAAGGAAAACCAACGGCAATCATCGGCACTGTATCCTTCTTTTTATCTACTTAAAGACAGCGCTTTTGTAAAACTTTTAGAAGCTTTCAATGGGTGAGGTGAGGGGTGTCGTACTCAGTTTTCAACTCATTAAATTTTTTTCTTTGAGCTGTCTGATCAATGGGCCACATTGATCAGCATGGGAGCAAGTTCCTGTTTTACATTCATGAAGCCCTTGTGATACATATTTGGCATAACCATCTGGGAAAAGCGTCAACGTTTGTCCAAAACGTTTGGATAAACGGCAAGCTGCAACATAATTGGCGCCCGAAGAGACGCCAACGCATAACTGTTGCTCTTGGTTCAATAATTCTGCGGCAGCATGAGCCTCTTCGGTAGAAACACACATGACTTGATCAATTAAATCGTGTAGTTCACCTTCGTCATTTTGAACCAACTTTGGAATAAACCCATCTCCAATGCCCCCAATGCCGTGGTTGTTTGCTGAACCGCCACTCATGACCGCTGATTCACAAGGTTCGACTGCCACAATGGTCAGTGAAGAAAATTTTTCTTTCAAAGATTTTCCCACACCGATCAAAGACCCTCCTGTGCCTACGCCTGCTACAAATGCACCCAGCGATATTTCTTCTGGCAACTGTTCAAAAATTTCTTGCCCAGTGGTTTGGTAATGGCATTCAGCATTTAGAGGGTTGGAAAACTGATCCGGGTTGAAGTAACTGGGATCTTGCGCAATTTCGTCACGGATTTGTGCGGCTTCAGCAAAACTGCCTTCTTTGGAGCATAAGATTAAGTTTGCGCCTAAATCTTGGATAATCTTCTTGCGTTCAAGCGTCATGTCCTCAGGCATGACAATGGTTACATCATAGCCTTTACTCTTGGCAAAATATGTGAGTGCTATTCCTGTGTTTCCACTCGATGCCTCTACAATTTTCATGCCAGGCTTTAAGGTACCATTGCGTTCGTTTTTTTCCAAAATGAACTTTGCAATTCGATCCTTTATGCTGCCACAAGGGTTCGCACATTCCAGCTTTGCCCAAACAGAGCCAATTTGAATGAGTGGTGTATTACCAACTTGAACCATGTGAGCCTCTTTAGGTCTGTAATTACTTACAGCAAAGTGTGAATACTACAAAAAGGCAATGAGCTAGATCATAAAGAACAGTTAAAAGTCCAAGAATTATTATGGAATGTACCGACTATTGGTGAATTAGGAAGAGAGATTTCTGTAAATGTTTAGGTGGCTGGCCTGGCTGGACGATTTTAGAACTTATCTTGTAGAAAACCCAGATAAAACTCATTCATTAAGTGAATGGTCTACATAATTAAGGTGTAGTCCATCAGAAGATATACAAAGGCATTCTTAGGAGAGAATAACAATGAAAAGAAATAATGACGCAAAATCGCGTAAAAATTCGCAATCTAGCAAAGCATCAAAAAGCACACCTAATCCACGGCCGAAAGAAGAAATCAAAAGAATTTTTATTGAGGGTGAAGATATAGATCAGATCCATATTCATCCTACTTTAACTGAGTTGGCCAAACGGTACAAAATTCCTGTGGGCACTGTGACAAAGTGGGCTTCTGAAGAAAAATGGGCGGATCAAAAACATCGATTTCTAAGGGATTTGGAGGCCGCTCGTAAGCGAGGAATCCTCAATGCTGCTGAGGAAAAAAGCCGTGAGGTACTTGAGAACTCGCATTCCATTATTTCTCAAGCGCAACGTGTCATTCTGGATTATTTCAAAGCATACGAACTTAAACGAGCAGCGTGTAAAAAGAAAGATAAGAATGCATTTCCAGAAATTGACCCACTGGAGTTTCATCGTGTTATGAGTTCGGTCTTAAAGCTGACGCAAGCCACCGAAATTGCTTTACGCCCTCGAAACAACGTACCTGAACAGAAAGGCATTGATATTGTAAAGCTTGTTCAATGGGGGCAGGAATATAAATCAGGCCAATCCGGTGGTTTCAATCCAAATGTGAGTTAAAAACCTAAAAGTCTCCCCGGGGAGAGAAGATATTCATGTGGATTTACTACTTTTGAGCAAAAAGGAAACGTATAAATCAACCTATCTGTATTTATCGACCTCATAAAGCTTTGTTAGATAATAATGCTTTATGAGGTCGATGAAATTTCAACGACACAACTCAAATGTTCTTTGCATAATTAGTGTTGGGTCTTTGAATAATCCGTTACTGTCTGTGAGAGTAATATAATCTCTGGCTGCATTATACCCTGCCTGCATTGCAAGCCCATTTAGAGCGTAGGTGCCACGACCAGTTTCGATCACGATAGCATCACCCTCCAAGCATTTAAGCGTTCCAGAATCAACCGTGAAAGGCCAGCTTGAGCCAAAGTCTGAACGATGGACCGCTAAAGTATTAGATGAGCCTCCCTGATTCAGGAAGAAATAGACAACAATAATGCAGACTATGATAATCCCCATAATCGTCACGTTTCGATCGTCGGGAAGATTCTTTTGGTTGTTATCTTCTTTCTGAGTAGATTCATTAGTGTTTTCAACTTCTTTGACCATGTTGCCTCCCTTATTAAACATATTATCACACTTATAGTGTGTAGACTTATAGTGTGCAAGTCATCATCTTTACAATGTGCCTTTAATCGAATCAGACCGCCTATTTCTGACAAAGCTGGGAAAACGTATTCGGGAATTGAGAGAACAAAAGGGATTGTCCCAGGAAGCCTTTGGATTCCAGGCTGATTTACATCGAAATTATATTGGTGGAATCGAGCGTGGTGAGCGAAATGTAGCGGTCCTTAATCTCAAGAAGATTGCTCAAGCCCTTAATGTTTCACTTGAAGAATTGTTTGAGAAAATATAACTATTCCAAGATTCAACATCCTACCAAATTGCTGTTCCACAAAATCTGCTCTCTAAGGCATCTCACAAATTTAAAAAGAGCCTTTGGCAACGGATAGTTTTTATAAAAAAGACCCAAAAGATATGGTTATACAAGAGAGAATAAAAGAGTTTCTATCATTAGGTTTTGACAAATTGTAGAATTTAGTGTATACCTGATTTGCTAGGAAACAACTTTGGGGAGTTGCTGTTGACTCTAAGGAAGATAGGGAGGAAGGGTTGGGGTTCATCATGGGGTAGTTAGCCGTTCGTTCTTAATAAATCTCTTCAAACTTTTTTTTATCACTCTATTTATCATTTTTGCTAGTAGTGACTTCATAACGCTTTCTCAAAATAACTGTCCACTATTCTTGAATCCAACCTTAACAATTGAGCCAACAACCGCACGTCAAGGAGAATTGTTCATTGAGCGGGGAACCGGATATTGTGCTAATACTGTTGCAACTATGTTTATCGGCATACCAAATAGTGCAACTGTCGAACAAAGAGAAATTCAAATTGACCAAAACGGCGAATTCTATATTCCTTTTGTTGTTCCCTTAAGTTATCCACTCGGGGCAGGCTGGATTGAAGTTGAAGATGTTGGAGGATTTATTAGTCCAAGGATCACATTTACAGTCGAGCCAGTTCAAGATTCTCCCGATATTCCTGTGGTATCAAATTGCGATTTTCAGGCTCCCCCTTTGCTTGTATCTGAAGACAATGCTCCATTGGGAAATAGAATTCCTTTGATGCTTGTTCACGGAATAACATCTGAGTGTGAACTTGGTGAACTTGAACTAAATAGAGAAGGTTGGAGAGCATTTGTCGAGTCTTTTTGGAATGAGAGCCTTGATACAAATTTCAAGCTATTTAGATTCAGATATGCAAGCTCCAAACAACACGTAAATCAATCTGCAAAACAATTGAAAGATGTTATCAATACTGATGCAGAATTATCCCAATCAAACAATATTGTTGTAGTTGCACATAGTATGGGAGGGCTTGTTACGTTAGATTACATGATCAATCAAGGTCAAGGTGACAAAATACAAAAGCTTATCTCTCTTGCTACCCCATATCAAGGAACCCCATTTGGATCCTTAGTAAAATATTTAAATGCACGCAAGAAAAGTGAAACACTAAATGACTTTGTAGATCTTTTCTGGCCAAATCTACAAGATATTCTTCAAGTTCTTAGCATTACTCCTCTTGAGCAATTAATTGAAAATGCAAATGAGGATCTTAACAATCTTGCCTGGGGTTATGCAGGACTTTCCAATATCACTGATACCTCTTTAGATTCACTAAAATCAATCGGCAATGGAGTTTATTCACAAAGGTATCCTATAAATATGGAATCTTATTTCAACAATGGTTATCTTGTTTCTCTTGCTAACAACCTATCAATAGACCATAAAATAAAGGCATATTGCGGCAGTATTCCTCCTGATAATGGCTTCGACATATTAAATTCACCATCTCTAATTGATGCACTTGATATGGATCTTGTACAAGACTACTTAGCTGGTCTATTAAGCTTACTTCCTCAAGAATTTCAAAGCGATGGCATTGTTCCTAGAAGTAGTGCCGAATTTGATGGTCAGGATGTTGAAAGAAGGCTTGAGGGATGCTTCCCAAACACTAATCATACAAATATGCCCAGTCATACCCTTGTCATTAATGCTGTATTAGAGGATCTTAGAAGAATTTGGGAGATTAACTCTGAGCCAATTCTAGTTGAAGTTGATCTTGATCTCGGTGATGGTCCCTTTGAAGTTGGGAAACTAATCAATGGATCTTTTACTATCAAGAATCAGCATACCCAGCCAATTACCTTGAATTCCCTAACTGTTGGTGGTCGATATGATCAATTTGGACTCAATGAAATATGGGATTTTCCGCACCGAAAAAACCTGATATTGGATGCAGGAGCTACTTACACATATATAGATACATTTACTCCAACAAAGGCGGGCGAATATCATTTCTTTGTAGGCTATGAAATTGCTCCAAATCCTTGGAACACCAATGTCCCAAACTTATCTGGTAATGTTGTAAATGCCGATATTGTAGTTTCTAATGATGTTGCCTTACCAAAGGCAGATTTAACTGTTGATTCAGTCTTTGCTCCAACTGTTGCAAAACATGGAGACTCTATTTCCGTATCCTGGAGAGCCAAGAATATAGGAACTACAAGTTCTTCATCTTTTAATAGCTTGATATCTTTATCAATACCTCCATTTGGCACCACATATCCTCTTGGTACTTTTTCATCTAATTCCATAGGCGCAGGAGGAAACAGCAATGAGACGCAAACCATGCAGATTCCAAACAACATTCCTCCAGGCGATTATTACGTTACCGTGTTTGTGGACAGTTTGGATGCCGTTATGGAAGGGAATGAAAATAACAACATCAATAAGGCATCAAATAGAATTGCTATTATCTCCAACCAACCTGTAGCAGAACCATTTATTACGTTCCAGAAAACCCTTCGTCCATCATCTGATCCTCTGTGTAACGGTGAAATTGCTTGTGGTCCTCAAATTGATTTAACAAGTTCTGACCCTACAGATGGATCAAGAGATGTGATCTTTCGACTAGAGGTGACCAATACAGGCGGTGCAGCAGCCACCTTTAGTTTGCTGGATCCACTTGGGAATGGCGATTTTGTTTGTGTGGAAGCAGCACAAAACCCAATGGCTGCTTGTAACATCAATAGCAATGAATTGCGAATAGAAAGCCAAGTGGTTCAACCAAATTCGATCTGGTTTTATGATTTTCGAGCAAGATATGTGGGCAGCACTCAGGCAGATGGTGCAGTAATTCCGAATACAGCTGAAATCATTTGGATTGACAATTATTACGATGCAGCATTAGGCATTGACAATGGCCGACATGGGGCATTGTCCGATTTTGAAGATACGTTTTTGAGTAACCCTTCGGTCAATCATGTAGGTGGAATAACTTTTAGCAGCAATCCTTCTGGAAGAACACTCACTGTACAAGGCCAAACGGTTCAAACCCCTTACACGTTAGAGTGTAATCCTGGATCATTGGTTTCAGCCTCTACCAATCTTACTCAAACAGCACCCAGTCATGGCCGATATAGTTTCCGCAACTGGAGCAATGGCAGTTTCCTTCAAAGTCTGTCAATAACATGCCCAAATGGAGGAACAACCATGACAGCTATTTATGATCTCCAGTATCAATTGATTACATCAGCCGCACCCAATGGAACAGGCAATGTTTCTTTGAATCCTGCAATAGTTGGAAATTGGTACAATGTCGGCAGCTCAGCTCAGCTCACACCAAATCCTATCAACGGGCAAGAGTTCTCACATTGGAGCGATGATTGTTCAGGTACAATTCAAATTTTCACTATAACAATCACTAAGCGAATACTTTGCACAGCCAATTTCATTTTAATGGAACCAGATTCACCATCATTGTCTGCGACTGCGATATTTACGCATCAAATCAACCTGAATTGGACAAGCATACCGGGAGCGAGTAGCTATACTATTGAACGCAAAGATCCAGGCAGTGAGTATCTAGCCCTCTCTATGGTGAGTTCTACAAGCTATGTTGATAATTCACCTGGCCGCCCATTATTGACAAACGCTGAATATTGCTACCGTGTTCGACCACAAGGATTTTCTCCACCAGCACCTTATTCCAATGAATACTGTCTTTATACAAGAGCTGCGACTCCAAATGCGCCTACAGTGTCCAGTCCATCTGCTATCACTTTATTTGTCACAGTCAATCCTGGGAACAACCCTACCAACACATGGTTTGCGTTGTTCAATGAAACAGCCAATTACTATGTTTCCGGCGGTGGCGAAAACAATGGCATGAATCCGTATTGGCTTCCAGCAGCAAATTGGGGTACCACTCTGGTGCGTGCTCTGAACTCAAATACCACCTATCGATTCAAGGTGAAGGCTAGAAATGGCTCAGGCATTGAAACAGGATTTGGCCCAACAGGTTCAGGAACCACAGCCACAGGCATTACAAAACCAACCAATATTGCTCCAGCTCACAATGCGACAGGTGTTTCATTCACCGCAACGCTCCAAGCATCAGTATTTAATGCACCACACACATTGACTCATTCGGCAACACGATGGCAGATTCGCATAAACAGTGGAAGTTTCGATGAACCACTTTGGGACAGCCATGAATTCAATGAGAATTTGACGAGTCGAACAGTCCCTAGCCATATTTTGGAAGGTAACACAATTTATTGGTGGCGAGTCAGCTACCGTGCCTTTGATCAGAATAACACCAAAGTTTGGTCGCCTTGGTCAGATGAAACAAAGTTCACCACTGTTGGAGCGCCTATTGGTGGAAATGTCAATCTTGCCAACACGCCATGTCCAACCTATCGCTGCAACTTAGAACGAAATGGTTTAAGCTCATATATCGGCCCAGAAAATCCCACTCAGAAATGGAAAACCTCCATCAGGGGCGGCTTTGAAAGCCCTGTTATTGGGCTGAATGGTGAAATTTATTACACCTATGACAATCGTCTAAGAAAAATTGATCAAGAAACTGGGAATGAAATTGCCAACTATTTGTCAGGTGATATCAGCGGAATTGCAGCTGCCACGCTTCGAGGCGATGGATTAATTTATGTATCTTCCCTTAATGAGCAACTAACTGGCACAACCAGTGCGGGGGATGTTGTCATTCAAACATCTTTAGTTGGACGACCTGACAACTCATCACCTGCTATCGGAAGTGATGGAACTGTTTATGTTGTTACAAATCAGGGAACTTTGTATTTTATTACTCCATCTGGCGGAATTATTCGAACCAAGTCGCACAACCCAACATCAACTTCTCCCACATTGGGAACTGATGGAACCATCTATGTTCTTTCCCTTCGTGCATCAATCGAGAATGGAAAACTATATGCTTATAATCCCAATGGTAGTCTGAAATGGGCATTTGATACAGGCGGAACAGCTCTTAATCAAAGCACACCCGCTGTTGGTCCTGATGGAACCATTCACTTTATAGGCCGAAAAGGCTTCGGTGATTATGGGATTTTTGCCGTTCGCTCTGATGGAACAGAGAAGTGGTTCAGACCATTGTCTGATTCTATAGGCACAGGGTCACCAGCAGTTGGGCCTGATGGCACGGTCTACTTTACAGCAGGTGACCTTAAGCTCTATGCACTGAACTCAGCAAATGGTAATACAATTTGGACTCATCCTTTGCCCTCATTCCCTTGGGGGGCACCTGCTATTGATGCGAATGGCACTATATATGCAACTGGTGGTGCTACTTTGCTTGCTGTGAATCCAAATGGAACTAAAAAGTGGGAGATCACACTTGACGGAAATATCTATGCATCACCTGTAATAGATCAAGATGGCACATTGTATATTGCAACGACTTCTGACTCGCTATATGCGTTTGAGAATTCAGGCAGCTCAGGTCAACAATTCACCCTGACTGTTGGCAACAATGGCAGTGGCACTGTGACCAGCAGTGATGGTTTCATCAATTGCGGTAGCAGTTGTCAAAAATCCTATGATAGTGGAACCACTGTTGTTTTGACACCAACGCCAAGCAGTGGATACACCTTCTCGCACTGGAGTGGAGATGCAGACTGTGACGATAACCAAGTATCCATAACTGCCAATCGCACTTGTACCGCACATTTCACAATCAATTCTTACAATGTCACCGTGAATGTGGTTGGTTCAGGTAGTATTTCTTTCTCTCCTCCAGGTACAAATTGTGGCTCCAATTGCCGCACTTATGATGCAGGCACACAGGTTACTATTACAGCCAGTCCAAGTTCAGGTTATGAGTTTAGCAATTGGCCTCCAGTTGGGTGTGATTCAATCAATGGAAATCGCTGTACCACAACAGTGAATGGCAGTATCACGACTACGGCAACTTTTGTTCAGATTTCTAACGCATCATCAAAAATCGTCTTTGACTCTCAAAGGGATGGGAATAGAGAAATTTATGCAATGAACTCAGATGGCACTAACCAAACTCGTTTAACCAGCAATAATGACTTTGATGGCGATCCTGTTTGGTCGCCAGATGGTTCGAAGATTGCTTTTATTTCGGATAGAGATGGAAATAGAGAAGTCTATGTGATGAACGCCAATGGCACGAATCCAACTCGTCTCACGAACACTAGCGCCTTTGAGGGTAGCCCAGCATGGTCACCCGATGGAATCAAGATCGCATTCATTTCGGCAAGAGATGGGAACAATGAAGTCTATGTGATGAATGCCAATGGCTCTAACCAAACTCGATTCACTAGCAACAATGTTTTTGAGGGAGATCCAGACTGGTCACCTGATGGTACTAAGATTCTCTTTGAGTCTGAGCGAGATGGAAATAGAGAAATCTATGTGATGAACGCCAATGGCACCAGTCAAATCAATTTGACTAACCACAGTGGCTTGGATAGTAATCCAGACTGGTCACCTGATGGTACTAAGATTGCATTTCAGACAAATCGAGATGGAAACTTGGATGTCTATGTGATGAATGCCAACGGCTCAAGTCAAATTCAATTAACAACCAATTCAACTGGAGATGGGAATCCTTCTTGGTCTCCAAATGGAAGTCAAATTGCTTTCCACTCTGATCGTGATGGTGACACAGAGATTTTTGTTATGGGTGCAGGTGGGACTAATCAAACTCCATTGACGAACAACACCGCCTCAGATACAGCTCCAGACTGGACTTTGGGAGTATTGTCCGTTCCACCGCCTGCAACAGGTTTGGTTGGTGAATGGAACTTTGACGAAGCATCAGGATCCACTGCCTTGGACACATCTGGAAACAGCAACCATGGAAGTTTCAGAAATGGAGCATCCTATACTACAGGTGTTAACGGAACTGCTTTGTTGCTTGATGGTGTAAATGATCTTGTACGTGTTGAAGATGCTCCAAGCCTAGATTTTGGGACAGGCGATTTCTCGCTTTCGGTATGGGTGAAAACAACGGCCAGTGGCAGGATGGACATCATCGGCAACAATTGGGGGTCAAGCACGGCTATTGAATTACATCTCTTTGACGAAGGCAAAGTCACCTTCCTTGGTATTGTTTCTGCTGTAGGAATATCTATTGCTGCTGACAATAAGCCCATTAATGATGGTAAGTGGCATCATCTTGTTGCGGTGAAGGATTCTGCAAATTCAGTTGGAAGAATCTATGTGGATGGTGCATTGATTGCTAATGGCTCAGATCAGGGTGCAACATTGAACCCTCCACAAGCATGGGCTATTGGTGCGAGAATGAATAATGGTGCATCTTCTCAAAGCCATTTCTTTAATGGCTCTATTGACGAATTAAAGATGTACAATCGCGCTTTAACTGCTCAGGAAATTCTGAATCAATGTAATGCTGTTAAACCACCCGAATTAATTTGTAGTTCATCTCCTCCACCTCCTGACCCTGCTCCAAGTCTGCCGTTCTTTGATGATTTTGAAGATGGC
Organism: Candidatus Fraserbacteria bacterium; assembly: GCA_029262795.1. Classification (GTDB taxonomy): domain Bacteria; phylum Bipolaricaulota; class Bipolaricaulia; order RBG-16-55-9; family JAJCYT01; genus JAJCYT01. The sequence goes on from JAJCYT010000018.1 coordinate 230,711, forward strand.
GACGCAAGTGATTGGACAGTCCTCGTCAAAGGTGGCGCCGCTGGACACAATCACGGTTCACCTTCTCAAGAAGTAGAATCTTTTGGTGGATCTTATGTCTACAGTATGCAGGGAGGGGCATTCGTAGGTGGTGGCGGTGGTCGTATAGCGATGAACGGTTCGACTGCTTGGACTGACTATACCCTCACCGCAGAAATGGAAATCATTGATACTCGTCATGGAGGAAGCCATCATGGCATAGCCGTACGTACAAATCCCTCCAATACTTCGTACTATTCCTGCTATGTATCACACGATATCGGTGGAATCTTTGGCGGTGTTCCGTCACTCAAGGCGCTTGGCTTAGAGCGTCATGATTCAACTGAATCGTCAGTTCAGCTTGCGAACACTACAACGACTGCGGTTGGATTAACTATAGGCTACAACCAGAAAATCCTGATAAAAATGCAGGTTGAAGGCAGTCGTATTCGCTGCTGGTTTGACAATGTGCTTTTGTTCGATGAAGTTGATACAACATATCCTTCTGGAGGAATTGGTCTCGATACAGGTAGCGGTCATAATCACTATGACAATATCAGCGTTACAGAAATAAGTGGTCCGCCACCGCCACCTCCATCAGATTTGATTGCAGAATGGAAGTTTAATGAATCTTCTGGAACAACAGCTCAAGACTCATCGGGCAATGGGCATCATGGTCAACTATTCAATGGTGCCACTTTTGCTACTGGTGTTTCTGGAAATGCGTTGCAATTAGATGGCCAAAATGACTATGTCTTGATACCAGATCACAATGATTTTGACATAACAAACCTGACGATTGAAGGCTGGATTCTCTATAACCAGATAAGACCTTCACCAAATGGCAACCAAGGGATTTTGAACAAATACCGTACTGACCAATCTAGTGAAAGTGGCTACGAAGCCTTCATCCGTGCCGGAGACGGCTATCTGGACTCAGGCTTTAAAGACAATTCTGGCAATGTAGCTGGAACGGCAGGTCCATCAACAGAAGGGCAATGGCAACATTTCGCATTCACTTATGATGGGGCAACGGCAAGGCTCTTTGTCAATGGCGAGTTGATCAACAGCAGCGATAAGTCAATTACCATGTCAGGCAACAATCTAGATATGCTGGTTGGTGTGCTACGAGATCAGGCCTCTAGTGTTCATCGTTATCTTGGAGGCAAGTTAGATGAACTTCGCCTATATAACAAAGCTTTAACAGGACAAGAAGTACTCGCTCGATGTAATGCCAATAAACCCAATGAAGTTACTTGTGGAACTTCTTCACCATCTGATCCAGTCTTAACAATCGTTAAAGCTGGAAATGGTGCTGGGTTGGTGACTAGTGATCCTTCTGGCATTGATTGTGGCGAAACTTGCGAAAAGGATTTCTCATCTGGCACAGATATAACTTTAAATCCTCAGCCAAATGCCAATGTGGTTTTCGCGGGTTGGAGTGGAGACTCAGGTTGCTCCAGTGGATCCTTTACACTCACATCCAACCTCACCTGTATTGCAACCTTCAACTCAGCGAGTGCCAGCCCAACATCCTTGCTGCTTTCGGCTAGTAAGCGCAGTGTTATTGTGGGTAACACAGTGACCATAACAGCATCTGTCAGAGCCAATGGGAACCCTGTTGAAGATGGAACACTCGTTGCCTTTGTGACCAAGTATGGTCTGTTTGCCAACGGTACAAGGAGCATCAATGCTCTTACAGAAAGTGGATCAGTCAGTGTTAGCTTTACGGCTAGAAAGGCCGATGCCATTACAGTATTAGCAACAGTTGGCACTGGTGCGGTTAAGGACACAATCACCGTATTCTTTAATAAATCTGGTGTTGAAGCAGATCATATCACAGATCGAGACATTGATGGTGATCACAAGATGGATTTTATGAATCTTGGAGTGCCTGGGTTGAAGCGCGTGACGATAGACAATGAGTCAGGCGAACGGACCCTGACTGTTGCAAAATTCGATGATAATCCAGCAGAGGCGTCCTTTATTGCATCTGGCGGTTTCTTTGATGTTCACTTAGATGAAGCTTCCGGCGTTAATAGCGTAGAAATTGAATTTTGTCCGGCTGAATCTGGAGAGCTTGTGTACTTCTGGGATGGAGACAGTTGGACGCCCGTTTCAGATCAAGAATTTGTTGATGGCTGTATTATCGTAATGATCACAGATTCCACTTTCCCAACTTTAGAGGATTTGGAGGGCCAGTTCTTTGGAATCGGTGTGCCTTCGACAACGGGTGGCGATCCGCCAATCTGGGAAAATATTATGGCCTTCCCCACTCCAGAAAAAGCACTAGGTGAAGATCTAAATCTGGATGGCGATATTTTAGATACGGTCTTGCGATATAAAGATCTGGACACAAATGAAGTGTTCAATACAGGTATTGCTGTTTCCAGTCGGCATCGAGATGTTGATATTTATGAAGACACAATTGTGTTCGTAGAGGAATCACAATATCGAGCCAATGTTATCAGCACCTACAACGTAAAGACCAAAGTTGTCACTCGGACAGGCATCATCGGCTATCGGCCAACTATTTATGGCAGTATTCTTTCGGTATCTGGCGATACCATCCGATTCTATGATTTGAACACAAAAGAGTTTGTTGAAACAGGTATTCCTGGACAGGCTCAAGCAATTTGGGGCAATGTGATTGCTTATCATCGTACGGCAATAAAAGGCCATCATCCCACCATTCGCTACTATGACACTGAGCGCAAAAAAGTTCTTAATACAAAGGTTGCTGGAATATTCCCTGCTATTTATGAAAACGTCATCGCCTTCACAACCCTAGAAGACATGATTGATGAAGACCTGAATGGAGATGGTGATACGAAAGACTCAGTGGTTCGTTATTATGATCTCAATTCCTTAACACTGCACAATACACGTCAAGTTGGTGCTTATCCTGCCATTTTTGAGAATCACATCGTTTTTACAACTAACAAGGAAATCCGATATTTCGACATTGAGTTACAACAGGTATTTGGTACAGGGAAACTCGGCACTGAGCCTGATATTTACGGAAATACTATTACTTACTACTTGTGGGAGAAATGGCCACTTGAAGATTTGAACGATGATGGTGATCAAAGTGATCCGATAGTGAGGACATACGAAATTTCCGCTCAGAAAGCAGCTAGTGAATCTCAACCTTCAACTGATCTTCCATTGAGCATAGAACCTCTAAGTATTAGTAAGTTATTAGGGTATCCTAATCCTGTATTAGCAAGCCAGGTTGTTACATTTGTTGCTGAGGGTAGTGGGATCAAAGAAATGAACGTGAGTGTTTATGATCTAAGTGGACAAAAAGTATTCGACAGCGGCTTCAGTCCACAAAAGTCCCTTATTTGGGATACGCTAAATAATAACGGCCAAAAGGTTGCAAATGGTGTCTACCTTTACTTGATTACAGTGAAAGGATCTGAAGATCAAGTTGTTAGAAGCAAGATTAGGAAACTTGTAATTCTACGATGATATAGCCATTCGCCTAGCTTGAAACCATAGCCAACATTGGCATATTTAGATTTGGTCTAAATTTTTTCGCCCGCCCTAGGGCGATTATTAAATATGATTCTAGATCCATATTATTAGCATATACTTTTATTCTAAGATGGTTGAGTTAAATCGTAGCATGGGATGTTATGATTGGAGTTCGTAATATTATTGGATAGTATTTACAGATCCTTACTCCAAAACAAAGGGTAAACAATGAACAGACAAGATACCGATCATACATTTTTTACTAACGATAAAAATCAGACACTTCTAGACAGATTTAAATCAACATTAATAGACACAGAGTTTTTTGATATGCTCGTTGGCTATTTTAGATCTAGTGGATTTCATCAACTTCATGAAAGTATTGGCTCTATTTCAAAAACGCGAATACTTGTTGGCTTAAGCATTGACGCCAAAACTTACTATGCAATTAATACAACTGGAAAACAACCCATGCTTGAATTTGAGTCGCATAGATATGCCAAGTCGGAATTTCAAAGAAAACTCATAGATGAAGTTGAAAACTCTGAAGATTCGGATGAAAACCTGGAGCTAGGCCTAAAAAAATTCATTGAGTTTCTGCAAACAAATTGCCCCGATTACAACAATGATCTTGAAAAGGATGGAAATGGGAAGAAACTTGAAATTCGTGTTTTTCCCTCACGAAACATTCATGCCAAAGTATATATTGGCAGGTTTTTTCCTGATGATAGAGATTATGGCTTCGTCATAACAGGATCAAGCAACTTTTCTTATCGAGGTCTAGTTGCCAACCGTGAATTTAATGTGGAGCTTCGCCAAAGGCAGGATGTGCAATATGCTCTAGATCAGTTTGAAGAACTTTGGACACAAGCTGTTGATGTTTCTGAAGATTTTGTTGAAACAACCAAGAATAAAACATGGCTTAACGATACAATTTCTCCATACGAACTCTACTTGAAATTAATTTACGAATATATGCAGGAAGATATTAATCTTAAGGATGATATGGAGATTTTTCTTCCAGACAGATTTTTACTACTAAAGTACCAACAGCAGGCTGTTCAACAAGCATTAAAAAAGCTTAACGAGCATAAAGGTGTCTTCCTTGCAGATGTCGTAGGGCTTGGTAAAACTTTTATCACCGCGCAACTGTTGCAGCAAATCAGAGGTAGAATACTAGTTATTTGCCCCCCCACATTAAAGGGATATTGGGAAGAAAGCCTACACGATTTTCGTGTTCCTGCACGGGTCGAATCTCTAGGGAAACTTGAAAAGGTTATTAACTTTGGTTTGAATCGCTTTGATTATATAGTTGTCGATGAGGCTCATCGATTTCGTAATGAAGCAACCCGTTCATATGCTGATCTACTTGATATTTGTCGAGATAAGAAAGTTATTCTTGTGACTGCAACACCTATTAACAATAAAATTGATGATTTATTTTCTCAACTCAAGCTTTTTCAGGTACCTAAAAATTCTACTATTCCAGGAATTCCTAACCTGGAAAGGTTTTTTGCATCCTTACGTAAGCGTTTTAAGGGGATTGATCGTACAGATCCAAATTATAAGCTCATTACAAAAGAAGTTTCACATGAAATTCGTGAGCGTATTTTAAAACATGTGATGGTTAGAAGAACTCGCACTGACGTTTTGACCTATTTTAAGGAAGACCTCATTAGCCAAAACCTTTTCTTCCCTGAATTTCAAAACCCTCGACGGATTATTTACACATTTGAAAATAAACTAGAGAAAACCTTCAATCAAACAATCAACTTGCTCCATGAGTTTCGATATGCCAGATATATCCCTCTTCTCTATTATGCTGGTAGTAAACGTCTTTCAGAGTTTGAACTGCAACAGCAACGCAATGTTGGAGGCTTCATGAAAGGGATTTTGATTAAGCGGCTAGAAAGCAGTTTCCATGCATTCAGAAAAAGTGTTGGCCGTTTCATTGAATCTTATGAACAATTTATTGGAATGCTATCCTCTGGAACAGTTTACATTAGCAAAAATGTTGATGTGTACGACTTGATTGACAGTGATGATATTGAAACTCTCGAAAGACTCGTTGAAGAAGAAAAAGTACAGAAATACTCTTCAAAAGATTTTCGTGAAGGGTTCATTAAGGACTTGGAGTACGATCTTGAAACTCTCAAAAAGGTTGAGTTGCTTTGGCATGACGTTGAGCAAGACCCCAAAATCGATTCTTTTGTTAATCAGCTTGTTAGCGATCCTACTTTAAAAAATAGTCGGCTTGTTATTTTTACTGAATCAAAAGAAACGGGTGATTACCTATTTGATCAACTTAATCAAAAGTTTGCTGGGAAAGTTATATTTTTCAGTAGCTTAGGAGGTCGAGTTGGGAAAGTACCTGTTACTCATAACCCAACAACTGCTCGAGAGTTGATACAAAGCGCTTTTGATCCGAATCAGAGAAAAACAAATGAAGATTTGAGAATTCTCATTTCTACTGACATTCTTTCAGAGGGGATTAACCTACATCAGGCAAATGTACTCATAAACTATGACTTACCTTGGAATCCAACTCGTGTCTTACAAAGAGCTGGACGCATCAATAGACTTGGCACAAAGCATCCTGAAATTTTTATTTACAACTTTTTTCCAACAAGTCATGCTGATACCCATTTAGGCCTTGAAGCTAACATCACCCATAAGATTCAAATGTTCCATGACATTCTTGGTGAAGATGCAAAGTACCTTTCTGATGGTGAAGAAATTGGTAGTCAAGAGTTATTTGATAGCTTAAATAAAAAGCAAACATACACTGGAGAAGATGATGAAGGGGATTCTGAATTAATGTACCTGGAGATGATGAGGAAACTCCGAGATGAAAACCCAAAATTATTTGAGAGAATAAAAAGATTACCCAAAAAGGCTCGCTCTGGCCGTAAGGCACAAAATCTTAAGCTTGATCAACTTGTAACTTTTTTTCGCGTAGGATCTTTAAAAAAGTTTTATCTTAATGAGGGTGAACAAAGCTCTGAAATTACTTTTTTTGATGCCGCCAATTTACTCGCTTGTTCTCCAGATACTCCTAGACATCAGATACCGCCAAACTATTATCATTTGCTAAACACGAATAAACAAAGGTTTGCAGAAGATATCTTTCAAGATGATACTCAAGTTGGAAACAGAGGAGGTCAGTCTAATATTGGGTATATTGAAAAGCGTTTAAAAGACAGATCTTTTCGAAATTATCCTAAGTTTACGGATTCAGATGAAGAATTTATTTATGGTGTAATCAGAATGATATCACAAGGGCTTATGGCGAAAAAAATTGCTCAAGCTATCAAAAAAGATCTTGAAAAAACTCTCGACCCTCTCGACATGCTGTCAATTTTATACAAACATATTCGTACTGTAGATGTAAGAAAAGAACAGGCCGATAATAAAAATGTAAAGCGTGAGATCATTCTTTCGAGTTATCAAATAGCAGATCAAAGCGATTAAACTCATGGATAAGAATCAAGCAAAACAAACTATCAAAAACATTTTCACACAAGCATTTGATCATGAGCAATATAAGCAGTTTTTACGTTATTTACTCAATCATTTTGAGGAACGAAATCAACATTATACTGGCAATTACATTACAGCCGCTTATAAAGATCACATCCATCAATACTGGCGCATTGGTAAGTACGTCGACCCCAATGGGGAGGAATTAGATCTATTAGTTGTAGAAGTTAAAGATCGAAACAAACTAGAACGTGCACGCTCATCATTACGAAGTTTTGCTGTTAATCGACTTAAGCAGTTTGAGAAAGAGGCTTCCTTAATAGCCTTTTATGCCAGGGATGATGAAGGCGCTGATTGGCGTTTTTCGTTTGTAAAAATTGAACATGAAGCTTATCAGGACCCCGTAGGTAAAGTTAAACTTCGTCAAGAATTAACTCCAGCCAGACGATACTCATATTTAGTAGGAGTACATGAGAATAGTCATACCGCTAGCCAGCAATTGTTACCTATTTTAGAGATGAATTATGCTGATCCGCGTATTGATGATATAGAGTCGGCCTTTAGTATTGAAAAGGTCACTGATGAATTTTTTGATCAATACAAGCAATTATTTCAAAAATTGGCTGAACATCTCAAACATCAACATTTTTTCCAGGGCGACACCGAAACAGAAACAAGTGGAAAAATAAGTCAATTTGCAAAAAAGTTACTGGGGCAAATTGTTTTTCTTTATTTCTTACAAAAGAAAGGATGGTTGGGTGGATCTAAAATAGGAAGCTGGGGTGAGGGTTCGAAGCGCTTTATGCGTGACCAATTTGACCAAGTGAGTCAAGAAGACAAAAATTATTACAACGATTTCTTGCAGTATCTATTCTATGAAGCTTTAGCCAATGATCGAAAAAAGCAGTCTGATCCAGGCTATTATTCTCGGTTTGATTGCAGAGTTCCCTTCCTCAATGGGGGCCTTTTTGAAGCCCCCTATGATTGGAAGAAATCAACCATTGATATTCCAAATACTATATTCCATAACAACGAAAAGAATAAAGCCGGAGATAGTGGTACCGGAATTCTTGATGTGTTTGATAGATACAATTTTACCATTAAGGAAGATGAGCCTTTAGAAAAAGAAGTCGCCGTCGATCCTGAAATGCTCGGAAAAGTTTTTGAGAACATGCTTGAAATTACCGAGCGCAAAAACAAAGGGGCTTTTTATACCCCACGTGAAATTGTTCACTATATGTGCCAAGAAAGCCTTATCCACTATCTGGATAACCAAATGAACAGTTATAGTTCTGTCTATCAAGACTTAGATACAGATCAAACCAGCTTATTTGGTAATGAAGCTCGAAAAGGGCAACTGAAGCTTACACAAGAACATCAAGGAATTCGTGTTCCACGAGAAGATTTGGAAACCTTGATTCGTATGGGGCATTTTGCCTTAGAGAATGATCAACGTGTATTAAGCACAGGTAAAGAGACTCGAGATTATAAATTTCAATTGCCAGAATCAGTCCGTAAAGAAGCAGAAGCAATTGACGAAAGTCTGGCAAAAATTAAAGTTTGTGACCCAGCTATTGGGTCAGGAGCTTTTCTTGTAGGTCTTTTGCAGGAGATCATTAATACAAGGCTCGCTCTTGCGCCTCATGTCCAAAAAAACGGCATTGGCTCTTATGAGCTTAAGCGACATGCAATTGCTGAAAGTCTTTATGGGGTTGACACTGATGCTTCAGCAATTGATATTGCTAGGCTTCGGCTTTGGTTATCCCTTATTGTGGATGAAAAAGATTATGATGAAATAGAAGCTCTACCAAATCTGGATTATAAAATTACTCAAGGAGATTCGTTGGTGGGGTTCCCCGATAACTGGAAAAGCCTATCTTTTGAACGAATTGAACTGCTTAAGGATCAATTCTTTAAAGAAACAAATTCAAATAAAAAAGTTAAATTAAAAAATGAAATTGATAATGAAATAAAAAAAAGACTAAAGGGTTCAGAAAAGATTTTTGGTTCAAAGGTAAGTTTTGACTTTCGCCTTTTCTTTTCAGAGGTTTGGCATGAAAATGGTGGCTTTGATGTGGTCATTGGTAATCCACCTTATGTTCAGATTCAAAAGTTTAGTGGGCAATCAGTTCAACAAGATTGGGAAAAACAAAACTATGAAACTTTTGCTAAGACTGGTGATATTTATTGTTTATTTTACGAAAAAGGATATCGCCTTCTAAGAAACAACGGAGTTCTTGTATACATAACATCAAACAAATGGATGAGAGCGAATTATGGTGTTAAGCTGAGAACCTTTTTTCTAAAGCGTATTACGATCCATCAGCTCATTGATTTTGGCGATTCTCCAATCTTCTCTGAAGCTACAACTTATACCAACATCATTCTTTTTGAGAAGGTAAAAATGAATGCTAGTCCTAAAGTTTGGGACTTGACCTCTAATTACCTTGAGGAAACTTCATTAACACGATTGCTTGATGAAAACAAAAAGGGAATTTCACTTTTTAATGAAAAGAGCTTTGTTATTACATCACCAAAGCTGGCTGCGATAAAGAACCAAATTGAAGAAATGGGATTACCTCTTGAAAGCTGGAAAATTGATATTTATCGAGGAATTTTGACTGGATTTAATGAAGCATTTATTATCGATAGTGAAAGAAAAGATGAACTAATCAAGCAAGATCCTAAAAATGCTGAAATCATTAAACCAATCCTTCGTGGCCGTGACATTAAAAAGTATCAAATGGAGTTTGCTGGTTTATGGTTAATTTCAACCTTTCCAGCATTGAATTTAAGAATTGAAGACTATCCAGCTATTCATGATTATTTAATGTCTTTTGGTAGACGACTACACCAAACTAGTGAAGTAATTGGAAAAGATGATAAAGGTAACGTGATTAAAAGTCGTAAAAAAACTGATAATGAATGGTTTGAGACTCAGGACCAAATTGCTTATTACAAAGAATTTGAAAAGGACAAGATTATTTATGCCGAAATTGTCTTTGATTCGGCATTTTACTATGATACATCAAGAATTTATGCAGAAGCCACGGCATTTATTATCACTGGCGAAAACACAAAGTATCTTACGGCCATGTTAAACTCACAGCTTCTTACATTTGCATTTCGTGCCTTTTATGCAGGTGGTGACTTAAGAGGCAATACGTTTCGATACAAAAAGGCATTTCTACAAAACTTACCTGTCACCAAAGCGGATACACATGAAAGGTTGTTGTTGGAAACGCTTGTTGGTTATGTACAAATTACTAAAGCTGCTGACCAAAAACTCCAAGCAACTTATTTTGAGCAAATAATTGATGGTCTAGTTTATGAACTCTATTTTACTGATGAGATTCAAGCTGCTGGAAAAGAAATTTACTCTCAACTAGGGAGGTTAATTCCAGTTGAGAGCATTAAACAAGAAGAAGAAAAACTGGCGGTTATTCAGAAAGAATTTGATAGACTTTATGATCCTTATCATCCAGTTCGTAATAACATCGAAACTTTAGATAGCATCGAAGTTGTTAAAACTATACGAAATTCTTTGAAAAAATGAAAATCAAGACCATAGAAATCAACAACTATAAGGCGTTTCTTGGCAAACATCCAATTAATGTAAATGAAAAAAACCTTTTTATTTATGGTGAAAATGGAAGTGGTAAAAGCTCCCTTTATTTCGCATTAAAAGATTTTTTCCAGTCCTCAATGGAAGACATTGTTCTTGAGGACTTAGAAAACATATTTGTAGAAGAAAAGAATCAAGGCAAAACATCTATCGAAGTTTCATTTAAGCCCAATCCTCAAGGAGATCAAGAAGTAAAAGCCTATTTGCTTAATAATGAGCAAAATGCAACACGCGAGGAAACTGATACCAGCATCCGTGATGGGAACAAACTGAAAAGCTTTCTTACTTATAAACACCTATTAGATATTCACAACATAAAAAAGGATGAGTCAATAAATCTATTCAATTTATTGGTCAAGGGAGTATTAAAGCACTTTAAATTTTCTCTAACCAAAGGAAAAGAACTAGGTGAGTTATGGGCAGAAGTGGAGAGTAGTATTAGCCAAAAAACTGGCCGTAGTTATCCGATCAATAAAAAGAAACCAGACGTAGATGCTGCTATAAAGCTATTCAATGAAGCCTTTAAAGAATTGTTCAATGAAGAGAGCCCAGAGTATATACTTAAACATACAAAACCTATTTTAAACAAATTCAATCATAATATTGATTTAGTGCTATATTTTCCTCATGTACGGCCTAACTCAGATTATACGAGTCTTCTTGATGTAGAAGTGAGTGTTGAACTCACTTATGCCGGTAAGAAGATTAAGAAACCACATTTATTTCTCAACGAAGCGAGGCTTTCAGCTATTGCAATTTCGATCTACCTTGGAATGATCAAACGCCACATTCAACTTATTCCATGCAAAATACTGTTTTTAGACGATATCTTTATCGGCCTTGATATTGCAAACCGTTTACCTTTATTAGAAATTTTGGAATCAGAGTTTCAGGATTATCAAATCTTTATTACCACTTATGATAAACCCTGGTTCGAATATGTACGCGGTATGCTTGAAGGCAAATCAAATTGGAAAACAATGGAATTCTATGCACAACATTGTCAAGAAGGCATAGAGATTCCCAAGATTTTTGATGGTGAAAATCTAATTAAAAAAGCTAATAAACATTTTCAACAGTCTGATTATAAGGCAGCCGCAGTCTATATTAGATCAGCATTTGAAAAGATACTACAGAAATACTGTGAAAAACACAGAATATCAATCGCATTTAAGTCTGACCCGAGAAATTATACTTCAGAAGATTTTTGGATAGCCATTAAAAGCAAATTGTCACCTCAGACTCAAAAAGAAATAGAAGCCTATCGTAATCTAGTACTAAACCCCTTTAGTCACTATAACACGAGGAAGCATGAAATAAAGACTGAATTAGAAAAAGCCATTAAAGCGGTCACGAATTTAAAAAAGAATCTGAATGATCTTGACTCGAAATAAAATAGTTCTCGCGAGATATTGAGAACGCTAAATAAGACAGACTAGAGGGAGATTATGGATAACCAACAACCAAAGCCTGATTCAAAGAGCTATTCGGATCTCATAACAGAAATACAAAAGGGCATATTAAAAATCCCAAAATTTCAACGTGATTTTGTATGGAGCATAGACAAAACAGCTGAACTTTTAGACAGCATTCTTAAAGGTTATCCAATTGGGACATTTATCCTATGGCAAACAGATGAAAGAATGAATGACATCAAAAACATTGGAGATCAAAAAATCCCAGATACCCCCGAGGGGACTAAAGTTCAATATGTGCTGGATGGTCAGCAAAGAATTACTTCTCTGTATGCAGCTTATCTTGGAGCAAAAATTCAAAAATCAGGCGAAAAGAAAATCACAGATTACAGTGAGATTTATATTGATCTGGAATCAGACATCAACAATGATGATGAACATGTGATCACATCGGAAAAACCTCAAGGGCCATCGATTTCTTTAAGTGATGTATTAAATTTCTCAGAAAAGTATCAAGAAATCGAGGAAAAGCACTTTGAACATCGAATGAAGATTAATGAGTATTCAAGGGCATTCATTACTTATGATTTTTCTACTATTTTATTACGAAAAGAAAGTATTAATTCTGCCATTGAAGTTTTTACCCGCATAAATACCGGAGGGCAAACTCTGACTTTGTTTGAAATTATGTCAGCCAAGACATATGACGAAGGTCAGAGTTTTGATATGCAGGAAAAATGGTCAGGGTTCATGAAAAAGCTGACTGATAAGAATTATGAGGGTATATCTAGTTCAATCATTCTTTCTTTACTTTCGTTGATCATAAGTAAAACCAAGGAATGCAAGCGAAAAACAATTTTGAAACTTGATAAACAGGATATCATTTCAACTTGGGATGATGGTATCTCGGCATTAGAACACAGCATTGATTATTTTCGAACCTCATTTGGAATTCCTGTTTCTCAGCTTTTGCCTTATGATTCTTTGCTAGTACCGTTCGCATATTTTTTCTACTGGACTAAGGATATGCCCAATGCCGACCAGCGAAAATATTTAGAAGAATTTTTTTGGCGTGTTTCTCTCTCGTACAGATATTCTAGTGCCACTGAATCCAGCCTAGCACAGGATGTTAGACGGATTGATTTGATCTTGAATAACGAACGTCCAAAATATGATGACATAAAAGTATCCTATGACGTCGAAGAGCTTATTAACACTGAGTTTGGTGCTGGAAACAGTTATTGTAAAGCTATTTTATGTTTACTGGCCTACCAAGAACCAAAAGATTTCCAAGATAACCGAAAAGTTATCTTGGATAATTCATGGCTGAAAGCCGCCAATAGTAAAAACTATCACCATTTCTTTCCAAAAGCTTATTTGAAAAAGCAAAAAGTAATTAATGCTAATAGCTTGATAAATATCACATTTGTCAGTGAACATCTCAACAAGCGAAAGATAAGAGCCAGCGCCCCTTCAGTGTATATTGCCAGGTTTGCTGAAGAAAATGAAAAAATCTCCCAAGCCATGGCCTCACATTTGATCGACGTGGAAGGTTTTGGGATTGAAAGCGATGATTACGATATCTTCCTAAAGAAACGAGCCGAACGAATCTCAAATGAATTAAGAAGACGATTAGAGCTTTCAAAGCCAGATAAACCAAGCTCTGAAATACATGAGCTTATTTCAAATGGTGAAAGTGACCATGTTGAATTCAAATCTACACTCCGCTTTGACCTAAATAAAGGCCAAGTCAACAAAAAATTAGAATATGTGGTAGCCAAGACGGTAGCAGCATTTATGAATACAGAAGGAGGCTGTTTGCTAATTGGTGTTGATGATGATCAAACCATTTTAGGTTTGGATAATGATATCCAAACGCTTTCTAAGAAAAATCTAGATGGATTTGAACTTCAATTAATTGAGGTTATTAAAAAGTATATTGGAACTGAAGTCAGTTCACACATTAAGATCTCCTTTAATGAAGTCGAAGGCTCCCATATTTGCAAGATAAATATTTCGAAAAGTAGTACGCCTATCTTCACAAAATTTGAAGGTCAAGAAGATTTCTTTGTAAGAGTTGGATGTTCCTCACAACCACTCAGTCGAGAAAAACAAAGTCAATATGAAAAACAACGATGGAGATAAAGTGAAGAGAGATTACGATGAGAAATAAGTTTCTCGCCCTGGGGCGAATATGGCTACTTGGATTCTCTTATATCCATCTTTGAAACCAAAATTAGCTGAATATGTTTCTAGATTCCGAAAACTAAATTAAACTTTCATCCTAGAAGATTTTTGACCTCACCTGCGTTATTCCTCCCAAAAGTCAATTTGCATCTTGATTTTTCCACACAAATTAGTATTAGTGGACATGCTTTTAAATAGTTAAACGTTTAAAGACCCTAATAATACATTATCACCATTTTGAATTTTTATGAATATAGAGTATGATGAGTTCCGTAGTTTTAGAGAGGAAAAATATGACAAGAAAATCTGATTCTAGTCCTACTAAGGAACTTATAACTTCATTAGAAGATCTTGTGGAAATTGGTACTGTACCTGCTTCAGCTTTACAAAAAGATATGGGTTTGACTTTTGATGATCTTGTGCAATTGGCAGTTGAAGCATCTGTGAATAGTGCTTCACTTGCGTTCCCCAAATTGAGTTTATTGGATATGCTTGCTCTTAGTTGTTTTTTTGAAATATGCGATCAAATTGAAGTTTCTCTCGAGAGACTAGAATCAGTTTTAAATTGGATGACTGGTAACAAACCTACTCATTTAGAAAAAATAATAGAAATGCAATCTATTTTTGAACTTCACTGTTCGGGGCTAAGCATACCTAAATCACCTGTAGAGGCATTGGAGCTATTACAAAAAGCGAATGATGAATTTGTCGGCAAAAGCCTCCTTAGAATAATTAGGGCTAGATGGCCAATCTTCTCTCTGCTTTTAAATCTCTCTTTAGGGCATAAAATGTTTTTCAAGTCCGATCTAAAAGAAGATCATCAGTTCTTAAGTGAATCTAACTTGGCAGAATTGGCCCAGTTTGGGATATTACTTGGTTCAGATAGGAAGTTAGAATATCTTCTTCCTCTAAACGAAATTATGAATGAAGTTTTAGAAGCTGTTGAGTTAAAAACATTTGAAATAACGAATAGTACAAGAAACTTTGATCCTTATACTCATTCAGTCAGCAAGATAGTGGCTGAGCAACTCTTAAAGAAAGATTACGATTCGATTCTAATAGAATTTAATTCAGATAACGAAATTCGTTTGGTATTCAATAAAAATATAGATTTAAGTAAGTCTATAAAGCTTGGTAAGATAATTGATGATATTGATTTTGGCCATTTAGACCTCTTTGTCAACCATGGCAAAATAACTCAAATAAGATCGAAAGAATCAATTAAATTCCAGCAACGCTGACAGGCCTATTCTGGTGACCTGACGGAGCCAGGAAAAGGGAAGTTCGAAATCTCTGCGTGACAGAAAGATCCTGAACGCAGCCTAATTAAAGGGCTTTAAATGGATCCTCACGTAGATAAGTATTTGCTTGATTCCGCACAAAAGCTTTGGCAACCTGAATATCAAGATAAACTCAGTAATGAAGACGTAGAAGAAATTGTCGATAATATTTCGGATTTTTTCGAAGTATTGATCGAATGGGGCAATACTTCCAACGAGCCTACAGAAAGTAGGCTCGAATGAATAAATCAACCAGTGTTAAAAATAGTGGAACTAAAAGCCCTCTAGTTACACACCCCCCGCAAATTCCAAAAAATGTAACCAGCAAGACCTTATTAATGGGCTTAGATAGCTTGTATCTAGGCTGTTTTGGTCAACTGCATCGAAGATTTCAAAGGCTAAATGATTCAAAAATAAAAATTTCAGATGTTTTATTTACAGCCACAGATATTAGATTTGGGCCATATAAGTATGTGTTTGATAGTGGTAGAATGACAATTGGATTCAATAATAAATACAAATATGCATCTTCACCTGAAGTCTATATTCGACTAAAATCTCAATTCATTTTGTCAAAAGGTTTAGCGAATGCGTATGAAAGCGCAATAAAGATAGCCGATAAACTGTTAGTTTCACGAACTAAACGAGATACAGTGCTTCGCGTAGATTTGTTTATGGATATTCTTTGGGATAAAGCGTTCAAAGCTGCTGATGTAGATAAATTTGTTTCTAGAGCAAGACAAAAGAACTCACATTCTTCTAATAATGAAATAACTGGCTTCAGTTTTGGAAAATCTCAAATTAGAGCCAGAGTTTATAATAAAACCCTAGAAAAGAATAAAGAAAAATCACATTTACTTTATCAGGCTTGGAATATTCCAAAAAAATCTAAGTCAAATGTATGGAGATTAGAATTTCAATTACGAGGAGTGGCATTGCGCAAGTTTGATGTTCATGAGTTTTATGACCTGATTTACGAAGCAAATAGAATTTGGAATTACTGCTGCCAAAAATGGCTTTCCATGAGGAAACTGAATAATAAAAGAACAACTCGTAGATCTCTCACAGCTTTTTGGAAGACTGTTGTTGATTCAAACTTCGAATTTAATCTTGAGATCGAAGATGAAGAAAGATTTGAACAATTAACCAAGCAATATGCAGAAGGAAATTTGAATGAGGTTACAGATGATAGTCATATTGTTAATACTATTTCAGGCATGGTAAAGAACCATGCTATTTCACATGGCTATGCTACAAATGAGGAAGCGCTTGACAACTTGTTACCTAAAATAGAAAAGAAGTTAAGCATCATAAGAAAAAACAAAAAAAGAGGTGAATTAAAGCCATGAAAGTGCTTGCGTATGCACGTGTTTCAACTCAAGATCAGGCTAAGGAAGGATACAGTGTTCCTGCTCAAATAAGAGCAATCAGAGAATCTGCGAAAAGAAATAACCTTCAAATTGTGCGTGAATTTACTGAGGCCGAATCTGCAAAAGCCGTTGGCCGAAAGAGCTTTCACAAAATGGTCAAATTTATCAAAGCAAATCCAGGAAATGTTGATGGGATTATAGCACATAAGGTAGATCGTTTATCTAGGAATTTCAAAGACCTTCTAACACTCAAGGAACTAAATATGAAACTAATATTTGTGTTAGAAGAATTTCCCGACAATGCCATGGGCAGATTTATCCTTGATATGCGTGTTGCTCAATCAGCTTTTTATAGTGGCAATCTTTCAGAGGATGTAATTAAGGGAATGACTGAAAAGGCAAAACAAGGACTATTCCCTTCCCGTGCAGCACTAGGATACATCAATGTGACCAGAAACGGGAAAAGAATCATTGAACCTGATCCCGAAATTGCTCCGTTAATAAAGACTGCTTTCAAGTTATATTCAACTGGCAGATATTCACTTAATCAGATTAGGAAATTATGTGGGGAACAAGGCCTAGTTTATCGCCAAAGTAGAAAACCTATCAGCAAAAGCACTTTGGATAGTATGCTCAAAAGGCCTTTATATTATGGTGGTTTTTACTGGAGTGGAAATCTCTATCGTGGTACTCATGATCCCATAATTTCCAAAACACTCTTTGATAAAGTTCAACAAGTGCGCAAAGATCGCTCAAAACCAAAAAGAAAGTCATGGCGTTTCGCTTTTTCAGGTCTTCTTGTGTGTGGTTATTGTGGATGTGCAATTACCGCAGAAATGAAGAAAGGCAAGTACACTTATTATCATTGCACTGGATATAAAGGTAAGTGTGATCAAAAATGGCTGAGAGAAGAAGTTTTGTCCGAAATTTTGGGGGAAATGCTTTTAGAAATACGCTTTGGTCAATCTAAGATTGATTGGATTGAAGATGTGTTGATTTCCAAGCACTCTATTGATTTGCAGCAACAAGAAACTTCAATGCGAGCTTTAAAGTCACAAGCTAATAGAGTCCAAAATCGTTTAGAAAAGATATATATCGATAAATTAGATGGCGTAGTTTCTGAAGAAACTTGGGTATCGAAATCAAAAGAATGGGAGAAAGAAGAACAAGAAATACTAACTCGCATTAAAGCAATGGAAAATATTGGCCCAAATTTTATAGACAAGGGTATCCAGATTTTAGAACTGGCGAATAACGCCTACAACTCGTATTTAAATCAGAATATTCATGAAAGGAGGAGATTACTTGATTGTGTACTTTCGAACTGCGAAATGTTAGGTGAAAAGCTAGTGCCAAACTACAAAAAACCATTTGACATCCTAGCAAAATCGAGAAGTTGTACGGATTGGCTGGGAGAGAGGGATTCGAACCCCCACTAACCGGGTCAGAGCCGGTCGTCCTACCATTAGACGATCTCCCAAAGTGGCCTAAAGATTAACAAATACCTCCCTTCCTGTCAAGGTTTTAATAGAGCTACAGATGGCAATTCAAGTTAATTCTGACTTGCCTCCATGTTAGAAAATCAAATGCTAGGATGAACCCGCTTCAATTGATGATTTTCCCATTGGCTTTTGGTTCATGTTGCGATATTCTGTTGAATGTCCGGCGCTAGATTGACCGTTGGACTTGTCAAAAATAAAAATAAATTTATCGTATGGATCATTTGTTTTGGGAAAGGACAACTACGTGGCACATTATAAAGGGGTTGCTGCTTTGTGCGTGAAATCGGACGAACCAAAAATATTGATGGTGCTTCAGGGGATGCCGGGACAACCGCCCACATGGACCTTGCCTGGCGGACCGATGAAGCCAGACGAATCGCCTGAACAGGCTGTGGCTCGTGAATGTCAGGAAGACGCTGGCCTTAGTGTGAAAGTGGGCAAACTGTACAAACACCAACAAGGCACAGCACAGGACTTCAAAAAACGAGCCTACGAATTTGAATGTCATTATTTTGAAGTCAACGCTTCAAGCACTGCACTGCAGCCACAAGACCCTGACAAATTAGTGTATCGTGCGGAATGGATCGCTCACCCCCAACTCAAAGATTTAGGCCTTTATTACGAATACCAGCGTGAAGTGATCGAAGCCTACTGGAAAGAAACGGTGAATAAATAATGCCACTCGAAGCCTGGCTGCCCCTGCTGAACACCAGCCTCATTGTCATCAGTGGAATTTGTTTGGTGATCGGCTTTATCTTCATTAAGCAACGGAAAATTGAACTACACAAAACCTTCATGCTCACAGCCACCACGTTTGCCGGCCTGTTTTTAATTGTCTACGTGATTCGTTATCTTGTGTTGGAAGAAACCCGCTTTCAACACGAAGGCATTTTACAAATCATTTATTTCTCTATTCTGATTGTTCACATCATCATGGCCATTGTGATCGTGCCATTGGTGCTCATCACACTCAGGCGCGCCCTAAAAGAAGATTTCAAGCATCACAAAAAAATCGCCAAAATCACATTTCCCATCTGGCTGTTTGTTGCTGTTTCGGGCTGGGTGGTGTATTGGATGCTTCATCATCTTTAGTTAATCAATAGATTTCACACAGCCATCTTTGCGAGGGTCAGATGCCCCGGACAATACGCCGGATTCTTGATCGATCACAATCGCCTGTGCCCCACCGAATCCGCCAAAACCACTGCCATCCAAAATGTCATGCTGTCGCGCTTTGAGTTGGTCCGTTACAGATTGATCAAACGCTGATTCAAACGTCACTTTTGCTTTTTCCATCCAACGGAAACGTGGCGCGTTCAACGCTGTTGCGACATCTGTTCCTTGATCGATCACATGGTTTAAAATCTGAACCTGTGCCTGCGGTTGCATAAAGCCTCCCACCACACCGAAACACATCGACGGTTTTCTATCTTTCAACACCATTGGAGGAATGATCGTGTGGTATGGGCGCTTTCCCGAAGCCAGTGCATTTGGATGCTGCGGGTCCAGAGAGCTCAACGCAGCACGATTTTGAAGCACGATCCCTGTGCCTTCGGCCACAACCTTGGAACCAAAGTGCATGTAAACACTGTTGATAAAAGATGCGGCATTGCCTTCTTCATCCACAACCGTGACGTAAATGGTGCCGCTGTCAGGGAAACCATGCGTCGGATTTTTCAGCGCCTGGTCACCAATCAACTGCCGTCGCTGCTCAGCATAGGCTTTGGAAATCAACGCATCCGTCGGCACATCAATCAACGCAGGGTCAGCCACATACTGCCACGCATCAGCAAAAGCCAGCTTAAGCGCTTCAATTTGAACATGGGTGCGCTCTTCCAAACTCATGGAGGCCAGATCGTAACCTTCAAGAATATTGAGCGCTTCTAAAGTGATGACACCCTGACCATTCGGAGGCAGTTCACACACAGTGAATCCGCGATAGTCGGTTGTGATGGGATCAACCCACTCTGAGGCATGTGAAGCAAAATCATCATGAGTCAGCCAGCCATTTAGTTTTTCTGATTGAGCCACCATTTTATCGGTCAGGTGACCATCATAAAACACTTTGATCCCTTGTTCGGCAATCATGGCAAAACTTTGAGCAAGGTCAGGCTGCTTGAAACATTCACCCAACTGAGGCGGACACCCGTTGGGCAAGTAATGCTGTGTGTTCACACCCTGGTCCAGTTCTTGTTGTTGTGCCGCCCAATCACGGGCGATGATGGGGGTCAATTCAAATCCATCTGCTGCTGCTTGAATGGCAGGTTGTAAGAGTTCACCCAATGATTTCGTCCCAAGTTTGTCCAGCAACGCCTGCCATGCATGTAGCGCCCCTGGCACAGACACAGAATAAATCCCCTGCTGCGGCATGGTTTGATGCCCCATCGCTTTGAGCGCCTCAATGCTGGCTGCCTTGGGCGTACGCCCACTGCCATTGATGCCATGCAACTTGCCGGTTTTGGCCTCGTACACAATGGCAAAGCAATCGCCGCCAATACTGGTGCTCATCGGCTCAACCACATTTAGCATCGCCGCCGCGCATACGGCTGCATCCACGGCATTGCCCCCTGCTTTCAACACATCAATTGCAGCATCCACCGCCAACGGTTGACTGGTGGCAACCATGCCTTTGGTGCTCATGTGGAACTCCTTTTGATTAAACAACCTTTGAAAAATTTTTGAATGTAGAAGGCTTCAATCCCCCAACCCCCTTCATCTGAAGGGGGCTAAGATGGGATATCTGAATGTTTGCTTTGAATCACTTTATTTGGTTCTTTGCGAAATTTGTTTGACCGAAAACATTTTAAAAATCGTTAAGCATTCATTTTTTGAATGTCAAACAATTTAAGCCATCTGTGTGTCTTTAACGCTGAGTCTTTGTTGCCATTCAATCAAAGTTTCTTTCCAGAAGGTGGTTTTATAGGCTTCAAAAATTCTGGGCTTGGCTTCGCGGTAATACTGGCGGTCTGATAAATCCTTGAATTCATCGCGTAAATTTCGTGTGAAATCATCGGCAGCGACAGTGCGCTCGATCCAGTGCCCCAGCTCATTAAAATCTTTGTCTAAAAAAACGATAATGGGAATGGGGTTTCGTTCCCCCTTCGGCCAGTTTTTTACCAATGGCTGGTTTTCTTCCAGGTCCGATTGCTGGATGTGAAAAGCCATGCCATCCACCTGCTCGGTCACCCGCGCCATCAATGGAAAGGCACGCACTGCATCGCCACACCACTCTTCGGCCAGGGCCAGGATGTTGATTTGTCCGCCATGCTGTTCAACCAAATTTGCAAAAGATGTTAAAAATTCTCCAGGCACCTGAAGTTCATCATAAAGTTCCTGAAGGGTTTTATAATTGCGTGTGGCAAAATCCTTGTCCTTAAACTGATCAAACGTCATGCCGGATTCAAATTTTTCTTGAAGCAACGCTGGGTTCATGGTTGCCCTCCTGAAATAAATTTTTGCTCATTTTCAGACAACATAGCTTAACAAGTCTTTGAAGTTGATGCATCTGAGTCATTTTTTACATGCAATCTCAAATTAATTCTAAAAGCAGATGGTCATTATGTTCATTGTCAAACAAATTGCCTTTTTCAGTTCAAAGATTCAGACATTGAATCTTTGAATATCCTTTCTATTTGCAAACTTCAGAACTTGAACCAAATTTCCACCAAACTTCCATATCCTTTTCACCTTAGTTTTATTATGATAATAAACAAGAGAGAGTTCTTCTAGACATTCAAAACAACCTTAACCGATAAACCCCCAACTTGAAAAACCCAAGTTGGGGTTTTTCATTTTATCCCGCACCTGCTTGAGCCCTCTACTTAAGAAATCCAACTTAATATTTCATCCATCCAGTAAGAACTTTGTTCAGCATTGAAGAATAATAGGCCATCGTGCCCCCTTAATGCTTTAAGAGGGCTGGGGGATTAGAGTTTTTTAAAAGCCAAGATTCCTGAATTTTTGGGTGATTTGTCCAGGCGTTGTGCTGAGTAAAACGATATCTTGAACTCTTGAAAGCGTTTTTTAAATAACGCTTGTGAAATAAACGTTAAGGTAATATAGAAAACATGAAAAGGCTCTCTCAGTGGGTAATGGGGTATCCTGTGCTGGTGGTGATTGTGATTGCAGTCATCACGGCGGCATTGGGAGCTTTTGCCATAACGCTCGAACTTTCCACCGATCTACAAGAACTCTTGCCCAGTGATGACCCTGCCGTGCTTTCTTTCATCGAAACCAGCAAGCGTTACGGCTCTCAGGATTTTTTATTGATTGCCATTCATGATGAGACATCCATTTTCAATCCGCGCACGCTGAAAAAAATCTGGGACTTGACTGATGATCTTCAGTCATTGTCTGACGATTGGGTGGAAGATATCCGCAGTATTTTCAATGCAGAAGTGATAAAGGGTGAGGAAAATGCCATCGTGGTTACCCCAGCTGCCGAGACACTGCCACAAACGCCTGAAGAAATTGAAGTTTTTAAGCAATTGATTCTGGGCGAACGGCTGCTCAGCCGTTTGTTGATTTCGGAAGACCAGCGCACCACGCTCATCATCCTGGAAGAACGCCCTGAAATTATCAACAGCGATGAGGCCATCAAGTTGACCGAAGCTGTGGCAGCGTTGGTGCCCCCATATGAAGGGCCGGAGGAAATTTATCTTTCTGGTGGTCCCTACATCCTGGCTCAAGTTCGCCAAGCCATGATTCAGGATTTGAGATCTCTGGTGCCTTTTGCCACGGTGATTTTGTTGTTCATCCTGTTTGTTAGCTTCCGCCAGTGGCGCGGGGTGCTGTTGCCAGTGACCGTGGCTTTGGTCAGTGTGATCTGGACGATGGGGTTGATGGCGATTGTGGGCTTTAAGCTGACGATTGTGGCAGTGGTCATTCCAGTCATTTTGCTGGCCATTGCCGATGCGGACAGCATCCATATCTTAACCCGTTATCAGGAAGCATTGCATCACAATCCCAAACGAAAAGATGCACTGCTTCATGCCATGATGCGCTTGGGTCAGCCCGTGTTTTATACCAGCATTTCTTCAGCTGTTGGTTTTCTGGGCCTGACCACCGCGTACAGCGTGATTATTCAGGAGTTTGCCATTGCCACCGCTGTGGGTATTTTGATTGCGATGCTCCTGTCATTCACGCTGCTGCCTGCATTGTTGGTGATGCTGCCAGCCAAAACCTCTCAGCATTTGGCACGTCAGCCTGGAAAATGGTTCGCGCGCTGGCAACTGGGGCAGACAGGCAAATATTGGGTGCGTGGGGCTGTGGTGCTGTTTTTGATCAGCATCGTTGGCATTACCCAAATTAAGATTAACAACAACCCATTGGATTATGTACGCTCAGACCTGCCGGTATCGCGCTCGGCACAGTTTGTGGAAAACACCTTTGGCGGCAGTTTGACACTGAGAATTTCTCTTGATACTGAAAAAGCCGATGGCTGGAAAGATCCTGAGTGGCTCACCAAAATTCAAGATTTACAACATTACATGGAATCCCTGGAACACACTGGCATCAGCACCTCGATTGTGGATGTGGTACGCGAGCTTTACAAAACCACCAATGCCGATGATCCGGCTTTTGACACCATCCCCGACACAGCCAGGAAAGTGTCGGATGTGTTGCTGCCGGTAGAGTTTGGCGGCAGCCTGGATTTACGCACCCTCACCACCGCCAATTACCGCGAGGGGCAAGTCACCACCATCATTCGCTCGTTGCCATTAAAAGACCTTGATCCGCTGCTGGATGATGTCCGTGATTATCTGGCCACCCATTTTCCAAACACGCCTTATCGCCTGTCAGGCCAGCCCATGTTTGGCGAACGCGTAGGCGAAACGTTGGTGTCCAGTCAAGTAAACAGCTTTATGCTGTCGCTGTTTCTGGTGTGGGTGATGCTGCTGATCTTAACGCGCTCATTCAGGTTGAGTTTAATCAGCGTGGTGCCATTGATGTTTGCCGTCAGCGTCATGTTTGGCGTGATGGGCTTTATGGGCATTGCCCTCGACATCGGAACGGTGATGGTTGCCAGCGTCGCCATTGGGATTGGAATTGATTTTGCCATTCACTTTATTTCTCAATATCGACAAGCCCGCGCCAGACTGGAGCCCGAACCTGCCATTCAAGAAGCGTTGGATTTAACCTGGCGTGCTTTGCTTTATAACACACTCAGCCTGGGCTTGGGTTTTTTGATAATGCTGTTTTCACAATTCACGGCCAACATTGCCTTTGGCGGCTTGATGGGCGTTACCGTGATTGTGGCCTTTGTCAGCACATTGCGCCTGGTGCCCGCCTTACTGCTATCAACCATCAAGCTCGAAAACTTTAAAGTTTCCGTCTTGCTTAAAAACCTTGTTGCCATGCTTAAATAATTTTCAACTATTTAAGCATCAAGACCCAGTTAAAGAAGTCATCAAAAAATTCCAAAAAAATACCGACATCCAAATGTAAAAACCCTTGTTTTGGTGGGAGAATTTCCGATAATATAAGGCATGGAACCTTGGGTTCAGGCTTTGTTAGGAAGTGTAGGCGGAGGCATTGCATTGGCGACCGTTGCCCTGTTAATGGGCCTGCCTCGCATGGAGATGTTGCAGGGCGTCAAGTTCTCCAAAGCACAGAAAATTAAAACGTGGTTTGCTATCTTTGGAGTATTTACGGCATTTAGCTTTTTTGTGATGTCAATGGTTCAACCATAGGGGTATTAAGATGAAAAACATTCACTGGATTGCTTTAGCATTATTCACTGTTGTGGTGGCTGTAGTCGCAGTTTGGGCCAACTTGAATTTTCTCAACGTGGCACCAGAAACAACATCGACAGAGACACCGTTCACAAATGATCAAACCACTTCCGATGCCACGCTGGCAACCGAGTCCACGGCCAACACAGATGTGGCTCAGTCGGAAACCGGTTTAAACACAAACGACAACAGCGAAAACACTGAAAACAGCGCCAATGGTTCTGGTACAAATTCGGACAATGCATCTGATAATTCCAGCAACTCAACCGCCAACAATGATAATGTAGAAGTCTCTATTGGCCGTGGCTCCTGGGAAACAGACAAAAATGTGCCTCCCTTCCTGGTAATGAAAACTGTGTTTGAAGACTGGTTGGAGCAGGAAGATCGACAAGAATACAACCTGTTTGAAATGGACATTTATGTCAACAGTGATCTCACACGCTATTTGGCTGTGGGCAAAATGTTTCAAAATGATGTCAAAAAGATTCCCAACCAATTAAAGCCGCAACTTAACCCTTGGGTGAAAGCCGAATATCAGGGCGATTTTGGCGATTATCGCATTTATGAGTTGGAATAATCACTTTGTTTTTCAACACGTTGAGTCTTGACGAAGCGCTGGAAATTTCGCTGTCCAAAGTCAACGCACTGCGTCAATCAGAAACCATCAATGTCAAAAACATCATGGGTCGCATCTTGGCAGCGGACGTGTTTTCACCTGAAAACCTTCCTGGCTTTGACCGCTCCAGCATGGATGGTTATGCCGTGCTGGCCGAAGACACCTATGGTGCCAGCGAAGCCAGCCCCAAAGAGCTCAAACTGGTGGGTCGTATTGAGATGGGTCAGGACGCGTCTACACTCCCTACATTAAAAAATGGTGAAGCAATTGGCATTTCAACGGGCGGCATGTTGCCGCCTGGGGCAGATGCAATTGTCATCATTGAAGAAACTGAGCTGGAAAATGATTGCCTGGTGGTGTTCAAACCCGCCGCGCCTGGCACGGCAGTCATTCGGGCCGATGAAGACTTTAAAGAAGGCGAACTGATTTTGCCTGCCGGTCATAAAATTCGGGCTCAGGATATCGGCGCATTGCTCGGAGTGGGAATCACACAGACAGAAGTGCTGACACAACTTCAGGTGGGTGTCATTTCCACCGGCGATGAACTTGTACCGCCAGAGAAAAAAGTAACCTTGGGCCAAGTTCGAGACATCAACTCCTACACCACCACTGCACAAATATATGAACTCAATGCCACGCCAATTTCCTACGGCATTGTGGTCGATCAGCGTAAGCAATTGGCCGATGCGGTGTCCCAGGCGCTGGCGGAGTGTGATGCGGTATTGATTTCAGGTGGCTCATCGGTGGGGGTGCGAGATGCAACGATGGACATTCTGGATCACATGGGCGAAGTGTTTGTGCATGGCATCCGTGTGGCCCCAGGCAAACCCACCATCTTTGCCATGTGTGGTGACAAACCGGTGATTGGCCTGCCAGGAAATCCGGTTTCCTCCATGATCGTGTTTGAAATTTTTGTCGCACCGATTCTGCTGAAACGAAGCGGCTCAACCCAACTAAAAAAATTCCCGGCGCAAGTTCGAGCCATCCTGGGCAAGAGCATCCCATCAGCGCGAGGGCGCGACGACTTTGTGCGTGTCAAGCTATCTGAGCAGGGTGGGGTCACTCATGCGGAACCTATTTATGCGCACTCCAACAACATTTCCAGCCTCAGCAAAGCCGATGGCATTTTGCCCATTCCTGCCGACGTGGAAGGGTTTGCCAGAGAGGAACACGTGGTGGTCGAACTATGGTGAAAAAAACGTACCTGGAAAAAGCCACGCTGGCTGATGCTTCCACTCGCTGGTTTGAAGTGCTGAAACAAGCTGGCTGTTTCCAGAAAATATCTGAAACCATTTCCACACTCGATGCATTTGAACGCATTACCTCAAAAGCCGTTGAAGCAAAACGAGCCGTGCCTCATGTGAAAACATCAGCGATGGATGGCATTGCTGTTCGGGCTAACGAAACAGTGGATGCACGAATTGATCAAGCCTTGGTGCTGAAGCGAGATAAAGATTTTATCCAGGTGGATACTGGCGATCCTTTACCAGAAGATTGTGATGCTGTGATCATGGTCGAAGATCTGGATTTTTTGGATCAGAACACCGTTGAAATTCGCAAAGCATCTTTTCCTGGTCAACACATCCGTCCACTTGGTGAGGATTTTGCAAAAGCCACTCCAGTTGTTGAGGTTCACAAAATTTTGAAACCGGAAGCCATTGCAGCTTGCCTGGCTTCTGGAAATGCTACAGTGGATGTTGTCAAAACCCCAAAGATTTTGGTCATTCCCACAGGCAGTGAACTGGCTGATCCGCTCGGAAACATTCCGCCAGAAAAATATCCTGAAACCAATAGCATGTTGTTTCGTGGTTATCTGAATCGCTGGAAGACTGAGCCCAGCATACATCCGTTGATTGAGGATGACGAGGCGCTGATCAAAGAGGCGGTTGCCAAAGGCATGGACGCTCACGACATGATTTTGATCAACGCCGGCACGTCCAAAGGTCGGGAAGACTTTACCACCTCCATCATCGAAGCGTTTGGCGAGGTGTTGGTGCATGGGGTATCGATGCACCCTGGACATCCAGTGGTGTTGGGTGTGATTCAAAACAAACCTGTCATCGGCGTGCCTGGCTATCCAGTCGCCACCTGGGTCACACTCCAACAATTTGTGCTGCCATTCCTGGAAAAATATTACGGTTGTGCACTACAGTCACGCCACATCATCAAGGCGAAATTAGACAAGAAAGTTTATTCCTCCATTGGAGAAATTGAGTTTATTCGTATTCGACTGGAAGAAACAGACGATGGCTTAATCGCCCATCAAATCACAGGCAAGGCCAGTGCATTGTCTTCTCTGATCAATGCCAATGGCATTCTACAAGTGCCTGAAGCAGTGAGTGGCTACCCTCAGGGCGAAGAAGTAGACATCCTCTTGTTGTAACCAGCATAATGAATCTATGCACATTGAAATTAAACCCAGCAATACATTAACGCCCACTGAAAAAGAAAAGTTGTTTGAATGGGGCGATGATATTTTTGGCGCAGCCGATACACCGTTTACAGAGTTGCCTCATCAATCGAAACAACATAGTTTTATCCTGTCTGAAAATGGCGAACCTGCCAGCCATGTCGGCATTTTGAAGCACACTGTACAGGTAGCTGGTCAGGCAATCACAGTGGGCGGCATTGGCGGGGTAGCCACAAATCCAGCTTATCAAGGCAAAGGACACGCAAAACAACTCTTAAAAGAAGCAGCAAGTTATTTTAAGAATGAATGGCAAGTGGAATTTGGGATGCTTTTTTGCTTTGAAAGATTGGCCCCTTTTTATCAATCACTGGGCTGGCAAGCCGTTGAAGATGAAGTTTATGTCGATGTAGAAAATGGCAAAATACTTTGGACCATTGAAACGATGGTGCTACCGTTGCAGACATCAAACTGGCCCGAAGGCCGTATAGATATCAACGGTTATTTTTGGTGATTTAAACTGGAAAGTTTTTCCAATGCCTGCTCAAATGAAACTTTTTCTTCATCGCCACTTTCCATATTTTTCAGGCTGACCACACCCGCTTCAACTTCGTCCGGGCCAACCACAATCACATAAGGAATTCCGTATGCATTGGCATATTTGAAATTAGCACTGGGACCACGACCAATCAAATCCATGTCAGTGTGAACGCCAGCAGCGCGAAGTTGATTGGCAAATTTGACACAAGCCTCTGTGGTTTGAATCGGAACCAGATAGACTTGAACAGTGCTTTTCTTTAGATTTTCTTCACCTTGTTTATCTTTTAAAACTTCAATAATCGGTTCTAAGCCAAATGAGATACCTACACCTGGAAATGATTCTTTGCTATTCATAAAATCGCCAACTAAATTATCATAACGGCCACCTGCTGCCAGCGCTCCGTGGAAGGAACCATCTGCCATGAATACTTCAAAAATGGTGCCAGTGTAATAGCCAAGTCCGCGTGCCAAAGAAGGCAGAAAGCGAACTCTGGGGTCATTGCCTGTGTAAGAAAATACTTCACTGAGTTGCTGAGACCAGCCAGAATCGTGTTCGTCTGGAATCGCTTTTTTGAGGCTTTCGAGAATTGAAGCATTGTCACCACTCACATCAAATAGCGCCAAGACTTCAGATAAATCCTGGGTAAAGCCTTTTTCTTTCAGTTCTTTGATGACACCTTCAGCACCAATTTTTTCCAGCTTGTCCAAAGACAAAATAAAAGCCAATGCTTGTTGTTCATCCTCAGCATCCAAAAACATTTTGGCAACATCCACCAACAATTTTCGGTTATTAACTCGAACTTCAATGTTTAAGCCAACTTGCTCAAAAAAATCTAATGCAACCGACACACATTCCGCATCGGCCAGCATATTGGTTGTGCCAATGGTGTCCACATCGCATTGATAGAATTCTCGGTAGCGGCCTTTTTTCAATGGGCCATCACGATAGACCGTGCCAATTTGGTAGCGCTTAAAAGGTTTTTTGACCGAAGGGTTCATGGCCACATATCGCGCAAGAGGCGTGGTCAGATCGTAGCGCAGGCCGAGGTCGCGTTCGCCTTGGTCTTGAAATTTGTAGGTTTCTTTCAAGATTTCTTCACCGCCGCCATATTTGGCTGCAAGAATTTCCCAGCGCTCAATGATGGGCGTTTCCAACGGGTTAAAGCCATAGCGCTCGAACGTGGCTTTAAGTTTGTTGGTCACTTCATCTCGAAGCAGTTTTTCAGCAGGGGCAAAGTCACGCATTCCTCTTGGCAATTGTAATTCCATAAATCCTCAATTTTTTATTATTTGTGCTGACATGATATCCACCGCAGGTGGGCGGCTTCAACCAAGTTGGTAACAAATTTATATGCCTGCTAAAATAAGATTAAAAAGGAGGAACAGATTTATGTTTGATTGGGGACGCGTGTTTAGAGTGCTGGTATTGACATTGGCTGTGTTGGTGGTTCCGATGCTGGCACAGGAAGCCGTTTCATTTGTCCGTGAGTGGGGCAATATGGGGTCAGGTTTTGGCGAGTTCAACGCGCTGGAAGGCATTGATGTCACCGATGACGGTCTGGTGTTGGTTGCCGACACCGAAAACCATCGCGTGCAATTGTTCGACACCAGCGGCATTTTTGTTGATCGCTGGGGCAGCATGGGCAGCGAACCAGGTCAGTTTGTATCACCCGAGGGCATCATTATGGGGCCAGGTGGTTTCATCTACGTGCTCGACTCTGGCAACGACCGCGTCCAAGTATTCGACACCAATGGAACATTCATTCGCAGTTGGGGGCAGTCCGGCGAAGCTGAAGGCCAGCTGAGCCTGCCTATTGGCATTGCCATCGGGCCAGACAACAATGTTTACATTTCCGACACGCTCAACCAACGTATTCAAGTGTTCAGTCTGCAAGGCGATTTCATTCGCAGTTGGGGCGGCGAACGTGGCACGGAGCCTGGGCAGTTCCAATTTCCTGTGGGGTTGGATGTGGATGATCAAGGTGATGTTTATGTGGCGGACAATGCCAACAGTCGCATTCAGAAATTCAGTGCTGAAGGTCAGTTCATCGTAGAGTGGGGCAGCAATTGCGAACTGGAAAGCGGCGAAGGCTGTGTTGATGACGAAGCAAACGGCCAGTTCTCCGGCCCGTTTGATGTGGCTTCGGCAGGCGATTTAATCTACGTGGTGGACCAGGGCAATCAACGCATTCAAGCCTTTGATCAGGAAGGGCAATTCCAATTTAAGTGGGGCAATTCTGGCGCTGGCGAAAGTCAGTTTGCGTTTCCAAAAGGGATTGCCGTACAGTCTGATGGATTAATTTTTGTGGCGGATTCGGACAATCATCGCATTCAGGCATTTGAACGCTAAATAACACAGCAATTAAGAAATGTTTTTTAGAAAAGCATCAACCTGATCGTCGGGTTGTTTGAGAAAGCTGATGAAATTTTCGAACATGTTTTCAAGCTTTTCCTCATTGACCCAATAATATTTGGTTTGCCCTTCTCGTTTCGTTTCCAAAATACCGAGCATCCGTAGATGGGTGAGGTATCGGGAGACTGTGGAGGCATCTTCATCGAATGCCTTGGCCAAATCGGACACAGTGGTCTGTCCATTGGACAGCAAAAGCTTAATCAGTTTGATCCTGCGGGGATTGCCAATCCCCTTAAAAAAGTCTGCATGTTCTCGGTACATGGGTCACCCTTCAGTGATGCACTTGACAAGTCTGAAAATGATTATAGAATACTTTTTACAATCTTCATAATTGCAACATGTTGAAGATTTGAAATTATGAATTTACGCAGATATGAAAGGAGCAACATGACCTTTACCTGTGGCAATTGCAGTCATGTACAAAAGCTGACTGGCTTTCATTTTGAACTCGATATTGAAAAACCTCATCGCATTTGGGGCGCAACTTGCACGGATTGTGGTTTCGCTGGAAAATCTCGCGTTAGTGCGCAGGTTTGGAATTTGTTGCAAACCGCCTATCGCTTTGAGGCAGAGAAAACCCCATTGATCACTTTTGCTGAGCCAAAAGCACAGCACATCAATCGCATCGAAACATTGGTCAAGCAGATGGGAAATATCATTTCAGGAAAACTAGAAGCAGCATTGAGAAACTGATTTTTGTTTTGAACAGCAACAACTAAAACATAATAACGTTTTACCTCCTTGAAAGTACAAAAGGCACTCTTTATTAAGAGTGCCTTTTGTCATTATTTAGACTGTATTTTTAATTTTCACGCTCTGATTTAAATAACAACATATCCAAGCCTATCTTTCCGGGTCCCATAAACACCAAAGCAAGGCCTATAGAAAACAAAAGAAAATCTAAATTCCAACTTGGATTTCCAGCCAGACTGGTCAATCCGAAAATATCTGTTGGGTTTTCTAATGAAACTGGGATTTTATAAGTCGCCGATGACACAACCATAACAATAGCTAATAACAACCCAAAGTATCTTGTTAAAAGGCCAATAATTACAGCAATCCCACCCAAAAATTCGAGCCAAGCAACCACTGTTGCTGTAATTTCAGGTGCAGGTATGCCAAGCGATCCATAAAAACCTTGATAACCATCTATAGCTTGAAGATGTCCCCAACCATAAAGCGCAAAGACCAACCCAAAGGAAATACGCATCACTAGCATCCCTAAGTCTCTGTTGTCTTTAAAAATAGCAGCTAACATTTTAGAGCCTCCTTAAAAGTTCCCCGTCATTATAGAATTGAAAGAAATCCCTCTCATCATTCCTTCTATTGTGCATAACTTCGTGGTTGAGCCACTAGGACACAAGTCCCATGGTGGGGTAAGAACATCCGAGAGTTTTTTTCAATGGTGACCGCTTATGGTGACCATTGCAGCAAGAAATGCTGCTCATAGTCCTATGAATATGGGCATGCCAACCCTGTTTGAAAGTTTTTTCCCACACTGCTATGCTGGGGCCATTGATTCTGAAAACGCTTCTATCGAGGAAAGGATGGACACACGCTTATGAGCGACCTGGTTCTTTTTGAAAAACGAGGTAAGGTGGGCCTCATCAAACTTAATCGTCCACCAGTCAATACGTACAATCACGAAGTCATTGTGCAGTTGGGCAAACATATTGACGAAATCCGCTTTGATGACGAAATCCAAGTGGCAGTGCTGACCGGCGCGAATCACGGCATGTTTTCTGCCGGTGCCGACATCAACATGCTTCACAATGCGGATCCCGATTACAAAGCCATGTTCTGTCTCAACTGTCAGGAAACGCTGTCCAAAATGGAATCCACGCCAAAATTATTTATCGCCGCACTCAACGGCACTTGCGTGGGTGGCGGATTGGAAATGGCCTTGGCTTGCGACTTACGCTTTATGACCGACAACCCAAAAGCTGTCACCGGCTTGCCCGAAGTTACCTTGGGGGTGTTGCCTGGTACGGGTGGCACACAACGGTTACCACGGCTCATCGGCAAAGGCCGCGCTTTAGACCTAATGATCACCGCACGTTTGATCGGCTCGGAGGAGGCCAAGCAGATTGGCTTGGTGGAACACGTCTTCCCCGATGCAGAATTTGAAGCCAAAACAATGGAGTACGCAGAAAAAATGGCCAATGGTCCTGCGCGCGCCGTCAACTTGATCAAACGCTCCGTTCAGGAAGGCACCGAACTCGATTTGCGCGGCGGTCTTGCATTGGAACGCGAACTTCAAAATCGCCTATTTGCCAGTAAGGATGCAAAGGAAGGCATTGCGTCTTTCCTGGAAAAACGGTCTCCTGAATTTACAGGTAAATAAATCCCGATAAAGGAGGCGCACGTTGGACACTGAAAAAACGTTGCTCACCCTCCATGTCAATGGCGAGCGTCACGAGTTGTTGGTGCCCGTTCATAAAACGCTATTAGAGGTGTTGCGTGAGGACATGGGACTCACCGGCACCAAACATGGTTGTGAGGTCGGTGAATGTGGCACCTGTACGGTGTTGGTGGATGGGCTGCCCATCCTTTCCTGTTTGTCGTTGCCCATTGAAAATCAGGATCAGGAGATCACCACCATCGAAGGCGTGGCTCAGGGCAGCGAGCCACATCCATTGCAATCGGCCTTCACCCAATTGGGCGCAGCGCAATGTGGTTATTGCACCCCTGGTATGATTCTCACCGCCAAAGCCCTGTTGGATGAAAACGCTGACCCTGATCGTGAAACCATCGAAGAAGCGTTGTCTGGCAACCTGTGTCGCTGCACTGGCTATTTAAAAATCTTTGAAGCGGTGGAGATGGCCGCCGAACAATCTAAATAGGAAAGGCAGGCTATGGCCCAAGCCCAAGAATACGCACATATTGGCAAACCGCGCCCCAAAGTCGACGCCATGAACAAGTCGATGGGGATCACAAAATTCACCGATGATATTGAGTTGCCACGCATGGCATTTGGCAAGCTGCTGCGTTCCACGCAGGCACATGCCAAGATCAAAAACATCGATGTCAGTGAAGCAGAAAAACTGCCAGGGGTTTACAAAGTAATCACGGGCCACATCTTGCCGATTCAGTTTGGCATCATGCCAACTGCCGAAGACGAACACGCCATGGCCACCAAAAAAGTGCGCTATGTGGGCGACCCTGTTGCAGCTGTGGCTGCAGTGGATGAGGAAACAGCAGAAGCTGCCTGCGAACTCATTAAAGTTGAATATGAACCGATTGACCCCATTTTCTCTATCGAAAAAGCGGTAACCACATCGATGGATGCAGAGCATCGCATCCACGAAGATTTCGGATTTGGTGGCAACATTCACAAAATTGTTGCAATGGAATTTGGCGATGTGGACGGCGCTTTTGAACAGGCAGATTTTATTGACGAAGGGGTGTACTTCTTTGAAGGCAACACCCACCTGCCGATGGAGCAACACAGCGCCATTGCCCACTACGATGGTACCGGCAAACTGACCATGTGGTCGGCCACACAGACACCCCATTATGTGCATCGCGCCTTGTCGAAAGTGTTGGAACTGCCACCCAACAAAGTTCGGATTATTGCCCCACCAACGGGCGGTGGCTTTGGCGGCAAGGACGACCCATTTTCCCATGAAATTGCCGCCTGCAAATTGTCGATGCTGATTGGCCGCCCGGTGAAGTTCACCCTGACGCGTGAGGAAGTTTTTTACACACATCGAGGCCGTCATCCCGTGTTGATGTGGTGCAAGACCGGCTGGAAGAATGATGGCACTTTGATGGGGATGCATTTTAAGTCGTTCCTCGATGGCGGCGCTCATGGCAGTTATGGTCCTGCAAGCACGTATTACACTGGCGCATTGCAGACTGTGACGTGCAAAGTGCCAGCCTATAAATTTGAAGGCGTGCGCGCTTTTACCAACAAACCCCCTTGTGGGCCCAAGCGCGGACACGGTACGCCTCAGCCCCGATTCGCTGTGGAAATTGTGTTCGACAAAGTGGCTGAACGATTGGGTATAGACCCCATTGATCTGCGCACCAAAAATATGATCGATTCGCATTCGCTCACCGTGAACTGGTTACAGATTACGACGTGTGGCCTTCAGGAATGCCTGGACAAAGTGGGTGAAGCATCCGATTTCAAAAACAAACATAACAAGCTGCCTCATGGCAAAGGCGTTGGTGTTGCTGTGGGTTCTTACATTTGTGGGGCTGGGTTGCCGATTTATTGGAATGACTTGCCACACTCGGAGGTTCAACTTCAAGTGGACCGCATGGGAACCGTCACTGCATTCTCCGGTGCAATTGATATCGGTCAGGGGTCAGACACCGTGCTTGCCACCATTGTGGCGGAAGTGTTGGGCCTTGACCCAAGCGAGATTCAACTGGTCACAGCCGATACAGATTTAACGCCGATTGACCTGGGCAGTTACTCCAGCCGCGTGACCATGATGATGGGCAATGCCGCCAAAGAGTCTGCTGAAAATATGCGCGAGTTAATGTTGGCAGGCGTTGCCGAACATCTCAAAGTGCCCGCAGAACGGCTTGAGATGAAGGGCGGTCATGTTTGGGACACTGAAAACCCATCTGAGAAAATGACCTTCCGTAAAGCAGCTGAACTGGCTGAAACACACAAAGGCCTGCTTGGCTCTGTGGGCAGCTATCGCCCCCCTCGCAAGAAAGGCTCTTACAAAGGGTCTGGCGTGGGACCATCGCCTGCGTACAGTTATTCCGCTTGTGTGGCACAAGTGGATGTCGATCCTGAAACGGCTGAAATCAAGGTCGAAAAAATCTGGATGGCCCACGATATCGGTGAATGTATCAATGAAACGTTGGTATTGGGTCAGGTTGAAGGCAGTGTTTACATGGGCCTGGGCGAAGCACTGATGGAGGAATATCCATATCGAGACAAACTCGGAACGCACAAGATTCCATCCATGCTCGATTATAAATCTCCCACCACCAAAGATATGCCGCCGGTGGAAACTATTCTGGTCAAAGGGCATGAAGCGCGTGGCCCGTTTGGTGCCAAAGAAGTAGGTCAGGGGCCGTTGTTGCCCATCATGCCAGCGATTGCCAATGCGGTGTATGACGCTGTTGGCGTTCGCATTGATGAGTTGCCCATCACCGCAGAAAAAATTCTGGCTGCGATGGAACAAAAGGAAAAAGATGGGCCTGGTCGCATTGGGCCGGATAAAATTCCCGACATCGAGTTTCCTCCCGCAATCAAAGTCGAGCCCCCTGATGAATGGAAGGGCAAGCTCAGCAGTTTGGAATAATTTTCACTGCCCTTACAAAAAGAAATAAAGATACGAAAAACAGAACCAACATTCGCAATCTTAATCGTAGCCCCCTTTAGAAAAGGGGCTGGGGGATTTGAAGCCTTTAAAACCGTTATCTGATTTTTTTAAAGATGTTTATTCTATGACCACGTATTGATCTGATCTGGGTTTAAATGGTATGATGTTCAAAAAATGGTGCGCAATCCTTTGACGTTGCGGCATGAAAGGACCCATGCCATTAGATCAATTTTGGTTTTGGATCATGTTAATCCCGTTGGGCGGCATTTGCGTTGGCATGGTGTCTGCCATTGGGGATTCTATTGCCAAAATCGCAAAAGCCAGACGCGGTAGCACAGAAGAACTCGATCAAATTCAAAAAGAACTCAAAGCGCTCCAGACCCAACTGACTCACGATCAGAAAACACAAAAGGTGTTGGAGTTTCAAAAACAGCTCTCCATTTCTGAAATCGAGAACATTGAAGAAAAAACGCTCCCCGAAGGCATTGCTGTGTTTCTATTTACCGACATCGAAGGTTTTACCAGTTTGTTGGACACCCAAGGGGATCAACGGGCGTTTGAATTACTGCAGAAGCACAATGACATTTGCCGAAAATCTATCCAAGCTCATGAAGGACTTGAATTAAAGCAGCTTGGTGATGGCTTTATGTTTTGCTTTTCCAGTGCTAAGAAAGCCGTTGTCTGTGCGTCAGAAATTCAGTTTAAACTTAAACAATTGAGTAAACATAGCCACACACCATTGCGTGTGCGTATGGGCATCCACGCAGGTGAGCCAATTCAGAACGAACGTGATTTTATTGGACAAACGGTCAGCCTCACCGAACGTATCATGGGGCAGGCCGATGGCGGTCAGATTTTTGTCTCAGAAGTGGTCAAAAATATTGCCGGCATGATGGATGGGTTCCAATATGCCGATCAGGGAGCACGACGGTTGCAGGGGTTTAGTGAAGCGCAAAAGCTGTACGAATTTCAACGGATTGAGGCCATTTCATCCCCATTGGAATCTGAGGTAGAACACCAATTGGAAGAAATGGAAAATAAAATAGAAGGAAAGAATAAACCCCGAATATCATGAAATTAACTGTTTTAGGGACAGGTTCCCCACCACCAATACCTAACCGTATGCAGACCGGCTACTTGCTGGAAAATGGTCAACAAATATTATCAATTGATTGCGGCAGTGGCGTTTATAATCGCCTGTGTGATTTAAAGGTTGATTGGGAAGCATTGGACACTTATCTGATCACGCATCATCATTTAGACCATATGACCGATATTTTGACCATTTTGACGGGCAGATGGCTATTGGGGTGCAAGCCTGCAACAGTGTACGGTCCAGTAGGCACCGAAGATCTGTTGCGCAATTGGATGAAATTGTTTGAATATGTGCATGATTTTGTTGAAGTGGACATTCATGATGTCCAGGGTGGACAGACTTTGGATTTGAAAGGTTTTCATATCGAAACAATGGAAATGAAACATTTTGTCACCTCACTTTCTTACAAGTTTGACAGCAGACTGGCCATCTGCGGTGACAGCGATCCAATTCCTGAATTGAAACCGTTTTCTGAGGGCTGTGAAGTATTGTTCCATGAATGTTCTTACACAGACGATCAAGCTGACAATGGTCATACCAACCCCACTGATTTAGGTAAAATGCTCGCAGGATCGACATTAAAGCAATTGTGGCTGACGCATTTTTACCCCAAAGCGGCAGAGTCAGAAAGCAGACAAGGGATCATCGATGGAGTCAAGAAACACTTTGAAGGTGACGTGGTGTTGGTTGAAGACTTACAAACACTCGAATTGTAATCCAAACCACTTGTAAATTTTAGTAAAAAAGCCTTTATACTTTAGACAAAAGAATTTTCTGTCCAACGTTGAAATACACACCACTCAGGTGGTGCAAAACTTAAAGAAAAAACCAGCAACAAAAGACACAGCCAATAGAATCAACATTAAAAATGCAATGAATTTCTATGGCATAAATCAAAAAAATATCAAGGAAGGTGACGTTATGATGAAGCGGCTGCAGCCTCAGGGACGTTGGGTCGTTGCCCTGACATTTTTATTACTGCTGGCTGGTGTGGTGTTTTCCATGCCCGGCAGCAACAGCACCGTGATCGCCCAACAGGTTCCTACCATTGAAGAAGTATTGCCCTTTTTAGAAAAATCTGAAGGGGTCATTAATGCTTATCGCACCCCACAGGGCCGCCTCTTTATGGAAATCACTGAAGATCATTTTGAAAAGGATTTCCTGGTTGTCATCCAAATGGACAAAGGGATTGGCGAATCTTTCATGCTCACCGGTTATCCGTTGTTCAGCGAAATGGTCACCTTCCGCTGGCGCAATGAAAAGATTGAACTGGTGTATCGCAATCCTAATTTCCGTGCCGAAGAAGGCACACCTGAAGGCCGTATGGTGGATTTGGGCTTCCGCGAATCTGTGAAACATTCTTACGATCCTGTGGCCGCCACACCGGATGAAGGCCGCTATATGATTGATGTGACCAACACCTTTGTTGCTGACTGGGCCAGCCTGGCAGATTTCCTGCCTGGTTTGTACGGTGTGTTTTTCCAGATGGACCCCAGTCGCTCTGAGTTGGTGTCTGTCAAAGGGTTTGAAGAAAACGTGGAAATTCGCGTGGACTTGAGCTTCTTAACCTCTGGCCCGATTCCAAGCAACGTCATCCCCCATTATAAAACGCTGCCTGTTGGCATCAGCTACAGCATCCTGGCTTTGCCAGAAGAACCCATGCAACCTCGTTTGTCCGATGACCGCATTGGTTACTTCACCACCACCTATCGCGATTTCAACATCCAGGGTGGGGCCAGCGACGCCGTGCGCCTGGCCAACCGCTGGCGTTTGGAAAAGAAACATCCAAACCAGCCGTTGTCTGAACCTGTAAAGCCGATTGTGTTCTATTTGGAAAACACCATTCCTGAAGAATATCGACCTTACATCAAAGCAGGCATCGAAGAGTGGGGAACCGCTTTTCGTCGTGCAGGCTTTATCAATGCCATTATTGCCAAAGATCAGCCGGATGACCCCGACTGGAGCCCTGGCGATGCGCGCCACTCCACCATCCGCTGGGTATCGGCCAACGACTCTGTGTTTGCCATCGGCCCTTCAGATGTGGACCCACGCACCGGCGAAATCCTGAACGCGGACATTTTGTTTGTGTCCGATTGGGTGCGTGTACTTAACGGCCAGAACCAACAACTGGTGAACCAGACGATGAGCATCAACGAAGAAAATGAGTTCGTCAAATGGTACAGTCAGATCAATCCAGACTATGCTCAGATGATGTGTGACTACGCTTCCAGCATGGGTTCCGAACTCATGTTGATGCGCCAAACCTTGATTGCGGATGGATTGGCCGATGCCAATGGTGAACTTCCATTGCAATACATCGGCGAAGCGTTGATGGAACTGACCATGCACGAAGTGGGCCATACCCTCGGTTTGCGTCACAACTTCAAAGGCAGTAGCGCCATCCCATTCGACCAGCTTCACGATGAAGCCTTGACGCAGAGCTTTGGTGTCAGTGGTTCTGTGATGGACTACAATCCGCCAAACATTTCTCTGGATCGCTCAGAACAAGGCGAATACTACAACTCTGTGGTCGGCGCTTACGACATGTTGGCCATTAAATGGGGCTACATGCCAGTGCGCAATGAACGTTTGGCATCCCATCCAGAATTGGCAGCAGTGGCTTCTGAGTCTACTGAAAAGTCCTATAACACCTTCGGTACCGATGAAGACACCGGCTTAGGCTCTTATGCCATGGACCCTTACATCACAACGTATGATTTAAGTGCCGATCCAGTTCGATGGTTTAAAGAACGTGCCACGTTGGTCAATGAACTTTGGGACAGCGTTGAAGATCGTCTGATTGCCGATGGCGATGAGTACTGGCCATTGCGCTACGCCGTACAGAGCATGTTGATTCAAAAAGTGCGCGGCTATCCATATGCAGCTCGCGGCATGGGCGGGGTCAGCGTGACCCGCGCTCACAAAGGCAACGATTTTGGTGTGCTGCCTATGATGCCGCTTTCAGCACAGGAGCAACGCGACGCACTCGATTACGTGCTTGGCCTGTATCATCCAGATGTGTTTGCCGATTTTCCGACGGATTTACTGAATAAAATGCCACGCGAACGCTGGTGGGATTTTGCCTCCAGCTGGCAAAATGGGTCACGTTTCACGTATTCACTGGGCGGTTTCCTGACCTCTATTCGCGGCTTGACCTTGTCTGTGGCTTTCGATCCAGAGCGCTTGATGCGTGTTCGGGATCAGACCTATCATTCAGACGAAGCCAATCCGTTTGAGCTGTACGAAATGTTTGAAGGCTTTAGCAATGCTATTTGGGCCGATGTGCTGGCTGGCAATGCGCCTACCGACGCCTATCAGCGCGAAATCCAGAATGTCCACATTGACATGCTAGGCGGCATTGGCGGTTTGCAGACGCCTCAGGTGTTTAGTGTCAGTGGTGATGCACCAACAGTCTGGGTCAGTGATGCCCGTGCCTTGGCGCTTGCAGAAATGGAACGCTTGAAAACCGCCATTGAAGCGGTGCTGGAAGCCGGTGTAGATGATCACACTGCCGAGGCTCACTTAAAACAGGCTTTGAAATATCTGTAAACACGTAAATATCATTTAGATAGACTGGTATCAAAAGAGGCGGCACGCCAACAAAAGCGTGCTGCCTCTTTTTGGTTTTGTCTCAGTGGATGTGGTAAAATGAACCTATCAGGGGAGACCCTCCTATCATAAGGAGTTTGTAATGAGTCAAGAATCTATTGAATTGTTGAAAAATTCTCGTTTGTTTTCACAGTTTTCAAATCAGGAATGTCAGTCTATTTTAAAAATGTCCAAAACCCGTGATTTCTCTGCAGAAAGCACGATCGTGAAGGAAGGCGATGTGGGTGGAGTTGGCTTTTACCTGGTGTTGGATGGTCAGGTGGAAGTACGCAAAAAAGACAAAGTGCTGGCGACGCTTGGCAAGGGCGAATTTTTTGGTGAAATGGCCTTGTTGCTCGAAAAAGACACGCCGCGCTCTGCCGATGTGATTGCCACTCAAGACACCAAATGCCTGCTACTCAGCCGTTGGGACTTTCGTGGCCTGATTAAATCGCACCCCGATATGGCCATCAAGATGATGGCGCAATTGGCCGAGCGTTTGAGTAACACACACACGTCACTCAGTGAATAAAGCAGCCGAAATCACTGTTCTACCGGAAAACATCAGTGTTCCGGTGACCGAAAGTCAAACCATTTTAAACGCATTGCTGGCTGCAGGCATCAACCATACAAGTGTCTGCGGTGGTAAAGCGCGTTGTTCCACCTGTCGGGTGATGATCGTGGAAGGCTTGGCCTGTTGCACCTCTCCAATGAGTGAGCAGGAAAAAGCAGTCACTGATCAGCTTTGCCTGGATGACCACATCCGCCTGGCCTGCCAAACGTATGTCAGCAACGATATCACCATTCGGCGATTGGTATTGGATGAACACGACACACAGATCACCAATCAGCTTGAAGATGCGCATTCATCAGCCGTGGGTGAAGAAAAAACGTTGCCCATTTTGTTTGCCGACATTCGAGGCTTTACGCCGTTTACAGAGTCGTTGCTCCCTTACGATGTGGTTCACGTACTCAATCGTTATTTTTACAGAATGGATCGCGTGATTCAGCGTCATGGTGGTCGCATCAACAACTTTATTGGCGATGGGCTGATGGCGCTGTTTGATCTTTCGACAGATGAAGACCCGACGTTACAAGCTGTCAAGGCCGCACTGGGCATGCTGGAAGAAGTTGAAGCACTCAAACCTTATCTGGAAAAACTGTTTCAAAAGAGTTTTGACATTGGCATCGGCATCCATGTGGGTAACGTGGTGATGGGCACGATTGGGACCACCAATCTTTATAAAACCACAGTCATTGGCGATGCTGTTAACGTGGCCAGTCGCATTGAATCGGCCAACAAAGAACTTGGCACCCAATTGTTGATTTCTGAAACGGTATTTGCTGAAATTCAGGATCACGTTCAAATCGGCCAACAAAGCCAGGTGGCTTTTCAAGGAAAATCTGGCCAGCACACGCTTTATGAAATTACAGGGGTGCTTGAATCATGAGTTTTGAAGTGCGTGCCATTCGTGAGTATGAATTAGACGCTTTGCTGGCACTGTATCAACACCTTCATGAAAACGATGAGCCACCCCCGCAGCGGCGGATCAAAATGTTGTGGCATCAAATTTTGAACGATACGAATCTGCAATACCTGGTCGGTGTGTTGGATGAACAGCTTGTGTCCAGTTGCACTTTGGC
Source organism: Candidatus Fraserbacteria bacterium (assembly GCA_029262795.1). GTDB lineage: Bacteria > Bipolaricaulota > Bipolaricaulia > RBG-16-55-9 > JAJCYT01 > JAJCYT01. Next base: position 273,397 of record JAJCYT010000018.1, read on the forward strand.
CATCATCCCCAATCTCACACGAGGCGGCAGCCCATATGGTGTGGTCGAAAATGTGGTCACTCACCCAGACCATCGAGGTAATGGGTTTGCCACTGACGTGTTAAAACATTCGCTGGAACTGGCTTGGAAAAACCACTGTTACAAGGTCATGCTGCTGACCGGACGAAGTGAAGAAAATGTCCTAAAGTTCTACGAAAACGCAGGGTTTCAGCGTGATATCAAGACAGGCTTTATCGCTTACCTAGAAAACTAACGAACTCACCAGTTAGCTAACTCACAACTAAAAATTAGACAATGACTTATCAAACTGCTGCCAAATTCTTTCAATCAGAAGTTTTCATGGGCATGCCACAATAATAATTTCTTACTCAACTGAAACTGTTTTTGAAATGCCACAAGTGGGACAATCGGCATGTTTTTCAATGTGAACTTCGTCGAAGGACATGTGGAGGGCGTCGATGAGGAGCAGTCGATTTGAAAGGCTTTCGCCAATGTTGAGCAACGTTTTGATTGCTTCGCTGGCCTGGATCAGGCCCACCAACCCCGTTGCCACCCCGATCACGCCAGCCTCAGCACAACGAGGGACAGCGCCCTCAGGTGGCGGGGTAGAGAACACGCAACGATAGCATGGGCCATCCGGCATAAACACAGAAGCCTGGCCTTCAAAGCCAAGAACGCTGCCGAACACATTGGGCTTTTTAAGCTTTACACAAATGTCATTGACGAGATAGCGCGTGTCAAAATTGTCTGTGCCATCGATAATAAGATCGTAGTCTGAAAAGATTTCTTCAGCGTTGGTTGCTGTCAATTTTTCTGGATAAGCCTTAAGCGTGACATCTGGGTTGAGTGTCTCAAGCTTGCTGACTGCGGTATTGGCTTTGGGCTTTCCGATATCTTCAGTGTGATAGAGAATTTGACGTTGCAGGTTTGTCAGATCCACTTCGTCAAAATCAACCAACCCAATCTGTCCCACGCCTGCCGCAGCCAGATAAAGCGCCGCAGGGCAGCCCAAGCCGCCTGCACCCACAATGAGAACTTTGGATGCCAGCAACTTTTCCTGACCCACGCCACCCACTTCGGGCAACAGAATATGACGCGCATAGCGGTCGATTTGAACATCGCTTAAAGCCATAAGAAAAGCGTATCAGACATTCACATCGGCAACAAGTTCAGAAATTAATTGGTCAGCGTCATGGTCCCCACATCGCCAGAAGCACTGCCTTCCCAACGGATGCGGAAAGAATAATCGCCTGAAACCAGCTCACGGCCATCATTATCGGTGCCGGACCAGTTCAGACGGTTGCTGTCTCCATTGAGGTTGAGGACTGCCGTACCGGTGCTGTCCACCAATTCAAACATCACATTCCCCGCAGGGGCGGTGATGGTGACTTGAGTGGATGTGGTCAAAGCGCGAAGCGTTTGGCCCTGATCGTCTTCAAATTCTGCCGTGTTGTTGTTAGCGGATTGGGCCAAATCGCGCGCCACATCGGCTAAAATGATGCCAAAGCCCTGCACTTCACGAATTAATGTATCGATGGCGGCATCCGCGCCGGCATCGGTATTAAACGTTTCCTGTGCTTCGATGGCAGCATCAATCGCAAAGCCCAGTGTTTGTGCGGCCTGTGACAGGTCAGCCAAAGGCAGTACGGCATTGTCAAATGCTGCAAGGTCGTTGAGGGATGTTTGGATGATCGACATGCCCTGAACCGCGCCGTCCAAATCCAGATTTTCCAGGCTGGTGTTGATGGCGGCCGCCGCATTGCTGATCTCCCGATAATGTGGCAGCAACGGTCCAAACACGTTGTCGCTGATGAAAGCGCCGGGCCAGTTGCTGTTGGCAATATCAAGGCGATTGACCAAAGAGGTCATGGCTTTGGAAAAATTGTTAAACCCACCCTGCACCAATTCCAACAAAGCAAACAGGTTGGTGGAGGTGACATTGAAATTCAATGCATCGCTGGCCTGCTGCCAGGCGTTGCCCTGGGATTCCAAACCCGTGTTGGTGAGCGAGATAATGTTGGAATCAGGCGCAACAGACAATGAGGTTTGGAAAGTGTTGTTTCGTTCGTTGGCTTCCAGAATCTGATTGCGCGGACGGTCGACTTCAAGCAACAGTTCGTGATCGCCTTCCTGGGCTTCCCAGGTGGTTTCAAAGACACGATTTTGTCGCGCAGCCGATAAGCGCACACTAAAAATACCAATGCGCACGTTGTCCACTTTGACCGTGAAATCAAAGCGCTCAGTGACGTTTTCACGGCTGTCATTGGTCACTTGCGCGCGAATGGTGACCACGTCACCTGCGCGGAACGATTCTGGCAGAATTTCAACGTTTTCGATAATCAAATCTGGGCCACGACCCTGTGCCGAAGCAGACATGCCCGACAACATCAACAACACCAATGCAAACGCAATTAATCTAATCAAATTCAATGACTCCACCCCACTACCTTGGATTCAGTTTCGTTGAGGCTAATGTAGCGTAAGCAAGGGGGCCGTTTCAAGGGATGTTGTCCCCCAATACCGATTGAATCAGCCGCAATGTATCCTGCGACAATGCATAAGTGTCCAGTTCAGCAGCTGTGACCCAACGGGCCTGGGCGGCATCAGAGCCTGCCCTTAAAGTGCCCGACTGATACGTGGTCCAAAATTCAATGATCACATAATGAAATTGCACGTTGTTTTCATCATCCTGCTCAATGATATCGACCACATCGAGTACTTTTTGGATGGAGACGTCAATGCCACATTCTTCCATAATTTCGCGCCGAACGGCGGCTTTGGCGGTTTCACCCAATTCGATTGCCCCGCCAGGGAGTGTCCACATCCCTTTTCGCGGCGCTTTGCCTCGTTGAATCAGGAGAATCTGATCACCGTGAGTGACCACCATGCCCACTGCAGCAATAGGGTTTTTCGGGTGTTGCCGACTCATCGCCAGTCAACCACGTCCACGCGATGACGCAGCAGGTCACCCACCAGCAGGCTGAGTTCGCTGGTTTGCAGGCGCAGCGTAATTTCCTTGGTTCCGGGAGGGGACCCGGGCACCCTGCAACTGGTCACACTGATGATATTGAGTTCGTGAGATTGAATCGGCTTGAGCGCTTCAATCAACGCCCCAGGTCGGTCCTTGACACGAAGGGTGATGCGCTGCCCGCCTTCAAGCAAGCCCATCACCCGCACAAAGGCTTTGAAAATATCAGATTCGGTGATGATGCCCACCAGACGCGCCCCTTGCATCACAGGCAGGCCGCCTACCTTGTGTTCATCCATTGTTAATGCCGCTTCTTCAAGCGGCGCTTCGGGATGGGTGATCAGCACTTCACTCATCATCAGGTGCTCCACTGCCGGATCGTCGCGCTTGAGAAACAGGGTGCGGATCAAATCGTTACGATGGATGATGCCTACAAGCTGGTCATCGTCTAAAATGGGCAATCGCTTAATGTTACGATCCTCCATCATATAAAGGGCATCACTGACCAAAACATCTGGCGTAACAGTCAATACTTCAGTGGTCATCCAACGATGTACAAACATACGACGCGCTCCCTAATAATTGAACAAGATCACTCTTTAAAAATCCTAACGCAAACGCCCTTGATTGCAAAGAGATGTTGATGACATTTTTTCAAACCTTTCAACAGAACGTAGCTGCAGCTTGAACTTTCTCATGGCTTAATTTAAAACTGCCCTGAAACCTGAGGGAGTGCGTTTATGAATACAGATTCAAACACCATCAAGCAGTTTGATGAAGAAGCGCTGGCCTGGCACCGACATGTCACGCCAATTACCGAACACTATTGTCGTCAAGTTTCAGAAAAAGATTTTCGTGGCAAAACGCTGGCCTGCTGGCAGCACATCACGCTCAACACCGTGCCCATGCTGCTGGCTCTCAAAGAAACAGGTGCAGACATTGTCATTGGCAATTGCAACGTGGATAGCACCAACGAACCCGCCGCCGCTTATCTGGCCGCCCACGACATCGAGGTTCATGCCAAAAAAGGGATGAGCCAGGAAGAATATTTGGCCAACTTAAAAACCGTCCGTGATGCGGATGCCGATTATCTTTGTGATATGGGGGGCGAACTCATCAGCGCTTATCTGAACAAAACCCCATCGGTCAAGGGCGCACTGGAAGCCACCACCAGCGGGCTGCACCAGCTTGCGGATAAGAACATTCCCTTTCCGGTGTTCGACTGGAACAGCATTCCACTCAAAGATCAGTTAGAAAATCGCTTTCATGTGGGCGATGGGGTGTGGCCGGTGTTCAGTCACCTGACCACGCTGAGCCTGTTTGGCCGCCATGTGCTCGTGCTGGGCTATGGGCCAGTTGGAAAAGGGATTGCTGAACGGGCAAGATCCCTTGGCGCGATTGTGGCCGTGGTCGATCTTGATCCGGTGCGCTCGATTGAAGCGCGACATCATGGCTGCGACCTGATGTCGCTGGAAGACGGCTTGGCCTGGAGTGACGTTATTGTCACCGCCACCGGCATGGAAGGCGTGTTGGGTGAACCTGAATTGACCAGGGTTCGGCCTGGTGCCATGTTGTTTAACGCAGGCCACTCCAACCGAGAAATTGACGTAGACTGGCTACGAGGCCAGCCGCATCAACGGATGAAAGACCATATCGAACGGTTCGATCTAAAAAACACCCACCTTTATTTGCTGGCACAGGGAAGTTTATTGAATCTGGCTGCGGGTTTGGGTGGTCATGGGATTGATCTGTTTGATCATTACACCGCCGTCATGCTCTTGGGGATTGCCTGGATGTTTGAACATCTTCCTGGTGACGCCGAACCTGGGCTTCAACTTTACCCAAAACACCTGGAACATGAAATTGCCAGTTTTTCTATACAACTCAGCCAGCAACGAGGTGGTTTATGATCGAATTGGATGCGTTCCATGAATTTGATTTACGCGTGGGTGAAATTGTGCACGCTGAACGGATTAAAGACACTCGCAGGGTGATGAAGCTGATGATCTCTTTAGGGGACGAACAACGCCAAGTGATTTCAGACCTGGCTCATTTCTACGAACCCGAAGAATTGCTGGGCAAGCAAGTGATCGTGCTGGTCAATCTGTTACCAGGCATTGTGCATGGCGAACGCTCTCAGGGAAAAATCCTGACCATCCACGGTTCAGGCGAGATCAATACGTTTGCCACCACCGATCGCGTAAGCAACCTTGGAGCAAAGGTGTTGTAAGGGTTGACTGCTATCGATAATTTTCTGGCAAAGGTTCATCCACTGGCACACCAGACAAGGCATAGTTGGTCACCAATTGAAGCGTTTTCAGATCAATCAGTTCACCGCAGGTGCCTGGGATAGGACGGTCATAGAGCCAATAGTCGGCTGCCGTCACCGCCTGGCTGGATTGAATCATATTGTCCATGGCCAGATTGATGGTGTCAGTTTCCAATTCCCAATGGGAAACAGCAATCAAGATTGAGAGACAATCGACCACACTCAAGTGGCTGCTGCCTGCCGTCACTTCGGAAAACGCACTGTCTGGCAGCACGGTTGAGCCACGAATGTAATAATCGTTGGCAGGTGTGGACTGCGGCACCACCACATCGTAAACTAAGGACCGACGCTGTCCTGCCATCAATGGTCCCAGAACCAGCCATTCATGATTGCTGGAATGGTAGACCACATCCAGCAGTGAGGGTGCAAGCACCTCCCAATCGCTTGGCAAAATCTCGGTGATGGCCAAACTTTCCAAATCACGCAAAATATCAATGTCCAGTTGCACACGGAAGCGAATCAGGTCGCGACCGCCACGATACAGTTCAGCATTTGGCAGGTTGGTCAGGATGGAACGGTGGACGCGCACCCCGCGTAGCAATCCGCCATTGGGCAATGGTTGATCCACACTGATTTCCAGATTGTGATAACTGCGCACAATCTGGAACGCTTGAATGTCAACACCATTGAAGCAAGTGGCAGGCAAGTCGCCGCCCTCAAACCACAGCCCTTGTGCATAGGCCAACTGTCTGGCCGAAATGGTTTCAGACAAGCGCAGGTCGATATTTTGGGTGTTGAAATCATAGTGGGCCAAAGCCACCGGCGTACTGAGACAGGAGGCGATTTCAACCTGACTTTCACCGTCAATCTGAGACACAAACCGCGGCAAGTTGGCGGTCATCACCCCTTCCACTTCAAAGTAGTTGGGCAAACCATTGAGGAAATCCACATGCGGAATGGTCACATCATAAACAATCGTTTTGGTGTCACCACGTGTCAGGGTATTGGCAAACACCCACTGGCCGCGCTCAGGCTTCAATACAGAACCATCGTTTTGCACCGCCTCTACAATCCAGCCCTGGGGCCAGATTTCCTCCACACCCAATCCAGCCATATCCTGCTCGATATGGAGGGTCAACGTCACACGAAAGGTGTGTTCCGGCATGGCAGTGGGGGTGGAAATATGGCGTATCCCCCGCGCCCCAATTTGAGAAAGGATAATCAGTTCTTTAGAAACGGTGGACGTGGTTCCCCCCCGCGTGGTCACGCGCAGGGTCACACTCACTCGCCCGCTTTGCTGATATTGATGGCTGACAATGGGGCGTTCGACTTGAGCGTCAAACAGGCCGTCGCCGTCAAAATCCCATTCATAGATCATGATCTCGCTACCATCAGGGGCCAGGCTGCTGCTGGCATCAAACGCAAGCGGTGTAAAGGTATGGATATTGCCACTGGGATGAATGGAAAAATCAGCACGCACGCCACGCCCGGCAGCAGCACCAGAGCGAAAAGACAACGTCTGATTCAATTCGGGCAGCACCGTGTTACGAACTGAGCCGTTGGGCTCTTGGGAAAGCAACACCCAGTCGTTGACCCCTTGGATAAAATGCGGCGCAATACGGAAGTCAAAATCGTCGCCCAAATCACTAATCACCACACCATCTGTGCGACCTGTATGCCATTTCCAGCGTAAGGTGGCAATCGGCGGGGCAAATTCATATTGATCCTGCGGATCATCCTGAACTTCGAGAAAACTGCTGCGCGGAAGGCGATCAATAATAAAGCGAACAATGCCCGTGCTGTTGGTGACATCCAAAGCGGGTGCGCCATGTACGGCCACCAAAGACAACATGCCTGTTTGGGTGTTTTGATAGAAAAAAAGCACGCTTCGCCCAGCTGTTTCAAAACCGGTGTGGGCTTGCAGCGCACGATAATCGTAAAACACAGAAGCGGGTGCATCGCCCGTTAAGGGAACCACGTCAAACGTAAAACCCTTTTGCTCAATCGTGATCGTCGGAGCTTGCGCCCATACCGTATGAGACCCGCCAAACAGCATCATCAGTGCAACAACCAGCATCAATAGCCTTCCCATAATGAACCCATTATAGCGCTTGGCTGTTTGGGCCAAAGGACGTAAGGGAAACGCACTCGGGTCATATGGCACATCGGTAGGGGGTGGCTCAAAATAAAATTTTTGAAATTTTTAAAATCATAGATTAGACCATCTGACCAGACAGGTGTCCCCTGGCGAGGTAATGAAAAAGACTTGACGCTATTTGTGAATGTATCCTATAATACTTATTAAGTTAACAACGTTATTTTGAGCGATAGACAGTGATACAAATGCCAAGCAAAAACGCCTTACGTTCGTGTGGGTTTCTGCTGACAATCTTCTTGACAGCAAACCTGAAGGTGTTTTATACTTTGCATAAAAAATGGTCTCCAGGAGGTTGGGATAACTTACCTCAAAGGAGGGCACAATGGTAAGAAGTAGTTTTGTTGTCTTACTTTGTTGCGCTTTTTTATTTTCGTTGGCATTGAATGGGCACGCCGATGGGGGAGCGCCCAAAACTGATGGGGCTACAAATTCTTCAAATAGCAACAGTAACGCGGGAACGTCCGGTGCTGGTTCGAGTTCCCAAGTGGTTTCAAATCCGTTTTTGTTCATCGACGTGCCTGCTGATCATTGGGCCGTTGATGATTTAAAGTTTTTGGTGGAATACGGTGTGATCACCGGTCTGCCAAATGGTGCATTTAACGGGGACAGTTACCTGACCCGCTATTCGGCCACTGCCATGATGGCTCGCGCTATGCGCCTGACGATGAACAATCCGGATCAGCTCAACGTTTCAGATCTGGATGCGGTCCAACAATTGCTGTTCGAATTGAGCGAACAAGTGGAACAAAATCGCCTCGATATCGACTCCGCACCCAGCGTCAGCACCACAGATACAGGTCAGAACCCTGTGCGCGTGGAAACGGATCCAAGCATTGAATTGCGCTTAAACCAATTAACACAAAGCTTGGATGATTTGAAAACCGAAAATGTTGCGTTACAGCAAGAAATGGCCCAATTGAAACAGGCAACAGGTGGCCCACAACCCAATATCACGCAAATGAATCAGTTGCGACAAAGGGCAAATGTGAACTTTATCGTAGCGGTTTCAGCGTTGTTTGTGGGGATTCTCGGCGTGGGTGTTGCCATTATGACTTAAATTTAAAAAACACCAAGGAGGTGGTGGGGAAGTAACGCTAAAATAGCCTCAAAAATTGTCTTAAAAGTTACGGCAAGCAAATTTTTGCTTTTCGTGCTATAATAGGATTCAAAACAAAAATCGTTAAGGAGGATTTGAATGTCTAGAAGGATTCTCTCGGCGCTTCTAGCTCTAATCTTGGTTGCTGGTTTTGCATTCGCAACCAAAGCAGACGTGACAGGAAGTTTTGATCTTGATATCACGCTGACCCCAGAAGGAACGCAAACGGAAGCTGTGAAGTTAGAAATTGACTTGCAGTCGAACTTACAGGTGAACATCACGATGAGTGGTTTGACCCTGGGTGCG
>JAJCYT010000019.1 GCA_029262795.1 Candidatus Fraserbacteria bacterium
AAAGCAGACGTGACAGGAAGTTTTGATCTTGATATCACGCTGACCCCAGAAGGAACGCAAACGGAAGCTGTGAAGTTAGAAATTGACTTGCAGTCGAACTTACAGGTGAACATCACGATGAGTGGTTTGACCCTGGGTGCGGACCTTGGTTTTGGGACCACCGGCGTGGAATTCGCTATTTTGAGCCTAACCACCAATTTGGGTGCGTTGGCTGTGTTTGACCAATTTGTGTTTGCAGCACCTTTTGGTTGTACCAACTTCCCAGGTTCTGGCCAGTGTGCTGGTAACTTCGTAATTCCCATCGGTGATGGCGATGGCGACACTGTGGTTGATAACGCAGTGGGTTTCGTGAAGAAACGCATCCAGCTTGAACTGAACATCGCTGGTATTACGTTGACCAATTTGGCCATTTTTGAAGATGTTGACTTCCCTGACATCAATGGCTCTAACACACACGAACACGATCACTTTGGTGCAGGCGATGTTTATGATCTGAGCGGCACCAACACCTTGGTAGATGATCAAACCCCAACCTTCGGGTTCGGTGACGTCATCACCATCAGTGGTCAGACCGTTTCTGGTATCACCGTGACCGGTGCAACGGCTATTTGTGCATCCGGCAACAACGTGATTAAGAAACGTTCTTTCACCTACGAAGTGAACAAAGCTTGTACAGCTCAGTTCGGTGATCCTGGCATCACCGCATTGGAAGGTGGCGCAAAAACGCCATTGTTGTTTGAAGAAGAAACCTTGAACGTGGAAGGTATTGAAATTGGTGGCGTGACCATCGACATCAACACCACGTTTGTGCCATTGTCTCCATTGACGGCTGACATCGTCACCCAGTTCACCATTTTGGATCTGGCTGATGTCACCACCACGTTGTCTTCGAACAACATCACCAACTTGAGCTTGAGCCGAATCACCACCAGTGTGTCTTCGGGCAACTTGAGCCTGACTTTGGTAGATGATGGCGGCAACTTGCAGTTCGACGAAGTGACAGCAGTTTTGGCCGTGGTATTGAACCCGAACCAGAACCCAGCAGACTTGACCATTTCGTTGCGCACTGACACCACCGGTTTGAACCGAGCGATCTTCAGCTTGGGCATCAGCCGCGGTGTGATTAACTTGGACACCACCACGGTCTACAGCGGCACGGCCAGCCAGTTGGAATGGGCTAGCACGAGCTTCAGCTTGAGCGTGGACAGCGATGGCGGCCTCAGCTTCGGTGCTGACTTCAGCTACACACCTAGCGGCATGGGCACCACCACCATCGAACTCGGCGTCGTCTTCTAAATAACGACTTTCAAGAATCCTTAACGAGTTAAACAAAAAACCCCTTGCTCATATGAGCAAGGGGTTTTTCTTTTATAAAAATCCTTGCATCGACTGTTGCTTAAATTGCGATCAAAAACAAACCACTGATATTTCATAGAAGTTGACCTGGAAAATTTTTTTCGGTTAGAATGTAGTTGCGATTTTTCCAAAAAAAGTAGTGGAGGGTGTGCTTCATGTCCCATCGGATGTTTTCTCTGTGCCTGTCTATTTTATTGCTATCGGGATTCAGTCAGGCCGTGCAAGCGGATGTGACAGGCAGTTTCGATATTGACATCACATTGACGCCAGAAAGTGTGCTTGTTGAAGCCGCCAGACTGCACATCGATTTACAATCCAACCTACAGGTGAATACTACCCTTAGCGGCATTACCTTTGGTATGGATGTGGGTTTTGGTGTCACAGGCATTGAGTTTGGCATTTTAAATCTTACCACCAACCTGGGGGCGCTGTTTATCTTCGACCAATTTGTATTTGCGGCGCCGTTTGGTTGCGCTAACTTTCAGGACGGGGTTACCAATACGTCGGGAGGTATCACGGGCCAGTGTGTGGGACCCAACACCACGGCCATAGGTGATGGCGATTCCGATGGCGTGATTGACAATGCGGTTGGTTTTGTGAAAAAACGCATCTCCATACAGATTAACCTTGCTGGGGTACAAATCAGCAACTTGGCAATCTTTGAGGATGTGGATTTTCCTGACATTCAAGGCCTCAACCCTATCGGGCTAAATGATCATGAACATGATCATTTTGGTCCAGACACACCATATTTTGTCAGTCAAACCAACCCCATAGCCAATGATCAGACGCCAACATTTGGGTTTGGCGATGTGATTACCCTTAGCGGTCAAACGGTCAGTGGCATTGCCATTGGCAGTGTTACTCAGTTTTGTGCCAAAGAGAAAAATTACATCAAAAAACGCAGTTTTGATTTTGAGGTCAACGCCGCCTGTTCGGCTCAATTTGCTGATCCCACAGCCAATCCTATCGGAAGTGGCGGACCTGTATTGTTTGAGCAGGAAACACTGACTGTTGAAAATGTGGATATCCCTGGCGGTATTTTGCAAGCTGCATTGGTGTTTACGCCATTGGCAGAATTGGAAGTATCTGTGTCCATGACAACAAATCTTCTAGGATTGGTTGATATCACCAGCACATTCACCTCTAGAAATATTACTAATCTCAATTTTTCAAGCACACAAATCGATTTTCAGACTGGCAATATCTCTTTGTCAATTTTTGATTTGGATGGCAACTTTGAAATGGATTTGTTGTTAGGTAGTTTTAACTTGGTTTTGTTTCCTGACACCAATCCTGTGGATGTTTCGGCCTTTGTCAATTTGGGACGAACAGGCATCAGCACGGCCAGTGTTGATTTCGGTTTGATGCGTGGACCATTTTCATTAGACAGTACCACCACCTTAGAGCGGATGCTGTTTCGCTTGGAGTGGGCAAGGACTTCGTTTGGTTTTCACTATGACAACGATGCAGGATTAACCTTTGGCACCACGCTGACTGTAAACACTGCGGGCATGGAAAACGTGACTTTGACAATGGGCGTTGTCTTTTGAGCTAAAAAATGTTGACTTTTAAATGTTACTTGTGTTACAATCTTAAGTGGGGATTTTTCCAAAAAATTTATGGAGGTTGTTTAATGTTTCAGAAAGTTCTCTCGGTCTTTCTAGCCGTTGTTTTTGTGGCTGGATTTGCGGTCCTGTCCAAAGCAGACGTGACAGGTAGTTTTGACATCGACATCGCTCTTATCCCTGAAGGTTCTCAAACTGAAGCAGTAAAGTTTGATATCGACTTTCAGGCCAATTTGCAGTTAAACATAACCCTTAGCGGCATCACCTTTGGTGCAGACTTGGGTTTC
>JAJCYT010000020.1 GCA_029262795.1 Candidatus Fraserbacteria bacterium
AACCACGGTAGGGTCAGCGACTGGGGTGAAGTCGTAACAAGGTAGCCGTAGGGGAACCTGCGGCTGGATCACCTCCTTTCTAAGGAAGGTCTTTTTTGATTGTTTATATGCGCCGTGTCATATGGTGCGCTTCATATAGAACATAGCTCGAACCAACTGGAGTTCTGCTCTAGTAGGATTGAGTGTCTCTAATCCGAGCCTGCTTGCAGGTAAGGCAAGGCCGACTGGCCGTCCGAGCTTATGCGAGGATAGCCAAGTGGACGGATGTCCACGCCCGGCGCTTGAGGGACGTCATAAAGATCTCTTTTTGAAACATATAGGTACCAAGTCAAAGGTACCACATTCGAACCGCCGTCCTCATGTCCCTTCCAAGTAAAGATAAGCAGATCGGAGATCTGATGGCACTGTGGTGTTATCGGTGACCGGGACTGGATTGGGGCCATAGCTCAGCTGGGAGAGCGCCTGATTTGCATTCAGGAGGTCGTCGGTTCGATCCCGTCTGGCTCCACCAAGTCCGGGTAGTAGCCCGTTATCGATTGGTGAGGGCCGGTAGCTCAGGTGGTTAGAGCGCACGCCTGATAAGCGTGAGGTCGCAGGTTCAAGTCCTGCTCGGCCCACCAAGCTTAAGCTTGGTTGTTTAGCTCCTCAAGCCAACTTTTGTTTAAATCCTCGCGTGCGCTGCGGACGGCCCCTTCTTTAATTGGGGGTTGGCCTTGCCAGTCCTTGACGGACTGGACGGCTGTTCACGTGATCTGCTGTTCATGTCCCCGAGCCTGCTTGCAGGTGAGGCAAGCGCGACTGCGCGCCCGAGCTTAATGCGAGGTCTGATATATCTTTACGCCAAAGGAAACGAAATTCCCTTAATTGGGAGTGTTTTTGTATTCTGTCCGAAGCCATTTATGGCTGAGGCAAGGCCGAGGGCCGCCACGCTTTAGCGTGAAAGCCAAGATCACGGATGTGATCGCCACTTCTTAAGGAAAGTGGTTGGCGTTTGAGGGATAACAAAGAGTATAGTTCTTTTACATTGTGAATGTGGATTTTTAGGATGATTTGATGATGAGATCAGATCATCCGCCAAGGATGATTAACGTGTTTTAATCGTGATCTTCAAAGTAAGCTTGCGCCCCTGTTTAGGGTGCTTGTGGATCGGGAGGGATTGTTTAAGACGGCTCTGTAGCATGTTAAGTGCTGGGAGCAGACGTTAGATCATTAGCTGAATGTTGAGTTAGTATCTTAGAGCAAATTTTGCTTAGTTGCTTGCAACTATAAGAGATTTGTTCTCTGGATATGATGAAGCTCTCAAGTATGATAAGGGCATTTGGTGGATGCCTTGGCGCATAGAGGCGATGAAAGACGTGACAGGCTGCGAAAAGCCATGGCGAGGTGCCAGTAACCTTTGACCCATGGATATCTGAATGGGGAAACCCACCCTGTAAGGGGTATCCTGCAGTGAATACATAGCTGCAGGAGGCAAACCCGGTGAACTGAAACATCTAAGTAACCGGAGGAAAGGACATCAACAGAGACTTCCCTAGTAGTGGCGAGCGAACGGGAACCAGGCCAGTGCCTTATGTAAGATTATCAGAATCGTCTGGAAAGGCGAGCCATAGTGGGTGATAGCCCCGTATGAGAAGATCGAACATAAGGACTTGAGTAGGGCGGGACACGTGAAATCCTGTCTGAACATGGGGGGACCACCCTCCAAGCCTAAGTACTCCTATGCGACCGATAGCGCACCAGTACCGTGAGGGAAAGGTGAAAAGTACCCCGATGAGGGGAGTGAAACAGAACCTGAAACCGAATGCCTACAAGCAGTCGGAGGGACTTTATGTCCTGACGGCGTACCTTTTGTATAATGGATCAGTGAGTTAGTGTATCAAGCAAGCTTAAGCCGTTAGGTGTAGGCGTAGCGAAAGCGAGTGTTAATAGCGCGCATGAGTTTGGTGCATTAGACCCGAAACCCGGCGATCTAGTTATGGGCAGGTTGAAGGTGCAGTAACATGCACTGGAGGACCGAACCCACGCGTGTTGAAAAACGCGGGGATGACCTGTGACTAGGGGTGAAAGGCCAATCAAGCCGGGAGATAGCTGGTTCTCCGCGAAAACTATTTAGGTAGTGCGTCGGATGTTTACCAACGGGGGTAGAGCACTGGATGGATGCAGGGGGCGCGAGCCTTACTAATTCTAACCAAACTCCGAATACCGTTGAGTATAGTCCGGCAGACAGACTATGGGTGCTAAGGTCCATAGTCGAGAGGGAAACAGCCCTGACCTCCAGCTAAGGTCCCTAAATCACATCTAAGTGGAAAAGGATGTGAGACGGCCATAACAACCAGGATGTTGGCTTAGAAGCAGCCATCATTTAAAGAAAGCGTAACAGCTCACTGGTCTAATTAAGCTGTCTTGCGCCGAAGATGTACCGGGGCTAAAGATGTGTACCGAAGCTGAGGATTCGATGGTCAGTTACCAATGATCAAGATAGATATTACTGCCGCAGTTCATTTATGATTTGAGGCAAGCACAAGTGTGCGTCGTGGTTTTACCACGCCCACGCGGAGCCGTCACTTTATGTGACTGGCGTGAGCGCTAATAGACCGACGAGATGGTTTATTGTGTTGTTTGATTTTGATGATTGCTATCTGACCATCGAGTGGTAGCGGAGCGTTCCATAAGCCGTTGAAGCGTGACTGCGAGGTTGCGTGGAGGTATTGGAAGTGAGAATGCTGATATGAGTAGCGATAAAGAGTGTGAGAGACACTCTCGCCGAAAGTCCAAGGGTTCCTGCGTAAAGCTAATCTGCGCAGGGTGAGCCGGCTCCTAAGGCGAGGCCGAAAGGCGTAGTCGATGGGAATGCAGTTAATATTCTGCAGCCTGGTGGGATGTGACGGATAGCGTAAATTGTTCTTCCTTATTGGATTGGAAGGGCTGTGAAGCTGTCCCAGGAAATAGCCCCACCATATAGACCGTACCCCAAACCGACACAGGTGGACAGGTAGAGTATACCAAGGCGCTTGAGAGAACGATGTTGAAGGAACTCGGCAAAATACACCCGTAACTTCGGGATAAGGGTGACCTCGATTTGGGCAACCGGATCGGGGTGGCACAGACCAGGGGGTGGCGACTGTTTACTAAAAACATAGGGCTCTGCGAAGCTGCGAAGCGACGTATAGGGTCTGACGCCTGCCCGGTGCCGGAAGGTTAAAAGGAGGAGTGAGAGCTCTGAATTGAAGCCCCGGTAAACGGCGGCCGTAACTATAACGGTCCTAAGGTAGCGAAATTCCTTGTCGGGTAAGTTCCGACCTGCACGAATGGCGTAACGA
>JAJCYT010000021.1 GCA_029262795.1 Candidatus Fraserbacteria bacterium
ATAGCTGTCAACTTAAGCCGCAAGTCCTTGAAATATCCCCGAAGGGGCTTAATGTTAGTAGCTCCGGGTGCAAACCCGGAGGTAAATGGAACACCCGACCCAAATCGCCCTGAAGGGGCGAAACTTTCTTTGTCTCACCCCCTTCAGGGGGATTTTGGGACTTAATACATCCCATGGGTTGGAAACCCATGGGATGTATTAACCCCCTTCGAGGAAATAACTTGTGGCTTAGCTTGACAGCTATGCGCAGGGAAGGCGGGAATCACAATGCGGAAGTTAGCGACCACAGCACTTCTTGAATTTCTTGCCGCTGCCACAGGAGCAAGGGTCATTGCGACCGACTTTGGGTAAGTCGCGCTTAATTGTTTTGGGAACTTGTTGGGCTTGGGCGGCCATTTGCGCTTGCACTTCTGGAGGAACATTGCCAATAGGAGCTTGGTGGGCTTGGTCATGACTAAAATTTTGGGGATTCCAGATTTCGTTCAAGAGATCCAAGTCACTCTTCTCAATGGTCAGCTTGAAGATACAATCGGTAACTTCTTCTTGGATAGCAGAGAGAAGTTCATCAAACAAATGGTAGCCTTCTCGTTTATATTCTATTTTTGGGTCTTTTTGCCCCATAGCGACCAAGTTAATGCCTGACTTTAGCACATCCATAGCATAGAGGTGATCTTTCCATTTAGAGTCGATGTTACTCAAAAGAAGATAGCTTTCTAGCTCTCTCATGGCTTCGCTACTCATTTCTTTCTCTCGTTTATCGTACTCTTTTTTTGTTGCATCCAGAAGTATTTCTTGCACTTCTTTGTAGTTTTTTCCTTCGAGTTCTTGCGGTTTTTTATGGATAAGAAACTTGCTTGCGAGCCAATCACATAGTCCCGAATAATCCCACTCATTTTCCGCACGATCAGGTAAGTAAATGTCAAGAGCGACATCTATTCTATCTTCGATCATTCGGGTAACGGTTTTTCGCAGTTCCTTGCGATTCAAAACGCTTTGTCGGTTATCATAGATTAATTTTCTTTGCTCGTTCATCACTTCATCATATTCGAGGAGTGATTTCCGGATATCAAAGTTATATCCTTCGACGCGTTTCTGGGCTTTTCCAATACCTCGGTTTAGCATGGGGTGACGGATATCTTGTCCCTCTTGCATTCCCATACCTTGCATGAGTTTAATCATGGCAGGAGGAGCGAATTTTCTCAGGAGGTCATCTTCAAAAGAGAGAAAAAAGCGAGAGCTCCCGGGATCTCCTTGGCGTCCACAACGTCCTCTTAGTTGGTTATCAATTCGGCGAGAATCATGTCGTTCTGTTCCGAGAACATGTAGTCCTCCAAGACTTTGAACGGACTCGCATAGTTGGACAGGAGACATTTGGACTTCCTCCCAGTAGTCTTCCAGTTTGCTTTTGATTTCATCTAAGCTAAGTTCTTCTAGCGACTTCTTCATCGGCTGATCTTTCAAGAAAACCTTTGCCCAGTGTTGGTAAAGTTTTTCTTCGAATTGAGAATCGTCTAATGATAATTTCTTGGGAGCAAGTCGATTCTCTTTCCAGTGATCTAAGAGCTGCTTCTTGGTGAAAGTCCCCAGTTTAATATCAGTACCACGACCTGCCATGTTGGTTGCTACAGTTACTGCTCCTAAGTGCCCCGCTTTGGCCACAACCCCCGCTTCTTTTTCATGGTACTTCGCATTCAAAACTTGATGAGGAATTTCTCGAGCAGTGAGTATTTTTGAAATTAGCTCTGATTTTTCTACCGTAATCGTACCGACGAGCACAGGTCGGCCACATCGGTGGTAAAGAGTTATTTCTTGAGCGATCGCCTGATATTTTTCGGAGTCCGTTCCATAAATAGCGTCATCGTGAGAGAGACGTTTGAGAGGACGATTTGTCGGAACACAAAGAACATCTAGGTTGTAAATTTTATCAAATTCACCAGCTTCAGTTACCGCAGTACCAGTCATACCAGAGAGTTTATTGAAAAGGCGGAAGTAATTTTGAAAAGTGATGCTGGCCAAAGTTTGGTTTTCTTCTCGAATTTTTAGTTTTTCTTTGGCTTCTATGGCTTGATGAAGCCCATCACTCCAGCGTCTTCCGGGTTGAGGTCGTCCGGTGTGTTCATCAATGATGACAATCTGGCCTTCCTTTACCATGTATTCTTTGTCATTTTTAAAGAACTCTTGAGCTCGGAGAGCCTGGCTAATATGGTGAGGCCAAACCATATTTTTTCCCTTATAGAAGGAATCTACTCCTATTAATTTCTCGGCATACTCGATACCTTCTTCTGTTAAAAGAGCCAATTGTTCTTTTTCTTTTAATTCGAAGTGAACCCCTTCTTTGAGTTTTTTTACTAGGCCGCAAGCAGTGTAGTAGCGATCTGTAGATTCTTCTGCGGGACCGGCGATGATTAAAGGGGTTCGGGCTTCGTCGATAAGTACTGAGTCAACCTCGTCAATAATGGCGTAGTTTAGAACACGTTGGCATTGCTCTTCGCGCGACATTTTCATGTTGTCGCGAAGATAGTCAAAACCGTATTCATTATTGGTTCCGTAAGTGATATCACAACGGTATTGGCGTAATCTCTCTTGAGGAAACATTTCTGATTGAATACACCCAACGGTAAGACCCAAAAATTCAAAGATAGGTCTCATCCAGTCGCAGTCACGCTGCGCAAGATAGTCATTTACTGTTACAACTGCAACGTGACCTTGGAGTGCGTTGAGATAGGCTGGACAAGTTGAAACGAGGGTCTTTCCTTCCCCGGTTGTCATTTCTGCAATTTTCCCTTGGTGGAGAACCATTCCACCGATCATTTGCACGTCAAAGTGACGCATTCCTAGAACTCTCCGAGAAGTTTCTCGGACAACGGCAAATGCTTCTGGCAATATTTTGTCTAAGGTTTCCCCTTTTCCTAAACGATCTTTAAATTCATTTGTCTTTTCTTTTAGTTGCTTGTCGGAAAGCTCTCTCAGCCCTCCCTCTAAACTATTAATTTTCTCTACGACAGGTAAAGTATCTTTCAAGGAACGATCGTTGTGAGAACCAAAGACTTTAACCAAACCTTTGACAAATACTTCTCCGACTCTATCCATCATAACAAGCGTCTCCTTTATTCGGCTGGCATAATATGTTGTTTTGCTTTTACCAGGCCAATTTGACAGACTTATTATGAAGTCTGTTTACTAAAATATTCTCCGTTTAGACGCTTACAACATGGATAACTGGTAGCCAGACGCCTTTTCGGAAATTCAAAATTATTTAAACTATCTCAATATATATTCTTTTTCTCTTCAAGAATGATGCCAAAAAACAGATACACCAAATTTTTTTTGATAAATTTGATTTTTCTACTCTGTCAAATATAGATTTAACGAGGAAGGTAGGGAGCAAATTTTTCTAGGAGAAGGGGCGGTATGGCTATACTTTTCATTTTCCCTTGTTCCAGTAGGCAGCAAACCATTTTAGAAGTTCCATGAGCAATGGCTTCCTCTTCAAGCAAAATATCTACAGTATAGGTAAGTGATTTGGCTCCCACCTTCGTAATAGTTAAAACTAGATCTACTTCATCTTCAAAACGTATAGGACGTTTGTACTCGAAAGAACAGGAAACTCTTGGCCAAGAGAGCATTGCTTCATTGAAAGGCATATAAACAGACAGACCAAGAGAGCGAAAAAAGGCATGTTCGACAACTTCCATATAACGAAAATAGTTACTAAAGTGAACGATTCCAGCCATATCTGTCTCAGCAAACTCTGCTCTTTTACTAACTCTAAACTTTGAAGTCACTTAGGATTCCTTAATTGCAAACTTTCTTTTTCTTTGTTTAACTGGCCTAAGGCCGTTTGAGAGACATAACTATCTAAATCATTGGCTAATTTTTTTAGTACCTCTAGAGGTGTATTTTTATTTTTTGCGACAGCCCTACGAATGCCAGGTTCATCACTTTGTGCTAAGTCTGCTAGCTCTGTAGTGGACGTTTTTAAATGGCGAGCTTTTGCTATTCCTTGAATAATGGGATCTTGGTCTACTAGTAAAAAATCGAGAACTTCAGACGAAGCTGTCGGGTTTTCTACAATAATGGATCGAATTCTCCTTTTTCTATCCTGAGCTAAAGTTTTCAGTAAATCTAGAGAGATACCTGGATTTGCCGCTACTTCCTCTCGAATTTCAACATCTTCTTGAAAAGCTAGCTTATCAAGGATAGTTGTAGGAGTTTGCGGGTTGCGAGCAAGGGCCCACCTAACAGCAAAATCAGTATCTTGGGCAAGAGCTTGCAGAGTTCTTTGACTGACATTTGGATGACTTGCTATCAGTTGTCGAACAAATGGATCTTGCTCCGTTTGCAAAAGAAGAAAGAGTTCCTGATCGAGACTTTTTTCATTGGATGCAATTTCTACAGAGTCGGCTCTTTTTTCCTCTTTTTTCAGAGTATCTGTACTTACATAGCCATTACCTGTAACAAATTTATATAAGATGGGGTATTTCGAATAAACTTGGCAGATCAAAATACCCAAAGCTATGATTAAGATAAAGGATGATATCTTTTTTCGATCCATTGTTTTCTATTTTCCAGTGATATCTAAGCAAACCATTTCTTGTTCATTGCGGGCAAAAAGACGACCATTAGCAACCGTAGGAACAGTCCAGCACTTAGTTCGAGGAAAAATGCTGGTTTTACTTTTTTCCCGATATTCGTTGGGGTTGAGTTCGACTAAAGCAAGTTTGCCTCTTTCTCCTAAAACAATCATGTGTCCATCAATTCCCAGAAGAGAACCCTTGTTGAAACCTGCTTGGCTCCACTGGGTTTTACCTTTTTTAAAATCCATACAAACAAGGCGAGTATTATTAAAACCGTAGAAATGGCCTTCGTAAAAAATGGAAGAAGAGAAATGGTTTTTCATTTCTCGAGTTTTCCATACTTCTTTTACGCTGTAGCTGCCCCCTCTTTTACTTATTTTTATTAAGGCTGCGCCTGAATTATAACCGGAGGATAAAAAAACATAATCGCCTTGTACAATAGGAGTTGCTGCATTAACATCGTGGGCCGTTTTCCATCCATAGCGCCAAAGAACCTTACCGTTTTTGGGAATAACAGATACAATTCCTTTGGCAGTAAAAAAAATAAGTTGTTCTTTCCCTCCTATTTTGGCGGAAACAGCTGTGGAGTAGGCTCCTTTATCGTTTGTGGAACGCCAGATTAATTTCCCATTGCTCTTATCTAAAGCAATGATACCGTGCCCTGTTCCACCAACGTTACAAACAAGCATACCATCGTAGATATAGGGAGAGGAGGAAAAACCCCAAGTTACATTTGATGCACTATATTTTCGTAGGAGATCCTGACCCCAAATTTTGTCTCCTGTTTTAGCATCGAGGCAATTGATTATGCCTTGTCCGCTGATAGCATAGACTTTTCCTTCATCTACTGTGGGAGTAGAGCGAGGGCCATCTCCAAAGCCATTGCGAAAAATAGAGGACAGGTAGGTTCGCCAAACTTTTTTTCCGGTCTTTTCATTTAAAGCTATGCAATACTCATCTCCTCTAGTTCCATAAATTGTATAGACTAATCCTTCAGAGACAACAATGCCCGAATAACCAGCTCCCAGAGGAATACGCCAGACTTGTTTTGGACCACGATTAGGCCATTTTTTCAAAATACCTGTTTCCGAAGAAATTCCATCGGAAACAGGTCCTCGCCATTGTTCCCAATCATTGGCAAAAAGAACTGTACAGAAATTAAGTAAAATGAAAAATAAAGTTATTTTTTTGAGTTTGTAGTTTTGCATAGAAAAACTCCGATTAACTGTTTCGTCGAAAAGATCAATTTTGGAAAAATTCTTGGTACATTTTAAGTCTTTTCCTGCTTAGGGGAAAGGAAAAACTTCAGTTTTTCCTTTCTCCTAAGTGAGATTTTGAATTTGAGCTGTTGAATTCCTTTTCTTTTTCTTCAAAGTATTTAGATATGGAGTCGTGGTAGTGTTGAGGCCACCATCCCTTAGTCATATCATTACTCCAATGAGAAAATTTTTCAGGAGAAGAGAATTCAGAAACGATTTTTTCATGAGGGAAAGAAAAGGAATTCGTGCTAACAGAAGGAAAAGAATTGTTAAGGGAAAAAAAATTTTGCTGTAGAGAAGGAAAACTCTCCGAGAAGGAAGGCCACTGTAGGCGAAGTGCCATTTTATCATATCCTTGGCGTATTCTAGCAATGCTTTGTTTCTTTGTTTTCCTCTCTTCTTCTCGTAAACTTTGCTCTAATTTTTTCCATGCTCGGATGATTTCTGATTTTTCTTGTACAGCGATAACTTTTTCCCAGGCAATTTTATCTAGTTTGCTTATTTTACCTATTCCATCTGTTTTGTTTACTAAAGAAGAAAGCTCATGGGAGATATATTTTTCTAAAGAATGAAGTTTTTCGGGAGAAAGTTCACTAATTTTTTGAGCAATTTGTTCTATTTTACTATTTTTTGGTAATCCTAAATGCTGCTCGATTTGCGAAGAAATTTTTTGAGATAGAGGATTTTGATTTTCAAGACTGGCTTGTTCCAAGATCTTTTGAAATACTTCTTGAATCTCTTTTCTCACAACGAATTTCTTCTGAGAAATCTCTCGGAGTTCTTCTACTGAATCAGGAATGACAAAAGAGGACTTGCTATTTTCTGCGAGTATAGATATTTCATCGCTTAGGGCTCTTACTATTTTTTTTTCTGAAGAAGATAGGGGAGGAGGTAAAGAAGAACATAAAAATAATTTAGTTAGGACGAGAAAAAGACAAGAAATACTATAATGTTTTCTTAAAACATGAAGGGCCTTCTTGATTTTTTGCTCTGACCAGACAGAGCAGAGTTTTTCCTCGGTATCTTTCCATAAATTTTCCCGAAAAGGAGATTTCTTTTTTTCGAGAAAAACATAATGGGAAGTTCTTACTCTGGAGGATAGTTGATAAAACTGGTCGAGGTAAGAAGCAGTGGTTTCTCTTGAGGGGGGAGAAAAAGGAGAGTATTTTAGGTGAAGAATGATGAATAAACTTGTAAAAAAAACAAAGAAAATCCAAAAAGAGGTAAAAAAAATTTGCCCAAGAATAGAGGATAGTAAACAAGTTAAAATCAGCTGCCAAAAGAATTTTTCGTAGTATTGCCAGGTTAAGAGAAATAAAGTTTTTTGAAGATATTTTTCGATCAAAGTAAATGAGCTCATGGATCATTCCTTACTGGATCTGGCGGTTGCTACTCAGAGAAACTTTGCGCCGTAAAAATCTTTAATTCAATATCTTTTTCTTGCCAAGAATTTTTAGGAAGAGAAGCTTTTTGGGCAAGATGCTCCAGTGTTTCTTCTCGAGTCCAACCTTGTTCAAGAGCAACTTGAGGTAAGAAAACAGCTTGTCGGTGGTCTTTTTTTAGAATTACTCCATGTTTACCAGGATGAAATTCTAGGGGAGAGTTGATTGAGGTCGCAGAGGAAAGGACAGTAATTGATATTTGGATATCAGAAAGTTCTTTTAGAGTAATAGGAGAAAAACGTCTATCATGGATGGCTGCTTGAATGCTTTTTTCCATCACTTCTTGAAAAAGGGGATTTTGGGCTTGTAATGATCCTACACATCCTCGCAAACGTCCCTTTTTTTTGTACGTGACAAAGCATGGATGTTTTTCCCGTAAAATATCAGAAAATGTATCCGGACAAGGTTTGGGCTTTATTTGATCCTTTAAATACTCTGAAAGAGTTTTTCGGGCTATTTTGATGAGTGCATCTTTTTGCAACTCGTTGAATTGCATAATAGGGCGTATCCTAATTTTGTTTTTGGGAGGATATAATTTATCTAAAACGACCCTAAATACTATGCAAGATGGGGGCTTTGGCTTATCTGAAACCGTTTTTTGAAAAAGATTATCTAAAACCGCTCTAAATACCATGTTCGCTGGAGGGGGAGGCTCCTGTCGAACAGGGGATGTGATTGGCTCTTAATATTTTTATGCCAGCACAACCCCGGCGCGGCAGGAGCCTTGCCCTCCATTTAAAACCTTTTACAGAGTAAGGCTTATAGATAATAAGCCTTACTCTGTATAAGCCTTAAGACTTTATCGTCGCTTAGAACGCTCAAAGTTTCTTTCTGGTCGATCGCGGTCTGGTCGGTCACTGCGTTCTGGTCGGTCACTGCGTTCTGGTCGATCACTGCGTTCTGGTCGATCGCTGCGTTCTGGTCGATCGCTATCCCCTGCTCGGTCAACGGCTCGTTTACTTAGTTTAATGCGGTTTTGATCATCGACGGCCAAAACTTTTACAGAAATGGTTTCACCGATCTTAACCACATCACTCACATTTTGAACATAGTTTTTCTCTAGTTCTGAAACGTGAACTAAGCCTTCTAGGCCAGGAGCTATTTCAACAAAAGCGCCAAAATCTTTTACGGCAGTTACCTTACCATCGTAAATTTTACCAACTTTAACCTCTTCTGTTAATCTTTCGATCATTTCTTGAGCTTTTTGAGCCCCTTCTTGGTTAACACTGTAGATTGTGATGGTTCCATCGTCTTCTACATCGAGTTGGGCTTTGGTTGTTTGCTGGATATTGCGGATAGATTTTCCTCCAGGTCCAATCACTACGGATATTTTATCTTGAGGAACTTTTATCTTAACAATGCGAGGCGCATAAGCTGAAATTTCTTTACGAGGGCGATCTAAAGCCAGCATCATTTGACGAAGAATGTGAATACGACCTTCTTTTGCTTGCTCAAGAGCCTTGGCCAAAATATCACGGCTAATCCCGTCGATTTTGATGTCCATTTGAAGAGCAGTTACTCCTCGTTGGCTTCCTGCGACTTTGAAGTCCATATCTCCAAACTTATCTTCGTCTCCTAAGATGTCGGAAAGGATGTAGAAATTATCCCCATCTTTAACTAATCCCATAGCAATCCCGCCTACGGGCTTCTTGATAGGAACTCCCGCATCCATCAATGCTAATGTTCCCCCACTTACAGCAGCCATAGAACTGGAGCCATTAGAAGCTAAAGTTTCGGAAACGATTCGGATGGTGTAGGGAAATCGAGTTACTTCTGGAGTAACCATTTGGAGAGCACTTTCGGCTAAATTTCCGTGTCCGATTTCACGGCGAGAAACCCCTCGTAAAGGACGTACTTCTCCTACAGAAAAAGGAGGAAAATTATAGTGCAAGATAAATTTCTTTTTATACTCCTCTGCTAAGCCATCGACAATTTGCTCATCTCGTGAAGTTCCTAAGGTGGCGGTAACCAACGCTTGAGTTTCTCCTCTTGTGAAGAGAGCAGAGCCGTGAACACGAGGTAGTAATCCGACTTCGCAGTTAATAGGACGAATGTCTTTTAATCCTCGTCCATCTATTCTTTTATTTTTAGCAATCATTTCCTGGAAAATTTCTTTTTGGACTTTTTCATATCCGGCCCGAAGATGTTTTTCGTTTAAAGCTTCTTCTTTGGCTTTTTCTTTGGCTTTGGTTTTGGCTTTGACTTTGGCTTTTTCATCTGTTTCGGTAAGATACTTTTCTTTTAGTTGCTTCCAGATTTCTTTATTTTTTAAGCTTCGATCTTGTTTTCTTTTAACCTGAAGCCCTTCAGCGATAAGATTTCGATCTTCTTTGTTATTTAGTATTTTGTAAGCTTTGTCTCCCATGGAAGACACTTGAGGAAGATCTTTTTTCTGAACACCAGATTTCTCGACAATTTCTTTCACTAACTCGACAATTTCTTTTACCTGTTCATGTCCCCACAGAATAGCATCAATAACATCAGATTCTTTTGCTTCATTGGCTGATCCTTCAACCATGACAACAGCCTTTTCTGTTCCTGAAACAACGATTTCGATGTCGCTTTCTTCAAGTTGGCTGTAAGTGGGATTTAAAATGAGTTTGCCGTCGATGCGTCCCACTCGAACTGTACCAGTCGGCCCGGTAATAGGAATACCTGCCAAACATACCGCCGCAGACGCCCCTACCATAGCAGCAATATCAGGATTATTTTGCTGATCAGCAGAAAGAACCTGTGCCATGACTTGTACTTCGGATGAGTATCCTTTGGGAAAAAGTGGTCGCAATGGGCGATCAATCAAACGCATAGTCAAGATTTCTTTTGTTGTAGGGCGTCCTTCTCGTTTGAAAAATCCACCAGGAAACTTTCCTGCAGCAAAAGTTTTTTCTCTATATTCTATGGTTAGAGGAAGAAAACCTCTATCTTCTTCTAGCTCTGCCGTCACTACCGTAACAAGGACAGCGGCATCATCGTATCGGACTAAGGCTGCACCATCTGCAAGGTTGGCCATGTTGCCTGTCTCGATGCTTAGCGTATGTCCACCAATTTTTCTTTCTACTTTGAAACTCACGTAAGTTCCTACTTTCTTTAAATTTTAAATTGATAACATTCATGTAGGCTTTTCCTTGAGATTATTAAAAAAATCTAAGGAAAAGCTTTAGTAGGAAACTACTTCCGAATACCAAGGCTAGCAATGAGCTCTTGGTATCTCTTAACATTTTTCTTCTTCAAATAGCGAAGAAGAGAAGTACGTTTCCCTACTAGCATCAATAAACCGCGACGAGAAGCAAAGTCCTTACGGTGTATTTTTAAATGATCTGTCATGTTCTTAATGCGTGTAGTTAAGATAGCAATTTGAACTTCGGGAGAGCCAGTATCTTGCTCGTGTGTTTTATATTCTTCTATCAACTCTTGTTTTTTTTCTGCCGTAATGGACATATTCTAACCTTTTCTTTCGTACATTTTAACACAAAGTTTGAGTCTCAAATGGGAGATTAAAGTCTTTGTATTTGTTAAAGTGTTAAATTTTGAGGCTGCCTAAAAATTATTTCTCAGACAACCCATTAAGTGATGGTTTGTTCAGGGATAAACTACCTGAACCCTTTTGACAGAAGAATGACGAATCTCAGAAGCCGTTGCTTCCTAAGCCGTGTTCTCCAGTCAAGTTTAAAAATTTTATTTTGGATACTGTTCCCATTGAGGTCGGGCTGAGGTTTTAGGAAACTGTATTTTGTGTTTTTCTAAATATTTCTTGTAGGGAATCCATAATCGGTAAGGAATGCGTTGGTAAACCATTTTAATGAAGGCTACTACGCTCTGAATTTCCAGTTTCTTTTTGTCATCAAGTTCTTCAGGAGCCAAAAGCGATGCTTGATGAAACATTGTTCGAAAGGCTTCTAGTTTTGGCGATGGAATCCTGATTTTATCTTTTTCTAGAATTAATCCTGTTACTTCCAGCTTTTGTCCTCTTGTTCTCTCTGCATAAGAGATTTTCTTAGGATTTGCTTGGAAACCACAATCTAAGATAACTTTTAGAATTTTCTCCCGAAGATCTTCATGTATTGGCATGGGAGATGAAATTGTTATATCGTCGGCATATCTCGTGTACTGATAAACAGAGCCATGTTGACTAAGCAAACGATAGAGATTTTTATCTAAAGTTATACAGGCTATATTTAAAAGATAACCAGAAGCAGGACTTCCTTGAGGTAAAGCATTTTGGTAAGTAGTTAGCTTTACAAGAAGCTCGATGACTTGATCTAGCACTGGATGAGGAATATCACCTCCCAAGTGCTTCAAAGGAATTTTTAAATACCGAACAAATAAATGTTTGATTCTGGTCGCATCTACAGAAGGAAAAGCGGATTTTAAATCGACATTAAATATTGCCCGAGCTGTTTTTAAATGTTTCGCAGCATTAGTAACAATGGAACGTCCTTGGACAAATCCATGAACAGCATTGGAAACTGGTATGCGATACAAAAGACGATCTAGTATTCTTCTTTGGATGTTTTTTAAAACTGGTTCGGGAGAAGAAATTTCGCGGAAGGAGTAACCTCCCTCTCCCTTAGGTATTTTCCAAACATGATAAGCTTTATCTTGCTCAAGTAAATCCAAAGCTTTTTTTACATCTTGAGAGGGGACATCTAACCAACTTGCAAGATGCAAAGAGGCTGCATTGACCAACTGTTCAATGTCGTCTCCTGTGAAGACTTGAGGACCAGGAGTGGGGGGGACAATAGGGCTTCGTTTTTCCGCTCTAACTTGAAAGTCTAGAATAGTGATACCAGTACACTGAGGGCATTGAATACGACTACCGGGAAATACATCCACTATTTTCAAAGCCGCACTACAATGAGGACATTGAATATCTACAGCCATACGAAATTATTCCTAATGAAAATGTCTAGGCGTATTTAAAAATATTTTTTTGGGATGAAAAGCGCCTAAAATAAAGAGGGATAATCATGATTTTTGGGAAGTGAGAGCTGATTTAAACACTCTCTAAAAAATAAGAAGAAATAACAAAAAGAATTAAGTAAGAAATTTTTGATTTCTTGCTTAACTAAAAAAACGCCCGGATAATCCGGGCGTGTGCTCATTTCATAACTGCGCGATGAAGTTTGAGAGGCCTTCAAGTACTACTGCGAACATAGTTGTACATGCCCCCTGCTGAGAGCTCCATTATATGGGCATTAGCAGAGCACACTAGTAGTACGCATACCCGCATTACAGTTCCGGCATAGTCACCGGACACCTGCACGGGGTGGTACCCGTATAGGGGTATATCCTGCTCATCACTTACAGAAAACCTTACCTCTCCCCATCGGATACCGATGGCTACACGGCAAAGCCGCACGAGGGACACCAACTAAATTGGTTAGGTAGCCAGTTTATAGAGCGAATTTGTTATAAACTTATTTTTTCTAAAATATATTTTTTATTTTCATTTTTATATTAGAAGCATAAAAAATAATCTTAGAAGACATTGTTATTTTCACTAAATGCCTTCGACGCAGTTTATAAGGAAGCAAAAAGTTTGTCAAGAGAAAAATCAGGAATTATTCTTGAGTTCTTCGTAAATAACGTTGCCCCGGAAAAGCAATGATTTGCTTACGAATCTCCATTATCATTAGGCTTCGGATGACCAGAGGAGCTTCTAGTCCTGTTTGTATCGTAATATGTTCTATAGAAAGAGGCATATCTCCTAAGCACAACCAGATTTTTTTTTCTTCTAAACTCAAAGAAGGAGGTGGGATTTCTTGGTATTTTAAGAATGTTTTAGAGTGTGTTTTGGGAGAAATCTTGGAGGGGATTTTAAGATTAGCAAAAGTAACATTAGAGAGCGAGAGTTGAGAAAAAACGTCATCTATAGAATGAAGGAGATGGGCTCCTTCTTGAATGAGTTTGTGAGGCCCCTCAGAGACTAGACTTGTAACAGGACCTGGCACAGCAAATACTTCTCTACCATACTCCATAGCAAGGCGAGCTGTAATTAAAGATCCACTTCGAGTAGCTGCTTCGATAACAATAACGGCTTGAGATAAACCAGCAATGATTCGATTACGACGAGGAAAGTTACCAGGATAAGTGGGGTGCCCGGCAGGGTATTCTGAGAGAACTGCTCCTTGAGAGAAAATCTGATGAGCAACGGAAGTGTTTCTGGGGGGAGTAATTTTGTCTAAGGAACTTCCTAGGACAGCCAAAGTTCTTCCCTGAGTAGAAATCGATCCCCTATGAGCAGAAACATCTATACCTAAGGCTAGCCCAGAAACGACAGTAATTTTTCTTTCTGCAAACTGAGAGGCTAAACGGTAAGCAATTTTTTTTCCATAGTCGCTGCAATTTCTAGTTCCGACTATAGCCACAGCATTTTTGTCTTCCAAAGACAGGTCTCCTTTATAATATAATAAAGGAGGAGGGTCTGGTAAAAGGAACAAAGAAGCAGGGTAGTTACTTTGTCCGAAACAAACACTTTTCATTTGATATTTTTTTATATTTTCATATTCGGTTCGAATTAACTCCCAATTTATCTTCTGGAAATCTTGGGCTTGTTCTTTGCTAACCAAAAGCTCAGAAGGGATATGGTTAGAGAACTGCTCTTTAATTTGGAGAAGATCTTTAGACCACTCAAAGATTTTCTTTACTTTTGATGGACCAAAACCCTGAACCTTCATTAAACCTATAATTGCTTCTTCTATATGCATTTTAGGGATTCTCTTTCTCGAATAAAGTTTTTCTTGCTCGGCTATCTTTCTTCATGTATACTCGGCAAATTTACTAGTTTACCTAAGTCTTTTAGTCTAACCAATGGATGGACAAAACACGGCCCCTGAGAGGAAAATGTATGAGAATTTTGGGTGGTGATGCTCGCGGAATGAAGCTACTGAGTCCTAAAGGAATGAAAACTCGTCCGATGAATGCTCGAGTCAAAGAGGCTCTTTTTAATATTTTAGGTAGCTCTATTGAAGATGCTGTTGTTTTAGATCTTTTTGCCGGCAGTGGTTCTTTAGGCCTAGAAGCTTTATCTAGGGGAGCAAAAGAGTGTCATTTTGTAGAAAGAGGTTCTCATGCTTTACCTGTTTTACAAGCTAACCTAGAGAAGATAGGCTACCAGGACAAAGGACGAATTATAAAAGCGGACGCTTTTTCTATTAGCCCTCTTCTGGGAGAAAAAAAGTTTGATCTTTTTATTTTAGATCCACCTTATCATTATATTGATAAACCCATTAGTCGTCGTAAATTTCTTGAATTTCTAGCTCGTCTTACTCAAAAAAATGCTTCTCGTGATGTTATGATGGTACTGCATTATCGTCACAACAGTATGTCAGGAGCTCCTTTGCCTGCTGGTTTAGAGCTTGAAAGCCGGCGTGTTTACGGAAGTACAGAACTTATGTTTATCACCCAAAAAGATCATTCCGTTAAAAAATCTAATCACGGAAAGGACTTAACCTTGTCAAAACTTCGAGAACTCTTTGAGGAAGCTTGGGAGTATAAACTCTCAAATAACCCTATATTAGCAACATTTCATGGAGATCATCGCTATAACGACTCTCTTCCCTCTTTGAGCCTAGAGAACTTAGAACGACTAGATCGCCAAGCTCATCATTTTTTAGAAAAACTTCATGAATTTTCCCGGGCCGACCTCTCTTCTTCTGAACAAACAAACTATGATATCTTTGAACAGATGCTAAAAGACGAAATTGCGGAATACAAATTTCAGACTCATCTTATGCCTGTCAGTCAAATGGAGGGGTTTCATGTCTACTTACCTGAGCTAGCAAGTCGAACTCCCTTTCGAGAAGCAGAAGATTATCGTCGATACGCAAGACGTTTAGAGGCGGTAGAACAATATTTGGAAGAGCATATCACTTTAATGAGAAAGGGAATGGAGAAAGGTTACACTGTCGTCCGAGGAACCTTACATCTCTGTGTGGGTTCTATTGAAGCTCAAATTACTGTTGCTGAAAAAACTCCTTTCTTTAAACCTTTTCTTTCTTTTCCAGATCATTTTTCTTCCTCTTTGCAAGAGGAGCTCAAAGAGCTTGGGAAAAAAGCGATTGATAAAGTTATGACAAATTACAAAAACTTTGCTCAATTTGTGAAAGAAGAGTACACTCCAGCCGCGAGAGTAGAAACGGCGACTTCTGCTCTTCCCAACGGTAAAGCTTATTACGAGCACTTAGTTCGCCATTTTACGACTCTTTCGATTACTCCTGAGGAAGTCCACAAAATAGGTCATGATGAAGTAAAACGTCTGCGAGAAGAGATGGAAAATATCATCACCGAGCTTGATTTTGAAGGAGGCTGGGATGAGTTTATGGATTTTTTACGGGAAGACCCTCGTTTTTATTGCGAGACTCCTCATGAATTGATGGCCGAAATTAGTCTAATCATGAAAAAAATGGATGGAGAACTTCCTCGTCTTTTTAATAAGCTCCCTCGCACTCCTTATGGTATCAAGCCCGTTCCTGAAGCTATTGCTCCTCGTATGCCAAAAGCCTATTATATGCCCTCTGTTGGGGATGGCACTACGGCAGGTTTCTATTATATAAATACCGACGATTTAAAGAGTCGTCCTCTTTATGAAATGGAAGCTTTATCTTTGCACGAAGCGGTTCCAGGACATCATCTGCAAATAGCCCTTCAACAAGAACTAGAAAATATCCCGACCTTTCGACGCTTTCACCATGTAACTGCATATATTGAGGGATGGGCTCTTTACTCAGAACGTTTGGGGCTAGAAGTGGGCTTTTACGAAGACCCTTACCATAACTTTGGTCGTCTCATCTATGAAATTTGGCGAGCCTGTCGCTTGGTTGTCGATACAGGTCTTCATTATCTCGGATGGACTCGGGAAGAATCCATTGAGTTCATGTCGAAGAACTCTTCTTTAAGTATGAACGATGTTAGTATAGAAGTGGATCGTTACATTAATCTTCCAGGACAAGCGATATCTTATAAAATGGGCGAGCTCAAAATCACTGCTTTGCGAAAACTGGCAGAAGAAAGCCTTGGGCCAAAATTTGATATTCGAGAATTCCATGAAGTTCTTTTGGGAGAGGGAGCAATTCCCTTAGAGGTTCTCGAAACTAAAGTCAAAGAGTATATTGAAGATAAAATGGAAGACAAAAATAACTCTGAAGAAGGAGAAAAAAGTTAATGCAGAGTAAAGAAGATTTAAAGCACTGCATTTCTGTAGCGATGGGAGAGAAGCCAGCCGATCTTCTTTTAGTCGGAGGAAAAGTAGT
The DNA here is from genome assembly GCA_029262795.1 of Candidatus Fraserbacteria bacterium. GTDB lineage: Bacteria > Bipolaricaulota > Bipolaricaulia > RBG-16-55-9 > JAJCYT01 > JAJCYT01. Next base: position 16,530 of record JAJCYT010000021.1, read on the forward strand.
CTCGACTTTCTCGGAAGAAATCATAGAGACGAGTGTGGCCGTTAGTAGAGGAAGAATCGTTGCTCTGGACCATGTCGAAAAAGCAGACGAAGTAGTCGATTTAGAGGGAGCTTATCTTTGTCCTTCTTTTATCGATGCTCATATTCACGTGGAGTCTTCGATGTTAAGTCCAGAAGGGTTTGCCGAAATAGCGGTTCCTCGAGCGACAGGAACAGTCATTAGTGATCCTCATGAAATTGCTAATGTCTTTGGTATTGCCGGAATTGAGTACATGCAAAAGGCTGCTCAGAATTTACCTCTGGATATTCGCTACTCAATACCTTCTTGCGTTCCTGCTACTCGAATGGAAACAGCAGGAGGAAATTTGGGAAGCGAGGAAATTGAAAAAATTTACCAACTCAATCCCTCTACTCCTGGTCTTAGTGAGCTCATGAACTACCCGGGAGTTTACTTCCAAGATGAAGAAGTTCTCGATAAGGTGATGATGGCACGTTCTTTGGGATTACAAATTGATGGCCACTCTCCGATGCTGAGAGGGAAAGAGCTAAATGCGTATTTGAATGCTAATATCGCCACAGACCACGAATGCACAACTCCCGAAGAAGCTTGGGATAAACTGCGTCGAGGTATGTATATTTTGATGCGAGAAGGTTCGGCCGCTCGTAATCTAAAAGATCTTTTGCCTATTTTAAACGATGGCACCGCCCATCGTATTTGCATCGCCTCAGATGATCGTCATCCTGATCAGATCATAGAGCATGGCTATTTAGATAGGATTTGGCGCCAATTGATCCGGTGGGGAGTGGAGCCTATACGGGCTTTACGTCTCATGACTTTGAATCCAGCAACTGCTTATAATCTAAGAGATCGAGGAGGTTTGGGAGTTGGTTATCGGGCAGACTTTTTTACGACTCTAGATTTAAATAAACCTATCGTTGAGAGTGTTTACTTCCAAGGCAAAAAGGTCGCAGAAAAAGAGCAGATGGTAGTTTCTTTGCCTCGCTATGATACAAGTAAAGTTCTCTCTTCTGTTCGTTTACCCGAAGACTTAGAAGAAAAACTCCAGGCTTATCCTCAAAGTGGTAAAGCTCGGGTGATAGGAGTTCTTCCAGGGCAGTTGGTCACAGAAAATCTCTCCGAGGAAATTTTAGGATTAGAAAATGATCTTTGCTATCTTGCGGTTGTCGAGCGGCATGGTAAAAATGGGCAAGTGGGATTAGGTTTTGTCAAAGGTTTAGGCTTAAAAGAAGGTGCTTTAGGCTCGACTGTGGCTCATGATCATCACAATTTGATTTTAGTGGGAAAAAGTATTTCTGATATGGTAGTTGCAGCAAAAACTATCCAAGAAATGGGCGGAGGTTTTATCGCTATCCACGAAGGAAAGACTTTGTCTTCTTTAGCTCTTCCTATTGCCGGCTTAATGTCACCAGAAAAAGGAACCTTTATCGCAAAGAAAATCGCTCACTTAGACCAAGCAACTAAAAAACTAGGTATCTCTATAGAGTCTCCCTTTATGGTACTATCTTTTTTAGCTCTTTCGGTGATTCCTCATTTAAAGTTGACTGATATGGGATTAGTGGACGTAGATCGGTTTTCTTTGGTTCCCCTAAAAGTAGAGAATGATCACCCTGGTGGAATTTAGTTTAAGGAGATAAAATTGGAAACGGGCTTTGTTCTTATGGGTTTAATTTGGTTCTTTATCATGGCCTTTTCTACGGTTTGCCATGAAGCAGCGCATGCCTATGCTGCTTGGAAATTAGGGGATTCTACTGCCTACCAAGGAGGCCAGGTTACTTTAGATCCTAGCCCTCACTTTGAGCGAGAGCCTGTGGGAATGATTTTGATTCCGTGGATATCTTACCTCTACAATGGATGGATGATGGGGTGGGCTAGTTGCCCGTATGATCCTTTTTGGGCTCGCTTGTATCCCAAAAAATCAGCATTAATGTCCTTAGCAGGTCCTATTGCTAACCTTATTCTTGCTATTGGCGCTGGGGTTTGTATTCATATAGGCATTGAAGGGGGTTTTTTCACGAATCCTCCAGAGGCTGATATGACCCACATGGTGGTTTCTGCTGTGGAAGGTAATGTTGTCGCAGAGGCTTTTGCCCTAGGTTTAAGCATAGCTTTTTTTCTCAATTTTATTTTTTTCTTTTTTAACCTAATCCCCATACCTCCTCTGGACGGAAGTGTTGTTCTAATCATTCTATTGCCAAATCACTTAGCGAATAAATATCAAGATTTTGTTCAGCAACCTGGTTTTTCTGTGATGGGAGTTGTTTTGGCTTGGTATGTTTTTAATCTCATTTTTCCGAGTATTTTTCACTTGAGTCTAAGTCTACTTTACCCCAACATTATTTATAGCTAGAAACCGTTATGTCTAGAAACTATTAATGGGAGAAAAAATGATCGAAAAAAAAGAAGTGCAACATATTGCTAATCTAGCACGGCTAAGACTTTCTGAAGAAGAGGAAGAAGCTATGACCCAGCACTTGGGACAAATGATTACTTACATAAATAAGTTAAAGGAGTTAGACACCACAGGTGTGCCTCCTACTGTCCATGCTGTCGAAATGCCTAATGTTTGGCGCGAAGATACACCTTGTTCTGGACTTAGTTCTTCCGAGGTTTTTCAAAACTCTCCTGCGATGCAGGATAATTTTTTTACTGTTCCTAAGGTTGTTAAGTAACGAGTCAAACTCCTAAGAGATTACGTATGTCTATACCTGAATATTCTGCTGTAAAACTGAAAGAGCTTTTAGAAACAAAACAAATTTCTGCATTAGAAATTGCCCGTGCTCTTTTAGATCGTATAAAAAAACATGATGCTGAGGTAAAGAGTTTTCTTTACATTGACGAAGACCTTCTCCTTAAAGAAGCACAGGCTTCTGATCAACGCCGCTCCCAAGGTAAGGTTAGAGGAATCCTAGAAGGAATTCCTGTTGCTCTCAAAGATAATATTTGTACAAAAGGACAAAGAACCACTTGTGCTTCACAAATTTTGCCTCGTTTTTTTCCTCCTTACAATGCTCACGTTGTCGAAAAAATCCAAGCCAGCGGAGGAAGTATTCTGGGAAAAACGAACATGGATGAATTTGCTATGGGTTCTTCTTGCGAAAATTCTTCTTTCTTTAATACCCATAATCCCTGGAATTTAAATTGCATTCCCGGAGGTTCTAGTGGAGGGTCCGCTGCCGCAGTTACCGCGGGTTTTACGCCACTAGCTTTAGGTTCGGATACGGGAGGGTCCGTGCGTCAACCAGCCGGACTTTGCGGAGTTTTTGGTTTGAAGCCAACCTATGGTCGAGTGAGTCGCTTTGGCTTAATTGCTTATGGGAGTAGCTTAGATCAAATAGGTACCTTCTCTCGCTCAGCGAGAGATGCTGCTTTACTTCTGGAAGTTATAGCGGGAAGAGACCAACGCGACAGTACTTCTGTTGATCAACCAGTTAGCTCTTATCAAGAAAAACTATTATCTTCTCTAAAAGGTAAAAAAATAGGTCTTCCTCAGGAGTATTTTGAAAACTTGGATGAAGAAATGAAAGCTTCTATCATGGCTGCAGTGGAAGTTTTTCGAAGCTTGGGAGTAGAGGTTGAAGAGGTGTCTTTGCCTCATACTCAATATGCAGTTGCTGCGTATTACATTATTGCTACAGCAGAGGCGAGTGCTAATTTGGCTCGCTATGATGGAATACATTATGGATATAGAGCCGAAATCAATGCTCAAAATACAAAAGTAGAAGATCTACAGGAAATTTACCATGAAAGCAGAGCCCAAGGTTTTGGCAATGAAGTGAAGCGTCGAATTCTTCTTGGAACCTATGCTCTTTCGAGTGGATATTATGATGCTTACTATGTAAAGGCTTTGCAAGTTAGGACATTAATTAAGAGAGATATCGAAAAAGCATTGGAAAAATTTGATGTTCTTTTAACCCCTACTTCTCCAGTGAGCGCATTTCCTCTGGGAGAAAAAATAGAAGACCCCTTGTCCATGTATCTTTGTGATATTTATACTGTCACTTTTAATTTGAGTGGAAATCCCGCTCTCTCCGTACCTTGTGGGCATGATAAAAAGGATTTGCCTGTTGGTTTTCAACTGGTGGGGAAGCTTTTTAAAGAAGAAGAAATACTTGCTTTTGCTCATCAATATGAAAAAGAAACATTAGTCAATACCCTCGCTCCGATCAAAAAAGCGTAATTAGAAAGGATTTCATCTAGATGACTGAATTTGAAATCATCATGGGATTGGAGGTTCATGTACAATTACTGACTTCAACAAAGATGTTTTGCTCCTGCTCAACAACCTTTGGATCTCCTCCTAACAGCCAAGTTTGTTCTATTTGTTTGGGACTTCCTGGCACATTGCCTGTAGTCAATAAAAAAGCAGTAGAATTAGCATTAAAAGTCGCTCATGCTTTAAACTGCCAAGTGGCCGAAGTTACCAAGTTTGATCGGAAAAACTACTTTTACCCTGATCTTCCTAAGGGCTATCAAATATCCCAATTTGACCAACCCATTTTGCATAGTGGTCATATCATGATTCCCACTCCCAAGGAAGACAAAAAAATACGTATCACCCGAGCCCATATGGAAGAAGATGCGGGAAAAATGATCCACCAAGAAGGAACTCCTTATAGCTTTATTGATCTCAACCGGGTAGGAACACCTCTTTTGGAGATTGTTTCTGCTCCCGATATTGAAAGTCCGGATGAGGCCTATAGTTACCTTAAAGAACTCAAGGCTATCTTAGAGTACCTGGAAATCTCAGATTGCAATATGCAAGAAGGTAGCCTGCGCTGTGATGTCAACCTATCTATTCGCCCTAAGGGACAAAAGACAATGGGAACACGTACAGAGATAAAAAATTTGAACTCCTTTAATTTTGTTCGTTTAGCAGCTTCTTACGAAGCAGAGAGACAAAAACAAGTGGTTCTAAGGGGAGGAAAAATTGAGCAGGGAACCTACCTCTGGGACGAAAATGAGCAAAAAACAAAGCTCATGCGCAGCAAAGAAGATGCCCATGACTATCGTTACTTTCCTGAGCCAGACCTAGGTTCTTTTCTCATTAGTAAGGATCTCCAAGAAAAAATTCACTCGCAGCTTCCTGAACTTCCACGAATTCGCAGCAAACGTATGCAAGAAGAGTACAAAATCAGCGAAAAAGACTGTGCCTTTTTGATAGAACAGAAAGTGGTGGCAGATTACTTTGAAGCTTGTCTAAAAAAATTCTCTGAGCCTCAAGAATTATTAAACTGGATGAAAGGACAGGTTCGTACTTATCTTAATGAACACGACTTAGCAATGGTGGATTTTCCGATACCACCAAAAAATTTCATAGAGTTACTTGAGCTTCTCCAGAAAAAAACAATCAATCGCAACGCAGCCAAAGAAATTTTTGAGCAAATGGCAAAAACAGGTAAACGAGCCAAAGAGTTTTCTCAGCAAAAACAAAAAATTACCGATGAAAATGAACTTCGTCAAATTTGCCAAGAGGTAATCAAAGCAGTTCCTCAAATTGCAGAAGACTGTCGAACCAATCCCAAAGCGATGAATGCTTTAGTTGGACAGTTAATGAAAAGAAGTAAAGGAAGAGCTGATGTGGATATAGCTCGGAGAATTTTTGGGGAGTTGATTGGAGAGTAACTCGTAAAGCAGAAACTCTCTCCGTTCTAGTTATTAAGGATGGAGAGAGTTACTAAGAATTTTCTAAATATTTTTCCGTAAGTTTTCATTGAATCGCTTTAAAAATTCATTGCTTATTTTGGATGCCATACTCGAGTCTTTGTTAAAAAGAGCCATAAAATGCTCTTTTTTTATTTCGATTAACTTAGTTTGCTCTACAGCAACAGCAGATGCACTACGGGGTTGTTCGGAAACAAGAGCCATTTCTCCAAAAAAACTTTTCTCAGCAAGAGTTGCCAGCTCAATAGTATTACCACCTTGAGTAACAAAAATACTTACTTTCCCAGAAACAATAACATAGAGAGCATCTCCCACATCACCTTCTCTGAAAATAATTTCTCCTGCCACGGCATCTTTTTGAATGATGTTTTGAAGAAGTTGGTTTTGTTCTTCTTCTGTAAAGTCACTTAATGCAAGTATTTCTTTTATATGTAAAAGAATATCCATCCACCTCTCCTCTTGAAATGAAAACTATTAATTTGGGTTACCAAAGGCGGTTTAGATACTCATCAGAAATTCGCTGAACAACATCGGGATTATGTTGGAAGAGTTGATCAAAATCTTTCTTACTCAAGGTTAAAAGAGTCGAGTCTTGAGAAGTCATAGCATTTGCACTTCTTCTGTCCTCGGAAATTAGAGACATTTCTCCAAAAAAACTTCCTTCTTTTAAGAGAGCAACGTCCTCTGTTCCTCCATTTGCTAAAGAACGAAAAATTTTTACCCCCCCTGAAGCGATAATGTACAATGTATCTCCTCGGTCTCCTTGGGAAAAAACTCTTGTTTCTGAGGAGTAATGCTGGATGGACATGTTTTCTGCAATTCTCCTTTGCTCTTCTTCTTTAAGAGACTCTAACATTGATACTTTTTTGATGTAAGATAAAATATCCATCTTGCTCCTCTTTAACTAAGGGGATAATAAACGACACTTTAATACTCATCTTATTATATTTTTTTAGGGAAATCAATAAGTTTGGACTTTTCGAGAAAAAATTTTCTCTTTACCATGAAAAAAGAGGAAAAAGTTTTTTCTCGGAAAAACCTAGGAGTTTTGGTAATATTCTGAAATATTATCATGTTAACTAATTTTTAATAGACTGATTAGAATTCCCTTAGGTTTTCTCAACAGCTTTGTAAGGATATTCAATTATGCATGCTATTGTAAGCAAAGAAGAATTTGATGAAAAGGTTTTAAAGAATGCTCTCCCCGTTTTAGTTGATTTTTATACGGAATGGTGTGGCCCTTGTCGTATGCTTGCTCCCATTTTGGATCAAGTGGAAACTGTAAAAAAAGATCAAGTATTTTTTTGCAAGCTAGATGGGGATAAGTTTCCCGAAATACTCTCAGAGTATAATGTTTCTGCTTTTCCTACATTACTCTTTTTTAAAGAAGGACAGGTTGTTAGTCAAAAATTAGGAGTATCTTCAAAAGATGCGATTTCCTCTTGGTTGGACAGTCACTTATCCTAAGAATTAAAAATCTTAATATAAAGGAAAAAAAATGAGATCTAGGATTCTATCATACTCATTTCTAATTTTCATTTCTCTTGTGCTTTCTCCTCTTAGCTTTTCTCAAGAAAAATCTTTTTCTCTCTTATCTCGTTTGCCCGGGAAAACTCTTGCTGTAGCTAGTTTTCCTAATGTTGCTCAACTCAGACAAGATTTTCCCCAAACTTCTTTTGGTCGTTTTTGCCAAGAGCCTGAAATTCGAGCCCTGCTGGATAGTCTTTTGACTCCTTACCGCCCGCAAATTGAGATGGGGATATCTCAAGCAGAGCAGCACATAGGGATGTCTCTAAGCGACGCTTTGGGAATTTTCTCTGGAGAAGTTTCTTTGGCTATTGTAGAATTTGATCCTCACAATGGACAAATGCCCCTGGGAGCTGTTTTTAGCCTACACTACGGTTCTCATAAAAAGCAAATGGATCATTTTCTACAAATGTTCCAAGAACTTGAGGATATATCTTTCACTTCCAGTGACGGTTCTATTTACACGAGCGACCAAGTACCTGTTTGCTATACATTAATCGATGGCTCTTTAGTTATTTCAACAAGGGTCGAGTTACTTCAAAGTATTGTTGATGAAAACTTTTCTTCGCAAGACCTTTTAGTTGCTTCAGAAAACTTTCAGAAAGCTCAAGAAAGAGTACAGACGAGTAAAACACCGGTTTTCTTTTTCTATCTAAGTACGACTCAAGTCTACCAACAACTTCCTATTCCTCCTCAAGCACACGGAATGATGGATGCCTTGGGGCTTCTGGAGATTCAGTCTTTGGCTTTGGGAATGGATGTTGATGATGAACATATAGGCTCTCACCTTTGGCTGCAAACTTCTGAAAATCGGCATGGGCTTTTAAACTTAGCGGACTTAGGAAGCCTCCCTTCGGATTTAGCCAAAGAAGTTCCTGCTTCGGCAGTAACCTTCTCTGCGATTAATTTTGATTTTGGTGACTTCTTAAATAAGCTAGAGTTTACCTTGAAGGCAACTATGCCTCCTGCCGCACAACAGCTTGAACAAGGGATGGAGCAAGTAAGCCAAATCTTAGGTTTTTCCTTACGCAACGATTTTTTTGCTTCCTTAGGAAGTCTAGCTTACTCTTTTAGCTACATGCCTCCACAAGGAGGCCTTATTCCTCGTTCTGCCAGTGTTTTGCACTTACGAGATGCCCAACTTTTTGCCTCTTGTCTAGATAAATTGATTGCTCGAATAGGAATGGAAAAGAAGCAGATTTCTTTTTTTGAGCAAGAAGTCACTTACCTTTTGACTCCTCTAGGACAGTTAGGAAGTAATCCCTTTGGGGAAATGGAAAACGGCAGTAACCCTATACAAGGAATTCTTAGTGTTCTCACTATTGGTTACTCGGGAACGGCTTTCCTTTTTGAAAATGATAAATTTTATTTTTTTCCTAGTCTTCAAGAGGCAAAAGGATTTCTAAGAGAAAGAAAAGGGGGGACGGAAAACCTTACCCAAAATCCAGATTTCCAAAACCTGCAAGCTCGGATTTCTAGTCAAAGCTCTATTCTGTTCTATTTTGATGGCAGAAAGATTTTTAGCTCTTGGTGGAATACTTTATTTCCCGTACTGCGATCTTTCGAAGGGTTTATAAGAAAAGCAGGTATTCCTTTAGAAACCGCTCTTATACCGGAAACGGAAACCCTAAGCAAATACCTTCCTCCTAGTTGCCTAACCTATAGCTCCGATGCTCAGGGAATTTATTTTTCGTCCTACTCTTCCATGATCATAGGGCCACCAACCTTAGTTGCAGTGGTGGGCATTGTTTCCGCTATCGCAATACCTTCGTTTTTAAAAGCCCGGGGTCAGGCCCAAGAAAGTGCCACTTTGGCAACCTTGCGTGCTCTCTCTACCTCCCAAGTAATGGCTCAGCAAAGTTTAGTGGTAGACCAAGACTCTGATGGCTACGGAGAGTACTGCTTTATTCAAGAACTGGCAGGGCTAGTAACTCCTAGAAATGGTGAGCCTCTAGACTATCCATTTATTGATTTCGATAAAGTTTTACCAAATGGGGTTTTTGAAAAAAATGGCTATTATTTTTATTGCTATTTACCAGGAGACCCTGACCAAGGAGAAAGCGCGGGAGAAATTCCTGTAACAACAGATGCAGACATGATCGATGCGCAAGAACAATGTTATGTCATCTATGCTTGGCCTGTAAAGTTTGGTGAAACGGGAACAAAAGCTTTTGTTATCAATCAGGTAGGAGAGATATTGGTAACAGATGACCATTACTATGATGGCTCGAATATTCCATCTTCTACTGCTGCTTACAATGATTACTCTATTGCAGCAGGAGATTTTGCCGATAATGATTATGGCAATGACGGAAATTTCTGGTACATTTATGGCCAAGATTATGATCGAGAGTATGGTGATTCTATGTCTAAGGAACCGGCTGAGTACGATGAAAAGTACGAAGAGTCTCAAGAGGCCGAATATTACGATGATGCCAAAGAGGCTGAAGCCGAATATGCCAAAGACTACGATACTAAAGAGACTGAAGCCGAGTATCTCGAAGATGGCGAAGATGGCGAAGATGGCGATGAAGATGAGGATGAAGAAGACGAAGACTAATTCCTCATTCATTGCGAACAAAGCACTTCAAAGGGGCGCGCCTAGGGCGTGCCCCTTTGTTTTTTTCAAAAACCTTCCATCAAAGTTGCGTGAAGGGCAAAGGGTTGGTATCTTGTGGTACGGTATGTTGCTAAGGGTTTGCTAAATGCCTTTGACAAAGTGCCACAAAATCAAGCCCAAAAAGGGGTTAAAGAAATGGAGCTTTTTAAATAAATTATGTCTTTTAATTGTCAGGTTTGCGGAAAACACTTTGGCTACTCTCCCACCAAAAAAGTGCAGCACACGCGCGTGGTTAAATACGACACACAGGTGATGACCGACAAAGGCAAGCGCCTTAACAGTCTCAACACCGAAGGTTTTGAAATTGCTTCCGAACTCAACTGCTGCAACGAGTGCGCCAATACGGTTCAACAGACGGTTACCAAAGAACCTGAACTCAAAGTGATCAAAAGCACTTCAATCAAGAAAAAGCGCCCGAGCTTCCGCCGCAATCGAGACGACGATTAACGATTGCGCCCGATACGCTAAACTTTAATCCATTCATCCAACCATTTTGAATCAACACCCTCTTTAATCATAGGGGTGGTGTTGCTTTTGGGTGGGTCGAATCATACATCTTGCCTCAGTTCATGTTGAAGAAACTTATGGAATTTCTTCTCCATAAACGCTGCAACATAACCGCATTCCAGGCAAACATGAGGAAGCACTTTGCCATAGGAGCGCTTTTTAAAAATTTTTCTTGCAGATTGTTTTTCATAGCTCAATCGATTGCCATTTTGTGCGTGAGAGTAATCATTCACAAAACAAAGCTGCTCACTGGATCTCAATTCATTACGACAAATAGGACATTTCATCTTTTCTTTGTACCCCACCAGATCTGTTGAAACAACCTGGCTGAAAAGTCAAAGCAGCGTTCCAGAAATTTGACATCGCGTTAAAAAGTATTTTATATTAGAAAGACACTGTATGATATCTCATTGTACAGTAATGGAGGATATTTTCTAGACCGAGAGGCTCATGCCACAACCTCCAGCAGACGACAGCGTCGATATTGAACCAAGCAACACGCCGTGGAAACGGACGCTGTCGCAATGGTGAGGGGGGACAGATTAAAAGATTGCCTCAGGGCAACCTTTCTTAACCAGACGGGTGGCTGTTGAACCTGACACCAGCAGCCGCCCGTCCAATTTATCATCGTCACCATAAGATCTGATCATGACACCAACATCCCTTGAAATGGCGGATATCGCCAATAATAAGTGCTTTAACCAAGCTTCTATAGTTTTTCTACGGCCTCAAAACCTAAGCTGGAAGCAACTTGAACAAGGAGGCACCGATGAAACAATCACTCAGGGGATTTTTTCATTTATTGCTGGGAGTTTTTCTTTTGCTCATTCCATTTTCGACAGCGGTGGAAGGGATACAAACACAGTCTGGGCCAGCATTAGACTTTCACGGCATCAGCCACACCGCACTTGGACGAGCTGAGCTTGAACTGGTCGATGACAATTTGATCGTCTCAAACATCGGCCCTGGGGGTTTGGATGGTGTGTTTGTGGATCTGAGCCAAATCACCAGCTTTCGCATGGAATGGCAGGATCTGATTGAATCCGGCGCATCAACCACCACGTTATTGAACTTTGTCACCTTCGGCTCAGTCCGAGGCACAGATGAAATCCTCAGTGCCATGTTCATCGAAGCTACCCAACGAGATGTGCGAACGCCCACTCTGTTTATTGAAACCGACTTCAATAACATCGGGGCGAGAGGCGATTCGATAGAAGTGTATAACAATGGCAATCTGGTCGAGAAGATCAATGGCGAAGTGGCCTTCGCATTGGCACAACCCACCCGAGGCACTCATGCCGCCTGGCCTTCAGCCATCACTATCATGGGCGGTCTTGACCAACCCCTAACCTACGTGCTGGAATGGGATGACTCGATGGGCGATGTCAACTTTATCTTCCGCATCCGCGACAACTTCCAACGCTTCGGAAACGAACTGCGCTTGATCGCCGCCAACGCCCTGCCCATCCTCAACCTAAGCGGCACCGAAGTTCGAGTCGGAGATTTGCCAGAATTTACAATCTTGAGTGAAGAAACAGAATGAGCCTAAAACATAAACCCTAATTCAGCCAATGGTAAGATCAATGCCAAGCTTACCATTGGTTTGCACCAGCGGAACTACGAAGCATCATTCCATTTATTTGGCTTTGTAATTCCGCACGTGCAACAGGATCATTTCGACTATCAGTAGCTTGTTGACGCAAAAGGCCTTGCAATGCTACAGCAGCCATAATGTTTCCATTATTTGCTTGGATTTCTAATTCTTGAATTGTGCCTATTTTCAAGTTGAAACATTGCTCGTTTTCAAAACTTGAAGTATTTAGTCCGTTTTCTAATCGTTCGATCCTATCTTTTAGATTACTCAAGGCGAAGAATGAAAGGAACCTAAACTCTAGGGTTAAACCTAAACTAATTCTTTCAAACAAACTTTGACAAATTTCTCTTTTCAACAACTCTAGGTTAGGTTTTCTAGAGCTGTTCAAAGTTTCAACAACTTTACGAACATCTTCCAAATAAGTATTTAAAAGGATGAAGATTGAAATAAACCTCACTGGGCCTTTACGGCCATCGAAAGAGTTATCACAATGCTCAAATTCATTTCCTTTTATTACAGACTCAAAGGGAGTATCTTCTCCAAATGCCTCAATAGTATTACCCATTCCATCAACGCAAACCATTAACTCAACAATTAAAAATTGTACCTTATTTAGCAATATTAGAACATCTTCTGGGGGCCGTAACCCTCCAAGGTTATTAATCCAAGTTAAAGTAGGGATATCATCAATTTCCATCTCACTAAGTGCAATTGCTTCAAATAACATCTCGCGTTCATCACCACTAGGGAAATCTAAAAAGATGTCCAATGATCTTGCCAACTGAACCTCTGGAAGAAAGAATAATAATTCTTCACCTTGGGTGGAATCGGACGAAAACCCTGATGTGACCATGATGGAGATGAGCAGGATAAGTGCGATGGATTTCAATTTCATAATAGGCCATTTTCTCCTTACATTTTCTTTCAATGTAGGATAACACAAATGACCTTCATCTTACGAACCGGAACATCAAACCTGTGAAAGATATCGCCCGCCGAGCAAGACGTCATGAAGGTCTTGGGCGAATTGGGTGGCTTCTTCGGGGGTGATGGTGGCGGTGGTGACGCGGATGGCGGGGGGGCTTGAGATACGAAAACGTTCGCCTGCACTGACGGCCCAGCCTTTTTGGGCCAAGGCGTTGACCACGGACACTTCTTCAGGCACGGGAATCCACACGTTGAAAGAAGATCGGCCCATCGCTTCGATGCCTTGGGCTTTCAGTGCATCGAGCAAGGAAATGCGGCGCTGTTTGTAGGTGTTTGTGACTTTATCAAGATAGGCCAGCACGCCTGCATCTGAGATCATTTCAAGCACCATGCGTTGCAACAGATGGCTGACCCAGCGTTCGCCAGTGATGAGGCGTTCACGCACACGTGAAATGCTGGCATCGTCACCCGTCATGAAAGCAATGCGTAAATCAGGGTTCAGTGCTTTGGCCAGGGAGTGAATATAAACCCATTTGTCTCGGTCAGGCGAATGGAGTGGGTACAGTTTGGCATCGGTGATCCAACTGGCATGGTCGTCTTCAATTAAAAAGATGTCTGGATATTTTTTCAGAACCGCTTTGAGTTGTTCGGCTCGTTCGGCGGATAGTGCTGCACCTGTCGGGCTTTGAGCGCGGGGGGTAATCACGATGGCTTCGGCCCCGCTGTGACAGGCTTTTTCGAGTGCATCGGGCAACATGCCTTCCTGATCAATTTCAACGGGCATGAACACCAACCCCATTGAAGTGGCCAAGTGAAACACGTTGACAAAACCAGGGTCTTCGACCAGCACGCGATCGCCTGGGCGTAAAAATTCTTTGAACACACGCTCCATGCCATCGAGTGCGCCGTTGACCACGCAATAGTCGCCCACGGAAACATCTTCCTCGCGCCATCGTTTTTCCAACAATGCCATTAAATCTTCATTCCGATCGGGCACACCATAAAGCACAGGGGAAGGGTCGATCTTTTCCAGGATGGGTTTGAGGGGTGGAAACAATTCAGGATCAGGATTGCCGTCAGCCAAGTTGCGGAGTTGCTGATTGACTGGCATCCCACGCGGCAAAAGCGGTAGTGGATGCGGGCTGATAAACGTGCCACCCCGTCCACGCGAGTACACAATGCCTCGCGCATTGAGCTTTTTATACACCGCCGACACTGTGGCCGGACTGACATTGAGATCTTTGGCCAGTTCGCGGACGCTTGGCAATCGGTCTCCTGGCCTGAGTTTTCCAGCTTTGACAAGATTCTCGACTTCCTCAGCCATCTTGACAGCTGTACGTTCATGGATATAATTATGTAATAGCTCAATCATAATTATGTACTATAACACAATTATCTACTTAGATCAAACCAAGCAAAACAGAATACCCATTCGCAGTCCAATCGTAGCCCCTTTGAGATCAAAGGGGTTGGGGATTTGAAAGCTTTTCATCATAAAATTATTTAAGGAGGCTTTATGTCTACAGAGGCCAAAGGCCGTTATGAATTCGATTTTATGCTTGGGGAATGGAAGATCAACAACCGCAGGCTTAAAGAGCGTTTGAACAATTGTGAAGAGTGGGAGGAGTTTCCTGCCGATTATGTCAACCGTCCGTTGTTGTTGGGGTACGGCAACATGGATCAATTTAACACAACAATCAAAGGTAAGGAATTTGAAGGATTTTCCCTGCGCCTGCTCAACCCTGAAACGGGCGAATGGAAAATTTATTGGATTGCCACCAACTCGCTCGAAGTGACTGACCCTGTGGTTGGCAAATTTGTAGACGGACGTGGTGAGTTTTTCTCCACCACCAAATGGAAAGACAAAGATATGATCGTCCGATTTTTGTGGTTGGATATTGAAACAGAAACACCCCGATGGGAACAGGCGTTCTCACTTGATGATGGAAAAACCTGGGAAACCAACTGGATCATGGAGTTTTCACGAAAAAATTAATATTGTGTGATATACTTACTTCCAAGAGTAATGGATGGAGTGTATTACAACATGAAGCGTCGTCAATTGTTAAAAATGTTGACTGGAGGAGCGGGGTTTGCACTGGCTCAAAGCTCATTTTTTTCTGACGTATCATTCGGAGCGCAACAGCAAGCTTTATTAAATGCAGTTCGCCTTGTTCGATCACAGCACAATGTGCCTGCGCTGGCTGGCGCTTTTATCCGTGGTGACACCATTGAAGCCATCGCTGCCACAGGTCTGCGCGTCAATGAAGGCACAGAATCTGCAACATCTGAGGATACCTTCCATCTCGGTTCCTGCACCAAATCGATGACTGCCACAGTGATGGGCCAACTGGTTGAAGAAGGCTTGATCGATTGGGACACTGAGCTTGGCGATGTGTTGTCCATTTTGGACGGCAGTATTCTGGACGAATACAAACCGCTTACACCCGATTTACTACTCTCTCATCGCTCCGGCATGACAGGCACTGAAACACCAGACAGTTACAATCCATTTCAAACAGAATTGGGTTTTGAATTTCGCACATCCGAACAGCTCAGTAAGCCTCTCAATGAACAACGGTTGGCTTTTTCCGAGCGTGTACTTTCCCGCGAGCCTGTCACTGTTCCAGGATCAAGCCACAATTATTCCAACTTTAACTATGTGGTCGCGGGTGCCCTCATTGATGCGGTGACCGGACAAATGTGGGAAGAGGTTATTCGGGAACGGTTGTTTCAGCCGTTGAACATGACTTCCGCAGGGTTTGGTGCACCTGGATCGCCTGACTCACAAAGTCAACCTTGGGGACATTCAACCAATGCCTGTCTCCCTGTGGCCCCTGGGCCCGATGCAGACAATCCTGTGGTTTACGGTCCAACTGGGCTGGTTCATGCCAACCTCAATGATTGGGCACAATATGCGATATTGCATTTACAGGGCGCACGTGGTGAATCCGATTTACTCCTACAACCAGAAACTTTTGTGAAATTACAACAAGACGAATTTCAAC
Source organism: Candidatus Fraserbacteria bacterium (assembly GCA_029262795.1). Lineage (GTDB taxonomy): Bacteria > Bipolaricaulota > Bipolaricaulia > RBG-16-55-9 > JAJCYT01 > JAJCYT01. The sequence continues at coordinate 32,395 of JAJCYT010000021.1, forward strand.
AGAATTATTCTTTGGGATGGGTGGTGGCTTCTCAACCCTGGACAAGTGGCCCTGCCTTGATTCATACAGGCAGCAATACCTTGTGGATGGCTGTGATCTGGGTAGTTCCAGGTCGCAATGCTGCAATGTTAGCCGTCACCAACTGCGGTTCAGACAACGCCTTCCCTGCCGTCAACGATGTCATTATATCGATGATTCAACAACTTTTATAAATCCATCTTTCTAAGTTTGTGGCAATGATTTGATGACTCGAGCCGGATTGCCAGCTACCACGGTAAACGGATCGACATCTTTTGTGACGACCGCCCCTGCACCCACCACGGCATTGTCGCCGACGGTGATGCCGGGGAGGATGACGGCGGCTCCACCAATCCAAACGTTATTGCCGATGATGATGGGTTCGGCGGTTTCCTGAAGCTTGTTGCGGGTTTCGGCATCGAGTGGGTGGACGGCAGTGTAGAGTTGAACCGCAGGGCCGAGCATGGTGTTTTTGCCAATGTGGACGTGGTTGTTGTCCAACACCACGCAGTTGTAGTTGATATATGAAAAATCGTTCATGAAGATGTGCTCACCGTAGTTGCACAGGAAGGGCGGTTCGATGTAGCTGTTTTTCCCAAATTTTCCCAGCATTCCTTTAAGAATGTCCAGGCGCTGTTCGATGCCTTCGGCCTGATTGAATTGAAGGGTTTTGCGTTTGGTGGCAAAACGCATGGCCATGAGATCCTCATCGAGTGAATAATACCATTCCCCTGCCAGCATTTTTTCCAGTTCAGATTTTTCCATAATTTCCCCCTCATCAGCCCATTCGATGCCACCAAGATATCGTTCTCAGCTTCGTGATACAACGTGAGACCAGGAATCTCATTTTTCATTTTCACCTCGATTGAAATTCCCATCAAAAGTTTTCCATATCCGCCTACCAAACATCGTTTCAGCGATGATAAATTAATGATATTTGACCATTACACTCAGTCCATGAGTCACACAAAACAAAAACAAATAACGAATATTTTTCAATTTAAAGGAGAAAAAATGTTGAATACGAAATGTTTCAGAAGTTGGCGAGTTTACTTGGTGATGTTTGCAATGTTGTCCGCATTGGTCCCAACGTTGAATGTACAGGCAGATTTCCCCGCGTTGCCTCAAATCAATGCCACGTCCTCACCCAGTGTGGCGGTGGCCCCTGGTGGGGCTGCTTATGTGTTTGTACGCGGCGACGACAATGCCTTATGGTGGTCTGTGCGTAGTGGCAACCAGTGGACCGAATGGTCCTCATTGGCTGGCATGTTGACCTCTGCACCCGATTGCGTGGCCCCCGTCAGTAGCATGATCACTTGTGTGGTGCGCGGACCGGACAATGGCATGTGGGTCAAAACAGCCACCGTCACCGGCAACGGCATCCTCTGGGGTGACTGGCAGGCCCAGGGTGGTGTGCTTTCTTCCGGCCCATCCATTGCAGCCGTGGTCGGTTCCAACGGCAACATCGAATTGCAAGCATTTGTTAAGGGCCCAAGTGAAGCCCTTTGGTCCAAACGATTCAACGGCACCGTATGGGGCAACTGGTTCCAGAGCCCGAACGTGAGTTTCTTCCAAAGTGATCCCGATTGCACCTGGCGTGGCACAGGCGAATTCGACTGCGTGGTGCTCAGCGCCGGTGACGATGTGATGCACAACGACGGCTGCTGCCTCAACACCGGTGGCGCATTGTGGGAAAACCTCGGTGGGGATTTCATCTCCGGCCCATCCATCGCCAGCCGAACCCAGAACAGTTTTGATGTGTTTGTGCACGGACCCAACGACAACCTCTGGTGGCGCACCGAAGGCGGCAACAGTCGTTTGCCAAGCTGGGTGGAAATTGATCTTTCTGGAAACGTGGCTTCTGGCCCCGATTGCGCAGCCCTCAACGCAGACGTGGTATTGTGCGTTTTCTTATCGCCTAACAACGCGGTGCAGTCTGCCGATTTGTTCTTGGGCAATTAAATTTAACTCGAAAACCCAAAATGGTTTATGCCGACCTGTGTGCGTTTGTTCAATGAACACACACAGGTCGGCTTTTTTTATCAAAATCATTTCAAATAAAATTTATCAGGAACAGGTTTTATTTTCTTAGCAACGCCTTTTACTCGCCCGCATCCAGCTTGAGTTCCAGGTTGGAATACTCCACTTCAATCGGCGCATCTTTGATCTCATTTTTACGCAGATTGAGGTGAGCCGTGGCGCTGACGCGCATCTGCTGGATCAGGTTGAGCGTAATCATGGTGTTAAGCGCGCGCAGGTTGCTGCTGGAGCCAATCAGATCGAGGGTGGCCGTGCCGCTCACATTGTCGCCGGTGGGGATGAGGCGATCACAGTTTTCCATCATGCTGTTTTCCTGCGTTTGCAGGGTGCAGTGCCACACCGTGTTGGGAAACACGTCGTTTCCCTGGTCGTCCAAAAAGGTGACAGACACAGCCATGTAGGATGTGGCACTCAACTTATCCAATTCATTCTGGCGGAAAGGAAATTGCTTGTAGCGGAAGTCGAACGAAAAACTTACGCCATCCAGCCTGTCATCCAAATCGAGCACTGCGTTCATCAAAGTGATGCCACAGGGCGTTTCTTCCGTTTCAGCGAAACAACCGGCCTCGGCCAACTGTAGCGTGGCACTGACGTCTTCTGTCACCGTGACATCACTGGGGCGGCCATTGTCATCAACCGGCGGTTCAACCTTTTGTGGATCAGGCAGATTCACGCTGGCGGCGGCCACGTCGATAATGTGCTCCACCACACATTTGGTTTCCAGGCGACGCAAATTGCCAGGACAAACCCCCGGCGAACTGCGATCATAGTTGACTGTAAAGGTGGCTGTGTAAGTGTCCGGCAACGTGTAGGTATGATTCACCACCACCATGTCGCGGGCGTTGCCAATCACCGGCTCGCTGCCGTCGCCAAAATCCCAGGAGTACGTTACACCCAATGACTGACCGGGTTCAAAACGGACGACCTGTCCCACCAGGGGAAAAGCAGGCGTCATCGAAAACTGAGCCACACCGCGAGGCAGCGCTTCCAGCTCGACACACACCTGGACAATGCCATCGCCTTCCACCTCAATTTTGTTGCCGCGCTTGGCCGACTCGGGCAGGGTGTAAACCGGCGTGGTCGAGCCCTGGTAGCGATGGGGCAATGAGACAAACACCGTGCGCCTGCCTGCTTCCACATTGAGAAACTGATACGCCGGCTGTGCCGTGGCGCTGGTGGCGGACGGATCACTTAAGTTGATGGGGTGGTTTGCCCCGTCAACATAGACTTGAGCATTGTAAATTTTTGCAGAATCAGAAATGACGCCATCGGCTTTGCATGTGCCTGTTTCGGCCACCAGCACTTTGAGCTTGCCGCTGCTGGTGTCGCTGGGCAGGGCGTCGACGGCAGATGCTGCTGTATCACGTGAGACCTCAGCATCACTGGATCTGCCAAATGCGACAAGGTAGGTGGCCCAACTGCTCGACCAAGCCGAGTTGCTGAGGCCTCTTGTGGCAATGTTTTCCAACATCGCCTGCTTTGCGCCGTCAGGTGTGAGCGTGGCGTCGTCTTCCCAATGGTCGCTGGCAGACAGGGGGCGAGTGGATGCCACCGCCTGTAAGTGGCCGGTGCCTTCACTAAACGGTGCATGGAAGCTGAACTTGCCGGAGTCGCCGTAATTCAACGGGTGGCTGCTGGAAGGGAACAACAATCGCACAAAGCGTTTGCCATCGTCTTCAGGCTCAACGGCCCAGATGTAAACGTAGGCCGGACGGTTCAATTCAAAATCAACAAACACCAGATCCCCAGGCACATAGCTGCGGCGTTCGCTGGACAGTTCCAGGTCAAACGCACTGTTGCCACGACGCTCAATGAGGAAGTCCGGCAATGCCTGCGCCGTGGCTTCATCATCTAACTGCACGCTGGATTCGTAAAATGATTCCAGCACCACAAACACCACCACCACTGCAATCACACCAACGGCAAGTAACAGTGGCAGCCATTTTTTCAAATTCTTCATGATAAAATCTCCTCCATCCCTAACGGTTCAGCAAGTTTAAATCCTATCAGCTTTTGATTGAATGAATCTGTTTTATATAAAACAACACGCTCTCACACCCAGAGATTCATGATAATCCAAACGGGTTCGAGAGTTAAGTGATGCCTGATGTAAAACTTTCTCCTACAAGTAAAGACGATCATGATCAAAGAATGTTCCGTTGTCATTGATTGATCCAAGGCGGTATTTTGCAATTTCTATTATTGGCAATGTCCACAGAAAATCCAAAATTCGCCTTCTGTTCGCATCAACAAATGCAAAATTTACCTTTTAGGTGATAACTTGACAAACGAATGTGATGCAGACTACAATGGCTAAAAAAGTTTTTTTGCAGGTGTTTCTCATGCCCAATAGGAGGTTGGCCATGAAGAAAGTGCAGCAGGCAGGCTGTGAATGCACTGTTTTAATTCGACACCAGCACATTCAATAATTTTTAATTTAATAACGAAATGATAAAAATTGGTAAGGGATAGGTGTGCGAAAAATCCTTAAGCCGAATCGTGATAAACGATCACGACATCTTGAACTTCCAATTTGCGCCCACAACATTGAGAGTGTTGTGGGCGCTCTTTTTAGTATATCGATAATTTTTTAAAGTGTCTTTAAAAAGAGCACTGTTTTATGCTGATATCTTCCAAGGAGTAATGGATTTGGCAAATTTACCACTTCAGCTAAAAACACTTAAAAGCACATCATTTCACCAATTGACAGGTGGTCATGACATATGCTATGTTGGATTTTACTGGCGCATTGGCGTCAAAAAAACACCGGCCTCTGGGGGGAGACCGGTGTACGCTTTGTTTCCGCGGGGGCAGAAACAACTGAATAGTTGATAGGTGTGCGTAAGTTTTATTATACCTATACCCAACAGAAGCAAGCGTAATGCAAACGACAACTTAAATCTGTTGTTGGGTAGGGGCTTTCGGACGGAGCGATGATCTTTTTCCAAAGCCCCTTTGCATTTTCTAGCACCCAACAGCCAAAACACCCTGCCCAAAGGCACAGACAGAAACTTCATTTGGCAGCGCGCTCGCAAAATCAACACCTCAATTTGCTAGACATCAACTGCATGACACTTTATCCTGTTAAATAAGGATGCTATGAACACCTTCAGAAGAGAAGACTATTTGAGCCTGTTGAAATCAACGCTAAGGTTCCTGGGAACGCTGGCGTTGTTTGAGTGGTTTGTGTTCAATGAAGGCTTCGCTTCGATCCTCAATTGCTTCGATGGGCCTTGTTGGAGAGAAAACGCTTTGACGTTCGTCCTGATGGAATCACACCTTTTGCCTATTATAGCCACTTGCACGACACTGGTGCTTTTTAAATACAAAACGTTTCACAGGTTTGGAATTGCGCTGAACAAGGCCATGTGGCGTCATCTGATATATGGCTTGATTTGCGGTGCGGGAATGATGGTCTTATTTTATGCAATCACCCACAGGTTGGAACCAAGCAGTATTGATTGGTTTAGCGAAGACATTGTCTGGAATTTCTCAGGCGCTCAGTCATGGAACCGCATGGCACAACCTGGCATCATCATGCTGTTGTTCATGGTGGCCCTTGGCATTTCGCAGGAGATCTTTTTTCGCGGTTTTCTGTTTTCCACTCTCACCCGTTTTGCCGGTGCTGGCAGAGCCATGTGGATCACTGCCATTGCTTTTGCCTTTTATTCATTGTTGCTGCCCGAAACAAATTCCCTGTTTAGGAGTTGGGCGGATGCAAGCACTGTGCTTGCCTTTGGTGCCTTCGGCCTGCTGGTCTGTGTGCTGGCCTTGCGCACCCGTATGATCTGGATGAGCATCGGCCTCAATGTGGGGTTCATGGCACTGTGGTTTTATCCAAACTTATTTGGCTACAAAACGTATTACAGATATGGTCGGGAGATTTACCCAGAACTCCTGCTGACCCTGATATGCCTGAGTGTGGCCGCCATCATTTATTTCCGCGCAAACTGGTTCACCAAACTGTCAAAGCTGGTGAGACATCAACGCGCCGCAGTTTCTGACGAATCGTGAGTGTCATTGACGATAAACATCAATGTAGCACGATCATTGATACAACACGAATGTAAAGATGACATTGACTTTGCTTTTGCGGACAATGTATCATGAATTGTAACAATGAATGATTATCGACTGTCGGCTTTCAAAGATCCTGCTTTAGTTTTTGGCGCTTTTGTTGCTGCCTCTGTTCTCTGGTATTTCATCGGCCTGCCATTGTGTAGTGGCTATTGTGTCAATGTTTATTCATTACAGAAACCTTATCAAGCAGCGCTTTTTCTACCTGCCCTCTTGGTTTGTTGGGCTTATATCGGCAGATATAGGGCCCCCATGCAACGCTTTGGGATTGCGCCCACTGGACACTGGAAGCGTTATTTTTGCTTCGGGTTGTTGGTTGGTCTGAGCATTTACTCAATTTATCACCTGGTGCTGGTCGTACAGGGCAGGACAATTGAATGGCTACTTTTTATACCGTTTGAACTTTGGACAAGTGGGTGGGTGTGGTTGCATTTACTCATTTATATCCTCAATGCCATCGTGCTGGAATTTCTGTTTCGCGGCCTCATTTTGTCCATGTGGGCTGAACAAAAAACGCCGATCTTTGGCATTGGAATATCATCCGTTTTCTTCGGCATATCCATGAGCATGTGGACTTTGGGCATGTCTTTTTCATGGGATCAAGCCTTTGTATGGAGCAGCTTCGGCCTACTCGCAGGCAGCATGGCCTGGATAACGCGATCACTGTGGACGTCCATCGGTCTGCACTTAATGTTTTATCTGTTGTTTTTTTATGGCCAGTTTTTCGGCATCTTCATAGCCGACAATTTGCCTGTCATATTTCAATTATGGATCGGAATGTTTTGCTTGGGATTGGCGATAATTATTTTATTACGCCCTCAGGCATTTCTACACCTCACACACCAGCTTCTTAAAATCCGACCTAATCCCAACATCACATAGTGTCAGCCTCATTTGATCCTTACATGGGCGTCACCTTAAAAGTTCAACACGGCGCTGTTGGCGATGTGGTGCAGCACGCGCATCAGTTCGTACATTAGGGTGGCAGGCCAGAACAGGCCGAGGAAAACAGCGCCAAAGAAATTGGTCCAACCGCCGGCTGCCAGGCCCACCGCAAATGCAAACATCAAATAGGTGCCACCGCCGACGCCAATGGTCGTGGCATTGGCTAACTTTTTGGCTTCTTTCATAAAAACCCTCCCTTGCAAATTGATTCAACATTATCTTAAAATAAAAACTCCCCCCAAATCAAAAGAGGTGTGATTTTAGGAGGCCCGCATGATTGCCCGAACCTGGAGTGCCATCACGTCGCAGGAGAAGGAAGCCGGTTATCTAAAAACCGTCCGCTCGTTGGTGTTGCCTCACTTTGACGAAGCCCAAGGCTTTAAAGGTTCTTTATTTCTGAAACAATCCCATGACGACGGCTGGAAATATGTGGTGATCACTTTCTGGGAATCGCTCGATGCCGCATACGCATTGAGCAATGGACAGGATCCCAAGGTGGCTTACATCCCTGACGAGATTTCAGACACGCTGAATGAATTCGACAAAACAGTTGAGTATTACGAAAGCGTCATCGAACACGGCGTTCAGTTTCAACAGTAAATTTACATCAAAGTTTCAAGCGAAAGCCAAACACGGGCAGATTGTCCTGGTTGAAGTCGTATTCCGGGGCGGACTCAAAGCCCATGCGCTCGTACAGACCCCAGGCCACTTTCATCAACTCGGTGGAGTGTAACAGCACTTCGGCATGACCGTGTTCTTTGGCGCGGTAGATGCAGGCTTGGGTCAGCGCTCTGCCCACCCCCTTGCCCGTGGCTAGAGGATCGACCGCCAGCAGTCGGATGCCTGATGCGTTTTCCGCCTCTGTCACAGAACTTCTTGAGCCGTACGATTCCATGTCGGAGAAATAGACCACCCCGCCCAGCAATGTTTCCTCTTCATCAACCGCAATCAGCAGATGGGTGCCAGGCCGTTCGGTGAGTGTGCCAACGTTGGCGAGCATCTCATAGTAGGAAGGCATTTCGTCTATCCCCGGAAAGCCTGCAAGATTGGAATAAACTTTGACCATCAACTGCCCCAAGGGCTGATGTTCTTTCGGCTTCGCTTCGCGGATGGTGACTTGCGTGTTTGACATAAATTCAATTTTCGTTCATTCGGCCCTCATTCGCAAGGGTGTCAGTTGAAGGATTTCCATCCGTAATATATGATGATTAACCACCACCATACAATCATCTGAATTCACGAAGGAGACTTAAATGTCCAAGCAGATAGGGGCGTTCGCATTGGGACAGGCACAGGTCAATATTATCAATATTGGAGATATCACCCTGCCCATGGCCAAGCACCTGACCATTCCTGAAGATGAATTAAACACACGCACTGACTTGTATGGCTTGAAAGACCAACAGATCGCACCGATCCAAAATTGTCTGGTGCGTCTGCCCACCGCCACTGTTTTGATTGATGCCGGACATTACGGGCTGGCCAGCACGGACCCTGACTATCACATCGAAGGCTACACCCCGCCGCCAAGTTTGGTGGATCAGTTGAGCGCTCTGGGCGTTGGCACCGAAGCGTTGGATCATGTGATCATCACGCACCGGCACTGGGATCATTTCAATGCGACCACGCACGAAGTCAATGAAAAATATGTGCCGCAGTTCCCCAACGCAACCTACTACCTGAGTGAAGCTGACTGGGCCAAGGCCGAAATCGCGATGTCGGGCAACGAAAACGCCATCGAGCATCACACGCTCAACGTGCTGCATCAGGCAGGTGTTTTGACCTTGGTTGAGGATGATTTGGACCTGGGCCACGGCGTGCAGATTCTTTCCGCCCCTGGCGAAACGGTGGGCCATCAGGTCGTCAAAATTCAGTCCGACGAAAAAACCCTGTACTGCCTGGGCGATCTGTACCACCACCCCGCCGAGTTTCACGACATCGGCTGGCACACCGCCTGGGCCAACCCCGACCTCACCCGCAACAGCCGCAACAAACTGCTGCCCAACATCCTGAGTGAGAGCGCCCTCATCTTCGCCACCCACATCCCCGAGATAGGCAAGCTCAAGCAACAAGGAGATCAACTTCTTTGGGAAGCAACTTCAATTTAAAGATTGACCTTGTGTACAAATAATTGTACACTTGATTATGGCCAAGATGAAAAGAGTGCCAGCTAGGTTTTATCAATCCTCATCAGGTCGCGAGCCTGTCAGGGATTGGTTGAAATCTCTCAGCATCATTGATCGAAAAATCATTGGTGACGATATTCAAACGCTTGAATTTGGTTGGCCCATTGGAATGCCTTTGTGTCGCAACCTTGGCCAAGGGCTTTGGGAAGTACGAAGCAATTTAACAAATGGCATTGGTCGCGTGATCTTTTGTATCCATGAAAGTGAATTGATGTTGTTGCACTGCTTCATAAAGAAAACTCAGAAAACACCGAAGATTGATTTAGACTTGGCCAGAAAAAGACAACAAAGTTTGGAGTCTCCATCATGACGAAAAAATCGAGCAACCCACACGTCGGTTCATCCTTTGAAGATTTTTTGAAAGAAGAAGGTTTTTACGAAGAAGCCACCGCTACCGCCATCAAGCGCATACTAGCCTGGCAAATTGAACAAGCCATGCAGGAACAAAACCTGACCAAATCCCAAATGGCCCAACTGATGAACACCAGCAGATCATCATTGGATAATCTGCTCAATCCAGACAATCCATCCGTAACATTACAAACGCTACAACGAGCCGCATCCGTTTTAGGAAAACAATTGAGAGTCGAAATAGTCGATTAAGCCTAGCCTAGAAACTTCTCTTTCCCCTCTAAACATCATATACTGTCTTATAATATGGCACGCCCTATCTTTTCAAAGCATCAACAAATGTGGTATCGCTTGCTACGAATGGCTATTGTTTTTTGCCTTCTCTTTGCCATAAATGTTGCTTTGTTTTTGTTATTCGACTGTTACAGCATAGGACATTGTTTTGGATTGGATAAAGGTAATTGGGTTCACTTTATATTTGGAAACACTCTTTTTTGGCCAACTATTCTTACTTGTTTATTGGAGTTATTCTTTTCAAATCAATCCTTTAAAGATTATGGTTTGAAGTCAAACAAAATGGGATTGAAGCATTTCGCATTTGGTATTGGATTTGCCTTTGCACTATTTGTAGGTTTTGAAATCGTTGAAGTAACTTTGGGTCCGTACAAAGTAGGCTGGTCTCTTGATAACACTAAAGAATATATCGCTTATCAGATCGATCATTTTCAATTAGAGCCTATCTTCTTATTCAGTCTAATATTAATTACTCCAATCATTTTCACTTTCTTTTCAGAATTCTTGTTTCGAGGTTTAATTTTATCTATGTGGTCTTCAAGCTATGGTATTATTTCAGCCATAATCGTAACCAATATTTTATTTAGTTTATATAGCAGTTATAGATTTGATCAAACATTTCTAGATGTTATATCTTTATATTCTGTTCTATCTATGGACAACCTCATTTGGCACTTTAGTCTTGGGATTCTTTCGAGCTTGCTCGTCTTGAAAACCAGACAACTTTGGTTAAGCATGGGCTTGGTACTTGGGTTGCAAATGCTGCCAATGATGAGCGGTTATCTTGGGTATTATTACCGATCATCAGATACTGGTTACATAATGAATTGGCGGTTATTAGATACATCAGTGCTTATTCTAGCAACTATTATTTTTTACGTTAAGTCTGGGCTATTCCGACAACATTTCCCCAAAAAACCTAAGAAGATAAAGGTTATTGAGCCTCCACCTACCCAACTTCAGCAAATGCAGTCTGAAATTGAAACTTTGTCTGAGGAAGAAAAAATCAAACTTCGTCACATGCTTGATGACAATGACGAAACAGTAAATTGAAAGAGAGGAAGCAATGCCCCCTCTCTTTCAGGTCATCAATTTTTAAAACTACTTTTCTTTTACACAGTCACTCGCGTCCCATCGAATTTCGTCAATGTGAATCCGTCGAAGGGTTCGGCGAAGGTGAGGCGTAATTCTGCCAAAATGCCCAAAGCGACTTGTTCTCCCAGCAAAAGACCCTGGATGCCGTCGGAACGGTAGTGGACGCCTGCGAAGTCGCGGCCCAGGGAAATGTTTGCGCCGAGTTTGTTGACTTCGTTTTTGAGCGTCAGTGCAGGGCCGTTGTAGGCGCTTAAGCTGGTGCCATCGCTGTTGGGAACCACTGTGTTTTGCAGCACGTAGTCTTCATCGAAAAGCGCCTTCAACACAGTGCAACATGCACCAGACAGCGTCGCATGACCTGCGGGATAACTGGGGTGCGTGGGCGATCCTTCGGGATACGCCTGAGGCATCAGGTACGTGCCGTTTTGCTCGAAAGCCAATTCCACTGCGCCGGACACCAACACATCGTTGTGGATGATGTAACCCTTCGCGCCGGTGAGATGGTTGTGGATCAAGCCGCCCACAGCTTCGGGTCGGGCGCGTCGGTTGACCAGCCACTTGTGGAACCAGGCGTGCTTGAGCGCACAACTGACCACGCCGGACACCAGATTCATCACCTGAGTGATGTTGAAGGTCACAAACCCTTCCTGCGTTCTGGAATTGAGATACGGATTGTTTTCATCAAACGGCGCACCCTGACTCATTAAGATGAGGGCCGCGTTGTAAAACGCCTGGCCTGGATAATCGCGATGCACGAATTCTCCAAGATCGCGTCCGTTGCGGATATAGCGCAAGGTGTCATCGTATTGATTACTTCCAGACACGGTGCCGTTTTGCACGCCCAACCACTCATTGTAATTCACCATGTGGTCCGATCCGGGCACGGTGGTCTGGTTGCGTTGTTCAATCTGCTGCACCCCGTGCGGCACAGGCTGATACAGGAATTGAGAAATATACGGCCCCACCACATCTCCTGGGGTGTTGCCACGGAACAGCGTGCCTGGGGTAACGTGGTTGCTGAGCTTCGGCCCACGGAAATTGGCCATGTCCGAAAGTTCATTGGCAGCCTGATTCACAAGCTGATTGCCTTCGTATTCGTCAAAATTCAGATCGCGCAATAAGGCGTGCCAGTACACTTCCACCATTTCGGCGGCTGTTTCCGGTGACGCCAAACTCGGCGCTGATGGCGCGGCCAACTGAAACGGGTCCGGCCCTATTAGATCGTAGGAAAACGCCGCCTGCGGGTTGGCCAGATTTAATGAACCAGCCATCGGCACGCGCTCGAAATCTCGATTGGCCCCCGTGGTCAACGCCAGCAACAGGGCGTCAAACGCTTGCGGGTCCACTTCACCCAATGCGTTATGCGGCAAGGACTTTGAAAAATTGCCGACCTTCTCAGGAAAGAAATTCTCGTCCCCGTTGGTCAGGTGTTCAACCGTGCCTTGATCCAACTCCATCTGCGCCGCATCGACACGCACCTGAAACGCTTCCTGTGCGCGTTCTTCCATTGTGGTGGCGGCCAGATCACCTGAGTTTTCAACCTGAGCCTGATTGCCATTGCGCCCTCTGGGGCCACGTCCATTGCCGGGGCCACCGTTGGGTGGCTGCGCCAAGGCGTTGCCGCCCATCACCGTCAGTGCGCCTAACCCCGTTAAACCGGAACGCACCAAAAACTGCCGTCGATTGAGATTGACTGGTTTGGCCATAGAATCTCCCCTTCGTTGTGTGCATGAGATTTGTTTTTTGGAGACCGACACATCCCTCTCCAAGCCTACAATAAAAAACAACTGAGTTGCAAAAAGCTTTCCCTCACACTGTGAGGAAATGCCGTAGACTTTGTGAGGATTCTGTGAAGTATCACAATTTCCATACGAACAGTATGAAATTTCCTTCCCCCTTGAACGCGTCTTTCACGAAGCAGGGAATTTCAGAATTTATTACAGTTTGCACTGTTAGCCATAGATAAATACACTTTTCTTTATGACAAAGTATATTCCTCCAACATATACTGACGATTCAAAAAATGCCTTTAACTGTCCATATTGTGAGGCATATTCGCATCAATCATGGTTCTCCATAAATACAGTCGGTAATCCAGTAAGACCCTTGCGTAATTTGAGAGTTTCTTTTTGTTCTTTGTGCAATGAATATACTTACTGATTTCAACAGCAAATGATTGTTCCAAGCTCAGGTAATGCCCCTTTGCCAAACTCTGATTTGCCACAAGATATCAAGAATGATTTTGAAGAAGCCCGCTCGATCCTAAACAAATCGCCAAGAGGAGCTGCTGCTTTGTTACGATTGGCAATCCAAAAATTATGTGAAGAGCTCGGTGAAAAGGGCGAACACATTAATGCTGATATAGCTAGTTTAGTTAGTAAAGGTTTACCCCTTGAAATTCAACAAGCATTAGACATTGTTCGTGTTGTAGGTAATAATGCCGTTCATCCTGGCGAAATAAACTTAAATGACACACCTGAAATAGCATCTAAACTTTTCGAGTTAATTAATGTAATTGCAAATGTCATGATCACTCAGAAAAAAGAAATTAAGGAGCTTTTTGAATCATTACCTGATTCTCAAATAGAAGCAATTGAAAGGCGAGATAACTCTTAGTTCAACCTCTAAATGTTATAATGTAGAAACAAGGAGTCAAAATGTTTTCACTTCAGGAAATTGAAACGGCTGTGTCAAAACTCTCTCAGGAAGAACTGGCTCAGTTTCGTGAGTGGTTTGCTGAATTTGATGCTCAGTTGTGGGACAAACAATTTGAAGCTGATGTCAAGGCAGGCAAACTGGAGCATCTGGCACAGCAAGCCCTTCAAGATTATAAGAATGGAAACACCACAGAGCTATGATCCATCGGGCCAGTCCTTTCTTTTGGGAAGCCTATAACGCCCTGCCTAATCATGTACGGCAATTGGCAGATGAAAAGTTTGATTTGCTCAAACCCAATCCCAATCATCCCTCACTCAAACTCAAAAAGGTAAATCAATATTGGTCCGTGAGAATCGGACTGAAGCATCGTGCATTGGGTGTCGATATTCCCGATGGTATTCTCTGGTTCTGGATTGGCTCGCACGACAAGTACGATCAAATCGTCTCCTAAACTTTGCCAGCAATTTTTATTAAAATCGTAAAATGCGATTTTTATGAGTAAAGCGCAATCATTGATTTCTGGGATGACGTATTGGTTTGAAGCCGATCAGGGGCAGCACGAAACGTTGATGGATGTGATTGGCGATCTCACTGCCGAGCAGGCCGCGTGGTCACCGCAGGATTCGATCCGTTCGACATGGGAGATGATCAATCACATCACGTTTTGGAAAAGGATGTTTGTTCATTTCCTGAGTCAGGGACATTGGCCCGATGCCTTGCCCGATCACGAAGGCTGGCCGCCCGTCCCCGCCGAGGCATCCGATGAAGACTGGCAGGCCACCATTCAAGTATTGCGAGACACACACCAGGAATTGCTCGACAGCTTTGCCAAGCTCGATGACGCCACCCTTGCCAAGCAAAACCCCAACGCGCTTCATCCATTGGAATTCTACCCCTACGGCCTGATGGGCCACGACGGCTACCACGCCGGCCAAATCATGACCCTGAGGGAACTTCAGGGAATTCCGTTTGAGAAGCAAGTCAGCTAGGATTGAAGTTCTGTCTTGATGCGGCTTTTGATTTCATCCAATCGCTGTGAATGATTGAGGCGTGCATCATCTTTTTTCGTCAGCAGCCATAGCGTGTAAACAATTTGATCTTCTGGTTTTGGCAAGGTCCACATCCGAAAGCCGCCACTGCCTCCACTTTGCATATCCTGGCTTGGCACATCCACTTTGCGAAACTTACCGACTGAATCACCTTGATTGGGATGTTCGGCCAAACTTTCCCAGATAGGCTCAAGATCTTCTTTTAGTTTTTTGTACCGCTTGCGAAGTTGTTTCAGATCTCGAACGAAAGATTTAGTGACTCTTACTTGGTATCGGTCCACATTTCATCCCAAGTATATGTTTTTGCAGTTATGTTATTGGCAAGCTCTTCTACGCGTCGATTTAGTTCTGGCAATATGGATAAAGTTTCTATGAAATCCAGAAGATTTTGATTGAGTTTCACCACTTCATCGTAAAGTTCTTGAATGCCTTCATACAATATAGGCACCGATGTTTTTAGAAAACTATCGTTTGTTTTCTCTACAATTTCTTTAAACTTGGCTTTGATATCGTAACTCTCTTTTTCCATATGTTGCAAAGACTCAGAGGTTGGAATCAGATTTTCTGCAAAGAACAAAGCTTGGTCTGATGAAATACCTTCATCACTTAAAACCTTATTTAATTCATCCAATGCCAACTTTTGTTTCTCTACCCGTTGTTTCAATCGCTTAATAACCTTATGGGTATTCACAGTTGAAAAGATTGTCTCAACTATTTTTGGATCAAGGGAAGAAAACAATTCAAACATAGCGAGATATTCAGCATCAAATTGAATGGTTACATTCTCTTTAAATTCTTCAATGCCTTTTTCAAGCTGACTTACAGATGCCATAACGAACTCCTTATATTAAGTAAAAGTATACATATCCATCGACTTTCTGTCTAAGACATCTGAGACACTTCTTGTTCAGATGGAGCTTCATCTTTGTCAGGGTTGTCCTCGTCGAACTGCAACAGGAAATCGCCGTGTTGTTTGAAGTAGGGGTCTGCGCTGTCTTTTAGTAGTCGGGATGCTAAACCTTGTGGGTATTTGCCTTCGAGGATGGCGCATCTGAACAGCTTCAATGCAATGTTGCCGGAGACGGGCAGGGTGATCTTAACTGTGGTTTCGTCGAGTTGGTCGTAGCGACTGACGCAGGTTCGGGAGCAACAGAAATATTGGCGGCGGCCCAAAGGTTTTAAACAATAGGTACAGAACTTTCCTTCCACTTTGAAATAGGCGAGAATAAAATCGACGCGATAAAAACGTTTTTCGTTTTCCTCGATGAAGGGGAGGGGGAATAGGCATTTTTTCAAACGCTTCTCGACCAGCTCCAATGACAGTTCTGGTCTGAGGTCTTGGGCGATGGCTTCAGGGGCGACCCAAGTGAGGTGGTCGTGAAAAATCATGGTGTCCGTGTTTGGCGGCAACGGCAGTCTCGGTTTCTTCCCCATTATTATTATATTCCTTTCTGTGAGTTTGATTCTTTGGGTGTAGGCAAGTCCTCTCAATTTGTATCTATGGCTTTCGATACTTGGGCTTTTTATTTCCAAGACAATCTGTTCTCTATTTGTTTTATTCCTCTCAATAAGAATCCCGATTCGTATTTCAGAACCCACTCACGCAGGCAAATCGTAGCCCGCTTCTTCAAGAAGCGTCCCCTTTTGAGATCAAAGGGGTTGGGGATTTGAAGTTTTTTTTATTTTTATGTTCTCTGATTTTTTCACCCCTGTCGTTTGCCGTTTCATAAAAGCGCCTTTCCTTCTGTATCCGAGAGCATCAACTGAGATTCCTCCACAGGTTCGAGTTCGATTTCATCCATGCGTTGATCGAGGCAGACGTCGGTAAAGATGCGATCGAAGCGGGCGATGCTTTGGTGGGTTAGGCGTTTGTCGAGTTGATCGTGGCCGAAGCGTTTGGCGACTTCTTCGACCAGGGCTTTGACGGCATCGGGCAAATCGGCTTTGTCGAGTTTGAGGCCATAGGCGTAGCCACGGGGATTGTAGGCCAGGTGATCCTGGGCGAGGTTGAGGGCTTCGGTGGCGGTGATCCATTTGCCCTCCAGCTTTTCGGCGGTCTTTCTAAACAGGCCGATGCCTGGGAGGGTGGGGTATTCCGAGTTGAGCAGCAGCACTTTTCCAGTCTTCAAAATGGTTTCGGGTTGCAGGTCCGATAGGAAAGACGTCCATGCGCTGGCAGTGTCGCGGGTGAGGTCGATGTTGGGATACATCTGCTTGAAGCGCAGCAGCACGGAGGACACTGCCGATTTCAACGCGCGTTCATTTGATGAGGTGGACTGCGTTTTAGTTTGCGGCATGAGACACCGCCTCGGCGTCCGCATCGACTTCGACGTCCAGATCGATATCCATGTGCGGGTCGGAATGGGTTTGAGATTCCCCATTCACAAACGCTTGCAGATCGTCCTTGGCATCAGAGACAGATTGTTTGGTGCGGCCTTTTGACTTGTTCTGAATTTGTTCTGGGGATTGCAATTGGCCGGACCTCCACTCGGCAATGCGCATGCGGATGGTGCTCAGTCGCCAGTTGGGCCAGCGTTCGTTGTTGAGCCACCACATCATGCCGGTGACTTCGGTGAGGTGATAGCCAGCCAGGAAGATGCTTTTCAATTCGTGGTACAACGGATCGAACTCTGGACCAGATAGCGCTAGCCCTTTCAGATGTTGGTAGATGGACAACGATTGTTTGTACCAATTGGCGGGAAATTTATTGGCGGCACGAATTTCGGGGGTGCTGTAAAAATCATCAAGCGTGGGGGGTTTCAATTCATCCTGGGCCGAATTTATTTCGGACCTAGAAGAAGTACCTTCTTTCTCCAATACCTCCGTTTCTCTAAAACCTCCTTTACTACCCTGCTGATTTTCCGACTGAGGTTTTCCCAACTGGGGTTTTTCCAACTGAGAATTTTCCGCCTCAAGTTTTTCAGCATGGTGCCTGCCTGCCAGTGGCAATTCACTGGGCGATTCGGTCACGGTCCAACTGACGTGATGGTACTTGCCCGATTTGGTACGGCGACGGTGGATGTCCACGTAGCGGTGTTTTTTTAATTCATCGATTGCAGTGTTGACCGCACTGCGTTGATCGGTGGAGCGATTGACCAGATCGGCGTAATTAAGCTTCCAGCCGTCGGGCCTGGACATGAGATAGATGTGAAGCGCTTTGGCTTTCCAGGAGAGGTTGTTGTCGTGGAGGCTTTCCAGATTGATGGTTTTAAACAGCTTGCGGCGTTGCAGCGTGAGTTGAATGAGTTGGCCCACAGATGTCCTTTCTCAACATTGAAGTTTCTTCCTTGACCTTCTGTTGAGACCTTCGGATCATCCAGGCAACGAGAGATGATGCTATTTCTCCGGCGGTCCTCCTCCATTTACAAGTACAGTATATTATGTAATTGTGTATCTGTCAACACGAATAAAACCTAATTATTAATAAAAATAATTCATAAAGTGAATGATGCAATCTAGAGGGTGAATTGCTTTGAAGCATCTGTTGATTCATCACTTTTTTGATTTCAATCGGGTGTAACAAATCTGTAACCTTCCTCGCTGTACAATGTTGTGGAAGCCATTACAAAATGTGGGTACCTCATCAGGGAAAGGGGCGTCCATGGCTCGGATCAGTCGCAAACAAGTGAGATTAATCACCGCCATCGTGCTGTTCATCGGCATGGTGATTGTGTTGCTGGCGCCGTATACCACGGGGATTCCGTTGCATGAGTGGTTGGGATTTTTGATTCTCATTCCTTGGTTCATTCATATGATTGTGGACTGGAAGTGGATTGTGTCCACGACCCGTACCTTTTTTAAGAAGGGGACGGGGCGGTCGAAGTTCAATTATGTGTTGGATTGGCTTTTGTTCTTTTTGCTGACGGTGATGATTGTGTCCGGCGTGTTGATTTCGGAAGCTGCTTTGCCGACCATCGGCATCCACATTGACGTTGATCCATTCTGGTTCGTGATGCACACCATTGCGTCTCGCTTTTTCATGATGTTGTTGGGCGTTCACATGGCCATGCATCTGATTTGGATTTTCCTTGCGCTCAAGCGCTCGTCTGCTGGAATGGTGGATCAGGAATTGAACAGCGAGCCCACCATCTCTAGGAAACGAGGTTCGTTTTCACATCACGCGATTCGACCCATCCTGATCATCGGGCTGGCGGCTGGGATGATTGCCATTGTGGTGCTGCCCCTGGGCCTGACGGATTGGGCGCAAGAGATCCGGCCTGCCGGCATCGAAGCCTCAGAAGAAGCCAGAGCACGACCCATGGGCATTGAAACCACCCTGATTGATTTGTATTGGGGCGGCATCATTATGGGCATTCCAGCATTGATCACGCTGAGTGTGTTGGGCCTCTTTCGCCTTTTCAAACTGATGAGAA
Source organism: Candidatus Fraserbacteria bacterium (assembly GCA_029262795.1). Classification (GTDB taxonomy): domain Bacteria; phylum Bipolaricaulota; class Bipolaricaulia; order RBG-16-55-9; family JAJCYT01; genus JAJCYT01. Next base: position 51,481 of record JAJCYT010000021.1, read on the forward strand.
AATAAACGCTCGCCGCTGAAGATCGCCCCAACCAACGATGCGCTGGTTTAAGGCCCGACGGTCCATGCGGCCTGATAACGCAAGACTTATCGGGTGAAAATCGCGATGGCTCGGGGGTTATCCCCCACGGGGATGTTGGTCCCGAGATTGGTGTTGGTGGCAACATCGATCACCGATACGTCATTGTCAAGAAAATTGACCACGTAGGCGGTGGTGCCATCCGGCGTGATGGCTATGGCTATGGGCGCATCCCCCACGGCGATGTCGGGGCCGATGTTGGTATTCGTGGCAACATCGATGACAGACACATCATTGTCAAAGTTATTGACCACGTAGGCGGTGGTGCCATCAGGCGTAATGGCTATGGCTATGGGCGCATCCCCCACGGCGATGTCGGGGCCGATGTTGGTATTCGTGGCAATATCGATGACAGACACATCATTGTCATTGTTATTGACCACGTAGGCGGTGGTGCCATCAGGCGTGATGGCTATGGCTACGGGCGCATCCCCCACGGCGATGTCGGGGCCGATGTTGGTATTCGTGGCAATATCGATCACCGATGCATCATTGTCATTCCCATTTGTCACGTAGGCGGTGGTGCCATCCGGCGTGATGGCTATGGCTATGGGCAAAACCCCAACGGCGATGTCGGGGCCGATGTTGGTGTTCGTGGCAATATCGATGACAGACACATCATTGTCAAGGTTATTGACCACGTAAGCAGTGGTGCCATCCGGCGTGATGGCTATGAATGAGGGATCAGTCCCAACGGCGATGTCGGGGCCGATGTTGGCCTGGGTGAGGGCGTCTACCGTTCCAGCACCAAATTGCAACAACATGATCCCCGAAAGGAACGCAACAACAACGCGATATCGCAAGAAATAAAAGAATGATTTCAACCTAACCCCTTGACCAGATTTCTGATTTACGCATAGTTTAATACAAATGAAGAAAACAAGTCAATCTCAGTATCCTTTTCGTGAACTGCCCTTATAAAAAGCCCTATGGACCAATGGCGACGCCAAAGGGATCACTGTGATTACCACCGGAGGAGATGAGCGTTTGCGCGCCCGCAGCACACAGGATCCACAATCCAAATATCGCCATTGAGTGCGATGGCCTAGCGTCGATCATTCTCCTAACAACAGTGGGTCGAAAAACTCCAATGGAAAATCTGTGACCTCGATGTCTTTGATCTGGATGGTGGTGAAGTTTCCGGGAATAATATGATTTTCGATCATGTATTCCTTGATAAATGTGCTGTTGAAAATTCTGGTGGTGGTGCCATTGCTATCCGTATATTCAAACGGTTCGTAGTTGCGCCAGTCATAATGGTGGGTGTGGATCAAATCGCCATCGGCATCCATGAATTCCAGCTTGTTCAAAAAGCCGTTGACAAAGGCCACCGCCCTGATTCTTGGAAACGGTTCGGACTCTCGGCGGGCTTCGATGGCTTCCACAAAGAACTCGGCCAGCGGCGCTTCCTTGGTCACTTCAACAAACTTAAAGGTTCCATTTTCATTGCGGACCCGGAAATCCAGCGTGTATTCCGGGGCAGGCACGCCTGGATCTTCATTCAAAAAAGCACGATCCCCAATAAAGTATTTGCCTTCAATGCCGCGCACCAGCAGCCCCATGGCTTCGTAGACGTTGGCATCGCCAAACACCTCGAACTGCCCTTCCACTTTGATGGGGGTGATCAGCGAGGGATTCCAGAAAAAGATATCAAACTCGCGGCGCTCGTCCTCATTTTTGCGAATGATAAAGGTGTCTCCGGCCAGTTCTTCAGGGGCCAGATATTCAATTCGGGTCAACGTGAGCAGGCTGTCATCTGGAAATTTGTTCGACACGCGGATGGTGGCCTGCTGCCTGGAATCGCTGCGGATGGCCTCAATGTCCATCACCACGCTGGAACCCGGAATGCCGCCATTGGCAAATGCCTGAAAACCATCGTTCCAGAAGGGGCGCGTTACCCCGCCCAAATTTGCTCTTTCCCTTTGCGCGATGTCTTCATCAGTGGGTTCACTTGTTAAAATCTGACCCAACATCGTCATGGACGCCAAACTCACCAACAACAAATACACAGATATTTTTCTGAACACAGACCATCCTCCTCAATGTGCTAGTCAATACCACTTTAACACAGATTCGCCGAGTTGACGAAAAGTCAATACCATCATATAAGCTGTCACGCTGGCTTTGACTCACAATTAAATCGCTGACGCCGTATAAAAAAATCATTCAAGGGGTGTATCCATGTTTACAGAAAAAGAATTGGAATATCTGCATTCACAGCCATTGGCCAGAATCGCCACCGTGTCTGACGACGGGCAAGTGGATGTGGCCGCTGTGGCCTTCGATTTCGATGGAAAATATTTTTACATCAGCGGACTGCGAATGGTGAAAACGCTCAAATACAAAAACACACTGACCAACGGCAAAGCGGCACTGGTGGTCGATGATCTGGTGGAGGGCAACCCGCGCGCACCACGCGGCATCAAGATGCACGGCATTGGAAAGATTGTGGAATGGGATGGTTACGCCGGTCAAAAGGAATACATCCAGTTTGAATCCACCGGCCACTGGAGCTGGGGCATCCATGACACCGAACAACGCACGGTGGTCGAGAAAACAATTTATTGATGTGGTTGTTAAAGAAATGCTGATTGTATCAAAGAGTCAGAACAAATGATTTCATTCAAAAACCCCTTGACCTGCTCTCTCTGTTTACATCAGTTTAATGTAGTGGCGTTGTTGAATAACTCCCTAAAGAGTGAAATCAATAATTTGCATTTGCAAAGTCCATTCTTGGTTGCTGGGCTTGAAAAAGAAACAGTTGTTATGATGATGGCTAAGAGTTGGAACCAAGGACATTTCGAGAGAGGAAACTGTTCCAAAGAGGAGAACGCAAGAAACAATCTTGTCCTCAATACAAGAACCGGAGGTTTAAGAAGATGCAAAACGAACATGTAACAGTTGTTTACAAGTGGACGGCGAAACCCGGAAAACTAGAAGAACTAGCCTCAATCTACGCTGATGTAACCGATGCGATGGAGAAGAATGAGCCGGGTGCAGAGTCGGTTCACTGTTATGTCTCGGAAAAAGATGGTGCTCTGTACGTGCGCGATGAATTCAAGGACGCTGCCGCTTTAGGCTTTCATTTGCAGACCACCGCGCAAAACCATTTCCCTCAACTGCTTTCTATTGCGACACCTGGCCCCTTCTTCTTCTTTGGAGAGGTTCCTCAGGAACTGAAGGACGCCACTGAACAAATGCGACTTGGTGCTGAATTTGCGACACATACGTCAGGATTCGATCGCTGATTGCCATCCTGGCAGTTTCCTGAAGTATTGGATGGCACCCGATCAAGATATCGGATCGGGTGTCTTCATTTTTTCATAAGAGAGTTATTCAACACCGCCCCATTCAAGGGAGAAAAGTCGCCAAACAGTTGAGATCCGAATTCATGGTGCGATTGAAAGGGTTGGCCGTGCTAGGGCCAACTGGTATCCCGCAATCTGTCCACATTGAAAAATCACCTGCGGGTGCTGCTGTAAGGGCCACCACTGTGCCTGCTGGGAAAGTTGCGCTGCAAACCCCTGGACAACTAATGCCACCTATATTGGTTGTGACCAAACCAGGACCCGACAAAACCACCGTGAGTGTAAACATCTGCACAAAGTTGGCCGTAATCGTCGCTGCTTCGGTCATCCCGTGATTGCACACATTGCCGGAAGGATTGCTGCAATTGACCCAACTGTCGAAATCAAAGCCGGAAGCTGGCGTGGCGGTCAGCGTTTGGGTCGTGCCCAGGCCAACCGAGTCAGTACAAGTGCCACTGATGGAGCCGCTTGAGATGGAGCAATTGATGTTGTTGTCCGCACCCACAACCGTGCCACTACCTGTACCGTTGACGGTGAGGTCCCCAGACCCGCCTCCCAACAGCAACAACAGAAGCAGCAGGATGATGCCAAGGTTATCGCTCTGTGTACAGCCTTGTACAAACGTGAAGAGGGATGCAAAGAAAACGCCTAACCCCGAAAAGCGCACCAACTTCCTCACATCAGCCTCCTAGACAATGCCAACCTTTATGAAACTTAATGATAACCTATATTGAGATCACAAGTCAATTGCAGTGCTGTTTGACCGAACTCAAAAGGCAAACCCTGTCGAGGCACGCTGATTGTTGGGAAAAATCAAAACGCTGGTTGGACGAAATCACGACCCTGAGATTGGCGATATGGTTTGATTAGATTTTGACTGAAAACCCGTTAATGAACTTGCGTTTGAAGTCGGCGTAGATCAGGCGGGTCTTTCAAAGTAAAACCTGACGCACAAACCTGACCAAGACATGTGAGCCGATGCCCAGGATCAAAGCGCTGATTGGATGCAGTCAGGACACTGAAGTTGACGGTGATGATCAGGTCATCATCGGGTGAATCAATGGTGCAGGTGCTGAGGACAGGGTTTGGACAATTTTTCCAACTGTCGAAGGCAAATCCAAGTGCGGGTGTCGCCACCAATATCACAGTGTTGCCGCCGCTCAAGATCACATTGCTGTCTTTACATCCCCCACCAGCAACGCCATCGGTAATGGTGCAATCAATTAAGGCAACTTTATTTGCGTCCGTCACATGGCCACTGCCCGTACCTTGAATTTCCAGCGAGAATTCACATCCCTGCACGAGTATCATCAACAAGAGGAAAAACGCAGCCAGTGTGCCTTCCTTGGATTGGAACCCCGAAAGCAGGCCAACCAGCAATACACCAACCGATGCCATTCCCGAATATTTAAGAAACTTCCCCAACCTGGCCTCCATGAACCAAACAAATCCCTTACCCGAATACTAACAAAGATGAGTATATCCGATACTGAATCATTGAAGCAATTTTGCATGATAGGGCAACAACACGCTTTCTTTGTTAAACTACAAACCATCATGGGCGATCTATCCGGCGCGGGTGTTTTTTTTATTGTGTTTTCATTTTTAATTCTGCTGGTGGCCTATCCTGTGCTGCAACGGTGGAAGGTGATTCGAAAGGAACGCAACATTGCAAAAGACCTGACCCAGTGGGCAAGCGCTCACAATTGCCAGTACCTAAACGGTCGGGTGCGCTGGAACAAAAGGAATTTTCCCACCTTCGATTATTTTTTCAAGTTCTGTTCCGGCATGTGGTACGACCTCAATCAGAGTCATCGTATTCAAGGCAACTGGCAAGGATTCGACTTTTTCGCCTGCACCGTGGATTTTACCCAAATCACCGAAAGCGAGTACTTGAGATCCAACCACACCCGCGTGATTATTTTACATGCAGGAAAACAGGACGGCGCTCGCAAACGACCCAAACTACCATCCGACTGGCACATGGAAATGAAGGACGATTATGTGCTGCTGGCCCACGAAGGTAAAATCACCTGGAGCGCCGACAGCCTCACTTACGGCCTCAACCTGATCACGGATATGCTTGCCAAACGGGAAAGCAATCTCAACGTTTCCTAGCTCTGACAAGCCCTATTTGGTGATTTGATATGAGGCGAGGGTGATGTAACGTCCGCAAAGCTTCGATGATCCTGGCGTTGCGCTGCCTGGATTCACTCAGGGCAATAGTAGATGAACGTCCATAACGCCTCCAGGGGAGACGCCAAAGCCGCCTAAATTAACTGCATTGTTGCCATTGAGGTCTGATCGCAACACGCGGTTGTTGGCTCGGTCTGCAAAATAAATCCTGCCTGCATTGGGATCAATCGCCACGCTAAAAGCGCCTGAATCAAGCAACCCACCCAAGTTACCAAGGTCTTCAGGATTTGTTCCATTTAAGTCAGCACGCACCAACGGAGCAGCGCTTTGATCGGTCACATACATCTTGCCAGCGGCGGTATCCAGCGCTATTCCCATAGGGGCTGTAATTAAACCACCCAGATTGCCAAGGTCTTCAGGTGTTGTTCCATTCAGGTCGGCCCGAATGACGTTCCCAGCAGAAGAATTGGTGATGTACATTTTGCCTGCAGCGGTATCAAGCGCAATTCTAAAAGCACCACTTAACAACCCACCCGGATTGCCAAGATCTTCAGGGTTGCCTCCATCCAGGTCAGTCCGCACCACGCCTCTAGCGCCACCGTTGAGGATATACATTTTGCCTGCACTTGAGTCAATGGCCACGTCGACGGGGATGCTTAAAAAACCACCTGGATTTCCCAGGTCAATGGCATCGCCTCCGTTGAGGTTGGCACTGCCAACAATGTCGTTGACTGTCCCTGCGATGTAAATCCGCTTCCCTACAGGGTCCAGGCCAAAGCCCGCGGGAATTTCAAAGAAATTGCCCGGCTCTCCCAGGTTCAGGGGATTGGAACCATCCAACTCAGCCCGAAAAACTTCCCCATTGTCATGATGCACAAATAGGTTTCGCACAATTTCTTCAGGGGCGTCCTGCCCGCCACCAGACAGCATCAACAGCAAAAACAGAATCAATGCCCGAAGCTGATCTTCGTTGGAACAGCCAACGATGGTGGTAAAGATGCCTGCAAGAAATATGCCTACCGAACTGTATCGAATGGCCCGAAACAATGACTTCATGAAAGACCCCTTGACCTATTTCAGAGCGACTTGTCTCAACTTTGAGTGTAAACAATGCAATGCGGCTCAGTCAATTGTCAGTTTGAAATGGCTTTGGCTTGCAGCGAGATGCCTCCGGAAGGCGCTAACACAAACAGAGTAATCGGGGTTCCAGGCGCGACATTGCCATCCAAGCTGCATGCTGCACTGGTCGTTACGGCTGAACTGGCCTCCACGGTTTCGGGCGTTCCAATCCAGACGCCGATGAAGTCGCCCACCTCAACGCCTGGGATGTTTGTGCTGAACGTGTTTAATCCAGCAACGCCATTGACCAAGGCGGATTCCGCCACGACCCGTATATCAGCGCCTCCAAAATCGCGAACCACTTTGAGCTGCAATTGCGTGGGGGCATCAAGAAAAATCTGCCACTCGGTAATGGTGCCATCCAATGAGGCGGGATTTAAAAGGTCAACACATAAATTAAACGCAGCGAACGTCGGGGGCAGCAACACATCCCCATCAATGGCCGGATTGCCGAACTGAAACGGCACGGGGTCCGGCATCGCTGCGGGACCTGAGCAAAATTGCAGCAACACCAACAGCAATATGCCAAGCACGCCCTCGCGCTCGGTACAGCCTGCCAGCACGGAGATGATGCCTGCAAAGAAAACACCGACGGAACTGTAGCGAATGGCCCGAAACAATGATTTCATTAAAATAGAAAACCCCTTGACCAGATGATTTTATCTTGCAATTGAGTATAACTCATGCACCGTTGCCCGGTCAATACAGATGACGCTTCTCATCGAATCGGCTACGGAAGCACATGAGGCGGCAGGATCTGTAGCGAGTCGTTGGCGCTAAAGCTACAGCCATAGAGTGTGAACGCATTGGCTGCTGCCAGGGCGGGCGCACCGGAGAGCGGAAGAATGATTTCATTGAAACCACCCGCAGACGGTGCGGTCAGCACAAACGGTCCAGCGGATTCGATGATCGTGCCCGCGCTGTCATGAACAGCAAGGAAACAGTCCGTTACGGAACCAATCAGGGAGTTGTAGGCAATTCGCACGCTGTCCACTTGAGAAAAGTCTGTGTTGTCATCATTGCCATCGTCATACCAGGTCACCATCGCTCCTTGTGTTACATCGTTTGGATAGTCACAGCCTGTCCCGCTTCCCGAGGAGAATCTGATGGTGGGGAAGCCGTTAAACATCTGGAAGCTCATGTTGGAGGTTCCCGTTGCCGTGGGGCTGCCTGCGGTGAGGGTGCGGCGGTCAATGTCCTGAAAATAATTGGTGATAGAGGCATCGCGGGTGTTGCCAGACTGACAGGATTGATTGTTGAGCGAGTTATTCACAGAATGATCATCAATCAGTGTGCCTACCAGTTTTACATCTCGAACTTCAACGGCCTCACCTGGATCAAGCTGACAAACAAATCGCATCGAGGTGGTGTCTGCTGGCAGCGGATAAAAGTTAAATCCAAGGTAATGCGTGCCATTCGTATTAAAGCTCAAGCCATTAAGGTAAGCGGTCCCCGATTTGGTGCCATCCACCGTCGCCTGGCAGATGACTGTGCCATTGACCTGAGTGTGGCTGACCACGTCGAACTGTAGGCGAGCAAAGCTGCTGGCATCAAAGGCGGGGCCTTCCGCACCAAGCCCCGGATAGTCAAAGATAACCTGACAAAAATTGCCATTGGGGTTCAAGGCCAGACTAAAGGACATCGTGCCACCGCCGACGGTGACATCCATTTGATTGGAGTCCCCAAAAAAACCGTTGCTGGTAATTTCCCTGGTGTTAAAGGCCGCACTGTCGGTGTTCGTAATGCCACGACTGGTCACATCGTCCACGCATGGCACGCTGAAGGATGCAGGAGCGGTGAACAAATCAAGGATGGGCATTGTCCCTGTGGGGACTGGCCCAGGGTCTGTATCTGCCACCGGCCCGGAACAGAACTGAAGCAGGATCAACAAGACCAGCCCCAAGATGCCCTCACGCTCGGTACAGCCTGCCAATACGGAAAGGATGCCTGCAAAGAAAACCCCAACAGAACTATATCGAATCACCCGAAATATTGATTTCATCCATAACCCTTTGACCAGATCAAATTTTCTACTCTTTTAAAAGTAACAGTATTTGGCTATCACTGCGTGCCAAAATCCCACATGTGCCTTACATTTCCAGTCCCATAGGCATTTGTACCTGCAGGGTCTGACAACAAAGTCCGCCTCGCCGCACTGCCTGTAGGCTGAGAGCGCGATCCCATTTGGCCCGCTGGCAGGGGCACATAAAAACCAACAAAATTCGTAGCGGACACAGCAATGCCAGGCTCAAAATGCACAATGCACATCACGCGGGCAGTGCAATCCGCATCCGTAACCGTCATCGTTTCTGTTCTGGCCTTTAATGTAAGGTTGGGCGGGGTTCCCTCGACCACAATCACTTGCATCTCATCGGTGGCTGCCAGGGTTCTACAATACCTAAACGCATTGATGGTGACATTCACACTGGCGGTATCTATATCCACCAAGGTGACATTCGCAGGATGAAAATTATCGGCCCCTCCATCCGTACAGGCGGTGGTGTTTTCGCCAAATGCCTGATTGAAGGAAAGCGCAGGACCAGCGGAAAACGTAAATGAAACCAGACTGGACGTCTCCTCTTCACCGCTTCCCCCGCCGCCGCTAAGCAGAAGAAGAATAAACAAAATGAGTGCCCGAAGCTGATCTTCGTTGGAACACCCAACAATGGTGGTAAAGATCCCCGCAAGGAAAATACCGACAGAACTGTATCGAATCACCCGAAATAATGATTTCATAAATGAAAACCCCTTGACCAGCACAACGCTGACTTCAGTATAAAGAATCTATTCTTATAACATCAACTTTGACTATGGCAAGAACAAAATAGGCGTGATGGTAAAAGAAGTGTTGGCTCTCAGAACACAGCCTAATAATGCAATGGAAGTAATATCTATACCGGATGTGTTTACCTTACTTAGGGGGATGGTCTTGATGCCTGTGGTGTTTAAATCCAGGTTTATGAAATCCGCCACCGAACCATCACTCATTACAAAGAGACAGCTTGTCAAAAAAGAACCGGTTGTTTGCAACACTTCGTATCGAATTGAATTGATTGACGAAAAATCCACTGTTGTCCCTGAACTCAACGGATCAAAATAATCAACAACAACCGGCCCGCAAAGATCGACAGCACTGTTGTTTGACATGGTCAATACACCGCCTCCAATATCTAAAGTGAAGGGGGCATTAGATAATCCGCCAGCCACCACACTTCTCCGATGATCAAACGCTGTATTGGGAGCTGTGCTGTCCTCATCCAAAGTTGTATTGCAAGTCCCAGAAATAGATGTTTCGACAACGAAGGGATCTAAACATTCGGGGAAAGCACAAACCGTTGGCCCTTCTTCTACCTCGCCACCGCCACCAGACAGCATCAATAGCAAAAACAGAATCAATGCCCGAAGCTGATCTTCGTTGGAACACCCGACGATGGTGGTAAAAATACCTGCAAGAAATATTCCTACCGAACTGTAGCGAATCACCCGAAATAATGATTTCAACATAAACCCCTGACCCTAAACAATTTGTATGAGAGTAATTCTAACAACATGGATTTGAGTTTGTCAATTTTGAATACGGTTTCTTCTTCAGGTGACAGAGACGATGATGTCATGCATTAGGGGTTCCCAAACGTTACGTCGAAGGATGAATTGGTTTCGCTGTTCAGATCAGTGCAATCAAACTCGCCAGCTGTGTTTAAACAGATTTGATTGGCTTGGTCACGGTTTGCAAACACAATATCCAACAACCCATTGCCATCCACATCTCCCAAGGCCACACCGATACTGACTCTGCTATTTTCACTGACATTGACACACGAAAATTCTCCATCATTGTTCAAGCACACCTGACTGGCTCGCCCCACATTGGCAAACACCGTATCCATTGTGCCATCAGCATTCACATCTCCCAGTGCCACATCCAGAGTTAAGCGAAGTTCCGTATTGATAGGCCTGCAGGCAAACGCCCCATCATTGTTGCGACAGACTTGATTTGGCTCAGCTTCTCTCGCAAAAACGGCATCCAGGGTGCCATTGTCATCAACATCCCCCAACGCCACTCGAATACTGTCGCTGAGCCTTCCACTCACATTGCGACAAACAAAGGTGTTTTCCATGTTTAGGCAGAACCGATCCGCTTGCAATCCATTTGCAAAAATCACGTCCAGGGTGCCATTCCCGTCCATATCGCCCAATGCCACTCCATTGCTGAGGTTGGTGGTCATTTCAATGTCGGTACAGGTAAACATTGCACTGTTATTTCGGCAGATCCGATTGGCCTGTCCCGCATTGGCAAACACGGCATCCAGTGTGCCATTGCCATCCACATCTCCCAAGGCCACATCATGACTATCATTGGATATATTGTCTATATCAGCACAGGAAAAACTTCCTCCTCGATTCAAGCACACCTGGTTCGGCTGACCTTCATTGGCAAATACCACATCTAATGTGCCATTGCCGTCCACATCTCCAAGCGCGATGCCCCAACTTTCCTGGGAACCAGCACTGATGTTGATACAGGTAAACATCGCGCTGCTGTTCAAGCAGGCCCGATTTGCTTGCCCCACATTGGCAAACACAATGTCACAGTGATTCTCAGACGCAGCACAAACACTTGGCGAAACAGCCGTCAAAGCGGCAATCACTCCCACACTATCATTGCCAAGGCCGATCACTGTGACCATGAGAAACAAAAACATGCAGACCGTGCGTGTTCGATTATTTGACACTGACTTGCCAACCATAGATGGTTCCCTCCTCAACCAATTTATGTCTTTATATGAAACCTCAGTATAAACACACCCTCTTTCATCCGTCAAAAAACAAACCTCTTCTGTTAAACAATACCAACATTTGAAAAAGAACCAGAAACATTTTATAACTCAAAATTCAATAGAAAGGAGCATTTATGAACGACAACCCAGAAGAATATCAAGGATCGTGTTTGTGTGGCGGCGTCAAAGTGACGGTGAGTGGCGCGCCTGCGGCCTCTGGTTATTGTCACTGTGAAACATGCCGAAAGTGGCATGCAGCCCCAGTCAATGCCTGGGTGGCCTGGCCGGATGCGGCAGTGACGGTGACCGAAGGTGAAGATTTGTTACAATCTTTCCGACTCAGTGAAATGAGCCATCGACACTGGTGTTCCACTTGCGGCACGGGTATTTTGAATGTAACCAATAAAGGCTTGACCATTGTCTATGCCATGATGCTGGATGGGTCCGAGTTTGTAAACGAACCTAGCTTACACGTCAACTACGGCAAACGGGTTATGGATGTGCCAGACACACTGCCAAAATTCAAGGACTTCCCCAGCGAGTTTGGCGGAACGGGTGAAATAGTTACCTAATGCAGAGACACCGACTTTTTAAGAATTTGTATTATCGGACCTCTTGAGGGTAAACTACCCAAAGAAATCTCGGGTGATGTACTGGTTAAGGGGTCTTGATTTGAAAAAGTTCTTGAATGTCATTCGTTACAGTGTCATTGGAACGGCCTGCGTCGGTGTGTTCAGCGCCATCACAGGGTTTTTCCAGGGCAGCACCGAACAGATCACCGCCATAATTATATTGCTGTTACTGTTGCTTCCGGGCTGCGGCATCCTGATTACGGTGGAAGGGGAGGGGTCTGGCACCGTCACCGGAAATGGCATCGGTGTGGGCGCAGACATCAACTGCATCATCACCAACAGCGTTGCTTCTGGGGAATGCACGACATTTGTATCGAACACATCTGAGAACCTCAGTCTAATTGCTGCACCAGCCGTCGGTTTTACCATTGACCGCTGGGAAGGTTGCGACCAAACCACTAACCTTGGTGGCACTGCCGATGATACTTGTATCGTGGAATTCCCGAAGCCAGACGACCTCACTGTGCGCATCATCTTCGAAGCGGGGGAACCAAGCGAACCGTAATCTAACAACGATTACCTCTTTGTTCACCTTATCGAGACAAACCGTGTAGGTAGTTCACAATGGCGTCACGGTAAAACGGCTCAAACTCAATTCGAAGCTGACCCAAACCTGCTGATTCCAGTAGTTTTAAATGCTGATCGGTGTACTGACTCATCGGCCAACCGCCGCAAATCAACATGCCTTGTATGAGCAAAAAAGAATAAATCTCTGCTTCGTTGAGCTTTGGCAACGGTTTTTTTAATACCTCAATCACCTTGCTGAGTTGTTGATGAAGTTCAATTTTGAATGCCAGATAAATCTCATCTGAAGCATTTTTCTCAAGCGACAACGCCAACAAAGGGTTCAGTTCCAAAAAACGTTGATGCTTCAACAAAACGTCCATCCATTTTTTCACAAATGTTTCTGGCTTCATCGCTCTCGATTTTTCAAAGGTTTTTACGATGTCGTTGACCCAAACGGTTGTGTCCTGTTGATACAGCGCCAGAAAGATTTCCTCGCGCGTCTTGAAATAGCGATACAGGTTTGAGCGCGTAAACCCTGCCTTATCCGCTATCATCTTCATGGTGACGTCTTCATAAGAATGTTCTTTGAAGACGTCACCGGCTGCATTCAGGATTGCATCAATTCGTTCTTTAATTTGATCTTCGGATCGTGCGCGTTGCCACGATTCTTTTTTATTTTTTGTATTCATATCACCATTGTCACAACCCGGTCAAACATACGGTTGTTTTATTCTTTGTATTTTTGCGTTAATTTAAATTGTAGCGAATGTCTGTCAATGCTTCCGAAACGTCCCAAAGCTTGCTGGCAATGGTTTTGTCATGGGACCGTTTGTTTGAAGAAACTTTGACCGGATAGCCGTTCCACTCCATAAATCCACCGGGGCCGAAGTAATCACCACGTTGTGCTTGATCATCAATGGCGGCCCTTAATGTTGGCAATGCTCCCTGTTCAATGGGCATTGCAAAGAGCTTGTTCATAAATTGCATTGGGCCGGAATGGCGTTGTAAGTCGGTGCCTGTCCACCCAGGGTGTGCTGCGGTCACAAGGAGGTCGGAGCCACTTTGAGTCAGGCGTCGTTGTAATTCATAAGTGAAATACAAGTTGGCAATTTTACTGTCACCATAAGCACGCATGGCTTTATAATCCCGTTTTTCCCAATTCAGGTCATCGAAATTGAGGTTGCCTCCGCGATGCCCAACACTGGAAACATTAACAATACGCGACATTGGCGTACACTGAATCAAGTCCAAAAGCTGACCTGTCAATGCAAAATGACCAAAATGATTTGTGCCAATTTGCAACTCAAAGCCATCTTCAGTTTTTGAATAGGGAGGAATCATGACACCAGCATTGTTGATGAGCAAATCCAATCGATCAAAGTTTTGTTTAAACTCATCGGCAAAATTCTTGATTGACTTTAGGCTGGCCAAATCCAAGAGCATCACCTTTACATGAACATCCTGATGCTGTGCCTTAATTTGTTGTACCGCCTTATCCCCTTTTGTCTGATTGCGCACAGCAACAATAACTTCAGCATTTTTACTGGCAAGCACTCTGGCCGTTTCATAGCCAATACCACTGCTAGAGCCAGTCACAATGACGACTTTTCCTGTTTGATCGGGAATATTTCCGGTTGTCCATCTTTGATTTTTGTTCATATTGTTCTCCTAAAGTTGCGCTCCAATTTCTTCATAAGTGACTAAGTGTCTTTTATTATAAGTGACATGATGTCTCTTGTCAACCCCATAGAAAACCGCTTGATTTCTATTCTCAAAATCTGAATTCTATTCACGCTCACTGATCTATGTCATTGATTTTCACAAGCTAAAGTCGTAACTTCTGCAAATCAAATTGAACTTAATGAGGTGTGAGCGTGGCAACTTTATACGAAAAAATTGGCGGCAAGGATGCAGTGGAAGCGGCAGTGGGTGTGTTTTATGAAAAAGTGATGGCCGATCCAGTGGTCAATCATTTTTTTAAAGATGTGGATATGGAGCGTCAAATGGGCAAACAGCGATTTTTCCTCACCTACGCCTTTGGCGGCGCAGACCACTACGAAGGCAAAAACATGCGCGATGCCCACAAACATCTGGATTTAACCGACGAACACTTTCAGGCCATCGCCAATCACCTGACCGCCACGCTCAAAGAACTCAACGTACCCGAAGATCTCATTGCCGAAGTGGACGCCATTGTCGACAGCACCTATGACGATGTGATGAACAAATAAACGCTTTCGTCATTCGGCCTAGGAAATGATTTCATACTTTTTGGCTTTTAGATGGAAGGGTAAAGCATGAAGTCAGACGGGAGGGCGGTTTGGATATCCTGGTTAGATTTTGGGATTTTTTTAGTGCTGCCCTGCCCTTTTCGATTTTTTTAATTCTGCCCGTGTTCCTCCTTGGTCGTTGGATGTTTCGACGTATACAGCGAAACAAAATTTTAAAAAAATTACTGGACTGGGCCATTCAACGAAAATTCAAATTTCAGCTACATAGGGTGCCGTGGCATCGTCACCTTTTTCCAAACTTCAATTTCTTTGCAGAGTTCTGTAATGGCCAATGGATTGACCTTTACCGCAGCCATCGAATGGTCGGCAACTGGAAGGGCAAAGATTTTGAAGCATTTACGATGGAGTATAAGAACCAAAAACACCTCGGTCATGGATTTACAAAACACCATGCCTGTGTCTTGATCATGGATGCAGGGTTTCCCATTCCAAATCTGAAGCGGCCCACCGAATTAGATCCACGCTGTCGCTTTGAGGTCCGGGGGCAAGGTGTGATGATTGCCTATGAAGGAGCCATGTTTTGGGATGGGGCCGATTTAGAAAAAAACCTTAACCTGTTGGAAGAAGCACTTTCTATGGCGATAACCAATATCAAAACGCGCTAACTGAAAGTATGGCAACGATGAAAACCATTGGCATTGCGGCACACAGCGCACAGGTTGTTCCGCACGTTTGCTCACAAAAAGTGAATCTGGTTGGTTGTACTTTGTCATGGACAGATTGTGCCATATGAAGAAACATACCTGACTTCTCCCTTGATAGCTGACACGAATAACTTGGAAAATTTCTCCAAAACATACTATGGTTGAACCGAAAAGAATCATCTTAAAATCTTGGATTGCGGAGAGGTTATCATGTCTGAAGAAAATAAAAGGGTGGCGGCGCGCTTTTTTGAATTGTTCCAGCAGGGTGCGGCGGCCCATGTCGGGGAAGTGGTTGATCCGGATTTTCAGCATCACAATTGGCCCTGGGCCAGTCCAGGTGTTGCAGGGTTGAATGAACTGATTGCAATGGTGGAGTCAGGATTTACCGATTATCAATTTCAAATTGAGGACACCATCACAGAAGGCGACAAGGTCGTAGTGCGCATGTCTCAAAGCGCCGTGCATAGCGGCGAATTGATGGGTGTACCTCCCACGGGCAAACAGGTCAATTACACGGGCATTCATATTTTGCGTATCGCCAATGGCAAGGTGGTCGAACACTGGCGTGAAGAAGATATCGTGAGTTTGATGCAGCAACTGGGCGCTATTCCTGGTTAATCACGACACTTGAATTATCCCTGAAATGGGTAGCGGCGAAGATACGTTTGTGGACCATCAATGCGAATCACGCTGAACTCTGGTACGCCTTGCGGATCAACGACAATGCCTTCTATCGTTTCGTCTGAGCTGATATGAAACGATGGTGAGGCAGAGCCACTATAAAAAATGCCATCGAGCATCAGTGTGGTCGATTGGTGGATGTGGCCGAAAAACACACCGCGAACTCGGGAGGCGTATTTTTTCAAAATATTGTGCAACGCTTTGGCATTGGTCAGCTGCATGTGTTGATCCAGAAAAGCGCATCCCACGTCATTGGGAAAAGGATGATGGTGGATGGCAATGACCAAAGGGCTTTCATCCTGGGCACAAGTTTGATCCAGCCACTGCAGTTGATCTTCAGGAATGGTGGCTTTGGGGATAATGTTTTCATGAATGCCGTCCAGGCCAATGAGGCGTGTGCCTTTGACCATCACATCATAATGGTGCGTGTCGGTCACTTCGGCTTCAGGTTTTTTTAATAACACACGCTGAAGCATTTTGGCCTCATCATGGTTGCCAATGGTGTAGTGAATGGGTTGCTCCAAAGCGGATAAAATTTCTGATGCTTTTTCATAATTGGCAACAGTCGGGTCCCAAACCACATCGCCAGTATGCAGAATAAAATCAATGTTAAAGGGCAATTGTTGAATCTGCTCCACCATCAGTCGCGCGCGTTTGTTGGGTGGATCAGGCGAGAGTTCAAACACACGCTGGTCATTCTCATAAATGTGAGTATCGGTGATGTGGACAAAGGTTAGTTTGCTCGAATTCATGATTGTCTGAGTTTATCGAAACCATAAATCCTTCACAACAGGGCTACAAAATTGCCTCGATAAGCGTAGGGGCACAAATGAGTTCGATGAATGAATGTGTAAACTCAAACACAGATTTGATGCCTTTACTTATAATAGTTATCATCAAAACATGAGATAACATTTAGAAAAGGAAGGCAATGTCTGAAAAACCAATGGGGAAAAATGTAATTAGCGCAGGTAGGGACATTAATGCTGATACAGTTTTAGCTGGAGATAACGCCACTTTGCATGTGGGTACACAGAAGATTAATTTGCCTGATCCAAGCAGTTTTAACATCAACGAAGAAATAGAGGCACTCAAAGCAATCCTCGCTGTAGTTGGTGGGGATCGTCAGACCAACGTAAACAGTGCGATGATGGAAATTGAAGGTGAACTCAACAAACCCGATGAAGCACAAGATAAAGACCTTGTCGGCGAAACTCTGGAACGCGCCCTAAGCTACGCACAAAAAGGCGAGAAGTTTACCGAACTCATTGAAAAAATCAAACCCCATGTGCTCAAAGCTACATCTTGGTTAGGAGAAAACTGGAACAAACTATTATCCCTGATTGGCATCAGTGTTTAAGAGGAGGGTTCGTTGACGGAAAACCCAAACATCAATGCTGACAGAGACATCAATGCAAATGTCGTTCTTGCTGGCGATAATGGCACCGTATATTTCACGACGCCACCCAATGCAAAATTCTTTGGCGTGCCTTCGATGCCAAAGTTTTTTGAAGGGCGAAATAATGAGCTTAACAATTTGATTGACACACTGGTATCAGCCAAAAGATCAGAAGATGTAGCTATTGCCACCAATGGAATGGCAGGTGTGGGAAAAACCACATTAGCAGTCGCAATAGCTCACTCATCCAAAATTATTAATCACTTTCAGCATGGAATCCTATGGGCAGGGCTAGGAAAATCACCCGATGTGAAAACTGAGATAGCTAAATGGGCTGAAGCAATCGACTCAGAGGTTGATATTAATCATTTGGTAACAGAAAAAGAACGTTGTATTGCTTTGAAAAATTTGATAGGCTCAAGAAAATACTTACTAATTGTTGACGATGCTTGGCAACTTGAAGATATTGAATGGTTAAAATGTGGTGGCCCAAATTGCCAACATCTATTAACAACTAGAAATGCTCAAGTTGCAAGAGAGTTTGCCGGAAAAAAGAATGTGAGTAATATTCATGAGTTTGCCCCTCAAGATGCATACAAATTCCTTCAAAAGCTTGCTCCTGAAGTTTTTTCAGATAAAGAGTCTACATCTAAAGCAAAGAGCTTAGTCGACTCAGTCGGATACTTGCCATTAGCAGTTGAACTTCTTGGAGGTTATCTTTCGAACTCTCCAGCAGTATATTTTGGCAAAAGCCGTTCCACTACTTTACAAAAACTTAATGACCCTGAATCTCGCTTGAAACTTGCGCAAGCAAGGTTAGGCGCAAACACGAGTAATAAAATCTCTTTAGAAGACGCAATTCGACTTAGCGTAACCATGCTACCAAAGAAAGCACAGTTAGCATTTTATGCTTTAGGAGCATTTGCACCAAAGCCAGAAAATTTTGACCTTGAGGCAGCTTTGGCAGTGACCAATTCAGATGATCAAACCTTAGCATTATTGATAGATGCAAATCTGGTTGAGTGGGATCATGTTAATGAAATGTTTCAACTTCATCAAACTATAGCAGCATTTGTTCAAGGGAATTCGCTAGAAGCAGCAAAAAGACATCGCAAATACTATCTTGGAAAATTTAATTCTAACAAAGCAAATTGGCAAGTTATAGAGAAGATTTATCCTCAACTAGAATGGGGGTTCAATAATTTTGTCTAAAAATCAAATTTTTCTTGACTTTGTGTCTGCAACAGAGGTCTTTTTAGAACGAAGAGGATTATGGGAAAAATCACTTTCAAATTATGAAAAAGCTCTTTCCATTTACCAATCCAATCATGATTTGCCTGGGGAAGCCATGACCCTAAATAACATTGGCAAGATTTATGATGAATTAGGTCAAAAAGAAAAAGCATTGAAGTATTACAATCAAGCTCTATCCATACGAAAAAAAGTCCATGACTTGTCAGGCGAATCCATCACACTAAACAATATTGGAGGAGTGTACTCGGCATTAGGCCAGAAAGAAAAAGCCCTAGAATTTTTTAATGAAGCAATTTCAATTTGTAAAAAAATTAATGATCGCTCCTGTGAGGCAACAACACTTAATAACATCGGCTTAGTATTAGATGATTTGGGTCAAAAGACTGAGTCTTTGGATTTTTTTAACAATGCACTTAAAATTCGCCAGTTAATCGATGATCGGTCTGGAGAAGCTTCCACCTTAAACAACATAGGATATGTATATGATGAACTCGGCAAAAAAGAAGAAGCTTTAATCTATTTCAATCAGTCAATAGTAATTTGTCGTGAATTGGGAGATCTTTCTGGTGAGGCTGCAATACTAAACAATATCGGAAGAGTCTATGATATTTTAGGCAAAAAAAACAAAGCTCTACAATTCTACAGCCAAGCTCTTCACATTCTTAGAAAAATTGGGAATCGTGCAGGAGAAGCATCCACTTTAAATAATATAGGCAAAGCTTATACTGATCTCAACAAACTGGATTTAGCATTAGAATATTTTAATCAATCACTTCCAATAAGGCTTGAAGTTGGAAGTCGATCTGGAAAAGCAGTAACTCTCAACAACATTGGAAAGGTCTATGCTGCTTTAAATAATACAGATCAATCTCTTTTATATTATAATGAAGCTCTTTCTATTTTTAGAGAAGTAAAGGATAGCTTTGGCGAGGGAGCAACTCTCAATAATATTGGTCGAATCTACTTAAATACTAAACAAAATGATCTAGCCCTAGATCATTTCAACAAAGCCTTATTGATCAGACAGGAAATTGGTGATCCATTTGGCGAGGCTGATACCAGATCAGATTTAGCAAAAATTCATATTGAACAGAGACAGTTCAAGAAAGCGGCCAATCATCTAACTATAGTGGTTAGTATCGACAAACAATTTAATCGCCCAGGATTAGTTGAAGATTCATCATGGTTAGAGGAAATTGAGAATTTAACGCATACTGAATAGAACTATCAGTCTTGATTTATGTGGTCGCTCTTTTCAATAATTGTTTGAAATACTATGCAAAGGCATTTCATCAACGAATATAGTATCTAATACTTCTTCTATTTCAATTCCAAAGATAGTCAATGAGTTTTCGGCACTATTCGAAATGAAACCTTTGTTTTTTGTAAAGGCAAGGTGGACGGGGTTATCACCAACACGAAGAGTGTTTGTGATAGTGAGGGTACTGATATCAATCACAGAAATGGAATTTCCGTTTTGGTTGACCACGTAGGCTTTGTTATCAGAAAAAGCGGTGAAGATAGGGCGGACGTCGACTTCAATCGTAGCGATCACTTCATCTGAAAAAATATCAATCACGGAGATTGTATTGTTATCCGCGTTGGCGACGAACAGGCGTTCGTTGTGCAGAGCAATGTGGCGCGGTTCGACGCCAACGTCAATCGTGGCGGTCACTACATCTAAAAAAATGTCGATGACGGAAACGGTGTTGGGGACGCTGTTGACCACATACAGCTTTTCATTCGCCAGGACCAGATCCAGTGGGGCGGCACCGACATCAATGGTGGCGCTCACGGTTTCGGATTCAAGATCAATGGCCGATACCGTGCGGCTGGCGGTGTTGACCACGTACAACTTTTCATTTGTCAGAAGCATGCGACGCGGGCCAATGCCCACCTGGATGTCGTTGCTCACCGTGTCCGTTTGCAGGTCGATCACCGTGATGCGCGAGGCCGTGTTACTGGCAACGTAGGCTTTTTCTGATCCAAACACAATCTGCACCGGCGAGGAAAACACGGGAATGGTCTTAACAACTTCATTGATACCTGTGTCGATGACGGACACGGACGCGCCCTCGGTATTCACCACATAAAGTTTGTCATTGAAAATTGCACTCATACGCGGCATCTCGCCAACGGGGATGATGGCAACCACGGCTTCGGCGTCGGCATCAATCACGGAAATCGTGTTCGACCCACTGTTGGATACGTACACAGATGTAAAATTTTCGCTCGATTGGGTCCAGGCTAAAACACTGCCGCCAAGCACAATTAACAATGCACATGCACGAATCAACATGGAAAAATGAGAGATCATCCATACCTCCGGCGGGGTCGCCTGCATCAACAAATCGACGTAGAATAATGGCGCTTTCATTATGACAAAAATGCACCCACTTTGACAGCACACACTCGGAGGCAACCGTGCCACAGCAAACACGTGCAGAGCGACATCGTGAACTTCATCAATTGCTTGAAGCTCAGAATCGCGAAGGCACTGCCGCATTTTTGAACCGCATCGAAGTTCGACAATTGCTTGGCCTATTTGACCGGATGGATGACACCACGTTTTCACAAGTGCTTGCCGTGGTGGGTCGTCAGCACCTGGCCGATCTGCTGGCCGAACTGGAACCGGAAGATGCGGCCCGACATCTGGATCGACTCAACATCCCACAGGCCGCCGACCTGGCCGAACGCATGGACCCCGACGATGCGGCAGATGTGATCTTCGAGATGAAGCCCGCCGCCGCGCACAGCCTCTTGTCTGAGATGGAACAGGAGGACGCTGCCGAAGTTCAGGCGCTGCTCACCTACCCTGCCGAAACTGCGGGTGGCTTGATGACCACTGAGTTTGTGTCTGTGGGCGCGGACTGGACAATCAAGGACACGATTCAATATTTGCGGACTCAGGCCCACGAAGCTGAAACCATTTATTACGTGTACGTGACCAATACGCAAAAGGAATTGCAGGGCGTGATCTCCCTGCGCGAACTGATTGTCGCCAGCGACTACGACCGCATTTCGGACATTCTGATTGAAAACGTTTTATCTGTGACAGTGGACGACGATCAGGAAGACGTCGCCAAACTGATGAGCGACGAGGATCTGATCGCGCTGCCCGTGGTCGATTTCAACCAGCGGCTGGTGGGCATCGTCACCGTGGACGATGTGCTCGATGTGCTGGTGGACGAGTACGGCGAAGATCTTCTAAAGTTCAGTTCAATCGAAGGCGGGAGCGAGCGCCCTCTGTCGCCTGCCACCTACTCCATCCGTCGCCGTCTGCCCTGGCTGGCCATCAATATTGGACTCAGCCTGATTGGCGTCCTGGTTGCCTCGCTGTTCACTGCCACGCTGGATCAGGTGGTGGTGCTGGCGCTGTTTATTCCCGTGATTTCCAACATGGGCGGCAATGTAGGCATTCAGGCTGTGAGTGTGGCCATTCGTGGGATTTCCACAGGAGAAGTTTCGTTTCTGGATTTCTGGCACGTACTGCGAAAAGAATTTCTGGTGGGCATCGTCAATGGTCTGGTTCTGGGCACCCTGCTTGGCATCGTGTCTTTCCTCTGGCAAAAGAACCCTGTCCTGGGGCTGGTCACGATGTTCGGCCTGTGGGTCAACGTGCTGGTGGCCAGCATCAGTGGCGGCACACTGCCGTTTGTCCTGCACCGCTTCGGGCTCGATCCTGCCATGATGACGGGTCCCCTATTGACCACGCTGGTCGATGTGGTCAGCATCCTCACCTATCTGGGATTGGCCACGTTATTTCTGGCTCATCTTGTTTGAGTTTTCTAAACCACAAGATATTTAGGGAAAAATGAAAGACATTCTAAAGGTGAAAAGAGTTCTAATCCCCCAACCCCCTTTACATAAAGGGGGCTACGATCAGCCTGCATGGTGTGTTCTGTTTCTCGATACGGGATTCTGAGCGAGATTAGCACGAATTTTCTTTATTATGAATGAACAACTCGAAATCGTTCGCAGACAAGCAGCATGTCTTCGGCCACTTCGCAGTCCAAGGTTTCACACTGTCTCGTGAAAAAATTCCAGTGGGCTTTGCGCCAGTAGTCGAGTGAGCGATCACCCTCACCTTCGTCGTGGGCGAATTGAGCATCGACTTTGTTGTAGGGTTTGATGGTGATTTCTGTGATTTCGATCAGACACAATGGCTGCCCCTGGCCATCGAGAATGATGTTAAGATCGCCAACCTGCGGCTGAGGCTCCAGGTCAAGTTCGTAGACACGCTTCAAAGAACAGGTCGCAGTTTTGGTGCCAGACTTGACCAACGCTCCCAACTCATCAGCCATCTGTGCAGAATCTCCAAAACCCCAAGCATCAGGCAAGGACGAAGGTCGAGCATCAGCCGGTAGGCCATTGAGAAAATTTTGCCAAAATTGGGTGACTTCAGGGTTGGATGACATTGGATGACATCTTTGTCAGTTTGGATTGAATTTCGTCCAGTTCGTGACGGAACAGCGGTGTTTCCAGCAGTGATTTTGCTTTTTTGTAGGCGTGCATAATTGTGCTGTGGTTGCGGTTGCCAAACGCATGACCGAGGATGGGGAACGAACTGCTGGTGTGTTCCCTGGACAAATAAATGGCCATCCGCCTCGCCTGGGCAATGGCCTTGACCCGAGATTCCCCTTCAATTTCAGCCACGGACACCCGATAGTGTTGGCTCACTTTTTCTTTGATCTGCTGAATCGAGAAGGACACCTGCGTGGTCACCTGAGGCAATAATTCGCCAATGGCATCCATCGACAGATCTTTGTACAAATCCATGTGCGCTGCGACTTTAACCAAGGCTCCCTCCAGCGCACGGACATTGTCACACACTCGACGGGCCACCAGTTCCAACACATCCTTGTCGAGGGTGAGGCCATTTTCATTGGCTTTGTTTCTTAAAATAGACACCCGCGTATTGAAATCCGGCGGATGAATTTCGGCCACCAGGCCCCAACGAAATCGCGACACCAAGCGGTCCTGTAACTTTGAAATTTCTTCCGGTGGGCGATCGCTGGACAGCACAATTTGTTTCTTCTGCTCATACAATTCGTTAAATGTGTGAAACAATTCCTCCTGCGTCCAGGTGCGGTCTTTGAGAAAATGCACATCGTCAATTAAGAGCAAATCAGCTTGTCGATAGTGGTTTCTAAATGCTTCGGTTTTTTTATCGCGGATCGCATCCACCAAGTCATTTGTAAAACGTTCTGACGTGATGTAAACCACTTTCATCCAGGGGGCCTGATCCTGCACAAAATTGCCGATGGCGTGCATCAAATGTGTTTTGCCCAGGCCGGATTTTCCATGAAGGAATAAAGGATTGTAGACTTCGGCTGGGGTTTCGGCCACTGCCTGTGACGCCGTAGCGGTGAGGAGATTGTGTTCCCCACGCACAAAACGGTCAAAAGTATAGGTATCGTTCAGAGAACAAACGTCTCCTAAGGCAGCTAGTCGCATTCTATTGTCTCCTGATGAGAGGGGAAGGAATTATCCGTAGCATAACAGGCGTCTTCCCAACCTGTCAAGACCCCCTTTTTACCCCACTTTTGCGAAAGTAATGTGCAAGACAGTGTTTCCTAATCACAGCAAATCCGAACTGAAAGCGCTAGTGGCTTATCCCCTCTTTACTCATTTTGATGACAAACGATATGCACCTTCTCAAGGACATTTGAGCAATCGGGCATTCCCGATGGGAACTTTGTCCCGTGACATATGTCTCCACAATTCGAGACAAACTCTCTTGACCTTTGTGAGTCGTTTTTAGATTTACAAAAATTGAAACGTTTTGCAGCGTTATCCAAAGTGCAGTCTGACAAGAGTCCAGAAAATATGAAGCCCACATTTGAACAAACAGAAATTGCCTGCAATAATGAACCCATTAGGGGAACAAGGAGTTGTTATGGGACAACGCAGCAAATGGTTGGCATTGAGTGGCGCAGGGGTGATTTTGTTTGAACAACTGGCCTTTGCACAAAGTCAGAGCTTGGTTCACAATTTTGGCAATGTGCTCATTGGCGTGTCCGCCCTGCTGGCTTCGGTGAGTTTTGTGTTTGTCATGCTCAAAGCCGCCCGCCTGATTGATCTGTTTATCAGCCGCATGGAACAACAGGATCAGGAAAGCGAACGCTGAGCTTTCACCGATGAATCTGGAACATCCCGCCACGACGCCCCCCCGCTTTAACTACTGGCAGGCCACCCGTACGCCCCTTTACGGTTTAATTACCATTTTGCCCTTGTTCATTATTTACGAAGGCCTGCTACTCACCCTGGGATCTGATATCAAAATTAGCAGCGATGTCTGGTTGGTGTCGCTGATTCCATTTCTGGGCACAGCCAACATCTGGGTCGCCAAAGTATTGGCCGTGGTCGCCATGGGCCTGTTGTTTGTATGGCAAAAGGATCGTCCCCCGCTCAAGGGCGCTTACTTCTCCGGCATCCTGCTTGAATCATTGGTTTACTCAATGGTGCTTGGCAATGTGATCAGCTTTATTCTCAACAACGTCCCCTTTCTGTTCGCCGCGCAGCCTGGCAATACGCTGACCAACCTGATGCTGTCAGCCGGAGCGGGCCTGTATGAAGAATTGCTGTTTCGAGTTTTGATTTTTGGCGGACTTGCCGCCCTGTTGAATTTGTGGAAAAAACAACCTGTGGTCAACATCATTATAGCTGCGGTGGTGTCTTCGCTGTGGTTTTCGGCCATTCATCACATGGGCGCTTTTGGCGATCCCTGGGAGCTTCGTGTGTTCAGCTTTCGCACCTTGGCCGGATTGTTGTTTGTGGGATTGTATGTATCTCGCGGTTTTGGCATTGCCGCACTCACCCATGCGCTGTATGACGTGTGGATTCTGGTGTTCAATTGGCGGGGGCTGTAAAAAATGTCATTGGATGAAGCCACGGCGGCCCTCGAAGTCGAACGGCTTCGCAAAATCATCCGCGACCACGACTATCAATATTTTGTGCTGGACAACCCGCTGGTGTCCGACATCGAATACGATCAACTCAAACGTCAACTGGAAACACTGGAAGAACAATTTCCAGACCTGCAATCGCCGGATTCTCCAACGCAGCGCGTCGGAGGGCAGCCCAGTGAAGCGTTTGAATCGGCCGCCCATCGTGCCCCGATGCTCAGCCTGTCCAACGCATTTGATGAAGCAGAGGTGGCTGAATTTGACGAACGGCTTCAGCGTCTGCTGGAAACCGAACAGATTGAATATTCCATCGAGCCCAAGTTCGACGGCCTCTCGATTGAGTTGGTGTATGAGCAGGGCAGCCTGACGCAGGGCATCACGCGCGGCGATGGTCAGGTGGGCGAAGAGGTCACCAGCAACGTGCGCACCATCCAAAATGTGCCACTGACGCTGCGCGTGCCAGAAGGAAAAACTGCGCCAGAGCGATTGGAAGTGCGCGGTGAAGTCTATATCGATCTCAAAGATTTTGATCAACTGAATCAGAAAAGAAGCGACGCCGAAGAACCTACTTTTGCCAACCCCCGCAACGCTGCCGCTGGATCGTTGCGCCAGTTGGACCCCAGAATCACGGCAGAGCGTCCGCTTAAATTCACCGGTTATGATGTGCCAAATCCTGAACTTCTTGAAGCAACTTCTCAAACTGAGTTAATGGAAAAACTGAGAGAATGGGGCTTGCCCGTTAACCTTAGTTATAAAAAATGCGCCACATTGAATGATGCCTTTTCTTTTTACAACGATCTGAATGAACAACGCGACACCCTCCCCTACGAACTGGACGGCGTGGTCATCAAGGTCAATCATTTTCTATTAAGAAAACAACTTGGCACCACCAGCCGCAGCCCGCGCTGGGCCATTGCCTACAAGTTTCCAGCGCATCAGGCCACGACCACCATCAACGACATCACTGTGCAGGTGGGACGTACCGGCGTGCTGACGCCCGTTGCTGAACTGGAGCCAGTCTCACTGAGCGGCGTCACGGTCAAACGGGCCACCTTGCACAATCAGGACGAAATTGATTCCAAAGATGTCCGCATCGGTGACACCGTATGGGTGCGACGCGCAGGAGATGTGATTCCCGAAGTGGTTCAAGTGATCGTTGAAAAGCGAACGGGTGAAGAAAAACCCTATCGACTTCCAACCCACTGCCCAGTTTGTGACAGCGTGGCCGTACGCGAGGAAGGCGAAGTGGCGCTGCGCTGCCCCAATGCCTCCTGTCCCGCACAGATCAAAGAAAGCATTCGACACTTTGCCTCGCGGGATGCCATGGACATCGAAGGCTTGGGCAAGAAATGGGTCGAGCGATTGGTCGATGAACATCTGGTGCAATCCGTGGCTGATCTGTATCGCCTGGAAAAAGACATCCTGGTCGAGCTGGAACGCATGGCTGAAAAGTCCGTTGATAATTTATTGGCAGCAATCGAAGCCACTAAGACACGTTCATTGGATCGCTTGATCTTTGGTCTGGGCATTCGTCATGTGGGTCAAAATCTGGCTGAAATTCTGGCCAAGTACTTTGAAAATCTTTCTAGCCTCAGCCAGACAGATGTAGACACCCTGGCAGCCATCGACGGCATTGGTCCCAAAGTGGCCCAAAGCATCGTCGATTTTTTGCAGGACGAGCACAACCAAGCATTGATCCAAGCACTACAAGCCGTGGGCGTGGACCCGCACAACGAAGTGACCCTTAGTGCCGATCTCCCTTTGGAAGGCAAAAAATTTGTGTTTACCGGCACACTGACCCAGATGGGGCGCTCAGAAGCACAGAAGTTGGTTAAGTCATTGGGCGCGAGTGTGTCCTCGTCCGTCAGCAAGAAAACCGACTACGTGATCATCGGTGAGTCCCCCGGCTCCAAAGCAGACAAAGCCAACAAACTCGGTGTCACCGTGCTGGAAGAATCCGCATTTCATAAGATGATTTCTGAATTGAATCTTTAATCAGGTAACAATCAAAATTCTGTGATAAAACTCCATCCTGTCTTTCGCAAAGAATTTTGAAAGAAGATTCAGAACCAATTCCCGCAGTCCTAACGTAGCCCCCTTAATGATCTAAGGGGGTTGGGGGATTTGAAGTTTTTACATTTTTTAAATCTTACATTTTCCTAAAAAATTGCCTCTAAAAAGTAAAGGCCACGGGAAGTTTCCCGTGGCCTTTTTTATTCATTGATCAATCTGGCTTCGGTTTAGAACAAGCGGAAGCAGATGGAGAAGTGGATGCCTGGTTTGTCAATCAAGACCAAGCAGATCTTCAAGTTAGGATCGAAGGTCATGTTGCCGGCGTTGAAGTTGAGCACGAATGGGTTCGTGGGCGGGTTCACCAAGCTGCTGCCCAAGAACACAAAGTTGCTGCGGCGTTCGAGGTCGCCATCGCCATCAATATCCAAACGAAGATCAAACTTCAACTGGGTGGCATTGTTGGACAAGGCAATCGTGTACGTGATACTGCCATTGCTGACAAAGCCATTCAATTCCAACGTGTCCTGATTTGGCACTGGTGCAATACCCTGTGGGGCGGCGTTGCCCGTGCCCTGCTGACTCACACCAGAGAACACACCATCGGTTTCCAACAAGATGCGGAACGCATGATTCTGGAAATTCCAATTGCTCTGACCCTGAACCCGAATGCTGACAAGACCTGGGCTTGGACTGGTGACGAAGAAGCCAGGAATCGTGGGTTGAGGGTTAGGGTTTGGTTGAGGCTGCTGCTGGCTCACGCTCAAGAACTGCGTGCTGGTGGCGGTCAAGTTCTGATTGTCAATCACCGTTAAGCGAACGGTAATGTTGCCAGCGCTAAAGAACGTTCGGTTGACGGTGGCACCAGTGGCGTCGGTCAAGCCGTCGCCATTGAAGTCCCAGCGGTACTGGGTGATAAACCCATCAGGGTCGAACGAATTGCCTGCATTAAAGGTCACGTTCTGTCCCACATTTGGATTGTTGGGACTGATCGTAAAGTTGGCCACTGGCGGTTGCGTGGGCTGACTCACAGAAAGGAACTGACTGGTCGATGTGCTTAAACCATTGTTGTCTGTGACCGTCAACCTGACAGACAAGTTGCCAGGGGAAAAGAAGGATCGATTCACTTGTGGGCCGGTGGCATCGGTGATGCCGTCCCCGTTAAAATCCCACTGGTAATTTACGATAAAACCGTCGGAGTCGAAAGAACCGCCGGCGTTAAAGAACACGTTTTGTCCAACATTTGGCGTGCTGGGCGAAGCGGTGAAACTGGCGACGGGGGCATTGTTGCTGGGTGGTGGCGGTGGCGTGTTGCCGATCTGGAAGGTCGTAAACGCTGTGGCCACTTCACCGGTGGGCACGATGCCCTGGATCGCTGCTTCAGCAGCCTGCTGGAATGCTGCTGGGTTGTTGCCCAAGCTTGGGAATCCCTGACCAAAGCCATTGATACCCAAATTGATGGGCTGCAAGGTGGCAATGATCTGCAAGATTTCCGTGCCGTTTGGCGGCGTTACAACCAAGCTGTAGGCGTTGCTGTCCGGCAAGGAATGTGGTCCGGCCTGGACAAAATTATTCTGGGAAAAGATGTTGGGGAAAATCTGGGTCACGTTACCGACTGCATCAATGTCGATCACATACACGTAAGCATCCACGCTCACATTGTAATTAATGATGACACGTTGACCGGCCTGATATACAGGCTGGTTGACGGAAATGGATGCGGCAATTTGTGGCGATGGTGGCGTGACAACCACCCCTTGTGGGGCCGGTTGAGCTTGAGTTGCCTGAGCAAGCATCAAGGCAAAAACAATGGCAAAAATGACAGTTAAAGTACGTTTCATGGCAAACCTCCTCCAGGTTTGGTGTGCTGATTTGTGTTTGATTTGCTTATGGTTTATTTACAATTGAGGTTTCAAAAAGTTTCAAAAAACCTCACTGATTTTCGTTGATTTATAGGCGGTTTGAAATATTGTTGGCAATCCCTGCCAATTCCCCTTCTGTTAAGACACTGGTTAACGTTTGCAACAAGTCGCTGGTAATACGACCGTCCCTTTGCATGGTGGTTAAAGACGCGGCCAACAACGAGCCATCATTGGGGTTGTTGCCCGAACGAACGTGATTTTCCAATACGGTGGCAATGTCGGTCACGGCGGCATCCACGGAAACGCGGGGGAAACCCGGACCGTTTTGCTGCTGCTGAATCGAAATGCCCTTTTGGTTCAACATTGTTTTAACTTCCAACAACGTCTGTTGGCGTTCCACAATCTCGGTGGCAATGACATTGAGTTGCAACCCGCGCGCCAGACCTTCGCCGCCTTTGTTGATCAACATCTCAACAGGGGTGTCGTTGAGCAGGGTTTGGGCCACAGTCAGCAAAATGGTTTGTCGATCGGCCACATCCCCCCCACTGTTTTCGATTTGTTGAATAAAGCTAAAAGCGGTGTCTGCCGTCAGTCGACCCTGGTCGATGCCCAGCAAAAATCCCTGGGCAACCGTGCCCTTGGCGGCACTGGAGATGGATGAACTGTCGATTAAGTTGTTGACATCATTTTCATCCGCAAAGGCAAACGCCTGCGACGCAGCCAACAGCACCACAGCCACAAGCGCAAGAACGGTTTTCATTGTCATGATGTTTCTCCTTCAGAGCTTACATATCTGACGGAGTTGGTCGAGTTGTAGCTCTTGACATATTCATCGGCCAAAGGGTCAGGTTTCCATTCCTGTCCGTCAATCACAAAAGCGTATTCATAACGGCCAGGATCGAGGTCAAAGGCCAAGGTCCACACACCGTTGTCATCGCGGGTCATGGACTGAGGCTGCCAACTGGTGAAATCTCCCACCACTTCCACACTGTTGGCTTCGGGAATGGCAACCACAAAGGTTACGCCCTGGTAGTCCTGATCCGGACCGCCAAATGGAGATCCCCAAAAGTCGCCAACCATGTTGCCCACCAAAAAGATGACGATCGCAAACGCACCCGCCATCGCAAAGTTGAGGTTGAGTTGCGGCAAGCGTGGGAACAAGCTCCAGCGATTGCTTGTTTTTTCTGCAGGTTGTTCCAACAACTGCTCAATGACGCGGTCTTCCATGCCTTCAAGCACATGGGCGCGAGCTTGGACATCGATTTCAAAGCTTTCCTTGAGCATCAAGTCCAGGGATTGTGGCTGTATTTTCTCCAGAACACGCCCCTCCATACCATCAAGGACGTGTGCCTGATCGTCTACATCCAGGTTAAAGCTTTCTTTGAGCATCAGGTCAAGCTGTCTGTCGTCCATGTTCCAAGCCTCCTTCCTTATCCATAATCTTTTTCAATTCTTGTTTTCCACGGTGTAAGCGAGTTTTTACGGTGCCTTCAGGCACACCCAAAACATCTGCAATTTCTTTGTAGTCCAAATCTGCGTAGAAGCGAAGCACCATGGGTGCGCGGTAGTCGAAGCGCAATTTGTCCAAGGCTTTTCGCACTTTTTGTTGTAATTCGTCGCGTTCGTGAATTTGAGCAGGGTCTTCGCCGCCTTCGACCCATTGTTCTTCTTTAAGGGCGGTGGAAAATTTGGCGCGACGCAATTTGTTTTTGCACAAATTGGCAGCCACGGTGAACAACCAGGTGGAGAATTTGCGCTGCATGTTATAGGTATGCAACTTCTCATAAGCGCGAATGAATGCTTCTTGGGTGGTGTCTTCGGCATCGGCTGTGTTACGCAAAATACCGAGGCTGACACCGAATACAGCGCGTTTATAATTGGTCATGATCTCTGCCCATGCCTCCATGTCTTGGTTGAGCGCTCGTTGGAGCAACTCTAATTCGCTCTCACCCATGTCCAATCCTTTCCTTTTCCTTTCCACTGCCCTATGTATACAAACCAATGCAGAGAAAGTTTCACTCGCGGTCCAAGATTTTTATTGATTCATAAAAATTTCATCTGAACGTTATTTTCACGACATTACAGGGTATCAAGTTTTCCAAAATTCGCCAAATAAGCATCTCTGTTTTGGGCCAAAATGGAACAAATTGACGTTTGTGGCGTATAACACCTTTGGGCAGGCGTCCAGGCTGCCTTGAAGGGCTGTTTTGCGGAAGGTAAGATATTGTCTAACTGTTATTATATTCTTCACTGAGGTGACAGGAAATGAATCTAAGAAAAGCCAGCCGAGGTCAATTCGGCACCATTGTTATTTGGGTAGTGATTATTGCGTTTGGCCTGGGGGTGTTGGTGCTGTTTACGCCCGACCTGGCCAACTCACTGAATCAGGTGGGACAGGAGCAGGAGCTTAACGAGCCTGCTGTGAAGGTCAATGGCAAAGATGTTTCCCGCCAGGACTTTAACGTTGCTCTGAACAACACCATTCAAAACTACGTTCGCCTATACCAGCAGTTTGGCCAGGACTATCGCCAGCAACTGCAAGGGGCACAGGGCGCACACCGTCAATTGGAACTGAGTTCACAGGTGATTGACCAAATCATCCGCGACGAGTTGATCAGTCAAGAAATCGCCGAACGGGGCATCAATGTCCCCGGCAACCAAGTGGACACCGAACTTCAGGTGCAGTTGGATCAGATTTTGACCCAAAACAGCATCACGGAGCAACAGGCCGATGACATTTTGCGCCAACAGGGCAGTTCCTGGCGCCAGTTCCGTAATCAGATGCGTGATCAGGTGTCCGAACAGCTCAAGCAGGACGAGTTGCGCGGCGTGGTCACGGGCGATTTGTCGCCCACTGATGAAGAACTGATTGCATACGTTGAAGAGAACAAGGACGAGTTCGAAGAACGGCTGCTCGAAGGCCAGGACATTAATGAAGACGGTTTAACCGCTTCTGACGAAGAACTGATTGCATATGTTGAAGAAAATCAGGCCCGTTTTTTAACCGACTTCGCCGATGTCGAAGACCCTTCTGATGAAGCACTTTTACAGCATTTCGATGAAACACAAGATGAATATCTGAAATTAAAAGGGCGTCACATTCTGCTCAACTTGGCTGAAGATGCAGCAGACGAGGAAGTGGAAGAAGTCCTTGCACGTATTGAAGATATCCGCCAGCAGATCCTGGACGGCGCTGACTTTGCCGAATCTGCCATCGAATTTTCGGAAGGTCCATCAGCCCCCAACGGTGGCGATTTGGGCGAGTTTGGTCGCGGCGCAATGGTGGCTCCATTTGAAGAAGTCGCCTATGAGCTGGCTGTGGATGAAGTGAGTGAGCCAGTTCGCACCCAGTTTGGCTTTCACTTGATCCAGGTGTACGAACATGTTTTGCCTGAATACGAACAATACGCCGCCCAAGTCGATGTTTCCTTAATGGAGGAATTGCGCGAAGTCGCCCTGGCCGAATTCCTGGAAACAGCCAAAGCCGGTGACGCCGATGCGTTGGCAAAAATCCGCGAAGAAGCCGAAGAAGACGTGTTGGAAGACAAAAAAGATGTACTTGAAGATCAGGCATTGGACTTATATTTGCAAACTGCCAAAGATGGCGATGCAGCAGCGTTGAGCAATATCCGAACTGCTGCTGAAACAGCTTATCTGGACAGCAAGCAGGAAGAAAAATTCGAGGAGTGGGTGGAAGAGGTCATTGCCGCTGCTGAAATCGAAATCTTGATTCCAGAGATCACCGCCTATCGACTCGAAGCGGACGATCCCGATGCCGCGCTGGCCGCCTACGAAATGCTGGATCTCAATGGTGAATCCAACGACCCTTATCTGGATTACTACATTGGTTCCCTGTATCAGCAGAAATACACTGAGCTTTCCGGCGAATTACAGGCACTTAAAGGCAAAGACGAAGCCGAATTGACAGATGAGGAAAAAGCCCGCATGGCCGAACTCGACGGCGAAGCAGGCAGCCTGGAAAGCGCCCGTCAAAGCGCGGTGAAGTTCCTGTCCACAGTCGCCCAGCGCGCCGGTGATCAGAGCCTGTTTGAAACCGTGATCACCACCTTGGGTGAAGAATCGTCTGAATTGCATTTCAGCTACGCCCTGGCCATGTTGCAGGCCAACAACAACATTCGCGCCATCGACCAGTTGCGCCAGGCCATCGACCTGGACGCATCCAACGTACAGGCATTGATTTTGTATGGCGATTTGATTATCGAAAACTTCAACTTTGAAGATGCAGCTGAAAACTATGAAGCTGCCCTGAGTGCGTTGAGCGAACGTGGTGAAACCGATTCCACCCAATATCGCAACACACGTATTAAACTGGCTGAAGCCTTTTTGGGTGACGGGCAAACGGATTTGGGCCTGAAAGAACGGGCTGAAGCCGAGCTTGCCGAACTTCAAGCCAAAGACACTTTAACTGAAGAAGAACAAAACGAACTTGAAGACCTGACCCGGGAAGTCACCAGTTATGACTCCTACACCGAGCAATTGGACAAAGCCAAAGTGGTGTTTGAAGACGTCCTCAGCGGTGACAGCGAAAATATCGCGTCCTTGCAGGGGTTGGGGGATGTGTACTTTGCCAGCGCCGATTACAACAAAGCCAAAGAATTTTACGACAAAGCGCTCGAAGTCTCAGCCCGCATCGAAATTCAGGTCAAGCTGGGCAACACTTATCTGGCCATGAATCAACTCGATGACGCCGAACGTGCTTTTGAAACGGCACAAAAAGACAACGGCAATGCTGTAGAGCCTTATCTTGGCTTGGGCAAGGTCTATGAAGCCCAAGACAGAGGCGACAAAGCTTTGGAAGAATATCGTGAAGGTTTCTTGCGCGCCCGAAGTTATGAGCAAACCAGTGAACTGGGTGAACTCATTCTCGATCTTGACGCAACAGACACCACAACGCGCTTCAAGCTGGCCAACCTGTACATGCAACAGCGCGTGTTTTCCAAATCCATCGAACACTACACCAAGGCATTGGATCAGGACCCTAACTCCATTGCCGCTTATTGGGGTCTGGCCGATTCCTATAATGGTCGTGCCGATTATGAAACTGCAAAAACGTACTACAAATCAGCTCTGGCCATTGCCGATCTTTCAGACACAGACAAGATCAAAACATATGAACAAATTATCGACGTGGAACAGCGCATCGTGGGTTTCGACAGCATCCCTGGTCCAGACGGCCTGGATGCTTTGATCGAACTGGCCAAAATCCATGCGGAAGCCGGCGACACCGATGCCGCCACAACCCGACTGGACGAGTTGGCCGAATACGAAATCGACTACCGCAGCGAAGACATCGCCGCAGTGCGCGAAGACATTACCACCTTCATCGCCAACAAACCTGGTGATGAGGCCACCGACCTGGGCAACACCCACGTTGAAATCGGCACGGTGGTGGAAGACTACAACACCACCCCACCCACATCGGGCAACCACTATCCAACGTGGTCTGAGTGGGGCTTGTTCACCACCCCTATTCCCAACGAAATTCAGGTGCATAACCTGGAGCACGGCGGTGTGATGATTCAACACAAACCAGATCTGGACGAAGCGGCGCTGAGTCAGCTGGTGGAATTGGTACGCGAATTGGGTCCAATTCACCGCAAGCTCACCCTGGCTCCATATCCAGACATGGACAACGATTTTGCCCTCACTGCCTGGACACGCATCGACAAATTCGATGGCTTTGACGGCGAGCGCATCCGTGCGTTTGTGGAAGAATATGCCAACAAGATGGGCCCGGAAGCCACCATTGGCTACGACGGAGATGAGTGGTGGACACAGGCGCCACGCGAAAACACCCTGTCGGGCCAGATCATGGAAAATGGCACTGAAACTGAGGACACCAGCGAAGGTGACGAATAAATTCGATCACCTCGTTGGCCTGATGGCGCGCCTGCGTGCGCCGGACGGCTGCCCCTGGGATCGTGAACAAACCCACGACTCCCTTAAGGGTGCCATGTTTGAAGAAGCCTGCGAAGTGATGGCCGAAATCGAACGGGGCAACCTGGATGGGCTCAAGGACGAACTGGGCGATTTGCTGCTGCATGTGGTCTTTCACGCACAGATCGCTGAAGAAGCTGGAAATTTTACAATTGAAGATGTAATCGATGGCGTCGCCGAGAAACTCGTGCGGCGCCATCCTCATATTTTTGGCGATGAACAAGCCGAAAATGCTGAAGATGTAGAGCTCACCTGGGAACGTGTTAAGGAAAAAGAAGGCAAAGGCAAGATCAAGGTCGGCGATCAACTGCCCACATTGCTTGCGGCACGCAAACTTCAATCCAGGGCGGCAGGCGCCAATCACCCGTTAAACATCTCGGTCGATTCAGGCCAGCTTCGTTCTTTGATTGCTGAGGAGAACAACCCTGATCAAGCCATTGCTCAATTGTTGTTTTCAGTGGTGGCCCTGGCACGCAACATGGATGTGGAGCCTGAATGGGCGCTGGCCAAACTTCTGGTGCAATTACAACAGGATGAAACAACATGACCCATATTCCGCCGCCACCCACTGACACATTGCTGATGCTGATTGAAGTCAACGAAGACGACATTCACTTTGTGGACAACATCATGAAAAGCCACGACAATCTGGCCCAGGTGCGACGTGATTTTCGCACCCACAAAGGGCGTATTTGCTTCGAACTCTGGATCGCCCCAGGGTTGCTGGAAGAAGTGCAAAGCATCATCGAAAAATTGAAAAACTTTATCGACATCGGCCTCATTGAAGTGTTTGAAGAGCACGAACTCGACAATGCTTAGCCGCTGGATGCCGGACGCCATCTACGCTTCCGTCCACCATCTCCCCTGGCAAACGCTAAAAAAAACCTATGACGCCATTATCTTCGATGCCGACAACACGCTCGGCCCCTGGCAACTCAAACAACTGGATCAAGCCGCCCTCATGCTGCTCAAACATTTGAGCGATCAGGGATTTGCCATTGGCGTGTTGAGCAACTCTCGTATGCACGGGCGGAAAAGTGTGATTGAAGCACAGTTGAATCAGGTCAATATTCCACTGATCACCAATGGAAAGAAACCAGTAAAAGCAGGTTACCTAAAGATGCTGGCCCTACTTCAAACCACTCCAGATAAAACCATCATGGTCGGCGATCAATGGATCACCGACATCATTGGTGCAAAACGAATGGGGATGAAGACCCTGATGGTCAAACCTTTTTCGCTCAAAAGTGAGGCATGGTGGGCCAGGTGGCGACGAGGGATTGAATGGCTGATTTTTAAGATTTTTTATCGGCCCAGTGCAGAGAAAAAATAAAAGAGGCGGAACAATGCCCGCCTCTTTTTCAGATTCAGTTCATTAAACAGGCACAGCAATATGCAATTCTAAGGCCAGATCAATCACTTCGTCAATGGATTCGACAAAGTGGAAGGTCAACTCATCGCGCACCTCAGGCGCCACTTCATCCAAGTCCTTTTCATTTCGATAGGGCAGGATGACCTGTTTGACGCCAGCTCGATGGGCTGCCAGGACCTTGTCACGCACACCGCCCACAGGCAACACCACACCACGCAAGGTGATTTCGCCCGTCATCGCCAGTTCTGGCACAATCGGTTTGTCCAGAAACAGCGACGTTAACGTGGTCACCAAGGTAACCCCTGCCGAAGGACCGTCTTTGGGAATCCCTCCCGCTGGCGCATGGATATGAATATCGTACTTATTAAATTCTTCGTAATCAATGCCCAGTTCAAACGCCTTGGATCGCACCACGGATAAAGCGGCTTGAGCAGATTCCTGCATCACCTCGCCCAGTTGACCGGTAAGGGTGAGTTTGCCTTTGCCGCGCATCTTTGTGGCTTCAATAAACAGGATGTCGCCGCCCACCGGCGTCCACACCAACCCCACCGCAACACCGGAACGAGACGTACGCTCTGCCATCTCGGAGAAGAAGATGGGTGATTTTAACAATTCTTCGAGCTTGTTTTCATCCACATTTACAGACTTGGCATCGCCGCCCACAATGTTGAAGGCCGCTTTGCGGCAGATGTTGGCCAACTGCCGTTCCAAATTACGCACACCTGCTTCACGGGTGTAGCCACCAATCAATTTCAGCATGGCATCATCTGTCATTTTCAATTGACGTTTGCTCAGCCCGTGTGCCTTAAGCTGGCGAGGCTGCAAATAGTTTTTACCAATGTTCAGCTTTTCCAGTTCGGTGTAGCCAGGCAACTCAATGATCTCCATACGGTCGCGCAACGGACCAGGAATGGTGTCCAGTGAGTTGGCCGTGGTCACAAACATGACGTTCGACAAATCGAATGGCACGTCCAGATAGTGGTCCGAAAAGCTGTCGTTTTGTGCGGGGTCCAGCACTTCAAGCAATGCCGAAGCGGGATCGCCACGAAAGTCCATGCCCAGCTTGTCGATTTCGTCGAGCATATACACAGGGTTATTGGTGCCTGCGCGCTTGATGCCCTGAATGATGCGCCCAGGCAGCGCGCCAATGTAAGTGCGTCGATGCCCTCGGATTTCGGCTTCGTCGCGCACACCGCCGAGCGACATTCTTACAAACTTACGCCCTAAGGCGCGGGCAATTGATTGCCCCAGTGAGGTTTTGCCCACCCCAGGTGGTCCCACAAAACAGAGGATGGGGCTTTTCAAGTTCTTGGTCAGCTTCAACACGGCAATGTATTCCAGCAAACGCTCTTTGATTGTTTCCAGACCGTAATGATCCTGATCCAGAATCTTGCGGGCGCGGACCAAGTCCAGCTTGTCCTTGGAAGATTTTTTCCAAGGCAGCGACACCAGCCAGTCCAGATAAGTGCGAATCACGTTGTATTCAGGCGAAGTGGCATACAACTGGCTCAAACGCTCCAACTCGCGATCGGCTTCTTTGAAAACGTCATCCGGCATCTTGGCTTTTTTAATGCGCCCCGCCAGTTCCACGATTTCGGGATTGTCTCCTTCACCCAGTTCGCGGCGGATGGCCTCCATCTGTTCGCGCAGATAGCGCTCCTGCATAGCGCGGTCGAGTTCGTCCTTGACCTCACTGTGGATGCGGGAGCCCACCTCTAAAATTTCAAGTTCATGTTCCAACAGGCGCAAGGTTTCAAACAGGCGCTTGGAGACATCCAGCGTTTCTAAAATCTCCTGCTTGCTTTCAACCTTGATCTCTAACTGTGCGGTCACAAAGTCGGCCAGGTGCCCGGGCTCAGAAATATTGATAATGGCAGACTGCGCTTCCATCGGCACGCTTTGCGACATGTTGGCCGCTTCTTGAAACTTTTGCGACACCTGCTTGGCCAGCGCCTGCAATTCGATATCATCGGCATCGGCTTCGTTGATAGAACGTTTGGGGTCCACCTGGGCAATGATGTATGGTTTTTCACGAATCGGACCCAAAATCTCAGCCCGACTCAACCCCTGAACCACGGCCATTGCCGTATTGTTGGGATAGCGCACCATACGAAGTACGCGACAAATCGTGCCAAAATGGTAAAGATCCTCATATTGAGGGTCTTCCACATCGGGATCCAGTTGGGCGGTCACCATGAGCAATTTATTGCCGGAGGCCACCTCATCGATCAGAGACAGTGAACTTTCCCGCCCAATGGTCAACGGCACCATCATCTGCGGAAACACCACGATGTTACGCAAT
Source organism: Candidatus Fraserbacteria bacterium (assembly GCA_029262795.1). Lineage (GTDB taxonomy): Bacteria > Bipolaricaulota > Bipolaricaulia > RBG-16-55-9 > JAJCYT01 > JAJCYT01. The sequence continues at coordinate 90,720 of JAJCYT010000021.1, forward strand.
GGCAACACGGACAATTTTTCAGGGTATTCGCTTTTTTTGACCTCTACAAGGTCGTTGCTTGCTTCGACCTCAATATCGTTTTCATTGATGTCATGGGGTTCATTTTTGTTCATCTTTAGGCAGCACCACCTTCAAAAAGCCCTCTTGGTAATGGGCTTGAACAGCTTCACGTTTCACTTTATCGGGAAAATGAATTTCTCGCCGAAATTCGCCGTATTCAATTTCCATGCGCAAAAATTTCATTTTGGTGTCCGATTCATCGGGATGTCGCTCGCCTGTAACGGTGAGCGTGTTGTCACGAAACCCCAGGCGTAAATCTCGTTTGCGCATACCTGGCACTTCCAGGCGCACCACGTATTCGGATGGGGTTTCATACACATCCATCGGCGGCTTCCAGTGCTCATCACCTTCGACTTGAAAATTCATCTGGAAGCTTTGGGTTGACTCCTGAAAATAATAATTTGCCATGATTAACAGTCCATTCTTGAAATGAGCTTCTTCGCATGTTAGCAGAAATAGTTCGTGACTGCCAATTATTAAATCAACTTTGATTTATCCTTGAACAGTATCAACAAACGAAAACATAGACTGACTGAAATTTTTCAGTCTTCCGCTCTCATAAAGACATTATACGCCCGCAAGGAAAAAAGAAATGGAAACCAGAAAGGACTCCCAATGGTTCATCTAAGCCCGCTTCTTCAAGAAGCGTCCCCCTTAAAAATGATTAAAGAAGGTTGGCGAGATTGGAGCCTTTCCCTATGTTGTACTGCTTTTTCAAGCGGCTGTCCTTATATTTAGAAGAACATTGAAAAGAAAAAGACCTCGGACGAATGCCGAGGTCCCTCATTTGAGGGCTAGAATCCCCTCTCTCCCTCAAAAATCTTTTAAAAAGATTTTTTTATCTTTAAAATTCCATCGATTTTGGCTCTTGCCCTGCATGTGGGTGCTCTGGACCAGTATAAATTTTCAACTTGTCCAGCATCTTTCGACCCATTTTGCTTTTAGGCATCATGCGACGCACCGCTTCATACAACGGTTTGGTCGGGTGTCGTTCCAATACCTTTTCCAGGGTGGCTTCGCGCAAACCGCCAGGATAACCTGTATAACGACGATAGAGCTTGTTTTCACGCTTGTTGCCGCTGTATTCAACCTGGTCAAAATTAACGACCACAATATAGTCGCCAACGTCCACATGGGGCGTATAGATAGGTTTGTGCTTGCCCTGAAGAACACGAGCGATGTTGGATGCCAATCGACCCAAAGGAATGTCCGTTGCATCCACCACGTACCAGTCCTGATTCCAATCATTGCCACGTTCTTCTCGTCTTGCCAAATAAGTCTTCTGCATATTGACGCCTCCATGGGATAAAACCGCACGGTATCTTACCAAATAGAAATCAAAATTTCAACGATTTTTAGTGAATTAAGGTGCCAATTTCTGGGTGTTCCAACACTTGAGTCAGATTATCCGGCACCCGCACATCAAAAACCAATATCGGCAATTGTTGTTTGCAACAAATATCAAAAGCCACCAGATCCATTACCGGATAGCGATGCTCCATCACCTGTTCAAATGAAAGTGTTTCAAAACGCTTGGCATTGGGATGCTGATTTGGGTCCTTGTCATAGACGCCATCGACGTTACTTGCCTTGATCAAAAGATCGGCCCCAATTTCAACCGCACGAACTGCCGCCGCCATGTCCGAAGACACTAAAGGTTCACCCACCCCACCACAGAACACGACCACTTTGCCTTGATCCAATGCTTCGCGAGCGCGCCTGGGATGAACCAAATCGGTAAGTGCAAACGTAAGGGGAGACTGAACCACGCTGTCCACGCCCTTTTGCTCCAAAGCCGCTTGCAGGGCAAGGCCATTGAGGATGGTGGAGGTCATGGCCACACGATCGGCGCTAATGCGGTCGATGAAGGCCACATCCCGCCCACGCAGGAAATTTCCCCCGCCAACAACAATGCCCAGCCGAACCCCTTGGGCGTTCAGCTGGGCAATCTCTTGTGCAATTCTATGGTAAGCCTCGGCGTCGATGCCCTTTTCAGCCGGGCCGCCGAGCACTTCACCGCTGAGTTTGAGCAGGACTGTTTTTGCCTGTATGTCACCCTCCTTGCCTATCCCTGTCGGGCGACACAATGGAGTGGGCCTAGTTAAACAAAGGCGTTTAGTCCCTGCCAACTTCAAAGCGAGCAAAGCGTTTGATCACAATGTTTTCGCCGGTTTTGGCAGCCAGTTCATTGCGCATGTCGTCAATCGTTACATCAGGATCACGCACAAATGGCTGGGTCAACAGGCAAATCTCACCGATAAATTTCTTGATGCGGCCTTCCACCATCTTTTCGGCAATGTCATCGGGCTTGCCCTCTGCCTTTGCCTGGTTGACAACCACTTCTTTTTCGCTGTTAATCAAGCTTTCAGGCACATCTTCGGCCTGAACGTACAACGGTCTTTCTGAAGCAATGTGCAAAGCCACGTCGCTGACAAATTTTTGGAATTCGTCGTTTTTGGCGGTGAAGTCGGTGTTGCAGTCCACTTCTACCAGCACCCCAATTTTACCACTGTGGTGCAGGTAGGACTCAATACGACCTTCCGTCGTTGGTCGGGCCTCAGAAATAATTTCTTTGCCCTGCTCGCGCAGCAGCTTTTTGGCGGCGTCCATATCGCCGTTGGCTTCCTGAAGTGCGGCACGAACATCCATGATGCCCACACCGGTTTCTTCACGCAGCTGCTTGACCATATCCATTGTAATTGACATGGAAATCTCTCTCCTTATGTGCCCTTTGGGCTCTATTAAAGAAACCTGAGGGCAACACAATCTTAAGGTTGAAAATTATTCTTTTTCGTCTGAACCTTTTTCTTCACTGGCCTTTGCTTCTGGCGCTGGTGTTTCTTCCGACGCTTCAGCAGGAGCGGCTGGTGCTTCTGTCGCTGCGGCTGGCGCTGGTGTTTCTTCTGGCGTTTCAGCAGGAGCGGCTGGCGCAGCTGTCGCTGCTGCTTCACTGGTTGAGCCGTTGCTTATGGCACTTTCAAGTTTAGCGTCTGCGGCGGCAGTTTCAGCTGCCCCGTTGGATTCACCGGCCACGGCCACCTCAGCGGCCATTGAAGTGGCACCTTCGCGGCCTTCGATGATGGCGTCCGACATGCGGGCGGCAATCAGCTTGGTGGCCTTGATGGCGTCATCGTTGCCAGGAATCGGAAAATCAATCGGTTCAGGATCACTGTTGGTGTCCACCAGGGCCACCACAGGAATATTCATCAACTTGGCCTCATGGATGGCGTTGACCTCCACGATGGTGTCCATCACAAACATCACCCCAGGCATTTCCTTCATGTTGCGAAGGCCACCCAGGTTGCGCTGCAATTTGCTGAGTTCGCGCTTGAGGCTCACCACTTCTTTGTTCGGCAATAGGTCAAAAGCACCACTTTCAGACATTTCTTCCAACTGTTTCATGCGATGAATACGCTTTTGAATGGTTGGAAAATTGGTCAGTGTGCCCCCCAGCCAACGGTGGTTGACGTACAGTGCATCACAACGTTCGGCTTCCTGGGCAATGGTTTCCTGCACTTGACGTTTGGTGCCCACAAAAATGGCATTTTTGCCTTTGGACGCCGTGTTGCGGATGTACAAGTACGCTTCCTCAAACAAGCGAATGGTTTTTTCCAAATCGATGATGTGAATCCCTTTGCGCTGAGTAAAAATATACTCCTGCATCTTTGGATTCCACTTACGTACGCGATGCCCGAAATGGACGCCCGTTTCGAGCAACTCTTTAATCGTCAGTATTTCCAAGCGACCCCTCCAATAGGTTCATTTCTGATTGCTGCCAACAAAACCTGTTTTTGTGGACGAGAATCGCTTTGTGTCTCGCTTTTACAATCAGTTTTGTCAGTCAATCTTAAAAAATTTTATCCTTATTCAGGATAGGCCCAGATAATGTACCCAAAAAGACCCTTTTTCTCAACCTTTATAGGGAAATCCTTCCATTTTCAACGCAATCAATCTCGCTAGACACTGGGAAAATGTTCGCCAAACCCACGGGTTTCGTAACAATTGTCATGGTTCTGGAGAAATTCTGGCCGTATAATACGGTTTAGGGAGGTGAGGAAGATGGCCCAATCGCCTGAAGCACTCCGTACATTGCCAAAAAATCGACAGGCCGAACAGGTCATTCTCGGCGCCGTGCTACTTGACCCGGAAGAAGTCATTCCTTCTATTTCCGAAAAACTCACCCCTCAGCATTTTTACTGGAAAGCCCACCGCCTGATTTTGGAAGTGGCCTACGAATTGTTTGAAAAAGGCACACCACCTGACCTGATCACCTTGTCCGACCGACTGGATGAAAAAAGCCAATTGGTTGAAGTGGGTGGGCGCGCCTACCTCAGCGAATTGTTGGGCCAGGTGACCACCACTGCCAGCGTCACTTACTACGTTGATATCGTGTCCAAAAAAGCCATGATGCGCGAACTCATCGACGCAGGCAGCGAAATTACCGAGATGGGATTTCAGGAATCGGAAGAAGTTTCTCTGTTGCTGGACCGCGCCGAAGGCCGCATCTTCAAACTGTCCCAACAGGAAATCAGCCAGGGTTATTTTCATATTCGTGATTTTATGCACGAACACATCGGTGAACTGGAAAAACTCAGCCGCGACCCCAGCAAGCGCACCGCCGCCGGTATTTCCACTGGTTTCAGAAAATTTGACGAATTCACCTCCGGCCTGCGCGGCTCGGACATGATTGTGCTGGCCGCCCGTCCTGGCATGGGCAAATCCAGCTTGATGTTGAGTCTGGCGCGCCATGTGGCCGTGGAAGAAATCAAAAATGTGGGTATATTTTCTCTGGAAATGAGCAAAGAGCAATTGCTCGAACGTCTTCTCTGTTCCGAAGCCAAGGTCAATCTGCACCGGTTGCGTTCAGGGTTTCTGCCTCCCGAAGGCTGGCGCCGTATCGCTGATGCTGCCAGCAAGCTGATTAAAAGCACGATTCTGATTGACGACACCCCAAGCATCTCGGTGATGGAACTGCGCGCCAAAGCGCGCCGCATGAAGGCCGAGCATGGTTTGGATTTTCTGGCCGTCGATTACCTGCAACTGGTCGAAGCACCGACACACAGCCAGGTGCGCGAGCAGGAAGTGGCCCACATTTCGCGTTCTCTCAAAAGTCTGGCGCGTGAATTGAACATTCCTGTGATTGCGTTGTCTCAGCTATCGCGCGCTTCGGAACGCGATCGTGGCAAAGCACGTCGCCCCAAACTCTCCGACCTGCGCGAAAGTGGAAGTATTGAACAAGAAGCCGACATGGTGATTTTCATCTACCGCGAAGATTACTATGCCGATGAGGATGGCGACGATAAACCGCCGGCAGATTCGCACGAAGGCCCCAATGTCGGTGTCAGCGAAATCATCATCGGCAAACAGCGCAACGGACCGGTGGGCTCGTTTGAAGTGGCCTTTCACCGCAGCTATGCCTCGTTTTTCGATATGGCTCCGCAACAGAGCAATTCTCCCTTTTAAATGATAAAGGCCGGGAAACTTATTTCATTCAGAACAACACGTCATCTTAAGAACAGATTCCCGCAGCCTTATCGTGCCTCCTTTATGTAAAGGGGCTGGGGGATTAGAAGCATTGGCTATTGATTCTTTAGAAAAAAGCCTCTATAATCGCGCTACCTTGGCGACCTCTGTTCAAGGTAAACACATTCAAAATTGACATAGAATCAATGAAAAAGGTACACTAAAATTTCCGATGGCCTTATTAGAAATACGTGACCTATCCAAGAGTTTTGGCGGTGTCCAAGCCGTGAACCGATGCTCCTTCGATGTGGAAGAGGGCACCATCACCGGCCTGATTGGGCCCAATGGGGCTGGTAAAACCACCCTGTTTAACCTGGCCACCGGCTTTTACAAGCCTGACACTGGACAGGTTAAATTCCAAGACAAAGACATCACATCAGTTGCCCCTCATCGTGTGTTCCATGCGGGCATCTGTCGCACGTTTCAGATCACGCGTGAGTTTAAGGAAATGACCGTACTCGAAAACCTGATGCTCGTCCCATCGAGTCAACTCGGCGAACGTGTGTTTGCACCTTTGTTCCTCAACCGAAGGGTGCACAAACAGGAACAGGAAGTGTATGAAAAAGCGCTTCAGGTTATCGAGTATGTCAACCTCAAACATTTGGCCAACGAATATGCGGGCAACCTGTCTGGCGGTCAACGCAAATTGGTGGAAATCGCCCGCGCCATGATGTCTGAGCCTAAAATGATTTTGCTCGATGAGCCTGGGGCCGGCGTCAACCCCACCCTGATGAAAAAACTGATTGGCTACATCCGTGAGCTTCGCGATGAACGCGGCATCACCTTTTTGCTGATTGAGCACGACATGGAAATGATCATGAATTTGTGTGAACCAATCATCGTGATGAGCGAAGGCACCAAACTGATGCAGGGCAACGCCGCCGAAGTGCGCGGCGACAAGCGCGTGCTGGACGCTTACTTGGGAGGTCAGCATGGCGATTCTTGAAGCCAAGGGCATCACGGCTGGTTATGGTGGCGGCGACATTCTCAAAGAGGTCAATGTCTATGTGGATGATGGCGAAATTGTTTGCCTCATCGGCCCCAATGGGGCTGGAAAATCCACCGTGATGAAAACCATTTTCGGCTTGCTCACCCCGCGTCTGGGCAGCATTGAATTTCTGGGCGAAAATATTGCCGGTATGAATCCTGATCTGATTGTAAAAAAAGGCATTTCGTATGTGCCGCAGACTGAAAACGTGTTCCCTACGCTGACAGTGCTGGAAAATTTAGAAATGGGCGCGTTCACCCGCAAAGACAACTATCGCAAGCGGGTGGAACAAGTGCTTGATTTGTTCCCTGACTTAAAAAAATACCTGGGCAAACGCGCTGGTTCGCTCAGCGGCGGGCAGCGGCAGATGATTGCCATGGGCCGCGCCCTGATGCTGGACACCAAAGTACTGATGCTCGACGAACCTTCGGCGGGGTTGTCCCCATTGCTGGTGGACATGATCTTTGAAAAAGTGCAGGATGTGAACAAATCCGGCGTGTCCATCTTAATGGTGGAACAAAACGCAAAAGCTGCGCTGGCGTTTTCCGACCGTGGCTACGTACTGGCTACGGGCCAGAATCACTTTGAGGACAAAGCTTCCAGCATTTTGGCCAACGAAGAAATCGGAAAGCTGTACCTGGGAGGCTAAGGATGAAAAAACAACGCGATCCCGTCAAAATTGTGCTGTGGACAATCATTGCGCTCACCATGATCTGGGGTTTGTTTTTCGTCAAGGCCGGTATTTTCAGCGGCCCACTCATCGTGCTCAACGGTATTCGCTTTGGTGCGATCCTGATGCTGGGTGCCATTGGGCTGACACTCACCTACAAAATTCTTAACTTCGCCAACTTTGCCCACGGTGACCTGATGATGTTTGGCGCATTTGTGGCGTTTTCATTTGACTGGATTCTTGTGGATATTTTGCCTCAACTGATGCCTGCTTTAGGTGATCCTACCCAAGCCGACACCCTGCGCTGGATTGCCATTGTCATCGCCATGATTATTGGCGTGGCCTTAACCATCGGACTGGCGCTCCTGGTAGATCGTGTGCTGTATCGGCGTATGCGGCGTAGTGTCGCCGTGGTTCTGGTGATTGCTTCGTTTGGGATGTCGCTGTTTATTCGCGCATTAATTCAAGCCTTCTGGGGCACGAGCAACCGTGCTTACGCCATGCTCATCAGACCCCCGATGGAATTTTTCAAAGACACACCATTTTTTATTAAAATCACACCAGTACAGATTGTGACCATTATTTCAGCCATTGCGCTTATCGTTTTGGTCCACTTGTTCCTTAAATACACAAAAACTGGAAAAGCCATGCGCGCCATGTCGGACAACATGGACTTGGCCAGGGTCACCGGCATCAACACCGAACGCATGATCCAATGGACCTGGGCGCTCGGTGCCGGATTGGCAGCCATCTCCGGTGTGTTCTTTGGGTTGAACCTGGGAACCATCACGCCCAACAGTGGTCAGTTGATTTTGCTGTCCTTATTTGCAGCCGTGATTCTGGGCGGTGTTGGTAGCCCTTATGGTGCCATGGTCGGTGGGTTGGTCATTGGGATTGCGCAAAACATTTTGCTTGCCCCCGTCAAACTGATTGACATCAGTGCGTTTCGATTTACGATTCCGCTCACCGACATCACGTTGTTTGATTTAAGCAATTTAACCATTCATTGGGCCATTGGGGCCTGGACAATTATTGATATCAATCCTGAAACATTTCTCAGGCTTAATTCACAATATAAACCTGCGGTGGCATTTTTATTGATGATCTTGATGCTGCTCATCCGCCCACAAGGGCTGTTGGGCAAGGCGGAGCGAAAGGGGTAGCATGGCTCAAATTATTTCATTACTGCTCATGCTGTCTTCCATTGCGGCGTTGATCATCGTGCTGACCCGCAAAAGCAAAATTAAACGGCTGATCGCCATTGGTGGCTATTTGGGTGTGTCTGCCATTTTGTTGCTGGTTGCCGCATTATCGGGCCTTGAAGCAGACCGGCTGGTTTCCTTTCTTGCCAGTTTTCTCATCATCGGCGGCATTTATTCTATTTTGGCATTGGGCCTGAATATCCAGTGGGGATACACAGGTTTATTTAACATTGGGGTTGCTGGCTTCTTTGGCGTGGGCGCTTACGTGTCCACCATTTTGGTACAAGACCCTACCAATCTTTCGGTGGGCACCGGCGCAGAAGGATTTTTTGCCACCTATTTCAATCAAGCCTTCGTCCTGGGTTTCTTTGGAGCAATGATTGCTTCGGGCCTGACGGCAGTGGTGGTGGGTGCAGCCACATTGCGCCTGCGTACAGATTATCTGGCCATTGCCACCATCGGTATTTCTGAAATTTTACGCCTGATTGTCACCAATGAACCCGCATTAACTGAAGGCAGTCGCGGCATTCCAAACATTCCACAACCGATGCACAACTGCCTGGTGGTACAGGAAAACCCTGATCCCTGCAATATTCTGGGCTGGCAGCTGCCAGACTTTAGCTTCATGCCCCCGTCACAGTACAATTGGTTTTATTTTTTCATTGTGTTGATTGTGATTGTGCTCACCTACATTGCGCTGGAACGCATCTCTCGATCACCTTGGGGAAGGGCACTTCGCGCCATTCGTGAAGATGAAGATGCTGCACAATCATTGGGCAAAAACACATTCCGTTTCCGGCTTCAATCTTTGATTGTAGGGGCCATGATCATGGGTGGCGCAGGCGCATTATGGGCACACTTCATTAAGTTTATTGACCCTCAGATTTTTGATCCGGTCTCCCGTACCTTCCTGGTTTGGGTGATGCTCATTGTCGGTGGTACGGGCAACAACAAAGGGGCTATCATTGGTGCGTTTGTGATGTGGGCCGTTTGGAGTTCGACCAATTTCCTCAACAGCGTGTTGCCGCCCACGTTAAACACCCCGTTTGGCGATATTGATGTGGCGGTTCAATTGTTTGGTCCACTTCGCATTATGGCCATTGTGGTGGTGCTGGAATTAATTTTGCTATATCGTCCGCGTGGTTTACTCGGCGAAGAAAGGCACACTTCGGACATTGCCATGAAGGGTCAATCTTAATACCTGTTTGATTTTCTCCCGATGTCTATAGCCTTGGGTTGATCGTCCGCTCTTTAACTTTACCTCAAGCGACTCTCTGCCAACCTCAGGTGATGCTGACTGTAAGCGACAACCCATTTTTCAACAAAGAAAACTTACAAGAAGAAGAAAGTCTAATTCTAATTGAATCCCACCCCAAAACCATAAAAAAAGAAAAAGCGCGCGAGATTACCCTCTCGCGCGCTTTTGTACAACAAACTCTATTTCTTATTCTTAGTTCTAAATTAGAGGTTCGTGGTGGTGCAATCAAAGCCACCATCAGCGTTTGCAGCGCAAGCCACAATGGCTGTGTCCACAATCTGACCACCATTAATAACCCAGATGCCCTGAGGACCTTCTGGATCACCATTGGCATCAAAGTTCTGAGAACCAGCAGCGCCTTCGTAGTTGACAGCGCCGCCGCCTGCAATGGCTGCCATCGCGTCACCAAGCTGACCCACAGTGTAGACGTCACCATCTGGGTTGGCCACGGTGCGGATGTTGTCACGGATGGCTGCACCATCGTATTCACCTGCAGATGCGATGGCCAAAGCCATAACGGCCAGGGCATCGTAAGAGTGTGGGGTGAACACAAATGGATCTTCAGGCAATTTTTCACGATACAAAGCATCGAAGTTGTCCCCACCAACCGTATCAGCAGGAGAAGGACCGGTGCCCACTTTGCCTTCCAGCAAGTCAGCGCCAACGTTAGCAACGATTCGATCGATCAGGTCTTGGTTTTTGTTACCATCAACCAATAGATCGAAATTGGTCACGCCTGCGGAAACCATCTGAGAAATCAACGCTTCACCTTCATCAAAAGTGATCAAGCTGATGGCGTCTGGGCCGTCAGCGGAAGCAGCGGAAATTTCAGCGGAGAAGTCTGTGGTGGCTGGATCATACAAGGAAACGTTTGAAACAGTGCCGCCAGCAGCTTCGAATTCGCGTTTCAACACATCAGACAAACCTGCACCATAAGCATCGTTACGAGCAATGATGGAGATATTGCTGTAGCCCTGGTCACTGGCCAAGTTGGCCAACACCACGCCCTGACTTTCGTCAGAAGGTGCGGTACGGAAGACAAAATCGTTGTCATCCAGATTGGTGATGGCAGGAGAGGTGGCCGATGGTGAAATGTGAACCACCTGGTTCGCCACAGTTACGGAAGAAATGGGAATGGTCACACCACTGGCTGCAGCACCAAACAGTGCCTGAACGCCAGTAACGTTTACCAATTCTTCAGCAGACGCCACACCAACGGCTGGGTCCGTACCAGAATCACGGACGTCCAGACGCAACAAACCTACATTAGGAATACCACCAGCGGCATTCACTTCGTCGACGGCGATTTCAGCAGCCACCTGGAAGCGAGGGCCAAAACTGGCCAACTGACCACTCAAAGGCACAACGGCCCCAATGGTCACAAAATCTGCTTGCCCGAACACTTGCAGGGGCATCATGCTGGCGCCGGCTGCCAGCCCTAAACCCTTAAGAAAAGAACGACGATTCACGTGAATATTCGACATGAACAACCTCCTCGAAAGTTTTGTTCAACCAAATTTAGCCTAGCACGAAAAAAACGTTTTGTCAAGCGGCTTAAAGCCCCTTGACAAAACGTTTTTAGCGCTATAAAAGCGATATAAAAAGTGGCAGATTATTTGATCCCATTGGATGGGCGTCCCGGCACCTCATGGCAGTGTCGGCAACGGGCCTGATAACTCTCTTCGCCACCTATCTGAATACGTGGGTTGTCATACGGCGCAGGCTTACCATCAATGAGGCGTTGCGTGCGTGTGGCGTCGTTGCCACATACGGTACATATGGCGCTGAGCAGGGTGAGTTTGTCCGCACGAACCATCAACTCACCCAGTGTTTCAAAGGCTTCACCACGGAAGTCCTGGTTTAAGCCAGCCACCACCACGCGAATCCCCAGGTCGGCCAGAGCTTCACAGGCCGGCACCAGGTTTTTGTCGAAAAACTGTGCCTCATCAACAGCGGCCACTTCGGCCGCTTCTTCGCAAGCAATGCGGTAAATTTCGTCTGGATTGGAAGTGGCATGCGTTCTAACTTCCCAACCGCTGTGGGAATTGGCATAACCGGCACGATATCTGGATTCATCCAGTGCATGATCAAACACCGAAACGCGCTTTTGCGCAAACCCTGCACGACGCACGCGGCGGATCATTTCTTCGGTCTTGCCTGAGAACATGCACCCACACACAACCTCTAAAGAGCCCTTTGGCTTTAACATTTTCCTCTCACCTTACCCTCTCTAAGATGATTCTACCGCCCTCAGTTTAGCAGGTTTTTTTCAATTTATAAAGCTTCAAAAATTGTTGCGATCCCTTGGCCCCCTCCAATGCACAAAGACGCCAAACCGAACTGTTTGTCGCTTCTGTGCAGCTCAAACAAGGTGGTCAATGCAAGACGAGCACCGCTTGCGCCCAAGGGATGGCCCAAAGCAATGGCCCCACCATTGACGTTGGTTTTCTCACGGTCCAAACCCAACTCACGTTCGACGGCAATGTACTGTGCTGCAAAGGCTTCGTTAATTTCCACGCGGTCCATTTGATCCAGTGTCATGCCCGCATTCTCTAATGCCTTGCGAGATGCCGGTGCCGGCCCGATCCCCATGATGGATGGATCAACGCCACAGACTGCCCAATTGACGATGCGTCCCATCGCTTTGAGGCCCAACGCCTCAGCCTTCTCTTTGGAGATGACGATGACGGCAGCAGCCCCATCGTTGATGCCACTGGCGTTTCCAGCTGTCACACATTCATTGCCAGGGAACGGCGCAATCGGCAGCTTGGCCATGTCTTCCACCGTGACACCAGGACGTGGATGTTCGTCTTTTTCAAACATCACTGACCCTTTTTTGCTCTTGAGTTCAACGGGTAAAATTTCTTCGCTGAGGCGGCATGCTTCCTGAGCTTCCACTGCTCGTTTTTGACTCAGCACGGAAAACTCATCCTGCGCTTCCCGGGAGATGTCATATTTTTTAGCCAAATTGCTGGCCGTGCCCGCCATCGTGCAACCACAATAAGGATCAAGCAATGCTTCCCACAAATAATCTTCAAACTGAGCGGAGCCCAAACGTAGCCCTGTGCGTGCACCACGTACCATGTGCGGCACCTGCGTCATGTTCTCAGCGCCACCAGCGACGACCACATCGGCTTCGCCAATCTGCACCAGACGCGCGGCCTGATTGATGGCTTCTAAGCCTGACCCACAAAGACGATTCAGGGTGTGAGCAGGCGTTTCAATGGGTACGCCTGCATGAAGGCCAGCGTGACGGGCGAGATAAATAGCATCGGTTGAAGACTGAATCACATTGCCAAAAATCACCTGATCCACTTCACTGGCGTCAACACCGCCCTTGTCCAAAGCGCCTTTGGTCACATGTGCAGCCAACTGAACTGCAGACAGCTTGGACAATGAGCCCATAAATTTTCCAAACGGAGTACGTACCCCTGTTAAAATCAGCGCTTCACGCATGTTGGGTTTCTCCTTTGCCATGCTTGTTTTTAATAAATTCTAAAATCTCGTTTTCGCTCAACACACCCTTTGCCTGTTTTGCATGTTCGAGCAAGCCATTGATCAGTTCCTCGGTGGCTTCGATTTGGTGGCGCTTTAGCCAGTGGACCACATTGCTTTTGCCACTCATGGGACCAATTTCAATCAACTGAGATCGGCCAAACCAGTCAGAAGGCACCCCGGAATACACGCGATTGGCCAGCCATTCAGCGCCTTTTTCTTCGGCTTTGACAATTGCAGAAGCATGAACGCCTGTTGAGGTGCGAAAAGCATCGTAGCCCATCACCGGATAGTTGAAAGGCAATGGCGCCCCGCAATGTTCCTGAATGAGTTTGCAGTATTCGCTGAGCGCATGCATGTCGCGGTCAATCCAGTTCATCACCCGCATGTTGACCAGCATTTGATCCAACGGTGAATTGCCCACGCGTTCGCCAATGCCAAGTATAGATCCATGCACACAGTCTGCACCCGCTTCAAAGGCAAACAAAGAATTGGCAACAGCCAGTCCACGATCATTGTGTCCATGCCAGTCAATGCGAATATTTTCGTCCGGCTTGACCACGTGGCGGCGCACAAAATAGATGAGGTTATGCACCCCATCCGGTGTGGCATATCCCACTGTGTCTGCCAGGGTAATGCCCGTAGAACCTGCATCTATGGCCGTGCGGTAAAGTTTTTTTATCGTCTCTGGTTGCGATCGGGTGGTGTCTTCGGTGACATAGGCGGACGGCAATCCTTGTTTAACAGCAAATGAAACAGCTTCCTCTGTATGTTTCAGCAAACGATCCAAATCCCAACCTTCAGCCAATGAACGAATGGCACTGGACCCCAAAAAGGTTGAAGCCTCTACGGGAATCCCTGCCTGCTGAGAAATTTCAACGATGGGCTCAATATCGGAAATCACGGTTCGGGCAGCGCAGTTCACACGAATGGGCAACCTTTGCTGGGCCACTTCTTTGGCCAGGGCCAATGTGTCTGCAAAAGGGTTGGGGCCTGTACAAGGCATCCCAATATTGGCTGCTTCAATGCCCAATTCCACCATGTAATGAAGTGCTTTTATTTTGACCTCTAAAGGTGGATCTTGTATGGAAGGCGATTGCAAACCGTCTCGCAACGTTTCATCATTGAGTTCAAGTCGTCTTGGAGGTGGGGGAGAGGCGAGCGTGTTCCAGTCGAAAATAAGACCATCTAACTGGTGTTTGTCCATCGAACCCTCCTTATGCCACCAGTATAGATTTGACCTGCTCATTTGGCAATGGGAAAGAAATTAAAGAAAGAAAAATGGAAAGACATCTTTTATTTTGGAATTTAAAAGCTTCAAATCTCCATCCACTAAGAACAACGCCCCATGTTAAAGAACAAACATTCGCAGCCCTATCGTGCCCCCTTAATGCCTTAAGGGGGTTGGGGGATTAGACGCCCTTACCATTATTAAAAGAATTTTAAAAGGTTTGAAAAAAAGAAAAGCCCCACCGATCATTCGGCGGGGCTTTTTCATATCGAAATCAGATTCTGATTATTCTTCGACCCACATCAGACGAGCCATTTCGGCGCCGTCACCCAAGCGATGCCCCATTTTGAGCACGCGGGTGTAACCCCCATTGCGATCCTGATACTTTGGCCCCAGTTCATCAAACAGCTTTTCCACCAGCATCCCATCCTGAATCACGCGAAAAGCGCGACGGCGGGCGTGTTGATTGTTTTTCTTGGCCAGAGTGATCATGCGATCTGCAAGGCGGGCGCTTTCTTTGGCCCGTGCCACCGTGGTGTCGATCTTGCCATGCTCAATCAATGTTTTAACCTGAGTTGCCAGCATCAATTTGCGATGTTGGAACTCTCGATTGAGTTTGCGAAAGCCTTTACGGTGACGCATATTCGCCTCATTTCTTCACGTTGAGATCAAAGCCCAGTTCATTCATGTACTGAATGACCTTTTCCAGGCTCTTTTCTCCAAAACCGTGAATGTCCTTAATTTCATCTTTGGTTTTCTTAGACAAATCACCCAGGGTGACAATGCCTTTGTTTTCCAACAAATTAACGGCACGTGTATCAAAATCCAAAGAGCGCAATGGCATGCTGAGACGTTCATCCTCAACCGGTGCCTGCTCCTGAATCCCGAAAGGGTGCGCCGCAAACTGATGAAAAATCGAGAACTGCTCCATCAAAATGCTGGCCGACTGGTGCAAAGCCTCATCAGGCTTAATGCCTCCATTGGTCAACACATCGATGGTCAATTGATCAAAGTCGGTGCGACCGCCCACGCGGGTTTCCTCCACACGGAAGTTCACCTTGCGCACGGGGGAGAAAATGGAATCCAAAGGAATCACACCCAAAGGTGAATCTTCCTTCTTGTTGCGTTCAGCGGACACATAACCGTAGCCCGCTTCCACTTCCATCTCCAAAGCCAGATGACCATCTTCATTCAGAGTCGCAATGTAGTGGTCTGGATCAATCACACTCACGCCATGTTCGGTTTCCAGATTGGCGGCAGTGACCGTTTTGGGGCCGTCCACATTCAGATAAATGTGTTTGGGTTCGGGATCTTCCATCCGCAAGCCCAGTGCTTTAAAATTAAGCAGCACCTCCAACACACTTTCTTTGATGCCTGGAAGGGTTTCATATTCGTGGTGATAGCCTTCAAAACGCACGCGCGTAATGGCCGCGCCTGGAATGGAAGACAGCAACACCCGTCTTAACGCATTGCCCAAAGTTGCGCCAAAGCCACGCTCCAGGGGCTCCACCACAAAAATGCCGTGGGTGTCCGTCAGCTCCTGGCAGGTAATCCTGGTTTCAAGTTTTGGAACCACTTGTCCCCTCCTTAGCGAGAGTAGTACTCCACAATCAAGTTCGTTTGAATTGTCTTATCCATCTCATCTACGCGAGGCAATTCTGCCACGCGCACACCACCTTCGAGGCGTTCCAGCCATGTGGGCGGGGTGTGTTTGCTGCGAGATTCCTGGATGGCTTTGAGCCCTGCTTTACCAGCAGCCGCTTCCTTGAGCAGGATTTCATCGCTGCTGTTCACCAGATAAGATGGCAAATCCATGCTGCGCCCGTTGACAGCAAAGTGACCATGTACAACCAACTGGCGTGCCTGATCTCTAGATTCAGCCAATCCTGCGCGAAAAACAATATTGTCCAGGCGACGTTCCAACAGCAGCATCAACTGCTCGCCGGTCACGGCACCGCGCACGCGTTTGGCACGTTCCACATAGTTGCGGAACTGCTTTTCGCGCAGTCTGTAAATTCTTTTGAGTTTCTGCTTTTCTCGTAAACGCTGACCATAAATAGACAGTTTGCGTCCGCGTCGAGCGCGCGTCATCCCAGGGGGGGTGCCACGGCGATCAACGGCACAAACAGGTGAAAAACAACGTTCACCTTTTAAAAACAGCTTTTCACCTTCGCGGCGACAAAGCTTGCATTTGGGGCCTGTATAGCGTCCCATGCAGCCTCCTTATTCAATCTCCATTAATCTTAAATTGAAAAACGCGGCATTAGCTGTGGGCCACTGGGGTGATGTTTTTGACATCCTCAACTTTAAGGTCTGAACCTTTGAGGGTGTTAATCACCGCATTACGACCAGAGCCTGTGCCCTTGACCAAAACCATCACAGAACGAATGCCAAAGTCTTTGGCTTTATTTAACAATCGTTCCGTCGCCAACTGTGCCGCGTAAGGGGTGCTTTTTTTGGACCCCTTAAACCCCACTGTGCCAGGCGTACTCCAACCGAGCACCTGACCATTGTTATCCGTAAGGGTTAAAATGGTGTTATTAAACGTTGAGTTCACATATATTTTGGCACGATCTACTTTTTTCGTTGCCATAACCATTCCTCCTTCAAGGAATTCGCAAAGCCCGAAAACCGCAGACCGAAAATTCTTTCGATTTTTCTTCAATTGCCCTAGACACGTTGTTCTTTACGTGTGGCTTGATTCTGTCTTTAAAGTTTAAAAGCAAACGAATCATAAATGCTTTTCTTGTGAGACAAACAAGGCCAATTAGCAATTCATCGGAAAAATTTCCGGTATCCAGTTATCCGAATCCTTAAGTTACTTTCGCTTGTTGCGTGCGCCTGCTTTGGCAGGTCGGGGTCCTTTCCAAGAGCGTGCATTGCACTTGGTTTTTTGACCACGACAAGGCAGCCCAATTGAATGACGGAAGCCGCGATAGCTGCCCACATCTTTCAGACGTTCGACATCGCCTTTAACTTTGCGGCGTAAATCCCCTTCAATCATATGATTGCTTTCCAGTTCTTTACGCAACTCGGCCACTTCTGCTTCAGTCAAATCGTTGGCGCGTTTGTTGGTATCCAACCCAGTCGTTGCGATCAATTTTTTAGACAACGTTGGGCCAATGCCGTAAATGTATGTCAGCGCAATTTCAAGACGCTTGTTTGGCAAATCAATGCCTGCAAGTCTGACCATAGGTCCTCCTTCTACTTTAAGGATGACTCACAAATCCGACTCCAATTCCCAGAATTTTTTCATCTGAGCTTCAGAGTCAGTTTAGTGAGTTGTTACAATTTCAGTGCGCGAATGGTTGTTCTTTTCGCACATACTTTAAAGTTTTTCACTCACAACAAGAACCAAGCTTCACATAAAGAACCCATGCTCAAACTCGATCCCTGGTTTCGCCAGCCAAATGTAAACCTACCCCTGGCGTTGTTTGTGCTTGGGGTTTTTACAAATCACTTGCAAACGGCCATGACGGCGAATCACTTTGCAGGAGTCACACATCTTTTTCACAGAACTTCTGACTTTCATCAAAACACCTCAATTCTGCTTAACCCAGGGATGCCGAACTGACACCCGCAGGCGTGAACAAACTGTCCGATAAGGAATGGCCATCGGTCAGTAATTCTGGCCCATTGTCGCCAATCAGGACCATTTCTTCCAAATGGACAGCCCAGCCACCGTGAGGTGTCACAACCGTCCAACCATCTTCAATCACGCGCTCGGTGCCTTGTGGATCTTCCATCACCATCGGTTCGATGGCCAGCACCATGCCAGCGCGCAGCTTCGGGCCTTTACCCGCACGACCGAAGTTTGGCACGTTGGGGTCTTCGTGCATCTGACGCCCAATGCCGTGGCCCACAAAATTTTTCACGATGCCAAATCCCTGCGCCTCGATGTATTCACCAATGACGCAAGAAATATCGCCCACCCGATTGCCCGGAATAGCTTGCTCGATACCCAGGCGCAACGCTTCCTGATCCACTTCAATCAGGCGCTGCACTCGATCATCGATGCTGCCAATGGGCACCGTGGTGGCGGTGTCGGCACAAAATTCGTTTTTAATCAAGCCCACATCAATGCTCAGCATGTCGCCATCCTGAAGCACACGATCAGCGCTTGGAATCCCATGCACAATTTCTTCATTAATGGATGAACACACCGAACCTGGAAAACCACGATAGCCTTTAAATGAAGGCTTCGCGTCCCAAGCCACGATGAGACGTTCAGCAATCTCATCGAGGTCCAGAGTTGACACTCCAGGTTTGGCATGAGACACAACTTCCGCCAGAATCTCGCTCAACTTCTGCGCATTTTCGCGCATGATGAGAATTTCTTCTGGCGTTTTTATCGTGATCATTCAAAGTCCTTTACAAAGCAGCCGATTGGGACACCGCATCTGTAATGCGTTGCTGGATGGTGTTCATGTCGCCAACGCCATCCACCGGTTGCAACAGCCCTTTGTCACCGTAATAGCTGATCAAAGGTGCTGTCTGCTCCTGATACACAACCAGACGGTTGCGCACCGCTTCTTCGGTGTCGTCTGCACGGCCACGGCCCAACATGCGCTCAACCAATTCATCTTCGGGCACTTCAAGCAACAACACCAGATCAATTTGGCCGGACAGTTTTTCATCCAACGCTTCGGCCTGTGGCAACGTGCGCGGGAAGCCATCTAGGATGACGCCCTTGCTCGCATCGGCCATGCGTTCCATCAGCATGGCAATGACCAATTCATCCGGCACCAGATCACCACGTTCCATGATGGTCTTGGCCTGCTGGCCCAACTCAGTGCCATCAGCCACCGCAGCGCGCAACATATCGCCTGTGGCCAAATGAACCAAGCCCAGGTGTTCGGCCAGGCGAATCGCCTGTGTGCCTTTGCCTGCGCCTGGTGGGCCTAAGAAAATGATATTGGTCATGTTTAAAAATTACCTCAAATATAAAGTTAACGTCTGCCGAGCACAGCACCTTTTTGGATCAAACTTTCGTAGTGGCGTTCCACCATGTGCGCTTCGATTTGTTTGATCAGGTCAATGCCCACACCCACCACAATCAGCAGTGAGGTGCCGAACAAACCAAAACTCAAATTCTGGTTGATGCTTCCACTCATATAGTTGAGCGCGTGCGGCAGCACAGCAATTGCAGTTAAGAACATCGCGCCAATGAAAATCAGGCGATCCAAAACGCGTTCAATGTATGCAGTGGTCGACTGCCCTGGGCGAATCCCAGGGATGTAGCCGCCCCAGCGTTTTAGGTTATCGGACAAATCTCGCGGATCAAATACGATGTTCGCATAAAAGTACGTAAAGAAGATGATCAGCACCGCATACAACAAAATGTACAACGGACTGCCAAAGCCAATGTAACCGGCCATCCACTGAAGCGATGCCACCGACGATATCAGGGTCGTGGGAATGGTCAGCAAGGCTGACGCAAAGATAATGGGAATCACACCGCCCTGATTCACACTCAAGGGCACAAACGTGTTTTGACCACCATAAACCTTGCCTTTAACCACGCGTTTGGCGTACTGAATGTCAATGCGGCGTGCACCCAACTGGATCAATGTGACCCCTGCTGTGGACACCACAAACACAATCATCAAAATGATCGTCCAGATAACGCCATTAACTGTGTTAAGTTGTGGAATGGTGGCCCCGATATAGCCTGGGTAACTGGCCACAATCCCAAACATAATGATCATGGAAATACCGCGACCGATACCGTTTTCGGTAATACGCTCACCCAGCCACATCAAAAACATCGACCCGGCTGTTAGAGAAACCACCGCAACCAGAAAAAATTGAAAACTGGCATCGGCAATGCCTTGGCTCGTCAGCACAAACCCTGTGCCGCCTGCCTGTAAAATAGCCAAGCCCACCGTCCCATAACGGGTATAACGGTTGATGATGCGCTTACCGTCATCGCCTTCTTTTTGCAATTCTTTCAGTTTTGGAATCACTGAAGTGAGAAGGCTCATGATAATGGACGCGTTGATATAAGGAATCACACCCAGCGCAAAGATGGAATATTGCTCCAATGCGCCGCCATTCAACATATTAATAAATTGAAAAATCCCGCCTGCAGCCTGGTTCAACTGATTGATAAAATCGGCCAACGCACCTGCATCGACACCAGGCACAGGAATCCATGCACCCACACGAAACACAATGATCACACCCAGCGTAAACAGGATGCGTTTGCGAACTTCAGGAATGGAAAACGCTTGTAGCAATCCTTGTAGCATGTGTTACCCCTCGCTGTTTGTGTCAGGTTCTTCAGCAGGTGCTTCTTCAGCGACGGCTTCAGCCTTTGGCGCATCTTTCGCCTCGGCTTCATTTGCTTCTTCAGCCCCTGCCAACAGTACGCTCTGTCCTCCGGCAGCCTCAATTTTTTCTTTGGCTGCGCCCGTGAATTTGTGTGCATGTACGGTCAGCTTTTTACTGAGCTCACCTTCGCCCAACACTTTCAAGCCATCACGGAACTGTTTCACAATTTTGCGCTTTTTCAACACTTCTGGCGTCACTTCATCGCCATCGTTGAAGTAGTGTTCCAACGTCTTGATGTTGATCCAGGCATAGTGCTTGGTGGTGTAGTTGGTAAAACCACGCTTGGGCAGTTTTTTCCAAAAAGGCGTTTGACCACCTTCAAACCCAGGCATCTGGCTCTTACCACCAGAGCGAGAGCGTTGTCCTTTCATACCACGGCAACTGTAGGTGCCATGGCCAGAACCGTCACCGCGCCCCACACGTTTGCGGTTTTTACGACTGCCCGGTGTGGGCTTGAGTTCATTCAGTTTCATAAGACAAATCCTCCACAGTTTTGTCGCGCAAGGCCGCCACCTGCTCTGGGGTACGCATCTGCTTAAACCCTTCGATGGTTGCGCGCGCCAGATTCAGCGGGTTGGTGGAGTCGAGGGCTTTGGTCAAAATGTTATCGATCCCCGCGATGCGACAGATTGTGCCCACCGTACGACCGGCAATGATACCAGTGCCCGGATAAGCAGGACGCAACACCACGTTGGCAGCCTTAAACTTGCCCAGCGCTTCGTGTGGCAACGTGCCATTGACAATGGGCACCTTGATCATGGTTTTCTTTGCATCACGAATGGCCTTTTGCATGGCGGCAGGAATTTCAATGGCGTTGCCTTTGCCAATGCTGATACGGCCTTTGCGATCGCCAACCACTGCGGTGACGCGGAAGCTGAAGTTCTTGCCCCCCTTGGTCACTTTGCTGACACGGCGAATATCAATAATTTCACTGTCAAATTCGTCATCACGACGGTCCTGATGTGGTCTGCGTCCGCGACCTGGGCCTCGACCGCGACCTCTGCCGCCGCCTGGGCCACCTCTGCCACGTCCTCTGCCTCGACCGCCGCCTCTGTTATCTTGTGCCAAAACTGCCTCCAAATTCTTTAACGATTATCTTTTCGATTATTTCTGAGCGTCTGTTCTTTGCACAGACCAGTATGCACCCTGTTACAAGAACAGGCGCCTGTGAAAAAATCTAAAATTCCAATCCGTTTTTGCGTGCAGCTTCAGCCAACGCAGCCACCACGCCATGATAAGGATATCCACCGCGATCAAACACCACGGATTTAATTCCTTTTTCCTGGGCGCGCTGGGCCAACAACTCGCCGACCTGTTCTGCACCGGCCACATTGGACCCTGCTTTTTTCTCACGCAATGTCGGTTCAACCGTCGATGCACTCACCAACGTCACCCCAGCCACATCGTCAATGATCTGCGCATGGACGTGTCGCAGGCTCTTATACACACACAAGCGTGAGCGCTCAGAGGTGCCGACCACTTTGTTACGAACGCGTTTGTGTCTTTCAGACAAACGCTTTTTTCGAGATAATTTTGCCATGAACGTCTCCCTTAAGCCGCAAGTTTGCCGGCTTTGTGACGCACGTGCTCATCGCGATAGCGAATGCCCGTACCATTGTAAGGCTCCGGCTTGCGCATCGAACGAATCTCCGCAGCCACCAAGCCCACTTTTTGCTTGTCCGCACCCGAAATGACAATGTCGATTTGATTGCTAATTTCCGCCGACACGCCCTCAGGCAACGGATAGTGTTTGGCTTCTGCAAAGCCGATATCTAGCACCAATTTCTGACCTTCCAAATTGGCCTTGTAGCCCAAACCACGAAGCTGCAGGTTCTTTCGATAATGTTCCTGAACTCCCTGAACCATGTTGGCAATCAAAGCACGATACAGGCCGTGACGGGCGCGTGCGTTTTTGGTTTCACGCAAACGCTTCACCACCACTTTTCCATCCTCTTGCTCGATGCTCACAAAACGCGTTTCAAATCGTTGTTCCAAATTGCCCTGTGGGCCCTGCACCGTGATCAGATCGTTGTTGACGTTGACCGTCACGCCGCCGGGAATTGGAATCGGTAATTTTCCTATTCTTGACATGGTTACCACACCTTACAAAGCACTTCGCCACCCACGCGGTCTTTGCGCGCCTGATGGCCGGTCATCACGCCCTGAGGCGTGGACAACACACAAATGCCCATGCCGTTGTACACATTGGGAATATCATCCACATTGGCATACACACGGCGGCTCAAACGACTGACGCGTTCTAAATTGGTGATCACGCGATCTTTGCCACGCTTGCCTTTGTATTTCAATTCCAGTGTAAGCGTCTTTTTGCTGCCATCCGCTTTTTCGTTGGCGGCTTGCAAAAAGCCTTCAGCCACCAGCACATCGGCCACCGACTTGACCAGCTTGGAGCTGGGCATGGACAGTGTTTTGTGATAGCGCTGGTTGGCATTACGAATTCGGGTCAGCAAATCAGCAATCAAATCATCCATGGTTACCAACTCGCTTTCTTCACACCAGGGATTTCGCCATTATGGGCCATTTCGCGGAAACACAGGCGGCAAAGGCCAAAGTCGCGAATAAAGCCATGGCGTCGACCACACAAACTGCAACGACGCACCGTGCGCGAAGAAAACTTTGGCGCCAGCGTCGCTTTGTAAATCCAAGATTTCTTGGCCATAAGCTAATCCTTTTTGTAAGGGCAACCCATTGCCTTCAACAGGCTGAACCCCTCACGGTCATTTTTTGCCGTGGTCACCACGGTAATGTCCATCCCCTGAACTTTCACCACTTCGTTATAGGTAATTTCAGGGAACGTCAATTGCTCTTTCAAACCAAACGTGTAGTTGCCGCGCCCGTCAAACGAATCCGGATTAAGTCCCCGGAAATCGCGGGTGGCAGGCAATACCAAACGAAATACTTTTTCGATGAAGGCATAAGCGCGTGCGCCGCGCAAGGTGACTTTGCAGCCAATCGCATCGCCTTCAATCAGTTTAAAGTCGGAAATACTGTTTTTGGCGCGTGTGACCACTGGCTGCTGACCGGCCATTTTAGCCAGGTTTGCCACACAGCCTTCCATCTTTTTGGGATCATCTTTGTCGCCCACACCCATGTTGATGATGATCTTCGACACACGAGGCACCTGCATCGGATTGTCGTAGCCCAGATCTTTCATCAATTCGGGCATCAATTCTGTTTTAAATCGTTGTTGTAACATGGTGATCGCGCCTCACTTATTCAAACATCTCTTTGCATTTACGGCACAAGCGCATCTTTTCGCCGTCTTCATTGCGCTGAAAGCCCACCCGCGCCGGTCGGTCACATTCAGGACAAATGACCATCACGTTGGAAATGTGAATCGGACCTTCGCGCTCGATGATGCCCCCTTCGCGCTGTCGCGCGCTGGGACGCTGGTGGCGCTTGAGAAAATTGACGCCACGAACCAACACCCTGTCTTTGTCGGTGAGCACCAGAAGGATTTCGCCTTCTTTGCCACGTTCATTGCCGGAAATGACCTTGACCTGATCGCCTTTTCGCAATTTTCGCATAATGGTTCCTTACAATACCTCTGGCGCCAAGGACAAGATACGAACCATGTTCTTCTGGCGCAGTTCACGAGGCACGGGACCAAAGATACGCGTGCCAATTGGCTCGTTGCGCTCATTAATCAGCACCACCGCATTGTCATCAAAACGGATATAAGAACCGTCTTCGCGGCGATGTGCCTCACGGGTGCGCACAATGACGCCCTTTACAATTTGTCCTTTTTCAATATTGCTGTTTGGAATGCGCTTTTGCACAGATCCAGTCACAATATCTCCGATTTTGCCATTGGCAACATCCGCGTGATTCTTAATGTGAAAGCAGCGGATTTCCTTGGCACCGGAGTTGTCCGTCACCTTGAGTACGGTTCTTAGTTGAATCATGTCCGACGCTCCTTCAGTGACCCTGAAGACCAAAAATTTTTCTATTTATTTCTGGAACGTTTTCTGCTAATGCCAGTTTGTTCTTTCAGAACCAACTCAACTTGAGTCAGTGCCAGCTACCGTTAGCAGAAAACATTCCAACAATCCAATGCAAAAATTTTCAGCCCAAAGCCTCTAACTGTACTATTCTTGCTTTTTCAATACTTCGGCCAAGCGCCAGCGCTTGGTTTTGCTCAATGGACGGGTGGCTTCAATGCGAACCCTGTCGCCAATGCCAGCCGTTTCAGCTTCATCGTGCGCATAAAACTTGGCACGTTTTTTAATCATTTTGCCATAAACAGGATGCGGTGCGCGTGTTTCAACCATCACAGTGATGGTTTTACTTGATTTATCGCTGGTCACCACGCCAATTTTTTCCGTACCCGACATGCTTACTCCTTATCACTTTGTTGAGAAGCTTTCAGTTGGCGTTCACGCAAAATGGTTTTCACGCGGGCCACATCTTTGCGTGTTTGCAATAACACAGCAGTGTTGTCCTGCTGGTTCATGGCCACCTGAAAGCGCACGGTGAACAGGGCTTTTTTCAATTCCTGTTGCTTTTGCTGCAGTTCATCCGTGGTCAATTCATGCAATTCAACAGCCTTCATTCTTCGCCTCCTAAACGACGGCGCATACGCAACTTCACTGGAATGGGCAGCTTATAGGACAACAGCTTGTGAATCCGTTTGGCCCGTTCCAACGTCACGCCATCAAACTCAAACATGATGCGCCCAGGCTTGACCACAGCCACCCACTGATCGGGATCGCCTTTCCCTTTACCCATGCGCACTTCAGCAGGTTTTTTGGAAATCGGCTTGTCTGGAAAAATACGAATCCAAACACGACCACCGCGCTCAAGGCGGCGGGTAATTGTGGTACGACAGGCTTCAATCTGGCCTGCGGTGATCCATTCCGGCTTCAATGCCTGAATCCCATAAGAACCAAAAGCAACCGTTGAACCACGGTGGGCAAACCCTTTGCGGCGGCCTCGATGTACCTTTCGGCGACGAGCACGTTTAGGCATCAACAGGGGCATCGGTGCCTCCTTCAGCAGCAGGTTTCACATCAGGTTGTGCAGGCGCGGCATCAGCAGCAGGTGCGGGCGCTTGTTCAGCAGCCGGCGCAACTGCCTCAGGGGCTGTCGGTGCAGCATTTGCCTGGCTTTCAGCCACACTTTGACTGGCAGCCAAAGAAGGCAGTTTCACATGTTCACCACGGAACAACCAGACCTTAATACCGATGTGGCCCGTTTTGGTCCACGCTTCGCGGAACCCGTAATCAATATCAGCACGAATAGTATGCAAAGGCACACGGCCTTCTTTCTGCCACACACCGCGTGCAATTTCAGCACCGCCCAAGCGGCCGGCACAGGCAACTTTAACGCCCTGAATCCCTTTGCCCATGGCGCGCTGAATCACTTCTTTGATGGCCCGCATCGGCGGGGTGCGGTTGGAAATACGATAGGCCAGATCCTCCGCGATCAAAGCGGCTTCGGTGTCGGGATTTTCCACTTCCTGGATCGAAATGCGGAAAGAGCGTTTGAAATTCTTTTCCAAATCCTTTTGGAAATTGTCAATTTCAGCGCCCCCCTTGCCAATGATGATGCCAGGGCGTGCGGTGCGAATGGTCAGCCCCACATTGCTC
This sequence comes from Candidatus Fraserbacteria bacterium, assembly GCA_029262795.1. Taxonomy (GTDB): domain Bacteria; phylum Bipolaricaulota; class Bipolaricaulia; order RBG-16-55-9; family JAJCYT01; genus JAJCYT01. Next base: position 117,089 of record JAJCYT010000021.1, read on the forward strand.
TCACTTGGCCGTTCAATAAAAATATCGGCCAAGCCAGCGCCACGATAGCGCTTGCCCACCAGTATACGAATATCTTTGTCTTCTCGAATGTATTCCGGTCCCAGTTTGGAGGTGTACCAATTAGAGCGCCATTTTCGGTTGACCCCCACACGGAAACCGATCGGGTTAACTTTCTGACCCATCGTCACCTCCATCAGTGTTTTCCGGCTCAGCAGCCTTGGGTTCTGCTTTGGCTGCTTTGGTTTCAGCATCAGCTTTGGCTGCTTTTGGCTTAGTTTTGGCCGCTTTTGACTCAGCTTTCACTGCCTTTGGCTTGGCCTTAGCCGCTTTTTTTGTTTTTTCCACTTCTTCTTTTTCAGACACTTTGACCGTGATATGACAAGTCGGGCGGCGAATGATGTCGGCCATCCCGCGAGCGCGCATGTTCAAACGGCGCAATGAAGGCCCTTCGTCAATGCGACCATCGCAAATGAATAACGTTTCCACATCCATATCAAAATTGTGTTCCGCATTGGCAATGGCAGACTCTAAAGTCTTTCGAATATGGCCAGCCGCTTTCTGCTTGGCAAAGCGCAGCAGTTTCAGCGCTTCGCCCGCAGGCTTGCCGCGGACCTGATTCATAATCAAGCGTGCCTTTTTTGGCGAAACACGCACATATTTTGCAATCGCTTTAGCTTCCATAAGCATTCCCTTACTTCAGTTGTCTGGTCTGTTTCTTTTTGATCCCGCCGTGGCCCGTGTATTTACGGGTCGGCGCAAACTCGCCCAAACGGTGCCCCACCATGTTTTCCACAATCCGAACCGGCACATGCTGGCGACCGTTGTGAACCTTGATTTCCAGACCCACCATCTCCGGCGTAATCATTGAAGCGCGAGACCAGGTTTTAATTTCATCCAACTCGCCGCGTCTGGCTTTTTCCACTTTTTTCATCAAATGGTCGGCCACAAAAGGCCCTTTTTTCAAAGATCGTGTCATGCCTTATCTCCTTCTGCGCCGTGCATCCCGCGCCCTTGTGACAATCAATGCATCACTGGGCTTGTGCGGCTTGCGCGTACGCACACCCTTGGCCAATTTGCCCGCAAAGGTGCGTGGCGGACCACCCACATAACCGCGACCTTCCCCACCACCGTGAGGGTGATCTACAGGGTTCATGGCCGTACCACGCACGGTTGGGCGGCGTCCCAAGTGACGGGATCGGCCCGCTTTACCGGACTTAACGTGCTTGTGATCAGCGTTGCTGACCTGACCAATGGTGGCCATGCAGTCGCCTTTGAACAAACGGATTTCACCGGAGGGCAAGCGCAAGCGCACCATGCCTTCGTCCATGCTCATTACCTGAGCATAGGTGCCCGCAGAACGAGCCAGCTTGGCTTTTCCGCCTGGGAAAAATTCGATGTTGTGCACCAATTGCCCCGAAGGGATGCTTTTTAAAGGCATCGCATTTCCAGGCTTGGCTTCAACACTTTCACCAGAAATTATTTCCTGGCCCACTTCCAACTCCAAGGGGCACACAATGTATCGACGCTCACCGTCTGCATACTGAACCAGCATGATCCAAGAAGAACGGTTTGGGTCGTACTCACGGGTCACAACTTTTGCAGGAATGTTCTGTTTGTCTCGGGAAAAGTCAATCAAACGGTAACGGCGCTTGTGACCTCCACCTCGATGACGAACAGTGATGCGGCCCTTATGGTTGCGACCGCCCGTTTTCTTTAGCGGACGCAGCAGTGGTTTGTAAGGCTCATCCGTGGTCAACCGACTAAAGTCGGGCAGGATGGCATTACGAAGCCCTGGTGTAATTGGATTGGGTCGCTTATTTGGCATCGATGAATCCTTTCCAGCGAAAACAAGACCCCACACCCCAAATCTTTTTCATTTGCCCTAAGAACGTTGTTCTTTTCACACAACTTTGGTTCTGGCTGATTGGCCAGAAGTTTGTGCGAGCAATGCAGGTAAAAAATTTCGGGTTTCGGGTTCTTGTTTCCTCCTTGATCTTATTTATTGATAAATCTCAATTCGTTGGCCTACCTGCAGCTGCACAATCGCCTTTTTCCAGGAACGAGTATGCCCTTCCTGACCCACGCGGCGGCGGCGAGGTTTGCCGTTGTAATTCTGGGTCCAGACTCGGACCACATCCACTTCAAACAAATCCTCTACAGCCTTGCGAATTTCAATCTTGTTGGCCTTGGCATGCACACGAAAGGTGTATTTGCCTTCTTCCTGCATCGACCAACTCAATTCGCTGACCAGAGGCGCAATTAAAATATCTTCAGAAATCAGTTTCATTGTAAAACTCTTTTCAAAAAACTCTTTCAGCAAGTTCTGCCACGGCTTCCTGGGTCATAAGCAATTTGTCATGAGCCAGAATGTTGTACACCGTCAACATGGACGTGGGCAGCAACATGGCATTGGGCAAATTGGTAAACGATTTACGCACCGCCATCTGATTTTCGTCCTGGGCACAAACAATCAATGTTTTGTCCATGTGCTCAATCCGCTCCAAGAACTTGCGTCCTTCTTTGGTTTTGGGCGCTTCAAACACCAAGCGATCTACCAACGACATGTTGCCATCCTGAAAGCGTGTGCTCAAGGCAATGCGAAGCGCTTTGCGTCGCATTTTTCGAGGCATGCTATGGTGATAGGTTTTGGGTTTAGGGCCAAAAATCACACCACCACCGCGCCACAACGGACTCTTAAACGAACCCGCACGTGCGCGCCCTGTGCCTTTCTGACGCCAAGGCTTGCGCCCGGTGCCAGCCACTTCGCTGCGGGTTTTGGTCGACACCGTGCCCTGACGCTTGTTAGTCAGTTCACGTTGCACCGCGCGAAACATTAAATCCTGATCGATGGTTTCACCGACCAAACGGTCATCAATCTGAGAAGATTCCTGACCGCCTTCAAATAAATACAATTGAATATCAGCCACGTTTAATCAACTCCAGCACACCAAACTTGGAGCCAGGCACAGATCCCTGGACCACGATGAGGTTGTTTTCAACATCAACTTTCAAGACTTTTAATGCCTTCACTGTGATTTTTTCATCGCCCCAGCGACCGTGCATTTTTTTGCCTTTGAAAAGTTTACCCGTGGCACGCATTGTTCCCACAGATTTCAATTTTCGTTTGTCCTCACTGTGACCATGCGCGCTTTGGCCAGTGCGAAAGTTCCAACGTTTAACCGCGCCTGTGGTGCCGCGGCCTTTGCTGCGACCACGAATGTTGATTTTTTCACCGGCCTCAAACACTTCAACAGTCAATTGCTGACCCTTTTTGTATCCAGCCGGGTCATCCACACGAAACTCGCGCAGCACTTTCTGGGGTTCGGCACCAGCGCGTTTAAAATGTCCCAGCAATGGCTTGGTCACCCGTTCCTGCTTGGTGGGGCGGAAGCCAAGTTGCAATGCGCTGTAGCCATCGGTCTGTTCAGATTTCACCTGAATAACCGTATTGGGTTCAATGCGAATCACAGTCACCGGCTTGGCGCTGCCATCTTCATCAAACCACTGGGTCATGCCCAGTTTTTCGCCTAACAATCCTAATGCCATAACATCCTCCGCCTTAGAGCTTGACCTCGATGTCAACCCCACTGGGCAACTCGATGTCCATCAATGCGTTGATGGTTTCGGAACTGGGTTCCTTGATATCCAGCAAGCGCTTGTGGACACAGCGTTCAAAATGCTCCATTGATTTCTTGTTTACGTGCGGGCTTCTTAATACGGTGTAAACGCGCCGATCGGTAGGCAAAGGGATCGGCCCAGCCAATTTTGCACGTGTACTTTCAGCAGTTTTTACAATCGTTCGAATGGCTTCATCAACCAATTCATGGTCGTAGCCTCGCACTCGAATGCGTATTTTTTCACGGGCCATAAATGTGCTTATCTCCCTTCCAAGATTTCTTCACGGATCCGCGCTGGGACCACTTCGTAGTGTGAAAAATGCAAATCGGCCACCGCACGTCCCTGGCTCAAAGAGCGCAGTCGTGTCGTGTAGCCGAAGGTTTCAGACAACGGAATACGAACGTCAATGGTTTGAGTATTGTGCTCAAGCTCAAACCCTTTCACCGTACCTCGACGCGAATTGATGTCGTCCATGATTTCACCAACATATTCGCTCGGGGTGATGATATAACCTTCCATAATCGGCTCAAGCAACGCCACAGAAACCTGTTGAAACGCTTTACGAATAGCGTTAATAGCCGCTGTTTTAAAAGCAATTTCAGAGGAGTCCACATCATGGTAAGAGCCGTCATACAAAACGGCCTTGATGTCCACAATCGGGTAACCAGCCAACGGACCGCTGGTCATGGATTCTTCCAATCCTTTACGGACAGACGGGATGAAGTTTTTAGGAATCACCCCACCCTTGATTTGATCTTCAAACACAAACCCCTGTCCGCGACCTTGGGGCTCAAAACGGATGTACACATGACCAAACTGACCTCGCCCGCCAGACTGTTTGGAGAATTTTTCTTCAATATCAGCCACAGCAGTCAAGGTTTCACGATAAGCCACCTGAGGCGCACCAATATTTGGCTCCACACCAAATTCACGCTTCAAGCGACTGGTCAAAATTTCCAAATGCAATTCGCCCATCCCGGAAATCACGGTTTGGTTGGTTTCAGGATCGACTCTGAATTTAAAGGTTGGATCTTCTTGTGTGAGTTTAAATAAGGATTCTGTCAGTTTGTCTTCCTCAGCCTGAGAACGAGGCTCAACGGCCAAAGAAACAACCGGTTCTGGGAAATCAATACTTTCCAGCAAAATCGGGCTTTTCGCATCACAAATCGTGTCACCGGTGGTCAGTTCTTTCGGTCCAACCAAGGCCACAATGTCTCCAGCTGCTGCTGATTCAACCTCTTCACGGTCGTTGGCGTGCATGTGGAACACACGAGCAATACGCTCCTGCTTTCCTTTGCTGGAGTTAAACACATAAGACCCTTTTTCGGCCACACCAGAATAAATGCGAGCGTAGACCAAGCGGCCCATATATTCATCATTGACCACTTTAAAAGCCAAACCGGAGAAGGGTTCTTCGCGGTCTGGTTTGCGGATTCGTTTTTCGTGTTCCTGTTCTTCGCCTTTCCCATCGGCCTGATCATCTACCCATGTGCCCTCAATCGGAGGCACATCAAGTGGGGAAGGCAAGTATTCTATAATCGCATCGAGCAACGCCTGCACGCCCACATTCTTTAAAGAAGACCCTGTTAACACAGGCACATACCGTTTTTCCAAACAAGCAACGCGCAAGGCGTCTTTGATTTGTTGAACGGGAATTTCTTCTTCATTGAGAAATTTGAGCATCAGTTCGTCGTCGATGTCTGAGAGTTGTTCAAGAAGTGCTTCGCGGTGGGTGAGGGCGTTTTCTAGGGCGTCTTCAGGGATTTCCAGAGTTTCGAAGGTCATGCCCTGGTCTTCTTCATTCCAAACCAGGAGTTCCATTTCAACCAGGTCAATCAGACCTTTGAATTCGTCCCCTTCGCCGTAAGGAATCTGAACCGGCAAAATCACTGCCCCCAGACGCTCACGGATGGACTCACACACTTTTGCGTGGTTGGCCCCCGCACGGTCCAGCTTATTGATAAAAGCCAGGCGTGGGGTGTGATAACGGTCCGCTTGACGCCATACTTTTTCGGACTGGGATTCGACCCCCTCCACAGCGGAGAAAATGGGCACAGCCCCGTCCAACACACGTAAGGAGCGCTCCACCTCTGCGGTAAAATCCACGTGTCCTGGTGTGTCAATAATGTTGACTTGATAATCTCGCCAGAAACAGGCCGTGGCTGCCGAGGTGATCGTGATGCCACGTTCCTTTTCTTCTTCCATCCAGTCCATTTCAGTGGTACCGGAATCCACGCTCCCAATACGATGGGTCACGCCTGCGTAAAACAGCACGCGCTCGGTGGTGGTGGTTTTGCCCGCATCAATGTGAGCCACAAATCCGATGTTGCGGACGCGATCTAATTTTGTTGCGCCTCGTTTTTTTGCCGCACTGGCCATTTGTTTCTCCTGCTTTTAAAATTCTTTACAAAACTTCACGCAATCCCCAACAAAACCTTCTTTTGTCAAAGACCAATTACAATTCACCAAAACAAGCAAAAATGCCCGCAATCTTACATAAATAACTGTAATTGCGGGCACCCGACAATGTCCTCCCAGTCCGTTCACATACCGTTAAAAACTACCAACGGTAATGGGCAAACGGACGGTTGGCCTCTGCCATACGGTGGGTATCTTGGCGCTTTTCATACGCCTTGCCCTGTTCATTACAAGCATCCATCAACTCTGCAGCGAGTCGTTCAGCCATGGTGCGCTCATTGCGGCCTCGAGAGCCCATCATCAACCAGCGCAACGCCAGCGTGCGCTGACGATCATCAGTCACTTCATAAGGAACCTGATAGCTAGAACCACCCACACGACGGCTTCGGGTTTCGAGCGTCGGTGAGAGTTTTTTCATCGCCTTATGGAACGTTTCAAGACCGTTTTCACTTGTCTTCTTCTCAATAATTTCAAAAGAATCGTAAACAATCCGGCGAGCCACAGACTTTTTGCCATCCAACATGACGTAATTGATGAGCTTTTCCACCAATTTATCGCCAAATAAAGAATCAGGTGGCACGTCCCGTCCCGGAATCATTTTTCCAGCTTGCATTCAACGTCTCCTTAATTAACGCTTGCTGCCGTATTTACTGCGCCCGCGTTTGCGTCCATCCACACCGGCGGTGTCCAAAGACCCACGCACAATGTGATAACGAACCCCTGGCAAATCCGGCACACGACCACCGCGCACCAATACCATGGAGTGCTCCTGCAAATTGTGGCCTTCGCCGCCAATGTAAGCTGTGATGGTCTGGCCATTGCTCAAACGCACGCGCGCCACTTTGCGAAGTGCAGAGTTTGGCTTTTTAGGCGTTCGGGTGAACACACGTGTACAAACCCCACGGCGCTGCGGGCAACTGTTGAGTGCAGGCGACCCACTCTTTTTCAAGGTTTTTTTACGGCCCTTGCGGACCAGCTGATTCATCGTTGGCATTCACTAAACTCCTAAAACCATCTCTATTTGGTTATAATTTTCTGAATACAAATCGACAGTAAGGTTAACATACAACGCCCTGAGCACGATATTATAAAGAGCCCTACCTGTCCTGTCAAGCAACCCTTTTAAAGGCTTTTTTTCAAGTATATAAAGCACCTAAAAACAGCTTTAAGCCCTACCCTCTCAATGTCGAAAGGACCACCTGCCGACCAAAAGGCACAACTTGTGCCTTTCTGACTGTCGTTTTTTATGCTGTCACTGCGGTTTCTTCTTCCGCAGCTTCAGGCTGATCACCATTTTCAGTTGAATCGCCAAATCGGGCCGCATACCCTGTGCCAGCGGGCACCAGGCAACTGACAATCACGTTGGCCTTCAAGCTTTCCAATGGATCGTAGGCGCCACGCATGGCCGCCTGATCCAACACCATCGTGGTGCGCTGGAACGAGGCCGCACTCAACCAACTCTTGCTCTCCAAAGCGGCTTTGGAAATTCGGAGCAGGATGCGCTCCCCTTTGGGCAAGCGTTTTTCGCGGATACGCACAGTCTCCGTCTCTGAATCTTCAACGCCCTGGATAACCACTTCCTCAATCCGGTGGTCCAACCACTGAGCAACGAGCTGACCGTTGATCTGCTGCCCTTCCATCCCAACAATATGATTGTTGTAATCGCGCAAATCTTCGGCAAGCAAAGCACCCATCAGGTTTTCTTTTTGCAGCCGAATCTGCTGGTTGTCTTCGATCACGCTTTGAGTGGCACGTCTAAATTCTTCCAACGTGACGATTTGGTTGGGGGTAAATTCAGAATCGCCAGCGTCTTCAATGCTCACGTTGTTGAGCATCTGGCGGATCACCAACTCGATGTGTTTGTCATTGATGTCCACCCCCTGGCTTTTATACACCTTGTGGATTTCGGTCAGCATGTAATCGCGCGTGGCACGCACACCAGCTTCTTTCAGCAACACGTGCGGCGAAATTACACCCTTGGACACCAATTCACCCTGGCGCACCTTGTCGCCTTCATGCACCAATGGCGAGTTGACCAGGGTCAGCGTGGTTTCAAAGTGATAAGTCACTTCCACCGTGTCGTCATCAATGGATTCAACTTTTTCAACCACCGTGTTGGCATCAAAACCGTCTCCAGCCACACCCAAAATAGATTCCCCAACATTGACCTTATCGCCCGCTTGCTTGTTCAGCACAATGTCGTCACTCAAAGGAATCAATTTGCCTTCGGCCTCGGGGTCAAACACCACCACGCGCTGCGGCGTGAGGTAAACGCGACCTTCCTTCTCTGTGGTCAACGGGTCGGCGTTGGCTGCCTTGGACAGCACCCCGCCCTCTTTGACATCGTCATCGGGAGCCACGATAATTTCAGCTTCCAATGGCACCAGATAGCGAATTTCTTGTTCGTCTTCGCTAACGACAACCACGGTGCGATTGCCATTTTCTTCATTTTCCTCGATGTGTTTGACCTTGCCCGGGCGCTGCGCGACCAGCTCAGGAATGTCAAAGGTTTTGGTCAGTTTGGCCCCTGCCTTGACTTTTTGTCCATCCTTCACCGCAAAGTCCACATCTGAGGGCAAATTAAAGATCACATCATCTTCATCAAGCACCATTGCATAGCGCTGACCATCAATTTCCAGTATTTCCAAGCGCCCCTTGCGACTGCTCTTGGCGGCAATGAACTGCCCCACCGACACTTGATCCCCAGGCTGCACCTGACACAATACCTTGGGCAGGCGCACCGAACGCTGTTCGCCTTCAACCAATGCCTGTTCGCGCCCATCCGGCATCGAAGACATGGTTTTGACATGGCCGTTGATGGGAGAAATATCCCCCTGCGAGCCGCGCAAGGCCTTGCGCGCCTCAAACAATTCTTCAGCACGAGGCAACCCCTGTGTGATGTCCTCACCAGCAACCCCGCCGGTGTGGAACGTACGCATGGTCAACTGTGTGCCAGGTTCGCCAATGGATTCAGCAGCAATCACGCCCACTGCCGTGCCCATCCCCACCGGCTGATGGCAGGATAAGTCCATGCCGTAACAGTATTGGCAAATGCCCTGGATCGTTTCGCAAGTCAGCGCCGAGCGCACCGTGATGATGGGGCGCACTTCAATGGTTTTGACTTTGTGCTTTTTCATCTGTTCAATCAGATAAGGGGTGATGTTTTCATCACGGGCCACGATCACCTGTTTGCCTTTGGCGTCGCGCACGTCGACAACACTCTTGGTACCGAGCACCAGTTCGCTAAAGTTCTTGTCTGAAACTTTAACCTCTAGGGTCAAGTGTCCCAATTCACGTGCTTTTTCGCGATCCATCAAGGTATTGCGCTCAGAAATCACTTCTCCATTAAAGCGCACATCGGTGGCCAGATAACGCCCATACAAGCGCGTTTCGATATCCTGCATCACCTGATTCTTGGCATAGTACAACGGGTCCAATTCACCCCCGTTGTTGCTACCACAATCAACTTCATTGACCACCAGCTCTTCACAGGCATCCACCAAGCGACGCGTCAGATAACCGGAGTCTGCCGTTTTAAGTGCCGTGTCGGCAGTCCCTTTTCGGCCCCCGTGGGTCGAGATGAAAAATTCCATTGTGGTCAACCCTTCACGGAAGTTGGAAATCACCGGCAATTCCAAAATTTCACCGGACGGATCGGCCATCGGACCGCGCATCCCGGCCAACTGTTTTACCTGATTGGAACTGCCGCGCGCGCCGGACTCAACAATGGCGTAAATGGAATTGTAATTTTTAGATGAAAAGTTTTCCATGGTGGCGACTTCCACTTTGTCCACTGTTTCTCGCCAGATCTTAATCACTTCTTCTTTGCGTTCGGCATCGGTGGACATCCCCATCTCAAACATATCATTGATGTGGTCCACACGGCCGCGTGCGCCTTTTAAGATCTCTGGCTTAGAACCAGGGATCAGGCAATCGCGCACCGAAATGGTCAAACCGGACTGAATCCCATAGGTAATCCCCAGGTTTTTCAAATCATCCAGCAACTCCACCACACGGTCGTTGCCGTGCTCGTGATAGCAGGCCATGATCAATTTACCGATTTGGCTGGAAGTAAAGACCTTTTCGTAATCTCGCAAATCTTCAGGCAATGCTTGGTTAAACAACACACGCCCCAGCGTGGTTTTTACCATTTTGCCATCCACACGGATATGCACCAGGCTTTGCAATTTAATGTGGCCTTCTTCCTGCGCGCGCTGGGCCTCCACTTCATCAATAAAGTAAGGCAACACTTCATCGTCTTTTTTCTTCTTAGGCTCAATGGCTGCAGAAGTGAGATAGTAGATGGCGAAAATGAAATCCTGCGTTGGCTTACTCAGCGGGTCCCCACTGGCAGGCGATAAAATGTTTTTCGAAGACAACATCAACTCGCGCGCTTCGCGGATGGAAGCCGGATACAGCGGTACATGCACCGACATCGTGTCGCCGTCAAAGTCGGCATTGTAAGGGGGACACACGAAGGGGTGAATTTGAAGTGCCTGACCGTCCACCAAAATGGGCTCAAATGCCTGAATCCCCAAACGATGCAACGTTGGGGCGCGGTTGAGCAACACAGGGTGCTGTGTGATCAGTTTTTCCAAAATGTCCCAAACTTCGGGCAACTCGCCAGCCAACGCCTTGTTTTTCAATTCATCGTAGTTGGTAATGGCAATGGGCTTTTCCAGCAACTGCAACTGTTGGTGAATGAAGGGACGGAACAATTCCAGCGCCATCTTTTTAGGAATCCCGCACTGATCCAATCTCAGTTTGGGATTCACCACAATCACGGCACGGCCGGAATAGTCCACACGCTTACCAAGCAAGTTGCGGCGCAAACGACCCTGTTTCCCAGAGATACGTTCACTCAGGGATTTCAAAGGCCGGTTGTCACGCCCCAAAATTGGGTTTTCTTTCTTTTCATTATAGATAAGTGCGTCTACCGCTTCCTGAAGCATGCGGCGTTCGTTACGCAAAATAACTTCAGGGGCGCCCATTTCTTTCAACTTTTTCAGGCGGTTGTTGCGGTTGATGATGCGGCGGTACAAATCGTTCAAATCGGTGGTGGCGAACTTACCGCCTTCCAGTTGCACAATCGGACGCAGGTTGGGCGGCATCACCGGAATCACTTCCAGCACAATGTCCTGGGGACGATTGTGTGAATTGAGCAGATGTTCGACCACTTCCAGGCGCTTGAGCAAACGCTTGCGTTTGCCTTCGCTGGTTTCATCTTCGGCACCCATCTTTAATTGTTTGGACAATTGGGGCAGGCCAATATTGGCCAGCACGCCCTGGATGCCCATGGCACCGGTGTGTGCTTCAAACTGGCCGCGATAAATGCGCTCATAAGCATATTTCTCATCTTCCAACAGCAGGTCGCCGACCTGCCCTGGAAAATCGTTGCCGCGAACTTCGGTGACCAGAAACAACAAATTGTCCACTGGATCAATAGCACGAGCGCCTTTGAGTTCTGGATAAAAAGTGCGGAAGGACTTCAATTTAAATTCACTGACCACTTCATCCATCATGCCAAAGGGCGATTCCGCCAGCACGGCGCCAGCCTTGATTTCATCGCCGTCGACAATTTGAAGTTCGGCGTTTTGCGACACCGGATAATCCTTACCGCCAATGCGAACCACGGTGATTTCTTCCTGGTTTTCCAGCTTCATCGGCACCACTTCAGCGGTGCCCGCTTCGGCAGCGACCACAGGCTGACCGGCTTCGATGATGTAGCCAGGCTCTGCTTTGAATTCTTTTCTCTGACTTAAAATTTCATACTGTGTCTTGGTGAGAAACTCCCCCACCATCGGATCGTCTTCGGGTGATTCAGTGACAATAAACAGTTCTTCCTGTTTGGTTTCTGTTTCGTAGTAGGCGATGCGTTTAAGGGTCACGCGTTTAAGACCCAACAACGTGCTCAACGGACTGGACACCCCTTTAAGGTACCAGAAGTGAATGACCGGACTGGCCAAATCAATGTGGCCCATATTCACACGTCGCGCCGATTTATCGGTGACCAGCACCCCACATTTTTCACACTTAATGCCTTCATATTTTCGGCCTCGGTATTTGCCACAACCACATTCGTAGTCGTTTTCGGGGCCAAAAATTTCTTCGGCAAACAAGCCGCCGCGTTCGGGTCGATGCGTTCGGTAGTTGATCGTTTCCGATTCGGTAATTTCACCTTTGGACCAGGAACGCATCTCGCTTGGAGAGGCCAAACCAATTCTTAGTTTGTTAATGTCATCGCCGCTGACGAACATGAATCACCTCTTAAAAAATTTTCTAAAATTTCTAATTTTAAATCTTTTTAGTGTGAAAACTCTCTGGCACCGAAATCCTTTTGCTAGAAGAACCTCATCTCGAAATTATGATTTCTTTTTGTCGGTTGTAGATTTTTTTGATTTTGAAGACGTTGTTTTAGATTTAGATTCGGATGTTTTTTTATCTGTACTTTTGGAAGTGCTGGATGAATCGGCCCCACTTTTTTTGTCGCCATTGGAAGGCGGTCGCTTGCTGTTGTCATTGACATAAAACCCTTTACCCTTAAAGGACAAGCTCGGCACGCCCAACATCCGCTCGATTTTTTTAGATTGCTTTTCGCAATTACACACTTTGGTGGGAGGATCGTTGGCAAATTCGAGTACGTTGAATTCTTTGTCGCACTCGTTGCACTGATAACGATACATCGGCATTTGAGTTCCTTCTCACCATCCAAAAACGCCCTATAGGTCTAAAAACAACAGCTTCCTGAGCAAAAGGTTTTTGCAAACCTCTAAATCCGCGCAAATTCAGATTGAGTCGTAAATTGCTAAGTATAATGATGAATTGGACGAATGCAAGTTTGCCCCAATGTCCTGTGATGCAGACCACACTCCTGCTATTATTCCAGCATGTGTTGGTTGGGAATTTCCCAACCCAGATGAGGAGGAACAGAGATATGATGCGTACCCTTTTAGTTTTGTGCCTTTTTTGCTGGATTATTTCACCCGCAGCGTGGGCACAAGCCGACCCAGAACCCCGTTTACTACAATTTGGCGCAGGCATTTTGGCCACCATTGCCGATTCCAATGAATTTCCCACCGGCGCCAGCGCCCGACTTTGGCTGCTGGGGCAATATGGGATGGAACTGAGTGTGTTTACCCGCGAAAGCAACCCCACATTTTCCATTCGCGCCTTTTACCAATACATCAAAACCAATGTCGTGGACTTATATGCTGGTGGTGGCGTGGCCTTTTTCTCCGAAGGGCTTTCTTTCGATTCCACCCTTCAAGGCGTGCTAGGTATTGAAATTGCAATCAGTGAAAATTTTGTCTTTGCCGTCGAAGTCGGTGGGGTGTTTGGTGGCCAAGCCGCCATTCCAGTCACTGCTGCAGCCGGTCTTTTTTATTATTTTTAAAGGTTGAGCTAACGGCGCTTAAAAGCGCGTTCCAATTCGGGCAATCCATACTGAAGAATGATGGGGCGTCCGTGTGGGCAATGAAATGGATTGTCTGCTTTTTTCAGTTGCTTGACCAAGTGACGCATCGCTTCGAGTGGCATCAGTGTGTTTTTGACCACGGCAGCCTCACAGGATAACGATGCCACCATCACCTCAGCCAATGCTTCAAATGAAGGGTCGCCTTCCTGTTCAATCACTTCCAGCAATCGTTGCAAAATATGCTGATAACCTGTTTCAGCATGAAATTCCGCCAATGCCTGCGGCCAGGCTCGAACGAGAAAAGTGTCCGGGCCAAAGGCTTCAATATCAATCCCAAGTTTCGCCAGCGTGCCCATGTGTTGTCCAAACTGTTGCGCCTGATCCGGCGTCACCTTGATGGTTTCCGGCAACAACATTTTTTGAGATTGAATCCCAGTTTCAGCAATCTGCTTCAGAAATTTTTCATACAGCACCCGCTCATGGGCCACATGCTGATCAATCAACTCAAACCCTGATGAGGTTTGCACCACAATGTACGTGCCATGAATTTGCCCCACCACACGCACTTCCTCAGTCTCTGTTAATGAGGATTGAAATGGTGTGGCTGAAGGCTGAACCGTTTCTTCAATTGGCGTTGTTTGAGCAGCTTCAACCTTAGGTTGAGACAATGATTCATTGATCGTTTCGGGTTGTCGCTCAGGAAACCGAGAAGTTGAAGCATCTCTAAGTTCAGTTTGAATCGGTGGCATGGCTTCGCGCCGTTGTTCCAATTCCTCACGCAAATCAAGTTTTTCGACTGCACCCGTTCGCTCGGGCCGATACCTCAACGCTTCTTCTGCCTGTTTCCATGGCAGGTTCGGCGTGGCATGACTGGACAGCAACGTTTGATTCAATGCCTGCAACAACTCTCGTCGAATGGTTTGTGCATCAAGAAAACGAACCTCATGTTTTTGCGGATGCACATTGACATCGACCAGATGTGGGTCAAGCTCTATGTGCAAACACACATACGGGTGACGTCCTTTTTGCAACGTGCCTTCATAGGCACGATTGAGGGTGTAATAAATCACCGCATCACTCACAGCGCGAGCATTGACAAACGTGTATTGCTCATTGCGGTCCGCTCGGTTCAACTGTGCGGTACTGACCCAACCCCGAACTTTCAAAACGTCACCCTGATAATCGACCGGAACCAGTCCTTTGGCGACTTTGGTGTCATAGAGATGTGAAGCAATTTCAATCAGGTCTTGACTTCCAGGTGAATCCAGCACCGTCCGTTTGCCTTGGATCAGTCGAAGATGCACTTCTGGATGGGAAAACAAAAATCGCTTCATCAAGCGCGTGATGTGAAGGGTTTCGGTTTTTTCGCTTTTCAAAAATTTGCGGCGTGGGGGCAGATTAAAGAAAAGATCCCTGACTTCAATCGTTGTGCCTTGACGTCGACCGACAGCGCTGATGGATTGCACATCACCCGCTTCGATAATGAGTTGATTTCCTTCATCTGTATCGGCTGTTTTCGAGCTGACACTCACTTTCGCCACTTCGCAAATAGAGGCCAACGCCTCACCGCGAAAGCCCAGAGTTTGAATGCCGTCTAAATCTTCCTGGGTTGAAATCTTGCTGGTGGTGTGTCGTTGAATGGCCAGTTCTAAATCTTCTTTTGAAATTCCCTGGCCATCGTCTTCGACGCGAATGAGTTGCAGTCCGCCATTTTGAATGTCTATATCAATGCGTTTGGCCATTGCATCCAGGCTGTTTTCAACCAGCTCTTTCACAATAGAGGCAGGTCGGTCAACGATCTCACCTGCGGCAATGATATTAATTAAATGTGGGTCAAGCGCTTTGACTTTCATTACGGTCCCTTGCTACAATCTGCTGAAAAGGCGACATGTCTCTCTATATACAAATCGCTAAGTCAGGATACTGGTTTTGCAGGGAGGAACCAAGTGGTCCGATCAATTTTTTACACCATCATTTTCATTGTTGTGTTTATCGTTCCTGTTCAGGCGCAATTACAAACCGAGCAAACCATTGCCGCAGGCTTTAGTGGGGGCATCACCTATTTAGGCGGTTTGCGCGACATCTTAAAAGTCAGCGAACTGTCTGCCTTTTCCGGCACCCTATTTTTAGATTTTGATGTGGGTAACGATGGAAATGCTCGTTTGGGTGCAAATTTCGGGGTGGTGGGTGATCTCATTTTCAGTTCATTTGAAACCACGTTCTACTGGCGTTTTCCAATCGGCCGATTGCGTGGCATGGGCGGCGGGGGCATGGGTTTGTTCAGTATGCCTGTTGAAACCAGCAGCCCACTGCACATTTCATTGCAAGCATTGATTGGCATGGAACAGACTTTATTCAGCACGTTCATCGCCAAATTCACCATGCAGGCAACTCAAATCATCAGTGTCACCAAAGGATTCATTCCAGGGATGCCGTTATTCCGAATTGAAGCTGGTTTCTCAATGTCGTTTCGACAATAATTTTCTAGGAGATTTTTCGTGAATCCAAACATTTATTATGTAACACACGGCTTAGGCGCGACGCCTCATGTTCTCAAACACATCATTCAAACCGCAACCAACATTGACTGGGTAAAACAACCCGATCCAGAACGATTTAATCTGCGCGACATGATGGCCCACATGGCCGACATGGACGAAGCTTGGTTGGAGCGTGTGTCCTCTATCAGCAAACAACCAGGCGCTTTGATTGTAGGTCGTAACCCTGATGAACTCGCCAGAATCAACCAGTATGAAACACTCGACCCCAACGACTGCTTGAAACGTTTTCTAGAAAATCGCTCTAAATTAATGGCAGAACTTGAATCCTATACGCCAGAGCAATGGTCCATCACAGGCAAACACAATGAATTTGGAGAGGTCAGCATTTTACAAATCACACAGTTTGCACTTGGCCATGATGGCTATCATCTGCGTCAAACGGTGGAGTGGATTTCCTAAATTCTTTCTAATTGGCGAAATACATCTGCGGATTGACAAACGGAATTAAAGCCACAACCAAACCTTGAACATATAAGTTCTTTCTATCTAAAACGTCACGTGTGAGAAAACCCACCGCGCCACCTTTGTGTTTGGTGTTTTGTTCGCCGGAAAGCTCGTCAATGACCGTGCCAAGCTCTTTGCGCTGTAACAGGGATTCAACAATTGAGTCAGGCAATTGAAACATCGGGGAATTTCCAAACCCAATATGCTTGTGCTGATCGACAATACACATGCCTCCGAAGCCAAACCAGATATTGTTGAGTTGCACAATCCCCCCTTCGACACCCACGAAATAATTGGCTTGGTGATCTTCTTTCTGATTCAGATCATAAAGTGCTAACGCTCGGTTCTTTGCCCCTTGAAGTGTTTCCTCATTGATGGGTTGATCTGGCACATCGGACGGCACACTGATGCCTTCAACGTAGACGGCTTCAAAATATTTTTCAAAAGCAGCTTTAGTGGCGGCAACCTTGACTGGATTTTTGGAGCCTACAAGTATTTTCATTGTCGATCTTTCATTGATGATGGATTGATTCATACGCTCTCGTTGCAAGCTGCTGGATGGCCTGCCATCATGGAGCCAACCTCAATGTGTCATAAGGAGCAGCGGTGCGCGTTATCAGCAGCAAACTGAATCCCAACAGTCCTGAATTCAAAGAGAATTATCAACATCACGAACAACTGGCGCAACAACTTCACGATGAGCAAAACAAGATTGCTCATGAGCGTAATGTAAAAACGTTGGAACGTCAGAAAAAACGTGGCAAGCTGTTGGCCCGCGAACGCATTGAGGCTGTGATGGACCCCGACACACCCTTCCTGGAACTTTCCTCATTGGCCGCTTACGGCATGTATAAAGATGAGGCTCCAAGTGCAGGTATCGTCACCGGCATTGGACGTGTGCAAGGCCAGGAAGTGATGTTTATCGCCAATGATCCTACAGTTAAAGGTGGCACCTATTTTCCATTGACAGTCAAAAAACATCTTCGCGCCCAGACCATTGCGGAGGAAAACCATCTGCCCTGCGTGTATCTGGTCGATTCCGGCGGTGCGTTTTTGCCGCTTCAGGATGAGGTGTTTCCTGACCGCGATCACTTTGGTCGCATTTTTTACAACATCGCCTGCATGTCGGCCAAGAAGATTCCTCAGCTTGCAGGCGTGTTGGGCTCCTGCACCGCAGGCGGCGCGTACATTCCCGCCATGGCTGATGAAACGGTGATTGTGAAAGAAAACGGCACCATCTTTCTAGCCGGTCCCCCATTGGTGAAAGCTGCTACAGGGGCGGATGTCACCGCCGAAGAATTGGGCGGGGCCGATGTGCACACACGCATCTCCGGCGTGGCCGACCACTTTGCCGAAAACGAACCGCAAGCGCTCGAATGGCTACGCGAGATGATTTTTCATCTCAATCATAAAAAAGAACACCCGCTTCAAATCCAAACACCTGAAGACCCTCAGTACGACCCTAAGGAGCTTTTCGGCGTGCTGCCCAAAGATTCCAAGCAGGCTTACCAAGTGCATGAAGTCATTGCACGATTGGTTGATGGCTCACGTTTTGCAGAGTTTAAATCCCGTTATGCCACAACAATGGTGTGTGGATTCGCCCACCTAATGGGCATTCCCATTGGCATCGTTGCCAACAATGGTTTGTTGTTCAGAGAATCCTCACTCAAAGCCGCACACTTTATCGAGTTGTGCGGGCAGCGCAAAATTCCTTTGCTGTTCCTGCAAAACATCACCGGCTTCATGGTAGGCAAAGATTATGAAAACGGAGGCATCGCCAAAGACGGCGCAAAATTGGTGACCGCCGTAAGCAATGTACCCGTACCAAAATTCACCCTCATCATCGGTGGCTCTCATGGCGCAGGCAATTACGCCATGTGTGGACGCGGCTACGACCCTCGATTTTTATTCACCTGGCCCAATTCCAGAATTTCTGTGATGGGTGGTGAACAAGCCGCCAACGTGCTGTGGACCGTTCGTGCTGCAAACCTGGATCACGAGCCAACGCCTGAAGAAGAAGCCGAATTTAAACAACCCACACTGGACAAATACGAACACGAAAGCAGCCCCTACTACGCCAGCGCTCGCTTGTGGGATGATGGCATCCTGGATCCGTCACAAACACGAACGGCTTTGGCATTGGCTATTTCATCCTCACTTAACGCGCCTTGGCCAGAAGGCGGTTATGGCACCTTCAGAATGTAATAGAAATTACACAATTGATTCATTCTGATGCATTTGTCCCAATGTGACTCAAAAAACAGCTATATATTAGAAAATAAGTTAAACTAGGTTTTGAGAAAGGTACGAATCCCTTTTTCCTCCTTGAAAAGATTGTGAGCGCTCCAGTGGTGGCTGGAGCGCTTCCTTTTTCCATTCATTTCTGAGGGTTTGGTTCTGTTGGTTTTCAAAGTTCTTATAGAAAGTTTTGAGGCTTTTGCAGTTTGGGGCCCTTTAATTCATAACTCACATCGCTTTTTGCTTTATTCAATAACCCGTTTATTGCTCTATAATATTCACCTGAGATAAAAAGGGGGATGTATGAAGCTTGCTATTCGCCTGGTCGGGATGTTGCTCGTATTTATAACTGTTTTAACAATTCATTTTTCTTTGCCTGATGTGGCCGCACAAAATTCAGCAATTAAAATTCTGGACATTTTTGGACGCGACATAAGTCAGCAAGGAATAACTCTAGTCGACTGGGAAGGGATGATCAGAAACCCTGCGCTGAAGTTTTCTGTTTCACTGCCAGCCGGAGCAATACCACCAGCCAGGGTCACACTCACAGCCAATCATCCCAGATTGTATTTTGATCGCCCAAGTACTGTCACTGAGTTTGGTCCCTCCAAAGCGATGCAAAATCTCACTGAAAATAATCCACAAGCATTTCATCTTTCGATTTTCCCAGATCGAGATTTTGAAAATGAGCAATATACCTTAACCGTTCAAGTAACTGATAGAAACAATCAAAGATTTAGGTCAAACATCACCATTCTTATCATCGATCAAGATATAGACCGGCCTGTTGAATATCCGCTCATCGTCGATTTTTCCAAAGACCCTTCTGATTTTTTTGAAAATGCTCAAGCCAGAGCAGTGGTTGAAACGGCTGCCGCAGACTGGGCTTATTTTCTCGCAGACATGAATTTTGATCCCGTTCCGGCCGGTGCAGCATTTACCTTGATTCCAAATGCAAACAGGTCAGGGAATCAAGAAGCGCACGGCGATGATGTACTCATCAACAGTGCGCCTTACGAAGGGTTCTTGCTCTACGCTGGTGGATTCGATTCTTTCCAAAACCTTACCTCAACAGGGTTTGCGTCGGTTCACAGACTACAAAGAAGTGGAGGAAGGGAACTGCCCATATGGACATCAGGTGCCATTTCCATGAATCCTCACGGTAATTTTAATACCAACGGCTGGCAATTCAGCTTGGAAGACGATGACTGGTTTAATGTGGATGTGCCTGCTGATTTTTATCAAATTGTCAGCCATGAGATGGGGCACGCATTGTTTTTCTTTGGCGGATACCCACTGTATGCAGAAGCTGCATCCTTCAGGGGCGGTAGAGGTTTTTTTCAGGACCCTGATTTACTGGCCTATCATGGCAGCAACCCTACTGTGGTAGACGAACATTTGACGGATGGGTATGTGGATCGCTTGAGCTTACAAGAACCTTATGGCGGCGGATGCAGTGGGGGAGGCTGTGGCCGATTCGTTCAGCAGGGTAGAGGATTGGCAACCAAGCTTGACCTACTCATTATTAAATCCATCGGTTATGAGCTGCGAGAAACATCCGCATTTGTTCCTTTATCAGTGGGTGATTATGCGATTCCAGAAGGGATGATTTCTGTTCCGTATTCTGGCCAGCTCTCGGCACGTGGTGGTGTACCCTTTTATCATTGGGAGCATATTTCTGGTGATTTACCCGATGGCCTTGAACTCACATCTTTTGGAGAACTTCAAGGAACTCCCAACACCAATGGCATCTTTCGCTTTACCGTCCAAGCACTCGATTATGACGAAATGAGCGAGCCTGTTTCGTATGAAGCCTGCATGATTGTCAGAGATGAAAACGGTTCTGAAGTCAATGGAAGTTGCCCTGATCTACCAATGATGCCCGAAGTGGTCGTTCCAAAAGCAGATCGTGATGGAGATGGTGTACTCGATGAAGATGATGCCTGTCCCGATTTCGCTGGCCGACCTGAAACCGATGGCTGTTAGGACAAGGGCTTTTTAAAGTAAATTTTCTTTAAGCACTACCAAAAAAGGTTCTGCCAGTTTATTGAGTTGTTCTTTGTTGACGATGAAAATTTTGGAGCCATCGAGTGTGATCATGCCTCGGTCTTTAAATTTGCTCAGGGTTCTGATCGCGGTTTCGGTGGTCATGCCGGCAATTTCGGCAATGTCGGCGCGGGAGAGTTCGATGCCCAGATCAAGGCCTTGGTCAGTGTCTTCGCCGTATTCCTTGGCGAGGAGTAATAACAAACGTGCCAGGCGCTCGTTGCTGTCTTCATAAGCAATTTCAACGAGCTTGCCTTGAAAGCCTTTGATCTCACGGCAGAGTTTTTCAATTAATCGCAATGAGACGGCTGGATGTGTTTGAAGATAATCGAGAAAAGCGGTGCGCTCAATGAAATGGAGGGTAGTGTCTTCTAAGGTTTTGGCATGGGCGGTATAAATTTCATTATCGAACATCGTTTTTTCGCCCAAAATCTCACCAGCACTCAACAATTTCAAAATCTGTTTTTTGCCAGTGCTGCCATACTTAGACAACTTCACTTTGCCGGATGAAATAATATAAACGCCAAAAGCAGGCTGCCCTTCCTGAAAGATAATTTCGCCAGGACCATAATTAAATTCCCGACTCATGTCCATCAGGTGTTCCAAGGCTTGTTCCTGCTGACCTTCAAACAGCCAGGATGGGGGGCCACCCGCCATAAATTTAGACCTCTGCTTCCACTTCTTCTGGCAATTCTTCGTAGACACCAAAGCGCTGATAGCGCTCTAAGCGTCGTTCCCATAGCGTGTCGCTGTTGAGGCGTTTTAACTCATTCAATGTGCGTTTGATTGATTTTTTCAATGCTTCCGCCGCTGCTGCCGGATCTTTGTGGGCCCCTCCCTCAGGTTCGGGGATGATGTCATCCACGATGCCCAGTTCCAGCAAATGCGGTGCGGTCAAACGCAACGCACGCGCCACATCGGGCGCTTTGGCTCGGTCTCGCCACAAGATGGCTGCACAGCCTTCCGGCGTGATCACCGAGTAATAAGCATTTTCCATAATCAGCACACGATCACCAACGCCAATCCCAATGGCACCACCACTGTTGCCTTCGCCGATGATCACGGCGATGATAGGCACGGTGAGCTGACACATGGTGTAAATACTTTCGGCCAGCGCACCACCGATGTTGCGTTCTTCCGAGCTTTTACCAGGAAACGCACCACCAGAGTCGATCAGGGTGATAACGGGAAAGCCAAATCGCTCGGCCAGCTTCATGATGCGCTGTGCCTTGCGATAGCCTTCTGGGTGAGGCAATCCATAATTTCGTGCTTGATTTTCCTGTAGATCGCGTCCTTTTTGTTGCGCCACAATCGCTACAGTCTGACCTTCAAATTCAGCCAGACCGGTCACCATAGCCCCATCATCACCAAAGAGTCGGTCACCATGCAGTTCGTAAAAACCGCTAAACGCTCGTTCGATGTAGTCTAAAGAGTGGGGTCGCTGAGGGTGGCGGGCCAATTTGACACGTTCCCAGTCGTCGGCTACTGGTTCAGGCGTTGCATCTTCTTTTCCACTTTGCTGAGGAAGATCCAACTGAGCCAGCTTCTGTTCAATCTTGCTGATCTCTTCACTAAGGTCAATGCCATCCTGCTGATTCAACGTTTTAAGTTGCTCAAGGGTTTGCTTTAAATTCGCTTCATCCATGAGCGCTTCCTTGTTTCAACAGGTTGATGCCTTCTTTATCAGCTTTTTTTGATTTGCTTTTTTTGTTGCCGAAAAACTGCAATAAATGAATCAGTTCTTTGCGCATTTCGCTGCGCTTGACCACGCGATCCACCAGGCCTCGTTCCAGCGCAAATTGATCGGTCTGGAACTCCGGCGGCAGTTTTTCTTTGATCGTTTCTTCAATCACACGCCGTCCGGTGAAGCCAATGAGTGCGCCCTTTTCGGCAACAATAATGTCACCCAAACTGGCAATACTGGCCTGCACACCGGCGGTGGTGGGATAGGTCATGACAGAAATAAAGACAGAACCTGCTTTGGCCAAAAGCTGACGTGCGGATGTGGTTTTGGCCATTTGCATCAGGGAAATAATCCCTTCTTGCATACGAGCGCCACCTGTGGCCGACACTAAAATAAATGGGCAACGTTTTTCTGCCGCCGTTTTGATGCCGTGGGCAATCTGCTCACCCATCACCGAACCCATGCTCCCGCCAATGAATTGAAAATCCATGACCGTGAGGATCACGGGCATCTCGCCCATCGTTGCTTCGCCTACGATAGCGGCATCGTGCAAGCCTGTTTTTTGAAATGCTTCTTCCAAGCGTTGCGGATAAGGTTTGGAATCTACGAATTCCAACGGATCGCCAGCCACAATCGGGCGGGAAATGTCCTGAAAAGACCCTTCATCAACCAGTAGGGCGATGCGTTCTTTGGCGGTTAAGAAAAAGTATTCGTCACAATTTGGACAAATGTTAAAGTTTTCGATCACTCGTTTTTTAAACACAAGTTCTCGGCAATTTTTGCACTTAAGCCACAGCACGCCATCGGCTTCTTTAGGCTGCTGCTCTAAGCTGACTTTAAAGTATTTTTGATTGAATAATGACATGATAACTACTCCCTTTCGGGTGATGGTTTTATAATGCCCAACCATCGACAAACATGGTGTGATGAAAGGCCCTGCTCAAAGAGCAGACATCGAGCACCCAACCTTTCTCTAAACAACGGTTTTTGATCCATGCCTGTACCGACACTATAAATGGTTTGCCCTAAATGTTCAAATCTGACAGATTAAAATTTGGCAACACAACGACGTTTCCGCTACACTGCCGGAATGCTGTCCCCTGTTTTTGACAAAAATGGACAAATATCCACCTAAGGAACAAATTTATGCTTTTACAGATCAAGTTTTTTTACTTTGAAGATTGCCCTTCGCATGAAACAGCGCTGAATCGATTGAATCAAATTCTGGATGAAGAAAACGCGGAACGCCACATTGACATTATTCAAGTAGAAACCCACGAGGACGCCGAGCGTTTGAACTTCCCTGGCTCGCCAACTATTCTCATCAATGGCTTGGATATTGATCCAAATGGCCAAGCGCTTCCGGCAGCTTTAACGTGTCGCGCCTATCGTAGGGAAGACGGTCGAATTACCCCGCTGCCCTCGGAAGAAATGATCCGAACCGCCGTGCAGGCAGCTTGCTCAACCTAAATTTTTTAAACTTCTGGAGGTTTGTCATGAGTCAACTCAATCTTGGTGATGCTGCCATTCCATTCAGCCTAACAGGGGTGGACGATCAACAACACGCTCTGGCCGACTATGGAGATAAAAATGCCGTTGCCGTTATCT
The DNA here is from genome assembly GCA_029262795.1 of Candidatus Fraserbacteria bacterium. Taxonomy (GTDB): domain Bacteria; phylum Bipolaricaulota; class Bipolaricaulia; order RBG-16-55-9; family JAJCYT01; genus JAJCYT01. Next base: position 141,120 of record JAJCYT010000021.1, read on the forward strand.
TCAGTTGCAATCATTGTCCTTTCGTACTGGCCTGGGAAGATCGAATGATGCAAATTCAAGCAGACTACAAAGACAAAGGTGTCCAATTTTTAGTGATCAACGCCAACGATGCAGTGTCCCATCCCACTGATAGCTTTGACAGCATGAAGGCGCGCCAACAGGAACGCAATTTTAATTTCCTCTATCTGCGTGATGAAACCCAGGAAGTCGCCAAAGCTTACGGCGCAGAGCGCACCCCGGAAATCTTTTTGTTCGACAAAGACCAAAAGCTCAGCTATTACGGCGCCATTGATGATAATTATGAAGAGCCAAGCGCTGTCAAAGCCAATTACTTGCGCGATGCCCTTGATGCGGTGTTGGCAGGTCAAACACCCGCCACCCCTAAAACCGAAGCCAAGGGTTGTACCATCAAGTGGAAGTAAAAGACGCTCGGTTCAAAGACGGCAGCCTGATTTCGGATGCGCTGAAAGAAGGCGTTCATCTGTTTAACAAACGTGAGTTTTTCGATTGTCACGAAGTCCTGGAAGACGCTTGGCGTGAAGAAGATGGGCCACTTCGGGATTTGTATCAGGGACTAATCAAAGCAGCCGTGGCCTTCTATCACGGTGATCGTCTGAATTACGAAGGGGCTATTAAGGTGATGCGAAGTGGCCTGCCACAACTTCGTCCTTATTTGGACTGGCCAGGGCTGGACCTGCAAGCATTCATACCTGAATGCGACGCGTGGCTGGATACTTTTATCGAATTGGAGCCAACCAAAGGGCAGCTTGATCACACCAAGCTGCCCTTCTTAAACATTCTTGGTTAGGATTTTTTATGGCAGAACAAGGCTTTCGCATTGGTGTTTACGGCGTCATTGTTAGAGATGGGCATATTTTGCTTGTTGAAGTGGAATTTCCAGACAGCAATCGCTTTCATCTTCCAGGTGGCGGCGTTGAGTTGGGTGAATCACTTCATCAAACCCTCCATCGAGAAATGGATGAAGAAATCTGCGCTAAAGTTAATATTGGCCGTTTGCTGGTGACTTGGGAATACCATCCTGCAAAAGTTGATCCCAGGTATGGCAAAAAGAATTTGCTTGAACTTGTGTTTGAATGTGAATTGCTGCCTGACAATGAACCTCGCCATCCCGAAAATCCTGACCCCAGACATATCGGCCTCACCTGGGTTCCACTCAAAGAGTTTGCCAATACGCCCTTACTGCCCGATATCAACGAAAACATCTTGAAAATGCTCAACAGTCCAACTCAAGATGTTTACCGCTTCGAAAGCCAGTAAAAAAAATTTCGATGTTTCAATCCCTGAGTGAACTGAACGACATTTTCTGACCTCAAAATCCCATAGAATGAACTTGAGGTTAATGTTTAGAAAGGGGTTTCATGATGACGCTTATCTTAATCGGCGCGCTTTTGGTCATTTTGATTGTCGCGGTGATTGCGCTGGCCTAGTTCGGTCCATATGCTAACGCAATGTTGTCGGCAAAAGCATCCTTCTGGCTCGGTGTCAAAGACGTTTCACCTCTGATTTTCGGCATATTGCCCTTCGCGTTGATTTCAGGAATTGCCGCCATTGAAATCAAATTATCCATTCCAGAAGCCATTGGCATGGCCAGCATTGTGTTTGCCGGTGCATCTCAGATGGCGGCACTTCAGCTGATCAAAGAGGGCAGTCCTATTTTGATCATCGTGCTGACCATTGCCATCGTCAATTTGCGATTTTTGATGTACAGCGCATCGTTGGCTGTTCATTTTCAAAAATTGCCATTGGCCTGGAAAGTCCTGATTGGTTATACAATGACCGATCAAGCTTACGTCCTCCCTATTTCGAAATTTGAGCAAACAGACCAAATCATTAAGCACTGGTACTCCATTGGCGTGGGTGCCACGATGTGGACTACCTGGCAATTAGGATCAATCATTGGCATATTTTTAACGGGAGCCATACCAGAAGAATGGTCGCTTGGTTTTGCAATTCCCCTCACATTTCTCGCGTTGCTTACCCCTGCTGTTCGAGACAAACCCACTGTACTTGCAGCGTTAAGTGCAGGGGTCGTGGCAGTGGCTGGTCATGGCCTACCTAACAAACTGGGATTGATGCTGGCCGCCTTTATCGGCATAGGGATTGGTATGTGGGCTGAAATGAGAAACAAATGAAGGTATGGACTGTCATCATACTCGGCGGTGCAATCACCTTCTTGCTCCGCTTTTCGATGCTGTGGTTGTTTGGCAAGATTGAAATTCCCAATCTGGTCAAACGGGCTTTGCGTTTTATTCCTGCAGCAGCATTATCGGCGTTGGTGTTCCCTGCATTCTTTTATCAGGATGGGGTGTTTTCAATGACACTCGACAACGAACGATTTTGGGCGGGCATGGTAGCGGCAGTAGTGGCATGGTATGGCAAAAATATTTTATTGACCCTGGCCGTGGGCATGGGCGCGCTTTATTTATTCCGCTGGATCTGGTCGTAGATCCGCGACAATTTCAAACCCTTCTGGAAAAATATCTGAACGATAAACTTTAAACATCCCTTCTTCATTACTGTTTGCAGAAACACCTAAAAGTCCAACCCAACGGCCATCCTGAACCAGCAATTGAAAATTACCACCTGAATCATCTGTTTCATCTTCTGGTTGATCCGCAGATTGGATGGCATAACGTTCGAATGTTTGTTCCGTATTGGAAACCAGAGCAATCATTGGATCAAGTTTTTCAATGTTCATTCGAAACGTTTGTAACTGTGCACCACCTTGTCCCTGGCCTTGACCTTCCTGGGGCCGGCCGCCGCCCATAAATACGGTGTTGAGCGGAAATTCCAATCGGTCTTCAGTCAACAGTTGCACCAAAAACCCGTATGAGCTGAACATGCCTAAAACACTCAAGGGGCCATCAGGTAAGGTCACACTCGCATCTTCTTTACCATTGTTCACTGTGGCTGTGCCGCCATTGATGGTCAGTGTGTTCTTCTGATTGCCGAAATCCAATGGCCCACGAAATTCTGCCGTGTAATACACGGGCTTAAGGTCCTCACCCCAAACCACTTGCTGACGGTACTTAACACTCACTTCCACAAACGTGATTTTGAAAGTGAACTCACCTTGAGCAAACAGCTGAACGCGCCCATCAGGTAAACGCACATATTCATACTCTGAAGTGCCTAAAGGATTGCCATTGGCTTCAAACGCCAATGTACCGGATTCAGGCAAGGTGAAAGGTTTTTCTACAACTTCTGAAACAACTTCGTCGATCACATCTACATTAGAGATATCATCCGATGTTTCGATCGCCTGAGAGGAAGCATCGTTTGCAGATGGTGCTGTGATATCGCCACTGGTGTTATTATTGTCCGTTGTTTCAGCAACAATCTCTTGCAGTTCAGGTTTTTCTTCCTCAATCAATTCAGGTTGATTTCCAGGCAAAGCTGAGTCTGGAATGGACGGCAACTCGGAAATCGACCACTCGATATTTTCTTCATCAGGGGTCAAGCCACCATTTAAAACCACCCATAAGGTCGCGCCGCCACCAGCGATGAAAACAACAAAAATCCCCATTAAAAGCCAACGTTTGAAAGTCATATGCATCTATTATGCCGCAAAAACAGCCTTTGGCAAACCCATTGCTTGCGAAATGAAAACCCGTCATGCTATACTGCCTTTGACAAGTTTTTTAAAAATTTTTGTTTGCTTAACTGGATTTGTTTTTGAATTGCGATCTTAAAGAAGTACCTGACAAAATCAGATTCCGTTTGGGCGAATATAACCACAAAACTTTATAAAGAAAAACATCTCGAGGTGATGAAGCTCATGGGCAATATACGTACAGTTTGTGTGGCAGGTCATTCAGGCAGCGGCAAGACAACGTTGATCGGTGCATTGATGAAATTGTTAGGCACATCCGTGGCTTTAGGCACTTCCGATGAAGAAAAAGAAAAGGGCAGGACCATCGAAATGGCCGTGGCCGCTCACAAAAAGGGTGATGAGATTTTCACCCTCATCGACACCCCTGGTTTTGCCGAATTTATTGAAGAAATTTATAAAGGGCTACGCGTTTCTGAAACTGGCCTGATGGTCGTCAACGGCGAAAAAGGCGTGGAAGTGCAAACTGAAATCGCCTGGAATGTTTTTAAGGAAATGGAAAAACCAGCCATTGCATTTGTTAACCGCATGGAACTGGAAAACGCCTCTTTCAAACGCACCATGGACAGCCTGCGCGAACTCGATAACTTTGTACCTGTAGAACTTCCCATCCGCGATGGTGGCGGTGCATTTATTGGTTATTTTAATTTGATCAGCATGCAGCCCAAATTTTTCGAGGGCAAATCGGGCGACCTTTCTCCAGAACTTCAAGCCGAAGCACAAAGCCTACGCGAGCAACTGCTCGAAGGGCTTTCTATGGTCGATGATTCTTTGATGGAAAAATTCCTGGCTGAAGAAGAAATCGACACCGCAGTTGTGGAACACGCCTTACACACGGGTTTGCTGGAACGTGTGCTTTATCCCGTCTTGTGCGGTTCAGCCACCGAAGCTTATGGCCTGCGCTCTTTGCTGCATATGCTTCAGGACAACACCCCATCGTTTGGCGAAGAAGGCGAACCTGTTTCCAACAGCCTGTCCGGTTTGGTGTTTAATGTGGCCGAAGACCCATACTTGGGCACACTGGCCTACACCAAACTTTACGGCCCTGCCAAAGAAGGCGACAGCCTGGTGGTGCTCAACAGCCATCACAAAGATACTTTAAAAGAATTATCAACCCCATTGGGCGACAAACCGAATAAAATTTCTGCAGCTTTGGCTGGAGAAGTGATCGTCATCGGTAAGCTCGGACAGGTTGCTTTGGGCGATACCCTCAGTGCCAGCGAAGATGCTGAACCAATGGTATTGGCCGATTTCCCCAAACCTGTGTTCAGCCGTGCTTTGGAACCTGCCACGCAAGCCGATGAAGAAAAAATGAGTATTGCCTTCCGCGATATTTGTCAGCACAAAGCCACCTTGGGATTCCGTGTAGACGATGTGACGCATGAATTTATTCTTTCCGGCATGGGTGAAGCACACTTAAGCGCCGCTTCGGATCGGGCGAAAAGTCGTTATAAGGTAAACGTTTCTATGAACCGCCCTCACGTGCCGTATATGGAAACCATTCAGAAAAACAGCGAAGCCATGTACCGTCACAAGAAACAATCTGGCGGTCGCGGCCAGTTTGGTGAAGTTCATTTGCGATTGGTTCCGATGCCCTCTGGCTATGAATTCTCTGATGAAGTCAAAGGCGGCGTCATCCCTAGCTCGTTCATGCCTGCGGTCGAAAAAGGCATCAACGAAGCCTTGGTTGAAGGCGTGTTGGGCGGTTATCCCATTGATGGCGTAAAAGTGTCTATCTTCTTTGGCAAACACCACCCCGTCGATTCTTCTGAAATTGCGTTCAAAATTGCTGCCTCACAAGCCTTTAAAGCAGCTATGAGAGAAGCCACCCCTTCGCTGATGGAACCCATCATGAAGGTGACGGTTTTAACCCCTCGTGAATACACCGGCGATATTATGAGTAGTATCTCTGGTAAACGCGGCAAAGTATTGGGCATGGGCGCTGCTGCCGATGGCGAACAAGGTTTGGAAAAAATTGAAGCCGAAGTGCCGATGGCCGAAGCGATGGAATACGCCATCGAACTCAAATCGCTAACCCAAGGCCGCGCGACCTTCCAGCAGGAATTTTTACATTACAGTGTGGTGAGTTCTTCCAAGATGGCTGAAGAGCTGCTTAAACGTGAAGGGAAAGAGGTGGCGGCAGCCGTTTGATCACCCTTCAGGTTAAGACCAGCGTCAAGCAAGGTCTGGTGAACATCACCACCCAAGTTCAGCGAGTGATTCGTGAATCCGGTGTGGCACAGGGCGTGTGTACGCTTTATGTGCCACACACCACGGCAGCCATTACGATTAACGAATCCGCCGACCCATCCGTAAAAGAAGATGTCATCACAGGGTTAAAGAAACTCGTCCCCGAAGACCCAAGCTATCGCCACCTGGAAGGCAACTCTCATGCCCATATCCAATCAATCCTGGTCGGCAATAGCGTCCAAGTCTTCGTCGAAGACGGTCAGTTAAAATTGGGAACCTGGCAAGGCATTTTCTTCTGCGAGTTTGATGGACCAAGAACGCGCGATCTGTGGGTCAAGGTTTTATCGGCATAGAGCCAATGACTTAAACCAAAACATTCACTTTTGCCGTTACTTTCAATTTATATCTGTTTTTTCAAAGCGTCTTCCTGGGTGCGGAAGTAGTCACAGACGGCGACGAGCATTTTCTTGGCCAGGCCGTTGACGTTGTCCAGGAGGTAGTTGAATGAGCTGGTGCTGAGGACCAGCAAATCGACGTCGGTTTCGGCTTCGACGGTGGCTGTGCGCTCACCTGGGCTGATGAGAGAGATTTCACCAAAGTAGCTGCCTTTGCTCATTTTGCGGATGGTGCGGCCCTTGCGCTTCACTTTGACCGTGCCTTTGAGCAGAATCAAAAATTCGCGACCCATATCGCCTTCCTGCATTAACACTTTGCCCGCTTTAAACTGAACCTGATCCATGTGTTTGGAAATGAGGCTCAAATGTCTCTTACTGAGGCCAGTGAACATAGGCACTTTTTTCAATGTATCAACCTGATCCGAACGGCGTAGCAGCTTAATGGCGTCCTCCTAAAGACAAGAGATTTCGAGCATTATAACATCTATCGAGCCGTGGGGAAAAGCGGATTTTATCCATCTTTTACAACAACGTTTGTATTGCTCTCTGAATGAGATTAGAGTAGGGGCCATGTATAAACCAGATGAACTTCAATCTCTGCTTGAGCAGCAACAGTACATCATTGACGAAACCCAGGCGTTCACGGTTTCGATCTCACTCCAACTCGAAAAGCCATTGTTGGTTGAGGGACCGGCGGGGGTGGGGAAGACGGAATTGGCCAAGGGGTTGGCGGCGGTGTTGGATGCGCCGTTGATTCGGCTTCAATGTTATGAAGGGCTTGGCGAGGAAAAAGCACTGTATGAGTGGAATTATTCCAAGCAGCTTCTTCATATTCAGGCAGAGAAAAATCAGTCCTGGCAGGAATTATCGACGGATATTTTTTCAGAAGATTATTTATTGGAACGACCATTGCTTCAGTCCATCCGCAGTGGCAATCAAAGCGTGTTGCTGATTGACGAGCTGGATCGTGTGGATGAAGAATTTGAAGCTTTTTTATTGGAACTGTTGAGCGATTTTCAGATCACAATTCCCGAAATGGGTGCGGTGCAGGCCATCAAAAAACCAGTTGTGGTCCTGACCAGCAACGCCACGCGAGAGTTGAGCGAAGCGCTGCGCCGTCGTTGTATTTATCTTTACATGGATTTCCCAACGCCTGAACGAGAACGCGACATTATTCTGAAAAAAATCCCAGGTATTGAATCCAGCCTAGCCGATCAGTTGGTGCGAACGGTACAAAGACTGAGAGAAAGTGAACTCAAAAAACCACCGAGCATCAGCGAAACACTCGATTGGGCGCAGGCACTTCAATCTCTGGGCATCACCGAACTCAATCAGCAAACGCTGACGCAGACCTCAAATGTGCTGCTCAAACACAGATCCGATCTGCAACAGATCAACCAAATTGAAAATCTTTTGAGTGATGACCACTAACGTCGCGCCACTGGATTCGCTGCTCGAATTTTTCAGATTACTCCGCGTGGCTGGCCTGCGTGTGGGCCTCACCGAAACGCAAGATGCACTTCAAGCTGTCGAAACACTGGATGATTGGGCATGGCTGCATCCCGCACTCAAAGCCACGCTCATCAAACGACACGCCGATGAAGCGGTGTTTGATCGATTGTTTCAACTTTATTTTCAGCCTGGACTCGTTAAAAAACCTCAATCTAGCCAACAGCAACCAGACAGTCCATCAACGCAAATGAGTGGACTTGGCCAAGGTGGCCAGAACGGCGGTGGCTTCGCACAACCGTCTTCAGGCAATGCATATCAACAAACGTTGCAAAAGGCCATCCAGTTCATGCTACGCCATGTGTACAATCCATCCATGCCGCCAACCGCCAGACGTGTTCAGGAAGCACTTTTACTGTTGAGCGAAATGGTGCAGCGCCAATCTGAAACCGACAAACCTCTGGATGAAATCCAGGCGGACCTGGAAACCGCCTTCATGCAGCAACTCGAATCCGATCAAAAAACGCCTGCACTGGAATCATTGTTTGGTGAGCCAGACGTAGACCACATCAACTTTCACCAGATGGATCAAAGCGAATTTAAGCTGATTCAATCCCAAGTGGAACGTTTAATCAAACAGTTATTGAGTAAACCAAAGCGACGTTATCAACCCGATCAGGCAGGCCAACTCCATTTGAGAAAAACCGTGAGAAAATCGCTTCAGTACGGGGGCGTCCCCATTCAATTGGCGCGGCGTAAGCGCCGAATCGAGCGTCCAAAGTTGTTTGTAATCACCGACATCAGCAGCAGTGTGGAGGTGTTTTCCAGGTTCTTTTTGATGCTCACCCATGCCTTTCAGCACACGTCCCACACCTGCCGCAGTTTCGTGTTTTCGGATCAACTTCATGAGGTGACGGACGCGCTGCAAACTTCGATCAATCGAACGCCAAACGTCGCTACGGCGGTGGATCAACTGCTCAAAACCCTTCGGGCGGGTGGGTGGACCACTCGTCGAACGGACTACGGCACCACCTTCAAACAATTCCACCAACACGTGTCTCGACACCTGGATCGACGCAGCACCATCGTCATCCTCGGCGATGCCAGAAACAACCAGGCACCAGACCAATTACAGCGCTTTAAAGACATTTCCCAGGCTTCAAAACGAATTTTATGGCTCAACCCCGAACGCCAACCGCTCTGGAATACAGGCGACTCCATCATCAATACATATAGCCCTTGGTGTGAATCAGTAGAGGAATGTCGAAATTTGAAACAGCTTCGACAGATGGTACACTGCTTATCTGATACAATCCGATAGTGTTCGCTGTCCATAGATGTGACAAATATCACCCGAAACAAATGTCCAATTTACCTGAGAGAGTTCAAAATTCTGGTATAATATCGATCCATTTGGTTAAGATAAAATACAGAGAGAGACAACCCTGAAAGGGGGGATCATGCGAAAATACATTCTCATTACAGGCTCGTTGGCGGCAGTGTTACTGATCGCTTTTTTGGGCGGAATGCAACTGGGCCAGGCTCAAATGTACGAAAACCTGACTTTTGGCAATCAACAGAACGAAGTCTACATTAAATTTTCAAATAACGATGATTTCCTCATCAAGCGCTATCGTGACAATGTCAATCGTGTGGGCATTGTGGGGGTCACCGGCCTAGAGCTGGACACAGAAAACCCCGATATGTTTGCACAATTGCAGCTTCAATTAGAGGCTATCTGGTCCACTATCCCTGGTTTGGACGTCTACGAAGTCGGCGACGACGAGTTGATGCTGTTCAAACTCGAAAGCTTCGAGTGGGCCGATATCCTGCGAAAAGTGTTTGGTGTCATTACCAACTAACAACAACAAAATTTTGAGCACCAAAAAAGAGGCAACAGTTTTGTTGCCTCTTTTTCATTTTTCTTATGGATCTTCAAACGTCAATCATTCACCAATACTTTGACTGTCTCACTCAAAGCAACCTGCCAGGCATGGTAAATTTGTTCAGCAGTTATGCAAAAATCACCTCACCATTTCTACAAGACCAAACCGCAGAAGCATTTTTCTCCAAAGTGTTTGGAGCCTCAGCACAATCAACCATCCACCTCTACGACATTTTTCAAAGTGTAGAAAACAAAGATTCGGTCAATGCCTATTTTCGCTACGACTGGACTTTGAAGGACGGCACTCAAGTTCATTTTGATTGCATCGACTTGTTTGAGTTCGATGCCAATGGCCTTATCAGCAAACTCACCATCATCTACGACACAGCCCCAATCCGTAATCAGGTCGGCGATAAATACGCTTGACTGAGTGACTCCGTCAGAAACACACCTCGATAAACTTAAAATCAGCTGGATACAAAACACTGAGGAGGCGGTTGGATTGTTGAAATACGGGTTGTCTTTTTTACTGTTGATTGGGCTTTGGGTGATGACAAGCGCAGGGGTACAGAATGATTTGGGATCATGGTCCAGTGCCGCCAACATGCCCACTGCTCGAAAACAGATCACCAATTCCGTCGTCAGTTTAAATGGCGAAATCTACGTGCTCGGTGGCGTTAACAGCGATGGAAACATCACCGATGCCGTGGAAGTTTACAACCCTCAAACCAACACCTGGCGTAGTGCAGCATCCATGCCTCTCCCATTATGGCGTACCATGGTGGCGGCCGTCGATGGTAAAATTTTCATGATGGGTGGATACCGCTCAACCGCCAGTTTCCCCTTCAGCCCCACAAGAGATGTGTATGAATATGATCCATCCAATAACGAATGGACACAAAAAGCTTCGATGCCCAGTCCGCGTGGCATGGGAGCCGCCGTGGTGTTGGATGGCAATATCCATGTTCTTGCAGGCGCTTTGAACAACGCGCTAAGAGATCACACAATCTACGACCCTCAGATTGATGAATGGACTTCCGGCCCTTCTCTCATTGGCGTACGCTCAGGTTTGGCCGCTGGTGTGATTGATAGTCGCATCTACGCTGTGGGCGGCTATCGCCTTCAAGGCCGTGTGGTCAGCCAAAAGACCGTTGAAATGTTCGATCCCACCAGTAATGAATGGACTCAAGTGGCTGATCTGCCCGACACCCGCCACGGCATCAGCGCCGCAGTCATAGATGAAAAACTCTACGTGTTTGGTGGCCTTCCCGTGGCTGTTGAAACCCATAGTTTCGTTTACGATCCCAACACCGACACCTGGACCGAACTCGCCGACATGCCCAATGGCCTCACGATGGCGGGTGCTGCCGCAGTGGATGGAACGATCTATGTCATCGGCGGTGGAGTGAGTGGATTGGGTCGCACAGATGGCGTGAATTTAAATCAGGCATTTGTACCACCAGTGAAATAATATTAAAGGCATAAAATAATTATTTAGATGAATAAAGGCTCTAATCCCCCAACCCCCTTTACATAAAGGGGGCTACGATGGGTAGACTTACCGTTGGTTCAGATATCCGATGTTTTTTTCTTTATGGTGGGTTATTGGGATTGGGAAGAATCTAATTTCTGTCGATGAAAAGCAATTGGTTTCGAAACAGGATAAAGCTGTCATCCTCAAGGCTGGTGACGGCGATATCTAATGCACCATCTAAATCCAGATCAGCCAATGCCAGGCCGACAGGCTCCATGGGTACAGGCAAATTGACCGGCAATGCAAACTCACCCTGCCCCTCACCGAGGTAAATGGCAATGGCTTGCCCTTCCAGATTGGCCACGACCAAATCTAAAATGTTATCCCCATCCAGATCACCATGAACTATGTTAAATGGCCCGGCCAAAGCACGAAGCGTGTTGGCAACATACAGACGCCCCTGGCCATCGTTTTTCAAAATAGAAATGGAATTCTGAATCCAGTTGGCAACGGCCACATCTATCCAACCATCCTGGTCGAAATCTGCCAGCGTGAGCGCTTTGGGTCCTAATCCTAAAATCATATGATGAACTGATAAAAACCCACCTGTGCCATCTCCGTACAATACGCTCAAGCTATCGCTGTCTCGATTGGCACTGAGTAAATCAGCCACCCCGTCTTGATCCAGATCGGCGACCCCCAATACACCAGGGCCAGCAAGGATGCCCTGTCGCACCGCAGGCACAAAATTTCCTGTGCCATCGCCCAACAGGGTTTGAACCTGATTCCCATTTAGACTCACGGCCAGATCGACAAATCCATCCAGATTAAAATCAGCAGCCACCACAGAATTGGGCAAGTCGCCCACAGCAACCGTAATGGCCTCAAAAAAACCTCCCAGACCATTTCCAAGCAACAAAGTCACATTCCCACTGCCGCCATTGGCAACAGCCACATCGATATGATTGTCTCCATTAAAATCTGATGTGGTTATGGACAATGGAAAAATGCCCACAGGAATCTGGGTTCGCGTACCATCATTGCGATAAAGCGTGATCAGGTGGTCAAGTTCATTGGCAATCACCAATTCGGTCTGACCATCTTCATCCAAATCCGCAGTTGCAATGGCCACTGGATGATCGCTCACCACCAGAATGTCTGGCGTGTCGAACTGCAACACACGCAGGGTGCGAATCACTTCACGCGTCCCCTGAATCATGCGGACGTTGTAAATGCCGGGTTGGGTGTAACGGTGACTGACGTTGATACCAGTCTCGCTCGAAGAACCATCACCAAAGTGCCATTCAGGCACCGTTGTTTCATTTTGACCAAAGGTTGGCACCCACTGAAAGTCAACTTTAAGAGGCGCGAAACCACGCATGGGCGACATACGCACTTCGTCCAGCTGTGATAAAAACGGCCCCATCCCCAGCAACAGCAAAGGAAAAGTCAACAAACTGTAACGAAGTAATTTTTTGATCATGGTTTATAAAATACAAAGAACAAGCGACCATCGCCATAAGTGATGACCGCTTGTTCTTTTAAATTCAGTTAGAAAAATATTCCAGCCAATAGAAAATCTGTCATTTAAAAGACAACCTCTCTATGGCCAAATGTAAAATCTTAGAAATGTGCTGCGTTGCCGCAGACCAGGAAGCTTGCGCCCGCAGCCACGGTGAAGGATTGCACCTCACCGTCCATCACTTCCAGCAACACGGCTTCATCACTGTTGGATGTGTTGGTGTAGGTGGCACAGCCTTCGGACACCACGCGGTCCCAAATTTCTGGATTTTCAAAGGACAGTGAGATAAAGCCCACCACCATCGAATCGCCACTGACACCTTCGCTGCTGCCTGCTGGCAAAACAGTCAAAGTTTTAGATGCTGTGGTTGAAAGCCCCGCATCGTTGCTGACCAACAAGCTGACACGGAAAGTGCCTGGGGTATCATAGGTGTGCGTCGGGTTGTCTTCGGTGCTGGTCTGCCCATCGCCAAAGTCCCAGGAACGATCCACAATCGTGCCTGCATCGGTGGAGGTGTCAGTGAACGTCACTGTCTGCCCTACGCGTGGTTCATTGGGTGAAAAGTTAAAATCGGCTGCTGGCGGCTGACGCTGTACTTCAGTAGGTTCACCCTGGGAGGCGTTCACCACCACATTTTGCGTCAAGTTTTCCAGATTGATCATGGCGACGTAATACACACCTGGTTGGATAGGCGGCACAGATCCACCATCAATTGAAAGACTGGCGGTGCCACTCTCAGAAGAGGCGCTGAAATCAGAAATCGGATTGCCAAACTGGGCCACCCCCTGATCATCAAACGTCAATGGGTCCAACTGAACCGGTGTGCCTTGTCGCACATGGATCTGAAAATTGCCTTCAGCCTGAACGCTTAGGTTCAGCGTACGAAGCTCATTGACTTCCAGCCGATATTGCTGATTGCACAACAACTCAGCTACAGAACAGCTAAACTCGACTGGGTTATTAAAAGAAAGCGGTCGAGTCGTCACTGTGCCACCCGTTGCCAAAAATACCTGATTGGTTGTTTCAAAGTGAGCAAGCGCAAAGAAATAACGACCAGGCTGGATGCCTGGAAATTCATCCCCAGGTGAGAAATTTGGCAAGGTAAAGCTGGCAATGCCACCAAGCGACTGAATGGCCAGATCGCTGACTGCGCGTCCATCCTCAATGGCGATTTCATCATTAAAACGAACAAAAATAACAAACTCATCGCCCGTCTGGGAGATGGCCGCAAAGTTGATGCCGGTGGCCCCATTAGGGATGTTAATCGCAAACTGCTGGCCGCACAAAACGCCACCGCCTGGTTGTGCCGCTGGGCAAGTGGAGGGCAACACCTGGCCTGGGGTCAGCAAAAAGGAGCTTGTCGCAACAGGTACTGGAAAGGAAGTTTCATCCAGTGGAAACCCCGAAGCGCTCAGGTTTGGCTCTTTTTCTGTAAATGTGGGCGATTGTGCCACGGTAGACAATGACATTGAAACCAAACCAAATAATAGCAATCCAGCAACCAACCAACTGCGCATGAGTGCGCCTCCTTTGGGTGTTTATCCAAATGTACGGCAAGCAAAGAATCTCCTGACAAATTGCTTATCAGATAAGCTTTCGTATTATTTTAACTTAAATTTTTGCACTTTGCCCGACCCCGTACGTGGCAACATGTCCATAAACTCAATCTGGCGCGGATGTTTGTATGCCGCCAATTCGCTCAGGCAATGCTGACGAATCTCTTCGGCCAGTGGATCACCAGCTTCAAAGCCAGGTTTAAGCACAATGCAGGCTTTTACCGTTTCACCCTTGCGTTCATCCGGCACCCCCACCACCGCGCAGTCGGCCACGGATGGGTGTTCAAACAACACATTTTCCACTTCTTTAGGGTAAACGTTGTAGCCGCCTGTCAGCACCATATCTTTTTTACGATCGACAATGTAAAAGTATCCTTCATCATCGGTGTGAGCCAGGTCGCCTGTGTGGAACCAGCCATCTGCATTGATCGCAGCAGCGGTGGCTTCGGGATTGTTATGATACCCTTGCATCACCATCGGCCCACGAATGAGCAATTCGCCCACTTCGCCGGTGGACACTTCCTTGCCATGTTCATCGACCACCATGGCTTCGCACCCTTCGATGGCGTGGCCAATGGTTCCAGGCTTGCGCGTGGGTGCAGCGAGGTTGGTATGTGTCACTGGCGATGTTTCGGTCAGCCCGTAGCCTTCCAGCACCACCACTTTGAACTTTTGTTCAAAGGCTTCCAGAACTGGAATCGGCATTTTTGCCCCGCCAGAACTACACACAATCAATGATGTTAAATCGTATTTATCACAATTGGGATTGTTCATCATGTCGATGAACAAGGTTGGCACACCCACCATGATGGTGATTTTGTGCTCCTGAATCAGCTGCATCGTTTCTTCCGCATCCCAGCGCAACATCGGGTAAATGGTGGCCCCTTGGGACAAAGGCATCAACATCATCACCGTCATGCCTGTGATATGAAACATGGGAAGCGGCACCAGGGTGCGATTGTCATCCGCTTGCAAAATCAACATTTTGATGATGGCCTGCACATTGGATGTCAGATTTTTATGCGTCAGCACCACGCCTTTGGGTTTGCCTGTTGTGCCAGAAGTGTATGGCTGTAAAGCGGCGTCACCGTCTTCACGCTCGACAAAGTGTGGGGTGGTAAGCATCTCACGAAATCTGGGATAATCACTTCGCCCCCCCACGCTAATGATTTTGACATCGCCCACTTCTTCCACTGCTTTTTCCACTTCTTCTATGTTGTGAACAAAAGCGATGATCACCTTGGCACCGGAATCTTTAAGCTGATGCGCAATTTCTCTACGTCTCAGTTGAGGATTCATCGGGGTGGGCACAGCGCCCGCTTTGAACGCGCCCCAAACGGCAATCACAAACTGAGGCAGGTTGGGCAAATGAACGGCAACGCGATCTCCAGGCTGAATCCCCAGGTCACGCAGCCCACCCGCAAATCTTGAGGTGGCATCCTGCAACTCGGCATAGGTGATGGTTTGATCTTCAAACACCACCGCCGTTTTGCCAGCATATTCTTCTGCTGCCTTATCCAAAAGATGTGCAATATTCATAAAACCTGCCTCCGATGCTTTGAGATTATTTCCCCGTAAAGTTTGGTTTTTGTTTGGTCAAAAAGGCCGTTACGCCAGCGTTCATATCGTCGGTGGTGAACAACAGGCCAAAGGCTTCGCGCTCCAACAGCAAGGCTGTGGAAGTTGGCGCCTGTGCGCCTTCATCCACCACACGCTTGGTCATGCGCACGGCCACTGGCGCTCTGGCAGCCAGGGTTTCGGCAAATTCTTTCACCTTGGCTGAGAACTCATTGTCTTCATAAAGTTGATTGGCCAAGCCAAGACGATGTGCTTCGTCTGCGCTGATGCGATCACCCATCATGCAAAGTTCTTTGGCTTTAGATGTCCCGATCAAACGCGCCAGGCGTTGCGTTCCACCGCCACCAGGAATCAGCCCCAAGTGAATTTCAGGCTGCCCCATTTCGCTTCGTTTGGAAATCAAACGAAAATCGCAGGAGAGTGAAAGTTCCATCCCGCCACCCAGACAATAGCCGTCAATGGCCGCAATGACAGGTTTGGGACATTCAGCAGGCGTGGTAAAAAATTCACCGAGTTCGGCAAATTCGTAAGGTTTGCCTGCCGAAAATTCTGTGATGTCTGCGCCAGCCGAAAATGCCTTGTCACCCGCGCCTTGAATCACAATGGCACGAACATCATCATTCTTTGCCAACTGGGCAAAGGCGTGTGGCAATTCGTTTCGCATGTCTTCATTAATGGCGTTGAGACGATCAGGTCGGTTCAGCGTAATCCAAGCCACGTGTGTGTCGGTGTCAATATCAAGTTGAATCGCATGATAGCTGGCAGCGGCTGTTTGACCATAACTGTAAAACCCTTCGCCAGCGGCTTCGCCCGTTTTGCCCTGGGCCACCATGTCTTTGAACATCTGACAAGGTTTGTAGCGGTCGTCATTGAGTTCTTTGTGCTTGGCTTCCAGTGTGGTCAGGAGTTTGTCCAGCCCCAATTTATCGGCACGTCGCAAGATGCCTTCAGGGAAACCGGCCCCCAGACGCACGGCCAGATCAATTTCTTCGGCGGTGGTCACTTCGTTTTCCAGCAACCAGGCAGCTTCATTGACCATTAGTGAGTAGATCAAAGATGGATCGAAATTCTTTCCAGCTTCTTGTGGATAATCGGCGCCGCCGTTGTTGTAATCATAAAAGCCTTTGCCGGATTTACGGCCCACTTCGCCCGCTTTGACCTTTTCTTCTATCAAAGAAGGAATCGGCAAACCAGCTTCTTGTGTCAAATGATAGCCAATGTCGATGCCGGTGAGATCCTGCAATTCGAATGGTCCCATCGGAAAACCTTCGTAGAACTTCATGCGGCTGTCCACTTCTTCCACGGTGGCTTCACCACGAGAGGCAATCCAGCCCGCTTCAAACAAATATGGGCCAACGAGGACACGGTTGACAATAAAGCCACGCACATCTTTAACAACATTCACAGGCGTTTTGCCCATCTTTTCGGACAAATCGTAGATCAGCTTCATGGTGGCTTCGTCGGTGTCGCCACCTTTAATCACTTCAACCAAGGCCATTTTTACAGGAGGATTAAAAAAGTGCATGCCCACCACTTGAGACGGACGCTTGGTCACTTGGCCAATATCAGTAATGGAAAGCGAACTGGTGTTGCTGGCCAAAATGGCGTGGTCGGGCGTGAACTGATCCAACTTTTCAAAAATCTCTTTTTTCAGCTTCATGATCTCAGGTGCTGCTTCGATAACCACATCGGCATTTTTAACAGCTTCTTCAATATCAACCACAGGGGTGATGTTTTTCTCAGCTTGTTCCGCCACGTCTTTGGGGACAAGATTTTTCTCAGCGAGCTTTTGCAAACTCCACTTAATGTTTTCGTATCCCTTGTTGACGACTTCTTCAGAAATGTCCTGCATGGTGACGGTGTAACCTGCCAAACCTGCCAGTTCAGCAATACCATGGCCCATGCTGCCCGAGCCAATGACGGCAATGTGTTTAACATCCTCCAGCTTCATAAAAAACACCTCTCCTGGATTTACATTTTTCTTTGTGTGCATCATAACCAAAGCCCCACCCCCTAACAAATACTCAAGATTTGATGCCCTCTCATTCCAGAAGGGATGCCATCAATTCGCACAGCAATTTTGCCTCATTTATAAAATCGCTTTAAGATGATGTTTGTGGGGGAGGAAGTTTGTCATGAATAAGCTGTTGAGTTCGTCTTTATTTTTTTGCTTTGTTTTGTTGATCTGGCATATACCAGCCCTTGCCGTGGGCGAATTATTGGGACTGACGGTGAAAGTGTCTGTAGGCGAAACCAAAGAAACATATCAGGGGGTGGTCATCGAAGAAACGATAGACACCATCATCCTGTTACTCGACAGCACCGAACGAGAAATCACCGTTGAGCGTGACGCCATTCAATCCATTCGCCTGATGGCGTCACAAAGTGTGGGCCGTTCCCCCGCCGCAGCCTCTGTTAGCATTGGGCCTCAGTTTGTTAATGCACGACGCAACGCCGTACAACGAGTGTCTACCTGGCGATTTTTTCGTGACAGCCTGGAAATAACACAAGCGTTTCTAAAACTCTCTTACGTTCAAAGCCAGGCCAAACAGGATGCCATGGTCTTTGGGCTTTTGTATTCAGGGCTGAGTCTTACCGCTTTGGGCGTTGATTATCTATTCAAACCGCCCATTGAAGAACGATTATATTGGCGCTCCCAACTTCCCTTTTGGCATGGCATCAACGGTTTTGTGGGTGATATGTCCAACTTCGGTGGTGATTTGTCACTGGCAGTGGCAACCACACAAGAAGGGATGCCACTGATTCCGCCAGAGTTTGGCAGCCAACTTGACTGGTTTGAGCGAGCTTACATGCTGTATTCTGTACGCGTCATTAATCTTGGCGTTCAACTGATTTACGATGCCTTCACCATGATCGCTCCGCCATCTAAATAATCAAATCATTCAATCGCATTGCATCGGCAAAGGTAATTTGGCCATCATCGTTGAAATCGAAAAATTCAACATTATTTAGCACATTGGCCGCGTCAATATTAAAAGACAGCAACAGGGCATCCGCTTCCGTCAATTCACCATCTCCATTGACATCTTCAAACAAGCCGTCACCATCCAGATCGTTGGGCGCGCCAAAGCCGCCTTCTAAAGTTGTTGGTCCTTGGAAAAAATCCACCTCGCCCGGGGTGACCACGGGGGCCACCGCTTGGCTATCGTCGTTGCTGAACAATTCAAAATTGAGCTCAACCTGAACCAACCCAGGCATTGAACCTTGGAGTTGGAGTTGCGCCAGCACAATATCTTGTCCGCCTACCCCAATACGATTTTCCAGATCTGCGCCGCGAAAGCGGATGTCCGTGTCACGTTGCTCAATCACCTCAAAAAAATCTACTCCCAGCGCTACGCTGCGCACCCCAATAATTTGAGCCACGCCTGGCCCGGTAAGTGAAACACGCACGTCATAGCGCTCCAACCCTTGAGGGGCTGAGGTCAAGATAACATCAACCAACGCAATGCCTTCGACATTGGCACGAATGCTTTGCACTCGAATTTGTGGCACATCCTGATCCACAGGCAGTTCAACCACCGGATTGGTATCTACAATCAAACGGATCATGGCATTCACATCTTCAAACGTCAGTTGTCCATCCTGGTCAAAATCGAAGAACACCACATCTGCCTGCACACTGTCCTCGTTCAAGTGATTGAACAACAGCGTCGCATCATCTTCATTGAACACACCATCACCATTGACATCTTCAAACAAGCCATCGCCATCTAAGTCTTGAGGCAGATTGCTCCTGCCTGGCAACGGTTTCGGCGCATTGGAAATAGGCTGAATACCACCGGAATCTGGTGAGGGTTGATTGCTACCCCCAATGTTAATTTGTGCATTTTGAATCTGAGGATCAATTTTTACGCCGCGATCATCGACAAAGGCATTGGCTTCTAAAATAATTTCTGTTTGTCCCTCGGCAACCCCATTGATCTGAACCAAAGCCAACACGATGTTTTCTGATCCAGGGCGAATGTCATTGTTGAGATCGAGCGCACGAAATTCAATCAAAGAATCTGACAATGACACCAATTGAAACAAGTCGCTGGCAATCGTAACGCTCTCGATGCTGGCAAATGTGGCAATGGATGGATCCGTCAAGCTAAGTGTGAACAAATATTGCTGCAAACCTTCCGGTGCACTGGCAAGAGTAAGACTGACTTGAAATGGTTCACCAGGGTTGGCTTGCACATTGTCCAAGGTTAATAAAGGGATGGCCTGCGAAAAACCAATAATATTGAAACCCCACAACAAAAATAAAGCTAAAATAAACCTAAAAGACAATCCAATAAATTTCATAGTCCACCCCTGCTCACAATTGACCTAGATACACCACAATATACGAAATAGTTCGCCTGAACCAAAAGGGCAACAGCAGTCCTTAGGCTATCTGGAAAAGAAAAAGCGTCAAAGAGCTTACTCTTTGACGCTTTCATAAATCTCGTCCACAACGAAGAAACCTGTTACTTGCGTTTCTTCTCCTCACGATTGACATAATCCAAAATGGCTTGAATCACCATATAGTTCAAGGTTCGGTCTTGCTTTAAAGCCAAAGCATGCAAACGCTTGAGCGGATTGTCTTTCTGATTTTTTTGTGGAACATAAATCGAGATACGAGTGAAGTTCTCCACCATAGCTCTCATCCCCTTAAGATGTTTGTCATACATCATAAGCGAAGAAATGTATGATTACAAGTTCTTTCTATGAAATATTGATACAAAAATTTAATTTTCACACCAATTTCAATTTAATTGGAAGCCACAAGCATCTTCCGTTAAGATAAGAAAGCCATTTGCAGTATGTAACTTGATGTCAAAACAAAGGTTGAGATACCCATGACAAATTTTAATGAAGAAGAAAAGATGGCACCCGAAACAGAAAATGACCTTCCAAAAATAGACGAACAACCATCAACCCCTGATACCGTTTCTTTTCAAATTAAAAAATATCACTTGATCACTGTGCTTGTGGCTGTTTTAAGTTTTGGAGGTGGATACTTTACTCACAGTTTAACAGCAGCTCAAGCATCTTTACTGATGAACAACAACACAGATAATCCCGCAGTCGAGGCCGCCACAGACACCCGCGCCGCCTCTTCCTCTCAAGCACAACCCATGTTCAGTTTTACCGATGATGACCCTGCGCTGGGTCCAGAGGATGCTCCGATTACCATCGTGGAATTTTCTGATTATGAGTGTCCTTACTGCAAACGTTGGCACAGCCAAACTTTTAAGCAATTGCTGAATATGTACGAAGGTAAAATTCGCTTTGTCTACCGAGATTTTCCATTAAACTCCATCCATCCAAGAGCCCAAATTGCTGCCGAAGCCGCTGAATGTGCGGACGATCAAGGCATGTACTGGGCCATGCACGATATTTTGTTCAACGACCAGGATGGTTGGTCCAAGGCCTCAAACCCTTTGGATCGCTTCAAAATTTACGCACTGCAACTCAACATGGATGCCGATGAATTTCTCAACTGCATTGATCTTGGCTATTACACTCAAGAGGTTCAATTTGACCTCCGAGCCGGTGCCTCTTACGGCATCACAGGCACACCCGCTTTCCTCATCAACGGCAAATTATTGAGTGGCGCACATCCATTGGAAACATTCCAAATGGTCCTGGATCGAGAACTCGCCGCCATCGAAGAAGCTGCTGCCAACGAATAGCTCTGAAAAGATTTCTTCAGAGTTGTTATCTCAACACAAACAGTTTGCGAACTTCGCTTCGCCATACCTTATTTGGGCCGTAAGCAGTGACCACATACAGATAAACGCCATTGGCCAGTGGACGGCCTGACTGATCCAGCAATTGAATGTTCAGCACTGAACTGCCAGATTCCGTCATTGTGATCAGATTTCCCTGAAGGCCGTAGACTTCAACCTGGGTTGAAAGGATGTTTTGGCCATACACGTTTAACCTGCGTTCCAATGGATGGGTGTGACTCAAGCTCAAGCCATTTACCCGTAAATCGTTGTGGATAAACGTTGCTTGCGGTTTGGCGGATTGCCCTACTGGCTGACCCAAAATCCACATCTGAATCAAATCACGGATGGTGAGGTCATCTATGGTTTGGCCCGTTCCTGGAACTGTCTGCCCCAGAATCCACATTGTGATGGCTGCTTGAACTTCGGTGTCTTCGAGAAAACCATTGTTGCTGGTATCAATGGCCTCAGCAATACTCGAACCAGGCAATGGCGACCCACTGATTGGCGGCAGTGACACGCTGGTGTCTTCACTGATATTGCCGCCCGAAACCGTCACCTGTCGAGAAGCTCCAACGGTGACTGTTTCATTAGAGGTTGATACAGTCACTTCACCTTCAAGCGCAGCAATCACGCTTTCATCATCATCTACAGACACTTGCGCCTTGCCTATTGTTGGAAGATCGACTGTTCCATTTGGCATCAATAGAGTTACAAACGCCTCTGAGGATTGATTTTCAACCACAGCTTCTCCGTCAGTCATTTCCATTTCAATTTTGAACTGAGATGAACTCACTTGAGAGGGAGAAATGTTTTGGCTGAGGTTTGAAACAATAAGGTCACAAATATTATCAATCAGATCTTGATCTGCTGCTCTAGGGCTCTTTCCAGTTATAAGAACATTGAAAGCAACTCTATTAATGATTTCCCCAATTTGTCTATCAAATACTTTTGTTAAAGCCTGTCTTAATCTTGGAAGACCGGATTCACGACAAATGATAAAAAGAGCAAAAGAACCTTGGACGCTCTCTCTTTCATCTAAAGCTAACATACGACTCCCATTCTCATCTTCAATTTCGATGGTGTTGCCTAATAGTGGATCACTTCCGTCAATGTTCTCAACGGAGAGAGAGTGGCTGATAGGCGTTTTTCCAGGAACGACAAAAAGGGTACAAGTGTCATCATCCAACGCGCCAAAAATGGAAACATTTCTGCCGCCAAAATTGGGTGTGGAACTGCGGATCAATCCGTTATCTGCAAGCACTGTGATTGTTCCTGTACAGGCAGAGATGGTGGGACTTTCAACCCTCATAAAAAAGCGAACATGGCCGTCGGCTTGTTCAATTGGCCCTTGTGCAATCCCTTCAACATTCATAGATGTCATGGCAAACAACACATGATCATCTTGAACAGCCGCAATGCCACATGCACCTCTTATGGCTGATCCAATAATGCGGACAAATTGTGAGCCAGCCACGTCGCCAAAGATGTTGTCGTTGGTCACTTCCACCCCTACAGCACCTTCACAATTATCACGAATTTCGCCGCCAAAACTGCCCATATCCATTGGCCCACTGCTTGGCACAGACACACGCAATGTAGAGCGATTTTGTCCCTGGTTTCTTGGCGCAACCGATCCAGCGAAACCATACGTTCTCGTGAGAAATGTTGGATACACATCGAACCCATTTTGATCCGAATCAAATTCGCCTTGAGGGTCACGCACAAGAACAGCCACAGTGTGTTGGCCTGCGGGCGGTTTTTTCCACTCCACCGCAGATGAAGATGCATTTTGCTGTTCACCGTTGAGCACCCAGTCATACGTCAAATCATCGCCATCAGGGTCTTGTGCATTCGCAATCATCAACACCGTATCTCGATCTGTGATAATTGGTTGACCGCCAATCGTGGCAAAGCGGAACAATGGGTCCTGCAACTCAAGGCTGAGATTAACAGAAGGCGAGCGGTTTGTACCGCCTCCAGGTGGCGGCGTGGGTGGGTTGGGCGGATTGGGCGGCGAAGGTGGATTTGAACCACCGCCTGAACCATTTCCAATTGTCACCAAATAAGGTGAAGATTCCACTGTGATGATGCAATTGCCATTGCCCGTATGTTCCCAACGGCCAAACACGGTCACATCAACAGGTGGGCTCAACAACTCAGCGGACAAGGTGAGCGGCAAATTCCCAGACAACCTCGTGCTCCACGTTCCAGGCGGTGCATCTGCCGTCAGCAACACAGTGACATCACCAAACGGATTGTCGCACACTGTCTCGAATGTGGGGTTGTTGCTGGTAAAACTGGTCACAAAAAACTTATACCAAAGCGACCCTTCTTGAACAGCAGTCAGGGTCATCTTACCGTCAACTTGAACTTCCAAATTGACAGTCTTGCCTTGCTCAACTTCGTTTTGCCCCAAGGCAATCACAGAAGAAAAAAGAAATAATAACGTGATCACACACAATTGCCGCATAAAACGCCTCCTTTAAGGAATTTGATTCTACCAAAATTGATAATTTATTGACAAATACAAAATTTTTATGAGCTGATCGAAGCAAATTATTTTTTCTGACAACTGGGGCAAAAGAACGTGCTGCGCCCACCTTGAGTGATTCGCTCAATGGTTTTGCCGCAGTGGAAACAGCCATCCCCATGTCGACCATAGACTTGGAAATGATCCTGGAAATTTCCCTGTGCGCCGTCCAACGTTCGATAATCGCCGACTGAATCGCCTAATGTGCTGCCGTGATTGTCAATCGCCCGTTGCAAAATTTGTTGGATCGCCTGATGAAGTTTTCCCACTTTCACAGAACTAATTTCGTCTGTCGGTTTCATCGGATGGATTCGTGATTGGTATAAGGCTTCACAGGCATAGATGTTGCCGATGCCTGTCACTTTGGTTTGATCGAGCAGAACCTTTTTGATTTCACGTGAAGAGTTGAGGACCGTTTGAAAATCCTTTTTGGTAAACGTTTCTCCAAGCGGCTCAAGCCCCAGTTTCTTCAACGGATCATGTGATTCACGCTCGTCGGTTGGCAAAAAATGGAGCGTGCCAAAACGTCGTGTGTCATCAAAATAAAGAGTTTTATCGTTAAAGTGCATGATCATTCGTGTGTGTTTGCCAGGTTCATCAGAAAACCAACCACTCATTCTCAAGTGAACCACTGCACTTTGCTGGCCAAAATTGAAAATTAAGAACTTGCCGCGACGTTCCATCGCCTTGAGCGGTGTGTTTTGCAAACTGGCTTGAAGTTCCTCTTTTGTACAGTTTTGTAACAACCTTGGTTCAAAAACTTCAATTTTTTCTAAAATTTTACCTACAACCATTTTTTTCAGGTCGCGGCGAATCGTCTCGACTTCGGGCAATTCAGGCATGGTGATCGTTGCTCTCCTTCAGCATTGAGCTTATAATTTCAAACAACAGTCGACAAGGAGCCTTAACTGCTATGGCCAAAGCCGAAGTCAACGCAGATAAAAGCCGTTGGGAAGAGGAAACGCTTACACCGTTTTTAGAAAAAACCAAAGCGCGCAAAGAAAAATTCATCACCGTTTCAAATGAAGAGATAGATTGTCTTTATACATCCGATGATGTTGAATCCGATATTGCCAACGACTTAGGCCAGCCGGGCGAATACCCCTACACGCGTGGCATCCATGAAACCATGTACCGAAGTCGACTGTGGACCATGCGTCAGTTTGCCGGATTCGGCACGGCAGAAGAAACCAACGAACGTTTTCATTATCTTCTCAAGCACGGCCAGATGGGGCTTTCCACCGCCTTCGACATGCCCACTTTAATGGGCTATGACTCCGATCATCCGATGTCGATGGGGGAAGTCGGCGTGGAAGGCGTGGCTGTTGACACGCTCAAAGACATGGAAACTTTGTTTGACGGCATCAAACTCGATGAAGTGTCAACGAGTTTTACCATCAACCCCAGCGCACCGGTCATTTATGCCATGTACGTGGCTTTGGCCGATCAGCAGGGCGTGCCACGCGACAAAATCCGAGGCACGATTCAAAACGACATGATGAAAGAATTCATGGCGCAAAAGGAATGGGTAACACATCCCCGCCCTTCTGTGGATTTGGTGGTGGATACCTTTGAGTTTGGCGTGAAAGAAACGCCAAAATTCAATGTCATCTCCATCTCCGGTTATCACATTCGAGAGGCAGGGGCCACGGCGGTGCAGGAATTGGCATTCACTTTGGCCAATGGATTTGCGTACGTCGAGGCAGCAGTTAAACGAGGCTTGGACGTGGATGATATTGCGCCCCAGCTCAGCTTCTTCTTCAACTCACATTTATCTTTCTTTGAAGAAATTGGAAAATTTCGGGCCGCTCGTCGCATTTGGGCACGGATGATGAAAGAACGTTACGGTGCAAAAAACGAACGCTCTTGGAAATTGCGTTTCCACACGCAAACCGCAGGGGTGACACTCACCGAACAGCAGCCGATGAACAACATCGTTCGCGTTGCCTTGCAAGCCTTGGCAGCGGTGTTGGGTGGCACACAAAGTCTGCACACCAACTCGTATGATGAAGCCTTGGCGTTGCCAACTGAAGAAGCGGTCAAGATCGCGCTCAGAACGCAGCAGATTATTGCCCACGAAAGCGGCGTGACCGATACGGTTGATCCGTTGGGTGGCAGTTACTTTGTGGAAAAGATGACCAATGATGTCGAAGCGCAAACGATAGACTACATCGAACAGATCGACAAAATGGGCGAAGGCAGCATTTTGGAAGGTGTGCTCAATGGCATCGACGAAGGATTTTTCCAGCGAGAATTGGCCAAGTCCGCTTATGAATATCAGCGACAGGTTGAAAAGCACGAGCAAATCATCGTCGGCGTCAACAAGCACACCGAGGATGACGGACAACGCATCCCAACGCTGAAGATTCATCCAGATGTGGAAGCACGCCAGGTCGAACGCTTGAGCAAAGTGCGTGCCGAACGGGATGGCGCAGCGGTTGAAAAAGCTCTGGCCGACATTAAAGCAGCCACAAAACGCGGCGAAAACACGATGCCTTACATGGTCGAAGCGGTGAAAGCATACGTGAGTGTGGGCGAAATAATGGACGTTTTCAGAAAGGTACACGGCGAGTATCGAGAGCCTTCAATGGTATAAATTATGGACAGACCAATAAGAATTCTGATGGCAAAAGTTGGATTGGACGGCCACGATCGTGGGGTCAAAGTGGTGGCTCAGGCATTGCGAGATTCCGGCATGGAAGTGATTTACACCGGCTTGCACAACACCCCTGATCAAGCAGTGACTGCCGCTTTACAAGAAGACGTGGATGTGGTGGGCGTGTCCATTCTCTCCGGCGCACACATGACGCTGCTGCCCAAAATCCGCAAACTGATGGATGAAAAAGGCCTCACCGACGTGTTGCTGATGGCCGGTGGCACCATCCCCGAAGAAGACAAAGACGAACTGCGCCAACAAAACATCGGCGGCCTGTTCGGCCCAGGCACCTTCACCGAAGATATCGTGACCTACATCAACAACGAAGTTGACAAACTCCGTGGCGCGCCTGCTTAGCTAAAAACTTGCATTTAGAGTTATCATAAAATAAATGTTTCATCGGCGGAGTTAAGTTAAGAAATTCTCCAATATGGTTAAATGTGGAATTCCAACTCACCCTTTTACCCATTACTCTACAAACTCTCAGATATCCTTCCTGCTAGAAATCCCCCACAGATCTTAAACAGGGAAAACTCATTCCCCATTTCAGTCATAATGAGGAATGAGAATCGCATGTTGAGTGCTACAACGCTACTTAATTCCTGATAGCCAATACTGAAACTTAGGGATTGGGACTAATTCAACAACCCCAGAAATCTCCCCATTACCACCGATAGGGGTTGACGCGCAAGTAAAAGAGCGTTACAATTGATTGACCGATCAGTATATAATGGGAAGATGAACATGAAGAAACCTACTAAAGAACGAATCCTGGAAGCCGCAACGAAACTTTTTTTGCGTGATGGCTATCATGCAACTGGGATCGAAGCCATCATCTCTGAAGCAGCTATATCACGTATGACCTTATATAACCACTTCAAGTCTAAAGATGAACTTATCATCGAGGTGTTAAACAAGCGGCATAGAGATTGGATGTATCGATTCACATCATTTGTTGAATCACACGCCAAGTCTCCGAAAAAACAATTGCTGGCTATTTTTGATGCGCTTCAAGACTGGTTCGAAGATGAAGACTATTACGGCTGTGCATTTGTAAATGCGGCTGCAGAATTTTCGTTGAGAGATCCAGAAAACCAAGCTCTCCGAATCGCAGGCGAGCATAAGCATGACCTTGAAGCTTATATCCTCAAGATTGCCAAAGCGGCTGAAGTTGAAGATTCTCAAAAATTGACACAACAGATTTGTTTACTGATAGAGGGGGCGATTACATCAGCATTGATTTACGAAAACTCCAATTCCGCAATAGATGCAAAGGAAACGGTTCAACAACTAATGAATAGCAAGATGGGTGTTGCCTGACAAGAGAAAAGGTAAAAATTTTTGGACCGATCTATACTGATCGATCAATATAAAAGGAGAAACAATCATGAATAAGATCAATGGTAATTTAACAGCGTTGGTGATCACGGATCCGCAAAATGACTTTTTGAGCCCAGACGGCGTGGCTTGGGGCGTGGTGGGTGAAAGTGTGACTGAGAATAATACCGTGAAACACATCGAAGCCCTTTTCAAAGCGGCAAAGGAAAACGGTTTGCCTGTGTTTATCTCACCTCACTACTATTATCCCACGGATCACATGTGGGCGTTTGAAGGCACCCTCGAAAAGCTCATGCACGACATCAACATGTTTGAGCGCAAAGACGCGCTTTCGTTAGAAGGGTTTGAAAACTCTGGTGCAGACTGGCTGGAACGCTATAAGCCATATATTGAGGATGGTGAAACGGTGATTGTGAGCCCCCATAAAGTCTATGGCCCAGAGACGAATGACTTGGTGCTGCAATTGCGCAAGCGGGGCATCGACAAAGTGATCCTTGCCGGTATGTCAGCCAACCTCTGTGTCGAGAGCCATTTACGCGAATTATTGGAGCAGGGTTTCGAAGTGACCGTGGTGAAAGATGCAACCGCGGCGGCCAAAACTCCTGAACTGGGCGATGGTTATTGCACAGCCCTCACCAATTTTGGCTTCCTGGCGAATGCCGTCGTGACCACTCAAGAAGCTGTGTCAACCATGCAAACGGCTTGAACCATTGGAGACAGAGGATAAGCCTCCCAACTGATTGTCTTCTGTCATATTTTGAACAAATCAAGGAGTAGAGATGGAAACGAGATTTCCAGTGCTCCCGTTCACTATTGAAACTGTGAAAGTTCAAGCTGCTGAAGATGCCTGGAACACCAGAGATGCAGAGAGAGTATCGCTTGCGTATACAAAAGATTCTGCTTGGAGAAACCGCAGCAACAGGGAGCGTCCCGCAGTACGGTCCGAAAAATGGTGATGAAGTACGCTGAAGCTGCGGACCTTCCAAGAGACAAGCAGAAATTCCATGTTCTCAAACACTCCATTGCAACGCATTTGCTGGAAGAGACAGGTGATATCGTGTTTGTGAAAGAGTGGTTGGGTCACGCTTCCATCCAAAGCACGATGTTCTATGCACAGTTGCTGAGTAAAAAGCGAGACGAGATTGCGGCAAGAACGTTTGAAGGCATGGGCATTTGATAATCGTTGTTTTGAGCCTTAACTTAACGCCACCGCTTCATCGAGAATTAGATTTATATTGGAATGCCTCACGAACGGCTAAATTCGTGAGGCATTCATACATTTTTAAAAGGATGCGCTTACTCCAATGTATGGAGCAAAATAAACGGTAGTGTTGCGTTAAGAGGAAAAATGAAGTTGGCACACTAGTTCTTATGAACACGATTTGCTGAAGCAACTGACATTCATTCAACGTAAACGAACCTCACCATCCATCATCCTGCTTGGACTCATCCTTTACTTCAAGGGTTTAAGCTCAAGAAGGGTCAAAGAAATTCTAACTTTGTTGGACATTAATCGACACAACCCGTCCATCTGGAGATGGATTCGTAAACAAGGCTTCAGCTTAAAGGATGAGTTGTGGCAAGGTGAAATGCCAGCGCGAATTGTGGTTGACGAAACGGGATTACGAACCAGTTCAGGTTTGGTGTGGGTATATGCTGCCATTGACCCAAAGGACCGTCGGCTGGTTTATCTGGATGTTTACCGCTCCCGAGATGCATTGAGAACTTGGGTGTTTTTCCGACAAATGCAGAAGATTTATGGTGCTTTGCCAAGGGTGGCTGTAGTGGATGGAGGACGCTGGTATATTGAGCCTTTAAAGCAGCTGGGCATCAAGCGAGTCGTCATGAGGTATGGTGTACGCAATTATGTTGAGCGATTCTTCAAGACCTTGAAACGAAGGCTCAATGACTTCGACCGCTTCTTTTCATACCGAGCAAGCCCAGAATATCCAAGCTATTGGTATTGGTTGCTTACTTTCTCTCGATTCTACAATGCTGAAAGGAACCTCTCATGATCCCTTAACGCAACACTACCAGGGATTGAGCTGACCTTTTCTGAACATGCGCATCACTTCAAAACCTTTGATCGTGGCATACGCCGTCTTCATTGACTTAAAACCCAGTGTGGGCTTGATTAACCGTTTTAGCTTGCCATGGTCGGCCTCGACAGTATTGTTCAGATATTTTACTTGCCGATGATGTAGACGTGGACAACATTTGCCTTGTAACTTCAGGTCCTTGAGTGCGCCTTCGTAGGCGGGTGCTTTGTCTGTGTTGATGGTAGCGGGTCGTTCCCAATCTTTGAAACCATTCAATGCTTTGGCTAAGAATGTCTTGGCTGCGCGCAGACTTCTTCGATGGGATAAATAGAAATCGATCGTGTGGCCGCGTTTGTCGACAGCGCGATACAGATACTTCCATTGACCTTTGACTTTGATGTAGGTTTCATCCGCCCGCCAACTCAGACCTCGGGTGGGTTTCCAGAAATATCGCAAACGTTTTTCCATTTCAGGGGCGTAGCGTTGAACCCAGCGGTAGATGGTGGTGTGGTCGACCTCAAAACCACGCTCTAGCATCATTTCTTCCAATTCTCGGTAACTGATTCCGTATTTACAATACCATCGGACACAGCCAAGGATGATCTCACCGCGAAAATAACGCCATTTGAAGTCGCTCATGCATCTAATTTCTCATCTCGCTCGATTTTTTGCAACAGAGCCCTGCAAGTTATGAGGCCATTCAATGTGCTTTTGCTGGTTCGATCTTTTCAGCCTTTAAACGATAACCCAAGCTATGCATGATGGCACTGATGTTTTCCAGCCGAGGGTTACCTTTCTCAGATAGCGCCAACTGAATGCCCTGACGGCTTAAGCCGGTTTCACTGGCCAGATTTCTGATGCCCTTTACCTGCGCGATAATCCGCAATGCAGAAAGTAAGGCGGCCGTATCGCCATCTTTGCCGTATTCATCGAAAATCATCTCAATATAGGATTCGATTTCTTCAGGCCGTTCTTGAAAATATTCAACCTGAAAATCATCAAAAGTTTGTAATTCTCTAGCCATTTTCCTTGTACTCCTTCCAGTAAGATTTCGCGGTTTCTATATCCTTCTGACTGCGTTTATCTCCGCCGCAAAGAAGGATCACTCTCTCATTACCTTCTTCACCAAAATACACTCGATAGCCGGGACCGAAAAACATTCGTAACTCAAATACCCCTTCGCCAACGGGTTCACAGTCGCCGTAGTTTCCTTGTTCAATCCGTTGCACACGGTTGATAATTCGCTGTCGGGCTTGTGCATCACCCAGTTGCTTAAGCCAATTGGAGAAAGGTTTATTGCCTTTTTCATCTTCGTAAATAACGATGACTTTGGGTTCTACAGGCTGCGCCATGAGCAATCCCTTCTCTCTAGAATATCACGGCCAAGTATAATTGGCCAGTAGAGATTGTCAATAGCAAAGAGGCAATCGTGAAATGGTCAATCTGATATGCTATTGGCCAGAGTGTTTCACCAAGCAAAAGTCCCCAGTCTGTTCACGATGTCTAGAGGCTCAAAATCTGCAAATGGCACAATGGAGTTTGGATGTGTCCCAATGTGGTTATCCTGGGGAATTGTCTGACGCGCCCGGCTCACGCAGGGCCAATGCCACCATCTCTTCAAACGAGAGTTGCTGGCCTGCCTCGAAGGCTGCGGCATAGCCATCCTCGCCCAGTTCGTCTTTGAGCGCCGCCTGCGTTTCGTCGTACTGCTGTTGCGGCATGGGCTCTAGCGGTGCGCCCAACTCCTCACCCCAGCGGGCTGACGCCCCCTGCAATTTCGCGGCGATTTCTGCAAACCCTTCTTTGTGGGCCAGGCTTGCCATCTTAGCCGACACATCGTTCACGCCAACTTGGTCGCCAATCTCCTGAGACAACGTGAGACTGTCCGTCAACTGCCGACGCGCTTCTTCGAGATCGTCTTCCAGCAAGCCAATGTGCCCCAAGTTGCCAACCACCGTGGCGATGCCTTGCGTGTCGCCCAGCTCGCGGCACAGGGCCAGGGACTCTTCAAACAACGCCTTCGCACCCTCCATATCCCCCTGATCCAGCGCCACAAGCCCCAGATTGCCCAACGCCGTGGCAATGCGGTGCGTGTCGCCCAGCTCACGGCACAGGGCCAAGGATTCTTCAAGCAACGCCTTCGCACCATCCAGATCCCCCTGATGCTGTGCCACATTCCCCAGATTGCCTAACGCGCTGGCAATACCCTGCGTGTCGCCCAGCTCGCGGCACAGGGCCAGAGATTCTTCATACAACGCCTTCGCACCCTCCAGATTCCCCTGATCCAGCGCCACAATCCCCAGATTGCCCAACAGCGTGGCAATACCCTGCGTGTCGCCCAGCTCGCGGTATGCAGCCAAGGATGCTTCCTTCATTCCCTGCGCCTCGCCCAGATCGCCTTGCCATAAAGCCAAACCACCCGCCCACCGCAACGCTTTGGCTTGGGCAGACAAACCCACACCCTCCTTCACCTGCAACGCCTGTGCCAGCCAAACACGTCCTTCGCCGAGATGGCAGTGCATCCTCCAAAATCGCCCTAACGAGCCGCCCATCCGTTGCGCCGCCTCCCACTGTTGTGCTTGTATCGCCCAGTGCAACGCCCCACGGAAGTTGTCGTGCTCCTGGTGCAACCGGTTGAGCCAACTGGCCTGCTCTGCCCCTTCCAGTTCCGGCTCGGCGGTCTCGGCCAGTTCGAGGTAATGGTCCAGATGCGCTTGGTGGTACGTCTCCGTCTCGCCCGCGTCCTCCAGCTTCTCCTGCGCGTACTGGCGCACGGTTTCCAGCAAGCGGTAACGGGCTTCATCATCCTGCTCATCCACCTCCACCAACGACTTCTGCACCAGTTGGCTCAGGTAGTCCAACACCTCCAACTCATCCAATCCTTCTCCCGCACACACACCTTCGGCTGCCTCCATCACAAAGCCGCCCTGGAACACACTCACTCGGTTGAGCAATAATTTCTCTGCCTCATCCAGCAGGTCGTAGCTCCAGTCTATGGTGGCCCGCAGCGTCTGGTGATGGGCCAACGCCTCACGCTTGCCACCGGTGAGATAACGGAAACGGTCTTCCAGGCGTTCTACCAACTTCTGTGGCGGCATGATCTTCACCCGCGCCGCCGCCAACTCCAACGCCAACGGTATCCCATCCAAACGACGGCAGATGTAGCCCACCGCTTCAGCGTTCTCCTCTGTGAGTTGGAAGTTCGGCTTCGCTTGTTGAGCGCGTTCTACAAACAGTTGAACAGACGGAGCAGCCAACAATGCCCCCACATCCTCTTGACTTTCAGGCAAGGGCAATGGCGCGACGGCATAAGTGGTTTCTGCCGCAATGCCCAGTCCCTCACGGCTGCTGGCTAGGATGCGTAACTCCGGACACGCCTTGAGCAAAGCGGCGGCCACTTCCGCACTGGTGTCCAGCAAATGCTCGCAGTTGTCCAACACCAGCAGAAGTTGCTTTTGCGCCAATGCATCACTGAGCGTGTCCAGCATCGCTTGGCCAGGGACTTCGGATATTTCCAATACCTCGCCGATGGTGCTTGCCACCAGAGATGGTTCTGTCAACGGAGCCAGTTCCACGAACCAGACGCCGTCCGCGTACTGCTCAATGAGGTCTGCGGCCACTTGCAACGACAGACGCGTTTTGCCTGTTCCCCCAATGCCGGTGAGCGTGATTGCGTGAGCGGTGCTCAACAATGATTTGATTTGCTCTACATCTTGTTCACGCCCAACAAAGCTTGTGGTCTGGACTGGCAAATTATTGGCCAAATGCGAAAGCGACTTGAGCGCGGGGAATTCTGCATCCAAGTCTGGATGATCCAACTGAAAGATATTCTCTGAGCGCGCAAGGTCTTTCAACCTGTGATGGCCCAGGTCTTGCAAACTTAAGTCTGTGGGCAGAGTGTCGGTCAACAACTCTTGCGTGGCTTCTGAAACCAACGTCTGACCACCATAGCCAATGCCCATAATTCTGGCCGCACGACTGATGACGCCGCCAAAATAATCACCCTCGCGCAGTTGTGCCTCGCCCGTGTGCATCCCAATGCGGACCAACAAACTGCCCACACCGTCCCAATTTTTCTCAGCCAAACCACGATGAATCGCCACTGCCGCCGCCGCACAGTCCGATGCCGATGCAAACGCCGCAAAAATGCCATCGCCCATCGACTTGACCAAATAGCCGTTGTGGGCCTCCATGATCTGATTCATCAACGCATCGTGATGATCCAGAGCCAACTTCATCGTATCGGGATAGGCTTCCCAAAGTTTGGTACTGCCTTGAATGTCAGTGAATAAAAACGTCACCGTGCCTTGTGGCGGTTGGGTCATCGTCACGCTCCGAGATTGGGGATGGGGTTAATTTAACGAATGATGGTGGCTGTGGGCAACTGAGACAAGTTCTTAAACATCGGCATCAGGAAATTCCATGTTCTCAAAGACTCTATTGCAACGCATTTGTTGGAAGAGACCGGCGATATCATGTTGTGAAAGAGTGGTTGGGTCATTCTTCCATCCAAAGCACGGGGAGTGTTGC
Source organism: Candidatus Fraserbacteria bacterium (assembly GCA_029262795.1). GTDB lineage: Bacteria > Bipolaricaulota > Bipolaricaulia > RBG-16-55-9 > JAJCYT01 > JAJCYT01. Next base: position 175,613 of record JAJCYT010000021.1, read on the forward strand.
GTTAAGGAATCATGTGGTGTTCCTTTGGCATTGTAGAACCAAGAGAAAGCTAAGAGCCAATACCAATAACTAGGGCAATCAAGCCCACGCCTGTACGGGAAGAACCTGTCAAAGTCACTGAGTCTTCGTTTGAGAGTTTTGAAGAATCGTTCGACACAATTACGCACACCATAGCGCATGACCACACGTTTTCCAATTGCTTCAATGGCTCTATATACCATCGCCCACCATCAACCACAGCTACCCGAGGCAACGTGCCATAAATCTCTTGCATCCGACGAAAGAACACCCACTTTTTCAGAGCATCACGGCTGGAATAGACATCCAAATACAGCAAGCGTCTGTCTCTTGGGTCAATGGCTGCATACACCCACACCAAACCTGAACTTGTTCTCAAGCCCGTTTCATCAACGACGATGCGTGGTGGCATCTCGCCCTGCCACATATCGTCTTTAAAGCTTTCACCTTGTTTGCGGATCCAGCGCCAGATTGAGGTGTGATGACGGTTCGTATCTAGCAGAGCCAGAATCTCTTTGACTCGCCTAGTGCTCAAGCCTTTGAAGTGCAAGATAATGCCCAACAGGATCATTGATGGCGGTGTGCGTTTTCGTTTGATAAATGTTAATTGCTTCAGTAGTTCGTGCTCTTCAAGTGCAATTATGTTCATCTACTCAGTGTATCAACCTGTCTTATACCCTTAACGCAACACTACCAATTTTTTGACTTCGCTTCTCCAAGTTTGACCATCAAAGCCTCTGGCTGTCACAATGTAAAGATAGATACCGTTGGGCAAGGCGCGGGCTTGAGAATCAAGTAGATCAAAGCGAACCTCCCGACCTCCATTATGTTCCTGAATGAGTAAGCGTCCCTGTAAGTTAAACACCTGGATCTGAACGGAAGAAATATTATAAGCGTTTAGTTGAATTTGACGTTGCAAAGGTCGAGGAGAACTCATTCTAAGTCCGCTCACAGAAAGTTGCGTGGAAGACATCAAGGCCTGCGCCTTTCCATTTTGCCCCACAGGCGTCCCCAGAATCCACATCTGGATGATTTGGCGCATTTTTGCATCGGAAATGGTTTCCCCGGAACCAGGAACAATTTCGCTCAAAATCCAATATTGGATAGCTTTTTGAACTTCTGATTGTTCTAAGATGCCGCTGCTGTTGGTATCTAAAGCTTCTTCGAGTGATCCAGAGCTTGACATTTCTGAATCATCAGGGACAAGAGGAGGCAGGGAGCCTTGCAATTCCTCACCCTCCATATCAATCTGATTTGGATCAAAGGGTGATGAAGGAGATACTTTGCCGCCTTGAATGGTCGTCTGCTCGCCAGCAAACAAGGTCATTTCAGACTTACCCTCATCATAGTATAGTGTAGGATTGCCATCTAAAGTATAGAAGTTTAGACCTCCTCCTGGAATTGGTTTAATGAAGATTTCTGATTGAAGGTTCACCATAACAAAATCAGGTGTTCCAGCTTTTGAAGGGCCAGCTATTCCCTCTAATGTAAAAAGAATTGCGTCAAACCCTTTTTTCAGAATTGTTACCCCAACTTTTTTAATGATCCATGCAACAGGTTTATCTTTTGCCATATCAAAAAGTTGTTTCTCGATGTGCTTTACTCCTTCATCAATCGTATCGAGCGGCCAACCAGATGATAAGCGATCACTACCAATGGTAAATTCCCCTTCTCCTGTGTCGGAGTTTTTAGGAACATAAGCACGACCTTTTACTTGACCATCAAACCATTCGATATCAATAAAAGCTCCACGGTTTTTTAATATAATTCGATCCCCATCGTATAGAACATATCGAGAAGGTTGGCCAGGATTTACTTTTCTAACAATCTGTACTAAGGCTCCCAATTCAAGAACCCGCGCTACTGGCCCCTCAATCATCAAAGTTTTTTTGTGAAGACTCTGCCCACCTTGCCCATCTGTAACGGTGACCTCAACTACAACTTCACCATCTATATGATTTGGATTTTTCCAATCATAATACCATTCGGAGTTGTTTTGTTTCTCCCCGTTGATAAACCACTCATAAGATAAATCATCGCCATCAGAATCTTCTGCAAAAACCTCCAAGGTGACTAAGGTATCGGCAGTAGGCTCTTTTGGGCGGTGGTTGAACGCACTGACACTAGGGTCAGAATTGCCCCTCACTTTAAAACTGACACTTTTACTGATACTTTCAAGGCCTAAAAATGCTGTGACTGAAAACGTATGGTCTGAGTTAGCACTGAAATATCCACTGCTCATGGTGCAGATATCTCGAGTTTCAGATGTGCCTTCGCGGCGATTACAGAAAAACCCTTGCAGCGTACTTCCATCAAGGTTATTTATGGTCCAGACAAATTCCACATTTGCAGCTTTGCCATCTTTTCTAGTGGCAATGGCTGTAAAAGCCACTGTTGTGTCTTGTGTCGGTTGGGTGGGCTCCATAATCAATTCAAGCTCAAAATTCGATTCTGCAGTAGAACATAAATCAAATTGTTGGGGCCGCGAATTGGCGCTTCCGATGGTTATTGGACAAGCAACAAAAAAGCTCAAACTGGCGTTGGCAGAACCTCCTTTGCCATCGGATACTTCCACCCGCACTTCATGGTCGTTGCCCTCAATGGCTGTCCAAGAGAAACTTGATCCAGTTGCGCTTTGGCGTTCATCATCTAGGTACCATGAATAAGTCAGAGAATCTTGGTCAGGGTCTGTGGCTTTTATGCTGAAGGTAATTCTCTCATCCAAAACAGGAGAATCTGATGACATCTCTATTTCTCCTATTATTTCAGGATCACGATTCCCTACAGGTGGTTCTGGTGAACTTTGTCGACCATCAGTGACTGTAAAAGAGCGTGTACGTTCAGCTGTCCCACCTCGACCATCAGATACCAGTACACGGATGGTATGATTTCCTGCTCGAGGTTGTTCCCATACCACAGAACGGTCATTCACCGTTGATTCATCGCCATTTAAGAACCAACGGTACGTTAATGGATCGCCATCGGGGTCGGAAGCATTCGCCTTGAATTCAATTCGTTCACCTTCCACAGGATTATCAGGTGAAATACTTAACGATACCGTAGGATCTCGATTTTTCCCTCCGCTGCTTCCTATGGTAAAGCGAATGGTGTCTGAATCATCTCCTCCTCGACCATCCTCCACTTCAACTCGCACCGTATAGGTGCCAGGGCTGGAAATACTTGCTTCTACCACTGAATTATCTGCTGGCTGACGTTGGCCGTTTAAAAACCAGTTATATGTCAGACTGTCTCTATCTGGATCTGATGCAGTGGCCGTAAATGTAATAGGTTGTCCGAGTTGAGGGTTTAATGGCGACATGGAAAGATCTACCGTTGGTTCTCGATTGCCAGGAGGGGAGGGCGGTGGATTACCTGGTGGTGGGGGTGTTGTGGAACCCCCACTCCCTACGATCACCACATAAGGCGCTTTTTCGACTGTGATGACACAATTCTTATCGCCTGAAGTTGAAAAAACACCAAACACCGTTACAGGTTGCGGAGGATTAATTCCCACCCCTGAGAATCCGGATGTAAAGGGCAATGTTCCTTGCAAACGAGTGCTGATATTTACAGACGTGTCAGAAATGAGACGAATCAGCACATCTCCAAATTGATTCCGACATACATCATCAAAGAAGGTATTATTGCTGGTAAAGTTCTTGACGCGAAAGATCACCCAACTTGGACCGTCATGGATGGCGGTTATATTCATCACACCTTGGATTTGGACATCCGTATCGACCTGAAAATTCTCAAGTTCTTCTGCATCCGCAGACGTTGCCATCCCTATCAAAATGCAACTTAGGATGAGTGCCAAATGCCAATGTTTATAGCCATTATTCATTCCATGTCCTCCTTGAGTATTGATCACACATCCGTATCAAATTCTGGAACCCACTGAGATAAAATCCTCATTAATTCTTCTTTGCTTTGAAAGTGGTCTGACCTGCCCCACCTGATAGGTCCAGGTGGATGACTTAGTTTAGAGGGTATGACCCGCTCCCAGAAACTGGACCAGCTATTTTGAGAAAATCGACCGAATAAAATCTTCCGATTCGGCGGATGTTTCCTGCAGTTGGGCAACGTACTCGGTGGGAGTCAGGTTGCCTAAACTGGAATGCGGTCGCATTTC